>JBDWQA010000001.1:0-4692 GCA_039986835.1 Hyphomicrobiales bacterium
GGTTGGCAGCCGGTTCTTAAAACAAACAATGCAAGAACAATAATAAGGAATAACAAAATGACTTTTCGTAAAATCGCAGCTCCTGTCCTGATCCTCGGTTCCATCGCTCTTGGCGCAACTGCAGCTTCTGCTGGCGTATACAACCCAGCTAATGACAGCTCACCTGACGCACAGACACCTGGTTACACAGGTCTGGCTAAAGAGACGAAGTAATTTGAGCTGAAGCTCAAACGCAGCACGCTTTGCTGCGACGAAGATCCCGCTGCGAACAGCTTTGTTCGCCCCTAAGCCCTGCAGCGGGATCTGAGCTCAACGTCCGATCAAGAGGCCGCTAAAAACAACAACAAAATATGGCCCGGAAATCAGACAAATGCTCCAACTCAAATCGGGCAATGAGAACCCTAGAGGCACAAAATGTGGTTTAGAAAAAAATCAGCTAAGAAGTTCCAGAAAACTCTAGAAGTTTCGGATCCACATCCATACGCTCCAACATCTGTCTGGCAAGTTCCCGATCTTCCGATGTCCATGCCGCAGTTTTTGACCCAATCAAGTTGGCTTGCGATTTCAGAACAACGCCATCGTTCAAAATTTTGAGATGATTGGCATGCAACGTAGAGCCGGTTGTGGTAATGTCGACGATAATGTCGGCGGACCCTGCAGCCGGAGCGCCCTCTGTTGCGCCCAGACTTTCGACAATCCGATAGACCCCAAGGCCGTGCGTAGCGAAGTAACTTTGCGTCAACATCCAATACTTGGTGGCGACACGTAGGCGTCGGCCATAGTGACGACGGAATCCAGCTGCCACATCGTCCAGGTCTTCCATCGTGTTAACATCAATCCAACTTTCGGGAACAGCCACCACAACATCTGCGTGACCGAACCCAAGCGGCTTTATCAAAGCAATTTTCTCATTTACATCCCGAAGTGTTTCTCGCACCAGATCTTCTCCGGTGACACCCAGATGAATTGTACCACGCATCGCTTCACGGGCAATTTCTCCCGCAGACAGAAATGAAACATCGATGCTTTTGCCACCGTCAAAACCGGACAGCCGACCGAAATAACTGCGCGACGACCCAACAACTTCAATAGAAAAGCCGGCATCTTTGAAGATATTTTCCGCTTGCTCTTTGAGACGCCCCTTGGATGGGATTGCGAGAATTAGGCCACTCATTGCGCGTCGCTCCACGAAGGTAATCGATCCAACCATAGAGAAAAACCAACCGCTGGCACCGAAACGTCAGCACCTAGAATTTCCATAAGCTTATCGTAACGCCCTCCGCCCGCAATTGGTCGCGATACGTCCTTGCGGTAGAGTTCGAATACAAAACCAGTGTAGTAGTCTAAGGGTCTGGCGAAGCCAGAAGAGAAGACAAAACGCGCTGGCACGCGCGCCCCCGATTTTGACTCAAAATGAGAAAGGCGCTCGGTGTAGGCAACCAGCTTTGCTCCAAATGACACGTTATATTCTGCTTCAAACGCAGATAGATTAGCGCCAACATCTTGAGCGGGGCATTCCAAGCATAAATAGGCAGATAAGACCGTCTGAATACGGTCTTTTTCATCGCCGGAGAGGCCATAATCCTGGGGGCCGTAAGTTTCAATATACCGCTCAGCGATCGCCTCAGGGCTGCGGCCTGAATAGATCGACAAACCCTGATCCCGCATCATCTGCCCAACGCCGGCTGCGAGATCTGCCTTGCTTCCATAATTGGGAACCAATTGGTCCGGCAACGGCAAAATATCTGCATCACCCTGCCTCAGGATGTGCTCCAAAATTGTCGCGTTTAACCCACGACTGAATGCGCGAATGAGACGGTGCTTCAGAGCATCAGGCACACCCAAAGATGCAAGCAGGCCATAAAAGAGCGATGGATCACCCAATTTTAGCAAAAGGTCTGATGATGAAATGGATGTCTGGCAGGCCTCGACAGCTATGGCCATCACATCGCCATCTTCGATCTGCGGTTTTTCTGTTCGGCCTAGATGTTCTACACCCATCTGCAAAAATTCGCCGGGTCCATCGTCCCTTTGCCGGAATACGGGACCAAGATAACCATATCGGCATGGTAAGTCTGTTTTGGATTGCAAGTGATATATGCAAACCGGAATTGTAAAATCCGGCCGCAAACAAAGCTCTTCTCCAGCCGGACCGGTGGTTGTGAACATTCGGCGTCGCAAATCCTCCCCCGCCGTCTCCAGGAATGGGTCAGCGGCTTGCAAGATCGCCATTTCCGCCATGAAACAATCGTGGCGGGCGAATAGTTCACCAAATGCCGCTTTCGTTTTACTAGTTACTGGATTGTCAGAATTATTCGGCAGCATGGAAAGTCTCCTAGTCTGCCTGGTAGATTTGAACGATCGCTTTTACAGCTGGGACGAGTTCTGAACGATTGATGGTTTTCTGCCCAGGATTTTGAGCGCGCCACTCTTCATTGTCAGTGATATCAGCAGATAGTTTTTTTCCAAGAAACAGGTCTTTAAGCTGAACTTGTCCAGACGCACGTTCATCTGATCCTTCGATAATGGCAACCGGCGCGTTGCGTTTATCGGCGTAGGACAATTGCTTGCCAAAGTTCTTTGGATTGCCAAGGAACATTTCGGCCCGAATGCCCGCATCTCGCAGCTCGCGTGTCATGGCCTGATACGATCCCATTTGATCTTTATCCATCACCAACACGACCACAGGACCTAACTCATCTTGATTTTCCAGCAACTTTCTCTTGCGAAGAGCTGTCAACAAACGAGATACGCCAATTGAAAACCCGGTGGCTGGAACTTGTTCTCCGCGGAACCGGCCAACAAGGCCATCATAACGGCCACCGCCTGCAACAGAGCCGAATTGCACCACTTTGCCTTTATCATTCTCTACTTCAAATGTAAGGGATGCTTCGTATACCGGGCCTGTATAGTATTCTAGACCACGCACAATATAGGGGGCAATTGCAATCACACTGCTGTCGTAACCTGCGGCACCGGACAGGCCGGATATGGTTTCAAGTTCAGCAACCCCTTCAGAAAATTTGGGATTTTCCATAAACTCAGACGCGCGCAGTGCTTTGAGAGTTTTCGTGTTTGCACCAGTGTCGGAGCTTTCCAGATCTCGAAATTCCACAAAGCCCATTATCGTATCAGTCTGGTCTGCATCCAGTCCTGCACCCTTAGTGAAATCACCACTCTCGTCCATGCGTCCCTCGCCAAGAAGCTTGCGCACTTCCGGGATAGGGAATTTGTCGAGCTTGTCGATAGCTCGGAGGACTGCAAGACGTGTTCCTGAGTGCTCATCACCACTCAGGCCAGCGCTTTCCATAACACCGTCCAACAGCTTGCGATTGTTGACGTAAATAACAAACTCGCGCTCTTCTCCGCCTTGCTTCAATCCGAGTTTACGAAGCGTATCTGCCGCCATCATGCAAATTTCGGCATCAGCTGCAACGGATGCGGTGCCGACAGTATCCGCATCGAATTGCATAAATTGACGGAAGCGACCTGGGCCAGGCTTTTCGTTTCGAAACACCCAACCCGCGCGGTAACTGCGATACGGTTTAGGTAAATCTTGATAATTTTCAGCGACATAGCGGGCAAGAGGCGCGGTAAGATCGTACCGCAAGCTCATCCACTGCTCATCATCATCCTGAAGGGAAAACACCCCGGCATTCGGACGATCCGTATCTGGTAAAAACTTGCCGAGCGCATCTGTAAACTCAAACAACGGCGTCTCAACCGGGTCAAATCCATATAGTTCATAGACCTCGCGTATGGTCGCCATCATAGCTTCCGCCGCTCGGATTTCGGCAACATCTCGATCAGCAAACCCACGTGGTTTGCGTGCCTTGACCTTATCGGCCTTCTTTTTCTGTTTCGTACTCATGAAATGCGCAATCGGTTGATCTGAAAACTTGCCGTTGTCCTAACCCATTGGCCAGATGGCGGCAAGCTTGGATACGCAAAGCCATTTCAACGACAAGCCTATTGACCAGGTCGTTTGAAAGCCTTGCGAGAAACTTCAATTTTTTCACGACATATACAGCCTTCCAGATGGTCGTTCACCATGCCCATAGCCTGCATAAATGCATAAACGGTGGTCGGCCCTACAAATGACCATCCACGCTTTTTTAAATCCTTGGAGATTTTTGTTGAGGTTTCAGTTTTGCCAAGAAGCTTTACAGCCTCATGATCAATTGTGGCCGGGCGCAATTCAGGGCCTGGTTCAAACGCCCAAAAATATGAGGCGAGAGTTCCAAACTCTCTCTTTAAGTCCAATGCTCTGGCAGCATTATTGATTGTAGATCTGATTTTTCCCTGATGCCGCACAATGCCTGCATCCTGAAGCAGTCTTTCCACATCCGCCTCACCAAACTTGGCCACTTTCTCCACATCAAAATTGGCAAATGCAGTTCGGAAATTTTCGCGCTTTCTCAAAATTGTCAGCCACGACAGCCCAGACTGAAAGCCCTCTAAGCAGATCTTTTCAAACAGACGCCTGTCATCATCAACGGGCCAGCCCCATTCTGTGTCATGATAAATGATGTAGTCATCTTGATTGCCATGCCACCAGCAACGCAGTTTATCGTCGCTGCCTTTGATTAATCCTGCGGGAATATCTTCAGTCATGGCAACTCCTGTTTTGAAACCTCCAGACAGTTCTGATTCCGCGTCAAAATGCAAGAGTGGCGGCTTTGCATTGCAAAG
>JBDWQA010000002.1:0-468771 GCA_039986835.1 Hyphomicrobiales bacterium
GGTCAAGCCGGAGGACGACGAGGCGGAGTTAAGTCGGAGAAGGCGCAGGTGGGTGTGAGAGGCTAGGCGTGCGGCGGCGCTGGCGCGGTGGTTTGCGCGCCGGCTGGTAGGGACAGTTTGGGTGGCACCAACTGATCCAACGTACACGCGTCCAACACATCCAAAAACGCGTTTGCCGCATTTTCTACCACACCGCGCAGGCGGCATTGCGGGGTGAATGTGCAGGTGGAGGCTTCTGCGCGCATGCATTCCACAATGGCGAAGTCGGATTCCACTAGCCGCACCACATCGCCAATGCGGATATCCTCAGCCGGGCGGCCCAGGACCACGCCGCCATTGCGGCCGCGTTGCGCCTCTATAAAACCGGCCTGTGCCAGTTTGGCGGTGATTTTCATGATGTGGGATTTGACCAGCATCAGGCGGGCGGCCACGGTGTCTATGGTCAGCGGCTCATCTTCTGCAGCCAGCAACATGAGAATGCGCAGGGCAAAATCGCTGGCTTGGTTGAGGCGCATGGATGGTCTCCTAATACATTCATTTTAGATGTTGTTTTTATCGCAAAACCTGTTACATGAATAGATGCAAATTAAATGAATGTATTAAAGGCATCTCATGCCAAACGGCAAAATCGAAAAGACACCAGTGGTCCCCACGCAGCTGGATGGCCCGATGCAGGGTCGGGCTGAGCGCGTGCCCGCCTATGGCTCCATAACGCCGGAGCAAGTGTCGCTGCTGGTGGATCGGTTTTACAATCGCGTGCGCGCCGATGAGCGTCTGGCACCCATCTTCGCCGCCCATATGAGCGCTGGCTGGGATGACCATCTGCCCAAAATGAAAGCTTTCTGGCGCTCTGTGTTGTTGAAAACCGGAGAGTATAAAGGCAAGCCCGTGCCGGCCCACGCCAAGATGGCCGATGTGGGCACGGAAGATTTCAGCCAATGGCTAACTCTGTTTGGCGCAACCGTGCGCGAGATTTTCGAGCGGGATGCGCAGCCGCCCATCATGCAGGCGGCTGAACGCATTGCCACAAGCCTGTGGCTGGTCACCAACCCCAGCCCGTTTGCCAATCCACCTCATTGGCCGGACTTAGTTGCTGCATCTGCGGCGCATACCAAAGGAGTATGACATGTTTTTATTACGCGGCCTTCTTGGCCTGTTCATGTGGCCCGGCAACGCGGCCAGTCGTGCACTATCGATCGACATCACCGAAGATGGTGGGCAGGTGCGCTCCCTCATCAATGGCATTGTCTGGGGGACATTGTTGCTGACATTGTCGTTGATCTATCACGGCGGATAGGGCGGCGATGATCGTCCGCGATATTCGCTCGCGTGACGCACCGGTTTTGTCTGCTACACTGGTCTCTTCAATTGCGGAGAGGACACCACACATGAGCAGCGAGACAAAAATTACACCACGGGAAGACGGCCCGCTGGTGGTATCGGCCCCACCGGAAATTCGCCACAAGGGCGGGGAGGCGGTCGAGGCAAAACCTGTTGCAGCGCTCTGCCGGTGTGGCGCTTCAAAGAACAAGCCGTTCTGCGATGGCTCACATGCGGCGGCGGGTTTTGAAAGCGCGCCGGACCACAGCAAGATCCGCAACTCTGAAATAACCTATAAGGGAGAGGTTGAGGGGCGTGAGGTAACCGTGTCTTATACGCCAGTGTTGTGCTCCCATGCTGGTGAGTGCTCACGCCTTGCGCGCAACGTGTTCAACCCAACAGAAAAACCATGGATACAGCCGGAAAACGGCAAGATTGACGAGATTTTGTCCGTCATGGCCGCGTGCCCTTCCGGTGCTTTGCGGGTGAGTGTGGGCGAGCAGACAACCTCTCATCTCACGCAGGGTGACGTGGAAATTGAGATCGAGCCACACGGCCCGTACTGGGTGAAAAACGTGCCATTGGATGCGGAGTTCAATGGCGTGGGCGCAAGCCGTGCAAAATATGTGTTGTGCCGCTGTGGCCTATCCAAAAACAAACCTTTTTGCGACGGCACGCATTATGATGAAAAATGGCGGGATGACGCGACAGTTTAGCGGGTCATATTCACCAACGTATAGATCAGATAGATGACAAAGCCGACGGCCAGAATGCGGGCAATACGCGTGCCCCACACTTCTATCTGATCATTTGTGTCCTTGTCGCTGGCATTGAGGTGGTTTTTCGCCTTGTTGGCGGCACGGGCAAAAGCTGATGTGCCAAACACCTCTGATGTGTCGTTTACCCGGTCCAGATCGCGCAAGGCATCGCGCCGGACCTTGTCCGGATCGTGCTTTTTGCCTTGTTGTGGCTCATTCGCCATTGCCTTGCGCCTTTGTGGTTTGGCTTATGCCTTGTTAGACAAGACGTCCAATTCTGCCAAAATAGCAGCGCCCATACCATTGGTGCCGACTTTCGTCATACCATCAGTATAGATATCGCCTGTGCGGATGCCCTGTTCCAGAACCTGCGCAATGGCATTTTCAACCAGTGTGGCTGTATCGCCCATGCCCAGCGAATAGCGCAGTGCCATGGCAAGGCTGGAAATCATTGCAATCGGGTTGGCCTGGCCTGTGCCAGCAATATCCGGCGCGGAACCATGCACTGGCTCATACATGGCCTTGCGCATGCCGGTGACCGCATCAGGCGCACCGAGCGAGGCGGATGGCAACATGCCGAGGGAGCCTGTCAGCATCGCCGCAATGTCAGACAGAACATCGCCGAACAGGTTATCCGTCACGATCACATCGAACTGCTTCGGATTGCGCACAAGCTGCATCGCGCCGGCATCCGCCAGCATATGCTCCAGTTCCATACCGGCAAATTCTGCGCCGTGAACGCGGGTCACAATCTGGTTCCACAACACGCCGGACTTCATGACGTTGCGTTTTTCCATGGAGGTGACTTTGTTGTTGCGGGTTTTCGCCATGTCGAAGGCAACGCGGGTGATGCGTTCAATTTCGTATGTGTCGTAAACCTGCGTATCGATGCCGCGCTGCTGGCCATTGCCCAGATCAATAATCTCTTTCGGTTCGCCAAAATAGACGCCGCCGGTGAGTTCGCGCACGATGAGGATGTCGAGATCTTCAACGATTTCGCGTTTGAGCGAGGATGAGTCTGCCAAAGCGCCATAGCAGATGGCGGGGCGTAGATTGGCGAAGAGTTCCATTTCTTTGCGCAAGCGCAGCAGGCCTGCTTCCGGACGCGCTTCATAAGGCACGTCATCCCATTTTGGGCCACCAACAGCGCCAAATAAAACGGCATCGGCAGCTTGTGCCAAATCCATGGCGCTGTCGGAAATGGCGGCACCGTGTGCATCATAGGCCGCGCCACCCACAAGATCTTCTTCGTATTCGAAGCTGGCTATACCGGTCTTCTCAATCCAGGCCAAGACGGCCTTCACTTCAGCCATCACATCAGGGCCGATACCATCACCGGGAAGAAGCAGGAGTTTATGGGTTGTCATTGTGCGATCCTTGGTCGAAAAAGCTTTTGTGCCCCGTGGGATAAAGCGGGTCGGTGCGGCTGGCAAGTGCAGAGCAGGATTGAAGAGCGCGAAATGAGCAATTTTGAGACACCAAAACCGGTTGAAGCTGAAGTTTTGCAGGGCCGGACCTTGCGGTTGGAATTTTTGAACGAATCCCATTTCGATGGGCTTTCGGCACGTGTTGCAGATAAAGGAGAACTGATTTTCAAAAACTCTCCGCTTGGGCCATCTTTTAAGCATTATTTTTCATCGGCAATGGCTGCGCGTAAAACCAACGCCCACATGCCATTCGTCCTGGTCAATAAATCTGATGACGCAATCATTGGCATGTCGCGGCTGTTTGACATCGAGCCGGAAAACGCATCGCTTGAAATAGGCTATACTTGGTATCACCCGGATTTTTGGGGCGGTGCAACCAATCCGGATGCAAAACTGACCTTCATGACCCATGTCTTTGAAGAGTTGGGTTTCAACCGTGTGCAGCTTAAAACAGATGAGCGCAACGCACATTCACGCGCCGCCATGACCAAAATGGGCGCGCAGTTCGAAGGCATTTTGCGGGAGCATAAAAGATTGCCAGACGGACGTTTGCGTTCCAGTGCGTTCTTTTCAGTGTTGAAAGCAGAGTGGCCAAATGTAAAAGCTGGTCTGGAGGCCCGGTTGACGAAACTTCTGCCCTGACGTTACTTTAAATCTTTGAAAAGAAGGTTTTTATGAAAAATTTCATTTTAGCGTCTTTAACGACATTTAGTATTGCCATCAGTGCAACGGCAAGCCATGCGATTGTTCCCATACTTGTGGGAATGCTTCTGCCCTAGGAGCTGGCCTTAAGAGCTGTGACATCAATTTCAATCTTCATATCGGGCTCAATCAGGTCGCTAATGACCATGGTTGCAGCCGGTTTGATACCTTTGAAGTAGGTGCCAATAAGGTTGAAGACACGCGCCACATTTGCTCGGTCCGTAACGTAATAGCGAACACGGACAATATCAGACCGCTGAAACCCTGCTTGGTGCAATGTTTTGTCGATCGTATCAAACGTGTTCTGCACCTGCTCATCAAGTGAGGCTGGTAGCATCATGTTGGTATAGTCGTAACCGGTGGTGCCTGACACGAAACACCAATTGTCCTGAACGACGGCTCTGGAATATCCGGCAGTTTCCTCAAAGGATGAACCGCTGGAAATGAGTTTACGAGTCATAAGACTTGGCCCTTCAAAACAAAAAACCGAAGACGCTGGTTGGAAGCATCCTCGGTCTGTGTCAAATTTCATAAGGTAAACTGAAGCTAAGCCCAAGGGCGCTCAGTTGCCAGGTTGCTTTCATAGGTATCGATGCTGGATTTCTTTTCCATGGTCAGCCCAATGTCATCGAGACCGTTCATCAGGCAATGTTTTTTGAACGCGTCGATTTCGAACTTGATGACGCCGCCATCGGGGCCGTGAATTTCCTGCGCATCCAGATCAACACTAATCGTCGCATTGGAGCCCCGGTCTGCGTCATCCATCAGCTTGTCCAGCTCTTCAGGTGTCACAACCACTGGCAGAATACCGTTCTTGAAACAGTTGTTGTAAAAAATGTCCGCAAAACTAGTGGATATCACGCAAGTAACGCCAAAGTCTTTTAATGCCCATGGTGCGTGCTCGCGGCTGGAACCGCAGCCGAAATTATCGCCAGCAACTAAAATCTGGGCATTGCGGTAGGCAGGTTTATTCAAGACAAAATCTGTGTTTTCAGAACCATCATCATTGTAGCGCATTTCAGAAAACAATGCCGTTCCCAGACCTGTGCGTTTGATGGTCTTCAGATATTGCTTGGGGATGATCATATCGGTGTCGATATTGATGAATGGCATGGGAGCTGCCACGGCGGTCAACTTGTCGAACTTATCCATTTTTTATCCCTATATCAGTGTTGCGCGCCGGTTTAGCTCAGCTTGGGGCATTTGTGAAGCTTATGTATTGCCTCAATTCAAAACTGCGCCATGTTTTGCTCCCGAACCGAGATTTAATTGAGACAACATAATGTCCAATGTTCAAAAATTTAACGCCAGTCGTGAAGCAGCGATGAGGCGACTTGCAGAATTTCTTCCTCGTAGCGGGCGAGCCTACGCAGAGCGCCGTAACTACGATTTTGGTGCAGGAAAACACACCGCTGTTTCTCAGTTATCTCCCTACATCCGTCACCGATTGATATTGGAAGAAGAAGTCATTGCTGCGGTCCTAACCCAGTTCGCGCCGTCATCGGCAGAAAAATTCATTCAGGAAGTGTTCTGGCGCACATACTGGAAAGGTTGGTTAGAGCAAAGGCCGGGTGTGTGGACTAGCTACCAAGAGGGTTTAGCGAGTGCTGTTTCACTATTGAGCACAGATGGATCCATGGCCGAAACTTATGAGAGAGCAAGCTCCGGAAAAACCGGAATAGAGGCTTTTGACGAGTGGGCTATTGAGCTGATTAACACAGGTTATATGCACAATCATGCAAGGATGTGGTTTGCTTCAATCTGGATATTCACATTGAAACTTCCGTGGCAGCTTGGCGCTGATTTTTTCTATCGCCATCTGCTGGATGGCGATCCTGCTTCAAACACTCTGTCCTGGCGTTGGGTGGGTGGGTTGCATACCAGGGGGAAAACCTACCTGGCGCGACCATCTAACATTCAGAAATACACAAATGGTCGTTTCAAACCCCAAGGGCTTGCAGGTACTACACCTCCACTAGAACTTGATGATGTGCCACCAATGATATCAATATCACCACGTAAAAACATAGCGAGCGACGTTCCGTTTGTGCTGCTTGTGACTGAAGAGGATATGGTGTTAGAAAGCCTCGTAACAACATCTCCCCGCGCTATCATTGGCGTTCAGCTCACACATTTGCGAAGCACGTTCGAGGTTTCGCCAAACGTATCATCTTTCATCGCAGACGCTTTAGTTGACACCGTCATGCGTGCTAAAGCGCATTTCAAAGTGCCGCAGGCGGAAATGATTCCAAGTGCGGATATGCAAGAGGTGATTACGGTCCTTAAAGCAAATGATTGTAAGACCCTTGTGACCGCCTACGCTGCCTTGGGTCCTGTTGCTGCTTGGTTGGAGCGCCTTGAAGATAACATGAGATTACATGGAATGAAGTTGGTAAAATTGCGCCGAGACTATGATGAGAAGTGCTGGCCACATGCCAAGAAAGGCTTCTTTCCTTTCAAGGAAAATATACCCGGTTTCCTGAAGCACATAGAAACAGATCGCATGGAGAGCATCCTGGCGGAATACAGCTCTGAGCCAAGACTGCTATAAAAAGCTCCGACCATATGTGCCCGGTGGCAGACCGAGATGTGCAGCAACTGTTTCGCCGATATCCGCAAATGTGTTGCGCACGCCAATCGGCTGCGGTGCTATGTTTGGCCCGAAAGCCAGCACGGGCACCTGCTCGCGGGTGTGGTCCGTTCCCTGCCAGGTTGGGTCACACCCGTGATCTGCCGTTATGATTGCAAGGTCCCCATCTCTCATTTGGGATTGGAAGCGCGGCAGCATGGCATCGAAAGCTTCCAGAGCCGCAGCATAACCGGGCACATCCCGCCGGTGGCCAAACAACATATCAAAATCTACAAAATTGACGAAGACCAAATCACCGTCAGCAGCCAGTGTTTCCGCTTCCATCATAGCATCAAACAGTGCGGCGTTACCGCTTGCCTTGATAGACTTCGTTATACCTTTGGCTGCAAAAATATCAGATATTTTGCCGACACCAATGACCTGGTGACCTTGCGCTTTCACCCGGTCCAGCACGGTATCTTCTGTGGGGGTTATTGCGTAGTCACGCCGGTTTCCCGTGCGCTCGAAGGTGGCTTTATCCGTGCCAACAAAGGGCCGCGCAATTACTCGGCCAATAGTCAAATCAAGCGTAAACTCTCGGGCAATTTCACAAAGCTGATACAGTTCTTCCAGACCAAAGTGCGTCTCATGGGCCGCAATTTGTATCACCGAATCTGCGGACGTGTAAAAGATTGGCTTGCCGGTGCGGATGTGTTCTCCACCAAATTCTTCAATGATGGCAGTCCCAGAAGAGTGTTTGTTTCCAAGAATGCCAGGCAGCCCGGCTTTGTCGATAATCCCGTCAATGAGGTCGTTCGGGAAGCAAGGCACCTTCGTTGGGAAGTAACCCCAGTCAAATGGCACAGGGAGGCCAGCAATTTCCCAGTGGCCGGACGGGGTGTCCTTTCCGTTTGAGACCTCACGCGCAACGCCCCAGATGCTTTGTGGTATTTCAGAAAAATCTAAACCTGCGGGGCGTATACCCGTTGAAAGTTCGGCAGCAGAACCAAGGCCGAGCCGGTCCAAATTGGGCATATGCAGTGGCCCCTTGCGCAACCCCTTCCGATCTCCCGCGCCAGTGACACAGCAGTCTGCAATGTGGCCAAGGGTGTTGGACCCTTCGTCCCCGAATTGAGTGGCATCAGGCGCACCACCGATCCCAACACTATCGAGGACGATAAGGAAAACGCGTTTCATAATGCCTCACGGGTGGTTTTGAAATCCGTCTGGTGCAAGACGGTGCAAAATAGTTATGCGCTCCGGATCAACACCGCCCACTGAATAGCAGTCTCGTAGCGCTTTCTCGGCCTGATCTGCCGCAGCTTCATCGGCTGCGTGTACACGGCCAATTGGTGTTTCGCTGTCAACTTGGCTGCCGACACTCGCTAGGGATGAAAAACCAACTGAATAGTCCAGCTGGTCCTGGGGGGTCGCCCGTCCGCCACCAAGGCCAATGACGGCTAAACCAATGTCACGGGTATTGATATTTGTCACAGTTCCGGTTTCTTCGGCAAAAACATCGCGCACGATTTGGGCTTTGGGCAAAATATCACTCGCCTTGTCAATAAACCCGGCCGGCCCTCCTAGCGTCGCAACCATCTGGTCAAAAATCTCAGCAGCTTTGCCACTATCCCAGACGGCACGTAGCTTTTGTTCGGCCTCCATAAGCGTATTCGCCAAATTGCCAAGGACGAGCATCTCGGAACAAAGTGCCAGCACAACTTGTTCCAATCGACGCATAGGTCGTTGTTGTGTCAGAAAATCAACTGCGTTTTGCATTTCCACTGCGTTTCCCGCGGCATCCGCAAGCGGTTCATTCATATCTGTCACCAAGGCGAGCGTTGGCATGCCAGCGCCATTGGCAACAGAGCCAAGTGAGCGTGCCAGACCCAGCGCCTCAGCTTCGGTTGCCATGAAGGCGCCGTTTCCGCATTTAACGTCCAGCACTAAAGCGGACAGGCCCGCCGCCAGCTTCTTCGACAAGATAGAGGCCGTAATCATAGCTTCGGATTCAACGGTCGCGGTAACATCGCGTATGCCATAAATCATCTTGTCAGCAGGAGCGAGGTTGGACGTCTGACCAATAATAGCGCAGCCGACATCACGCACCGTTTTTCTGAACAACGCATTGTCAGGGCTTGTCTGATAGCCTGGAATGGCATCAAATTTATCCAGTGTCCCGCCAGTATGTCCCAGGCCACGCCCGGAAATCATGGGCACAAAACCACCGCAAGCAGCCACCAAAGGCGCAAGTATGAGTGATACGTTATCGCCAACGCCGCCCGATGAGTGTTTGTCTAGGGCAGGGCCGGGCAGTTCAGACCAGTCCAGGACATCACCGCTGTCGCGCATGGCTTCAGTTAGTGCCACACGCTCTGGCATTGTCATGTCATTAAAAAAGACAGCCATAGCAAAGGCGGAAATCTGCTCCGGTTTTACACTGTCATCTGACAGGCCACGGATCAGAAATTTTATTTCATCGGGCTCCAGAGATTGCGCATCGCGTTTTTTGCGAATGAGTTCGGCGGGCAGATAACTCAATGGCATGTCTCCTCTAATAGATTGCAGATCTGAGTGGCTCCTAGTCTAAAACTGCATTTCCATTGGCACGGAAGAACTGCTTGTTCGCAGATGTGTTGGCGCAAATCTCCCGTGCCAATTTGAACTGCTTTAGTATGTCTGCAGCTGCTTCTGTACGCTCGCCAATTTTAAATCCTTTGCCGACGTCTGCTTCGGCAATGGTTGATAAAATTGCTCTGCTTTGATCCTGGGTCGGCACATGCATCGATTGTCCGTTGGAGGTACCCAACATATCCGCACCAGCCGCTAGCGCGACTGTAGATGCGTCCGATATGACCTTGGTATCGGGAAACTCTCCAACTTCCAATACGACTTTCAGCATGGCATCGCCACATTTGCGTTTCATTCGCACGATCTGTGTCTCTGCAAACCCTGGCCTTCCGTCTGCAAATATTTTGTAAGCCATCACAAACTCAATCTCTTCGGCACCATCTGAAACCGCTATTTCGGTTTCCGTTTCAAGCGCCACTGTATCCTCCCCACCATTGGGGAAGCTTATTTGCGCTGCGGTTTTTATGCCTGTTCCGGCCAATAAGCGCTTGGCTTGTCCAACAAAGCCTGATGGCACAACTACCGCTGCAACGGGGCCGTTTGGTGTTTGCGCCTTGGCGCACAAGGCTTCAATCGCTGCGGCATCGCATTCGTCCACGGCGCTAAGGTCCAGAAAGCCGGTCAATTCTTGTAGAAATCCAATATCGTTCACTTGTTTGCCATTTCTGCAAGTACGCCGCTGATCAGGGCTTTCAGTTTTTCAGCGGCCTTTGGTGCGTTTTCTTTGGTTTCATCATGGGACAATTCCTGACCCGTCATTCCGGCGGCAAGATTTGTAATCGCTGAGAGTGCAACAACCCGCATGTTGAAAAACCGCGCAAGGATTGCTTCTGGGACAGTCGACATTCCAACGGCATCTGCGCCTACAATGCTGGCCATCTTGATTTCCGCAGGTGTTTCAAAGGACGGGCCGGAAAACCACATATAGACGCCCTGGTGCAAGTCGATTTTTTGACTTTTGGCAACCTGTTCAAATAAATCCCGAATGTCACGATCATAAGCTTCTGTAAGGCCAACGAAACGACGATCAGTCGGCTCGCGAAACAATGGATTAGAACCGGAAAAATTTATGTGGTCCGTGATTAACATCGCTGATCCTGGTCCCATTTCCGGGTGGAGCGACCCAGCGGAATTTGTCAGCAGTAATGTTTGACAGCCAAGCGCCTTTAACAACGCAATAGGCGTTCGCATCACCGCAGCATCCTCTTGTTCGTAAAAATGTGAACGACCCGAGTAAAGGACAACAGGCAAGCCTGACAAATCTCCTGCGACCAGGGTTCCAGCATGTCCTGATACCGCTGACGTTGGAAACCCTGGCAATTCTGGAAAGGGTATTTCAATTCTGTTTTCCACCAATGCCGCCAAATCGCCAAGGCCCGAGCCCAAAACAAGACCCATCTCAAACATTCGGTCTGTGTGCGCACGCACGACCTTCAACGCGTCAGCTGCTTCTGCTACAGCCAGCTTCAGGGTTTCGCTCATCATCAGTCCAATACAAAACCAGCTGGCAGCAAATCTCCCAGCTTGAAAGTTTCTACTATGCCGTCATTCTTGGCAATATGGACCGGGGCATCGACCGTGCCAAACTCTGCAAGGCGTTGCCGGCAGCCGCCACACGGCGTGCAAAACACATCACCGGTACCAATCACGCAGACTTCTACAATACGGCGCTCGCCATCCATAACCATATGAGAGATGGCAGATGTTTCAGCACACCAGCCTTCTGGGTAGGCAGCGTTTTCAATGTTACAGCCCGCATATATTTTGCCATTGCTGCCGCGAATTGCAGCGCCTACCGAGAAATTTGAGGCTGGTGCATAAGCTTTACCGCGCGCTGCCACAGCCGCTTCAAACAGGTCCTGAGACAATCTAGCGCTCCTTGACGTAGGGCACGCCGCCGGCTTTTGGAGGGATGGCTTTGCCAATGAAGCCGGCTAGCAAAACGACCGTCAGCACATAGGGCAGGGCCTGCATGACCTGACCAGGAACAATACCAATGCCCGGAAGAGATATCTGCGGGTACTGAATTGGAATGGCTTGCAGCAATCCAAACAGCAAACATGCCATCATGACCGGAACAGGCTTCCATTTGGCAAAGATCAATGCTGCCAACGCAATAAAGCCACGTCCGGCAGCCATGTCTTTGGTGAAACCAGATGCTTGCGCGATGGATAGATACGCCCCCGCAAACCCACACAAAACACCGCAAATGATAACAGCCCGATAGCGCAGCCAGATAACAGAAACCCCCGCCGTATCAACGGCTGCAGGGTTTTCGCCAACAGCACGAAGGCGCAACCCAAAGCGCGTGCGGAACAAAACCCACCAGGACAGCGGCACTGTTAAAAATGCCGCATAAACGAGAATGTTGTGGCCAGACAAAATGCCTTCGTAGAATGTGCCGAAATAAGGTATGTCTTTTACCTGTTCGGCAAATGGCAGGGTCAATTCTCCAAACCGTCCATCTGGGCTGAGCTGCGGTGTGCGTCCGCCTTGCGAAAACCACGCCTGACCCAACAGAACGGTGAGTCCAAGAGCAACGAAGTTGATGGCGACGCCGGACACGATCTGATTGCCGCGCTGGCTGATGGATGCAAAACCGTGCACCAACGACAGTGCAACGGACACAAGAATGCCCGCAAACAATCCAAGAACAGCGGAGTCTGCTGCATAGGCGGCAGCGGCGGCTGCAAAAGCAGCGCCCAACATTTTGCCTTCAAGGCTGATATCAAAAATTCCGGACCGCTCGGAATAAAGACCGGCCAGCGCTGCAAATAAAAGCGGTACGCTGAGGCGGACCATGGAATCCAGCAACAAAGGCAATTTGATCAAGAAGTCTTCCATATCAACCTCCTATTCCGCTGGTACGGGCGCAGGTTCGCGCTTGGTAAAGAGTTTGATCAGGCTTGGCCTGAACATGTGCTCAAGCGCACCAGCAAACAGGATGACCAGACCCTGGATGACAACAATCATATCTCTGGTGATGGCGGGCATCGCAAATGCCAGCTCAGCACCGCCCTGATACAAAATACCAAACAGCAATGCAGCAAGCACAATGCCAACAGGGTGTGAGCGCCCCATCAAAGCAACAGCAATGCCAACAAAACCATATCCTGCAACAAAGTTATCCTGAAGTTTTTGCGCCGCCCCCATAACCTCATTCAGCGCCATCATCCCGGCAAGACCACCGGAGATAAGCATGGTCACTACAATGATCTTGGTTGGTGAAATACCGGCGTAAATAGCAGCTGGTTGGCTGAACCCAAACGTTCGCATTTCATAGCCAAGGCGTGTGCGCCAAATAAGAATGTAAACGAACACACAGCACGCCAAAGCCCAGATCAACGAAATATTCGCAGGGGAAAATCCAAACGCCGGGAAGATATCGCGCAAATATGGCAGGGTGCCACCTTCCGCAAATCGCGCTGTTGCCGGTTCCATAGAACCAGGCACTTTCAATACGTTTACCAGTAGGTACACCATCAGTGAAGCAGCGATGAAGTTGAACATGATGGTGGTGATAACAATATGACTACCGCGTTTGGCCTGCAGCCAGGCAGGGATAAGCGCCCAGGCAGCACCAAACAGGCCGGCACCAATAATCGCGAACGGGAAAGTAACCCACCAGGGGAAACTTGCACCAAATGTTAGGCACACCAGAGCAACACCGAGGCCCGCCACATAGGCTTGTCCCTCACCGCCAATGTTAAAGAGACCGGCGTGAAAAGCCACGGCTACAGCCAGCCCGGTAAATATGAAATTGGTGGTGTAGTAGAGTGTAAACCCAAAGCCTTCGCCATAGCCAAGAGAGCCAAATATCATCTCCCTGACGGCCTGGATTGGGTTTTCTCCTATGAACAGCACCACAAGCCCCGATACCAGAAAGGCGGCGGTAACATTTAGCAGCGGGATAAGACCCATATCTACCCAGCGGGGCAATTGTCCGTTCATTCTGCGGCCTCCGTCTGTTCGATACCTGCCATCAGCATACCAATTTCACCTTCCGGTGTTTCTGGAGCGCATTCCCCGACCACACCGCCAGCGAACATCACCAGAACACGATCAGACAGAGAGCGTATCTCGTCCAATTCAACCGAAACCAGCAGGATGGCCTTCCCTGCATCGCGCATTTCAACAATGCGTTTATGGATGAATTCGATCGCACCAATGTCCACGCCACGCGTTGGTTGGCCGATAATCAGCACGTCCGGATTTTGCTCCATCTCGCGTGCAAGGACGATTTTTTGTTGATTGCCACCGGAAAAGTTCGCTGTCTTCAAGCGCGGATTTGGCGGGCGAATATCGTACTTCTCAATTTTCTCAGCGGCATCTTTGCGCATGGCTTTGATGTTGAGGAAATTTCCACTGACATAGGGATTACGAACCTGATAGCCCAAAATACCATTTTCGTTTTGTTCAAATGGTAGCACCAACCCCATGTGATGTCGGTCTTCCGGCACATGCGCCATGCCTTTTTCGCGCAGCAATGCAGGGTCCGCATGGCCTGTCACCTGGATTGGCTCACCCTTTAGAAGGACGCGGCCGCTTTCCGCCTGGTGAATGCCGGAAATCGCTTCCAGCAGTTCGGACTGCCCATTGCCGGCAACGCCCGCTATGCCAACAATCTCTCCTGCGCGCACATTGAAGGATACATTGTCCACCATGGTAACACCGCGGCTATCCTTGACGGTCAGGCTTTCAACTTCCAGCAGCACGTCGCCCGGGGAAGCAGGTCCTTTTTCCACGTTCAACAATACACTGCGGCCAACCATCAACTCCGCCAGTTCTGCCAGACTTGTCTTTTCAGTCTCCACGGTCGCAACAATTTCCCCGCGTCGCATAACCGAAACAGTATCTGTTATGGCCATAATTTCACGTAGTTTGTGCGTGATGAGGATGATCGTTTTGCCCTGCGCTTTCAATTGCTCAAGGATGCGAAACAGATGATCGGCTTCAGCCGGGGTCAATACGCCCGTTGGTTCATCCAGAATAAGAATGTCAGCGCCGCGATAAAGCGCTTTCAGAATCTCTACCCGTTGCTGAAGGCCAACTGGAAGGTCTTCGATGATGGCATCAGGATCAACTTCGAGCTGATACTCTTCCTCCAGATGCTTCAAATCTTTGCGGGCTTTACCAATAGCGCCCGCTAAGACTGCTCCGCCCTCGGCGCCTAGTATAATGTTTTCAAGAACCGTGAAATTTTCAACCAGCATGAAATGCTGGTGCACCATGCCAATGCCCGCAGATATTGCGGCCTGGCTGTCCTTGATTGTAATTGGTTGGTCTTTAATTCGTATTTCACCGGATTCGGCCTGATAGAAGCCGTAGATGATCGACATCAGGGTGGATTTTCCCGCGCCATTCTCACCAATAATACCGTGAATGGAACCTTGCGCCACAGACAGGTTAATGTCCTTGTTGGCATGCACTGGCCCAAAATGCTTGTTAATCCCGATGAGCTCAATTGCGCGCGGAGCGGCTTGGTCAGATGGTGTGTCAGTTGCGGCTTGAGTCTCGGACATAGTCACTCAATCAGTTCTACAAATGGAAAAGCCCCCGCAAATTTCGCGAGGGCTTGAAGTTTAAGTCTTACATAACCGGGCAGGAATCGCTGGACATGTAGTCATGAACAGAAATTTTGCCTGCGATAATGTCAGCTTTAGCTTGCTCAACAGCGGCTTTCATTTCATCGCTGATCAGCGCAGCGTTGTTGTCATCAAGCGCCCAGCCAACACCGTCTGCCGCAAGACCAAGTACGTTGATACCGCTTGAGAACTTGTCGCTCTTGGCATCCATAAACGTGTTGTAAACGGCAGTGTCTACGCGTTTCAGCATGGATGTCAGAACGCTACCCGGGTGCAGGTAGTTCTGATTGCTGTCAACGCCAATGGAGAACTTGCCTTCATCGGCAGCTTTTTGAAGAACACCAACGCCGGTGCCGCCAGCCGCTGCATAAACAATATCCGCACCGCCATCGATCTGCGCTTTGGTGATCTCGCCACCCTTCACAGGATCGTTCCAAGCAGCAGGTGTTTCACCAGTCATATTCTGGATGACCTTGGCGTCCGCATTGGCCGCTTTCACCCCTTGTACGTATCCGCAAGCAAATTTTCGGATCAATGGAACATCCATGCCGCCCACAAAGCCAACAGTGCCTGTTTCTGACTTCATGCCAGCAAGAAGACCAACGAGATAAGAGCCTTCATGCTCGTTGAACACAACCGACCGCACATTCGGCAGGTCTACGACCATATCGATGATTGTAAATTCAGTGTCTGGGAATTGTGGTGCAACTGCCGCCAGAGGTTCAGCATTTTGAAAACCCATCACGATGATCGGGCTGTGGCCACGGCGTGCAAAGTTGCGAATAGCTTGTTCGCGTTGCGAGGCATTCGTGACTTCAAATTCACCGTAAGAAACATCTGTCTCTGACTTGAATTTTTCTGCACCATTGTAAGCAGATTCATTGAATGATTTGTCGAATTTACCGCCCATATCGAAAATAAGGGCTGGTTTAAAGTCTTCGGCAAATGCTGATGTTGCCATCATTGCCGCGGCGGCGACTGCCGCAAAGAGTTTTAATTTCATAACGCTTCCGCTTTTCTTTTGTCTGTCTTGCCGAAGGACCCACCACTTGATGCGCCTCAACCAGCTGACAGCTCTAGGTTTCTTTCGTAAAAACCTGAACAGCTTTGCATGGCTTTTGAAATTTTGCATCGCTTTTTTTAAACAGACATGGTCATTTGGGGAAAACAGCGGGCAGGTTGGCTTCCCGGCGGTTCTCAACATCGCTTCATGCCTTATAGCCGCCCATAAATACATCAGGAAGTTTCCTCATGAATGACACGCCGAAACCGCCATCCAAAAAAGCTTGTTTGGCACTTATTGCACACGATCAGAAGAAGCCTGATTTAGTCGCTTTTGCCCTCAGGCACCGCGCCGCATTGAAGCATTTCAAGATTGTTGCGACTGGCACCACCGGCAGCAAGCTAAAGGAATCATGCCCCGAACTTGACATTTCTCCCATGAGAAGTGGACCCCTGGGAGGAGATCAGCAAATTGGAGCAATGATCGCGGAAGGGCAGGTGCAAGGCTTGATTTTCTTCGTGGATCCGCTCACGCCCATGCCCCACGATGTGGATGTAAAGGCACTTATGAGACTGGCCGTCGTTTATGATGTGGCTATGGCCTTGAACGAAGCTACCGCCGAATTGCTCATTGTTGATCCGGCGCGCCTGTCCAATCCACCAGAAGTCATCAGATCGGCGGAGTGTTAGGGGCGCGTTGATTTTGGGCCATTTTCTTAGATGCTGACTGTTGACCACTGCAGCGGATTTTGTTTTGTCTGCAGTTCCGTTGAAACGATTCAGTTGATCTTATGACTTTTGCACTAAGCGCCATTGATACGCTGCCTTATCCAGTTTTGGTGGCCGATATTGGCGGCACAAATGCCAGATTTGGCATTTTGACGGATTCCAATGCGGAATTGGACGAGCTGGAGAACGCCAAAACTGCTGACTTTGATGGGCTTGAAGATGCGATAGCCGCAATGGTCACGTCGAAAACACACGCCATACCTCGATCCGCAGTGTTGGCCATTGCAGGACCTATCAGCGGTGATGAAGTTCCGCTGACAAATTGCGACTGGGTCATTCGACCAAGAAACCTGATGAGAACCCTCGATCTGGAAGATGTCATTCTGGTCAATGACTTTGAAGCTCAATCCCTTGCGCTTCCATCGTTATGCGAAGGTGATTTAAAGCTCATCGGTGATGTTGGCATGCCTCAAACAGGCACAAAAGTGGTGGTTGGTCCCGGAACCGGGCTTGGCGCTGCGGGCATGGTTCATGCCGGAAACATCTGGGTGCCTGTACCCGGAGAGGGTGGTCATATCGATTTGGGGCCAATCACTGACGAAGAGTTTGATCTTTGGCCGCATTTTGAAAAGGAACATGGGCGCATTTCTGCTGAAGCTCTGCTGTGCGGTCGCGGTCTTGTGCGGTTGTATAATGGAGTTTGCAGTTGGCGTAACATCCAGCCGGAATTCTCAACTCCGAGCGAAATAACCTCTGCCGCTTTGTCATCAAAGAGCGGCTGCGCTCACGAAGCTCTGAAAATCTTTTGCAGGTTGCTGGGTCGTGTAGCGGGTAATTTGGCACTGGCATTTATGGCAAAGGGTGGCGTCTATCTTGCAGGCGGTATTTCCCAGAAAATTGCTGACTTTTTGGCGAATTCTGAATTTCGCGAGGCGTTCATCTCCAAAGCCCCCCACGAGGAGTTGATGTCGGAGATGTCCACAGCAGTCATCACCCATGAAAAACCCGCGCTGATGGGATTAGCTGCATTTGCGCGTGCGCCGCAGGTTTTTGGCGTGGATGTAGATGGTCGCCGCTGGCAGAAATAGATCAGTATCGTGCAGCGTTGGCCCTTTTGAACCAGCTTACGAACAGGCCAATACCTTCTTCCAAAGATGTTGTGGGCTTAAACCCATAATCCCGCGAGATGCGCGTGATATCCGCATAGGTCGAATATACATCGCCTGGCTGCATTGGTAAAAACTGTTTCTCTGCTTCCTGCCCAAGTTCACGTTCCAGGAAGCCAATCAAATCCATCAATGCTTCCGGGTTGTTATTCCCGATGTTGTAAATCCTGTGACCCTTATCAGCAGATACTTTTGGCATGTCATCCACAGTGGCCAGAACTCCGGCGACGATATCATCGATATAGGTAAAATCACGCTGCATATCGCCGTGATTGAAGACCTTTATTGGCGTTCCTTGTGTAATGGCCTTGGCAAAATTCCAAAGCGCCATATCTGGCCTGCCCCAGGGACCGTACACGGTGAAAAACCGCAGTCCTACCAAAGGCAATTGATAGAGATGGCTGTAGGAAATGCTCATCAACTCGTCAGCGCGCTTGGTAGCAGCGTATAGCGAGACCGGGTTTTCCACCGGGTCATCTTCCGCAAATGGCAGCTTGGTATTGCCACCATAGACCGAGCTGGAAGACGCATAGACCATGCGTTCCAGCGCTTCAGCGTGCCGAGCGAGCTCCAACATGTTCAAATGTCCGGTTAAATTTGTTGCAGCATATGGTTCCGGGTGATCGATGGAGTATCTAACGCCGGCTTGTGCTGCCAGATGAATAATCTTAGTGACAGGTTCTTCAGAGAGGGCTGCGCGCAGGGCCGTACCATCAGCAATATCGCACTCAATAAACCTGAATGCATTGTGAAACGGCTGAAGCGCAGCCAATCGCGCCTTCTTGAGAGCCGGCGCGTAGTAATCATTGAGATTATCGATACCAACCACACGTTCGCCGCGCGCCAGCAGTTTTTGCGCGACGCTAAAGCCGATAAACCCTGCGACACCGGTTACAAGATACGTCATTGATTCCTCGATTGTTTGGTGGAGACCGCCTGTGATGGATTTTCGGGCCAGTTGTGCTTCGGGTAGCGCCCCCGCATGTCGGCGCGTACATCAGACCAGGACCCTTTCCAGAAAGCTGGCAGGTCCCGTGTTATTTGAATGCTGCGACGCGCCGGTGACAATAAATCCAAAATGAGAGGAACTGAACCTGCTATCATTGGATGGGTGTTGATGCCGTAAAAATCCTGGACCCTTGCATGAAGCGTTGGGCCGTTGTCGCTACTGTAGTCGATTGCAATATTTTTATCTTTGTTCAGCTGAAAGCGCTCTGGAGCCAATTTTTTCAAATCATGAATTTGAGCCGTGCGTCCCTTCAGTGCTTCCAGAACCAATGCAGGTGAAATTTCTGATATGGAAGTTACGCCGGGCAGGAATGGTCTAAGCCAATCTTCCAACGTGTTTTGAAGGTGTTCCAAATCGGAATTCGGCCAGGGTTCACCGAGTGTCGTGTGCAAAAATTGCAGGCGCGCAATCAAGGCAAATATTTTATCTGAAGTGAAAAGGGTTTTTAGGCTCTTTCTGCCAATTGCTTGCCAGAATATGTCTTCAGCGCATGCAAGATCAAATTTGGAAACGCCTTTGCGTTCTAGAATGAGCGCGCCCAAGGATATGATTTGTTCTGCTTTGACACGGCCTTCAGCGCTATGGAATGAAAAACACTCTTCAGTCTTGGCGTGCCGTGCTGCATGGGTTTCAAACGCGCCGACATCCAGAGGGCATGCTGCCAATAGTTTCAGATTTGCCGCCTCTCCCATCATATCGGCAGCAATGAGGTATTTTTCACTTGAAAGGAGATGCTCAGATGGACAAGAGACCCGTTGCCCTGCAACCAGTTGAAACCGTCCACCTCCTTGATTTTTCGCAAGCCATTGAGGAAAAGCTGCGAGCAATATATGCCCCAGTTCGTCTCGCGGGCTGAAGGGCCCTTTGGTAGGTAGTTTGAATGCGCGACAGAGCCTTTCGAACGCTTGTTTCACGGATCTCTGAGGCGTTGCGATGGCCTGTGTATATGATATTCGCAAGTCTAGTTCATTGTGAGAGACGCCTTCGCTGAGCAATGCTGCAAGCATTATTGCGGACCGGAGATCCGTTGCCCCAAACTTCTCAGCGACCAAAACCATGATTGCTAAATGTGGATCAAGTGGAAGGTTCTGGGCGCGTTTGCCGAGCTGGGTAATTTGTCCATCTGCTTCGAGTGCATCGAGTGATTGAAGTCTCTGCTTCGCAGCGGCAAAATGACCCTCTCCGGGGTGATCCAAAAAAGACAATTTGTCCGGGCCATCAACGCCCCATTCTGCCAAATCAAGTGCGAAACGAGACAGGTCTGTTTCAAGAATTTCGGGTCGATCTTGAGCGATTAATGCTCTTGTTTCAGGTTCGGCCCATAACCGATAGCAAATACCCGGCTCGGTGCGTCCGGCTCGTCCGCGCCTTTGATCCGCAGCGGCCAAACTGACACGAACAGTTTCCAGTCGCGACACACCGGTTTGTGGATTGTACCGTGGTCGTCGCGCCAACCCAGCATCGATGACCACACGGACGCCTTCAATAGTCATCGACGTTTGTGCTAACGTTGTGGACAAAACGATCTTACGAACACCCTCTGGCGTTGGCTCGAGCGCTTTGATCTGCGCGCTTTGAGGCAGGCCTGCGTAAAGCGGCGTAACAACTATACTCTCATCGCCCGCCAACTTGTCTTCCATCATGCGTTTTACGGCTTCAATTTCACCGCGTCCCGGCAAGAACACCAAAAGGCTGCCTGATTGCTCAATCAGAGCCTTTGAGATGGCCTCCACACATTGCACCGCAATTCTGAGCCGCTTGTTGCTGCCGAGATAGCATGTATCAACTGGGAAGCTGCGTCCCTTCGAGGTTACTGTTTCTGCATTTCCAAGCAATTTGGAAACGGCAGATACATCAATCGTGGCCGACAGAACCATGAGTTTCAACTCTGGGCGAAGGGCTGACTGAACATCCAGTGCTAAGGCCAAACCCAAATCGGCATCAAGGGATCGCTCGTGAAACTCATCAAACAAAATTGCGCCTATACCGGGAAGGTCCGGTTCGTTCAAAATCATCCGTGAAAATACGCCTTCGGTCACAACCTCCAACCGTGTTTTCTGGCTGGTTTTAGTTTCAGATCGCATGCGCAAACCGATGGTTTGTCCCAACTCTTCTCCAAGCAGGCTTGCCATTCGCCGTGCAGCGGCACGAGCCGCGATGCGCCGGGGCTCCAAAAGAATAATTCTTTGCCCTTTTAAGGCCGGTTCCTCCAGTAACCACAAAGGCACTTGAGTAGTTTTGCCCGCTCCAGGTTCCGCCATCAAGACAAGATTGCTGGCGCTGGTAAACTTCGCCAGCAACTCATCCCGAACGTCTTCAATTGGAAGCGTCATGCTCACGTCGATCGTGTTTCCAATGGCATGATCACACTGCCGCCGGCGGCATCCGCATCATCCGTATCATGGGTGACAAGCAGAACTGGCAGATTGCGTGCTTTAGCAAGATCAAACACAATTTTCCTGATGCTTGATCGACGATCTGCATCGAGCTTTGAAAAAGGCTCGTCAAGCAGAAGTGCTTTCGGTGAAGAGAGCAATACGCGGATGAGAGCAACCCGCGCTTTCTGCCCGCCGGACAGGGTCGCTGGATCGCGGTCAAATAAGCCCTCAAGCCCAACTTCTTTTAAGGCCTCCTCAGCCATCCCTCGCCGTATATCCGATCCTTTTTGCTCTGCAGGAATTGCGAATAAAAGGTTCTGCCCGACACTCATATGCGGAAACAGCAGTGGATCCTGGAACAGAATTCCGACTTGCCTGGTTTGTGCAGGCATGTGTTCAATGGAAACGCCATTCAGCTGAACACTGCCCATGCCGGAGAATGCCTTGTCCAGAAAACCACCGATATACGCCAGAAGAGTGGACTTGCCGGAGCCAGATGGTCCCATAATGGTTAGCACATCACCTGGCTTTACATGTGCGCTCACATGGACAAGCGGCTTGTCGTTCAGCAAGATGCAAACATCAGTGAGTGTGAGACCATCGGCTGCACCTGTCATAGAATTCCTTCGCCTTATGCAGTAGCTTTGAGCGCGCGTCTGTTGCGGTATAAGATAGCGGGCACAAACAAGGCCAGTCCAAAACCGATAAATGGCAACAATGCCTGTATCAGCGCATAAACACCGATGACCCGTCTGTCACCCCCTGAGGCCAGCGCAACCGCCTCGGTAGTGATGGTAGGAAAGCGCCCGCCGCCAATGAGAAGAGTTGCCAGATATTGCCCGATGGAGACGGCAAACCCGACAGCTGATGCGGTTAGAATAGCGGACAACAGCATGGGAACCCGGACACGCCAAAACACAGTGTTGGGACCGTGGCCCATGCCAAAAGCGACAGCTGCATAACGTTTGTCCCAGGCTCGCCATGGATCGGCCAGTGACAGATAAGCATAGGGAAGCACGAAAATCACATGCGTCAATACGACCGACGTAATATGAGCTTTTCCGCCAAGTTGCAGTGCCAAAATTTCAAGCCCAAAGAGGAAACTAACCTGCGGTACAATCAATGGCACATAAAGAAGTAGCAGCGCGCGACTGGTGGCCGTTTTGCCGGACCTTGCCTCCTGTTCCAGGCAGGCAAGTGTCAGCGTTACGGCAATCAACGTGGCAGTAATTCCTATGAGCAAAGTGTTCTGCATTGGTGTTTCCAGCCCCATGCCTTGTCGTGCCCAAATGTCCAACGTAAAGCTGTTTGGCAGCGCGTTTGGAAAGCGCCAGAAGCCTGCGAATGACCAAATACCGAGAGTGGCAATTCCTGCGAGCACCATGGCCGAGGACAATATGGCAAGTAGGGCTATCGTTTTGCGGATTGTTTCATCTGCAAAATGGCGTTTACCTTTTACGACAGATTTAAACCCGAATTGCCGGATGACCCGCTCACTCAGCAGCCAAACCACCAACGCACATGCTGTGACGCAAAGCTGCAATTGAGCGCCTGCGGATGCTTTAAAGCGTTCAGTGATTTCGGGATCGTTCATCCATTGCAAGAGGCGGACGGATAAAGGCGGGGGTGTTGTGGGACCAAGAATTATGGCAACATCAACGACCGATGTGGCATAAGCCAGCACGGCCAAAACCGGCAATCGAATTTGCCTGTACACAAGGGGGAATGTAGTTTTGTAAAATCCAGCTATTGGTCCGTAGCCAAGAGTTGATGCAAGGTTTGCCTTTTGGCGCGCGTCACTTTGCGGCAAGGCCGCTAGTGCGACCAACAAAAGAAACGGCACTTCTTTTGCAATCAGGCCCGCCATCATAGAAAGCGCCATGGGGTCGTTGACGATCAACCAGTCTGGTGGGCGAGAGAGGCCGGTAGCCCAGGGTGAAAACAGACGCATGAGCCAGCCGGACGGGGCAATGAGAAATGCCAGACCAAAGGCTGCTGCTGCATGTGGAACAGATAGAAGCGGCGACAAAAGGCTCTGTAATGCCTTGAAGAAGCGTGTGCCCTGCCAACCGGCAATCAACGTCATCACGATGCTGAGCGAAATTGCAGTGGTCAGAAGACCGACAAGAAGGCTGATACATGATGATCGCATCACCCCGGGTGTGGTCAAAACCTCAGCGAAATATGCGACGGTAGCTTCGGTGCCACCAAGCGTTGGCAGAATACCAAATGCAGGCAGAAGTGCGCCCAGCAATCCAGCAAGAACAGGACCAATCAGGATAAACAAGGTGAGGGCGGGAATATGCTTCAGCATGTCCCCGCGCCCATGATCTTCGAAGAGTACCTATGTACCGTCACTACAACTTTCTAGACGCCGTAGCGGGACAGCCATGCCTTTTCCAACTCGACCATCCAGGATGGATGCGGTTCTGGCAATACAATACCCAACTCGCTTGGTTTCAGAGTTGCAATGCCAAGATCAAGCTTGTCGAAAGCAACACGCTCCTTTGCCGGTGTTTTCGTGACATCCAGCACAGTTGGATCGCCCCAGACAGTGGGGTCCTGCTTGCGCAACTGTGCTTCGGGAGACATGAGAAAATCCGCTAGAACCATGGCGCCTGCTTTTGCATTGGCATTAAATGGAATTGCCACGAAATGTGTGTTGCCAATGGTTCCTTCTTCCAAAACAAACGACCGAACCGTATCTGGCAACTCATTGTTCTCTATCGCATTGGACGCGGCAGCCGGGTTAAAAGCAAAGCCGATTTCCAATTCGCCATCCGCAACCAACTGTCGCAAGCTTGCCGTATTTTGCGGGAATGCACGTGCTTTGCGCCACATATGTGGATGCAAATCATCAAGGTACGAAAATAAAGGCTGCGTTACAGTTTTGAAATCCGCATCTTCCAAGGGCTTTTGCAGGACAGTTGGGTCTTCCACCAATTCATACAGTGCCTGTTTCAAGAAAGTTGAACCAACATAATCGGGTGGCTGCGGATAGGAGAAGCGGCCAGGATTGCTCTGCGCCCACTCCAGGAGAGAAACCATACTGACGGGCACCTGTTTGGTAATTGCGGTATCATAGTAAAACACCAATTGCGCCATGCCCCAGGGCGCTTCCAAGCCATCGGTTGGCACTGTGAAGTCGTTTATGACAGTTGGCTTGCCAGTGACATCAACGAACTGAAAATTTGGCAGCGCGTTGGCCCAACTCTGGGACAACAGAAGACTTTCTCGTTTCATTGCCGCAAAATTCTCTCCGTTGATCCAGATAAGATCGACCGAGCCCCCCGACATCGTGCCGGCTGTTTTTTCCGCCAGAACCTGGGAGACAACGGACCCAGTGTCACTGACTTTAACATGCACCAGCTCAACACCGTGGCGTTCCTTAATCTGTCGGCCAGCCCAGGCAATATAGTCGTTAATACGTGGCTCTCCGCCCCATGCATGCCAGTAAACAGTCTGGCCATTTGCTTTTTCCAGAACAGACGGCCAATCACCTGGATTGGGATCAGACATTTTATCATCATTGGCATAGGCAGTGCCCAATGCCAAAAGACCTGCGAAAGTGGCCCTAAATAGCGTTTTCAACATTGTTTTCCCCTGACGGTCTCGGCTCATACATTTTTGAGCCTACCCATTTATAGGGCATGAATTGGCGTGTCCTGGCCCTTCTGGTCAATTAACATTTATTTGATGAGCGCGCGATTGGCACTTTCACGCAGGAGAGGCTTTCAAATCAATGCTCCGTGTTGCGTCTCATTTTTTGCTCAAGACCTCGCAAAACCATGGACAAGCTAACCGTCATCATCAGGTAGAGATATGCCACGACATTATAGGTTTCTAAAAACCGGAAGGAGCCGGATGCATAGATTTTACCCATTTGCGTGATGTCCGCGACTCCCAGAACCGATACGAGTGAGGAGTCTTTGACAAGGGCCACGAAATCATTTCCCAGCGGAGGTAAAATGGTGCGAATGGCCTGTGGCAGGATGATAAAACGGAACCGCATAAAAGGAGAAAGACCAAGGGCAATTCCGGCCTCTACCTGCCCACGTTCAACGGATAAAATGCCAGCACGAAAAACTTCTGAGATGAAAGCGCTATAGCCAATGGTCAATGCAAAAACCGCACGCCATAGCAACGGAAAGTCTCTTACCTTTGCCTCTTCTAAAGCGCCGCTTTCCTGAAGTGAAATTGTAACCCAATTGTAAAGCCCAACCAAAGCTGGGGCGCCGACAAATGCGATGTAAAACAGCAACACCAATACAGGAATGCCACGAATGACTTCCACGTAAAATCGGGCAATCTGACGCAGGATAAGGTGGCGGGATAGAGCGGCTAGAGCAATGAACAGACCGAGCAATGACGCTGCTACAAAGGCAAAAAGCGTGACAGAAATTGTCACCCAGATGCCCTTGGACACTGTCGAAATTATCTGCCTGTATAAGTCACTATTTGCAATGAAAATAGCAGCCGCAATTCCCAAAAACACCATGGCAACAAGCCAGTATGGAAAGTCATTTTCTTTGGAACTGGAATTTTGTGTCACGACGTCTCGTTACGTTGGCAGTAAAAAGCCACATCGACTTATGGAGCGGCTTTTCAGCGTTTGCTCGGTTTAGCCGCCAAGTTTGTAGTCGACAAACCATTTCTGGTTCAACGCGTCCATCGTTCCATCTTCCTTCATAGCTTGGATAGCTGCATTGAAGGCTGGTACCAGGTCGGAGCCTTTTGGAAAGATAAATCCGAAGTCTTCTGTTCCCAATGGCCCACCAATGATCTTAAACACGTCAGGACTTGCTTCCACATAGGCCGCTCCTGCCGTTCCGTCGGTCAGAACCAGATCTACATCGCCTGCACGCAAGGCCTGCACAGTAGCGCCAAATGTTTCAAACAGTTTAATGCGTGGATTGTTCTCTTGGCCATCAAGCACGTCGTACACTGATACATAAAACGGCGTTGTGCCTGGTTGCGCGGCGATCAACCCGTCTTCCATAGCTGCAAATGTGGCAGCATCTGTGAACCGTGTTTCATCGGCTTTTACCAGCATGCGCATTTCGGAGCGCATGTAGGCATCGGAAAAATCCACCTTCTCCTTACGGTCATCTCGAATTGTAATACCCGTCATGCCTAGATCATATTGACCTTCAGAAACTGCGGGAATCATAGCGTCCCAAGACACGTTGGATATCTCGATCTTGAAATTCAGGCGTTTAGCCATTTCTGTCATCGCATCATATTCCCAGCCAATTGCGTCACCGCTGGAAGGCTCCACAAACTGCAAAGGTGGGTAGGCATTTTCTGTCACGACATTAACGGTACGGCCACCAAGATCTGGCAGGTCTGTGGCGGTTGCGGGGCTTATTGCGGCAATGCTGGCTGCGGCGAGTGCGAAAACGGCGAGCTTGATGATGCGCATTTGCGGTTCCTTCTGTAAGCTGAAATACAAGATTTAATCCTGCACAGCCCTGCCGCGCTTTGCAAGCAAAAGGCATTCCACTAACATTGGCAAAGCAAAGAATCAGAGTGACCCATTCTTGGTCGATCTAAGATAGATGGACATCGCATGACACACCCATATCAATCCGTCACAAATGGGATAGCAGTCTCAGTCGCCCCACGATTCCTGGAAGACCAATCGGACCCCCAAGAAGGTCGTTTTGTCTGGTCATACTCAGTTGAAATCGTTAATCATGGGGATGAAACTGTGCAGTTGGAAGGACGTCATTGGATAATTACTGACGGTAATGGCTTCCAACAAGAAGTGCAGGGGGCAGGGGTTGTGGGTGAGCAACCGGTGCTGAATCCGGGTGATAGCTACTCCTATATGAGCGGCTGCCCTCTTGTTACACCGAACGGGTTGATGGCGGGTACATACACTATGCGCACAAAACAAGGCGCGGAATTTCTAGCCGAAATTCCGGCCTTTTCTCTGGATAGTCCCTACACCAACCAGATGATGAACTGAGCGCAAAACCTCTTAGGGGCGATTTCGTGGTGTGGGAGGAGGCGCTGGTGGTTCTATGTCTCGGCCTTTGTTCTTGACCAAAGCTGCCAGTAATTTTGCGTCCGGCCATGCATCTGCCGGAACGCCAAGTTTCAATTGAATATCCCGCACGGCTGCGCGCGTGCCTGAGCCGATAATGCCGTCGATCTTGCCCACATCATAGCCGCGGTCCTGCAAGAGTATTTGTAGGGATTTGGTTTTCTCAATTGGTAGAATATCGCTCGCATTTCCCTTTTTGAGCGTTGGGGCTCCGTCAATGCGGGTTGCCAGATATCCGGCGCTTGTTGTGTACACAAGAGATTTATTCCATTCTAGAAAAACGCTGAAATTTGGATAAGCCAGAAAGGCAGGTCCTTTACGCCCCATGGGAAGAATGAGCGAGGACGGCAACCCAACGCTGGTGAGTTCGGGACCGCTGCGCGCCTTAACGCCCATGGACGTCCATTCGCTTGTGGGGAGCTTGTTATAAATCCCTGCCTTTTCCCAAGCCATGGAGTTTGGCACAGAGACTTCCTGCAACCACGGCTCACCTTTGCGCCAGCCAAGATGTTGGAGGAACTTCCCGCCCGTCGCCAGCACGTCCACCGTGGTTTTTCGTACATCAACCTTGCCGTCGCCATTGGCATCGACACCGTGCTCCAGAATGTCAGATGGTAGGATTTGTAGTTGGCCAAGTTCGCCAGCCCATGCGCCGCGCATTTGGCTAAGGGACAAATCTCCACGATCCAGCAATTGCAACGCTGCGATCAATTGCGGTCGAAACAGCTCCGGCCTGCGACAATCATAGGCAAGCGTTGCCAAAGCATTGAGCGTATTGAAGTCCCCCAACACAGCTCCAAAATCAGTCTCAAGCGCCCAGAACGCTGAAATGACGGCGCCCGGAACACCGGTCTCCGCCTCGACTTTTTTGAATGTTTTGGCGTAGCGCTTCAGGCGGTCGCGTCCACCAGAAATGCGGTATGGTGCCACCATGCGTCCAGAAAATTGCAAAAAACTTTGGGCAAACACGCCTTGTTTGCGGTCCGCCGCAATGACGCTTTTGGAATAGCTGAGCGAAGGCACGATGCGTTTAACAATTCTGGATGAGACATTTGCTGCCAGTGCCTCTTCAGCGATGCCGTCTTTGAATTCCGCAAAGCTCGTGGAAGGAGAGCAGGTCAGCGCATGAGCATCTGGCACACTGAATAAAAAGGTGGAAAAACCGGCAGCTATAAAAGTCAGGCAGAGTGGAGACTTCATATCGATACCTTGCGTCATAATGTAATTTTAAGAGTGTAGCGCTTGTTGTCGACAATTCAAAATTTCAGGAATTACGTAGTTTTTACGAGTTAGTTCTACGTGTTTTCTGCGATTGTTACATTCAATTAACTTATTGTAATGGTTAATTAATTTTGATAGAATTTGGTTATTATTATTTTAATTTTTGCCGTTTGCATCGAAGTTTTTATGTTCCAAAGATATTTCTTAGTCTGCGTTTTTGCATTTTTTACTTCCGCAGCATTTGCTCAAACGACCTTTGTGACAATTACAGTAACGCCAGATTTTTTTGCATCAGAAACTGGCTTTAATTTAGCTGATGATACGTCAATGGGTCCGCCTCTACATCTTACGCCGACTGGCACCTATTTTGACTTTGATCCTGGGCCGTTCGTTGAAACTGTAGAGATCGCCTGCGGTGTGTCACATACATTTACTATTTCTGATGCCTTTCAAAACGGTGGTCCAACCTATGATCTGACAACTTCGGTTGGTTACATCATTCTTGTAGCCCCAGTGCTGATGGCCAACGGAGTTAGTGCGGAATCTGTCACTTTTACCGTTCCGCTTGCCTTGTGCTCTCCATCGAACGGGCCGTCTGGCCATGAAGATCAACAAAATGGCGGCACTCCGCTCGCCACGCAAACCACACTTTCCTTTACCAGCACCAGCGCTCACAAGGCGCTTATCAATCGGTTGATGCGGTGCCGTTCTGATGATGTGTTGGATGAAGAAGAGCGTCGTCGCCGTATTTCATCTGGCGAAGAACTGGATGAGCTGGATGCGTGCCCATCATTTGAAGACTATCCAGAGCAACCGCGTTGGAATCTGTGGGTAAATGCAGGTTACACCGTGATCGACGGATCATCGTCTTCTCCCGATGGTGGCATATTAAACGGCGTGGTTGGCCTTGACTATAAAGTAAATGAAGATTGGGTTCTGGGCGCTCTTGCTGGGTATGAGTGGACAGATTTTGATTTCGCGCGGACCAACGGCACTTTGGAAGGTGGCGGTTTCACGCTGGCGGCCTATACCGGCTTGCGCCTAAGTCGCAACCTGACCATTGACGCGTTATTGGGCCATTCGTGGCTGAACTATGACAATGATGTAGCGGGCGACAGCGGTGATTTCGATGCGAAACGCTGGATGCTGGCGGGTAACATCACCGGCCATTTCCTTTATGGCAAATATACGATTGAACCAAATCTCCATGGTCAGATCGCTTGGGAAACCCAGGAGGGCTACACAACGTCGGGCAATACCTTTGTTGCAAAACAAACTCTGACGATCGGCAAAATTGCCTTCGGACCACGCGTCTCACGGGATCACCTCATGGAAAACGGCACCAATGCTGAGTTCTGGGGTGCAGTAGAGGGCGAGTATGATTTCGCCAACACCGATGTCGGCACAACAAACCTCAATATGGACGGTGATGTGTCGGCTCGTTTGAGCGCTGGCGTTGACTTTGATTTTACAAACGACGTGTCGCTGGAACTGGATGGAAATATTGGTGGCCTCGGCGCTGCAGGCTACACCAGCTATCAGGGCAATGTGCGCGTAGCAGTGCCATTCTAAGAAAACTTGTAAGTTCTGTTCATCCCGCTCGGACATTCAATTTTGAGCGGGATGTATCCTTTATAGATCAAAACCGTATGGTTGAGATATTGTAATGTCGGTTTTGGCTTGCAGCCCTGTCTTGCCCGACATCTAAACAAATTCACTCTCGCCGCCGCCGAAATTGCATGTTCTGCGTGCGTTTCCAGAACGAATGGCTATATTGAGCCTGAAACAAGCATTTATAGAAATACTTTCCTTAAACAGGGGGCGCATATGGCTGGCATTCAGGAATTTGATCAGGAAATTGAAAAAACGCGTGAGATGGTCGAGCAAATGCGCTCGAAAATCGATCAATCGTCAGAAGTTCTCCACACGATGGCGTCAAGCGACAGTGTCATGGAAGTCGACTTTGATATTGAAAACGCGCGCATTCAGGATGTCCTTGGTCAGCAAAAAGTCATGGAAGGCAATATTGCCGATCTGATTTTGAGCCTGGAAGATGTCACGAATACTTTCGGCGCTGAATTCAAGAACATGCAGACATTCACAGGGATGGAGAAGTTCATTGGCTTGTTTTCACAAAACAAAGCCAAGTCCATGCGGAATGAGCGTGTACGGACAACCTCTTTGGGTGGAAACCTGCAAGATCTTCTTTCCAAGTCGGACACCATAGTGGGTATTTTGACCGATCAGAAATCAGTTCTGGAATCCCGTTACGCCACTTCTGAAACAAGTCTTCGCACTGTACTGGATCGCCGCCAGGCTACGACCGACGCTTTGCTGGAAACGCAACAAAAAATCGAAGACCTGAATCCTGCGCTGATGGATTTGGAAAATCAGATTGCAGCGACCACAGATCAACAACAGCGTACCGAGTTGGAATCCAAACGTTCTGAAATGGCAACGGAATACAATCAGGCGCAGGCAAAAGAACAGGAGCTTTTGGCAGCTTCGCAGACTCTGGAACGCTACACCTCCATGTTCCAGACCTTTATCGACAGTTTGAACAATCAGATTGCGGCTCAAAACACACTCATCAACAAGCTGAAAATCGATACTGAACAACGTATCGTTCTATACAAGTCTCTCGAAGATTCCTTGAAAACAGCTGCTCAGCAAGATGTAGCGCACAAGATCAACACGCTTGGCTCCAAAGTGGATTTGGCGGCAGAACAGACCATGGCAGGGATAGGCGCTGCGGCGCAATCGCATATTGCAGACCTTCTGGAAATGCATGAGCAATCCATGGTCAACTCCGCTGAAATTCAACGCCGTAAGCAACTGGCTGACGATGCCTTCACACGTCGTTTCTCGGATGTGATGGACAAGCACCAAGCGGCTGAATACAAAGCGTCCTAACCCTAAATCGGGAGCGCCTTGTGGGGTCTCAGTCTGTGCTATCGCGTTATTTTTACGCGCTCAAAGCTGCCATTATCTTTCTCGAACGCGCAGTTGTTGCGCGTGATCAGGGGCCATGGGGCTCCAGACCGCATGATATTCTGGGTTCCGTCATGACCCAGAATCTTGAACGCCTGGAAAACTCGGCGAGAGCCTGGATGCTGCAGGCGCGCTATCAGGACAGCTTTCGGATCGATTTAAATGACAGTGGGTTTCCTGTTTTGCAGGAAATCCTTGCGCTGACAGATGCTGAAAAACAGGCGGCTGAGCGCCTCAAGGCCCTGCCCGATCCGACAACACTGAAGCGCAAGATGATCGACCAGATGCTGGGTAGCCGGAAAATGCCGGAGGCACTGCGCAAGCAAATGGCAGAACGCCTGTTCCATCAGGAACTGCGGAAAAATGTGTCCGGTGCCGGCACATATCCCTTGTTCACGCCGCCCAGAACCATTCGAATTTCGTCCAATCCAAAGAACGATCGCCCATATTACGTCGTTTATTGGTCCACCTATGATGGGAACGCCAATCTGCCATTGCTTTACACAATGGTGGTTGAAGATTCCTCTCGTAGTATGGAAAAGGGCGCTGCAAACAGGATTTTCAGAGAAGCTCTAGAACCACCCAAGGGCAAGCGAGTGCATGCGAATGCCGAGCAGGGCATGGAGGGAATTCCAAATCCCGCATTGTCAAATGCATTATCAAACTTTATCGAGGCCAACTCTTCTTACAGTTTGACGCTGACGACCATTGCAACGGCATTGGACAAGGCATTTGAGGATTTGCATCCAAAACAGTTGCGACGTTTTGTACTTGGCCCTTTTTATGCTGGCGGTATCACCAAGCACAACGAGCTCGTTCAGGGCTTGCTGGATAAGGTGGATAGCACGATTGATGCCTGGGTGCTGACATGGACCATGCAGGAGCTTTTTTCTGAGAGTGAAAAACCGGGTCAACGCAGATTTTGGAGTTCCAGTCCGCCAGAGCAGGTATTTCATATCAATACCGATGATGTGGACTGCGTTCAGCAGGGTGTTAGTGCCGTTGAATATCATGCATTGGTGCCGCACGCCGCTTACCAGGCCGTCTATGCAAGTGGAAATGCAGCCGAAGTTTTCGGACGCTATAAATGCTCGATTGTCAGTGAAGACGACATCATTCGCCAAGTATAATCCGCTGGATTTTAAGGGAGAAACGACATGGATATCGGTTTAACCACCCTGTCGGAAAAAGATATTTCAGAACACACGAATACCATGCAGGCGTTGCTGGAGCGCACCAGTGTGGTTGTGATGGAAGACCGCAGCAAATCCAATACGGAAATCGCAGGCACGCGGCGGCGCTTCGTAAGCACTGTTTCGACAGCGCCTCAGCGGCAGGCGAAAGATATCCGCTTTTTGCATAGGCTTCAGGCTATCAATCCCAATGATACCTTGATGACCCCGGAAGAGCATGCACTGGCTTATAAGCTGCGCAGGGGAATGGCTGTTGGCCAAGCGGTAGCAGATGTGTTTGCGCGCCAGACCGATCTGGAAAAACTACAAGAGCAAAACCGGGCAGGCGCAGTTAAAGGTGAAGCTGCCAACCGTTTTCATGCCTTGCAAAACACGGCAGCCTTCATTGCCGCTTTCACGGCTGCCCGCTTCCTGCTTGATAGTTTGCCAGCAAATGGAGAGAGCCAAAGCGACCAGCTGGACCCAATTTTACAATTTGAGACCTCACGGGATGCCCTTAAAGGGTTGGTTGCAACCCTTGATGAAGCTTTGGATGGTGCCGATAGTGACGCCGTTATGACGGCACGTGCACGTGCCAGCGCACAAGGTTTTCTGGAAGCCCTGGCGGCGCGTGCACAACGCTTTGAGGAAATTGGCACGTTTGAAGCGATGCATATTCGTTTGGATGCCGATGACTTCACGCTGGATGGGTTGGAAACAGGGCCATCAAAGGCCAGCAAACCTCTGACGATGAGCTTTAAGAAACCTCACGAAGTGGTCGGAAACCATATTGCCAAACATCAGGCCGTAAAGCTGGCAAAGATGCTCATGGCCTATGACTTTGACAAACAAATGAACCCATTCGTGGAATTGGGCGGATTCATCTTTACATTTATCGGTGATGGATTTCCTGGGACCGGTAAAACCACTTTGATCCAGATGATTGCCGGCTTGATGAATGATTATGCGCAGGTCGGCGGCTATCGTTTTCACTACCAGAATTTTGGCGTGGATCAGATATCTTCCTATCAGGGCAAATCGGGTCAAAATTGCAAAGCTTTTATTGATGCGGTGTTAGACCCGCGCGCAATCGGCTTTGGCACCGTCGATGATATTGATCAGGTGGCGGCAAAGCGCTCTGACAGCAACAACACGTCAGCCGGGCAGCAGGAAATTACAGCGGTATTGATGGATGCATTTTCTGGCGCCAGCACTGTTGTTCGTGGCAATTGCTCGTTTGGCATGTTCTCCAACTATCCGGAAATGGTGGATGACGCATTGCGCCAGCGCGCTGGTGCCCGGTGGTTGGTCGACGGCCCTCAAACGCGTGAAGACTACATTGATATCTTTACCTTGCTTCTCGGCAAAAACCATTCACTGGAGCTGGGTAACCACGAACTTTATGCTAATCAGAACATTCAACGTGCAGCAGAAGAAGCTTACGGAGATCTCCTCGTGCCTGAAGAGGAAGGCCTGAAAAAGGTGTTCGAGCATGTCATGTCCGCTAATGGTAAGCCGGAGACAATGGCCGATGTTGGCCGCTACTTGCACGCCATCAAAGAAGCCCAACCACGCTTCACAGGTCGCGCGATCAAAAATGTGACCGACGCCATTAAAATGCGGGCGTTTGACGTGGAACTACCAGATGAGTGGTTTGAAAATCCGGAAGGGTTTATGCACAAAACCTATGAAGAAAAACTTGAAATGATCAAGGAACTGCAGAGCCCGATTACGATGGATATGGTACTGCAGGAGATCAACCGCTACGCCTCTTCCGAATTCCGCTACTCTGATAAGTCTGATGAAGCAGCTACAGATAAGATTTTACGTGATCAACGTGTCAGGGAACGCGCTGCCCGCGAGATGGAGCAGTTGAAGCAGGAGGGCAAATGGAACGCCTGATTGCCAGCAAGATGATTTATGGCGGCTTGATGGAAGTCTCTCAGCCCCATCTCATAAAGAACTACAATACGGCCCTGACGCAGTTTGGCTTCAAGCCTATTGCGCCTGAGATATTCTATATTGATGCGATGGGTTTCTCGCCGCAGATCGCAGAAATTCTGGAAGATGAGCACTACCTAAACCCACACCGGGTCAATCCGCGATTCATCATTCTCACACCCAAGCAGCATGATTTGCCTTATACGCAAGTGTCATTTTCATCCACGCCGGAACTCATGCGCAGTTTTTATGAAGCGAACCGCGGTGCTTTGGACATTTTGACGCTGAAAGATGTGATCTTCGGTGAAATTGAGGACGATACTTATACAGTCACGGCAATTGAAGATTTACTCTCCATTCGCCATGTGGTGTTTGATCTGAACAGCGCCAATGGTGTGCTGGAGGCCGCATATAAGTTGGAGGGGCTTGTCTCTCGTTTTGAGCGCGAGCCAACGTCTTGGGACAACGAAAAGCTCATCAATGAGATAATTGAGCTGGCCGCTTTAACAGGTGACATTCGCAAGAATGACCCGGTGCCGCGGAATGTTCGCTTCACCAAGAACGCGTTTTGGGCGGATCATTTTGGCGGCGTGTATATCTTACGCGATGATGATGAGCATGTGGTGTTAGGAGAGCCGGAGGAGCCCCCATTTCCTACCAAGAAAAGGGCTTTGGATTGGTATATTTCACTAGCAGATCCCAAGACTCTGCATGGCTATTTGGAAGCCAGTAATCGGCTTGAACCACTGAACCGGGATTGGCTGCTGGACTCTGGTGTGTTGGAAAGCCGTATTGATCAACATATCCGCGCCATGATGGCTTTGTCAGGAAATGGGGCTGATCTTGGGAAGCTGACGCCGGCCAATGTCAGAAAATGGGTCAATGCGCATGCCAGTGATGTGTCCAATGACCGCATTTTATCGTTTTTGAACAAGACAAAGAAATCGCTTTTGGCAGGTGAGTCGATTGATCTGGACAAGGTTGCATCTGATTTGCGGTTTTCTTTGCAGCGTGCAATGCCGGATCATCCCGATGCCGGGTTGATCAATCGATTAATCGCGGAATTTGTGCCCTTTGATTTCGTAGTGCGCTTCATGGTGAACAAGGAAGCGTTTTACAGGGATTATGATACTTACCCGGATAATTTGCGCGACTATGTCGTTGCGCTTATTGAAGACACTTATTTCAGCAACAAAGAGCGCCATTGGCAAAGGGTTTTCGGTGAGTACGACGTCGCAACGAAACGCCCGAAAAGAGGTCCGTGGGGCTAAAGGCTTACGAAGTTCTACCTTGTTGTTCGGACGCCAAGCCTCTATGTGAAAACGACAAAACTATGGGAAACTACAATGCTTGATCCGCTCCTTGACGGGATAAAAAGACTGATTGCAGGAATAGTTGCGTTTTTCGTTGGTCTTTGGGTTGCGGCGCTGTGGCCATTCCGTGCGGCCCATCAATTTATGATGAAACGCAAATTGTGGATCAGAATTGTTCTGGGGTGCCTCGTATTTCCCATTATCATTTCCTATGCCTTTTTCATTTGGAACGCGGCGTGGGTACGTGGTTACGATGTCGACTATCCAAGCAGTTTTGATTTCGCAAGTAGGACAGTATCTGCTGGCGATCAGGTTGCGGTTGAGGGTGGCACGGACACCACGCGCACATGTGGTCGCTCATATACGGTTGATGCGGTCAGCTACCTGATTGATTTCAATGTGAACAAGAATAGCTGGCTGTCTAGTCATCCGCTCTACAAGCTTGGCTTCTTTGGTATTGACTGGGATAGAACCTGGGTCCTGGATAACAAAGCCGCATTTCAACGTGGTGTGCATCAGGCTCTTGGCCGCACCGCCATTGAAATGTCCGATCGTCTCGGCCGTGTGCGTGGAACGTCTCAAATTGATCCGGATTTGAAAGATGCGCGTGGCAACATTCAGTTTAATCAATACACTTGGTATTTCAACCCGTTTGATAGCCAGCCCTTTGGCCCTACAACGCCGAGTCCAAGTTACTACAGACGTACCATAGACAAGTTGGAAGCCTATCAGGGCCGACTGGTTGCCTGTGATGCGACCTTTGATGCGCGTGCGGATAATCTGATGCAATTCATCGACCGCATAGCCAACGATATCGGCTCTACATCTGCCAGCCTTAAAACCCGTGCAGAGGCCTATAATGGTGGGTGGTTTGATACACGTGCAGACGATATTTTCATGAACGCCAAGGGGCAGCTTTATGCTTACTACGGCATCTTGCGCGGCGCGCGGGCAGACTTTGCTGACGTTATCGAAAGCCGTGGCCTCAGTGCACTTTGGGATCAGATGGAAGCGCAAACACTTAGCGCCATAAACCTGAAACCCTTTATCGTTTCAAACGGCAAGGAAGATGGTTGGTTAATGCCGACTCACCTCACCACCATTGGATTCTATATCTTGAGGGTGCGGTCTAATTTGGTAGAGTTGCGCTCAATTCTTGATCGTTAGGTTATGGCGCATGTTGTCGTTGTTGGAGCTGGCCCGGCAGGATTGATGGCTGCAGAAATTGCGGCTAGAGCAGATCATACTGTTACGATTTTTGAAAGGATGCCTAGTCCTGCACGCAAGTTTCTTATGGCTGGCTTGGGTGGATTGAACATCACTCATGCGGGAGCATTGGACGAGTTTTTAGCCTCGTATTTCCATCTGCCAGATCATCTAAAAGCTGCGATCAGAGCATTTCCACCAGATGCTCTCCGTGCATGGGCGGAAGAATTGGAAGAGCCAGTTTTTGTTGGCTCAAGTGGAAAAATGTTTCCCAAATGTTTTAAAACCTCACCCTTGCTCCGCAAATGGCTAAGGCGCTTGGACCAAAACAAGGTTGAATTGCTAACCCGGCACAAATGGGTTGGTTTTGAAGGTGGTTCTACACTAAAATTTCAAACTCCGAACAAGGGTATTATTAGCCAAAGCTATGATGCGGCGGTTTTTTCAATGGGCGGTGCAAGTTGGCCCCGATTGGGTGGAGATGGTGCATGGTTGTCGCTCTTGGAATCATATGCGGATGTGGTGCCGTTTGAGCCCAGCAATATGGGCATCAATGTCGATTGGAGCGACCATCTGCGTTCAAAGCATGCGGGCGCGCCTTTGAAGTCAATTGCGATCAGTTGTCAGGGCCAAACAGTCGCCAGCGAACTTTTGCTGACCAATTATGGTTTGGAGGGCTCTGCAATTTACGCAATGAGCGCTCATTTGCGCGAATGCCTCAGGGATAAACCGGTTGAACTTTCTATTGATTTGAGACCAGGGCAATCTGAAGAAAAACTGGCAGGAAGGCTGGAAAGGGTGCCGGCAAAGCAGTCACTGTCCAATTGTTTGCGCCGCGCGTTGAAGTTCTCACCTGCTGAAACGGCATTGGTTTATGAAGTTGGGTCACCGCCATCAGATTCTCAACTACTTGCAAAGCACATCAAGCACCTTCCCCTGAAGGCCAAAGGCATTCAAGGGCTTGACCGTGCTATATCTTCTGCCGGCGGTATCAAGGAACAATCCTTGACGGAGCATTTTATGATCAGAAATCAACCAGGTCTTTTTGTGGCCGGAGAGATGTTGGATTTTGATGCGCCAACTGGCGGATATTTGTTGCAGGCCTGTTTGTCATCAGGCTGGCAGGCCGGACAGGGCGTGGTGCAATTTCTTGCACAGCCCAATGATTGACTTACATAAAAAAGATCACAGATTTTCAGGATAAAAACATGTCGGATAATCCGCTTCTAGCTAAATGGACGACTGCCTTTGAAGTGCCTCCCTTTGATCTAATCAACAATGCTCATTTTGTGGAGGGTTTTGAAACGTCAATGGCGGCCAATAGATCCGAAATCGATGCGATTGCTGACAATCAGGATGCGCCCACCTTCGACAACACAATCGTTGCGCTTGAAAAGGCGGGCGAGGACCTTTCCAAGGTCGCAAGCACGTTTTTCAATCTGTCTGGCTCAAACACAAACGACGAAATGCAGAAAATTGAACGCCAGGTCGCTCCCAAGCTGTCACGTCATTCCAGCGCCACTGTCATGAACGCAAAATTATTTGGTCGCATCAAAGATCTTTATGAGCGGATTGATACTCTGAAACTTGATGATGAACAGTTTCGCGTACTTACGAAATACTACGAAAATTTTGTCAGAGCGGGGGCTGCGCTAACAGGGCCAGACAGGGAGCGTATGGCGGAGATTTCCGCAAGGTTATCTGAACTCGGCACGCAGTTCTCACAAAATGTCCTGACCGATGAGAAAGAGTTTCAGCTAATTCTGGAGGAGGAAGCTGATCTGGCCGGATTGCCAGACTTTCTGGTTTCCGCTGCAAAATCAGCTGCAGAGGAACGGGGTGTTTCGGGCAAACATGTCATCACTCTCTCTCGTTCCCTTATTGAGCCATTTCTGCAATTCTCTGCTCGTCGTGATCTACGGGAAATTGCGTTCAAAGCTTGGGCGGCACGAGGCGAGAATGGTGGGCAGAGCGATAATCGCGCGATCATCACCGAAACTTTGAAGCTGCGCGATGAGCGTGCCAAGCTACTGGGCTTTAATGGCTTTGCGCATTTCAAACTGCACAACCAAATGGCCAAAACTCCGGATGCGGTTCGAGAGTTGCTGGAGAATGTATGGGCGCCTGCAAAATCGCGCGCTGCGGAAGAAGCACAGGCTCTTTCGGGTCTTGCACAGAGCCTTGGGGATAATACTGGAATCGCTCCATGGGATTGGCGCTACTATTCCGAAAAGGTCCGTGTTCGTGATCATGCGTTAAACGAAGCAGAGATCAAACCATATTTTCAGCTTGAGAATATGATTGAAGCCGCATTTGCCGCGGCCAATCGATTGTTTGGTGTTGCATTCCGGGAAGTCAAAGACCTCGCGCTTTACCACTCCGATGTAAGAGCGTGGGAAGTGAAGGACGCAGCTGGTCATCATGTGGGGCTGTTTTTGGGAGATTATTTTGCACGCCCTTCGAAGCGATCAGGCGCATGGATGAGTGCTTTCCGGTCGCAGGAAAAACTAACCGAAGATATTCGCCCCATCATCGTCAACGTCATGAATTTTGCCAAAGCGCCGAAAGGCGAGCCTGCACTCCTGACATTTGACGACGCAAGAACACTGTTTCACGAGTTTGGGCACGCTTTGCATGGTCTTCTCTCAAATGTGACGCACCCACTTGTTTCCGGAACCAGCGTCGCGCGGGACTTCGTAGAACTGCCGAGCCAATTGTTCGAGCATTGGCTTACAACACTTGAAATTCTTTCCAAGTACGCTGTACATGCACACACTGGTGAAACTTTGCCGAAAGATTTGATGGACCGTTTGCTGGCCGCCAGCACGTTTAATCAGGGCTTCAGCACAGTGGAATATGTGTCATCCGCATTGGTTGATTTGGAAATGCATCTGAATGCCGAGGAAGCCTCGGCCGATCCATTGGCGTTCGAAGCCAAGACGCTCAAGAACATTGGTATGCCTGCGGAAATTATTATGCGTCATCGCACGCCCCACTTTATGCATGTGTTCTCAGGCGATGGTTACTCCGCTGGTTATTATTCCTATCTTTGGTCTGAGGTGATGGATGCAGATGCATTTGTCGCTTTTGAAGAGACAGGTGATGCGTTCAACCCCGAACTAGCGAAAAAACTGAAGACGCATATTTATAGCGCCGGCAACAGCGCTGATCCGGCCCAACTTTATACAGCCTTTAGAGGGCGCATGCCGTCAATTGATGCCTTGTTGCAAAAGCGTGGGCTTCAAAGCGCGGCATAAGCAGCATAAACTATACAGATGCTTGTTCGAGGTGAAGATTCGCTGGCACGGCAATTGGCTGATGGCAGACAAAGCGACACTGCGCTGATGATTCAGCGCGGCGTCGGTCGATTGCTATATGCCAGAAAATTTTCCATTTTGAGTGAACTGACTCTGGCATCAGGCAGGCGAGCCGACATCATAGCTTTGTCCCCAAAAGGGGAATTCTGGATCGTTGAGATCAAGTCCTCAATTGCAGATTTTAAAGCAGACCATAAATGGCCAGACTACAAAGACTATTGTGACCGGCTTTTTTTTGCCAGCCATGAGGGAGTGCCAACAGATCTGTTCCCAGATGAGCAGGGGCTTATAATGGCCGATGGTTTTGGTGCTGAAATTTTAAGAGATGCGCCGGAACATAAACTGTCTGCTGCGCGGCGAAAGGCTGTTTTACAGAGATACGCTTCTGCTGCTGCCAATCGCTTGCACCATCTTTCAGACCCTGGCTTGCAAGGTCTTTAGAGTCCGGATTTATCGAGGCGCGCGTTTTGCAAGGATGCGCTGCAATGTTCGCCGATGCATGCTCAAGCGTCTTGCCGTTTCAGAAACGTTTCGGTCACATGATTCAAAAACGCGCTGGATATGTTCCCATCTCACTCGGTCTGCTGACATGGGGTTCTCTGGTGGGAGAGGTTTTTCGTCTTCGTTGCGTGTAAGCGCGTAGAAGATATCATCGTTCGTGGCAGGCTTTTCCAGATATTCAAAAGCACCAAGCTTTACGGCTGACACAGCTGTTGCAATATTTCCGTATCCGGTAAGTACAACGACACGGGCGTCGTTATCACGCTTTTTGATACGCTCGATTATATCCAGGCCACTGCCATCTTTCAGGCGAATATCTACCACCGCAAACTTAGGCGGGTCTCTATCGACGGCTAAGGTTGCTTCAGCCATGGTTTCAACTGGAGCTACGCTAAAGCCGCGCGTTTCCATTGTTCGTGCCAAGCGATTGATAAAAATTGCATCATCATCCACCAGCAACAGACGCCCCATACCTTGCGTTTGCCTAGCCATCATATCTTTAGAAACGTCCACTTCAACTACTCCTTACAAAAGCCAGTGTTCCCCCGAAACCGGTTTCGTATGATTAGTTATATGGCGCAGATTTTCTTCGGCAAATTTTCAGGCCCAAACTGCGACAATCTGGCGCAGTTCGTAACAAGGATCTCAGCTAGTCGCTCATTTTTAACGCAGCAATGAACGCTTCTTGGGGAATATCAACTTTCCCGAATTGACGCATTTTCTTTTTGCCGGCTTTTTGTTTTTCCAGCAGTTTGCGTTTTCGGGTTGCATCGCCACCGTAACACTTCGCGGTGACATCTTTGCGCAGTGCTGCAAGTGTTTCCCTGGCAATGATTTTACCACCAATGGCAGCCTGAATTGGAATTTTGAACATATGTCGCGGAATGAGATCTTTCAGTGTCTCACACATGTCACGTCCGCGGCGTTCCGCCTGGCTGCGGTGCACCAGCATAGCCAAAGCATCAACAGGTTCCCCATTGACCAGCATGGATAGCTTCACAAGATCACCAGCACGATAATCGGTGATCGCATAGTCAAAGCTTGCATAGCCCTTCGAGATCGATTTTAGGCGATCATAGAAATCGAATACAACTTCATTCAAGGGCAAATCATATTGCACCATGGCGCGTGTGCCGACATAGGAAAGATTAATCTGCAACCCACGACGGTCCTGACACAGCTTCAAGATCGGTCCAAGATACTCATCAGGCGTCATAATGGTGGCACGGATCCAAGGTTCACGAATTTCTTCGATTTTCATCACATCTGGCAGATCAGCAGGATTGTGCAAAAGCGTCTCTGTGCCATCAATCATGGTCATTTCGTAAACCACACTTGGTGCAGTTGCGATCAGATCCAGATTAAACTCGCGCTCTAGACGTTCTTGAATGATTTCCAGATGCAGCAGGCCCAAAAACCCGCAGCGGAAGCCAAAACCGAGTGCGGCTGAAGTTTCCATTTCAAAAGAAAAGCTTGCGTCATTAAGGCGCAATTTGCCCATGGCCGCGCGTAAATCTTCAAAATCACCTGCATCAATCGGGAATAATCCGCAAAACACCACCGGTTGCGCTGGCTTAAAACCAGACAAGGCTTCTTCGGTGGGGCGTCTTTCTTCGGTGATTGTATCGCCGACCCGCGTATCCGCCACTTCTTTGATGGAGGCTGTCAGAAATCCGATTTCACCCGGGCCAAGTTCATCCACGGTGACAAGCTTTGGTGTAAACACGCCGACCCGGTCTACATCATAAGCAGCACCAGTGCCCATCATGCGGATTTTTTGACCCTTCTTCAGTTTTCCATCAACAATACGCACCAGTACGATAACACCCAGATAAGCGTCATAGTAACTGTCCACCAGCATAGCTTTAAGCGTCGCGTCCGGATTGCCTGCTAATTTGCCACTTTCAGGAGATGGCAAGCGCTCGACGATTGCTTCCAGCACATCATCGATCCCCATGCCGGTCTTGGCTGATATGCCAATTGCATCTGAGGCATCAAGACCAATCACTTCTTCGATTTGTTCTTTGACACGGTCAACATCAGCAGCTGGCAGGTCTATTTTATTCAACACCGGAACGATCTCATGATCATTCTCAATCGCTTGATATACATTTGCCAAGGTTTGCGCTTCTACGCCCTGGCTTGCATCCACAACCAGAAGCGATCCTTCACATGCAGCAAGAGATCGGCTGACCTCGTAGCCAAAGTCCACGTGACCCGGAGTGTCAATAAGGTTGAGCGTGTAGGTGACGCCGTCCTTTGCTTGGTAGGCAAGACGAACAGTCTGAGCCTTGATGGTAATTCCGCGCTCGCGCTCAATATCCATACTGTCGAGGACTTGCGCCTTCATTTCACGGTTTTGCAATCCGCCTGTTAGCTGAATAAGCCGGTCCGCCAGTGTGGATTTACCGTGATCAATGTGCGCCACGATCGAAAAATTACGAATGGTGTTGATTGGTGTTGTCATGTCCGGGTAATTAGCACCAGCATCGCCCGCGTCAAAGCTTTTTGTGCGTGGCAAACTCGTAGGTTTTGGAGAATTTTGTGAATGCAACCCCAACTGTGATCCGACCAGCTACAGATTTGGATATTCCAGCGATCCTTTCAATTTATAATCAGGCTGTTCGAGGAACCACAGCCATATGGAATAATCAGGAAGTGGATCTGGAAAATCGGATGCAATGGTTCAACGAGCGCTCCACATCCGGATACCCGGTTTTTGTAGCGCTAGATGACGCTGGTGTAGTCGGATACGGTTCTTATGGGACATTTCGCCCTTTCGAGGGATTTGCGCGGACTGTCGAAAACTCTGTCTATGTAGCACCGAATGCACAGGGGAAAGGTGTCGGCAAGCTATTGCTAGAGGCGTTGCTGCAATCTGCCCATGAGTCAAATATACATGTAATGGTCGCTGGAATAGAGGCAGGAAATACAAGTTCTCTAGAGCTGCACAAGAAATTCGGATTCGTGGAAACCGGTCGAATGCCTGAAGTTGGTTTCAAGTTTGGCCGATATTTGGAGTTGGTGTTTTTGCAAAAACAAATCTCTAGTCAAGGGTCTTAAAAGCTCTAAGTATCCATTCTGGTAAATGTCAGATATGTTGGCAATCGGCCCTCGCGCAAGGCTTTTGCTTCGTAGCGAGTGCCTGGCCAGTTTCCGAATGCACCATTGTCGGTTTGGTTCCACTCCTCAGCGCGTAAGGCAGGCCAATCAAAAGCGAAATGTGAGTGGCATTGGTTCAATGTCCAGCCCACATAGTGTTCGATATCGCTTGCAAATAAAAACAAGCCGCCTGGCTTCAGAACACGCGCAATACGATCCAGATTTCGGACCGAGACAAAGCGTCGTTTCCAGTGCTTGAATTTGTGCCACGGGTCTGGATAGAGCAGAGACACACGCTCTAGAGATCGCTCTGGCAACCAATCCAGAAACGCGCCTGCATCATCATCATAAAGGCGAATATTGCCAAGGCCTCTGGCATCAATCTGAACAAGCGCCTGGCTGAGGCCATTGATAAATGGCTCAACTCCAATGTAACCAGTTGTGGGATCGTTGCTTGCGCGATGAATCAGATGTTCGCCGCTACCAAAGCCGATTTCCAGATAGACTCTATCTGTGTCTGGAAATAGCAATGCTAGGTCCCGAGATGCTGGCATCTCAGGAGAGATTTTAAGTTCGGGTAGAAGTTCTTTCACCAGCCGGCTAGGGCCGGGTTTCAGAGGCTTGGTTTTTCTGCGACCGATAAAGTCACTCTTTTTCGTTCTGTGGTTCATGCAGAACTAAAATGCGGCCCGAAGCTGTTCAGCAAGGTCTGTCTTTTCCCAAGAAAATCCGCCATCGGCATCTGGTGTACGACCAAAGTGCCCGTAAGCCGCTGAACGGGCATAGATGGGCTGATTGAGATGTAGGTGTTCGCGAATACCGCGCGGCGTTAAATTCATCAGCTGCATCAAGGTGTCGGAGAGCTTCTCCTCGTCAACCTGTCCGGTTTCATGCAAATTCACGTAGAGTGACAAGGGTTGTGACACACCAATGGCGTAGGCTACTTGCAGCGTACACCGCTCTGCCAATCCAGCCGCTACGACATTTTTCGCCAAATAACGGGCAGCATAGGCGGCAGATCTGTCGACCTTTGTTGGGTCTTTTCCAGAAAAAGCTCCACCGCCGTGAGGAGCAGCGCCACCATAGGTGTCCACGATAATTTTACGACCAGTAAGCCCACAGTCGCCATCAGGTCCACCGATAACGAATTTGCCTGTCGGATTGACATGCCATTCAGTCTCTTCGGTTATCCATCCGTCAGGAAGCGTATCGCGGATGTAAGGTTCTACGATTTTTTGCACATCAGAGGAACTGAGACTTTCATCAAGGTGTTGTGTCGATAACACCAGAGACGTCGCGCGAACCGGACGGTTGTTCTCATAAGCAAGTGTAATCTGGCTTTTTGCATCAGGCCCCAGCATAGCCGCCTCTCCGCTTTTACGTGCGGTGGCCAATTTATGGAGAATGCGGTGTGCATAGTGTATTGGGGCCGGCATCAATTCTGGTGTTTCAGAGCAGGCATAGCCAAACATAATGCCTTGGTCGCCAGCGCCTTCGTCTTTATTGTCGCTCGCATCAACACCCTGCGCAATCTGGTCTGATTGCTTGTGCACCAGAACATCAATGTCACAACTTTCCCAATGAAATCCATCTTGCTCGTAGCCGATATCTTTAATCGCTTTACGTGCCAGAGACGTCATCATGTCCTTGTCAACACTTTCAGGTCCACGGCTCTCTCCAGCAATAACAACACGGTTTGTTGTCGCCAAAGTCTCCACCGCCACCCGAGACTGGTCATAGGCACCAAGATACGCGTCAACAATTTCATCCGAAATTCTGTCACATACTTTGTCGGGATGACCTTCGGAGACGGATTCACTAGTGAAAAGGTAATTTTTTAGAGACACGAAATGTCGCCTTTGCATTTGTCGCCGCCAAAATGGCTTGCACATAACAATCGGGCCCCGCACGAAATGCGAGGCCATATAAGGAATTCGTTATGTGCCGGGTTTTAGCCCTGTCGTCAAGTATAGGAGGATGCAAAAAACCTCGGCAATCCGGGACATTGTTCCTGGCATATAGGAGGCGAGGGCTTATTCCTCGCTTTCACCACTCATTGACCGAACAAGATCCACAACACTCCTGCGCAGCTTTGGATCCTTGATCTTTATAAAGGCACGGTTCAACTGAAGGCCTTCATTCGTGGACAAGAAATCCATGACATAGTTTGTTGCGCCTGCATCGGAAAAGCCTTCCTGAGCAATCGGGGAAACGGATGGGGCATCTTCAAAGAAAAACGCCACTGGAACTTCCAAGATTGTGGCAATTGCCTGCAGTCGGCTCGCGCCTACCCGATTAGTTCCTTTTTCGTATTTCTGGACTTGCTGAAATGTAATGCCCAATTGTTCGCCAAGCTTTTCCTGACTCATATTCAACATCATACGACGCAGTCTTATCCTGCTGCCGACATGTGCATCAATTGGATTAGGCCTTTTCTTATTGATCGGTTTAGGTTTGTTTTCCATTGAGCGTACTTTGTAAATTTATTGGGCCAAAACTAGATTTTCGAGTTTTCAAAAGTGCGAAATGTGGGATTTCACAGTAAACTCTCAAAGTCAGCGAAAGTTTCTGATTCTTATTTATCGTGCGATATTCGCACAATCAATGAAAAAATTGCGATATTTGCAAATCACAACCTGTGAAAGATTGTGCTCAAGTGATTTGCACCCTCAAAATGAAACCCTAGGGCGGGGACGAGGTCCCAATTTTTTAAAGAATGTGCTAATTAAAAGTATTGCGCAAAAAAACGCCATCAAAGTGGCGAAGGCGAGGTCCTTTGCGTTGGCATAGTACGTGGGACTTAATGCTCCCGGCAGAGCCACATCAATGATTCCTATTTCGTCCATACCAATCTTTTGAACGATACGCCCAAAAGGATCAATCATGGCACTTATGCCAGTGTTGGCAACTCGAACCAGTGGCAAGCCCTGCTCAACTGCCCTCAATCGTGCCTGATGAAAGTGCTGATACGGACCTGCCAGCTTCCCGAACCATGCATCATTTGTAATATTCAGCAGCCATTCTGCGCGACTGCTGGGTTCATCCGCCGAATTATTCGTGGGATGACTGACGTTAAATGAGCCAGGAAAGATAGCTTCATAGCAGATTAATACAGCGGCGGGTGGTAGTGTCATGCCCGCTGAATTGAGTGTTGAAAACTCTAAAAAGTTCCCGTTGGAACCTTCAGCGAATCCACCCGGAACATTCACAAGGTTTGTGATGCCCCATTGTTCCAGCGTGTCGCCAAATGGCAGGAATTCTCCAAATGGAACAAGTCGTTGTTTATCATAGATCTCCTGGCGTTGACCCTTGTCGTCAAAAACCAGCAAAGAGTTGAAAAACTTTAACTTTGGCGGTGTGTTGGAAAATTTCATTTCAGGTGGTTTAACCCGCACGGCACCCGTCAAAAGTTGTGTATTCTCCGGCAAAACCCTGCCAATGCGTGCCAAGGCATCGGGCGTTTGCATAATCAAAAAGGGAAATGCTGATTCCGGCCATATGATGCTACTAACCTTGTCGAGGCCGGGTGTTGACGTTAGATCTAAATAAGATTGAAAAACAGCATCTTCGTTGCCGCTACGCCACTTATCTTCCTGTGAGATGTTAGGTTGAACCAAACGCAAAAGCGGAGCGGAATTATCAACCACTTTCGTCGCGGCATCGCTTAGCCGCCACATACCAAAGCCCACATGTGCCGAAAGGGTGCCTGTGACAAGTATCAACACAAGGGCTGGACGCCACCGCCGCGCATGATTGCTTCCCACAAGGAGCAAGGCTGGGAGGTACGCAATAAAAATTGTGAGCAATGTGATGCCCCAAAGTCCAAGCAGGCTGGCAGATTGCATAAAGACAGGAGATGGCATTGCTCCGTAGCCAACCACATTCCAGGGAAAACCTGTTAGCAAATGGCCTCGCGCGAATTCTGCCGCTGTATATGAGGTGGTCAACGCACAGATCTTTTGTAAGTTTGAACGCCAAAACAGCGACGACAAGCCAGCCGCCAGACCCCAAAACAATGCAAGACCAGCAGGTAAGCCTGCTACGGCAAAGGGTAGAGCCCAGGCAAATTGATCTGCCTCCACAAGAACCGCAGCGCCAACCCACCACAAACCGCTTAGAAAAAATCCGAAGCCAAAACACCAACCTAGCCAACCAGCACGCTTTAACTTTTGGCGTGTGCTATCTGTTTGGAGCACACTATCAAGCAGAAGAAAAAAGCCTGAAAACGAGATAAAAAGCACAGGAGACCAATGCAGGGGTGCCATGGCAAGCGAGGCGACGGCGCCTAGCACAAAAGCAAAGAAAGCCGTTTTTCTTGCGCTAAGAGCAGAAAGCCATTTGAGAAATGCTTGATGAGATTCATTCATGCGGGAATTCATGCCTTCCAGACTTTTGAATGAACCCTTCGATCTTCAGAAGGTTCAGCTTACTTTGCAGCGTCAAGCTGCCGAGGCCGGCATGTCTGTCGGCGGAGATGGCGTGTCGCTGTCTTTTCCTCGATTGACCGCTATTTTGCTGCCGAGTTTACGGCGTCTGCGATGAATTTTTAACCGCTTGATGCGCCGTGGATCAGCTTCCAAAACTTCAATTTCATAAGGACCGGGTGCAGGTATCAATTCGCCACGTATTGGGATGCGCCCTACCAAGCCAAAAACGAGACCACCGAGCGTATCGGCATCTTCGGAGTGCTCACCAAATGTGAAGTCAGGTCCAATAATCTCAACGACTTCGTCCAATTCGGCTTTGGCATCCGCAACATATGTTGTGTCGCTTTCGGCAACAATTGTCGGTTTTTCATCTTCATCGTGTTCATCTTCAATGTCACCAACAATGGTCTCGACGAGATCTTCCAATGAAACCAGCCCGTCAGTTCCGCCGTATTCGTCAATGACAAGAGCCATTTGTATGCGCGCCACCTGCATCTTTGCCAGAAGTGCCGAGGCTTTCATAGAAGGTGGGACAAAAAGAACAGGGCGGATAAGTGTGGACTCTTCCAAAGTGGCGCCCAAGTCGACTTGCCTCAAGTCCAGATCACCAGGCATTTTTTTGCGCCGCTTTGTCTCGGGGGTTGGCTTATACTCCGCCGTTTTTGTCATATAGACCATGAGGTCTTTGATGTGAATCATGCCGCGCGGATCGTCTAGCGTGTCGCCAAAAACAGGCATCCGTGAATGCCCTGCATTTCGGAATAAATGCAACAATTCAGCAAGTTGCGTCGTGATTGGTGCCGCATCAACATCGGCGCGAGGCACCATAACATCCTCAACGCGTACATCGCGCAAAGCTAGAATATTGCTTAAAAAGACACGCTCATCGGCGCTGAAGTGGCCCTCATCAACGCCATCATCTGACAAAGCAACCTGCAGATCTTGACGTATACTGCCATTTTTGAAACCCATAAACTGCTTAATGCGGGTAAAAATTCCATCGCGATTTGCCCCATTAGTGGCGTTGGTACTTCGACTTTCCTCCGGCTCGCTGGCTGTAGAGGAAGAAGAAGTCGGTGAACCCGTGCTGGTATCACTGTTATGGGGAGCCGCTTTATTTGAGCTGCTGTCAGTAGAACCCGCAGTGGCGGGCGTCGCATTGGAAGAGGCGGGCATTTCTGCGTATCTCAATATTATTCTGCTTAAGGAATACTACGTTACTTTTGACGCTTTGACACGTTCTTTATGGCGGATTTTGGTTCCGTCAGAATTAAGATTGGTTTTCAACTGGCTTCGTAAGGATCAGGTACCCCGAACTCTTTCAGGATTTCTGTTTCCAACTGTTCCATTTCATCGGCTTCTTGGTCCGTTTCATGATCATAGCCTGACAGGTGTAAAACACCATGCACGAACATATGCATCAAATGATTTTTCAGTGGTTTATTGGCTTCTTCTGCTTCTTTGGAAACAGTGTCAAAGCTAATCGCTATGTCACCAAGGTATATGTTTCCCGTATCCGGATCAGGTTCATTGTCTCCGCTTGGAAACGAAAGCACGTTCGTTGCCTTTTGCTGGTTGCGAAACTGTGCATTTAATTCAAATAAGCGGGTGTCATCTGTGAGCAGGACTGCTGCCTGAACCGGTTGGGAGTAACTGAGTTTCGACGACAGTGTCCGTGCGATATTCGCACAAATAAAATCGATATTTTCTACCCGTTTCCAGCGGTCGTCATCCTGAATCAATTCAAGCTCGAGCGACATTTGCGACGAATGCAATTGGCCCATGTTAGCCTTTTTTTGCGCTGCTCGCTGCAGCGCCTGCCTTGTCGTAGGCGCGGACAATGCGAGCGACAAGTTGATGCCGGACAACATCCTTATCGTTGAAGCGTATCATGGAAATTCCCTCTACGTCGTCCAATAGTTTGGTTGCTTCAACCAGTCCTGATACATGCCCTTGCGGTAAATCAACCTGACTCGCATCACCGGTGATGATCATTTTGGAGTTTTCACCCAGACGTGTCAGAAACATCTTCATCTGCATGGATGTGGTGTTCTGAGCTTCATCCAGAATGACGATCGCATCCGCAAGCGTCCGGCCACGCATAAATGCCAGAGGAGCAACTTCAATCATTCCTGACTGCAACCCCCGTTCTACGCGCTCAGGTGGCATCATGTCATACAATGCATCGTAGAGAGGGCGCAGGTATGGATCGACTTTTTCGCGCATGTCACCTGGCAGAAAGCCAAGCCGCTCGCCAGCTTCTACGGCAGGGCGCGATAGAATGAGCCGAGATGCCTCCCCGCGTTCCAGTAGCGATGCGGCATAGGCAACAGCAAGATAGGTTTTACCTGTTCCCGCCGGGCCTAATCCGAAAACAAGCTCATTTTGTTGCATGGCGCGGATATAGTTGTCCTGCATCGGCGTGCGGGCAATAACGGTTTTGCGACGTGTTGAAATTTTTGACATGGCAACGCGTGCGCCTGACGCCTTATCACTTTCTTCCAGCGTCGGGAGCGAGGGTTGAGCGGCATCCGCACGCACAATTCGCACGACACCATCTACATCACCAGGGGATAACTCTTCGCCAGCGGCTAGACGCTGATAAAGCGTTTCCAGCACGTCGCGTGCTTCTGCGCAGGCGTCCTTTGCGCCGCGCAGCGTGACCTGGTTTCCGCGCGCCAGTGCTTCAATTCCCAAAAGTTGTTCGATAAGCGCCAAGTTTTGGTCAAACTGACCAAACAACTCGCCCACAAGACGATTGTCGTCGAAAACCAGCACAACCTGATCAGGTTCTGCGCTTGATGTCTTGATATCCTGCAGAGCGTCAGAGCTCATATCGGCAGGCGCGAAAAGTCGCGTTGGAATCAAATTAAAATCTCTCTATTAGCCGCGACTCACTATGCCGCGCTCATATTAGGTGGTGCTATTAGCTCCGCAGACAAGCTGAATTTTGTAACACCTGTAATACGAACCGGTTGCATTGTTCCAATCAAGTCAGTGGGTGCCATCAAATGAACCGGTTGCAACCAGGGAGATCGTCCGCCCAATTGGCCTTCTTCACGGCCTTTTCTCTCCAGAAGCACATCCATGGTCGAACCGACCTTAGATCGATTGAAATCAGTTTGTTGTTCGTTGAGCAATGCTTGGAGCCGTTGTAATCTTTCAGATTGCACGTCTTCCGGCACCTGTTCGTCATGGCTGGCAGCAGGTGTGCCGGGCCGTGGGCTGTATTTAAAGGAGTAGGCTTGTGCGTACCCAACCTCTCTCACGATTGAGAGCGTATCTTCAAAGTCTGCTTCTGTTTCCCCGGGGAACCCTACAATAAAATCACCTGATAGCGCTAAATCCGGTCTGCCTTGCCGTATTTTTGCGATGAGATCCACATAATCCTTCCGTGTGTGACGGCGGTTCATGGCAGCCAAAATGCGATCGGATCCAGATTGAATGGGAAGATGCAGGTAAGGCATGACTGACGGAATATCGCGGTGCGCCGCAATCAGCCTTTCATCCATGTCACGTGGGTGGCTTGTTGTGTAGCGAAGCCGCGCCAGTCCACTGATCTTGGAAAGCTCCTCCAGCAATTGTCCCAGGCCCCAAACAGCGCCTCTGGCATCAACGCCATGATATGCGTTCACATTCTGCCCAAGCAGTGTAATTTCCTTAACACCAGCCTGAACCAGACTTTTGGCTTCAGAGATAATATCTGCCACGGGTCGCGATACTTCGGCGCCTCGTGTGTAGGGAACCACGCAAAATGTGCAGAATTTGTCGCAGCCTTCCTGAACGGTGAGAAAAGATGTAAATCCGCGTGCACGCGTGATTGCAGGTTTCGCCGCTGGCAGGTGTTTGAATTTATCTTCCTCTGGAAACTCGGTTTCTACAACGGGTTGCCCCGCCTCCACAGACATCAAAAGCTTGGGAAGACGATGGTAGCTTTGAGGTCCAAACACCAGATCGACAACCGGCGCGCGGCGCATAATTTCTTCGCCTTCAGCTTGAGCCACGCATCCTGCAACACCAATTTTCATCGGCTTTGCGTCGGAGCCACGGGCGTCTCTGATTTTCCGTATGCGACCAATTTCTGAATAGACTTTCTCAGCCGCTTTTTCTCGGATGTGGCATGTGTTCAAAATGACAAGATCAGCGTCTTCCAAAGTTTTGGTTTCTGAATACCCGACAGGCGCCAAAGCATCGGTCATGCGCGTAGAGTCATAGACGTTCATCTGACAGCCATAGGTTTTGACGAAAACCTTCTTATCCGCGGCAGTAGGGGCATCACTTTGTGATGCTTCTAAAGCATTTTCCGATACGCTGGTGTCACCCATGTCGAAGTCCTGTTACTCAACAGCATTGCTGTCAACTAGCTTGTTTCTGAAATTTTCAAGGCGTTCTAGCTTGTTTTTCGCCGCTGGCAAAGGAAAGAGTTAGTGTCTCGCTTGCTCTAGCAAAGAGGCAACTTCCGCTTCCATGTCTCTGGTGAGCATTTTGCGGTTTGTATCTGGATTAACTTCAACTGGTTGGCCGAAGACGATGTTTGCTTCCAAACGTCCGCTCATTAGCACCGACCAAAGGTGAGGTAGCAGATCAATGTCGCCGATCCATGCTGCACGCTCTGCCTCCATACGCCCAAGCGGTATGCCCTGAAGCTTTGTATAAGCAAGTGCAACCGGTTGAACAAAAAGATCGGCATCATGATCTTCCAATTTTGATGCCGTTTCCACAACTGCACCAATAAGGGCACTTTTAAACGGCAGGACATGCCAGCCTTCGCTGCTTGTACCTTCAGGAAACAGAACCAAAGCGTCGCCATTTTCCAGCCGATTCACCATAGCGCCCAGGGCAACCCCGGTTCGGCTACGCTTGTCGCGTTCCACGAAAATAGTTCTTTGCCACTTTGCCAGCCAGGAAAAAATTGGCCATGAAGCAACGTCAGCCTTGGCTACAAACGACAAGGGCGCTGCACGCGATAGCGCCACAATATCCAGCCAGGAGGCATGGTTGCAAAGATAGAGCACTGGCCCCGATTGAGGCGTGCCAGAAATACTGACTGAGATGTTCAAGGCCCAGCTGGAGACCATATGCCAAACATGCGCAATCCGATTTGCCATTTTGGGAAAGAAAAACAAACACGTTAAGTGCAAGGGTAAAATGGCGATAGTGAACAGAACCAAAACCAGAATACGCGACACTGCGCCCAAAGCTGCCACAGTTTAGTCCTTGCCGTCCAAGGTCGAATTTTTTAACGGAACAGCATATAACTCCAGGCGATGGTCCACCAGACGATAGCCGAGTTCTTCTGCTATAAGTTCTTGCAATTGTTCAATTCGCTCATTCCGAAATTCAATCACATGACCGCTTTTTACGTCAATTAGATGATCGTGATGCTCATCGGGAACCGTTTCATAACGGGAGCGACCATCACGGAAGTCATGCCGTTCGATGATGCCTTCTTCTTCAAAAAGGCGCGTTGTTCGATAGACAGTTGAGATAGAAATGTTGGAATCAATATTTGACGCACGGGCATGCAATTCTTCCACATCGGGATGGTCATCAGACTGCTCAAGAACACGCGCAATGATGCGACGTTGTTCGGTCAATCTCATGCCTTTCTTGCCGCATTGCACTTCCAGCTGCGAAGTCTTTTGTGCGTCTATCAGTCTTGACCCCATATGCGTCGTCCAAAAAAGCTGATCACATTGACTAGCGGCTTAGCGAACATTGCAGGCCATGACAAGCGCAGTGCCACCGCTGACACCTTCTGATTTCTCTGCTGGCGTATAGTAGCCTTTCCGTACGCCAACCTGAGAAAAGCCCAAATCGCGATAAAGCGTCAGAGCCGAATGGTTGGTTTCGTCCACTTCCAGAAGAAGTTTTTCAATGCGCTCGACATACAGCTTGCGCAATGTTTCTTTCATCAGCGTCCTACCAACACCGCGACCTCTGGCACGTGTGGTAACTGCAATCGTCAATATCTCTGCTTCATCGGCAGCTATACGTGCCAGAACAAACCCTAACGGTCTGTTTTTAATCAACGGGCCAATATCCAACGCCAAAAAACCGAACACGCTGTCCTGACGTAACAACCCCATCATATCTTCCGTTCCCCAGGCCGGTACAAATCCAGTCGCATGGATATCGGCCATCAACGCGCAATCATCTTCCTCCAGAGGGCGGGTGACGACCTCGCGTGCGATCAAACGGGAAGGGTTTAGAAAGGAAATCAATTCGCCGCTCCGGATGGGTTGGAAACCGGCATGCGAAGAACATGTTTTGGGCTTTGCGGTTTTGCATCTGCGTCCCGCAAATAGAGAGGCGCCGCAGGATTGTCGGCGGCGTTCAAGCCATGGCCAATCTGGGCAATGGAATGGATAGATGGAAACAAGACATCGATCTGTCTGCAGGTTGTCACAAACATTTTTTTGTCCACAAATGCAGTACCTGAGCCCGTCATGGCGAAGGGAGTTTTCAGGTGCGCCAATTGTTTGGCGATATCTGATACTGCAATGAGGTTTGCTTCCAAAGCAATGCTGCCATCGTTTTCGATTGCCTTGATATACACGCCATCGCGTTTTGCATCGCTGATGGCGCAATAGGTGGCCAGTCCAGGCATTTGTACCTGAGCCTCAAAGATGAGCGCATCTAGAACGCCTACTCCTACAGCTTCAATATTCAATGTGGCTGAAAGCGTACGTGCCAAAGCCAGCCCGACACGTTGCCCGGTAAAAGAGCCAGGGCCGGTTGTTACGGCAATGCGCGACAGCTCTGTTGGTGAAATGTCGGTGTCGGACAAGATTTGTTGGATTTGGTCAACCAGCACTTCCGCATGCCCACGACCTATATCCTGCGTATCGCTTGCAATGAGACGAAACGCGCCCTGATCAAGATGCGAGAGAGCGACGGCACATAGATTATTGCAGGTGTCTAGGCTTAGTTGAGTATTCATAGGCCCGTTGGATAAAAGTCTTTTGTGGCGCTGCCAAGTCTTTTGAGTTTTGTTTCAACAACTATGCCCAACGCAAATGCCGGACACACTGGTCCGGCATCAACAAATTCAAGCTGTTAGCCGGTGCTTAGGCTACCGGACGAACTTCCTGTACGTCTGGAACAAAGTGTCGCAGAAGATTTTCGATACCATGCTTCAAAGTTGCTGTCGAAGATGGGCAACCAGCACAAGCGCCACGCATATGCAGGAAAACGACGCCATCCCTAAAGCCTTGAAAAGTGATATCCCCACCATCATTCGCCACAGCCGGACGAACACGTGTATCAAGTAATTCTTTGATAACTTTCACTGTGCCAGCGTCTTCTTCCTCAAAAAACTCACCATCGCCTTCTGCTGAAGTGTTTTCAGCGCCGGTGACCACAGGTTGGCCAGACATGAAGTGTTCCATGATAGCACCAAGAATAGCGGGCTTGATATGCGCCCATTCGACATCTGCCTTGGTGATGGAAATGAAATCAGAACCAAAAAAGACAGCCTCAACACCATCAATGGAGAATAACTTTTGAGCAAAAGGAGAATCGCCTGCGCCATCCGCACTGCGGTAGTCCCGTGTGTCTGATGCCAGAACTGTTTCGCCCGGCAGAAATTTCAGAGTTGTCGGGTTTGGCGTGGCTTCGGTTTGAATGAACATTGAAGTGGCTCCAAAGGACGGCATTGAGGTGTTGCCGTGTGATCGTTTTGTCGAGGTCGCTTAATCGTAAGTTACCGATATAGGTGTCCAAAATCTGCCGTAAAGGCCTAACTTAGAATAATTCTAGACTAGAAGGCGCATTTGCGCAATGTCCTTGGCATAGTTACGCACAATCACGCAGGAATCAGACAATTGCACTCATGTCTTCGTCGGACAGATCTCCGGGAACAATAGTCACAGGTATGGGAAACGCATTGTTCTTCGTAGCAAGAGAACTAATAAGTGGGCCTGGCCCTTCAGAGCCTATAGCAGCTGCTAACACGAGGATGGCAATATCTTCATCCTCTTCAATAAGCTCAAGGATTTGTGGGGCTCGATTTCCCTCAAGGATCACCAGCTCTGGCCGCACAGTACTTACAGCATTTACTTCATTTTCGTATTTGGCGAGAATGCCTTCTGCTTCCTCGCGCGCCTCCGCGCGCATAATGTCTTCGACACCCATCCAATGCTGAAACTCGCTGGTGGAGATCACATAAAGCAATACCAATCCGCCGCCCGTGCTCTCTGCTCGTTTGGCGGCATAGGCTAATGCGCGGTGACATTCTGGCGTATCATCAATGACCACCAGAAACTTCCGGCGGTGGCCTTCTTGCTTACTTCTACGTTGCTTCATCATGGCAGGATGCTGCCATTACCTGATCGTTCCAGCAAGTATTTTGTCACGCAACAAATCCGAAGATTGATTTTACATCTTTCAAAACTGGGGCTGCAATTGCGCGCGCCTGCTCTGCGCCGTCGCGCAAAACTTGGTCAACATGGTCTGCATTGTCCATTAAACGGCGCATCTCCAAGGTGATTGGCGATAATGTTTCGACGGCTAAATCTGCAAGTTCCGGTTTGAATTTGGAGAACTCTGCTCCAGCATAACGGGACAAAACATCTTGCGGTGTCTCATCAGCAAGACCTGCATAAATGTTGATCAAGTTGCGTGCCTCGGGGCGTTCGGACAGTTCGTCCATAGAGTCTGGAAGCGGGTTCGGGTCTGTTTTTGCCTTACGCACTTTCTTTGCCAATTCATCGGCGTCATCTGTGAGATTGAGGCGAGACAGATCAGAGGCATCAGAGCTGGACATCTTTTTTCCACCATCACGTAGCGACATAACGCGCGTGCCAGCTCCGGTAATCAAAGGCTCTGGCTGTGGGAAAAAGTCTTTTGCCTCGCCAACACCCAGACCAAGCCCGGCAATTTCATCGGCAAAATCTACATTGAACTTTTGCGCAATGTCTCGCGCCAATTCCAAATGTTGTTTTTGATCCTCGCCAACGGGCACCATGGTCGCCCGGTAAGTCAGAATGTCTGCTGCCATCAGGTTTGGATAAGCGAAGAGGCCAACAGATGCATTTTCACGGTTTTTGCCAGCCTTGTCCTTGAACTGTGTCATCCGGCTGAGCCACCCCATACGGGCAACGCAATTGAACAACCAGGCTAGCTCAGCATGTTCTTTTACTTGGCTCTGGTTGAAGACAATGTGTTTGACTGGGTCAATACCAGCGGCTAGGAAGGCTGATGTCACTTCGCGAGTTTTCTGCCGCAACACAACAGGGTCTTGCCAAACGGTCACGGCGTGCAAATCCACTACACAGTAGATGCAATTGTTGCTTTCCTGCATGGCAACAAAGCGCTTGATCGCTCCCAGATAGTTGCCGAGATGAACATTTCCGCTGGGCTGGATGCCGGAAAACACCAAAGGTTCGAAGCCTGAAGACACCGTCGTCATGGGATACTCTTGTTAAATGATCGAAAGTCAGTCGTTCTTATGAAGAAGCTGCGCGCGGCTGGCAAGGCTCAACCTTTCCAGCGAGTCCGAATGCGAGACAAAATCGTGAAAGCATTGAAGACACCAAGAAGCTGACAAAGCAACCCGAAGACCGCCACAGAGCTGCCGCTCAACAAAGCCATTCCGAATAATTTTTCAATGAGCAGCTCACTTGCCAGATATACTTCAAGCCATTGCGCACCATAGTAAATCCAAATGCCCAAAAGTAAGGTTGCAAGCGCAAGCCTTGGAACGCGTTTTACTAGCGTCGTATCCCAGGAAAAGTGGCCGCGTCGCCACAGCACCACGCCAAGGCAAGTTGCATTGGCCCAACCGGCTAGTGATGTGGCGATGGCGATACCGACATGTTGAAACAGCGGAAAAAGTGCGAGTGAGAAACCCACATTGACGGCCACACCGACGCCGGCAAAATACATGGGCGTTTTGGTGTCTTCGCGCGCAAAATACCCCGGTGAAAAGACCTTGATCAGTACAAAGGCGGGAAGGCCCCATGCAAACGCCGCCAAGGCTGCGCCTGTGGCCAATGTATCTTCTGCCGTAAAGCGACCACGCTCAAACATGAGCCGTATCACATCATCTGGTATTAAAAACAGTGCCATGGAGGCTGGCAAGGTCAGAGCCAATGCGAGTTCCATTGCACGGTTTTGAGTGTCGCTGGCGGTCTTGTCTTCACCGCGTCGGATATAGCGCGAGAGCACAGGTAATAAGACCACGCCCATAGCAATGCCGACAATACCGAGAGGAAACTGATAAAGCCTGTCAGCGTAGTACAAAAATGAAACCGCGCCATCTTGCGTGGACGCAATTATGGTTCCAACCAAAATATTGAGTTGCGTTATGCCTCCTGCAATGATGCCCGGCACACCAAGTGCTAAAAGACGGCGGACAGATTTGGTCCATCGCGGGCGTTGCAAATGCAACTTGAAGTTCAGTTTACGAAAAGCCCAATACAACACGCCTAGCTGTACAAAACCTGCAGCAAACACACCCCAAGCCAACCAGTATCCACTGATCTCGCTGTCGCCAAAACCGTTTAGGCCAATGATCGTCAGCACGCCTACCATGATGACGTTTAGCAAAATGGGACCATAGGCAGCGGCGCGAAAATGTCCAAAAGTGTTGAGCATGCCGCTGAGCATTGCAATGAGTGACATGCACAGCAGATACGGGAATGTGATTCGGGTCAGCCAGACGGCCAATTCAAATTTTGGACCATCATCCAAAAAACCTGGCGCTAAAACTGTAACGAAGAATGGAGTCGCAATTTCTGCAAGAGCGGTTAGCAACAATAGTGCAAACAGAAAAACGGCCAGAATCTCGCTTGCAAAATTACTGGCCCGGTGCGGGTCTTTCGCCTCCTCCCCTTCTTCAAGAGACCTCGCGAACAGGGGAACGAATGCTGCGTTAAATGCACCTTCCGCGAACAGTCTGCGAAACAGATTGGGCAAACGAAACGCGACCAGAAACGCATCTGCAACCGGCCCCGTGCCGACAAAGGCCGCCATCAGTAAGTCGCGAACATACCCCAACAGGCGGCTTAAGAGTGTCGCAAAACCAACTGTGAAAAAGTTCGAGAAGAGCTTCAAGCGGTCTGACTTTCTCGATTTGCCGGCGTGGTGTTTCGCTTTGCTTTGTTTGGTGTGTGGCCAGCCGTACCAGGTTTGGTGTCGAATATTTTCAAAAGGCGTTTTGTGATTGTTTTATGTCGCGCTGTGCTGGTGATTTTGTCTCCCATCAGATCAGTGACATAAAATCCATCAAGCGCCCGTTCGCCGAAGGTTGCAATATGTGCAGAAGCGATATCCAGATTAAGGTCCGCAATCGCTGTGGTCAGATCATATAGGAGCCCCAGACGATCAAGTCCGGAGACCTCAATAACAGAGAACAAGTTCGAAAGATTGTTATCAATGGTTACAGATGGCTCAACGGAGAATGCCTTCTGTCGCCGAGTTTTTTGGCTCTTGCTTGCAAGGATTGCCGGTAAATGCAATTCGCCGCTGAGCACTTCCTCAATAAGATCACTAATACGTATCCCGCGCCGAATTTCATCGGCATCATCTTCAAATTGCCGGTTTACGAAAATTGAATCGAGTGCCTTTCCATTTGTTGTGGTAAAAATTTGAGCATCCACGATATTTGCGCCAGCAACAGCGCAAGCACCTGTCACATAAGACAGAAGCCTTGGGTGGTCTGGCGCATAAACTGTAATTTCGGTGATCGCCTCAAAAGATTTGGTATGGACCGTGGTCGCGAATGTGCGCTTTGCTGCTTCTGCATCGGTGATAAATCTTGCATGTCGAACCATGGCTTCCGGCTCCACCCTTAGCCAATAGGCCGGATAGTGGAGTTTCTGGTAAGCTTTGAGTTTTCTGGCACTCCATGGTTTTTCTTCGTCGCGCGGTTGCTCAATAAGCATTGCAGCCAGTTTTTCTTTGGCTCGTTTGACACGCTCATTTTGGCCAACCTGTGTAAAGCCACCCGTGAGCAGGGGTTCCGCTTCATAAAATAAGGTGCGTAGCAATTGGCCTTTCCATCCGTTCCACACGCCAGGACCAACTGCCTTGATGTCACAAACCGTCAAAATTATAAGCAGCTTCATGCGTTCAACGCTTTGCATGATGCCTGCGAAATCCTGGATTGTTTTGCGATCGGACAAATCGCGTGATTGCGCAATAGCAGACATCGTCAGATGTTCTTCAATGAGCCAAGCAACCAACTCGGTTTGTGCCTGTGTCAGCCCAAAGCGCGGACAGAGTTTGCGCGCAACTTTTGCGCCAGCAATTGAATGGTCTTCCTTCCGGCCTTTCGCAATATCATGCAAAAATAGCGCAACATAGAGAACTGTGCGGTCTTTGATTTCAGGGAATATTTCGTTAGCAAGCGGATGCTCCGCTCCCAGGTCACCACGTTCGATCTCAGACAGAATGCCCATGGAGCGCAGAAGGTGCTCATCAACCGTGTAGTGGTGATACATGTTGAATTGCATCATTGCGACCACCCGACCAAAGTCCGGGACAAAGCGTCCAAGAACTCCGGTTTCATTCATGCGTCGTAAGACAGTTTCCGGCTCATTTTTGCTGGTCAAAATCTCAAGAAATAATCGATTTGCTTCCTTATTTTCACGCAACTCCTTGTTGATGTATTTCAAAGAGCGGCGCACTAGCTGGATTGTATCTGGATGAAAAGGGACATTGTGCTTATCTGCTAACCAGAACATGCGGATCAGATTAACCGGATCTTTTTCAAAGACGTCATCACTTGTGGTGGACAGTCGTTTGGTTTCAAGCACAAAATCATCAGAGCCAGCAATTTTTCGGCGTCGGCCCGCAGTTAAGTTCAAGATCAGGCGGTTCAGATTGGGTGTATCCTTGGCGTTCGCCTCTTCCAGCTCTGCACAAAAGATGCGTGTCAGGTCTCCCACTTCCTTTGCCATAAGAAAGTAGTGCTTCATGAAACGCTCAACCGCTGCGAGACCGCCATGTTCATGGTAACCCAGCCGGCGGGCCATTTCTGCTTGAACGTCGAATGACAGGCGTTCTTCAGGACGGTTGGTCAGAAAATGCAAGTGACAGCGGACCGCCCAAAGAAAATCCTCGCACTTTCTGAAAAGATTGTATTCTTTGCGGGTAAACACGCCAAGTTTTACGAGCTGATCCGCTGAATTCACTGCATAGAAATATTTTGCAATCCAGAACAAGGTGTGGAGATCGCGCAAGCCACCCTTGCCCTCTTTAATATTGGGCTCCACCCGGTAACGCGAGGCACCGGAGCGTTTGTGTCGATCATCACGCTCTTCAAGTTTTGCAGCGATAAACTCCTTGGCAGTGCCGCGAACAACATCCTTTGTAAAGTGCTCTATCAATTCGGCAAACAATTCACTATCGCCGCAAATATATCTGGCTTCCAGAATAGATGTGCGGATGGTCATATCAGCTTTGGAAAGCCGCACACATTCATCCACTGTGCGTGTGGCATGACCAACCTTGAAGCCCATATCCCACAGAAGGTAAAGCAGGTATTCAATGACGCTTTCGCCCCAAGGGGTTTGCTTGTAAGGCAACACAAACAATAGATCGATGTCAGAACCGGGAGCCAGTGTTCCCCGGCCGTAACCTCCCACAGCGACGACGGACAGTTTTTCAGCTGTTGATGGGTTTGAGCTGGGAAAAACATGTGCGAGCGCGAAATCCAAGATCGCCCGCATCAATGTGTCGTGCAATTGGGAAAGTCTTATGGCGCAAGCGGTTCCGCTTCCATCTTCCTGGAGCAGGGTTTCAGCGTGCTCTCTGCCGGTTCGGTTCGCCTCTTTCAGTGCGATAAGGACCGCTGAGCGGACTTGATTGTTGTTACCATTGCCGCCCTGCTTTTCCACAATCGCATTCAGCGTATGTGTCAGCGCAGCTGCATCAATGAGAGGTGTATTGAGGTTTGGTGTTGCCATGGTTTCGCTTTTCAGGCGAAAGCCCGCCGCTGTCAAGAAAAGAGCAGCCCAAATGTCAAAAGGCCGCCTGAACTTATTTCATGTCCACGCGGCCCAATGAGGTGCTTCTTCGCACACAATTTCGTAAATGAAGTTAGAGAATGAAGCGGCTCAAATCGGTATCTTTCGCCAGTTCTTCAACATTTTCCTTAACCAGTTCGGCATTGATGACAATCGTTTCACCGCTACGATCTGTCGCTGTGAAACTGATGTCCTCCAGAAGTTTTTCCAGAATTGTCTGGAGGCGTCTGGCGCCAATATTCTCCACAGATGCGTTGATCTGAACCGCAAGTCTGGCGATTTCTGTAATCGAGTCATCAGTGAAATCCAGCGTTACATCTTCGGTCAACAGTAGCGCTTTGTATTGTTTAATCAGACTGGCTTCTGTTTCGGTCAAGATACGTTCAAAATCCGACTGCTCGAGTGCACGCAATTCTACCCGAATGGGCAAGCGACCCTGCAATTCCGGCAAAAGGTCTGATGGTTTTGCAACGTGAAAAGCACCCGATGCAATGAACAGAATATGGTCTGTCTTTATCGGACCATGCTTTGTGGCAACCGTCGTTCCCTCAATGAGAGGCAGAAGATCTCTTTGGACACCTTCGCGGGACACATCAGCGCCCGCCCGGTCGGCACGTGCACAAATCTTGTCGATTTCATCCAGGAAAACAATCCCGTCATTTTCCACCAGTGAGATGGCATCCGCAATGACTTGCTCTTCATCCAGCATCTTGTCCGCTTCTTCACTGAGCAATAACTCATAGCTGTCTCGCACCGAGACGCGGCGCTTTTTTGTGCGGCCACCCATAGCCTTGCCGAAGATGTCATTGAGGTTCATCACCCCAACGCTGCCGCCGGGCATGCCAGGTATGTCCATGCCGCCAAGTGGGTTGGATGTGTCGCGCACGTCTATTTCAATTTCCTTGTCGTCCATGCTGCCATCACGCAGCTTTTTGCGGAACGATTCGCGGGTACTTGGGCTCGCACCATCGCCGACTAGTGCATCGAGAACCCGCTCTTCTGCCTGCAGATGCGCTTTGGCTTCTACGGTTTTCCGGCTCTTCTCACGCATCTGGCCAATGGCGACCTCAATAAGATCACGGATGATCTGCTCAACATCACGACCGACATAGCCGACTTCAGTGAATTTCGTTGCTTCAATTTTGATGAACGGTGCGTTTGCAAGCTTCGCCAGACGGCGGGCAATTTCCGTCTTACCAACACCAGTGGGCCCAATCATCAGGATGTTTTTGGGCAGCACCTCTTCGCGCATATCACCTTCAAGCTGCATACGACGCCAGCGGTTGCGCAACGCAATTGCAACAGCACGTTTGGCATCTTGCTGCCCAATGATATGGCGATCCAGCTCTGATACAATCTCGCGGGGAGAAAAATTGGTCATGAAGTCCTCTGAAAACGAATTTTTGTTAGGTCCATTAAGTAGGTGATACCATCGTCTATGCGGTACTCACGTAATGGCTTGAAGCCAGCTTTGCTATAAGCGCTTATAGCGCGGGAGTTTTTGGCATCTGGATCAATGACGAGATACGTTGCACCCTCGTCGAACAGTTTCGCGCAAAACGCACTTATGACCTTTGGGCCCAACCCCTTGCCAGCTTGGTTGGGGCCCATAAACACATCAATCGCAATTGTATGTTGCGGTAGATCGTGCGCCCAAGGCTCATCATCAATGTAGTCGCGCGGTGTCCAGTTTTGGATGTATCCAATAGGCTCTTCACCCAGATGCGCTATAAAACCGTGATCTGTATCACTGGTCAGGAAATATTCCATTAGCCGCAATTCGTGTTCAGGCTCGCCCCACCATTCACGTACATTCGGCTCGCTTAACCAGGCACGCAACATAGGAAATGCTTCCTTGGCCAATGGTTTAAAATGGATTTGTGTTTTATCGGGCTTCATGCGCTGTCTCCTACGCCTTTATCGGTGGCAAGGCTTGCAACCAATTGCCTGGCAAAAGACTGCCAATAATAATCTTGCGTATTTTCTGCCAACCCATGCCGAACACGATGATCAGTGTACCAATTACCAAAAGGATTAATGCAAAGGGGGGAATGCCGGTATTGTCTGAAGCACTTTCCACAATGCGATAAATTCCGAGTCCGCCGAAGTATGCAAGTGTTGGAATGAGCAATGCCCGACGGTCTATTGCAAGCGAAATGAAGACAATAAGAACCATTAATCCCACAAGCCCGATGGTTGCCGTCAACCCCGGTTCGATCGTACCGAACCCTACGTCCTGTCCACTGGAAAGAATGAAAAGTGGGTGCACGATCATCGGCGCTGAAATCATATGCAGCCAGAATGCTGCATCCGACAGGGTGGTGAGGCGATTCCGATCCTTGAAATCGAGATAGATACCGGTTGCAAAAATGACGAGTCCACACAGCAAAGGCAGAACAAGCAATTGCGTAAGTAAAGCTAGGACATCCTCAAACTCGGTAATACGCACCTGACCGCGCGCCACTTCGTCCATAAAGAATTCACTGGCGCCGACCGTTACAAGACCGGTGGCAGCCAGAGCAATAATAGCCGCCTCTATTGGAACGCGGAAGCGCCAAAAATATATCGCCGACACAATTGCAATTACTGAAAAGCCGATAAGCCCAGCGGTTTGGGATTGATCCAGCAAAACCAGTGCCACAACGGCGTTGTCTGGCTCTGCGAAATCAAAACGCTGATCGATCCAAATTTGCAGCAGACTAACAGTGCAGAACAGAAAACCTAGCGCCAGCACGGTGCTTGGCAGCTTCATGCGCTTGATGCGGCTGATATATTCCGCCAGCAACCAGATAAGCGCTGCCATTGCTGCAAATTGAGCCTGTATGGGTCCCGCATAAACTGCGTTCATTGAAAACGCAGCTCCAGCCAAAAGAAGGACAATGCCGATAGTGACAAAAATATCGTTAAACCCGCCAATCAGACGGAAAGTCTCCCGATCATCTACTGCACGCGATGTATTTGCGACAGATTGCAAAACATCTCTGTTGCTAAAGGCGACGAGGTCGGCCGCTTGGTCCGGGCTTATGACACCGGCTTTTACGGCTGCGTTGAGATCAATGTGATGCGTCATGGCGTGGGTTACTCAGAATCCAGGCTTTCAACAATCACCTGATCATTGGTGTAGACACAGATGTCGGCAGCAATTGTCATTGCCTTGCACGCTATTTCTTCTGCGGTGAGATCCATATCTATGAGTGCCTTCGCAGCGGAAAGTGCGTAGTTGCCGCCAGAGCCAATCCCCATCACACCGCCTGGTGGCTCAAGCACATCGCCCGTACCGGTTAACACCAGCGACACATTTTTGTCTGCCACCAACATCATTGCTTCCAGACGGCGCAAATAGCGATCTGTGCGCCAGTCTTTTGCCAGATCGACACAAGCGCGTGTAAGCTGATCAGGATATTGCTCCAACTTTGCTTCAAGGCGCTCAAAAAGCGTAAATGCATCTGCCGTAGCTCCTGCGAATCCCGCAATCACCTGACCACGGCCAAGGGGACGCACTTTTTTCGCATTGTGTTTGATAACTGTTTGCCCCAGGCTGACTTGCCCATCGCCGGCAATCACCACTTTTCCGCCCTTGCGCACAGTCAGGATAGTCGTTCCATGCCACACCGGCATTTTATCTGAATCACTCATTCTAATCCTGCTCCAACTCTAAATACTCAAATCACGCGCTATAGCTTCGCTTAGAGCGATGGTCTTTGGTCCCAAGGCACGTCTATGTAGTCACTTAGCACGCCACTGCAAATAAATGTCATCAATTACCAGATGTGGATCATAGCAGCCAGACTTTCAGTCAGGCCGCATGGCATGACTGATTTTACCGTAGTGCGCAGCAATTCGCGCTTCAGCAACCGCAAGCGGTTCTATTGCGGTCAGCATGTGATATCCGTTGGAATGTATGATCCGCGTATCATCCAGCATGATTGCCACATGACCTGGCCAAAAGATAAGATCACCGCGCGTAAGACCGGAAAAATCGGCATTCAAATCAATTGGTTGGCCCATTTTCCCAAGCATATCTGAATCACGCAATGATTTCTTTTGTGCCGTTAGGCGTGTGATCTGCACCAGGGCCGAACAATCAAGTCCAATGCTGGAACGCCCGCCCCACAAATAGGGCACATGAAGAAACTGTTCAGCGAGGGACACCCAGTCTAGCTCGGTGTTCGAAATGGGCTGAATGTGGCTCGCAATCATCGCGCCTTCTTTGCCATTGGGCAGGCGAATTAACTTGTAGGCAGTGCCGCGCGTTTCCCCGTCACCGATGACCGTCACACGACTTCCCATGGAAAGCGCCATGAGGGCAGGCGCTCTCAACTCTGCGAGGGGATAGACAAAACTGCGCTGAACGGTGATTTGAGCGGTTGGAAGCCCTTCATCCTGCGCCGCTACAAGCGTAGCGGAAGGGACATAGCCTACATAACCATCACATGCCATTTGACCCCAGCACCAGCCATCCTTGTTTTCAAACACATGGATGGTTTCACCCATAAGGGCTTGTGTTTCCATGGTCGAAGAAAAGTTCGCCTCCCTATGCAGTGGAGCTTCCGACACAGCGACGAGATAAGGCGCACTGTCTGTGAAGTTGGTGGATTCAACTTGCCCTTTTAGAGCTTCATCTGCCAAATCATCGCGAAAGGCATGCAGGCGTCGATCCAATTTGGAGTTCAGAGTCATCGTGGAACTTCCAGTGCTTCTTGGGAAATAACGTCTCCAGCGCGCTCTAAGAACAATGCGCCATCAACGGTGCGTTGAATAATTACATTACGTCGATCCTCAGCGTCACGACGTCGTGCGACCAACCCCCATTGTCCCATCGTATCTAGTGCGCGGGTTATTACGGGTTTGGTCACGCCAAGTTTTTGTGCAAGGCCTCGCACTGTATGCGGTGGTGGTTCCAGATAGATCGACAACAGGATTGTCCACTGACGTTGCGACAGATCGGGTTGATCGTCCAGCACCATGGCCAGATTTGCTTTATGCCAAAGATAGAGCGCCTGAGCTGGGCGCAGATTGACGGACATAAGGAGCAACAGACTTTCAAGTGCAGGTTTCGTTTCGGAACCGTATCTTTATTTCCGAACTCCGTAAAGCGCCTTTAAATGGTGGTAGAGCGCTCTCATGCCCTGGGTTTCACCACCAACGGATTTGCCCGGTTTTTCCGTCAGATTATATGCCATCAGATCAATGTGAACCCACCGTGTTTCCTTGGAAACAAAGGTTGAAAGGAACAATGCAGCCGTGATGGCGCCGCCATAGCCTCCAGACGAAATGTGGTTGATATCAGCGATCTTGCTATCAAGCATTTTCAGGTAAGGTTGCCACAAGGGCAACTGCCAAAGCGGGTCTGCCACATCCATGGATGTTGCCTGAAGTTCTGCGGCAAATGTTTCATCATTTGAGAACATGCTGGGGAGGTCGGTACCAAGAGCAACGCGTGACGCACCGGTCAGCGTTGCCATATCTACGATCAGGTCTGGGTCGTCATCGCCAGCCAATGTCAAAGCGTCACCAAGGATAAGTCGGCCTTCGGCATCAGTATTGCCAATCTCAACTGTACGTCCCGAACGACTTGGCAGCACATCGCCTGGCCGAAACGCAGAGCCGGATATAGCGTTTTCAACGGTTGGAATGATGACCCTCAATCTTATCGGCAACTCCATGGCCATAATTACTGACGCCAGCGCCAGAACGTTTGCGGCGCCGCCCATGTCTTTTTTCATAAGCAACATGCCAGCAGCAGGTTTGATATCAAGCCCGCCGGAGTCAAAACTTACGCCTTTACCAACCAGCGTAACCTTGGGGTTTTCTTCGTCGCCCCAGGTAAAATCAATAAGTCTGGGTGCGTGGTCACTCGCACGGCCAACGGCGTGAACCATCGGGAAATTTTCGGCCAGCAGGTCATCGCCTACAACAATCTTGCAGTCGGTATTGTAGTTTTTTGCCAGTGCTGTGGCGGCTTCCGCAATATGGGCTGGCGTCATATCATTTGCTGGTGTGGACACTAAATCTCGCCCGAAAGCCGTTGCCTTTGCCAATGCAATGAGTTCTTCGGTATCTGCAATTTCGTCATCAAGGCGCAGGAGAACACGGTCCGAGCCAAATGCTTTGTACCGGTCAAATCTATAATGTCCCAGAGCCCATGCAAGCGCATCGCGTGTCCGGTCACGTCGATCTTCAACAGTGTAAGCAAGGCGATAATGTCCCTGTGGCAAGCGCTTTGGCAAGGCGCCAACCACAAGCGGATCTTGGCTTGCTTCATCGTCGGCTCCAAGGCCTAGTACGGCGCCAGTTAATTCGCCCTCGTCATCGGGTACGAGAAGAATGGTACCGCTTGAGCCCTTAAATCGAGTCGCTTTAATCCAGGTTTTTGCGCGCAACCCGATTGCTTCAAACGCTTCATCCTCAAATGCGATACTATCGGATGAAAGAAGATATACTGGCAGACAATCCGAAGTTTGAATGTCACTTGCAAAACCTGGATTGTAAGTCTGGAAGGCAAAATCTCTGGTCATAAGATGTCCGCTTTTGAATAGGTTGCAGATGCGGCTCTAGCACTGCCATCGCAGATGTAAAAGGGTGAATTGCTTGCTGATACACGCCAAAACTGCATATGCAACGGTTTCTAAAGACTTGTATGCCATGATTTAAGTTCGTTTATTGTAACCTTGAGACAACGCGTGGCTTCTGCCCCTATACAAAAAAAGGCTCTAGCGGCGGAAAGCTCCGTTGGCGGTGGCTTGGGAAAAGATGCTCAGACAACGCTAAGCCTTTGGTTTCCAGCTATACTTTTGTTTGGACGGGTCTGGGTTGCGGTTTTCATCATCTCCTTTTTGGGCTCCCTAGCATGGGATATGCGGAATGAACGTATTCAACGGATTTCCAAAGTAGATGCGTCCATAGATCGTGTTCTGCTGGCTTGGCAGGCCGGCGCGGATGCGCGCAACTTACCTGGGGTTGCAGATGTTTCGCAACTTGGTAAGCAATTTATTCTTCATGATGTTATTTTGGGTGGGGTCGTTTTAAGTCATACAGGGGATACGTTGGCCAGTTTTGGTCAAATACCGGACCTCACTTGGCAAATGGTTCACATGGACAAAACAGCACACATATATAACGCTCAAGAACGCATTGTAGATGTGTCCTTTCCGCCGTTGGATACCGGTTTTGCACATGAACTAATCCTGCGTGTTCCTGGGCCCGGTCACCAGTTCTCAAAATTGCAGGTGGGTCCATCGAAAGCTACAAGGGTCATACGCGATGTTATTGTCGCGGTGCTGATGGCATCAGCGGTTTCGTTGTTAATGCTATTCTTTTTCCTCAAACCCCACTGGGCGTTACAACGTGCAGCAGCAAAAGGCGCGTCAGCAAAATTCAATGTTGATTCGCATCGGCTTCGTTGGAATAGAAGGGATACGATTGGCCTGACCGCGAAAGCAATCGACACCCTGATTGCCCGTTTGCACTATGTAAGGGAAAGTGAATTGGCGCCCTGGAAACATGCGTTTTCCAAAACAGGTCTTCCAATTTTAAAATTCAATCCAAACGGTCGCCTTAGCGAAGCAAACGATGCGGCAGCAAAGCTGTTTGAAAAGGAACATCCGACAAAATTGAAAGAGCTAAGTTTCGTTTTCACAACCATACCAGACAACAAACAAGGCAGTCCCCTGGATATTAGTCAGGAACAAAAAGATGGTCATTTCCAGGGTCAGATAACGCTTCAGACGGCACGGGGGAATGTGAAGGTTTGTTTTGCAGATATCACCCGGATGGACTCCTCCGAACTTCGCAAAAGTGCCGGAGTGCAAGTTGTCCTGGTCGACGCAACAGATTTCTTTACCAGGCTAGTCATGAAGGAAGAGGAAGCGAGTCGGCTAGCTGCCGCAGGTCGGGAATCAAAACGTGCTGATTTATTGATGCGTAGACAGTTGGAGGCCTTTGCATTTCTAGCCGAGCCACCCAAGAAAGATACATCTACTGACGAACAAGCAGCGGCGTTCATCAGTATGGAAAGGCTAATTAACGAATGGTATCAAGAGAGTCTTTCGGGTGGCGCATCCGAAGATGTATTGGAGCACTCTGCTTTGGAAGCTGTTAGTGGAGATCCGGATACTGTTCGCAATGTTGTGCGCCAAGCTTATAGCATGATGTACACATTGAGTGGTGAGGTCAAACCTCAAATTACCATTAGCTCAAAGCTAGTTCGCGGGGGTATGGCGGAATTCATAATTGAGCAAGTTCCAGATTTAGATGGGAAAAAAACTCCACTGCCAGATGAGATTTTGAGTTGGAGTCATAATTTCGATGCCCTAAAAAAGGCGCTTGATCAAGCAAATGGACAGTTGCTCTATTTCGATGCAACTGTCCGACCGATCAATTTGATATTTCGCCTTCCGGCCTTTAGAAATGCTAATGCAAAGGCAAATCCGAACGGCAACACAACGCCGATTTCCTCCGAAGAATACGATGAATTGAAACGCGCAAGTTAGCCGGCACTATGGCCACGCTGGAACAATGCTTTCCGTGCCCCAGCCCAAAATGTTCAAGATCGGCAGGTAGTCGTAGTGATCCACAGCAGCGAATCCACCACCAAAATTTGCGTCGATCGCTTCCAGCACGTCTGCTGAAGAATAATCTCTCAGGCTTTCTGAATGCAATGCGCTTGCAACAGTTTCATCACTCGTGGGTTGGAGGCGCAGCAATGCAGCACGGAGCTTGTCGATAATTTCCTGCGGCAGATCATCCAGCACTGCGTGAGGTCCATGGGGTAAAAATTCTGATTGCCAGATAACCCGTGTAGACCCTATTTCTAAGAGGCCGCGCTGTTCGGCAGATGAAATGGTTCCGCGAGTATTACCCTCTGAGCCTTGCCAGCCAAATATTGCAGAAGCGTTTCCCAATTTCAAAGCGCTTAAGCTCTCCAAAACGTCTTTTGCCACATCAGCATCGCCGAATATGAAGTTACCGTTTCCGCTGAGCATCGACATAGCTCTTGCGGGAACAAGATGCCCGGCGAGAGTGGAGGGCGCCGTATATAAAACGCGCTTGTTGTTGAGATCTTGTACAGACTTATAAGGTGCATCATCAGCGACAATCAGTACAGAGCGAATGCCATGCCCGCCACTCAATGATTTTGGAGCTGCCAAAGGTTCCAGACACCGACACGCTGCCCATGACTTGGCGTAAGCTGCGGCGGAATAAACTGCGTAGTGAATACGTCCTTTGGCGTGCGCTTCCAAAAGGGCCTGATAGTTTCTGGTCGCTTCAATAGTGACACTTCTATTGAGCTGCCCTTCCAGATACAGTCGAAATGGTTCCATGCGTCCAAGGCGATAATTCACATTTTCGCCAACAACCACACCGACACGCAAGGTTGTAACGGGTCGGTTCCCGGCGGCAAAACCCGCGGTGACGAGACCACAAAGGGCCCAAAAAGCGATGCTGATACGAATGGCAGATTTCAACAGGCGCATGAACAATCCCTCTCGCCTGTGTCAGCCACCTAATGAGTGTCTTAATACCGGCGTTTTTCTTCGATCAGCGGAACATCTCCCAATTGGCCTGTATGCTGGACAGATGGTCCAAATGGAATTGTCGCACCCTCACGCACATAAACGGCGATCTGTTCCAGATCAAGGTTATGATTGATAACCCGGTCGCCCTTAACTGTTTCTTTGGTGACTAGGTGAATCCAGTTGCCGGTCGGAAGGTATGTTTGCCCCTTGCCCTGTGAGCGAACAATTGGAGATACCAAAATGTCTGGTCCGAACATGAATTGAAGATCAAAACTCCAAGAAGCAGGGTCTTCTGGAAACGCAACGGCCATAGGGCGCTGGACCGGAAGACCGGAAGCGCAGGCTGTTTTCAAAGCTTCCCAGAGGTAGGGCAACAATTGATATCGAAGTTTCAGCGCTTCCATTACCGCATTTGCAGCGCGTTCGCCATAAGACCAAGGGGCGCGGTCACCGATGCCATGAAAGCGCATATGTGATGAAAACACTGCTGCTTGTGTCCAGCGCACAAATAATTCCGAGTCTCTTGTATCCCCGTAAAACCCGCCAATATCGGTCGCGTAACATGCTGCCCCAGAATTGGCCCATGACAATCCACCGCGTAGGGATGCCGCTAGGCCTTCCCAATCCGCTTGTGGATCGCCGCCCCACTGAGCAGGATACCGTTGGGAACTCGCCCAGCCCGCACGAGCTAACAAGCAGGCACCGTTTTCCGCATACATCTCCGCCGCTTCATAGACGCAGCGATTGTAAAGCAGTGGATAGACGTTGTGCAGCCTGTCGCCTGTATCGCCGTTGAAAGCCAGGCAATCAGGTTCGACCTGTTCGCCAAAGTCGCTTTTGATCATATCAACACCCAGCCCAAAGAGTGCCTTGTGTTCATCACGCCACCAATTATAGGCCTCAGGATTTGTAAAATCGATGAGACTGGAATCAGGAAGAGGGGTCAATACGGCCCCAAACGGTTCCATATCCCACTCATAGCGATAGGGAAGATTTGTCCGGCGATCTTTCAGGAAGTAACCCTTATCGCTCAATTCCTCATAGATCGGACTGTTGACTGATACAAGAGGATACTCCCAGCAACACACATGGAAACCCATGGCCTTGACCTGGTCAATAATTATCTTTGGGTCATCAAAGCGTTTCGGATCAAAGTCGAAGTGAAAACGCGTGTCCGTATCCTGCCATGCTCGGCCATCAAATGTTATGGTGTCGCACGGCATGCCATAGGTCCGGACCGTCTCCGCGGCCTTCAAGAACTCTGCCGGCGTCTGATAATATGCCTTTGATAAAATTGCGCCCAGACTCCAAAGCGGAGGCATAGCAGGGCGTCCTGTTAGCCGGGTGTAACGTTCAAGAATACGTTCTGGTGTTCCGCCGGCAATCAGGAAAATATCAACCGCTTCGTCTTCAACCAACAGGCCGTAAGATCGATGCGACCATTGAGTGAAGCCAATGGCGTGCAGTACCGGGGCAGGCGTGTTCACAAACACCCCCCAACCGGCAGGCGACCAAGCAAATGGGCAATTTTTATACGAGCGCTCGGAATTTACTCCCAAAGCATCATGTGTAAAGGAATGCACCAGCTGGCCACGCTTATCCAGCGGCCCCCACTTTTCCCCAAGCCCATAAACCGGGTCCTGACTAGGCAGGTCCAGACTGACTAGCCACCCCTTATCGATCCGCGCAAATGGCGGTAGGCGAAATTCGCGGACGAAATGGGCGTCCTTTGCAGATTCCAAGATGGCCCGATCCCAACGGCGAAAATCAATCGCCATGGGGTGATGGCGGACCACCAGGGTAAAATATCCCCACCCGATAACAGTTTCGTTCTCGGTAGTCTTTACATTCGCTGGAAGGGGGGCAGGATCACCATCCAAAATTCCATAGTCAGGGCTATTGTGCGGCCCTAAATTGAGCCGTACTCCGTTTTCAATTGTGGTGATGTAGAATGGTCCGTCAGTGGTATCGAACTGGATTTGACCTGGTGCCAAGACTTTCGCTTCGCCTAGAACTTCAGATTGACGACAAGCGCTCCAATCGGGGTTCAAAACATCAAATTCGGCTGTTTCGACAGCTTGGGTCAATTGGGGAAGTGCGCTCATATCTTTTGCTTTCAAACCATTGTAACTGGCAGGCCTAATGCACTGGCCGCTGCTGTGAGCGCCTCCGCATGGTCGCCGTAGCAAAGTGTTGTGTGATGTTCCAGGCCAAAATCCATCACAGTTTTAAGGGTTTTGTCTATGCCAGCATCAAACGCCATGACACCAGCGGTGCCAGAAAACGCAAGCGGTGCTCGCTTCATTTCGCCGGTGGCGATAAACATGCTTTGTTGGCCACGTGCCTGACTAATCCTAACGAGTGTCACACGGCCGGGCTTCAGCGGAAATTCAAACAACAGGGGCATTTTTCGGTTGGAATGAATGCCTGCTTTCGGTGTTGTTTCTGGGTCCGCCATGGATATGGGCGCTTGACCACAGTGCCACACCACGCCCGTTTCGCTCTTCACGTCCAGATCAACCAGATCCACCAGAAAAGGCGGTGTGTCCGTAATTTCCTGGACCAACAGATTAGTAAGCGCGCCATAGACATCGGCTTCACATGCGCAAGGTACTTTTGCCTCGCCCATCATACCGACGGGCCCACACACGGCTCCGCCATACTCGGTGAAGGTTTCCGGCCAGCAACGGATCGCGAAAGCATCATATTTACCGCTTTTGCGCAAACCTTGCAGCGCCCCGTGAAGTGCCATCGAACGATCCAGCTCCTCTGGATCCACCTCAGAAAGCCCATCTAACCCAGACACTGAAGCATGGCTTTGCGCCCGTGTATCTGCCCGAACTTCTTTAGCGGTATCGAAGAGCGTATCCAGAGCTAGGTCATCAACCTGGATACCGGCCAGGTTGTTCAATGTCTTGGCATCATAACGGCAAGTATCAAAGCCGTCAGGATGGTCTCCCAATCTACCGATGCGTTTGCCTTTCAAGCCTGCAATGGCGGCATTCACCAAGCTGGTGTCGACTGCAACATCACTTCCAAAACGTGGGGTGGCTAAGCGCTTTGCTCCAAGTAAATCATCCAGAAGTCCGCTGACATCTGTTTCACCTGGTGCGCTGTAGGCGTAAGAAAACGCCGTATCATTTAACCCCAATGCGTGAGCTGCAAGGTTTAGTCCGCAGAAGGCATTCAAACGCAAACGACCGCCAAGGCGCGGTTCTGGGAATGCCCAAATTGCAATTGGGGCATTCAGTTCACTGGCAATTTTTACAGTCATGGTAGCATCTGTGAAAGTAACCTGAAGAATCAGGACCATGTCCAGATTTTCCGCTTTCAGGCTTTCCAGCGCAGTGACAGTTGCATCCGCATCAAAAAGAAGTTGCGAGCCGCCATGAATAGTGTGACCACTTTTTTGCAGGGCAGAGTGCGCTTCGCTCAAAAGCTCTTCGGCGAATGCCACGTCAAAGGTTGGACGGCCAAGTGCCAGTACGCCAATAGAAGCCATGGTGTTGCCTTTAAAACCCGGAATAATTGTTTCGAAATGCAGCATCCGCATCTTCGATTGCAAGGTCCGGACCAACGCTACCTGCATATAACTCATGCTTGAACCATGGCAAAGCCTTGGCATCTGTCAGTTCATTGAGTTCTTGCATGTATGGTACTGCATTCGCCTGCAGACCCGTACGAATTTCATCCCAATTAGGGAATGCACCGAAAGCATCCAGCCAAATGGCTCTGCCAGCAAGATATCCTGATGCACCGGCATTGTAGGCATAATCAACTACATTCTTGAAGGCAGGTTTATCAGCCCCGGCAGAAAGCATGACCCATGGGCGAGCAGACAAACGTCCCATTTCGTCGAACAGTTTTTGAATATCGGTTGCACCCATGGAGCTGTTTCCTGCTGCTACCTTGGCCCCAACCGGGCTTTCCAGCTTGAAGACATCCACACCGTAGTCCGGCTTTGCAAACTCCGCGACGCTTTCCAATACATGGGCGGAATCCTTGCCCTGCATTTCAACATAGTCCTTCGTCTGATGTGCATCATTTGGAAGAGGATAAACCAGAAGTTCAAACAGGAATGGAATGTCGTACTTTGCGCATGCTTCACCAATTCGTTTGGTGAAATCTCTTTGTGCCTGACAAACTTCCGCCGATGCATCGGGTCGATACCAGGCAAGCACCTTTACCGCATCGCCGCCGACACGTTTGATTTTCTCCACCGGCCAATGATCAATTTCAGACGATGTGCGCCCGCCATCTGTTTCACCAAACAATGAGTCTTCCAAAGTTACGATAAGGCCCTTTGTCGGGTCGATCATCCGCATACCCTTCGGCAATGCAAAATGTGGGTCAAGTAACATGGCAGTTGCGCTGGATTGCAGTTCTTCCAGCAGCATCAATTTAAACCGGGTGACATCCTCATAAGGTGCTTGGTCAGTTCCGTAATGTTTCGCGATAGGGTTTTTGATAGGTGGACGCTGGTCTACGGCCAACATTTTGAAGCGGCCATCTGCGTCCGCCATGCGCCGTAGACCCCAGAGTTTTCCGTGAGAAAGAGATGTTGTCATGGGGAGATCGGCTCCATCTGTGTTGTGTGATTTGCAAGAAAATTGTTGAGGGCGGCGCGTGTCGGGGTGCCCTTACGCCCACCAAAGGAAGTGCATTTGAGAGCAGCGGCACCCGATGCAAATGCGAGCGCCTGATCTTCGCTTTTTCCTTCCGCCAATGCCAGAGCAAAAGCGCCATGCCAAACATCGCCAGCCCCGAGTGTATCGACCACTTCAATCGAAAAACCTGTCTGACGTGTAACAGCGCCGTCCTTCGCCACAAACACGCCGTTTTGACCATCTGTCACGGCGGTCCACCGGCCCCGGCGATCATTACTTGCGGAGAGTAGTCCCATCAGAAGGTTCTCTTCAGCTGCATATTCCCGCAGGCCCTGTGCCGAAAACACAGGGTGAGTCGACACATCAACAGCGGTTCGTTCCGGCTTGCCAAATGGCATCTCACCATCAAACACAGATGGAATGCCCTTAGCATTTGATAGTTCAAACAGACGAATTGCGCCTTCTGCCCAGCGACTATCAGCCAACACTGCATTCGCAGATGGATCAAAAAAGTCCGCAACAAAAGTCGGTTCGACGGGTATATTGTCGCGGTAGCCCATGATCATGCGCTCACCAGTCTTATCAACCATAACCGCAGACATGGGAGACATGAATCCTTCAAACAGTTTTACTCCTGCGCAGCCTACACCGTCTTCTTCAAGATCTCGTACAATGATGTCCGCAGTGAAGTCGCGCCCCAACCTTGAAATGAGGTGTGAAGTTCCGCCCAGTCGTGCGATCGCTACCGAAGCTGTGGCGGCACAACCACCTCCGGAAAGCGCAAAATTGTTTGCGCGATATTTTCGCGCCTCGGTTGGGATTTCATCTACAGAAAAGACAAAGTCCTGAACCGCGACACCAAGTGAAACAACAGTGGCCATAAGCCGGTCCCATGTTTCGCTGTCTAATGCAGGCGAATGAATTGTAAGGAGGTCTTCCTCAGTCTTATGTCTTTTATAAGACTGAGATATGCCCTTTGTCGAGGGGGAAGAACGGAAGAATTGCGTTTGTTGAAAGGGTTGTGCCAGCTATAAGAAGAAGAGACGAAACCCTGAAAAACTTGGGCAAAGGTATAATGATCAAAAATCTTCGACGGTTTAAAATATCATGCTGTTCTGCAGCTTTATTGCTGGGCTATGTAGTTGCGCCTGACGCCCATGCGGCTGACTTCTTCGATGGGTTAACAGCGATGAAAGCCAATAAATTTGAAGAAGCCCGGAAAATATTTCTTCCGCTTGCTCAGGGTGGAAATGCTGATGCGGAAGAGCTGATCGGCGTTATGTATGCAATGGGATTGGGCGTAGAACGGGATGATGAGCGGGCTTTTGATTGGTATCTACGCTCATCCCTGAAAGGCCACCCTGGCGCGCAATCCGGCATTGGATGGTACTATGAAGTTGGCAGGGGTATTCCCGCTCCAGATCTAGTGCGTGCATACACCTGGTATGTCTTGTCTGCCATTGGCGGGGATCCGGATGCCGCCATTTCCATGAATGAAGTTGTGAAGAAGATGACACCGGAACAAATAGCAAAGGCAGATATTCTTATAGATGATTACAAAGGGCATCTATACCCGGACGATTAATCTAAAAAAGGCCGTCTCGACAAAACGTCGAAACGGCCAAATATTCTAGTTTGTAGATGGCCTATTTGAGGTCCATCTCATACTCCGCCGCAAATTTGGCTTCAGCAGAAGCTGCAGCTTCGACCAGTGCGTTGTAGAACTGCCCGCCTTCGCGAACGTTAGACTGGAACCAGTCAAACACCGGGGCAGCAGCTTCGCGGAACATGGCTTTTTCCTCTGGTGTTGGCACATAAAGGTTGCCGCCACCTTCGATGAAGTCCGCATAAGCTTCGATGGACTTACGCTTTGGAGAAGCAAAAGTGGCCTGCTGGAGAGCGGCGAAACCGTCGACCAGCACTTTACGCATGCCTTCATCCATGCCGAGGAATTTCTGGTTATTCATGTACCACAAGGCACCCATATAAGCATGGCCGTCCAGAGTCACATATTGCAGGCCAGCATCTGGGAATTTCATGCCCATAATGTCGGTGATGCCATTTTTGGAACCTTCAACAACGCCAGTCTGGAAGGATGTGAACAGCTCAGGCCAGGGGATAGGTGTAGGGCTTGCACCAAGGGCGCGGACCAGTTCCTGCGGCAGATCAGCTACAACGGTACGGATCTTCAGGCCTTCCATATCGGATGGCTTTTCAATCGGGCGCACTGTGTTGGCAAAGTTCCGCCAACCGCCAGTATTGCCGATGGTCATCAGACGAATTGAGTCGCCGCTGTCAGCCAGCATCTGGGCACGCATTGTGCGCACGAAGTCGCCTTTCAGCACTTCTTCAGCGATGCGGTCATCAGCCAGCAAATATGGCAGATCAAGTACCTGTACATATGGGAAGATGCCCGAGGCACCGCCGGATGTGGATACGTAAATGTCGATGGAGCCATCAGCTACGCCCTGCAGACATTCTGCACCATTGGCGCAGAGCTGGGTGCCGATGAAGACTTCCACGGCAATAGCTCCGTTGGAGGCTTTCTCAACATAATCCTTGAACACGTTGAGGCCGTCAGCGTCCTCATCGTTTTCGTTGGAGTTAGCTGTGGCACGGATGGTGATTTTTTCCGCATGTGCCGCTGCCTGAGCATCGCTGATGCTCACCGTGCCGGTGAAAGCCACACCAATTGCAACGGCTGCCACTGATGCCAGAATGGATTTCAATCTCATGAGTTTCCTCCTCAAGTGTTAAGATCGATCAACCCGCTTCTCACAATACTTGATTGATGAGATTGGGGATGAACAGGGAAATGGCGGGGACGAATGTGATCACAAGGATCGCAATAAATTCGACCGCCAAAAACGGTAAGATGGCCTTGGAAATGGTCTCCACCCGCTCGCCCGACACGGCGGCGGCCATGAATAAGACAAGTCCCATGGGCGGCGTTGCCAGCCCCACGGTCAGGTTCACGCACATGATGATGGCGAAATGGACGGGATCAACACCAAAGCCGATGAAGATGGGTGCCAGGATCGGCCCCAGAATAAAGATCGCCGGAGCCACATCCAGGAACATGCCCACGACAAACAGCAGAATATTGATCAGGAACAACAAAATCAGCGGATTCTGTGACAAGCCTAATACAAATTCAGCTGCAATGTCTGGCGCTTGCGCAATGGCCACAGCGGTCTTAAACGCAACCGCAGCTCCTACGAGCAACAGCACGATGGCCGATGACAGAGCGGCGCGGGAGAACACGCCTGGCAAATCGCTCATCTTCATGCTGCGCAGGACGAAAAGGCTAATAAACAGCGCATAAGCAACGGCCAGTGCGGCCGCTTCAGTTGGTGTCACCACGCCGAAGAGAATGCCGCTCAGGATAACCAGCGGGGTCTGCAACGGCAGAACGGCTCGTTTGAAGATGATACGCCGTTCTTCGCTCATGCGGCGGCGGAAGAACATGAACAGCAACTCTCCAACAGCAAAGAAGGGCAGGGCGTAAATCAGCGCTGCAATGGCAATTGGAGCTTCACCATCCGCGCCAGCGACGGCAGCCAGAAGCGGGGCGAAGATGTCGTTGATCTGTGTTGCGTCTTCCTGGCCAAGACCGGCAACGAAGAAGTAGCCGCTGGCAAACATGTAAAGCAGGATTGCCATATCAATACGGGCCAGAATGCGGGCCAGAATGTCTTCATGGATCGGCAGGGTGCGATGTTCAAACTCTACACGTTTGGCCGGTGGTAATTTGAATTTGTCGGCAAAGATCGCCGTCACAGCCATCAAGGACAGGCCGATCAGAATGCCGGGCGCAATGCCTGCCAAGAATAGATCGCGGATGCTGACGCCTTCTATCACATAGGCGTAGATGACCAAAATGCCGGAAGGCGGAATGATCGGCCCAATCACTGACGACGCACCGGTGATGGCAGCAGCGAATTTGCGGCTATAGCCGTTGCGCTCCATTTCCGGGATCAGCATCGTCCCTAGAGCTGATGTATCCGCCACAGCGGAGCCGGACATGCCAGCGAAGAAGATGGAGCTGGTCACATTCACGTGGGCCAAACCGCCACGCACATGACCCACCAAGGCTTGAGCAAAATCAACAATGCGTAGCGTTATGCCGCCCCGGTTCATAATTTCACCGGCGAGCAGGAAGAAGGGAATGGCGATCAGAATGAAACTGTCACCAATGCCATTATAGACATTGCGCCAAAGCGTGGTCGCGCTGCCAGCATCTGTGATAACCAGAAAAATACCCGGTGCAACCAGAAGTGCAAAAAAAATTGGCAGACCAACAAGAATGGCCAGCAGGAAGAAAGGGAACATCCAAAGCATTATTCGCCCTCCATCACTGGTTGTTTGGACTTGTCCAGCAAAACACTGGTCTCACTCGGCAGGCCCTCGCCTGCCAGAACCCGCAGGATCAGCTCAATATTTACGGAAATCATCAGCACGGACCCGACGACCAGAGAGGCCATCATGTAAGAGCGCGGTGCCCGGATCCATTCCAGCCCCTCAGCACCCGGCCATGGGAAGTAGATTGACGCCGTCGCAAACCGACCGGCAAAGCCCGTGATTTCTGACCAGCCGATAATGAAGGCATAAATCAGGGTCAGCATGGCCAGTGCCAACAGGATCAGCGATAGAATGGCAGACAGCAATCGAGGTAGGGCGGTCTGCACCAGATCAATGGCCACAAAGCCACCCTTGCGATAGCCGAGCGGCGCGACCAGTCCGGTCATCCACAACATCAGGAAGCGTGCTCCTTCCTCGGTCCATGCTGGGGCGGTGTTGAAGGCATAGCGCATGACAATCTGGTAGATGACAAAGGCAACCATGAAAGCCAAGGCCAGAGTTGCAATTACGCTGCCAATGGTCAGCAGAAAGCTGTTTAGCTTTGAAAGAAGCCGCAGTGGCAAACGAATGAGCCCCAAGAAATCCTCCCAATTCCCTGCCTAGCACTAGCGCCAACGCATTTTTTGCGTTTTCGCGGAGCTTTTGTACCCGCTTTACAGCGCGCATTTCCCTCTTATGGAATGATGGTAGCACGCTTCGAGTCTTTTACAAGACTGGATTTTCGGATTAGGACTGTTCGTGCTTTTTGATGGGCTGCTGCGTGACACAAAACATGACTAAACCAAAGCGATTGCTCGGGCACCTTGCTCAGCTTGGCTCCGTGGTGGTTTTTTCTTGCGGGTTTATGGTGCAGAAACTGTTGGTGACCCAATACGCAGCGCCTACTATTTTGTTTTGGCAGTTCTTGGGAGCAGCGTTGGTGATGTGGGCGATCTGCGCTGTGCGCCGCATGTTGCCGATGGTCGGACGGCGTTTACTTCTTACCCTTGTTTGGGGCGCCATGGCGCCGGGTCTTGTAATGATCCTGAACATTGTAGGTGGTGCAAAAACGGACGGCGTTTCCCTGGCACTAATGTGGGGATTGCTGCCTCTTATTGCTCCATTGTTTGGTTTTTTCTTTTTGAAAGAATATCCGCACTGGACTTTGTGGATGGGCGCCGCGGTTGGATTTGGCGGCTTGCTCGCCCTTGCCATAAACCGGGAAGGGGCGGGTATCGGCAGTCTGACCGGAAACATCTTTGTGCTACTTGCCGTTCTGTGTGCAAGTTTCAGTCAAATAGCAGGACGCACTTTGAATAAGGGAGATGCGCCTTGGTTTCAGGTTGCAACTCTGCAGGTCAGCGGAGCATTCCTGGCAGTTCTTATCTTCGCAGCAGCGACCGGCAGTGTGCCGCTCTTGTCACTTGCGATGCCGATCCATGTGTTTGCCATGGCGTATCTTGTGTTGATCATGACGGTGCTGAACTACGCATTGTTTAACTTTGCACTGAAGCAGCTGCCGGTGGCGTGGGTGTCAATTTACGTGGCTCTGAATCCTGTTTTTGGTGCCCTTGCCGCCATTGTTGTGCTGGATGAGACACCGCGTTTCATTGACTGGATTGGTATGGCTATCATCGTATCCGGTGTTGTTCTTCCGCATATCTATGTGTTGACGCAGAGGAACAGATCAAAGGTCGACATCGGTTAGGCCATGTTAAAACGATAGATCGTTTCCTGGAAATACGTTTCACCAGGACGCAGTGTGGCGTCTGTAAAGTGTCTGTTGTTAGGGCTATCAGGCCAACGTTGAGGTTCAAGGCACAAGCCTGCACTGACACCGTATGGACGTCCATCGAGACCAGGAACGGGCGCTGCAATTTTATAACCATCATAGAACTGGACACCAGGTTCTGTGGTCAGCACATCCATCGACAGTCCATTCTTAGGGCTGGTCAGTCTTGCAGACTGCACAGGGCTTGGGCGCGGTGCCAGAGACAAAACGTAATTCGTGTCAAACGCAATTCGACGACCTTCGTGCAATGTGCGTACTGGGCGGGCTTGCCTGAAATCGAACAAGGTGTTTTCAACCGGTAAAATAGCGCCGGTTGGGATCATGTCCTGAGTGACTGGGGTATAAGCGTCGGCTTCAATTTGTAGGCTGTGGTCCAGAATATCGGTTGAGCCATCCAGGTTAAAATAGGAATGATGCGCCATATTCATAATTGTTGGCGCATTTGTCGTTGCTTCGTAGATAACGTGAAGGGAAGCTGGTGGTACGATCTTATATGTGCAGCTAACAGATACGCGTCCGGGATACCCATCTTCTCCATCCGGAGATACAAGGGTCAGGCGGACTGAATCCGGTGCAATAGAGCCAACGCTCCAGAGCCGCTTGCCAAAGCTGGCGTGGCCACCATGCAGGTGGTGAGGTTCCCGATTTTGGCTAAGCTGATGTGTGCGGCCGTCCAATTCAAAGCGTCCATAGGCGATGCGGTTCGCATAGCGGCCTGCTGTCGCGCCAAAAAATGGCGAGTGATTGGTGTAGTCTTCCAGCCTGTCGAAGCCGAGGACCAATGGGTGGTCAAATCCATCTAAACGCAGGTCCCGAAGCACAGTACCCCACGTCAGAACCTTTGCTTTCAGGGCGCCAGCACCGATCTCAACTTCGTTGATCTCTGTGCGGTCTTCCAGTTTTCCAAATGGTCGCTTGAAATTCATTGGCCCAACCCTCAATCGAATCACTGCATCTGTAAGTATTTTTCCGTGGTAGCGCAGTTAAACGCCAGAGGAAACGGGGCAGAATTCCCATTGTTGCAATATCAAGGCAATCAGCGGTAGTTATTTATTGACAAAAGCAATAAATAAAATGTTTAAACAAGTAAATTGATTTTGGACAAAGCGATGACCTCTGTAGATGCTCAACGAATTTCCGCGATCCGGCGCTTTAACCGTTTTCATACAAAACTGGTTGGGGCGCTGGACAATCAAATCTTGTCTTCCAGCATGCCACTGCCTCAAGTGCGTATTCTTTATGAACTGGCAGTAGCCGAAGTTTCAAAGCGTGGGCACTCTTCGGCAGATCTTGCACGCAATCTGAGCATGGATCCCGGCTATTTGAGCCGTTTGGTGGTAGATTTGGAAGACAAAGGGTATTTGACACGTAAGGCCCCGGAAGGCCGGGGGCGTCGCAAAGCACTTTTTCTCACCCAAAGCGGGCGAGACCTAGCGTCAAAGCTGGAAGTAAAGTCCTCCAATGAAGTTAGTGAACTTCTGATGCCACTATCAGATTGGCAACAAGAAGAGTTGGTGCGATCCATGACGACAATTGAAGGGCTTCTTGGGAATGACACCTCGCAAAGTGCGGTTGTCCTAAGACCACCAAACGTTGGTGATTTTGGGTGGATTATTTATCGTCATGGTCTGCTATATGCCAATGAGTACGGATTCAACCAGGCGTTTGAAGCTCTCATAGCCAAGATTGTCGCAGACCATGCAAATGACCATGATCCAGCTTTTGAAGCCTGCTGGGTTTCTGAACATAAGGACAAAGTGGTCGGATCAATCTTTGTGATGAAACAGTCTGAAGACGTTGCCAAATTGCGATTGCTGTATGTTGAGCCAGATGCGCGCGGGTTGGGCATTGGAAAACTACTGGTAAAAACCGCGATCGAATTTGCAAAAAATGCCGGGTATAAAACCATGACTCTTTGGACCAATGCGCAGCTGGAAAGCGCGCGTTTCATTTACGAAAATTCGGGCTTTCAGAAAATAAGTGAGGAGCCGCATGCAATGTTTGGGAAAAGCATGGTTGGCGAAACTTGGGAGATGGAGCTTTAAGGCGCTACATCAACGGTTCAGTGTCCGTGCCGTGTTCATCATATGGACACTCTTGCGAAGGAATGAAGCTGGTTTCAGACGACAGGCCTTTTGCACCATTTATAAAGCCAGGCTTGGCTGGGGGGCCCAAAGTATCTCGTAAGACGGCGCTGAAAGACTGCGCCTCGTTTAGTTTGCATTGTGCATTCCACGCATGAGGCGCGCCAATGGTGGTGTTTGAAACGGTTGATGAAAGCGCGGGTGTTTGACCATTTTTCGCGGCACTTGCCCCCAACGCATAGAGATTTGCAGTAAACGGCCAGCCAGATAGGGTGTCAGAAAATAACAAGAGCGAACATCGGGCGGTAGGTTCATAGAACACATGTACTTTGCCATCAGCTCGCTTGCCGGTCTCACTATGGGTAAGAAACAGATTTGTTTCCTGAGGCATGGCCAGTGCGGGGCCACGCTTGTGCCAATGGTTTCTTGGTTTGCAGGCTTCCAGTTCTTGGCTTGTGGGCTTCGTAGCGCTGGAATTACGCCACAGCTCGACAAAGTTTTCAATCAACTGGCTGACGGTTTGTACCGGGTTATTGCGGCACAGGGAGCGCAGTTGAGAGATAGTCTCTACAACACTATTGCCATCAATCCTGGGATGTTTGTCAAACGAAACACCGGCACGTGTCCACAACACGCTTTCCGAAAACACGGCAGTTGCGTAAAGCGCATTCCAGTTGTCATTGTCTAATACTGCTACAGAACATGTTTCGGCCGGCTCAAGGAAAACAACCTGTTCCGCTTCGGAAGAATTTGAAAAACAAATTTGCAGCGTAAAAATACAACAGGATAAAAAGGCTTTAGACCCAGCCACCATCGACAATGAACCTCTGGTTCGTGCAGGCAGAAGAGGCATCGGATGCTAAAAAAAGCAAAGGTCCAAGCATATCTTCAGGCACGAGAATGCGTTTAAGACATTGGTTTTCAAAAATAGTCTGTTCGCTGGTCTCATCAAACCACAGGTCTTTCTGTCGTTCGGTAATGATCCAACCCGGCAATACGGTGTTGACGCGAATATTGTTCGGTCCGAATGCACGTGCTAGCGACCGGGTTAATCCCTCGACCGCAGATTTGGCTGTCATGTAGCAAGGCATCGCATCTTTCCCGATCATCCAGGAAATAGATCCCATATTAATGATGGACCCACCGCCAAGCTCTGTCATGTCGTCCTGAACAGCCTGTGCACAAAAAAACTGGTGCTTCAGATTTACGGCAAAACGTTCGTCCCAATAGTCTGGTGTGACGTCCTTCACATCATGTCGCTCATCATGTGCCGCATTATTGATGAGCACACCAATTGGCCCGAGGGTATGTCTCACTTTTTCAATGCAGCTTTTGACTGCAGAAATATCTGTCAGGTCACAATGCCAGAACGCAGCAGTCTTGCCATCTTCGGTAAGCTCTTTTTCCAGAGCTTTACTGGCCGTGTCCGCAATATCAAAAAAAGCGACCTTTGCGCCCTGATCAGCAAAGCCGCGCACCAGGTGCGCGCCAATACCACTGCCGCCGCCAGTTATAAGGACGGTCTTGCCTTTAAGGTCCGAAAATCGTGCTTCAATCATATATTACTTGGTGCCGTACATGCGGTCGCCTGCATCCCCAAGGCCCGGCATAATGTAACCCTTTTCGTTCAGGCGTTCGTCCAGAGCAGCCGTGTAGATGGGCACATCAGGTTGAGATTCGCGGAATTTCTTCACGCCTTCAGGTGCAGCAAGCAGGCACAGGAACCGGATATTTTTCGCACCGCGCTCTTTCAGTTTTTCAATTGCTGCCGTCGCAGAGTTGGATGTTGCTAGCATAGGATCTACCACAATCACCAGGCGATCTTCCAAATGTTCTGGCGCTTTGAAGTAATATTCAACTGGTTCCAGGGTGTCATGATCACGATACAGACCGACGTGAGCAACTCGTGCAGCCGGCACCAAATCCAGCATTCCTTCCAGCAAACCGTTCCCGGCACGCAGGATAGAGGCGAACACCAGCTTTTTGCCTTCCAGAATGGGCGCGTCCATTTCCTGCATCGGCGTTTCAATGCGTTGAGTGGTCAGGGTCAGATCCCGTGTAACCTCATAGCAAAGCAGCAAAGAGATTTCTCTGAGCAAACGTCGAAAGCTTGCAGTTGACGTTTCCTTGTCGCGCATGATCGTCAATTTGTGCTGAATCAGCGGATGGTCAACAATTGTAAAAGGAGCTGGAAGATTATTAGCGTCGGTGACCATTTTATAATTCCCTGAAATGCATGTGCGTTTTTATCTGTTAGCAGTGTGACGCTAGCCACAAAAGATGCAGTCGTGCTGAAATGTTAAAAACGCACAATTTCGGTGCGGTTTTGCACCGCTAATCGTCAAATAGTCTCTGAAACAACCGTTGCCGTGTCTCTTCATCTACAAATGCAGCTGCGATGCTTTGATGCGTAATTGCCTGGAGATCAATATCTGACAGATTGAAGGCATTTGCGGCTCTGTCGTATTCATTGCCGATGCTGGTATTGAAGAAAGGCGGATCATCTGAACTGATCGTGAGGCGCAGGCCCGCGTTAGAAAGCATTGAATAAGGGTGAACATCCCAACTTTCATATAGTCCCAGCGAAATGTTAGACCCTGGACAGACTTCCAGCACGACATCTTCTTCGCGAAGGCGCTCCAAAAGTGCCACATCTTCAACCGCACGGACCCCATGACCAATCCGCTTGACACCAAGCTCATCCAATACCGCCCGGACACTCTCTGGGCCACCAAATTCACCTGCATGTGCCGTGATCTGAAGCCCGGCATCTTGCGCAATTTTGAAAGCCTTCGCAAAATCGGATGGATGATGCATGCGCTCATCTCCAGCCATGCCAAATCCGGTTACCAAAGGGTGTGGAAATTCATGGAGCAGTTTTGCAACAGGCTCTGCGCGTTCATGGCCGTAGTGGCGGACGCAGGTTGCTATCATGCGGCTTTCAATGCCAGTTTCGGCTTTCGCCCTGTCCATGCCATCTGCAAGTGCATTCACATAAGAAGAATAACTGAGGCCAGCATTTTCCGCATGGTCTGCCGATATGAAAACTTCTCCATAAATCATACCCAGTGCAGCGGATTTGGTAAAATAGTCATGGGCAAGGTCGGAATAATCCTGCTCGCTGACGAACATTGCCGCGGCCCGATCATAGGCATTCAGAAAACTGGTGAAGTCATGCCAAATGTACTTGCCATCATCACCAATAAGACCCTCGGTTGAAAAATTGTTTTGTTCTGCTTTCCGCAGCACCAGCTGGGGTGAGGCAGCACCTTCAATGTGGCAATGGAGTTCCGCTTTCAAAACCATGATGCGAGGCCTTTTTACAATCTCGATTGGTGGCGTAGTAATGGAGTGACGTCAAATTTACGCATTCGGGAATGCCTTACTGTATGCCGAATGCACGTTCAATAAGAAGTCTATTGGCATGCAGGTACAAAAGCACCTATAGCTGAGGTCCAATTCTTCAACAGTATCCAGTTTTAACTTATGACCGACACTGAAGCATCTTCTTCGCCTGTCTCTGAAGCTCACTTATTATCGAAGGCGCTGCCATACATGCAACGCTATGATGGACAGACGGTAGTGGTGAAATATGGTGGCCATGCCATGGGGAATGCAGCGTTGTCCCGTGCCTTTGCCCGCGACATTACCTTGCTGCATCAATCCGGTGTGCTGCCGGTTGTCGTTCATGGCGGTGGTCCACAGATTGGACGTATGCTCGACAAGCTTGGAATTGAAAGCAAGTTTGAAGGTGGTTTACGCGTAACCGACAAGGCCACCGTAGAAGTGGTGGAAATGGTTCTGGCTGGTGCGATCAACAAGGATATTGTCGCAGCCATTAACTCTGAGGGCGGGCGCGCTGTTGGCCTTTGCGGCAAGGATGGCAATCTGGTGACTGCCAAGAAACTAACACGCACCATGAAAGACCCGGATAGTAATATTGAGCGGATCATTGACCTGGGGTTCGTTGGCGAGCCGGTGCATGTCGACAGCACTGTGATTGACATGCTGACTCACAGTAAACTGATCCCGGTAATCGCCCCTGTTGCCCCCGGCGAAAGTGGCGAGACTTACAATATTAATGCCGATACGGTTGCAGGCGCTGTTGCCGGCGCCCTGTCCGCCCGTCGGCTTTTGTTCCTCACCGATGTGCCAGGTGTGTTGGATAAACAGGGAAATCTCATCAAGCAGCTGACTGTTTCAGAGGCAAAAGCCTTGATTGCGGATGGAACTGTTTCCGGTGGTATGATTCCAAAAGTAGAAACCTGCATCGATGCGCTCACACAGGGAGTGTCGGGTGTGGTAATCCTCAATGGTAAAACGGAGCACGCCGTTTTGCTGGAACTCTTTACCGAACATGGTGCAGGCACACTTATTGTGCCGGGCTAATTCCCGCATTGATCAGAGATTTATATGACCGTTGAAAAAATCGAGCCGCACGATGCGGAAGACCTTGTCGCTTTTGATCATGTCAGTGAGTGGGTGTTTGATCTCGACAATACATTATATCCGCAGCACTCAAACTTGTTTGATCAGATTGATAAACGCATGACCACTTATGTGGCGCGCTTGATGAATTTGGAACGAGATGAAGCACGTATCATTCAAAAAGATTTCTATCACCGCCATGGAACAACATTGCGTGGCTTAATGCTGGAACAGGAAATCGATACGGATGAGTTTCTGGAATTCGTTCATGATATCGACCATTCACCGATTGAACCAAATCCTGAATTGGCGCTTGCTATCAAGGCTCTGCCAGGCCGTAAACTGATATATACCAACGGCTCACGTAAACATGCCGAAGCCGTTGCCGATCGGCTGGGAATCTCAGAACATTTTGAAGATATCTTCGATATTGTCGCGGCGGATCTTGAGCCGAAGCCAAATCCTGTACCCTATGAAAAATTCTTTAACGTCATGGGGGTCGATCCTTCACGCGCGGCCATGTTTGAAGATCTCGCCAAGAATTTGCGTGTGCCAAAAAACGAAGGCATGGTGACAACCCTGTTAGTGCCCCGCGGCACACGCGAGATGTTTCATGAGGAATGGGAGCTGGAAAAGCAGGATGAAGACCCGGTGGATTTTGTCACGGATGATCTGACTGTGTTCCTGAAAGAAATATTGGCTGTCATTCGATAGCTATTTGCCATTGGATTTTTGCGATAAAAGGCTTTGCCACACGTTGACAATCAAATGGATTGGTTCGTGAATTGCGCACAATTGGATGCAGTTTAGAAAATGGCACCCAAATACTTGCGAAAATCATCGATTTTTCAAAATCATAAATATTAAACATATTTATCAATATCTTACGTGCATAAAATGGACCCGGACTTTTCAGGATTGTTCTGAAAATCGGCTAAAATCACCTTGAACAAAGTATGAAAGTCACCACCTGAAATTCATCAACAACGAAAGAGGGTGCACATGACAAACGCTTCTACGACTGCAAACTTCAGAAGATGTTCTGGCGAAACCAAGAGTCGCCGCTGGACGCCATTTAACACTGTGGCCATGATTTTGGGTTTCGTTCTGTTTTGGCCAATCGGGCTAGCAATGCTGGCTTATATCGTATGGGGAGATCGTATGACTGGAAACTTTGCAACTATGCGTGACAAGATGGATGCTTTCGGTAGCAAATTCAGCCGGGACAACCGTCCACATTACCGCCACAACTCAACAGGTAATGTTGCATTTGACGAATACCGCGCTGCAGAATTGGCCCGTCTTGAGGAAGAGCGCCGCAAAATCGATGCAATGCGCTCTGAATTTGATGAGTACATTCACAATCTGCGTCGCGCGAAGGACCAGAAAGAGTTCGATAAATTCATGTCGAGCCGTGACAATTCTGAATAGTAAGAATTGGTCAAAAAATAATGATCGGGGCGCAATTTTGTGCGCCCTGAATCAACTTCCCACCTTGCAATCTCCGGCATTTCGGACGATATGGAGTGTGGGAGGTTGGCGTAGGACGAGCCACTCGCCAACCGGGTCAGGTCCGGAAGGAAGCAGCCCCAACGAGATTCCGGTTCGGGTCTTTGTTCAGCCTCCCACCTTTGAGCTTCCCGCTGCGGGATTGCGCTCATGAAAAATGCGAGACTTTTAGCGGGCTAAGTGGCGAAAAATATGAGCGATCAGGAAAACACAGCCTATCGCGTTCTTGCCAGAAAATACCGCCCTTCGACATTTGACGATCTCATCGGCCAGGCGCCGATGGTCCAGACACTTACAAACGCATTCAAGCTCGGCCGTATTGCGCAGGCTTACATGTTGACTGGTGTGCGCGGTGTGGGGAAAACCACTACGGCACGCATTCTGGCTCGTGCCCTGAATTACGAACTTGAAGCGGCAGATGGCCGTGAGGCAATCACTGATCCCACGATTGATATGCCGGAAATGGGAACGCACTGCACTCCCATAATTGAAAGCCGCCATGTCGATGTAATCGAAATGGATGCAGCCTCGCACACATCCATCAATGATATTCGCGAGATTATTGAAGCATCGCGTTACAAGCCAGCGAGCGCGCGTTACAAAGTGTATATCATAGATGAGGTGCACATGCTCTCAACAGCAGCCTTTAACGGGCTGCTGAAAACGCTGGAAGAGCCTCCGGCGCACGTGAAATTTATATTTGCAACAACTGAAATTCGCAAAGTGCCGGTTACGGTATTGTCTCGTTGTCAGCGTTTCGACTTGCGTCGCATTGATGCAGATACAATGGTGGAATACCTGCAACAGATCGCTGGCAAGGAAGGTATTTCTATTGCGGAAGATGCCTTGCGGCTCTTGGCGCGTGCTAGCGAAGGGTCCGCCCGTGATGCGCTGTCACTGCTCGATCAGGCTATTGCCCATGGCGCTGTCACAGGCAGCGCAGAGATCGGCGAAGATGCTCTGCGCGACATGCTCGGGCTGGCCGATCGCGCGAGGGTCATCCATCTGTTCGAGTTGTTGATGTCAGGTAAAATTGATGAGGCATTGGCAGAGTTGAACGAGCAATATAATTCAGGCGCTGACCCTGCGATTGTATTGTCTGATCTTGCGGAGTTCTGCCATTTGCTGACTCGGCTGAAAGCGGCTCCCGATGTGCCAGACCAAGGTGCGCTTTCGCCACGTGAGAAGGAGCGGGGCGCAGAGTTGGCAGCCCAGCTCTCCATGCGAGTCCTATCATCCACATGGCAAATATTGCTGAAAGGCATTCAGGAGCTAGCCAGCGCTCCCAAGCCGCTCGCCGCTGCTGATATGGTTTTGGTGCGCCTTGCCTATGCTGCGGATTTGCCGAGCCCGGATGAGGCCCTGAAAATGCTAAAATCGCAGAAGGCTAACGGTGGTGCTGGTTCCGCACAACCAGCTGGTGGCAGCGCGACAACAGGACAAGCACCGACACAATCAACTGGACAAGTTGAGAGCCAAGCACCCCAAATTGGTCAACCGGTTGCAACGCGCGGTGCTCATTTACGCGCTGTTGCAACAGCACCGCGCATGGATATCTTGCCGGAAGCAGATAATGCAGATATCGCTAGCGTAGTAGACATCCATGCTGCAGAAGAAGATAAGCCAGAACTGAGTTCGCTACACGATATCGCGCTGCTGGCCTCTGAAAAACGTGACATTCCCCTCAAAATTGATGTCGAGCGCCATTTGCGGTTGGTACGTTTTGAGCATGGTCGGATCGAAGTTGCAGTGACCGGAAGCGGGTCGGCAAGTATAGCTGGCAATCTTGGCAAAAAACTCACCGATTGGACCGGACAGCGCTGGATTGTAAGCGTGGTTCACGCAGAGGGTGAACCAACCCTGCACGAACAGGAGCAGGCTGAGGCCAGCAAAAAGATGGACGAGGTTCGGCAGCACCCGGTTGTACGTGCAACGCTCGATATTTTTCCAGGTGCGGAAATCGTCGAGGTGGTTGACCGCGATATCAAGAACAACTCAGACAAAACACAGGAATAAACAATGAAAAACATCATGGGTATGATGAAACAAGCGCAAGAATTGCAGCAGAAAATGCAAGATGCGCAAGCTGAAATTGGTGATCTGCTGATTGAAGGTACTGCCGGAGCTGGTCTGGTAAAAGTTACCCTGTCAGGGAAGGGCGACATAAAAGCTATTTCAATTGATCCAAGTTTGATTGATCCATCCGAGCCCGAAATGCTGGAAGACCTGATCATGGCGGCGCATAATGATGCGAAATCAAAGTCGGAAGCAGCGATTGCAGAAAAAATGCAAAGTGTGACTGGCGGCCTGAATTTGCCTGAAGGCATGAAACTGCCATTCTAACAGGCTCATTATGACCGGCCCGGAAATTGAACGCTTGATACAGTTGCTGGCACGCCTTCCAGGGCTTGGGCCGCGCTCCGCTCGCCGCGCTGCATTGCACCTCATAAAAAAGAAAGAAGAGTTGTTGGTTCCCTTGGCAGAGGCCATGGGCGTGGCGGTTGATAAAGTTCAGCTTTGCACAAATTGCGGCAATGTTGATACCAGTGACCCTTGTACAATCTGCGCGGATCAACGGCGCGACAATTCCGTGCTTGTTGTCGTGGAAGATGTGGCAGATTTGTGGGCATTGGAACGAGCAGGCGCAACCAAAGGGCGCTATCACGTTTTGGGTGGCACATTATCGCCGCTGGATGGCATTGGTCCGGACGATCTGTATATCTCAAAGCTGGTCGAACGTGCGGCGGCGGAAGACATGCGAGAAATCATTCTCGCAGTTAACGCCACCGTCGATGGCATTACAACGGCCCACTACATTACCGATCAGCTGGAAGATTTAGACGTGTCAATTACACGTTTGGCCCATGGCGTGCCGGTTGGTGGCGAACTGGATTACTTGGACGAAGGCACACTTTCAGCCGCAATGCGCAGTAGGACGAAGTTTTAGGCTTCTGCTCCTTGTCAGTCCAAAATGATTGCAGCGCCATCTCGGCGGCTATCGCCCCAAGCATGGTTCGTTCGGTTTCCAAACAAACGAGATTCAACAGCATTCACTCCGCCAAAATACATGTTGCAATCTTCCCAGAGAGTGACTTGATGATCATTCAATTTTGCAGATCCCAGGACAGCATCAACATCAGCCTGCTCACTGGCGCATTCCACATCAATTTTTCCGTCTTCATAGTGAAAACGTGGCAGTTCAATGGCTTCTTTAAGTGTCATGCCGATGCCAAAGCGATTGGCCAGCACCTGAAAGAGTGCTGTACGAATGCGATTTGATCCACCAGAGCCCAATATCAGCAAACCGTCATAGGGATCTTCTACTATCATTGGCGCCATCATGGACGACAGGCGGCGCTTACTTTTTGGCGCTGGATGCCATCCTTTTGGTCCCGCCGGATTAACATCCAGCTCACCCAACATGTTGTTCATCATGTAGCCGGAATTCGGCATCATCAAACCGTTGCCTTCGCCATTTGTGAGGGTGACGGCTATGGCATTTCGATAGGGGTCCAGGATGGATATGTGCGTGGTTCCGCGAAACGCGGAGGGTGCTGGTTCCGATTTTCCTCTGGCGGCGGCCAAGCCATATTTTTCACTGAAATCTTTGGCTGAACAACCGTCGCGCCATTGCTTGTCGATTTGCATCGCAGCTTCGAGGCGGTCCAACAGCAATCCGCCCTGTCGCATGCAGGACATCATTGACAGGGCGAGCGTTCCTCCAAGGGCAGGAGGCGGTGCTGCGAAGGCTCGAATGTCTGTGCCCTGAATGGTCTTACCGGTTTTCAGAGACACCGGTGCTCGATGCTCCAAAGCATAGTCTGCAACATCTTGCATTGTTAGATGCGCGCCATTTTCTTGCAGAAAGTCCAGTGTGTCTGGACCGGTGAATCTACCTCTAAGTCTTTTTGCGCTCTCGTTTGCCAGTGAGCGCAATACATCGCGAAGCTGTGTGTTCTCGAAAACATCACCCGTCTTAAGCAGACTACCTTCTGGGGCAAAGAGCGCTTCGGCATCAGGCGTTGCGCGTAAAATTGGCTCAATGATTTCAAACAAGCGCGCTTGAAACGCAGACACCTTGTATTCCTTAGCTGTCTTCAAAGCCGCGGCATAAAGGTCTTCGGTACGAATAGCCTTATTGGAAAGGCCTTGCAGCGCTAGAAGCCCTGCCTCCATGCCAGGCATTGCTGTCGTGCCAGCACCAATGTGGAAGGCCTGTTGCACTGTTCCAAAGTCGGCATGAATTTCTTGGATATCGGCATCGCGATTGAGAACTGCCGGTAAGTCTACAAAGAAGTCGATGGTTGATATTGAGCCGTCATTATGTCGCAGGGTTGCCAAGCCGCCGCCGCCAGGTGAGGTAAAGACAGGTTCAACGAGCGCAGAGGTGAGGATTGCAGTGAAAGCGGCGTCAAAAGCATTTCCGCCTTTGTCGATGACATGCGCAGCGGCTTCAGCAACAGCCATATCGCCACAGGCAACCGCGCCATGACTCAGCGTCTTTTGTATGAATACCAAATTGGAGCCCCACCTTACTCATCAAATACACAAACGAAGTACGTCTGTGATCGGATTGATTAAGCTAAAAGACGTCAAACTGTCTACTTTGATGATCGATTAGCTTCTAATTGCGAGGTATTCTTTCGGGGTGTTGTTACAACAAGCTACATGCCCCAGAAACGCAACCTATAGCCTGGCACGGCTCAATCCGAATTGTACTAATTGCGAAAGAACTTGTGTCAGATGATGAAGTTTCGCTAACCATTTGCCTCATTTAGGACTGGGCAGTCATAATTTGCGCGCATTTTTGCGGCGAAAGCGCTAGGACCTCACTACGAAAGCCGTTGGAGCTTATTTTCATGCCGACAATCGCACTTGTTGATGACGACCGAAACATTTTGACGTCAGTTGCAATGGCTCTGGAATCCGAAGGATACAGGGTACAAACGTATACTGATGGCGCCTCCGCATTGGATGGCCTGATTGACAATCCGCCAGAGATGGCAATTCTCGATATTAAGATGCCGCGTATGGATGGTATGGAATTGCTTCGTCGTTTACGTCAGAACTCAGATATTCCCGTCATTTTTCTGACATCCAAAGATGACGAGATCGACGAATTGTTCGGTCTCAAGATGGGTGCGGATGATTTTATCCACAAACCTTTTTCTCAACGGCTGCTGGTCGAGCGAGTAAAGGCTGTCATGCGCAGAGCGGCCCCTCGCGATGGCACGATCATTAAGGAACCAGACACAAAAGCGTTGGAACGTGGCGCACTGTCGATGGATCAGGAACGCCACACCTGCACCTGGAATGGCCGGAATGTGGTTCTGACAGTGACAGAATTTCTCATTCTGTTTGCTTTGGCTCAACGCCCAGGTGTGGTTAAGAGCCGCAATGCGTTGATGGATGCAGCATATGATGACCAGGTCTACGTGGATGACCGGACAATCGACAGCCATATCAAACGCCTTCGCAAGAAATTCAAAGCGACAGATGACGATTTTGATATGATCGAAACCCTGTATGGTGTTGGATACCGGTTCCGCGAAGGATAAGGTATCTGAGGAAAGCCATGTCGGTAACCAACGTTATCAAACCTGAAAGTGCAGAGAATTTGCATGCAGACGGTGCCGGTACGTCTGACAAAGCGGCGGGTGATCCCCAAACCGAAATACAAACAGACAGTGGTGAAGCCAAATCCGCGCCGCCGAGGCGAAACCGATTACGCGTCATGCGTTCGTTCTCACGGCGGATTTTGGCTTCCATAAGCACACAAGTCTTTTCATCGCTCACACGCCGCATTGTGTTCTTGAACCTTGCGGCGCTGTTGGTGCTTCTATCCGGCATCCTGTTTCTCAACCAGTTTCGCGAAGGCCTTATCGACGCACGTGTTGAGAGCCTGCTGACACAGGGTGAGATTATTTCTGGCGCGATTGCCGCTTCCGCCAGTGTGCAGACCAACACAATTACGATTGACCCCGATCGCCTGCTTGAGTTGCGCACCGGCGAAAGTATTGCTCCCTTTGACGACGACGAGGATGCGCTTGAATTCCCCATCAATCCAGAGCTTGTGGCCCCAGTCCTGCGGCGTCTTATTTCTCCGACCCGTACGCGCGCGCGCATTTATGATCAGGATGGTTCCTTGATCCTTGATAGCCGCGCACTGTATGCATCAGGACAGATTTTGAGGTTCGATCTGCCTCCAGTAGAACAAAAGCCTGTGTGGTACGAGCTGCTGTGGCAACGCACAAAACTTTGGCTGCGTAGGGGAGATTTACCGTTATACCGTGAAATTGATGGCGGAAACGGACGCGAATATCCAGAGGTTGTCCGCGCTTTGTCTGGCACCCCTGCCAGTGTGGTACGTGTAACTGAGCAGGGCGAGTTGACAGTTGCTGTCGCCGTTCCAATTCAGCGTTTTCGGGCGGTTGCAGGAACGCTTTTGCTATCAACGCAAGGCGGCGATATTGATGCAATTGTGCAAGCCGAACGTCTCGCGATTATGCGCGTGTTTCTGGTGGCAGCGATTGTAACCGTATTACTATCCATATTGCTGGCCAGCACGATCGCCGGACCCATGCGCCGATTGGCTGCCGCGGCCGACCGCGTGCGCCGTGGTGTGAAGACCAGAGGTGAAATTCCCGATTTCAGCGAGCGGCGCGATGAAATTGGCCACCTTTCACAAGCCCTGCGCGACATGACAGATGCCTTGTTTACCCGAATGGCTGCTATTGAAAGCTTTGCGGCCGACGTATCTCACGAGCTAAAAAATCCACTTACGTCGTTGCGCAGCGCTGTTGAAACGTTGCCGCTGGCGAAGAACGATGAGCAGCGACAAAGGCTCTTGAGCGTTATTTTGCACGATATTCGGCGTTTGGACCGACTGATCAGCGATATATCAGATGCGTCGCGGCTGGATGCAGAATTGGCTCGCCAGTCCTCGGAGCCAGTCGATTTGTGGCTTTTGCTGACCACTGTCGTGTCGGTGGCGCAGGAAACCGCATCACCGGATGTACCAGAAATTCATCTAAGAATGGCCACAAGTTTCAAGGACAAGCTGTTCGTAATGGGCAGTGACAGCCGCCTTGGCCAGGTGATTACCAATCTCCTGGACAATGCAAGTTCCTTCACCGGGCCAGAAGGCAATGTGCGCGTCAGCGCGGAGCGGGACGAGGAAGACGTGGTCATTGTGATTGAAGATGATGGTCCAGGTATTCGTCCCGATGTGCAAACGCGGATTTTCGAGCGCTTCTACACTGATCGACCTGACAGCGAGGATTTTGGTCAGAACTCAGGGCTTGGACTATCCATTACGCAACAAATTATCGAAGCGCACAGGGGCACCATCGAAGCACAAAACTGGTATAAAGGCGGCGATGAGACCCCGGCTGGGGCCCGTTTCATTGTGCGCCTGCCTGCTGTTGCCTGACGTAATGGCAAAGATTCCTGTCACTATTCACGGCACCTGCGTCTATTGGCATGGTTCAGGTATCTTGATTATTGGCCCATCTGGTAGCGGAAAATCTCAATTGGCACTGGCATTGATGGGCGAAGCAATGTTTCCCGCCGAACTGGTTGCGGATGATCGTGTAGTTATGACCGTAAATGACGAGATTGCAGTAGCAAGCGCTCCCGAAGCGCTTAGCGGTAAAATTGAGCGGTTTGGTATGGGCATCGAGACCCACCGGCCCCGGTCTTCTGCCGCAGTCGCGTTGGTGGTTGAACTGATGGAACGGGATGAGATTATGCGGATGCCGGATGCCGCGGATTTGTCGTGGGACTATCAGGGTGTGTCTGTCGCGAAATTGATCTTGCCAACTCAACCTGCGAACCCAGTTGCTTCCATTCGCGCAACCCTGCGTCGTGTTGGACGTTACGATTGAGAAAAAGCACGGAAAGTTCAAAAAAGCCCCTTGCCTTCCTGCCGCTGATGGCCAAGATTGCCAGCGACTTTTTCTTTTGTGGAATAGCCAATGATTGGTTTGGTGCTTGTCACCCATGGAAATCTTGCGGACGAATTTAGATCTGCTTTGGAGCATGTGGTTGGACCTCAGGAATATCTGGCAACCATTTCCATAGGACCCGAAGACAATATGGAAACCCGCCGTGATGACATTGTCGCGGCAATTTCCTCGGTTGAAACCGGTAAAGGCGTTATTGTGCTGACCGACATGTTTGGCGGGACACCTTCGAACCTGGCGATATCTGCAATGGAACCCGGCACCGTGGAAGTTATTGCGGGGGTAAATTTACCCATGCTGGTGAAACTTGCCAGTAGTCGCCGTGAAATGGATGTGGTCGCAGCTGCGCTGCAAGCTCAGGATGCAGGCCGCAAATATATCAATGTTGCAAGCGCATTGCTCGGCGCCACACCTGCAAAGGCAGGTTCATGATTCCATCTGAACACGTCGTGAGCGCAAAGTCAGATGAGTAGTAAGGAAGACGCTACATCCGCGCCAAGGGTCCTCACAATATTGAACAATCGTGGCCTTCACGCGCGTGCATCCGCAAAATTTGTCAAATGTGCGGGAGCTTTTGACGCCAAGGTCCATGTCACAAAAGATGGGCAAACCGTAGGCGGAACTTCTATCATGGGCCTCATGATGCTTGGTGCCACACCCGGTAGTGATGTCGCTTTGTCTGCAAGCGGGCCGGATGCTGACGCTGCGCTGAATGCGCTGGAGGCGCTCATCAACAGCAAATTCGGCGAAGATTAGCCGAATTACATCGTATAAAGAAATCTTTATATATAAGTTGCTATGACAAAATACCCGTGATAGCAGAAGCGCCAATTGGCCGTTTCACGCGGTTTTAGAGAAATTAGATATATAAAAGGGCTGCTTTTCATGGCTGACTATCTCGTCAAAGACATCTCGCTGGCCGATTGGGGCCGCAAGGAAATTGCGATTGCTGAAACAGAAATGCCGGGCCTAATGGCTCTGCGTGAAGAGTTTGGTTCAGAAAAACCTTTAAAAGGCGCACGCATCGCCGGCTCTCTTCACATGACAATCCAGACAGCCGTTCTGATTGAAACATTGGTAGCGCTTGGCGCCGAAGTGCGTTGGGCATCATGTAATATTTTTTCAACTCAGGACCACGCGGCAGCGGCTATCGCTGATGCAGGCATTCCGGTTTTTGCTGTTAAGGGCGAGACCTTGGAGGAGTACTGGGATTATGCGGATCGCATTTTTCATTGGGGTGGTGGCGAAACACCAAACCTGATTTTGGATGATGGCGGTGATGCAACCTTGTTGATTCTCCTGGGTGCCAAAGCAGAAAAAGACATATCTGTTCTTGCAAACCCTGAAAATGAAGAAGAAGAAGCGCTTTATGCTGTGATTAAAAAGCGCATTGCTGAAACGCCGGGTTGGTTCTCAAAGGTTCGCGAAGCGCTGCAGGGTGTTTCTGAAGAGACAACAACAGGTGTGCACCGTCTGTACCAGATGCAGAAAAATGGTGATCTTCCATTCCCTGCGATTAATGTGAATGACAGCGTAACCAAATCCAAATTTGACAATCTTTATGGTTGCCGCGAGAGCCTCGTAGACGGTTTGCGCCGTGCGACCGATGTTATGATGGCGGGTAAAGTGGCTGTTGTTTGTGGATATGGCGATGTAGGCAAAGGTTCTGCTGAATCTCTGCGTTCATCGGGTGCACGCGTGATTGTTACTGAAATTGATCCGATTTGCGCGCTTCAGGCGGCTATGGAAGGATTTGAAGTTGATACGCTTGATGACGTCGTTTCCAAGGGCGACATCTTTGTCACAACGACCGGAAACAAGGATGTTATTACTGTAGACCACATGCGCGAAATGAAAGATCGAGCAATCGTTTCCAATATTGGTCACTTCGATAGTGAAATTCAGATTGGCGCACTTCGGAATTACAAATGGCATAATGTGAAGCCACAAGTAGATGAAGTCGAATTCCCTGACGGTAAGCGTATCATCGTGCTCGCTGAAGGTCGCTTGGTAAACCTTGGTTGTGCTACCGGCCATCCAAGCTTTGTCATGTCCGCAAGCTTCACAAACCAGGTTTTGGCACAGATGGAACTATGGAATCGCGGCGATCAGTACAAAAACGAAGTTTATGTGTTGCCGAAACACCTGGACGAAAAGGTTGCGTTGTTGCACCTCGCCAAGCTCGGAGTGAAGCTTACCAAGCTCACAAACGAGCAGGCGGAATACATTAACGTTCCGGAAAATGGCCCATACAAGCCGGAACACTACAGGTATTAAAAGAAATACAACAGCGTACTAGATATAGGGGGTGGCGAAAAAAATAACTCGCTACCCCCTTTTTTATGCCGGTCAGCGCTTCCCACCGATTCGCGAAGCAGGTAATTTCGAGTGATTCGCACCGATTGATGCGGATCTCTCTGGGGCGGTTCCATCTGCCAGGATCAGGCGTTTCAGCCAGATTTTAGATCCACACATCAAGCTTTTCAGTGTGAATTTTGTGACTGCCGTGATCGCCAACAGTGGCAAGGGTCTACGGCGCGTTGAGTTTGGTTCTTGAGGAATAAATATGCGTCGCATTGTGCGGGCTGTAGACACTTACAGCCGCAAATCATTCAGGATTCCGCGCAACCCATTTTTGCGCGGTAAGAGCTTTGCGTTTTCATCTACGTCTATTTTTGCGTTTTTCGCCTCAAGTCAAGCCTATGGACAAGCATCCGCTGATCCAATGTCACTAATGGATCAACCACAGACAGTTTTCCTAATGGTCGCGGCCTTCGCAGGCCTTTGCATGGCCGGCCTGAGTGGCGGTTACAATTTGTGGAGCCGTAATCGCTCCCATGCTAAGCAGCGGGATTTGGAGCTGCAACTCAGCGAGGCGCGCCAAAAGGCCGATCACGCAGAGCGTCTTTTACATGCCGATGAACAGCTGACACTGACCCTTAGGCGAGGGCCAGTTGGAACGGTCTTCGGCGCAAAGCTATTTGGTGCCCTGTCGCTGGGTGATGCGGTGATGGAAGAAGCTCTTGCCACGGACAGCAAAAAATTACTGAATTTTGAAGATTGGCTAGAGCCTGATGCGGCCTCTGAGTTGTCGGAAGCTGTTGCAGATTTAATGCAAGATGGAACCTCTTTCAGTCAGGCAGCTCACACACTCAACGGCGGCATGATAGAAATCGTTGGACGTATGGCCGGCAACGAACCAATGCTGCGTTTCAGGACCCTTGATGATCAGGGTCTGGAAATGGCTGAGTTGCGCGCGCGCCACAAAAGCATGTCGCGAGACACCGCCGTTTTACGAGCTCTGTTGCAGGCAGCCAGCATGCCGGTATGGATGCGCGACGATGTTGGCCGTCTCACCTGGGTCAATAAGGCATATGCAGACGCTGTTGATGCGTCAGACGCTGACATTGCTGTAAGTCAAGACCTTGAGCTTTTGGACAGTGAAGCGCGAGCCGGTATCATCAAGGCCCAGCAAAGTGAAAGTGTAACCACCGGCCGGATGAGCGCAACAATGGCGGGACAACGCCGGGCTCTTGAGGTGGTGGATGTACGCGCTGACCGCGGTTCAGCAGGTATCGCAACAGATGTTTCGGCTGTTGTTGAGGCAGAAAATGATCTCAACAGCATGTTGGCATTTCATGCCCGCACGCTTGATCAATTGGCAACACCGATTGCTGTATTTGGTACCGATCAACGCCTGCAATTTTTCAATAGCGCCTATCAAAAGCTCTGGGAACTCGAGCCCTCCTTTCTGGAGGCATATCCGCTGGAAAGTGAAATTCTGGATCGATTGCGCAGCAGAAGGTTGCTCCAAGAACAGTCTGATTTCGGGTCCTGGCGCAAGACATTCCTGGAACACTATAAATCCATGGAACCTGTAAACGACTGGTGGCATTTACCAGATGGGCGCTCGCTGCATGTGATGACTACCCCGCATCCTCAGGGCGGTATTACTCAGATCTTTGAAAATGTGACCGAAGAGTTGGACTTGCGAAGTAAGTTGAAGCGCGTATCACAGGTGCAAGGGGAAACGCTTGATCACCTGTCCGAAGGCGTTGCCGTGTTTGCGTCAGATGGCCGTCTACAACTTTCCAATCCGGCTTTTGGAATGATCTGGAATCTGGATGAAGATGCGACAAAAACAGGGAAGCACATCAGCGAAATCGTAGATGCCTCATTCGCCAAGGCGACAGATTGGACAGAAGATGTCACTGACGATTGGCAAGCTATCGCCTTCCAGATTACGGGTCTTGAAGATCGCCGAAATGCAAGCCAGGGACAGATCGTCTGCGCTGCGAATAAGGTGGTGGATTTTGCAATTGTTCCGTTGCCTGACGGACTCTCCATGCTCACATTTGTGGATGTGACGGACACGGTACAGGTCAAACAGGCCTTGATTGACAGAAACCAGGCTCTTGAAGCTGCCGACGCAATCAAATCAACTTTCATCAAGCATGTTTCCTACGCTTTGCGTGCGCCACTGACTAATATTATTGGGTTCGCGCAGCTCCTTGCCGAACCCAAAATCGGTGCATTGAACGAAAAGCAGGACGATTATGTCGACCACATCCTGACATCCTCTTCCTCCTTAATGGCTATTATAAATGACGTTCTGGACCTTGCTACAGTGGAAGCGGGAATTGTTGAGCTTGAGCTGGGTGAGGTGGATGTCACCAAGACAATTTCTGCGGTCGTCGAGGCTTCTCAAGATCGGATCAATGAGACAAAAACCAGCTTGAAGACCAATATTCCAGAAAGTATTGGCAGTTTTATTGGTGATGCCAAGCGCGTGCGCCAAGTTCTGTTCAATGTTCTCAGCAATGCGATTCGTTTCTCAGAGCCCGGAACTGAAGTAAGCCTTACCTGCCGCCGGGAAGACAACGAAGTGATCTTTTCGATCGCTGATCAGGGCCCTGGTATTCCAGAGGTGTACCTCGATACGGCCTTTCAACCATTTGAAAGTACTGCCCCTTCGGATGGACGCCGCAATGTGGGGCTCGGCCTCTCCATTGTGGAAAAATTCATGGAACTTCATCGTGGAAACGTTGAAATTCAATCTCAAGAAGGCAAGGGAACCACTGTCACTTGCCGCTTTCCAGTTGAGCCTGAGCCCATCATTCAGGCTGCCGAGTAGTCGGTTCATAGCATGACACACTCGTCACAAGCTCCGTTTCTGACTTGCGAGTTGGTCGATGAAGCCGCAACAATTCGTTTCGCCCAAGATGTAGCCGCCGCAGTTTTACCGGGAGATTTAGTTGCGTTGGAGGGTGATCTCGGCGCAGGAAAGACAGCGTTCAGCCGCGCACTGATACGTGCATTGGCGAAAGATTCCGATCTGGAAGTTCCAAGCCCCACCTTCTCAATTTTGCAGCCCTATGATGAGCTTCGCATTCCAGTAAGACATTTCGATCTGTACCGGATGAGCGATCCGGAAGAATTGGAAGAGCTAGGCTTTTATGAAGATTTAGACACGGTCGTAACACTGGTCGAATGGCCCGACAATGCTGGCAACGCCTTGCCGCCAAACCATATCACCCTGGAAATTGATATCCTTGCTGGAGATCTCCGGGAAGTAAGGCTGATTGTGGGCGAGGATCAGAGTGTCCGTTTTCGGCGCACCTTCGCTGCGCGTTATTTTCTGGAAGAAGCTAACTATCAAAATGCGGAACGCGCACATGTGCAGGGAGATGCGTCGCATCGAACCTATGAGAGGATAGCGGCGAAGGGACAAGCGTCGGCCATTTTCATGAATGCGCCAGAGACACCTCCGGGCGAAATTATTCAACATGGCAAGTCATACGCAGAGTTGGTGCATCGTGCGGTGGACACAAAGCCGTTTGAAGCCGTTGGCAAATTGCTTTTGCGGCATGGGTTGAGCGCGCCGGACATTTACGCAGCCAATCATGAAGACGGATTCATGTTGCTGGAAGATCTCGGTAGTGCCGGAATGCTGGATGGCAATGGTGCGCCAATACGGGAACGCATGTTGACCGCTATTGATGCTCTTGCATCCCTGCACAATGCTGCTGGCAACATGGCGCAATCTATCCCTGGTGTAGGCGGCCCGTATGAAGTCCCAGCATTTGATCGCACTGCGTTCTTAACAGAGGTATCTTTGTTCGCTGACTGGTTTGTACCGCATCAAAACAGAGCATTGAGTTCCGACGCAAAAAGCTCTTACGTTGGTATATGGTCAGATCTTTTCGACGTGCTGAAAAATGCCGAAAACGGATTCATCCTGCGCGACGTGCATTCGCCAAACCTGTTGTGGCTTGAAAATCGCAAGGGTATCAAACGCGTCGGATTACTAGATTTTCAGGATGCGCTTTGGGGGCCGCAAATATATGATCTTGCGTCGTTGGTTTACGATGCGAGGGCCACAATATCTGCTCAACTTCGCGAGGAATTGCTAGCCCGCTACATGCAATCCCGGAACAAGTCGCTTGAAATCGAGGAACTGAATGTACACCTTTGTATAGTAGCGGCGCAGCGAACAGCGAAGGTTTTGGGGATTTTTGCGCGTTTGGCAGACCGTGACTCAAAACTGTCATATCTTGCACATATGTCTCGCAATGAAGCTTATTTGAACGTGTTGCTGAAAAATCCCATTTTGGAGCCTTTAGTTCAATGGAACGAGGTTCATCTGCCGCCGAGATAGTCGCAAATGGAAGAGCCAATGGCCCACATTGAAGCGCCGCGCTGTTCATGGCAAAAGGTAAGATAGGTAAGGAAACGCAAAGGCATGATTCAGGGCAAGGCAAAAAATGTGATTTCGCTGGCACATACACAGGCACGCCGGTCTGGTGAGATGTCGCGTGTCAGCCCGAAAAGCGCAATGGTCCTGACCGCTGGTCTGGGCAAACGCATGCGTCCACTTACAGCCGTATCGCCTAAACCTTTGATAGAAGTGCATGGCAAGCCAATTTTGGAATATGGCCTCAATCGTCTGCAGGCCGCAGGCGTTCAAAAAGCGGTGCTGAATGCACACTATCTGCCAGATCAGATTGAAGCTTATGCTGAACGGTATTCCGGTTTGGACATGGTTGTTTCTGATGAACGCAAGGAACTGCTGGACACCGGTGGTGGCACCAAGCACGCCTTACCCCTTTTGGGCAATGACCCGTTTTATCTACTGAATGGTGACAGTTTCTGGATTGAGGGTGCGCGTCCTAATCTTGCTTGGCTCAGTGAAAGCTGGGACGACGAGACTATGGACATGCTACTGCTGTTATCTCCCACGGTAGGTGCTGTTGGTTATGATGGTATTGGAGATTTCATGTTCGGCCCCGGTGGCGAACTGCAACGGCGCCCTGAAAAACGCATCGCTCCCTATGTGTATGCTGGCGGTGCCATTATTCATCCCCGTGTGTTCGACAAGTCGCCCACTGGCGCCTTCTCTCTGAACGTTCTGTTTGATGATTTAATTGAAACTGGGCGTCTTCATGGTGTGCGCATGGATGGAACCTGGCTTCACGTCGGCACACCACAAGCTGTTCGAGATGCCGAATTTGCAATTGGCGAAAGTGCTGCGTGATTGAAGCACAACAGTCCACTTCTTTCGGCAAAATGGCGCGTGTGGCTACAATCGCGCCACAGCATGATTTTCTCTCAACATTAATTGATGCACTTTTTGATGGCAGATTGTTGCCGGATTTCTCACTGACCAAAGACACTTTGGCGGATAACCCGTTTTACCTCGCTGACTTCACGCTTTTTCTGCCGACCCGACGCGCGGTACGCGCAGCCGAAGATGCCATCGTAAAGGCCGTTAGTGCCCGCACCGGAGGCGAAAAAGCGGCGTTGTTACCTCAAATCCGGGCGATTGGGGATACGGACGAAGCCGATTTGATGCTCCAGGATAGCGCTGCTGATCCAATTTCAATTTTGGCAAATCTGCCGCCAGCAATGCCTGATCTGGAACGTCATGTGGCACTGACTGAAATGGTTTGGGCCTGGAGCCGTGCATTGGTTAAGCGGGTGGCGGCCCTGGAGCCGTATGAAGCGGTGATCATACCTGCCAGCCCCGCAGATGCGGCAAGTTTGGCGTCTGATTTGGCTGGCTTGATGGATGAGGCAGAAAATCAAGGTGTCAACTGGGCTGACCTTAAAAACCTCGTGCCCGACGATTTTGCAAAATACTGGCAGCTGAGTCTTTCTTTTCTAGAAATCGTAACCAACGTTTGGCCGGAACATCTGCAGAGTCTTGAGCGTATAGATGGCATGGCGCGGCGGAACAAATTAATCAAGATCAAAACGGATGCTTTGATTGATCAGGCAGCAAAGGCCGGACCAACAATTGCGGCAGGGTCAACCGGGTCTGTGCCTGTAACTGCCGCATTGCTGAAAGCAATTGCTGACTTGCCGCGCGGGTGCGTTGTTTTACCGGGGCTTGATCTCGGGCTGGACAATAGGACTTGGGAAGCGATCGGTCTGAATCAAGACAAAGGCGGCCATCCAAATGTTGCCGCTTTGGGACACCCGCAGGCTGTGTTGAAAGAAACACTGTCGTCGCTTGGTGTTTCCCGAAACGATGTAATGGAGCATTCTCCGTCGGGGCAAATTGGAAATGACACCCGTTACAGACTGCTGAATGAGGCATTGCGGCCTGCGGAGACGACAGAACAGTGGGCGGCAAAGATTTCAAAAGAAACGCAAAACTCCGCCATCTCAAAACTGTGTCTGATTGAGGCGCGTACGCCACAGGAAGAGGCATTAGCAATCGCCTTGACCTTGCGTGAGGCTTTGGAAAGCCCCAACCAGAATTCGGTTGCATTGGTAACGCCAGATAGAACTCTGGCGCGCCGCGTATCGGTTGAACTCATGCGCTTTGGCATTGTTGCAGATGATTCAGCCGGTCAACCGCTCTTTGCCACGCCGGCGGGCACGCTGGCTCGGCTGGTACTGGAAACAGCTCGGACAGGCGCAGCGTTACCTCTGCTTGCGCTATTGAAGCATCCTCTGTGCGGCCTTGGTGAAACACGTGTTGCCATCAGGAAAAGCGCAAGAGCATTAGAAAGAGCGATCCTACGCGGCCCCGCTTTGTCACCGGGAACGCTCGCTCTGCATGCTGCTTTGTCGACCCAAATACAAGACCTGAAGGCAGAGAAAAAAATTCGCCTGTCGGCCTCCCAGAGAAGCCTGAAAGACACAGAATGGTACGAGGCGCTGTGGCTTACGGAACTGTTGCAAAACACACTTTCAGATTTTGAAACCTATTTCAGTAACCCAAATGAGCAATATCCACTGAACGAATTGATTGCTGCTCATCTGAGTGTCATTCAACATTGTGTTGGTGGCGATGAGACAGCAGCGCAATTTGCAACTTCTGAAGATGGCTCTGCACTAATTTCTGCGCTGTTGGAGTTGAGAGATCTTGGGGCTGATGGGCGTGTTTTGCAGATAAGATCAGCGGAATATGCAGAGTTGCTGCAGGTTCTTGTTGGGTCTCGCCCAGTACGGCGCAGACAAGTTGGTAGCAACGCTGAACCGCGAGTTCAAATTCTTGGCACCTTGGAAGCCCGACTTCTACATGCAGACCGTGTGGTACTTGCGGGCCTTAACGAGAAAAGCTGGCCTGGAGAGCCGAAACTGGATCCTTGGCTATCGCGCAATATGCGTGCACGCCTTGGTTTCACATCTCCAGAACAAAGTATCGGATTATCAGCTCATGATTTTGTTCAACTCGCTTCCAAACCGGACGTCGTTCTAACACGCTCGATACGACAGGATGGTGCGCCGACACAGGCATCTCGTTGGTTGCAGCGGATTGAGGCATTGATTGGTGAGGAGGGGCAAAAAACACTCGTTCAACGAGGTCAGGTGTATCTGGCAATTGCGCGACAGTTGGATTTACCAGAGTTCCCTTCTGGAAAGCCGGTACCAAGACCGTTCCCGGTTCCTGAGGTTAAATTCCGGCCCAACCAATTGTCTGTCACGGAAATCGAAACCCTGATCCGGGATCCTTATGCGATTTACGCAAAACACATTTTGAAACTTGCACCATTTGACGCAATTGGAGAAACGCCTAACTTCGCGACACGAGGCACAATTGTACATGATATCCTGAACGAGTTTTTGAAGTTGCGTGAGGCCGGGTTTGATACACGGCAGGCCGTTGACGAGTTAAACGCCATAGCGGACCAGCACTTTGATGTATTGGCAGACTACCCCGACTTGTACGCCAGATGGCGCACACGGTTTCAGCGCATTGCCGGATGGTTTTTGGAGCATGAGGCAAAACAGGCGGCCAGAATTCAAACCCGTCACACCGAGCGCGATGGATTTCTGGAACTGAAATTTCCAGATTTTCGACTGCGCGGTCGGGCGGACAGAATAGATATTCTCCAAAGTGGTCTTGCGGAGATCATTGACTACAAAACCGGCCAACCACCGTCTAAAACGCAAGTGGAAGCACAACTTGCGCCGCAATTGTCGTTGGAAGCAGCTATGGTTTCTGCTGGAGCATTCGCTGGCATACCAGCCATCGAGTCTGACGCGCTTTCCTACATTAGACTGTCTGGTAATCGGGTGCCAGGCGCCTATATTCCGGTCGCATCAGGTATCGAAAACGTCAACACTCTTGCAAATGAAGCACTGCAAAAACTGCAAGAACTTGTGGCTTACTACGCCCAACCAGAAACAGGTTATCTATCTCAGGCCCAGCCGCAGACGACGCGCTATGAGGGTGCGTATGATCATCTTGCACGGGTGTCAGAATGGCGTGGCTTAGCCGGTGACGAGGATGGCCAAGAATGACGACTTTGCCGATCCCGGAAGATACCAAATTAAGACAACGCACGGCTTCCGATCCGCGCATTTCAGCATGGGTCAGCGCCAACGCCGGTTCTGGCAAAACATATGTGCTTTCACGTCGGGTTATACGCTTGCTGCTGTCCGGCAACGATCCTTCCAGCATTCTGTGTCTGACATTTACAAAAGCTGCTGCCAATGAAATGGCAAATCGTGTCTTTGCGGAACTAGCTCGCTGGACCGTCTTGCCAGACAGCGAATTGACAAAGGTGTTATCTGACCTTGGAGAAAAAGCTTCGGGGGCTAAGCAGCTTGTCTATGCACGGCAACTATTCGCGCGCGCTTTGGAAACACCCGGTGGTTTGAAGGTTCAGACAATCCATGCGTTTTGTGAAAGGCTTTTGCAGCAGTTTCCTTTTGAAGCCAATGTGCCTGGTCATTTTGAAGTAGCAGATGACGAGAAGCAGGCCGAATTGTTGTTATCCGCGCGCGGCTCTGTCTTTCAACAGGCAGTTGACGAGCCCGATGGGTTGTTGGGCAAGGCGTTTACGGCGCTGGTTGATGCAAGTGACGATGAAAGTATCGACGATGCTGTTGGCGAATTATTACGCAAACGCGACGTGTTTATTCGGCACATCACCAGTGGCGGCAATGGCATTGATGGCCATATTGTACAGTTACAACACGCACTGAAATTGTTATCTGATGACAATTTGGAGGGGCTGAAACAAGATGTCACTTCAGGCTCAATTGGTGGATTCGGATTGGATGATCTAACTGAATTTGCGTTTGCATGTCAGCAGTCCGGAGCAAAATCAGATGTCGCAGTGGCGGAACGAATTGCCACCTTTGTCAACGCTTCTGGACCGGACTCGGTGGTTTCAGCGTGGTTGGCCATTTTTGCAACAGCTGCCGGCGATCCACGAAAGCCCGCTCGTTTTGTCACGAAGGCTTTAAAAGAAGCACAACCGCTTCTTTTTGATCGCATAGAGCGTGTTTTGGAAGACGGCTTCTTTAACGTTAGCAGCAAGTTGAACGCGCTTCGGACCGTTGCGAACACAACTGCGCTGTTTACACTGACAGACGCGATTATTGCGACTTATCTGAGAGCAAAGAACAATCGCGGCCTATTAGACTATGATGATTTGATTTCCAAGACGGAACGGCTGCTGTCCAGATCTGAATCGGCGCTATGGGTTCAATATAAGCTGGACCGTGGCTTGTCACATATTCTGGTTGATGAAGCACAAGATACCAGCCCAGCCCAATGGCGGGTTGTAGATGCCTTGAGCGAAGCTTTTTTTCACGATGCAGATCCCGACGCTCGCGCTGGCCAGCAAGCAGCCAGAACCTTATTTGCCGTGGGAGATGAAAAACAGTCGATTTATTCCTTTCAAGGCGCGGCACCGGATGCGTTTGATCATCAGCGTCGTCGTTTTGAGCGACAGGCACGGCAGGCGCTCTTGCCTTGGGAAAACATTACGCTCAATCTTTCCTTCCGGTCCGCAAATGATGTGTTAAGCGCAGTCGACAAGGTTTTTTCCTCGCCCGAAATGGCAAACAGCGTGAGCAAGATGGGTGTTGATCCGCATCAGGCTTACAGAACAAACGCACCGGGTGAAGTCCGCTTGTGGCCGCTGATAGTAGAAAGTGAGGCAGAGACCTCTGACGATTGGCGGTTGCCTGTGGATCGCCCCGCTGGCGCTCTAGAGCAATTGGCAAATCATATTGCGAGCGATATCGCCGCAGCTATTCATACCAGTAGCCCGCTTGCTGATGGTCGTCCGATGCGTGCTGGTGATTTCCTTATCTTGCTCAAAAAACGCGGACAAATGATGGGTCTTGTGAACAAGGCTCTCAAGAAGGCCGGTGTGCCTGTCGCTGGTGCAGACCGATTGGCGTTGACCGATCATATTGCAATCAAAGATCTTCTTTGCCTTGGGGAAGTGATGCTATTGCCGGAAAATGATCTGGCTGTAGCTACTTTGCTCAAAAGCCCGTTTTTTGATTTTTCAGATGATGATTTGATTGCCTTGGCGGCAGAGCGCTCCGGGTCCATGATGAATGCATTGCGTAACTCGCAAAGATCTAAAGACCGGCTTGCCTTTGAACGGCTGTCTTCGTGGCTCAATCGCGTTGATTTTGAAACGCCGTATGTATTTTTTGGTCGCTTGCTGTCGGTTGATAAAGGACGGAAAAACCTTCTAAAGCGTTTTGGAACAGAAGCTGAAGACATCATCGATGAGTTTCTTGCGCAAGCACTAGAATATGAAACAGCTCCGGGAAGCGGTGCTGGCATGGGTCTTCAAGGGTTTATTGCATGGTTGGGTGAGCGAACCAGCGCGATCAAACGCGAAATGGACAGCGCCCGAGATGAAGTGCGGGTCATGACGGTGCATGGCGCGAAGGGTCTGGAGGCACCTATTGTCTATTTGGTGGATGATGGAAGCCAGCCGCGTGCCAACATCCATCGCCCCAGAATACTGACCCATTGGCCAAATGGAGCAGATGGGGCACCGGTACTGTTTTGGGGCGCTGGTGCCAAGAAAGATCAGACGAATTTGCAACGCGATCTTCTGGAAGCCAGTGATAAAGATGCGCTAGCGGAATACAGACGCTTGCTCTATGTCGGGATGACGAGAGCGGAAGATCAACTGATTATTTGCGGCAAAGAGGGCAAACGTCCGATGTCGGATGACAATTGGTACAAGCTTGTTGAGCAAGCTCTAAAGCCCGATATGCAGGAGGTTTCAGATGCGGCGGGTACGACCAGCCATTTTCTGTGGCAGGTAACAGAAAGGAAAACGGCGGAGGCTTTCACAAAAAAGCCTGATCCGGCGGTACAAACAGGTTTGCCGCAATGGACGAAAAATCCTCCTCTGCCAGGCCCTCCAAGGGCAAAACCGATTTCACCGTCACGCCTCGACGGTGATGACCAACGTTTTGAAGAAATTTCCTGGCAGGAACGAATTGATACACTAGGGCAGAGAGACAGCGCATTTGCATTGGTCCGGGGGCAAGCGATCCACACGCTTCTGCAGTATTTGCCGAACCTGAATCCAGAAGCGAGGAACTCTTCGGCAGAAGCATATTTGAAGCAAGCCTTGCCAGCTTCCAGCCCTGTCTCAGCTATGTCGGATATCATTCAAAAAACCTTTGATATCCTGAACAACCGATCTCTCCAGTTCTTATTTGCCTCTTCCACCCGAGCAGAAGTTAGCGTTGCAGGGGAGCTCAATGACGACAGAGGAACTCTTGCGGTTAGCGGCAAAATTGACCGTTTGTGCGAAACAGATGACGGTTTGCTGATTGTGGATTTCAAAACCAATCGAAAAGTGCCAGCAACGTCCGCCGACATACCGGTAAATTACGTCAACCAGTTAGCCGCTTATCGGGCATTGCTCCGCCAAAGCTTTGTCTCAACCCATATTGATGCTGCCGTCCTCTGGGTCGAAAACGGGCGACTTGATATGTTAGATTTGGCAATGCTGGACGCCGCAGAAGCAAAAATTTTAAGTAAAGATCTCAGCTGAGGACATGAAAGAACCGGATGCTGCGTGCAGTCATCCGGTTTAAATCCTCAACAAATACAAAACTGCTAGGAAGCGCGGCGACGCCTGTCACTCGCAGGTTGATACGCAACTTTGCAATGATACGTGCAGTAAGGCGCACCTTCTTTGGAATCGTGACCGCAGAAATGGAAATCATCGCTGCCCGGATCGCCGATTGGCCATTTGCAGACACTTTCAGAAATTGTCAAAATGCTGGCGCGCTTTGAAATTGGTACCACAACATCATCTTTTGGCTGCGGTTGTATGGCAACTTCAGCTTCAACATCTGCTTCAAACTTGAGCGCGGTTGCGCCCATAGTTTGCGGACGTCTTGGCGCGGAAGACGAACTTTCAGATTTGCTGGCAGGCTTTGCACTTGCTGTCGCACGTGGCTTGCGCGGCCTGGCAGCAGTGCCGGGAGATTTTGCACGACCAGACAAGCCGAGACGGTGAACTTTACCAATAACAGCGTTGCGGGTGACACCACCTAATTGTGCAGCAATCTGACTTGCGCTCAGGCCATCCGCCCAAAGTTTGCTCAATGTTGCAACGCGTTCGTCGGTCCAGGACATCGGTGTCTCCATAATTCGTGTCGCCATCGACATCTCGCAATGCACGTAGATTGTGCAAAAAACCCGGAATCCAATCCCCTCGCTCAAAACGTGGTTTTGTTTTAAACGTGCAAACACCGCATATAGGGGTGAAGGAAATTGCGACACGAGATGTCGTACTTAATAAAACGTAAACTACAATATACGGTGACTCCGTGACAAGAGTCACAGGCTAACAAAATCGGTTTTCCCCGCTTTTTTTGATAAAAATATCACGGTCTAACTTGCCAGAAACACGTGCCTTAGGGGTGCAATATACAAAGGGTCTTTGAATTCAGGCGTTTAGGCTGTATGTAAGTTGTGGACAATCAAGAGCCGCCAGCCGATACAGTCGGACGGGCGGCATTTTTATTGGAATTTCTACGAGGGCGTTCCGGCCATCGATATAAATGGAGACAAGGCTATGACATCGCAGGCGCAAGGATCAGCGCTCTACAACACTTACGCACGGTCAAAGTTAAACTTTGAACGCGGCGAAGGTGCGCGATTGTTTACACCTGACAATGAAGCCTATCTTGACTTTGCAGGAGGCATCGCCGTGTCTTCGGTTGGTCACAGTCATCCACATGTGGTTGGCGCACTAAAAGAGCAGGCGGACAAGCTTTGGCATTTGTCAAATCTCTACACCATCCCAGACCAGGAAAAGTTGGCGGAGAGACTTTGCGACAATACATTCGCTGACAAAGTATTCTTTGGTAACTCTGGGGCAGAGGCCATGGAGTGCGCTATCAAAACTGCGCGGCGCTATCATTATGTAAATGGGGAACCTGAAAGGGTCCGCATAATCACCTTCGAAGGTGCATTTCACGGCAGGACGCTTGCAACAATTGCCGCTGGCGGACAGGCTAAATACTTGGAAGGTTTTGGTCCGAAGGCGGAAGGTTTCGATCATCTGGCATTTGGCGATCATGAAGCACTGAAAGCTACAATCAACAACGAGACCGCAGCTATTGTGATTGAGCCCATACAGGGTGAGGGTGGCTTGCGCCCTGTACCGCATCAATGCCTGCGTGGCCTGCGCGACCTGTGTGACGAGCATGGCATACTTCTGGTTTTCGATGAGGTTCAGACCGGTGTCGGACGGACAGGCAAGTTCTTTGCTCACGAATGGGCGGGTGCTGTACCGGACATTATGGCAGTCGCGAAAGGTATTGGTGGCGGATTTCCATTAGGTGCGTGTTTAGCAAGTGAGGAAGCCGCGAAAGGCATGGTGGCAGGCACCCACGGGTCAACCTATGGTGGAAACCCGCTTGGAATGGCCGTTGGCAATGCTGTGCTGGACATCATTCTTGAGCCTGGTTTTTTAGAAGAAGTGCAGCAAAAGGGATTGCGCTTGAAGCAAAAGCTAGCCGCTCTGGCTGATGACTACCCTGAGTTTATTGAAGAGATACGTGGTGAAGGTCTCATTGTCGGTATCAAGCTGAAACAGGGTACCTTTCCACAAGGCGTAGCACCCTTGATTGGCGCCGCGCGCGATCATCGTTTGCTCACAGTTGGTGCGGGCAGCAATGTCGTACGGCTGTTGCCGCCACTAATAATTACGCAGGACGACATCGACGAAGCCGTTGACAGCCTGGATGCCGCTTTTCGCGATCTGAAAACCGCTTCCTGATCCACGAATATCAACTCAACAAACGAGGTCGCCCAATGGCCACCACGCAGCCTAATCATTTTCTTCAAATCGCTGATCACTCGGCTGAGACGTTACGTGCGATGCTGGACGAGGCACTCCGCTTGAAGTCCATTCGCAGGACAGCTCCAGAAAAACCTCTGTCTGGCAAGGTGCTGGCTCTTGTTTTTGAACAACCATCCACCCGCACTCGCGTTTCATTTGATGTTGGAATGCGTGAACTTGGTGGCGAAACGATTATGCTCAGCGGCAACGAACTGCAAATTGGGCGCGGCGAGAGCATTCCCGATACGGCGCGTGTCCTGTCGCGATTTGTTGATGCTATTATGATACGTATGCTCAGCCATTCAGATTTGCTTGAGCTTGCAAAATACGCAACCGTTCCCGTTATCAACGGACTAACGCAGGTCGCACATCCCACCCAGATTATGGCAGACATTCAAACCATAGAGGAACATCGCGGTTCCATCGACGGCAAGGTGGTGGCCTATACAGGCGATGGCAATAACATGTTAGCCAGTTGGGTGGAGGCTGCGACAAAGTTTCAGTTCCAGCTGCGCATGGCGTGCCCACTGGAGTTGTCGCTTGATCCTGACTTGATAGCAGATGCGCGTGCCAAGGGTGCGGATCTGGTTGTGACAACCGATCCGGAAGAAGCGGTTGCCGGGTCAGACGTTGTTATGACGGACACATTCGTCTCTATGGGTGATGATGAAGCCGAGCGGCGACACAACCTTTTGATGCCTTATCAAGTCAATGATCGGCTAATGTCCCAAGCGAAAGATGACGCCATTTTCCTTCATTGCCTGCCTGCGCATCGCAATGAAGAAGTAACTGACAGTGTTATGGATGGTCCCCAGTCTGTTGTGTTTGATCAGGCGGAAAATCGGCTGCATGCTCACAAGGGAATCCTTGTCTGGTCATTTGGTGGTCTTTAAATCTGCATTTCATCACCTAAATAGGCTGCTTGCGTAAGTGTGGGTTGGGTCGCAAGAACGGCATATCGCCACAAAGGAATTCAGTCATGAGTGATCGAACAACAATGGATGTCCTTGCTAAAGTTGCAGGGCAAGATGAAGTGGTGCCATTTTCCGTGGATGCGCTTGATGTGCGCGGCCGTATCGTCCATTTGAACGACAGCCTCAACGCCATTCTGGAGCGGCATGACTACCCGCAGTCAGTCTCACGTCTGGTCGGGCAGGCGGCTGCGCTTACAGTTATGCTGGCGGCTTCCATAAAATTGGAAGGCCGGCTAATCCTGCAGGCGCAGACAGATGGTCCTGTGTCCTTGATGGTAGTCGATATGCAGGCTCCTGGCGACTATCGCGCGACTGCAAAATTCGATGCTGATCGGGTGGCGGAGCTCGAAGCTGTCGGAGATGTGGATGCCGGAACATTGCTTGGCACAGGAACATTGGCGCTGACCATAGATCAGGGTCAATACATGAACCGCTACCAAGGATACGTCGCGCTCGAGGGCGGGTCGCTGGAAGATGCTGCGCATGATTATTTTACTCGCTCTGAACAAATTCCAACGCGCATTCGATTGGCTGTCACCGAAATGATGACGCGGTCAGACAATGGACAACTCAGCCATAGCTGGCAGGCCAGCGGTATGATGGTTCAGTTCCTGCCACACTCTTCAGAGCGGATTGTGCAGAAGGATTTGCCAGCTGGCGGCGTTGCGGATGATGAGTATCATGCTTCCCAACCGGAAGATGATGATGCTTGGATTGAAGCGCAGGCTCTGGTGGATACGTTGGACGACAATGAGTTGGCTGATCCGGATTTATCTGCCGAGCGTCTGTTGTTCCGGTTGTTCCACGAGCGTGGTGTGCGGGTTTATGATCCAACGGCTGTTCAGGACAAATGTTCCTGCAATGCTGAGAAAGTTGGTGGTGTCCTGGCCCAACTAAGCCAGGAAGAACTTACGGAAAGCATCGCCGACAGCGGCAAGATTGAAGTCAAGTGTGAGTTTTGTGCTCGCAGCTACAGTTTCGATCCAAAGGAACTGATTGTCCAATTATAAAAAAACACCGGCTGCAGAAGCGCTGCAGCCGGTGGTGATCTATACTACCCGGAAATACCATAGGCAGCGATTGCTGCCATGTTGACGATATCGCTATCGCGTGCACCCATCGGCATAATCTGTACAGATTTATCGAAGCCCACAAGAAGCGGTCCAATTACGGTTGAGCCGCCCAGCTCCTGAAGCATTTTTGTAGAGATTGATGCTGAGTGAAATGCGGGCATCACCAGGACATTGGCAGGGCCTGTCAGCCGGCAGAACGGGTATGAACTCATAATATCCGCATTGAGGGCAACATCCGCTGCCATTTCTCCATCATATTCAAAATCAACTTTACGCTGGTCCAGTAGCTTTACGGCTTCCTGTACACGCTCGGAGCGTTCACCTTGCGGATGACCAAATGTGGAATAAGCCAGCATGGCGACTTTTGGCTCGTAACCAAGCCTGCGAGCCACACCGGCAGCTTCCTCTGCAATATCTGCCAGCTCAGCTGAGTTTGGCATATCGTGAACAGCCGTATCTGCCACCAGAACTGTACGGCCGCGGCAAATGGCCATGGACATACCTATGACCCGATGACCAGGTTTGGGATCAATCATCAGCCGTACATCCTCCAGCACAGTGGAATAGTTACGGGTTATGCCGGTCACCATGCAATCTGCATCTCCAAGTGCCACCATGGCGCTACCAAAATAGTTCCGGTCAGTGTTCATCAGACGTACGCAATCACGGTATAGGTAGCCTTTGCGTTGCATGCGTGCATAAAGATAGTCTGCATAGTCCTTGTTGCGGTTTGAGCTTCTGGCACTCACCACTTCAATTTTTTCACTAAATTCCACACCGACGGATTTTGCAGTTGCGTGGATCTCATCCTCGCGGCCAACTAGGATGGCTGTACCCATACCCTGTGACACGAAGCTTACAGCAGCGCGAATGACCTGTTCTTCTTCGCCTTCCGCAAAGACCACACGCTTTGGATTGCGCTTAACTCTTGAAACAATGCGCTGAAGGGCATTGGCGGTAGGGTCGCGGCGTGCGGATAATTCCGCATGATAAGCATCCATATCAATTATGGGTTTGCCAGCAGCGCCTGATTCCATGGCAGCTTTCGCCACAGCCATTGGGATTGCCGAAATCAAACGCGGATCAAATGGGACAGGAATAATGTACTGATTGCCGAATTTAGGACGGTTACCACGATAGGCAGCAGCCACTTCATCGGGCACATCTGCGCGAGCTAATTCGGCAAGTGCTCTGGCAGCAGCAATTTTCATGTCGTCGTTGATTGTGTGTGCTCTTACGTCAAGCGCGCCCCTGAAAATGTACGGAAAGCCAAGCACATTATTAACCTGGTTTGGATAGTCCGAGCGCCCGGTTGCAACAATAGCGTCTTCACGAATTTCAGAGACTTCCTCCGGCGTCATTTCTGGGTCTGGATTGGCCATTGCGAAAATGATCGGACTATCCGCCATTGCACGCACCATATCCGGTGTCAGCGCACCTTTTGCAGACAGGCCGAAAAACACATCTGCACCGTCCATGGCTTCGAGCAAAGAGCGCGCATTCGTTGGCACGGCATGAGCAGATTTCCATTGGTTCATACCTTCCTGTCGGCCTTGATAAATTGGCCCCTTCGTATCGCACAGGATGATATTTTCATGGGGCATACCCATGGCCTTAATAAGCTCGATGCAAGCGATACCGGCAGAGCCAGCACCGTTACAAATCAACTTGGTGGTCTTGATGTCTCGGCCGGTCAGGTGCAATGCGTTGATGAGACCCGCCGCTGAGATGATTGCAGTTCCGTGTTGATCATCATGAAACACGGGTATGTCCATCAATTCACGCAGGCGCTGCTCGATAATAAAGCAGTCCGGTGCCTTGATGTCCTCCAGATTAATGCCCCCAAAAGAAGGGCCAAGATAGCGTACTGCGTTGATGAATTCATCAACGTCTTGCGTATCTACTTCCAAATCAATGCTGTCTACATCGGCGAAGCGTTTGAACAGTACAGCCTTGCCTTCCATGACCGGTTTGGAAGCCAAGGCCCCAAGATTACCCATGCCAAGAATTGCGGACCCGTTGGAGATCACGGCAACCATATTGCCGCGCGTCGTATAATCATAGGCTCGCGATGGATCATCGGCGATTGCTTTCACAGGAACCGCAACACCTGGTGAATAAGCAAGAGACAGGTCTCGTTGCGTCGCCATCGGCTTTGTCGGGTTGATTTCCAATTTTCCGGGACGGCCTTCCTGGTGAAACTGCAGCGCCTCCTGATCGGTCATCGGAATGTTACTTTTGCCGGATTTGTCCGTTGCGGGCATGGGGGATCCTATGATTTTGACTGGGCGTTTGATAGTCGGTCTGCCAACCTAGCCATCTGACGTGTTATCCACAAGCTCTGCTTTCGGCGGATTGCCAAAGGTTCGTGAATTGCGTGAATTAATTTGCTAGACAATTTGCATGCGCGATGACGATTCCATTCCACAGGCACCACAAGCCAGATATGAGGCAGATGCGAAACCGCCATCTGTGGGCGATACCAAAGATCAAAAGCTGACGCCGATGATGGCGCAGTTCATTGAAATAAAGGCCGCAAATCCTGGATCATTGCTGTTCTATCGGATGGGTGATTTCTACGAGTTGTTTTTTCACGACGCGGAAATCGCGAGCCGTGCATTAGGTATTACGCTGACAAAGCGTGGCAAGCATTTGGGCGAAGATATACCCATGTGTGGTGTGCCGGTTCATGCAGCGGATGACTATCTGCAAAAACTGATTGGTCTTGGGCACAAAGTTGCCGTTTGCGAACAGATGGAAGATCCCTCTGAAGCGAAAAAGCGTGGTGCAAAATCAGTTGTAAAACGTGATGTGGTGCGCCTGGTTACACCTGGAACCATCACCGAAGAACGTTTGCTGGATGCTGCGCAAAACAGCTTTCTGGCAGCGCTCACCAGAGCAAAATCAGCGACCCAGGCTTTTGCACTTGCATGGATTGATATGTCCACGGGGTCTTTTTTCGTGCGCCCGCTCGACGCTGAGCAGGTTTCTGCAGCCCTTGCCCGAATAGCGCCTAAAGAGCTGATTGTCGCTGATGCACATCTAAGCGATGAAAATATGAGGGTTTTGCTGGACGAAGTGCCAACAACCGTTAGCCCTGTCCCCAAAGCGTTCTTTGATGGAGCCACTGCTGAAGACAGGCTTTGCCGTTTTTTTGATTTAAAGACGCTGGAAGGGTACGGCCAGTTTGAACGGGTTGAGCTATCCGCCGCCGCCGCCATCTTGTCCTATGTTGAAAAGACGCAAATAGGCGCGCGTCCTCCTTTGTCTGTTCCAGAGCGAGAATCAGCTCAAAGTGGCATGTCAATCGACGCAGCCACGCGGGCTAATCTGGAGCTCATGCAAACTCTGTCAGGTAAACGCAAAGGCAGCCTGTTTGATGCCATTGATCGAACAGTCACGGGTGCTGGTGCTCGACTTTTGGCAATGCGCCTGTCATCTCCATCTACAGATGCGGAGTTGATTAAAAGGCGCCAGGAAGCATTGTCTTGGACGCTCAACAACCCATCGCATCTTGCCGAATTGCGTAAAACTCTGAAGCGCCTGCCAGATATGGCGCGTGCGCTATCGCGATTGATGCTGCAGCGGGGAGGACCACGTGATCTGGCGGCTATTCGCGATGGACTTTTGGGCGCGCAATCATTGGCGGATGATCTGCAGGGCGCAAGCGGGCTGATAGAGTCTATCCATCAATCCCTGAACGCTGCAAAAGACGGTGCCCTCTCAGCTCTGGCAAACCAGTTCGGAACGGCGTTGGCGCAAGAGCTGCCCTTGCAAAAGCGAGATGGCGGTTTTGTGCGTATCGGCTTTTCGACAGAGCTTGATGAGCATCGTGGATTGCGAGACGAAAGCCGTAAGATTATTGCTGGATTGCAAAGCCAGTATTCAAACGAAACCGGCGTCAAATCGCTGAAAATCCGACACAATAATGTGCTCGGATATTTCGTGGAAGTAACCGCGCAAAATGCTGCCGCTCTTCAGGACGATGCTGACCAGCGTTTTATTCATCGCCAGACCATGGCCAATGCAATGCGCTTTACGACTACAGAATTGAGTGCATTGCAGAGTAAAATTGCTGGTGCTGCCGATGCGGCACTTCGCCTCGAGCTAGAGTTGTTTGACACATTTCTGGCGGATGTTGGGGCACAGGCTGAGCCAATTCAAAAACTTGCACAGCAACTTGCCGAACTGGATGTTGTTTGCGGGTTGGCAACGTTGGCGGATCACGATGACTATTGCCGGCCCATTGTCGACGACAGCCTGGCCTTTGCGATTGAGGGTGGTCGACATCCGGTTGTTGAGCAGGCATTGCGGGACACGGGTGAAACATTTGTCGCCAATGGTTGTACGCTGAGCGGAGAAAAGGCCGGGCAAATATGGCTTCTGACTGGCCCTAATATGGCTGGTAAGTCGACGTTCCTACGCCAGAACGCATTGATCACCATTCTGGCGCAGATCGGGAGCTATGTGCCCGCCGCCAGTGCACACATTGGCATTGTCGACGCGCTTTATAGCCGCGTGGGAGCTTCAGATGATTTGGCCCGTGGCCGCTCGACCTTCATGGTGGAGATGGTGGAAACAGCCGCCATTCTCAATCAAGCGGGCCCGCGCGCCTTGGTCATTCTGGATGAAATTGGCCGGGGTACGGCCACCTATGATGGCCTTGCGATAGCTTGGTCCGCGGTTGAGCACTTGCACGCCATTAATTTCTCCCGGGCTTTATTTGCCACGCACTACCATGAATTAACGGCGCTTTCGCAAACGCTGGAACGCCTGTCCAATGCTACCGTGAAGGTGAAAGAGTGGGATGGTAATGTGGTATTCCTGCATGAAATTGTGCCCGGCGCGGCAACCAGTTCTTACGGCATTCAAGTTGCTCGGCTGGCTGGTTTACCGGAAGCTGCGCTAGATCGCGCACGCGATGTTCTGGAGCAATTGGAAGCACAGGACCGTGACCGTCCCAAAACCACACTGGTGGACGATTTGCCTTTGTTTTCGGTCTCGCCTGAACGGATATCAGCAAAAGCGACCACGACAAAAGATGACCCTGTGCTTTTAGCGCTGGATGACGCTGATCCGGATGACATGACTCCTCGGGATGCACTGGAAGCATTGTATCAGTTAAAGAAGTTGCGGAATAATTGATGACAAATGCGCTGCTCTCATCTGATGAATTGTCCCGTTACGCGCGTCATCTGGTGCTGCCGGAAGTGGGTGGTCCGGGGCAACAAAAGCTGAAAGCCGCAAGTGTGCTTGTGGTGGGGGCGGGTGGATTGGGTGCACCTGTCTTGATGTATCTGGCGAGCGCTGGCGTTGGACGTATCGGTATTGTTGACGATGATCATGTCAGCCTATCCAATCTGCAACGGCAGATCATTCACACCACCGAGAATGTCGGCAAGCCAAAGGTAGATAGCGCTGCTGAATTGCTGAGTACGATCAATCCGCATCCATTGCTAGAACTGCACAATGTGCGACTGGAAGCGAAAAATGCAGAAACTCTTGTTTCAGGCTACGATCTTGTCGTTGATGGCAGCGATAATTTTGACACAAGATTTTTGGTTGCCGACACATGCGAGCGGCTGGAAAAGACTTTGGTTACGGGCGCGGTCAATCGTTTTGATGGCTCTGTTACCACCCTGCAGCCATTTATGACCGACGAAGATGGCAGGCAAAATCCGCGCTACACAGATTTGTTTCCAAAGGCCCCTGGCGCAGATACCATTCTTACGTGTGAGGAAGCAGGCATTATGGGAGCATTGACCGGTGTCATTGGCTCCTTGCAGGCATTGGAAGTCATTAAGGCTATCACCGGCGTGGGTGAGTTATTGATTGGTCGGCAATTGTTGTTTGATGCAAATTCAATGCTGTTTTATCCAGTGCAGTACGCGCGCGATGAGGGCGACTAGTTGTCGAATTCCTCGTTGGCGTAAACACCCCACAATTTGTCTTGTTGAAGAAACCCGCGAAATGTCTGCTCGTCAGAATTTCTGAGATTTGCTCGGCACCAAGATCCATCACATTCTTCGATATTGACTAGCACGCCTGACTCAAGCCGAGCATTCAGCTTTGCGCCGGAACTGCGCTCGCGGTACAGAGGTAACGGCTCTGCACGGCCCGCCCATGGAGTGACCAATGCTGTTCTGCGACCAGACAAAAGACTGTGAAACACCCAACCATCATTGCCCGCCGCATCTCGAATACGGCGCCAATTGTCAAATTCCTGAATGACTTCGACGGGCAGTCCGCCTTTTACAAATATCCATGCGACATCATAGTCCTGGCCCGGGCCAACCCGGACATTTACCTGATTGGATTTCAGGCTTACAAATCTTGGCAATGCCAGTCCGGAGGGGCCAACCCGCAAGCCGCGTTCGTTGGCATTTTGCGCAAAGGCAGTCGTTGAGCCGGTTGTGACAACCGACGCCAGCGATATCCCAAGCATCAGCAGGATAGGCAGGAGCAGCTTTGGCCGCATCTTGTAAATTCTCAAACTCATAGTCTGCGCACTCATAAACCTTGTCCGCGCATGTAAAATCTAAAGTTGCTCTCCGCGCAATAGGAGGCTTGGCATTCGCTTACCTGACACACTATACCAATCGTGCAAAATTGTTTTTACAGATCACTCTGTTAGTGTTGCGTCCAATACTGGTATTGGTCCGGCGAATCTGGATTGGTCGTTGCCTGTTCAAACTTTATATAGTTTTGAACGGATATGGTTAAAGAGCTCTCAACAAAAGGGGCAAGTGCAAAATGCCGCGGTCAAAAACTCTGGTCATCATAACCCGTAAACTGCCGGAACAGGTGGAAACCCGCATGTGTGAGCTATTTGATGCACGTCTTAATCTGGACGATCATCATATGACACAGGCGGAACTGGTCGAGGCGGTAAAAACCGCTCATGTGCTCGTGCCGACAGTGACCGATAGAATTGATGCGGCAGTTCTCAATCAGGCGGGACCGCAGTTGAAGGTCATCGCAAACTTTGGCAACGGTGTGGATAACCTTGATGTTGGGGCCGCACACGACAAAGGCATCGTGGTAACGAACACGCCAAACGTTCTCACCGAAGATACTGCCGATATGACTATGGCACTGATTCTGTCTGTGCCGAGGCGTTTGGCCGAAGGTGCTGCCAAGTTGCCCGCTGGAGAAGAATGGTCAGGTTGGTCACCAACTTGGATGACAGGGCGTCGGATTTCTGGGAAGCGTCTGGGCATTGTCGGTATGGGCCGCATTGGCCAAGCTGTTGCGCGCCGCGCCAAAGCCTTTGGTTTGGCAATCCACTATCACAACAGACGCCCACTTCCGGCCGATATCGAAGAGGGGCTGGAGGCAACCTATTGGGAAAGCCTTGATCAGATGTTGGCCCGGATGGATATAATTTCAGTTAATTGTCCGCATACGCCTGGTACTTACCATTTGTTGTCGGCACGGCGTTTGCAGTTGATGCGCCCCGAAGCCTATATCGTGAATACCGCTCGCGGGGAGATCATTGACGAGAATGCACTGATCAAGCTGCTTGAAGAGGAAAAAATTGCGGGAGCTGGGCTTGATGTGTTCGAACACGAACCAGCTATCAATCCGAAATTACTGAAATTGGCTCGCAACAATAAAATTGTTTTGCTGCCACATATGGGATCAGCCACAATTGAGGGCCGTATCGATATGGGTGACAAAGTGATTGTGAACATCAAATCATTCCTTGATGGTCACGCTGTTCCTGACAAAATTTTGCCAAGTATGATTTAAGCTGGTGCGCAGTTTCTGCCGCCGCACCGGCTGGTTTAAAAAAACTATTCAGCTTTAGGATAAAACGTCTCGCGCCCACGTTTTATGTACGCCATTAAACCGGAGTTTTGATTTATATATTTACTTATGTCAGTTGGAACAGGTGCGGCAGCGCAAGCGCTCAACATGGTGACAGCGGATACATCAGCTGCCGTTGGGAAGTCTCCAAACAAGAATGGCTGATCCGCCAAAATGATTTCGACAGCATCAATATCTTTTTTGACACGCTGAAAGCGTTCGGTAGGTGAGTGTCGGCCAAGGCCTTGGCCCTTGTTGGCATTGATGACCTGTTTGCGGATTGCGTTGGTGATCAAGCCGCCAATAATGGGCGGCATATTTGAGAAGTAAGCCTGTTTGACATGCACCCAGTTTTCGTCATTCACCCAGCGGTCGCAACTCAATGCAAAGTAAACATGCTCCTCCATCATGCGAATGACAGCACGCGATATGGCTCGTTCTTGTGGTGACAGCCCTTTGTCAAAGTCAATGTCAAAGGTGTTTTCCAGATAGTCGCGAATGTCATCGCTATCTGCCACCACTTTGCCATCGTGTTCCAAAACGGGCAGCTTTCCTTTTGGAGCCTTACGCGGATCAGTGGTGTGTTTTATTTCCCAATCTTGGCCGGATAGTTGCAAAAGGCACATTGCCTTCACACAAAACGGGCTGCCGCTTGGTTCCCCAAAAACCGAGGCATAAGCTTGAACTTTTAACATATGGGCTCCTGTTCGTGAAATATGGATCAGTGATAATGGAACACAATGTCAGCATATGTCAGCATGACGTTAGGAGAGAAACGTCTTGGTATGTTGGCATTTAGAGCCGGCGAAGAGCTACTTGGTCGATCAGATGATTGTGGCCTTTGCGCAAAATAAGGTCCGCACGCTGACGCGTCGGCAGTATGTTTTCAAGAAGGTTGGGCCGGTTGATCTTTTCCCAAATGTTATTGGCGGTTTCCACCGCTTCTGTTTCTGAAAGCTCTGCAAATGTTCTGAAAAAGCTTTTTGGATCTCGGAAGGCGGTTTCACGCAGCCTCAAAAAGCGCTGCACATACCACTTTTGAACATAGGCTTCTTCCGCATCTAGGTAGATTGAAAAATCAAAGAAATCTGAAACAAAGGGTACACTATCGCCGCCCGGTGGCAAGTCCCGAACTTGCAGCACGTTTAGTCCTTCTAATATCAAAATATCCGGGTTGGAAATTGTAACGGTTTCTCCGGGAACCACGTCATATATCAAGTGGGAATAAATGGGTGCAGTTGCACTTGGTTTTCCGGCCTTGATATCCGTCAGGAAACGCAGCAACGCAGCCACGTCATAACTTTCCGGAAAGCCTTTGCGCTCCATCAGACCTTGGTCCCTCAACACCGCGTTTGGATACAAAAAACCATCCGTCGTGAGTAGATCGACCTTGGGCATAGAAGGCCAGCGCGCAAGCAGGGCCTGCAGGACACGCGCCGAAGTGGATTTGCCGGCAGAAACAGAACCGGCAAGGCCTATGATGAAAGGAACCTTATTGTCCTTAAGTTCAAGAAACTCAGCAGTGGCGTTAAAAAGGCCCTGTGTTGCTTTCACATAGTGAAACAGAAGTCGCGCCAATGGTAGGTACACACGCTCCACCTCGTCGACAGAGATCGGATCGTTCAAGCCTTGTAGTTTGCGAATTTCGTTTATGGACAAGGTCATCGGCGTGTCAGCACGCAGCTTGGACCATCGCTCTACATCGTAAATGCGATAGGGCGACAATGAGCCCTCATGCAGTGCGGTACCACCTTGCAACTCAATTTGTGTCGCAGCTTCAGCCGGTGTCATCCTGCACCATCTCCCACTTAAGCCAGATCAGGCCCATATCCGGCTTACCTTCGTGCAGCTTTTTCTGCAAGGCCGGATTGATTTGTTCTATGATCAAGAATGTCCATCACGGTCTCAAGAGGGATACCCCTTGCCTGCAGCAGCACCACCAGATGGTACAGAACATCCGCTGCTTCATTGGCAACATCTTCCGGCTCCTGTGCCGCTGCGGCGACAACAAGTTCCACGGCTTCTTCGCCAAACTTTTCAGCGCATTTAAGTGCGCCCTTGTTTAGCATTTGCGCGGTATAGGACTTGTCTGCGCTAGCCGCACTACGCTCTGCGACAATAGCTTCCAGGTCCGAGAGAGTGAATTTGTTCATTGTGTTCAGCCTTTAGATCAGTCGCATGGGCAGGCCAGCGGCAGCCATGTGCGCTTTCGCCTCAGAAACCGTATAGGTGCCGAAGTGGAAAATCGAGGCTGCCAGCACTGCACTGGCGTGTCCTTGACGCACGCCTTCAACCAGATGGTCCAAATCCCCAACGCCACCAGATGCGATCACCGGCACTGGCACGGCATCAGCAATGGCTTTTGTAAGTGGTAGGTTATACCCGACCTTGGTTCCGTCACGGTCCATGCTTGTCAGAAGGATTTCACCGGCGCCCAGCGCAACGACCTGACGCGCAAATTCCACGGCATCAATACCAGTTTCTTCACGACCCCCATGGGTGAAAATTTCAAAGCGCTCAGGCTCATCTGGCGCGGATACACGCTTTGCGTCGATCGCTACAACAATGCATTGATTGCCAAATTTGTCAGCCGCTTCGCGCACAAATTCGGGGTTTTTAACGGCTGCCGTATTGATAGACACCTTGTCTGCACCAGCCAGCAACAGATTACGTATGTCAGCAACTTCTCGCACACCGCCACCCACCGTGAGTGGCATAAAACAGTGTTCGGCTGTTTCCTGAACAACATCCAGAAGAATGCCGCGGTCTTCATGGCTGGCTGTGATATCCAGAAAGCAAAGCTCATCCGCGCCGGCGGCGTCATAGGCTATGGCGGCCTGCACAGGGTCACCAGCATCGATCAGATCAACGAAATTGACGCCTTTGACAACGCGACCTTCTTTCACATCAAGGCAGGGAATAACGCGCACTTTGAGCATCAGGCAGCACCCTTCAACAAAGCCAGCGACTCGGCTGGGTCTATACGGCCATCATATAGCGCACGGCCGGAAATAGCGCCTTCCAGGATTTGTGCATCAGGCTCAGTCATGCGCCGTATGTCATCCATAGATGCCAGGCCGCCGGATGCAACGACCGGAATACTCATATGGTTTGCGAGCTCCAACGTACTGTCCCAGTTGATGCCCTTTAAAACGCCATCGCGATCGATATCCGTGTAGATGATTGCTGAAACGCCGGCATCTTCAAAACGCTTTCCCATGTCCAGCACGGTCAGGTCTGAGGTTTCAGCCCATCCCTCAACGGCAACCCGGCCGCCGCGCGCATCAATTCCAACAGCAATTTTGCCAGGAAATTGCTTACAGGCCTCACGAACCAGATCCGGATCGCGCACCGCAATTGTACCCAGAATGACGCGCGCAAGGCCCTTGTCCAGCCATGCCTCTATCTGCTCCAGGTTTCGGATACCACCACCCAATTGAACCGGGTTTGTGGTCGCCGCCAAAATGGCATCTACTGCATCGCCATTTCGGCTCTCACCAGCAAATGCACCATTTAGGTCGACCACGTGTAGCCATTCAAAGCCCTGATCTTGAAAAGCTTTGGCTTGATTTCCGGGGCTGTCATTGAAAACGGTGGCTTGGTCCATATCACCCAATTTCAGACGCACGCATTGGCCGTCTTTCAGGTCGATGGCAGGGAAGAGGATCATTCAGAAAACCATTCTTTGACAGTGTATGTGTTCAGGCGTTTGCGGCTACGGCATCTATCGACGCGCGGGTTGTGGCGGGCCACCATTCCAGAAAATTCCCGATAAGGGATAGGCCTAATGTCTGGCTTTTTTCTGGGTGAAATTGCGTCCCAATGAGATTGTCCCGCGCAACCATTGCGGTAATGAGGCCGCCATGATCTGTCGTTGCCACCACATTATCTGAATTTTGTGCATCGAGGTGATAGGAGTGGACGAAATATGCGTTCAATCCATCAACGCCTAACTCGATACCAGACAACACCTCATGTTCATTTTGTAGCGTGAGTGTGTTCCAGCCCATTTGTGGTATTTTCAGCGCTGGATTACTTGGCACAATTCGCTTCACGTCTCCGGGGATCCAGCCGAGGCCCAGGCTGGTTTCTTTTTCCAACCCGCGGCTTGCCATCAATTGCATACCCACACAGATACCAAAAAATGGAACAGCACGGTTTTCAACGCTATCACGCAATGCATCGACCATGCCATCGACGGCAAACAAGCCAGATCTACAGTCAGCAAATGCACCCACGCCGGGCAGCACAATACGGTCTGCTTTGGCAACAATCTCAGGCTTGTCGGTCACAAGAATTTCTGCCGAAATGTCATGTTCTCGCGCGGCACGCTCAAACGATTTTTCCGCTGACCTTAGATTTCCCGACCCGTAGTCGATGATTGCAACACGCATACGGCTGCTCATGATTGGTATCCGATCACGGTTGACGATGGAGTGATGATGGGTGTCGAGCTGAAACGCGTTGGTTTTGTTTCCAATGGAGCCGCTTTTCTCGAATCTTTCAGGCGTTCAAAGAAACGCTGCTCCGCATCTTCCAGATCGTGAGCAGCAAAGGCGTCTGCCAACTGCCAACCGCGCGCCTGAAGTCGCCAGCGTCGAAGTGTGCTGGCTTCCAATGCAATGCCAAGACCTATCAGAAAATTGGCGATACCAAGTGCCCATCCAGAAACAAAATCAGTACCAAAATCAAATATCACCAGCACTGCAGCATACATCAGCAGGCCCAGCCATTGACGATGCCAAAGCAGCCAGAGCGGTGGAATGATAAATGCCACCAGATGAAAACCATCGCGCACGAACACAGCTTTGCTAAGTTGCTCCTCACGGGAAGCCTCGCGATCTGAAAGATGAACCGTATAGGAATGCATGTTGTGGCCCTTTTAAGGGAGCTTCAGAGAGTGCCTTTGGTAGACGGTATTTTGCCTATCTCCCGGCTATCCATGGCTGTGGCAACACGCAGTGCACGAGCAACTGCTTTAAAGACGCTTTCTGCGATATGGTGATTGTTATCACCATAAACACCCTCAACATGCAAAGTGATGCGGCCATTCATGGCGAGTGCCTGAAAAAACTCACGCACCAATTCCGTGTCAAATGTGCCTATCTTGGGCGCATTGAATGCAACGCGCCAAACCAGAAAGGGACGCCCGGATACGTCAATAGCGGCGCGGGATAGCGTTTCATCCATCGGCAGGTCAGCCGAGCCGTAACGGGTAATGCCAGCACGATCTCCCAAAGCCTCATTCAGCGCCATGCCCAGTGCAATGCCCACATCTTCCACGGTGTGGTGATCATCAATGTGCAGATCACCATTGGCTCGAATTCTGAAATCCATGCCACTGTGGCGCGCCAATTGTTCTAGCATATGATCAAAGAAACCCACGCCGGTTTTAGTGTCATAGGTTCCAGTTCCATCGACATTGACGGAAACGTCAATTTCAGTTTCGCTGGTTTTTCGGGACTGGCTCGCTGTGCGATCACTCATGGCGGCTTCTTTGGCTTAGTGTATGAACTGACGGCCTTTTATCAGGCAAAGATCGGAAATGCCAGTGTGGCCGTCCATACAAACGGCCACACAATTAACGCGCTTATCAGCTCTTGTCTTACCAGGCGATTACTCGGCTGCATCTTCTTGCGATACACCGCCCAGGAAGCCACCAGATTGGCGCTGCCACAAGCTGGCGTAAAGGCCGTTATTGGCGATCAGCTCGTCATGCTTTCCATTTTCGATAATTCGCCCACCATCCATCACGATCAAGCGATCCATTGTTGCGATGGTTGACAAGCGGTGGGCAATTGCAATCACGGTTTTGCCCTGCATCAAGTTGAAAAGCTGTTCCTGTATCGCCGCTTCCACTTCAGAATCCAGCGCAGAGGTCGCCTCATCCAGTATCAAGATCGGAGCGTCTTTCAATAGCACCCGTGCAATGGCAATCCGTTGGCGTTGACCGCCAGACAGCTTCACGCCGCGTTCGCCCACATGTGCATCAAACCCGCGTCGCCCTTTAGGATCTTGCAGATCCGCGATGAAATCCATGGCCTCGGCCTGCCTGGCCGCTAAAATCATGTCTTCTTCACTGGCATCAGGGCGACCATACAGGATGTTGTCACGCACCGAGCGATGCAGCAGAGACGTGTCCTGCGTAACCATGGATATCGCTCCGCGCAGTGAAGTCTGAGTGACCTCCGAGATATTCTGCCCGTCAATTGCAATCCGTCCGCTTTCAACGTCGTAGAGGCGTAGTAAAAGGTTGACCAGAGTGGATTTCCCCGCTCCGGATCGGCCAACAAGTCCAATTTTTTCACCCGGCGCAATTTTCAGATCCACGTCGTGCAGCACGCCCTTTGCCGGTACGCCATCATCGCCAATTTTTCCATAGTGAAATCCGACATGCTTAAATTCTACTTCACCTTTGACAGGCGCAAGGTCTGCTGCCGAAGCAGCATCAACGATATCATGATCCCTTGCCAGTGTGGTGATGCCGTCTTCCACGGTACCAATATTTTCAAACAGGGCAGACAATTCCCACATAATCCATTGCGCCATTCCGTTAAGTCGTAGCGCCAGACCAATGGCAACTGCGATTGCGCCTGTGGAAATGTTTCCATCCAGCCAAAGCACTACTGAGAAGGCCGCCGTAGCAAAAATCAGGATGCAGTTCATCAAGTACAAAAGTTCCTGAAGACTGGTTACCTGGCGCATTTGTGCATGTACCGTCTCCAAAAAACCATTCATCCCCTCACGGGCATAATCCAGTTCACGGGATTTGTGCGAAAACAGTTTTACAGTCAAAATATTAGTATAGCTGTCGACCACTTGCCCGGTCATCATGGAGCGTGCGTCTGCTTGTCTTTCCGAGATTTTCCGTAAACGTGGGATGAAAAACCGCATCAATGCCACATAGCCGACCAGCCAGACCATCAAAGGAATCGCCAAACGCCAGTCTGAAAGTGCGACCAGAACCAAGGTGCCAATGAAATAGACAACAACGAAAACCAGGACGTCCAGAACCTTCATGACAGCTTCGCGAACCGCCAGCGAAGTCTGCATGACTTTTGTTGCAATCCTCCCAGCAAAGTCATCCTGATAAAACCGCATGGATTGGCCGAGCAGATATCTATGCGCCTGCCAGCGCACAATCATTGGAAAGTTTCCAAGCAGGGTTTGGTGGATCAAGAGCCCACCCAGAAAAGAGGCAAGGGGCAGGACAATCAGAACAACAAAGCCCATGATCGCAAGCGACCAGCCATGATCCGCCCAAAAGGTATCGGGGGACGAGCTGTTCAGGCGATCAACCAATGAGCCCAGGAAGGCAAACAGCAACACTTCCAAGATCGCAATTGCTGCTGTTGTGGCCGACATGCCTGCAAGCACGCGCCAAATCGGTTTTGTATAGTGCCAAATAAACGGCATCAATTTTTTAGGTGGCCGTGTTGGTTCCTCAGTTGGGAACGGCTCTATCCTGCCTTCAAACCAGCTAAAAAGCGCGGTCAGCATGAGAATATCCTGTTGTTATATGTCACGCTTTTCTCAACGTGTAATCGTTGCAAAGCCGATCAGAATATCAAAACAACTAAGGGATGGCTGTCACCAGAAAGTGACAGCGTACAAGAATTCAAAAAGGGTTTTGATTCCAATTTGTTGCAGGCTTATTGCGTGGATCGAATCTTAAAATTGCAGGCCTTCCGGCATTGGCAACCACTCTGTTTTAATCCAACCGTCCATGCCAGATTTGGCGTGTTCCACGAGAATAAAGTGTTTGTCTACGCTTAAACGACGTAACAATACCGTGCTGCTTTCAGGGAGGGCAGCTTTGGTGGCACTTGCGGAATCTGGCTCGCTTCTCAGAGGAAAGAGTGCTTCCTTTGGAAGTTTCAAACTGATTGGTTTCCAGTCATTTGGGTCATCCGCCAACGCATCGGTAATCATTTCGCGGTCGAGAGAACCATCCTGTTTTAAAAACCTGACATATTCCACGCCATCCCCAGCCGCAGTTGTCGTCATATGCAAATAGGGGCGCGTGTCGGCAACCTCATACACTTCCAGATGCCAGCTGGGCCCGCTGCGCATACTTGTGCGAATTTGCTTGAGGGCAGGGTCTATTTCAGGGTTCGACAGATCAGATTGCGCCCAGGACGTTTCAAACCCGGTTGCGGTACCAAGCAAAAGCTTGAAGAATACGTTGACGCCGCCATACCCGATCCCAGTCTCTACCAGAAGGTCTCGCAACCCATCAAAATTCGCATCTACCAGGCGCACTTCTATAGATCTGTCCGATGCGGTCGCCGCTTCTTGATTTATCAAAATGGCGTCCTGCTCACCCAACTGTTTTAGCTCCAGCAGAAGACGTCCCTCACTCCGTTGAATTGCAAGCGCTGTATTTTCTGACAAGGTTAGCCTGGCTTGCGACCCTGAGCCGAGGCGGATCATTGTTTCATCGTTTGGAAGTTCCAGGACACTTGCCTGATCCAAGTGCTCCGATGCAACTGATGTGTTATCTGCAAAACACATGCCGGATACGCCTATGGAGAGAATAAATGCGCCACAAAGGCAGGTTAGGCGCTCAAACATATTTTCCGGTACTTTCAAGTATTGTGCAGGCGAACCGACGAATCTAAGCGTCAGTTACAAGTCGTGGGGTGATGGCAGTCAAGTATGATTGCAATGTGGCATACATGCATTGCATTGACTCTTTTGTGATTTGCCCTCATAGAACGGAAAATTCCTAAAGGAAAGCCATCAGGCAAACCCAAATGAATTCTGAATTGTTGTCACTTGCTAAAACTTCCAAGCGTGCGATCCGGACAGGATTGGCAGTGGGCACATTCACGACCACTAAAACCACCAAGAAAACCAAAACCACCTGATTTCCCTCAGATGCCGCCTTCTCTCTCGCCGGTATTTGCGGGGAGAAAACGGCTTGGTCGTTTGCGACCGGCCAACACAGGCGGGAGAGGTTGATGAAAGGACATTTCGATGGGTTATAAAATAGCAGTTGTTGGCGCCACCGGTAATGTGGGTCGCGAAGTCTTATCTATTTTGGACGAACGTGGATTTCCCGCAGACGAAGTGATCGCTTTGGCATCCCGGCGTAGCCAGGGAACCGAAGTTTCTTACGGCGATAAAACACTGCGCGTTCAGGCGCTGGACAATTACGATTTCACTGGCACCGATATTGCCATCATGTCAGCGGGTGGCGATTTGTCCAAGAAGCTTGCGCCTCAAATCGCAGCAAAAGGCTGTGTTGTCATAGATAATTCGTCTGCTTGGCGTTACGATCCAGATGTTCCGCTGATCGTGCCCGAAGTAAACCCGGATGCGGTAGAAGGGTTTTCCAAAAAGAATATCATCGCCAATCCAAATTGCTCCACAGCACAATTGGTTGTGGCACTGAAGCCCCTTCACGACAAAGCCACAATCAAACGTGTGGTTATTTCCACATACCAGTCTGTATCTGGCGCTGGCAAAGAAGGCGCGGACGAGTTGTTTACGCAAAGTCGTGCTGTATTTGTCTCCGATCCAATTGAGAACGCAAAGTTCACAAAGCGGATTGCCTTCAACGTTATCCCACACATCGACGTCTTCCTGGATGATGGCTATACGAAGGAAGAGTGGAAGATGGTTGCCGAAACCAAGAAGATGCTCGATAAATCCATCAAACTCACGGCAACCGCCGTGCGTGTGCCAGTGTTCGTTGGCCATGCGGAAGCGGTTAACATTGAGTTTGAGAATGAAATCACTGCTGATGATGCGCGCGATATTTTGCGCGAAGCCCCAGGCTGTCTGGTTGTGGATAAGCGCGAAGACGGTGGCTATGTCACGCCTTATGAATCCGCTGGTGAAGATGCAACATTCATTTCTCGCATTCGTGAAGATAGCACCATCGAAAACGGATTGAACCTATGGGTTGTGTCCGACAATCTGCGCAAGGGTGCTGCACTTAATACCGTTCAGATTGCAGAATTGCTGGTCAATCGCGGCTTGCTGACATCCAAAGCTGCGGCTTAAAGTGAATTTTTGATCTGCTCGTCCGAACCTGTTGTTCGAGCATAACTATCAAGCGCTGCCAGACTTATGGCTGGCAGCGTTTACACGAAATAAATCTGGATTCAAGTACTCCATTTTCTGGATATTCAGAAACGAACTGCAGGCATTTTCGGGGACGAAGTTCGCGATACACTCAAGCATTTAACATGTTGGACTTGGTGGCCAGGATAGGTTGCAACTACCGATCCGTACCGTTTTTATCTTTTAAGCGATTGCAGAAGTAAAATGCTGCAGGCAAGATCGGGAGGGCAAAGATCCAAGTGTCCCATGATAAAAAACGAGCTCTGAATCTGCCCCAGAAATCATGTGTGAGATCCCACTGATTCCTCATTTCCGTTGCATACAACAAGGCCACAATGGTGGCTGTAATTATCGAGGCTAAAACTACAAAGAAATTTGGGTGGCTAGCGATTTGTTTTTCCAAAAAAAACGATGATACAATTGCGATAAGAAACAAGGGAAGACTTAGGACCAATCCAAAGGTAAATGCCATTAGAAATGAACTCGGTAACATCACGATATAGCCAAGCGAGCGCTCTTCAAGTTCTTGCCAAATTGCTTCGAATTCCAACCCCTGCATAGCCCTTATCAGAGGGATAACTATGAAGGCCGCAAACAACAATCCGATGAACCACGCTTTAAGACCATACCAAATCAAGTAGCTTCTCATGGGAACTCTCAAAAAACGCTTTCCCGATTAATATACATGCATTTCGCAAGTTCGGTGGCACTTAGTATCGGTAGAAATTACCATTGAGGATACGTATTCACGATCATGCAATCAACACACAACGCTTACATGGGTACTGGTCGTGCGAACAATGTGACCAAGTAGGAAGTTTTTCAAAATAGTCTACGATAGAAAATCATCTGCCAAGTTTTGGAAGTATGCGTCATGAGAGCCCCATGACGCTTCAATTGATATCCAAATTCAGCGCCTAATCACGCAGGAGATCATTGATGGATGTTTTGGAACGGGTTTGAGCGTCCACTTTTTTCACGATGACGGCACAGTAGAGGCTTGGACCCCAATTTTGTCCCGGTACCGGCTTGCCGGGCAATGAGCCGGACACCACCACGGAGTAGGGTGGTACTTCGCCCATATGAATTTCGCCGGTTGCGCGATCAACGATCTTAGTGGATTTGCCGATGTATACGCCCATGCCCAACACAGCACCTTCGCGTACAATGCAGCCCTCCACGACCTCTGACCGTGCACCAATGAAACAATTGTCTTCAATGATGGTCGGTCCGGCCTGCAATGGCTCTAACACACCGCCAATGCCAACACCGCCGGATAGGTGAACGTTTTTGCCAATTTGTGCGCAAGAACCCACGGTTGCCCAAGTGTCGACCATTGTGCCCTCGTCAACGTAGGCACCCAAATTGACAAAGGATGGCATCAACACAACGCCCGGCGCGACATAGGCAGAGCGACGAACGGTGCAATTCGGGACGGCGCGGAAACCAGCTGTTTCAAATTCTTGGGCGCCCCAGCCATCAAATTTTGAAGGGACCTTGTCCCACCAGGTTGCATCGCCAGCACCGCCTTTAATAATCTCCATAGCGTTGAGGCGGAAGGATAGAAGAACAGCTTTTTTAAGCCACTGATTGACAGTCCAGTTTCCGTCTGCTTGACGCTCGGCGACGCGGGCTTCACCTTTGTCGAGCAGGTTCAGCGATGTTTCGACAGCATCGCGTACTTCGCCCTTGGTGTCGGTGCTAATAGAACCGCTGTTTTCAAAAGCGGCTTCAATAATGGTTTCCAAGGCAGCAAGGTCGGTCATTCGGGCTCCGGATTCAAGTATCTATCAAGGTTGGAAAATCGAGGCGGACCATAGGCGCAAGACGTTAATCTTGCAATGGGCAGCAAACAGGATTAGGCGTTTGATATGAAGCAAGCCTCACCGACTGAATTTCAACTAGACCCACGCCTGCATACCGATACGCATTTTGTGGCCTCTCTTGAGCTCTGCGATGTGTTGTTGATGAATGATACACGGTTCGTTTGGTTCATTTTAGTCCCACGTATTGAGAATGCGGCTGAGATATTCCATTTGAGCTCGCCTCAGAAGGACAGACTGTGGGCTGAGGTTGACGCAGTCTCTGGGGCTGTGCTGGGACTCACCAAATGCGAAAAGTTAAATGTGGGTGCGCTGGGCAATATTGTGCGTCAACTGCATGTGCATGTGGTGGCAAGAGAAGTTTCCGATGCTGCTTGGCCCGGCCCGGTATGGGGATCAGGTCTCGCACGACCATATGATGACGCAGCTAAAACGGCTCTTCTAAACGAGATAAAATCAAGACTTTGAGGCAAGACCAGTGAGCAATTTTTTCAACGGAACAGCATTCCCGGATGTATCGGCGTGGAATGCGTTTTCTGCCAATGAGCTGGAACGTAACAGCGAGCACCTGAGCGCTGAAGACCTTGCTGCAGCATGGCAGAACCCCAGCGCAAATGCCTATTTGTATCAAAATGGTGATCCGGTGTTGAAAACTGTCGATGGTGGAACAACAGCCGAGTTTTCATTAGATGAGGTGGCAAACCTTAGGGCCGACACTGAAAATGGGATCTATCTGGGCGATCGCAATGGTGCTCCTGCGCTTGCCGCAATCATCTCAGGCGAAACCGAATTGCCAGAGCCTTATATCACTTTGGATATGAGATCAGTTGTGACATCTGGCAGCGTAGCAGCACACCAAGTTGCGGCTTTGGGTCATGGATGGTCGATGCTGGCCTGGCATAAAAACCACCGGTTTTGCGCCAATTGTGGCTCGAAAACGGAAAAAGCCCAGGCTGGTTATCGGCGCAATTGTTCGTCTTGTGGCCGTGTGCATTTTCCGCGCCTGGATCCGGTATCCATTATGCTTGTCGTGGATGGTGACCGGTGTCTTATGGGTCGTCAGCCACATTTTGCCGAGGGTATGTATTCGTGTCTTGCAGGTTTTATCGAACCTGGCGAAACCATGGAAAATGCGGTTCGAAGAGAAATCAAGGAAGAAGCCGGTATTGATGTTTCAGCCGTTCGCTACCACGCCACACAACCATGGCCATTCCCGCACACTTTGATGTTTGGGTGTTTTGCGAAAGCCGCGTCCACGAACATTACAATGGATGAGACAGAGCTTGAAGATTGCCGTTGGTTTGACCGGAACGAATTAGGTGACATGCTGACGCGGGAAAACACGTTAAAAACGCCACCCCCAATGGCCATTGCCCATCAGCTGATAAAGACCTTCTACGACTTTTCTGGCTGAGCCGGTCTCAAATCACGATTGGATTCCGGTTCTTTGATATTTGCCCGGAACGGGCTGGCCGGATAGACACCCAGCACCTTCAGTTCAGCGCAAAAGAACCCTAATTCTTCCAACGCCAGTTTTACATTCGAGTCTGTTGGGTGTCCTTCAACCTCAGCGTAGAATTGTGTCGCAAAAAACTTCCCACCCAGTTGGTAGGATTCCAACTTAGTCATGTTCACGCCATTGGTAGCAAAGCCTCCCATTGCTTTGTAAAGTGCAGCAGGAACGTTACGAACGCGAAAAATAAAGCTGGTCATGACGGCACCATTGTTGGCTGGTGCCTGTAGATCCTTGCGTGCGAGAATAATAAAGCGTGTGGTGTTGTGGTCTTCGTCTTCAATATTTTCTTTTAGGACCTTAAGTCCGTAGATTTCAGCCGCCAAGCCAGATGATATGGCAGCGTCTGAAACCTCTCCCCGCTCGGCGATTTGCCGGGCAGAACCTGCGGTGTCAGCACCAATCACGGCTGTAAGACCTAGGTCACGGATTATCTTGCGGCATTGGCCGAGAGCCATCACGTGACTTTGTACAGATTTGACGGAGCCAAGATCCGCATCTTTTGTACCAACCAGTTGATGGTGAATGGGCAGAAAAAATTCTCCGATGATATGCAGAGAAGATGTGGGTAGCAGATGGTGAATATCTGCCACGCGGCCAGCAACCGAATTTTCAATCGGTATCATGCCCAAATCCGCATCACCGGCTTCTAGTGCTGCGAAACAATCCTCAAAGGTAGCCATCGCAACGGCTTCTGAATTGGGAAACACTTCAACGCATGCAATATGCGAGTTGGCACCTGGCTCACCCTGAAATACTACTTTCTTGGGAGCTATTGTATTGGCCAGTAAAGCGGCGGTTTCGGCAACCATTTCGTTTCCTCAGGACAGTGCTTTTCGTGCAAGTTCAAGATCATGAGGTGTATCAACGCCCAAAGGCACAGTGTCAACAATCATGGCGTCAATCCGCATGCCATCTTCCAAAGCTCGCAATTGCTCCAGCTTTTCCCTTTTTTCCAGACATGACGGCTCAAGCGAGACAAAACGTTCTAATGCGGCGCGCCGATAGGCATAAATGCCAATGTGATGATAAAGTGGCCCTTCTCCATAAGGCGCTGTAGCACGCGTAAAGTAGAGCCCCCTCAGTCTGTTTTCAGAAATGGGGCTGCCAATAATTTTCACCACGCTCGGATTTGTCTTTTCATCTTCCTTCCGAATAAGTGCGACCAATGTTGCCAAATCGACATCCGGATCACACAACGGTTGCAAGCATGCTTTTATGGAAACCGGGTCAAGTGTTGGCAGATCGCCCTGCAGATTCAGGATTGTGTCATAGCTGCCGTCTGGATCGACGATCTGCAGGGCTTCAAAAATTCGGTCAGATCCTGATGGGTGGTCTGAACGGGTAAGAACAGCTTTCCCGCCCACTTGTTTTATCGCATCTAAGACCTGCGTAGAATCAGTTGCGACGACAACATCACCAATATCTGCCTCAATCGCCCGACGCCAAACGTGAACAATCATTGGTTCACCGGCGATCTCTGCCATTGGCTTGTTTGGCAGGCGCGTGGCAGCAAGACGGGAAGGAATGAGCACAAGTGGTGCGGTAGAAGGCATATTTTTCATCTCTTTACCCGGATATTTAAGGTTTTTTTGTAAAAAAACGGGCATTAGGGGCAATTGGTCACAAAGAACTATGCTTATACGTGTTGCATGCGCATAGGAAAGTTTTTAGTTTGCGATCAAACTGCAGATGGCGTATCGCCAAACATAAATTTGATGCAACACCGGCTTGCAAGAGAGAGAAGCGGATGGACTCCTTTGAGTTTAACAAAATCGCAGGTGCTGTCCTCGGCACCGTGCTCCTGGTAATGGGACTGGGTGTCGTAGCTGACGCTATTTTCAGTCACCATGATTTGGAAACACCTGGCTACTCAGTTGAGGTACCAGAAGATGGCAGTGCTACGGAAGTTGCAGCAGCTCCAGAAGAAGAACCAATTTCTATTCTTTTGGCGAGTGCATCGGCCGATGACGGCCAGTCTGTTGCGAAGAAGTGTGCGGCTTGCCATAACTTTGTAGAAGGTGGCGCCAACAAGGTTGGACCAAATTTGTGGAACGTTGTGAACGCTGTTCCGGCAGCGCATGATGGCTTTAAATACTCATCTGCACTGCAGGAGTATGGTGCCAGCAATGTGTGGGCATACGAAAACCTCAATTCTTTCCTGAAAGCTCCTAAGAAGTACATCTCTGGCACATCTATGGGTTTTGCCGGTATTAAGAAAGCTGATGAGCGAGCCGATTTGATCGCATATTTGCGAACTTTATCCAACGACCCGGCTCCTTTGCCAGAGGTCGTACCTGCTTCTGCCGAGACGCCAGCTGAAACAGCACCGGCTGAGCCAGCAATGGAGCAGCCGACAGAGGAGGCCACGCCTGCAACTGAAACACCTGCGGAAGAGCAAGCAGACGATACGTCAGCAAATTAGCGCTAGTTGCTGAACATACTTCGGCAAATTTTGCACTATTTACACCCTTCGACTTTCATTTGTTGGAGGGTGTTTTTGTTTGTTTGATCGCTTTTTGATCTTGGTAAAATGCCGATCACACAAATTTCATAGGTGGTTTATTTGCATAAATGCCATCAAAACCGATAAAACACACCAAATTGCAACCGTTCAAAACGCGTAAGAATTGTAGGAAAGCACTCTATGGCAAATGGCACTGATCATGATGCTCAAGCCAATAGTGTTTCATTTTCCGCCCGTGCAAAAACGCATGAGAAACGAGGATTGATGCGAGGGCTTTCGACGAAACTCTTATTGCTGACAGTGCTTTTTGTGATGATCAGTGAAGTGTTTATCTACATTCCATCTCTGGCGAATTTCCGAAATACATGGCTGTCTGATCGCGTGGAACGCGCCGCTATTGCGCTGCGGGTGGCGGAAGAAGCAGGCAATTTCAATATGTTGTCTGATCGGGCCGCAAATGGAATTCTGGAAGAGCTCGGCGTTCTCACGATAGCAGTTAGCCGTGAGGGACGGCGGCAGCTTGTCGCCATGTCAGATATGCCGGACATGGTTACGTCTGAGTTTGATACAGGCTCCATGGAGCCGGCCAACGCGATTATGGAGGCTATTCAGTCACTACTACATGGCAAGTCGCGGACGACTCGCGTTATGGGAATTGCGAATGGAATGAGCGGTCCGGATGGGGCGCCAGTCGAGATTGAAATCGTTCTGCAGGAAACAGATCTGCAAACCGCTCTGTTCAATCATTCGGTCAATATCCTCAAGCTTTCCCTGGTGATTTCGATCATTACAGCCTCTCTGGTGTTCATTTCATTGCGGGCTTTGTTCGTTCGGCCATTTCGTCGCGTGACGAAAAACATGGTGCATTTTTCCGAAGATCCAGAAGACCCCGCTCGTGTTATACCACCCAGCCATCGTAGCGATGAGATTGGCGTGGCCCAAAATCAACTTTCGGACATGCAAGGTGAACTGCAGAAAATGCTGGCAGAAAAGCGTACCCTTGCAGATTTAGGATTGGCTGTTTCCAAGATCAATCATGATTTACGTAATATCCTGGCATCTGCCGTCTTGTTTTCAGATCGTCTGCAGGCCATCGATGATCCGGTTGTTCAGCGGTTCACCCCTAAACTCGTCCGAGCATTGGATCGTGCGATTGACTACTGCCAATCTACCTTGTCCTATGGCCGTGCGCGTGAAGCACCGCCAAGCATTCGGGTTGTCCAACTCCATACTTTGGTTCTGGAAGTCTCGGAAGTATTGGGTCTGGATACAGACAAGTCTGTCAGATTTGATAATTTGATAACACCGCAGGTCACTGTCGATGCTGATCCGGATCAACTGTTTCGTGTTCTTTTGAACCTGTGTCGCAATGCCCTGCAGGCCATGACAAATAACAACGCAGAGATGGCGGGAAGTGTGGTCAATTGCCTGACCATTGGCTATCGCGAAAAACAAGATTTTGTCTGCATTACCATTTCCGATACGGGGCCTGGCATTCCAGAAAAGCTGCGTACCTCTCTTTTTAAAGCATTCCAATCTTCCTCAGGCCCAGGTGGTACTGGGTTAGGCTTGGCTATTGCCGCAGAGCTGGTACGTGCGCACGATGGCAACCTGACACTTGATGAAACCAGACAAGGTGCAAGCTTTACCATTCACCTGCCCAAGCGCCGGATAAATGTACCGTCACCATCCCCGGAATTAGGCGCAAAAGCACCTCTACGTATGGTCAAATCTGACGGAAATCAAAGCGCTCGAAATTAGTTTGCAAACAGGGCGCTTTTGTCGAGAATTACCACTTGCATTTCTGGTGCCGTCGCATTAGGGATACGCACCTTGAAGCCGAAAGGCTTAGGTCAACGACCCTCGTGTTATGGTGAATGGAGCCAAAGGACATGAGTTGAATGTTGGCAGTGAGGACCCATAGCTCAGCTGGATAGAGCGCTTGACTACGAATCAAGAGGTCGGGAGTTCGAATCTTCCTGGGTCCGCCACTATCTCCCGCCAAAACTTTTTAAGATATCGGTGTTCGGCACCGCATCGGCTGCTATCGCCGCTAAATCGAATCTTCTTGTGATATGGGATTGCTCCCAGATTCTTTGCAAATCCTCCAGACGCCATCGCCTGAGAGGTAATCCTGGAAGTTACCAGTCTTGGGGGTTATTGAATGCTTCCACGCATGTTGAGTTACCAACAATGGGTTCCAGGGTGCTATTCGTAGGTGATTGTCCAAGCCAGCCAAGGTGACTGGCTTATAGCGATTGTTCCCAGTTGTCACAGGCGTACACGAGGATTACTTTCGTTTGCAACGAAATTGCCTCATCGAATTCTTAAAATATAAAATCGAACTATTTACTTTCTGAAAAGCCATATAGTTCAATTTTTTCTTTTTTATCATTCAATCGCGCTCTCCAAATATAAATGAAATCCTTAATAACTGAGTGTTAATTTCATTGTCCTAACCTGTCAAAATTACTAATTTTAACCATAAAAATTTACTGCGTTAGAAAGCTGAATTCATGATAACTTACTCGGATACGACAATCATAATGCTGGATGATGATGAGCGTGAGGTTCTACTCACGCAGCAACTCATAAAGCGCAGCGGTATTGTCAACCGGTTTGTATCAGAGAATTCCGCCGGGAAATTATCTGCCACGCTCGATAATTTGGTGGCACAGGGTTACGATCCTGAAGGGTTCATGCTTTTGTTGGACATAAACATGCCAGATATGAACGGTTTTGATGTTCTTCAGGAAATCCGAAACAACCCAAAATACAAGAACATTACAGTCATTATGCTTTCTTCCTCTGATGATGCTGCAGATATACTTGAGAGCATGGAAGTTGGAAGCGACGGATATCTTGTAAAACCTTTCAATGGTGTTGAGTTTTTTGCTGCAGTTGAAAATTTACCAAATGTAGGAAAGCAACTCGTGCAACAGCCGCGCGCCAGTTAAGCGTCGCATTTCTGAGTTACTTGCAAACTAGCCGGTTACGCATACGGGTAAAATAAGTGTGTGGTAATTTAATGCAGGTTGGCACTTATCCGGGTCCAGGCCTCAACACCCAGTTTGGGGATTGATATCGTATGTTTGCCAAGTGAGTAGAAAATGACATCAGCACTCGAAGAAGAGCTTGAGAAAACAAGACGCGAAGTCGAGATATTGAAAGAGGAGCACAAGAACTTTCTCTACAAAATTTCCCATGATTTAAATGCGCCAATCCGGCACATTGATGGCTTCTCAAATCTTATCTTGGCTGCCAATTTTGAACAATTTGATGATGAGACAAAAAAATATTTTGACATCATCGTAAAATCCAACCGTCAGCTCGGAGCGAAGCTGGATGCGTTGTTGAAATTGTCTCGATTGAGCACGCGTCAAAACTCGTTTCAGTTCATAGATACGAATGCAATTTTCGAGCACCTCGTTACCAACTCGCTTGCAGGCCCAATTGAGGCTTCCTCGGCTATTGTAGATGTCGATAATTTACCCAGCGTGTGGGGCGACCTTGATCATGTGACAGTCTTGTTCGAGGAATTGCTTAAAAATGCTGTGAGCTTTGTTTCCAAGAATGTTGCACCCCATGTTCACATCAAAGCTGAGGAAACAGAATCCGAAGTCCAAATTCAGATGATCGACAATGGTATCGGTGTTGCTCCAAAATCGAGAAAGACGATATTTGAGCTGTTCAAACGCGACGTTGATCGAAACGCATATCCCGGCCAAGGGGTTGGTTTGGCATTGGCGGCCAAAATTATCCAACTGCACAATGGTAAAGTTTGGGTAGAAGACAACTCACCAAAGGGATCTGTTTTTTGCATCACCCTGCCTAAAATTGCAGTGTCTTAAGAGTATACTGATCAAAGCAGCTGTCAGCGCATCCAGGTATTTTGGGAAACTAAAATGTAAAGAGTTCTCGATGATTTAGACCTGTGATAGTTGAGGTCTGCAACGGGTTTTTTCGTTTCCACATGGTCGCGTTCGTTAACAATGAACGTAAGTCTGATTTCAGGTGAGTATGCTTATTGTGACATGTCTGTTCCGGATCATTGGAAAGTTTGATTTATAGCCTCAATCTCTCGGCAAACTCACAAGTTGTGCTCTCTAAACCCAAACATTCGTCTTCGCGAAAATCCACTTGTGAAGTTCGATTTTGCAGTACTGCAATAGACTTTGGAACATAAGAACAATACATGCGACACAAACGCCGAGGCAGCGTTTCGAGCGTGAATATCTGCTTTGTTTAGCGTCCGTTAAATACGCCCGTCGTTCTCGAACTGCGATATGCCAAGTTTTATGAGACAGTCCAGTTCTTTCAAGAGGATGACATCAGGTTTTTTAAAGTTGAAGCATGATTTGCCCTGCATGCGCCGCTTCAGGCCAGGGCTTAAGCTGGTTGACATTTCCGGGTGAATATAAATTGGCATCAAGTGCGCCGAAACATAGTTTTTATTTATTTCAACACCGCCAAAATCCGTCCGGTAGCCGTCTTTTGCACGAACTTCGTGAGTGCCCAGATAGTACCGAAATGGCTCGTCACAAAGAACCACGCATTTGTCTGCGTGTTGTGCGAACAGGGGACGCAAGGCTTTGAATACTGGAAGGAAGTCTTGGCTCATTGCGCGATTATAAGTTTCGCGAAAACCCTGTCAATGTGTGGTGCGAAATGCCAAGAAAACACGGAACGCTGCTAAGGTGAGGCTTTGCCTTTGCATAAGGCCTGAGGTTTGATCAGTTTGAATGTCAGGTCACTGTCGATGGTCTCGCCTTAGGACAAAACTATCGTTGCGCCCTTTCAATGAAGCTTGAAATGGCATTTTGTGTGTCGTCATTGATCATGCGAGCGCCATCCTCCAATAAGTCCTGGAGTGTTTGTTGTCTGAGTGCATCCCGCCATATGTTTTCGGCATCCAGCATACGTACCTTGATAAAACAGTCGGTTTTATAGGCGCAGGGATCATTCGATTTGCAAGGTCCCCGACGCCGGATTTCGCGGCAAACAAAAGCCGGTTCTTTGCCGTCAATCGCCTCAACAATATCCAACAGAGTGATTTTTTCCGGTTTGTGGTTGAGACGATACCCGCCACGCGGGCCGGGCAAGGCTTCAACGATGCCTGCAGCAACAAGCGCGCGCAAATGCTTGAAGAGATAAGTCTCAGAAATCCCGTGAAACTCGGCGAGGCTTTTTCCGGGTAAGACATTGTCTCTTGGCACTTCGGCCAGCAAAAGAACGCAATGTAGCGCTGCTTCAACACCATCTCCAAGGCGTCGCATAATATCTCTCCCAGCCACTACAGCTTGCACATTATATTCATCGATATATTATATCGATGATTCGTTTGCAACACAAACAGGAGACGTCATGCACCCCCGAATGGATATTTCTGAATTGATCCCAGATATTTACAAAGCCATTGGTGTGTTGAACACGTCAGTGAAAAAATCTGGAATAGACCCTCGTTATCTGCACCTGGCAAAACTGCGAGCATCTCAAATCAATGGATGCGCATATTGTGTCGATTTGCACGTAAAGGAGGCAACCGCACACGGACTGGATTCGCAGATGTTACATCTGATTGCCACTTGGCCGGAATCATCATTCTTTGACGACCGTGATCGAGCGGTTTTGAAGTGGACAGAGAGCATTACTCTGGCTGCCCAAACAGGCATTCCGGATAACGACTATGAAGCTATTGCGGCTGTATTTTCACCAACCGAAGTGGCCCAACTAACCGTCGCCATAGCTATGATGAATATGCTGAATAGAATTGGAGTTGGTTCCAGAATGCAACATCCGATTAGTTAGAGGATTTTTGGGTGTTGGTGGCGGGTTCAAGGACCGCGTTAGATAGAGTTGATTCAAGCTACCGAAATCAAGTAATCTTTGTCGTCACCGGCCCGTGGCCTTGAATCTACAGCATTCTGATACCATTTCCGGCGGTTTTAACGCTAAATGCGGTTTCATTCTTGCATGGTTTCTCAAGTCGGTTATGTAGAAGCCTTAAAACCTCCTTAGATGAACTCACGCCTTAGAATGGATTGATTCACTGTGAACAAGCCAACCCTGTCCGCATTTGCCGATCGCCTATCACTTCCAGACTGGAAGGGAGGTTCAAATGTACCTTTTACGCCAGGTCGTATCAAAACCGAGTTATTATCCGGTCTGACCGTCGCTTTGGCATTGGTCCCGGAAGCCGTGGCCTTCGCATTTGTCGCTGGTGTGCACCCATTGGTTGGGCTCTATGCGGCATTTATCGTCGGCCTCATCACTGCCGTCTTGGGTGGCCGGCCCGGTATGATCTCTGGTGCAACCGGCGCCTTGGCAGTGGTTATGGTGTCGTTGGTCTCGATGCATGGCGTTGAATATCTGTTCGCAGCCGTTGTTCTCATGGGTATTATGCAGATTTTGGCAGGTGTTTTCCGGCTCGGCAAGTTCATTCGCCTTGTCCCGCACCCGGTCATGCTTGGATTCGTAAACGGTCTGGCGATTGTGATTTTCATGGCGCAACTGACGCAGTTTCAGGTCACAGGTCCGGATGGGCTTAAGACCTGGATGAGTGGCTGGCCCTTGGCGAACATGCTGGGTCTTGTCGTACTGACTATGGCCATCATCTGGTTCATGCCGAAACTTACGAAAGCTATTCCAGCGCCGCTTGCAGGCATTGGTATTGTGGCAGCAATCGTGATTTTCTTCGGGATTGATGTGCCGCGCGTCGGGGACTTGGCCTCCATCGAGGGTGGCTTGCCGACTTTCCATATTCCAATGGTACCACTCACCATGGAGACCTTGCGTATTATCTTTCCCTTCGCGCTAATTCTGGCTGCCATCGGTCTGATTGAAAGCTTGTTGACGCTCAATCTTGTAGGCGAGATTACAGAGCAGCGAGGAGGTGCCTCGCAGGAATGTGTTGCTCAAGGCCTGGCCAACACGGTCACAGGTTTTTTCGGTGGTATGGGTGGCTGCGCTATGATCGGTCAATCCATGATCAATGTTAAATCTGGAGGTCGCACGCGCCTTTCCGGCATTGCGGCTGCGTTGTTCCTTCTGACCTTTATCTTGGTCGCTTCAGGGCTGATTGAGCAAATCCCCCTCGCTGCGCTTGTGGGCGTCATGTTCATGGTGGTGATTGGGACATTTGCTTGGCAGAGCCTGACCATTCTGCGCCGTATTCCACTGACAGATGCCTTGATGATTGTCCTGGTCACGGTTGTAACGGTGCTGACGGATTTGGCCATTGCTGTTGTTGTTGGCGTTATCATGTCTGCACTTGCATATGCGTGGAACAACGCAACCCGTATTCACGCCAGAGCGCACACCACTCAAGAAGGCGCGAAGGTGTATCAGATTGAGGGGCCGTTATTTTTCGGTTCCGCCGACGGGTTTTCTGAAATTTTCAGCCCGGCAACGGATCCCGGCCTGGTTATCGTTGATTTCATGAACAGCCGCGTTGTGGACCAATCCGCGCTTCAGGCGATTGAAACACTCGCTTCAAAATATGAAGCTATCGGCAAAACCCTTCAATTGAGGCACCTGTCCCGTGATTGCCACAAATTGCTCAACAGAGCAGGGCAGCTCATGGTCGATTCAGATGATGATCCAGACTATGGTCTGGCCGCTGACTACTCTGTCAAAACGGGCAATTTAAGTGGTGGTCACTAGTACAGATATCAGCTTTGCTCGGGTATAGGTCTGAATAAGCCCATTCTTAGACGTCTCTGTGTTTATCGAGAATTGCTCGGACTTCTTGCAGCTTAGGAAGCATGTTAGCCAGTTCGTTCAAATCGAAATTATGTTCCATGATGTGCATCAACGGAGCTAGGCTTTCAATCGCGCTTGCGTGAAACGTCCGACCACTATCTGTCAGGAAGACAATCTTGCTCCGCCCATCACTTGGGTGCGGGCTGAGCTTTATGAAATCACGCTTGCTCAACGCTCCAAGTGTGTGGGTCATTGTGCCCTTTGTCACCTGAAAAGCGTCAGATAGTTCCAATGGAGTCTTGCCATCTCCAAGCCGAATGAGATGGTTCAAAATAGAAAAATGCGAGACATGCAAGCCATCCGGCAACCGGCGATTAAACGCGGTTGTTGCCAGTTGCTGGATGATGCCGATTTCATTGAAAAACTGGAACGTCAGCTTGCGTTTGTCTTTGGTATCCAAATTTGCGCCTAGATTAGTCTTGCATCAAGTGGCCAGCGTGGGCTCGCTGCAACCGGGGCTGCATAACCCAACCTTGCAAACATTTGAACGGTGCCCCCGCCTGGCGCAAACATAGCATGAATTTTATCGTAGAGCGCAGCCATTTCTGTGTATTCCTGCAAGGCTTGGCTCAGAGGTTGCGTACTTATGCCAAGGGACGTCGTCGCCAAATTTATGCGCAGCCAGTCCCTGCCAGCGTCTATCTGGTTTCTTCGGGCGTTATTTGCCGTTACAAGCCAGATATGCGCCATGGCCGTGTCCGTGTTTTCCAGAACGGCATCCATCCCTTGTGCATAGGTGCTGGAGCTGGTGTCCAGCGCGGCCTCGCGACTGAACATTCCGGTTAAATGCAGTGTTTCAAACAGCGGACCTGAAAAGTCGATGCCGTCGGGATTTGCCTCAATCTCCTCATGGCCAATGCGGAATAAATCGACACTTTCCTTATATGTGCGCGGGGTTTCCACTTCAATGCGTAGCGCTTTATTGGATAGTTCACGCAGGGCCTGTACTTCGGCAGGTTCATTGGTTGTTCCGACCGAACTGCCATGGCGAACAGACTGTGAAACCGTTTTCAATAAGCCGTTGGAGACAGGACGAGTTAAATCGTACGGCTCTTTCAGGGAGCGACGTTCCATCACATGTGCGAAGAGCGGGTCTGGTGCGACACCCCTTGCTTTCGCAAAAGTAGCGATGGCCACGGGTCGTCCGTCAAGCCGAGCAGCATCCTCACCTTCAGGGAAAATGTCGAATGATACCGCAACCCCATCTTCCGCGGCCGCCATAGCCATGAGTTCAAGAAAGCATCCCAGGCCAATGGTAATCTGTCGATTGAACGGATCTGTATGGGGTAACAGGCGATTCATATCTGCGTAAAGCACTACCTGTTCTGGCTGAGACAGGTCCACCAACCAAGGCTGTCGATTGTGAGGATTAGGGGCAAGGATTGCATACGACAGAGCTTTTTTCCTTGGCTCACTATAGAGCGTTCCTGCTTGTTTCCACGGTTCCAGTGCTCGCTCCGGGCGACGTGTCACTGCATATCCGCCAGCTGCACCGGCTGCCAGAACAACTCCGCCACCGATCAAGCCAATAAATTTCCGTCTGTTCATGATGATCTCCATATAGTTTAATATAAAACTATATAGTTTGATATTAAACTATATGCAATGAATTTTATCTCTCCTGTTTTGTCATCTTCAAATGGGAGCTCTAGGTTGCTGCAATTGAAATAAAAAAGGCGGGTTCCAAAGAACCCGCCTCTGTGGCATCTCTAGTTAGTTTTTGCTACAGCCGTAGTTGATACGTTGCTGGTACATAACGGAAACCATCGCCCATTGCTTCAACATAGCCCAGGGATGGGAAAGGCATGTGGTAGCCGATAAACGGAATTTTCTCAGAGGCAATCATGCCAAACAATTTGCGGCGAGTTTCCGCTGCCGCTGCCTTGTCCGCATCAAAACGGACTTCCCAGTCCGGCTTTGCCAATGACCAGACATAATGGTTAGCTGCATCTGCGGCGACGATCAGGCGTTGGCCGTCACTTTCGATCTGATAAGCCATGTGTCCCGGTGTATGGCCAAAAGCGCTCATGGCAGTGATACCGGATACAACACTTCCGCCATCATCCAGGAATGTCATCTTGTCCGCCATTGGTGTGACGCCACTCGCTACCAATTTAGTGACGCCATTTGCTTCAGGGTCCATGCCAGACCAGAAGTTATACTCAATGCTGCCAGCAATATAGCGGGCATTCGGGAATGTCGGTGCTCCATTGGTCATGATGCCACCAATGTGATCTGGGTGCATGTGAGTTAGGACAACGATATCGATTTGATCGGCGGTATAACCGGCGCTTTCAATGGCCGAAGCTATATTGCCGCGGGCAGGTTGCGCACCAGCTCCACTACCCGTGTCAAACAACACCAGTTCCTTACCGGTGTTTATGAGCGTTGGAGTAAAGAAAGCACGAAATGCATCGGCTGGAATGAAGTTTTCAGAGGAAGCCGAGGCGAATGTATCGGCATCCACATTCATGCCAAATGTCTTTTGTGGATCGGAGCCGTTCACAGCACCGTCTAGCAAAGTGGTTACTTCGAAAGAACCAAGTTTAAAACGCGCATATGGCAATTCTGCCACGCCTTTCATCTCAGTCATGGCGGATGCGGATGTAAGTGTAAAGCCGCTGCCAGCTGCAAGCGTAGCGGCACCAGCACCTAGTAGGGCGGCGCGTCGTGAAATTGTTACGGTTGGTTGTGTCATTGGAACCTCCAAGAAAGCCAGTGCATGATCAAATCCATGCTAACAGCCTCTATTTAGGGTGCCCAAATCAAACTGCCAGAAGGCAAGCGAAAAAAAATCGATATTTTTCTGGCTGAGAAACTCAACTCTGTGACTTAACAATAAAAACTAGTTATGCGCTGTCCGAACCATAATAAACTGTGACCGCATGTTTGGCTTCTGCAAAGAAAAGCCATCGCTCTGTCAACACACCTGCTAGATGACTAAGAAGAGCTACAAAACCGAAGAAGGCAGTGCCCGTGGCCATCATTAACAATAGCAGAAGTGTTGGCACAGCGAGACCAAACACGTAGGCCAGCATACGCAGCTTAGATGCGTGTTTGCGGGCAACGCGGAAACCCATTTCCTTTGTCAGGTAGTTTTCGCCCATATGCGGACGTTCCAGCAGCCGAACTTTGCCGATGCTGCCAAGCCCGGTCGCGCTTTCTGGCGTGGATGGACCGGCCTCGTTGTCAAGTGCTATGTACCAAAGCGTTTTTGCAATCCAGGCCGCAATTAAAGCAACTACGGCCAAAGTAATCACACTTGCACTTGCCTGACTTAGGGCACCCAGTGTTGCAAGTGCGATAAATCCGCTAGAGGCCGCAAACAGTAAATAGCACGTGTTGGTCATCGAATTATGCCAAGCATTGACGGTTTTCAGCGACGCGTAAATCATGCTGGTGGCGTAAACTGTGATGCCTGACAAAATGGCAATCACAACGCCGAGCCACACGCTGCTGGCGTCAAAGAAAAGTACCATAAACGTCTGGATCGTTAGCGGCACAAAGGTGATGAGCGCCATCACGCCTTCCCGGGAGAGCCAGCTGGAACGCCATTGTGACAGTGCCCGCCATGCGCGCTGCGGATTGCCCAAATGTAGCAGCGATGACAAAAGCCCGATGGTGATGGATGCAAAGGAGAGCACAAAGCCGAATTTGACGGAGAGCAAAGCCGGATCCAGTTGGAAAAGACCAAGCAACGCAGCAAGGCCATAGCCAAAACCTGACAGCGTGGTGAAAACAATAACGGAAAGAGCGGGGTGCATAGCTGAGCCTTGATCCTAGATTTTCGACAATGCGGTGTCGATCCATTTCAGGAAACCGTTGGCACCATCGGTACTCTCTGCCCGCGCTACCACAGCAGGAGAGACATGTGCTTCCGGCAGAATCTGGCGCGGACGTGGTGGCAGATATTTGTTTACGGGCCGCGTGCCTTGTTCTGGCATAAGGTCAATACCACCACGTTCTGCAACCATTTTTGACACATCGGAAGAGGGATCACCCAAATCTCCGAAATGGCGTGCATTGGCCGGGCAGGTGCGCACACAGGCTGGTTGCCTGTCTTCTTCCGGCAGTTCATCATTATAAATGCGGTCCACACACAGGGTGCATTTCTTCATTACGCCTGCAGCTTCGTCCATCTCGCGCGCGCCATATGGGCAGGACCAGGCACATAAACCGCAGCCGATGCACTTGTCTTCATCCACCAGTACAATGCCGTCTTCACCACGCTTGTAGCTGGCTCCCGTGGGGCACACCGTGACACACGGGGCGTCATCACAATGTAGGCAGGATTTCGGAAAGTGTACCACCCGCGCTTCATCAGTTTTAGCGATGATTTCGCCAATACCTTCGCCGCGTGGCTTTGGTGACGTTGGTTTCTTGCCATAGCCCGGAATGGTGTCTCCCGGTGTCACTTCGAACGTATGTATTCGGTTGAGCCATGCCCCCGTGACGTCACTACCATATGGGTCCTGATCAGATAGAGCTGAGCCATATCCACCGGTGTTCCATTCTTTGCATATCACGGCGCAGGCATGACAACCCACACACACATCAAGATCGATGACGAGGCCAAGTTTCTTTCCGGTGACAGTTGTTGGAAGCGTGGTCATGAGGACGTCTCCTTAGTCCATTCTTGGCCGTAGCGCAGCTCTTCTTCCGGCTTTCCAAGGACCTTGGCAACACCAATATCCTCAAATCCGGGTGAGCTTTCGGGGCTGGACTGATCCGGGTCCTTTGTGATTGAGACACGCAAATCATACCACGCGGCCTGTCCGGTTATCGGGTCACTGTTAGCCCAACGCAGCCCATCACCTTTTGGCGGAAGGAGCTCGTGGATCAGGTGATTGAGAAGGAAGCCCTTCGTCGCCTCTGGCGCATCAACTGAAAGGTTCCATGCACCTTTGCGTTTACCAATGGCGTTCCATGTCCACATGGTGCTGTCATTCACTGCATCCATACGTGCAATGGGCACGCGGATAGAAGCATGCCAGCTGGAAACTTTGGCCCAATCTCCGTCCAACAAGCCTTCTGCATCGCAAATGGGGCCTGGAACATACAACACATTCTTCGTGTGTATTTGACGAAGCCAGGCGTTCTGTGAGCCCCAGGAGTGATACATGGCGGCGGGACGTTGCGTTATCGCGTGATACGGATAGGCATCCAGGTCAACACCATTTTCCTCAAACGGCGCATACCAAACCGGCAACGGATCGAAGCATGTCTTGATGCGCTCGCGCTGATGTTCTGGCGCAATGGGCTGGCGAAGGCCTTCCGCACAAAGCCGGAACTTCTGCAACTCTTCCACATAGAGCTGAAACGTAACAGGTTGAGGTGAGTCAAAGAAGCCCATATCGACCGCAAAGTCCTGATAGGCCTTGTTTGCGTGTTTATAGAAATGTGCTTCTTCCGGCAGTTCCTTCGACCAGAAAGCACCGTTTTTGATATATTGCTCAAGCTGGTCCGGATTTGGCTCACCACGTCCGTCTTGATCGCCGTTTTTTCCGCGGAAACCAGCAAGAGGTCCAATGCCCGGTTTGCGCTGATGGTTGACGATATAGTCGGCATAGTCCTTGTAAAGCGGCTCGCCGGCGTCATCGGCAAAGCCTGGCAGCTTTAACTTTCCGCCCAGTTGAATAAGTGCAGACTGGAAGCCACGCACATCACGGTCAGGCTCCACAACTGGCCAGCGAATGCTATCATTCACACTGTCCGGCTCTGAAATCGGGCGGTCGAGCAGTGAAATACAGTCATGCCGTTCCAGATAGGTGGTATCCGGGAAGATCAGATCTGCATAAGCGACCATTTCACTGGCATAGGCGTCTGAGTAAATGATTTTCGGAATTTTATACTCGCCACTGTCATCCTTGTCAGTCAGCATGTCGATGACCGATTTGGTGTTCATGGATGAGTTCCAGGCCATATTCGCCATGTACATGAACAAAGTGTCGATTTTGTACGGATCACCAGCATGTGCATTGGCAATGGCCATATGCATCAGTCCGTGGGCGGACATGGGTGCTTCCCAGGAGAACGCTTTGTCAATGCGGGTAGGATTGCCTTCACCGTCAATCAGCAAATCCTCGGGGCCGCGCACATAGCCCAAATGTGGTCCAGCCAAGGGTTTGTCGGGGTTTATATGCTCCGGTTTGCCATGGGGTTTGGGGTGTGCGGCGACCGGTTTTGGGTAGGGCGGCTTGGAACGGAAACCGCCGGGACAATCAATGGAACCGATCAACACTTGCAATACATGCAGTGCTCGGGTGGTCTGAAATCCGTTGGAATGGGCAGAGATGCCGCGCATGGCGTGCATAGAGACCGGGCGGCCGATCATCTTCTTGTGTCGCTTGCCAGTCATGTCAGTCCACGGCTGATCAATCGTGATTTCTTCTTCAAATGCGACACGGGCAATTTCGGCTGCCAGACTGCGAATGGTCTCTGCAGCAATACCGGTTTGCTTCGCAACGGCCTCTGGCGCGTATTCCGGCACCATATATTTTTCAGCCATCAATTCCAGAACCGGAACAGCATCTTTACCGGCGCCCACCGTGCAGCTCTTCGGCAGCTTTGTTGTTCCGGACATTTTGGGTTTTACACCCTTGGTTTTGGTCGGCTGAACAGAACCGTCTTCTGACAAGACAAGTGGAGTTCCATTGCTATCGCGTGCAATAAGGCCGTGATCCTTATCGTCAGGTGCCTGCACCACCAGCCATGAGGCATTGGTGTAGCGATTCAGATAATCCAGATCGATCTTGCGCAGCCGGAAAAGCTCATGAATGAGCGACAGGATCAACAGCCCATCGGTGCCAGGACGTACGCCCAGCCAATTATCTGCGATTGACGAATACCCTGTACGCACAGGATTTATCGATACAAAGCGTGCGCCGCGACGCTTCAGCTTGGAAAGGCCCGTTTTAATCGGGTTGCTGTCATGATCTTCCGCAACACCGAACAGCAGGAACAGTTTCGTGCGATCCCAGTCTGGTGATCCAAATTCCCAGAACGCGCTGCCAATGGTATATATGCCGCCAGCGGCCATATTTACCGAGCAAAAGCCACCATGGGCTGCGTAGTTCGGCGTACCAAAATTCTGAGCAAAGAAACTTGTCAGGGATTGTGATTGATCACGACCAGTGAAAAAGGCCAGTTTTTGTGGGTCCTTGCGAAGCGGCGCCAGCCATTCAGCGGCTTTATCTAGAGCCTCTTCCCAGGAAATTTCCTTAAACTCGTTTGATCCGCGTGGGCCGGTGCGTAGCAACGGTTTTTTCAATCGTGCTGGGGACATGTGTTGCATAATGCCCGCGGAGCCTTTGGCACATAGAACACCTCTGTTAACAGGATGGTCTTTGTTGCCTTCAATGTAGCGAACTTTTCCATCTCGCAAATGAACATTGATGCCGCAGCGACAGGCGCACATATAGCATGTGGTCTGACGCATGGTATCACCAACAGGCGCCGTGGTAGTGATCGAACGATCTCCAACGCCCCCAACAAGCCTTTGTGGGGCGGATACGGTCATGCTCATAGAAAAGTCCTCCTGCCACAGTGATATCTGCAGCGCCGCCTAAGATCAAACGAAGTGTTGTCCATTAATAAGACTATTAGTCTCAAAAAAGCAACACAATGATTGTGTCACATGCGTTTTGCCTAATTGGACCTGAAGAAGCTATTAACCTGTCAAAGGCTAGAATACACGGAGGAATTATTATGTAAGCCTCTTATGTCTAAACAATCTTCATTGACCATCATTCATCTTGTTCGTGCGCCCATCGGCGGCATTTTTCGCCACCTCGCTGACCTGGCGACAGCTCAGGCGGGACAGGGCCACCAGGTCGGCATTATCTGTGACAGTCTCACCGGCGGACCGTTTGAAGATGACTACGTGGAACGACTGAGAGCAATTCTACCGCTGGGTGTTACCCGATTAGAAATGCCACGTGCTGTCGGGTTGGCAGATATTGCGGCCATGCGCCGCGTATCTAAAGTGCTCAAGACGCAAAACCCTGATGTGCTGCACTGTCATGGTTCCAAGGGCGGCGTTTATGGCCGATTGGCGAAAGGCCTCCGCCAGCTCAATAGAAAAACTGCTGTGTTCTACGCGCCCCATGGAGGCAGTTTGCACTACCCGCCAAAAAGCAAAGAGGGACGAATATATTTTACAATTGAGCGCTTTCTGGAGCGCTGGACCAGTGGTCTTGCTCACGTGAGCGAATATGAACAACGCACTTACGTGCAAAAGGTTGGAATGCCAAAAACCAAGGCATGTGTCATCCACAATGGTATTGGCGAGCAGGAACTAACGCCAATTGAGCCAAACGCTGATGCGAAAGATTTTTTGTTCATTGGCATGCTGCGTGATTTGAAAGGTGTTGACCTCTTTATCAATGCCATGAAGATCCTCAATGAACGATCACCCACAAGTGCTTGGATTGTCGGAGATGGCGCAGAGGAAGACAAGGTGCGGTATCGCCAGATGGTTGCCAAATTTGGTTTGGAAGATACGGTCCAGTTTTATCCGGCGACGCCCGCTCGTGAGGTGTTTTCGATGGCGAAATCTATTGTTGTTCCGTCTCGAGCGGAATCCTTGCCTTACATCGTGCTGGAGGCCGCAGGTGCGAAATTGCCAATGATCTGTACCAATGTAGGTGGCATTTCAGAAATTTACGGAGAACAGTCAGACGTGTTGATAACACCGAACTTGGACGTGATAACAAAGGCGATGCAAGACATGAAAAGCGCTTCATTCCAGACACCGGTAACAACGCGTCTCCATGAAAACGTATCCGCAAACTTTTCTATTAAGGTCATGGAAGAACGTGTGATGAAGCTGTATCAGGAAGCATTGGCGGGTTAGCTGATTACAGCAAGTTCTGCCCGCCTATGCCAGAGAATGTTCGCAGCTAAAAACCGTGAACAACGATTTTGCCTTTAGACCTACCAGTTTCCACGAGAGCATGCGCTGCCCGGATGTTTTCTGCGTTTATTGGGAAAAGTATTTCATTCAACGTAGTGCGTATTCGTCCGGCATCAATTTCACCAGCGACATAATTCAAAAGCTTTTGTTGTTCGATCATATCGGGTGTATTGAACATTGGCCTTGCAAACATGAACTCCCAATGCAGGCTGGCCGCTTTAGTCTTCATGACCGCCATCGGCATTGGTTGGTCGGTGTTGTCGATTGTAACGATTGCGCCTTGTGGACGGATTAGTTCCACGGCCGTCTCCCAATGGCGCATATCATTGAAGATTGCGATATGGTCAACATGTTCAAATCCAAGCTTGCGAACCTGGTCAGCCATTGGCTGCCGGTGATTAATCACGTGATCGGCACCCAGTTCAGTGACCCAGGACGATGTTTCCGGACGTGATGCCGTTGCGAGAACCACCAAGCCAGCTGCTTTAGCCAACTGAATCCCAATTGAACCAACGCCACCGCCAGCGCCAATAATCAAGATGGATTGCCCTTTGTTTGCACCGTCACGCGAGAGGTTGAGACGGTCGAAGAACGCCTCGTAAGCCGTAATGGTTGTCAAGGGTAAAGCTGCCGCTTCAACAAATCCAAGAGAGGTTGGTTTGTGCCCGACAATGCGTTCATCAACCAATTGAAATTCGGCATTGCTTCCGGAACGCGTAATATCGCCAGCGTAGTAAACTTCGTCTCCAGACTTGAAAGAAGTAACATCAGGACCGACTGCCTCAACAACACCGCTGGCATCCCAGCCCAGAATGCGGGGTGTTTCTTCAACCGTGTCTTTGGGGCTTCGGACTTTTGTGTCAACCGGGTTAACTGACACCGCTTTTACTGAAACCAAGATGTCTCGCCCACTTGCTTCAGGTTTGGGCAACTCAATATCGATAAAGGCCTTTGGGTCATCAACTGGCAGATAATGTGTGAGAGCAACAGCTTTCATTGCGGATACCTAAATGCTTGAGTGATTTATTGTGTGACAGTCATTTGGTGAAGCGTGAATTCTGTAACAGCGCCATTAGTTGCCTCCATATAGGCTGCAAGATGAGGCGCGTTCATATGCGTTTGCCAAAGTTCACGAGATTTCCAGTTTTCATAAAAGAGGAAGTGAGCTCTATCAGCGTTGTCCTGATGAAGCTCGTATTGAAGACAACCTTCCTCTGCACGTGTTATCGGGATTAGTTTTTCCAGTTCCGCTTTTACTAGGTCAACACGATCGGGTTTTGCATGAATGTTCGCAACGATTGTCAGTTTGGTCATGGCCTTAATTCCTTTATTGGCTGGGAATTGAAATATAATTATTTAAAATAAATAGATAATATGCTATTTTAAGAAATTATAATTCGGATTTTCCAAATAATGCTTCTCAACAACATAGCTCTGTTTTTACAAATTATCGAAAAGGGAGGCCTTGCAGCAGCTGGTCGCGAGTTGGGGTTATCTCCCGCCACAGTGTCTGAACGCCTTGCATCGCTTGAGAGTCACTACGGTGTTGTGCTTCTCAACAGAACAACGCGTGCCATTAGTCTGACGGAAGAAGGTCGTGCGCTTGTTGATGGCGCGAAACGAGTCTTGAGCGAAGTGGAGGAATTGGACAGTCGGATTCGACATGGGGCACAAACAATATCCGGCCCAATCCGCATCAGCGCACCGGTTGATATTGGTCGCAATATCATTTCAACAGAGATTGATCGGTTCTTGTCACAAAACCCTGAAATTTCGATAGATCTCGTTTTGTCTGATGGCTACTTGGATATTGTTGGAGAAGGGATTGACATTGCCCTGAGGTTTGGCTCGATCACCGACAGTACTCTAAGGGTTCGACAGTTGGTTCAACGCCGCCGCCTTGTCTGCGCTGCACCGTCTTACATCAAAGCTCATGGCGCTCCACAAAACCCTGACGATCTCAAAAACCACAATTGTCTGATTATGCGGTTTGGCAATAATCTTGATAATGTCTGGCAATTTGGTCCGACTAATATGAAGCAGATAGTGACCGTTGCTGGAAATCGTATTGCGAATGAAGGTGCGTTAGTGCGTGACTGGTGTCTTGCCGGGTTTGGAATAGCCCTTCGGTCAGAGCTGGATGTTGGAGCAAACATAAAGGAAGGGAAACTTGTGGAGTTATTGGGAAGCTTCACTGCACCTCCAACGCCTTTACAGATGCTTTTTCCACCTAGCAGCGCGCAGCCCCGGCGTGTGCGCGCATTGGCCGATCAATTTGCAGAGGCATTTGACGCATTGGATAGGACAGTTTGTCTTAACGCGGTTTCTGCCACTCCATAGCCATCAGAAATGGCATCTGTCGGTAAGCGTCCAATCTATCTTGAGGGCCGCTATGTGGCTCAGGCTCGTCAAAATAACTGAGTTTCAGTCCCGCTTGCAGAAACAATTTCATATATCGGGACAGGGGACGATGCCAATTTTGGACGCGCACGCCATCCCATTCAAACCAGTCACGCCGTTCTTCAAGATAGGTACCAATTGGACGAAGCACTTCGCCGGTTTCACGACAGATCCGCTTTCCATAAGGTGCGCTGGACGTGGAGAACCCGGTTAGATTTGCAACAATTATGTGCCCACCTGGGTTCAGCACGCGTGCCATTTCGGAAATTGCAGCAGTGATATCATCAATATCAATCAATGCCAGATAGCTGACCACCAGATCAAAGCTCTCATCTGGAATATCAAGGTGTTCTGCGTATCCCTCAATATAAGTTCCGGCTGGGTGCAGGCGCTGTGCCTCCTCTATCATTGCCGCTACTGGATCAATGCCGGTTGCAACAATATCATTTTGCGCCAACATACGGCAAAATCGGCCTTCGCCACACCCGATATCCAGAGCGTTTTTGGGATGGTGCTGCGTTGATCGTTCCAGCATGATTTTATCAAGAACGTGGGCGCGAGCATAATCGCCTTTGTCGCCGGTACGCGCAATCCACGCAGGCGCAGATGTCTCCCAGCCGTTTTCATCAGGGTCACGGTTTTTCATGGCAGGCCTTTTGCGAAAAGGGACGTTCTACGGTACCACAAATCTGAAATTAAAAACAGACAGCGACGGGCGCAGCGGAGCTTTAACCTTTATAAGTCTGAATTAGAGTTCAATCATCAAAGTCCATTGTTTCATGCGCGCGTAGGAAATCGAGCCCTGAACCAAGCACCAGTGGATCAATATCGCCGATGGCGTCTTGATCCTTATCGTCATAGTCAAGGTTCTTCAGCACGTGTCGGATTGCGTTGAGCCGCGCCCGACGTTTGTCATTTGAGCGTAAAATCGTCCATGGTGTTGTCAGCTTGTGAGTTTCCTCAAGCATCAAATTGCGATGTCTGGTGTAGTCGCCCCATTTGTCCAGCGACGCAATATCCATCGGTGACAGCTTCCAATGCTTCAATAGATCATGCCTGCGGTCATGAAAGCGTTTTAACTGCATCTCGCGACCAATATTGAGCCAGAATTTAAACAGGTGAATGCCCTCATCCACCATCATTTGTTCAAACTTTGGGGCTTCTTGCAAAAATGTCCTGTGCTGCTCATGCGTACAAAATCCCATGACTGGTTCGACGCCAGCACGGTTGTACCAGGAGCGATCAAACAATACGATTTCCCCTGCGGTGGGCAGGTGTTCAATGTAGCGTTGGAAATACCATTGGCCTTGTTCGCGGTCTGTGGGTTTTGGCAGTGCCGCAATCCGGGTATGACGCGGGTTCATATAGGCCCGAATGGCGTTAATTGTTCCACCTTTGCCTGCCGCATCCCTGCCCTCAAACACCATGACAACGCGAGAGCCTGTGCTTTGCGTCCATGACTGAACCTTGACCAGCTCGATCTGCAAAGCGCGGAGGTTTTCCTCATATGTTTTGCGTTTTAGCTTATCATCATAGGGATAATTCCCGCTTCGCATGGCCGCATCGCCGACTTCATCTGCAAGGTCTGGGTTGTTGAGATCAAAAGAATCCAGAATTTTGTTGCTTGCATTTTTGCTATCGGATGAGCTCTTGGCCATTACGGTCCTCAAATTGTGAATTTTATTAGCTTTCTCGAAACTAGCGCATTGTCGGCGGCGCGACAACGCGCGTGCCAGCACTTTGAAAAATGCTCCGCTAAAGTTGTAGAGTGTCAAAAAACTGAAATAACTTTGCCGCATAAGGGTTTTCGTTCATCATCGAAATGTCCCACCTGAGTTACGGAGCACTGGCTGCGATGGCTGCCGAGTCCAAATTGTCTGACGCTGAAAATGAGCATATTGCCCCCTTTAAACGCCTTGCAGATTTGCGTTGGGTGGTTGTGGTGGCCACCGTTGGCATGTTTGCCTTCTGGTTGCGCGGCGATATCGGTCTTGGCGCTGCGCTATTATTCATGCTGGCTATTTGTGCGGCGATCATGGTGGAGCCGGCAACAAGCCAGCGCCGTCGGAGATTGAAGGCACTTCAAGTTGCAAGAAATGTGGCGCAGCAGGCCGTATGGCCAGATACGTCTACTAAACGGGTCATTGCCTCTTTGAGCTCACCAAGCGTGTTGATCGACCGTGAAGGAATTGTGCGCTTTTTAAATGATGCTGCCAGAGCAGTTTTCAGCGATATCCGGCCAGGTCAACCGATGTCCCTGCATTTGCGACAACGCAATCTTGTAGCCGCACTTGGGCGTGTTGCTGAGACCATTGAAGCTGAACAATTGGAATATATTGAGCGTGTACCGGTCGAGCGTTGGTTCAATGTAGCTATCAGCCCTTTGGGATTTGGTTCCCATGCCAAAGGGGTTGCCGATAAGGATAAGGCTAGCTCGCCATTCCTGCTGATCCAATTTCATGATTTGAGCGAGCAGAAGCGAACAGAGCGCATGCGTGTGGATTTTATTGCCAACGCAAGTCATGAGTTGCGGACGCCTCTTGCGTCAATGTCCGGGTTTATCGAAACATTGCTGGGTCCCGCAAAGAACGATGAAACGGCACGTGTCCGCTTCCTTAAAATCATGCGCGACCAGTCCGAGCGCATGTCTCGTCTTATCGATGACCTGCTATCGTTGAGCCGAATAGAGATGAAAGCACATCTGAAGCCGACTGATACGGTTGAACTCGTTCAGCTGGTAAATCATGTGGCAGATACGCTCACGCCCCTGGCCAAAGACAATGATGTGTCACTCAGTTTGGAAATTGAGGATGGCGGCTATGTCGTACATGGTGCCGAGGATGAGCTTGTTCAGGTATTCAGCAACCTTGTCGAGAATGCCATTAAATATGGGGCAACCGGTAAAAAGGTAGAAATTGAGCTTGTATCTGCTTCCAGCCGGGGCGGCCCAGGCATCACTGTCCGTGATTTTGGTCCAGGCATTGCATCAGAGCATGTCCCACGTTTGACCGAGCGATTTTACAGAGCAGATATGGAAACCAGCAAAAGCAAGCAGGGCACTGGCCTGGGGCTTGCGATCGTCAAACATATTCTCAACCGACATAACGCCCAGTTGGAGATCAAGACTCAAAGCGGCGCCGGTGCAGCGTTCACAGTGCGCTTCCCTCGCATTGTTACAAACGGTGGTGTGGAAAAGCCCGATCTGGAAGGTGAAAGTCTATAATATTGATTTATTTCAGTATGTTATTATGTCATAAAATAGATATATAAATGTCATATAAGCATCACCTGTAGTCGATAGATTGCTCCTCGAAAGATGAGGTCAAGCTTCATTTTTCTGATCAGCAAATGTTTTGTTTGCTACCCGCTCGCTCCTGACGATCGACATCTATTTCGGTTTTCAGGGTGTTCAATCGAATTGTGGGTGTTGCCAAAGAGTTTTTAGGCGCGCCCGGACCTTTCCAGGGAGAAGTCCATTGAAATTTACATCTGCAAGTAACGCGCTCGCTATCGGCGTTTCTTTCTTTGCTATCGTCGGAACAGCTGACGCGCGTGATCAGGTTCAGGTTGCTGGCTCATCTACTGTGCTGCCTTACGCGACGATTGTGTCTGAAGAGTTTGGCAACGCATCCAGCTTTCCGGCGCCAATCATTGAATCAGGCGGTTCTTCTGCTGGCCTGAAGCAATTCTGTCAGGGTGTTGGTGAAAACACGATTGACGTTGCAAATGCGTCACGTGCCATCCGCGAAAAAGAAATCGCAGCTTGTAAAGCTGCTGGCGTTGAAGGCATCCACGAAGTTAAATTCGGCTACGATGGTATCGTATTTGCTTACGACATCGATGGTGCAGAAATGGCATTTGAACCAGCTGACTGGTACAAAGCCCTTGCAGCTCAGGTTGTGGTAGATGGTAAGCTGGTAGAAAACCCATATACGACTTGGGATGAAGTAAACTCAAATTTCCCGAGCTGGGAAATTGCAGCTTACATTCCTGGTGAAAAACACGGCACTCGTGAAGTTTTCGAAGAAAAAGTTCTCGAAGCAGGCTGTGAAGCAACTGGCGCTTTGGAAGTTATGATCGCCAGCGGCATGGACAAAAAAGCTGCTGAAAGCACATGTATCAAAGTCCGCACTGATGGTAAATCTGTCGATATCGATGGCGACTACACGGAAACTTTGGCGCGCATCGAGTCCAACAAAACTGGTATCGGTGTGTTCGGTCTTGCGTTCTATCAGAACAACACAGACAAACTGCAGGTTTCTACAATGGGTGGTGTTGTGCCAACTGTTGAGACAATCTCCAGTGGTGAGTACCCGGTCTCTCGTCCACTTTTCTTCTATGTTAAGCAGGCTCACATCGGTGTCATTCCTGGTCTTGCCGAGTACGTAGAATACTTCCTGTCAGAAGAAATCGCTGGCCCATATGGTCCTCTTGCTGAGTACGGCCTTGTTGCGCTTCCAGAAGAAGAGCGTCAAGCTGAATTGGCTCAGTTCGAAGCTAAAGAAGCCATGTAATTGAGATGGGCGGTTGGTAAAACAACCGCCCAACTTTATTCAGGTTCCTAGTACAGATTGGGTCTGCATTTGAGGCTTAGTGCTTCGTGCAAAAAGGCGGGGGTAAACAATGACGACCGGTCTACTATTGACAGTCATTATCCTTCTAATGGCAGCCATTTATATTTTCGCTCGCATGCGCGCGGTGCAAATGGTGAGCGGAGACGTAAAGCAACTTCATTCCCGTCCAACTTATCACGGCAGCTATGCGGCGATAATTCTTGGAGCGCCACTTCTAGCTCTCATGTTTTTTTGGCAAATTGCCGAGCCGCTTTATCTTAATTCTGTCATCCGTGGGCAAATGCCCACAGATGTTCAGTCACTATCGGACTCAAAGAGTGGCCTCATTGAAGGACAGATCCGCTCCATCGCTGATGGTCTAAAGCTTCTCAATACTGAAGAACGCACACAAGTTTCAATCGGCGTTGTCGATGCCAGAACCGCGCTGGCAGAAAAAGGCGTCCCGCTGGGCTCCGATGTGCAGCGTTATATGGTCAGCGCTGCTGATAAGTATCTGGAACGCCAAGACGTCAGCAGAAATGTGCGAATGGCGGCCCTCGCAGTTGCTGCAGTGCTTGCATTTCTCTATCTACTGAAAGCGCTTGGTCCCAAGTTACGTGCCAGAAATCTAGTAGAGCTATCCATACGCATCGGCCTTATCACGGCATCCAGCATCGCTATTTTGACGACAGTTGGTATCGTAATGTCGATGCTGTCCGAGACCGTGCGTTTCTTCAACATGGTGCCTCTCTCAAACTTTTTCTTGGGCACGGTTTGGGACCCAAGGTTCGCAAACGTTGGTTCCGATACCGAAATAGGTCAATACGGATTGCTGCCTCTCCTATGGGGTACCATTCTAATTTCCGTCATTGCTTTGTTGGTTGCCGTACCCATCGGCCTGTTCTCAGCAATCTACATGTCTGAGTACGCATCCCCTCGTGTACGTGGCACAGCAAAACCTTTGCTTGAGATACTCGCTGGTATCCCGACGATCGTTTACGGCTTCTTCGCTCTTGTGACTGTTGGTCCATTCTTTCGCGATTTTGGAGCAACCGTTGGCTTGGATGTCTCAGCAAGAAGTGCACTTACTGCCGGCATGGTGATGGGCATTATGATTATTCCATTTGTTTCATCTCTGTCAGACGATATTATCACCGCTGTGCCACGCGCCATGCGCGAGGGGTCACTGGGATTAGGTGCTACGAAATCAGAGACCATCCGCCGCGTTGTTTTCCCTGCAGCTTTGCCGGGTATCGTAGGTGCTGTTCTTTTGGCCGCCTCAAGAGCTATCGGGGAAACCATGATTGTGGTTTTGGCTGCTGGTGTAGCGCCAAACCTGACTGCAAATCCGCTAGAGGCAGTCACTACGGTGACTGTTAAGATTGTCAGTCAGCTTACTGGGGATACCGAATTTACAAGCCCCCAAACATTGGTTGCCTTCGCTCTTGGCCTGACACTTTTCACTATGACCTTGGTCCTAAACATCTACGCGCTTTACATCGTGCGCAAATACCGGGAGCAGTACGAATAATGTCCGACAGCACCCTTCCAACAGGTGGAAAACCTGCACGCAGAACTATTAAAGAGGCGATGGATTCCTCTCTAAAGGCAAGATATGCCGCCGAGAAGAGATTTCAGGCTTACGGCATCATCGCCATCTCTCTTGGCCTGATTTTCCTAAGCCTTTTGTTCTATTCTATCATTTCCAGAGGTTATACAGCTTTTGAGCAGACCATCATTGATTTGCCTGTAACACTGTCTACCGAAGAGCTCGGCCGTGACGGGAAGGTCACCTCAGAAAGTATTCAGGCAGCGAATTATTCAAAAATTGTGCGCGAATCCATTGTTGATGCGGTGGGCGCGGATATGAGTAACCGTTCTGAAGTGCGCAAGGTTCTGGAATTGGTCTCTCGCGAAGCTTCAAATCAAGTCCGTAACTATGCTTTGGAAAACCCTGATAAGGTCGGCAGTACACAAATCATTCCCGTTCTTGCTCGGGGTGACGTAGACTCTCTCATGAAAGGTCAGATTGACCGCAACGCGCCGGAAGATCGCCGTCAGGTTGATGACCAGCAGCTCGCTTGGATCGACCTTCTGATTGAAAATGGAAGCCTGGAAAAACGTTTCAATAGCTTCTTGTTCACCGAAGGCCCATCCAGTCGTGCAGAATCTTCAGGCATTGCAGTTGCTGTAATGGGCTCCGCATTCATGATGGGTGTTGTGCTGCTGTTGGCGCTGCCGATTGGTGTGGCAGCCTCTATCTATCTGGAAGAGTTTGCACCAAAAAATCGCTGGACGGACTTGATTGAGGTCAATATCAATAATCTCGCGGCGGTACCGTCAATCGTCTACGGTATTCTCGGTCTTGCGGTTTTCATCAACTATGCTGGTTTGCCTCGCTCTTCGGCCGTTGTTGGTGGCTTGGTGCTGACCCTCATGACATTGCCGACTATCATTATTGCCACTCGAGCAGCGTTGCGCGCAGTTCCGCCCTCTATTCGAGAAGCGGCATTGGGCGTCGGGGCCTCAAAAAACCAGGCCGTGTTCCATCATGTTCTGCCTCTTGCGGCTCCAGGGGTCATGACAGGAACTATTATTGGATTGGCGCAAGCATTAGGCGAAACCGCACCGCTTTTGATGATCGGTATGGTTGCCTTTGTAAATGACTTCCCGACATCGCCCTGGAGCCCTGCGACCGCAGTACCAGTGCAGATTTTCCTCTGGGCGAATTCGGCCGAACGTGCCTTTGTGGAACGAACGTCGGCGGCGATCATCATATTACTGATCTTCCTCATTTTAATGAACGCCCTCGCGGTGTTCCTCCGCAAACGCTTTGAGCGTCGCTGGTAAACCTGACGAAAGGGATTTTAAACATGGACGCTTCAGTTGACATGATAGCTGCGAAGACGACCGCATCGCTTCAGACCAGTGCGCCTGACATCAAAATGAAGGGTGAAAAGGTCAATGTATTCTACGGAGAAAAGCAGGCTCTTTTCGATGTAGATCTTGATGTGCCTGCCCAGCAAGTTATGGCACTTATAGGCCCATCTGGTTGCGGGAAATCAACGTTTCTCAGGTGTCTCAACCGCATGAATGACACCATCGATATCTGCCGGGTCAGTGGCAAAATCACATTGGACAATGGCGATATTTACGATCCTACCGTTGATGTTGTGGAATTACGTGCAAGGGTTGGAATGGTATTCCAAAAACCAAACCCATTTCCAAAGTCAATTTTTGAAAACGTTGCTTATGGCCCACGCATTCATGGATTGGCGCGCAGTAAGTCTGAACTGGAAGAAATAGTCGTGGAAAGCCTTCAAAAGGCTGGCCTGTTCGAAGAAGTTAAAGACCGTTTGGATGAACCGGGAACCGGCTTGTCCGGTGGTCAGCAGCAGCGTCTGTGTATTGCGCGTGCCATTGCTGTGAGCCCGGAAGTGATCTTGATGGATGAGCCGTGCTCAGCGCTTGATCCGATTGCCACGGCGAAAGTGGAAGAGCTGATCGACGAACTGCGTCAGAACTACACTATTGTGATTGTAACGCACTCCATGCAGCAGGCGGCCCGTGTGTCGCAGCGCACGGCATTTTTTCATCTCGGAAATCTGGTGGAGGAAGGTGTGACGGATGACATCTTCACAAATCCAAGAGACCAACGCACCCAAGATTACATCACCGGCCGTTTCGGTTAGGTGTTAGGTAAGGAAATACTCATGTCAGACCACATTGTCAGTGCTTATGATGAAGAGCTACAGCGCCTGGCGCGTGATATCGCGGAAATGGGTGGTATCGCCGAAGGTATGATTATCGAAGCCATTCAGGCGCTGCTGCGCTTTGATATGGTTATGGCCCGGAAGATCATCAAAGACGATAAAGATCTCGACCGCCTGCAGCGACAAGTCGAAGATGATGCCATTCTGACCATTGCAAAGCGTCAGCCAATGGGGTCGGATTTGCGCGAAGTGGTGTCCACATTGCGAATTTCTAATGATCTTGAGCGCTGTGGCGACTTGGCCAAAAACATCGCAAAACGCGTGATTGCTGTTGACGGCCAGTTTCAACCGCCAAAACTGGTACATGGCATTGAACACATGGCTGAATTGGCACAGGCTCAGCTCACGAATGTTCTGGATGCTTATGTGTCAAAGGACACAGATAAGGCTGAACAGGTTTGGCAAAACGATGATGAGATTGATGCGATGTACACATCCATCTTTCGCGAATTGTTGACTTACATGATGGAAGACCCGCGTAACATCACTCTTTGCACGCATCTTTTGTTTTGCGCGAAGAATGTTGAACGCATAGGTGACCATGCCACCAATATTGCCGAAACCGTCATCTATCAGGTCACTGGATCGCAGGTGGAAGAAGAACGCCCTAAAGGTGATAACAGCACAACGCCCGTGAAAAGCTGAGAAGATTGAGCTTCGGAGACAATAAATGGCAGCCCCCAACATTCTTGTAGTGGAAGATGAAGAATCTCTCAGCCTATTGCTGCGTTACAATCTGGAAAGTGAAGGCTATCAGGTTGATGTATCTGATCGTGGTGACGAAGCCGAAATAAAGCTTCGCGAATCCGTTCCTGATCTTTTGTTGCTGGATTGGATGTTGCCCGGCTTATCCGGCATCGAGCTTTGCCGCCGTTTGCGTGCCCGCGAAGAAACGCGTGCTTTGCCCGTTATTATGCTGACTGCCAGAGGTGAAGAAACCGAGCGCATACGTGGTTTATCTACCGGTGCCGATGACTATGTGGTAAAGCCATTTTCGGTGCCTGAACTTATGGCGCGCATTCGGGCCATGCTGCGTCGCGCAAAGCCAGAAGTCGTATCAAAGATGCTTTTGGCAGGCGATATCGAGTTGGATCGCGAAACGCACCGTGTCCGCCGATCCACACGTGAAATTCATCTTGGACCAACCGAGTTCAAACTCCTTGAGTTTTTCATGCAGAGCCCTGGCAGAGTCTTTTCTCGTGAGCAATTGCTGGATGGTGTTTGGGGACATGATGTCTATGTCGACGAGCGCACCGTGGACGTGCATGTTGGACGGCTGCGCAAGGCTATTAATCGTGGTCGTGCGAAAGACCCTATTCGAACTGTCCGTGGGGCAGGGTATTCCCTGGATGACCAGTTTCAGGCCAAAGCCAGCTAATTATAATACCCATCTGATCAAGCAGTGAATCTGACTTAAAAGTGTTGGTCGTCACATATGTGGCAGGTGACACTTTTGCGCCCATATCTGCCCGAAAAAGCGGCGCTATACACTGATCACGTCTATCTGCAGTATTTATCCACAGGAGATCAATGGCCTGTTTGGCTATCATTGTGCCTGTTTCGACTTGTGGAAATCTGGGAAAAGCCGAGAGCTTGTTAAGACTTTCACGCAAGGCCAGCGTTGTTTTGCCGCAGTGAATTCCGGTTTTTGCGACGATTTATGTTGAGTTTTGGCCCAGAGAGCAAAAATCAGATCATGAGCTGGGGAGCCTTCTAGGCCTGCACTTCACCTGGAAGTAGTTTGGTTAGCCTTTGCACGTTATACAAGATGCTGAAATATATATGGTATTTTAGAAAGGTCTCAAAATTATTCCAAATCCCTTGAAACGGATAAATGTTGGCATGGCGAAAATCGACCTTCAACAACGACCGCACGCATTGCGTCTAAAATTCGCCTTAAAGGTTAATATGATACAATTTGTGATCGAATTCGCCATAATTTTTCCTAGTTGATTTGTGCATGTGATTTTCCACCTTGGTAATTTCGGTTGGGGTGATGTAAGGATTGCGAATTGATCTTTACTTAATTATTTTTCTGGGCGGGCGGCAAATGAGTTCTGCTGATTCAATTTTGGTTTTTGGCGGTGATGGCTTTTGTGGCTGGCCAACCGCGCTTCATCTGTCAAATCTGGGCTATGATGTCAGCATTGTTGACAATTTATCGCGCCGTAAAATTGACGAGGAGCTCGCAACCGGAAGCTTGACCCCGATTTCTGATATTCAGATGCGCGTCGCTGCATGGCGCGAGATCAGCGGCAAAGCAATTACCTATTACAATATTGATCTGGCCCGGGAACATGTTGCGCTAAAGGAGCTGCTTGGCAGCTTGAAGCCGTCCGCAATTGTGCATTTTGCAGAACAACGCGCAGCACCCTACTCCATGAAGGGGCCTAGGCAAAAGCGCTACACCATCGACAACAACATGCAGGCAACCCACAACTTACTTGTGGCTGCGGTGGAGACAGGCGTAGACCCTCACATAGTTCATCTGGGCACCATGGGAGTTTATGGATACGAGACACCGGGTGTGGCGCTCCCCGAAGGATATCTGAACGTCAACATTCGCAAGGATAACGGCGAGTATGTTGAACGTGAAATTTTGTACCCGACTAATCCCGGCAGCATTTATCACCTGACCAAATCGCTGGATCAGCTTCTGTTCCAGTTCTACGCCAAAAACGATAAGCTCAGAATTACCGATTTGCATCAGGGCATCGTCTGGGGCACTCAAACGCAAGAAACGCGGATGGACGAGCGGCTGATTAACCGGTTCGACTATGACGGTGATTACGGCACAGTTCTTAACCGATTTCTTGTCCAGGCGGCCATCGGTTACCCGCTGAGTGTTTATGGAACGGGTGGGCAGACCAGAGCATTTATTCATATCCAGGACACGGTCCGCTGCGTCGCGCTGGCGATAGGGAATCCGCCGAAGAAGGGTAACCGGGTTCGAATCCGAAATCAGATATCGGAATGCCACAGGGTACGTGATCTGGCTGAAATTGTTGCTGAGATCACCGGGGCAAAAATTGCAAGCATAAGAAATCCACGACTGGAAGAGGAAGAGAACGAGTTGAGTGCCAGCAACGAGTCTTTCCTTGATCTGGGTCTGACTCCAATTTTGCTAAAGGATGCTCTTTTGCTGGAAACCATAGAGATTTGTGACACCTACCGTGATCGGTGCGATCTCTCAGTGATCCCTAGTACTTCGGAATGGGTTGCTCAACGTGGTGACGTGCTGTCAGACGGCGTACAAGGCACATCTGAACGGACAGGTTTTTAAAATGTGATGGCGCTGAAATGCGCGGATATAAAGTCAGGGGTCTGGTGGGGCAGAACATCTGGAATGAATTTGAAAATCGCTGAAGTTTTGGCGATAAAGGTTTTGAGTTATGCGTCTATTTCTGCTTTTGGCATCAGTATTTGCCTTTATAAGTTTGGCATTGGTTGTGTCCCAGCATCCCAGATTTGTTGAACAAACACGGCAACTTATCAACCCCGGGACTAAATCAGATACAGATAGCGTCAATGCGTCTGGTGGTTGGAATAGCCAGTTTGAACACACATCAAACATCCAAATGCAGCAAGATACCTGGCAAGCTTTGTCTGGCTTCCCATCGTTCACCAAGCTTAGTTTTCCATTGCCCCGAAAGACGGAGTTGGTTGATGGTCGGTTGCGGCTGGAATTGTATACGCAACTGGCACAAAGCGGCGTTGGGTCTTTGCGTGTTGCTGTGAATGATGAACGCCGTGCGGAAATTATTTTAAATCCGGGCCAGGAGCAAAGGTCGTTGCTCCTGGCTCTAAGGCCAGAAGATCTTGCAAGGAACTATGTGACGGTCTCATTATCTGCACATGGTGACGCGTTTATAGGAGCTTGCCCCAGCAGACCCGCGAGAGGCGTAGTAGTTGACGTGTTACCAAGCAGTGGCCTGGATTTGGCCCATGCCAAGCCACTGGAAGATCCAATGGATATTTGGATCGCAAATTCGCGTGATGCACGCATTCCGATTGGCGCGGACACTGACAAATTACGACAAGCGGATCAATTGGTTCTGGCGGCCCGCTTGCGCCAAGCTGGCCTTCGGAGTGGTTTTGTCGGAGCCACTACGCCCAATCCAGTAGTCGAGGCCGATGACAAGGAGATCAATTCATTTACCCGATTGTTGATCAACCGTGAGCAGAGCGAGCCTTTGCTGTACAATCGGGATGAAATCATCTTGTCATTGAAGGATCCGAATGCGAGCCGAGCAGATATTTTTGGTGATGAAAATATTCAGCTGGCAGACTTGATACCTGGCGCTTCAAACACGAGTTCGGTTCAGCAAAATTCTGGGATTGTGGACACAAGCCTACAAAATTTTTTCCGAAGTAATCGATGGAGATTAGCTTACAATCTTTTAGATACCGATCGTGGTCGTGCGCCTTCAAGATTGCAACTAGCGCTTAACATGGCGGAACAACTGCCTGATGCGGAATGGTTGGTAAATGTCAGCTTGAACGACGTATTGCTCAGTAGTAGCCGGCTTGGAAATTCTGACGTGCCCTACATCAATACCGTTCAACTTCCCGGAGATCTAACGCAGATCAGAAACGAAATCGTCATCGATCTAAGGACCACCAGAGACGTCAGTGATTTTTGTGATCCCGGCCTCGAAATGACAGCCCAACTATTGCCGGACAGTGGATTGCAGGGGGTCGCTTTTTTGACTCCGGAAGTGCCCGCCTATCTCATCCAGACCCTTGCCGGTGGCAGAGCCGTAAGCGTCTTATCCGAACAACCTATCACGCTTGTCCAAGCCGCAGCATCTGCGGATATGCTGGCTCATATTCTACCAAGACAAGCGATTGTCAACGAACCCGGAGCTGATGCTTCAGAGGCAATTAAAATTGAGACGCTTACAAAAGTTGACCTAGAAGCGCGGCTCAAGGAGCTAAAGGTGGCAGATTCAAGTAAGAGATTTTGGATAGTGACACAAGAAACCGGGCAGAATACCAGGCAGAAAATTCAAATCATTCCACTGACGCCTGAACCTTCAGCACATGTTTCATTGATGGTTGCAGAGAGTTCGTTTTTTCTTCTGGTTGAAGCGTAAAAGAGATGAGCTAGGCCATGGCATCTCATCTTACAGACAGCTTCTTGCATAATGAGTTTTGGTCAACCGATAGCGCGCCACCAGGGTTGTCAGTTGAACTGCCATGGTGGCGCACACCCTGCGTTATCATTTTATTCTGCCTCCTGAGTTACGGGTTTTTGTATACCGTGAATCAAGTCGCATTTTTGAACGAACGTTTTCAGAATGACGATATTATTTTTTCACCGTACACCGGCACGCACTCAATTCCGGTGCGCTTGTTCGTTCTGAGCTTCATTCTCGCATTTTCAACCTTTGCTGCCGGTAGTGTATTGCAGCGCATCCGGTTTGCGAGCTACAGCGTCATTCGTTTCATTCTGTATTGTGCCATCTTCGATGTTTTTAATATTCTGAACTACGCTGGCTTTGGCTTTTTATACCCTTTGTCTCTCATTGAGATCGTAAGCGGCATTATCGGTTTTTATATTTTCTCAACTGGGCTTATGCATTTGGGTCGAATGCCAGAGCGACGGGATGCTCCCTTTGAGAAGCATTCTGTCGTCTTGCCAGTGGTTATTTTATTGCTGGTCATTACTTCGTCAGCCCTTCTGGCGGCGTGGATATCATTGGTGATACCCGGCCGCATTATGGAATTACGGCAATTGGCATTGCTGGGCGGAATAGGACCTGGTGTGGTGTTGTTTTTCCCGTTGTTTTTCGGGACCCTTTACCTGATCGAACGCATTGGGACGTTGGCGACAAACCGATCCGATTTTCAGGTTCCGCTGACAATTATTATTCCGGCACACAATGAAGCGCACATTCTAAGGGAAACCATCGCAAATTTAGACAAGGCTGTGGAAGTCTATAAAGCTCCTGTCAACATTTTGATTCTCAATAACAATTCCACCGATGCTACGGCAGCTATTGCGCGCCTTGCGCTGTCCGCTTGCCGTTCCGCTACTGGGCGTGTGATTGACGTGCCGACGCCTGGAAAAGCAAATGCGCTCAATCATGGTTTGTCACTGGTGGCGACCGAATTCTTTGTGCGTATCGATGCAGATACGCAAATTGAACCAGATGCCTTGCTGCGCGGTATGCGCCACTTCAAGCGCCCCAATGTTGGCGTTGTTGGCGGGCTGCCATTGGTGCCGGGTACGGGACAATTTGATCACGCACGTCAGGTCGAAACCTTGCTCAAACATGGCCTCTATCAGGTGGCATTGTATCCAATCCGAGCAGTTGTAGGCGTGGCGGGTATGTTTGCAATATACCGGACCGAGTTACCACGCAGGAATGGCGGTTTCGCAATGGGCATGAACGGTGAAGATACAGACATGTCATTAGCGATCGGCGAGCTTGGCTATCGGGTGAAGATTGATCCCGCAGTTCAGTTTGTGTCGGAAGTACCAGCAACATTCAAACATTTGCGTGAACAACGTATGCGATGGTTCCGCTCAGTTTATCATGTAAGCGCCAGAAATGCGGACTATCTGGAAAGGTGGTGGCCCTCGGTGCGTGGCAAATTGATGTTGCCTTTCATGCTTATCAATTCGGCTCGGCGCGCCATGATGCTGCCTTTGGTGTGTTTTGGCCTGATTGAATATCTAACCAAGTTTGATAGTGCGAGCGCTCTTGTCTGGCAGGCAATTTTGGCTGTGATTATTGGAATGCCAGCGCTAATGGCTGTTTTTGCCTGCCTGCTCAATGCCCGCCCAAGCGCATTGCTATATTTGCCGGAGTATATCTTATTCCGTGCATTGCGCTCTTATTTTACATTGGAATCACTGCTGTCGATATCGATCTTCCAGCCCAAGGAAGAGTCCTCAAACGGCGCGGCGGCGGCGTAGTGCACTATGCTTAACAAAGTTTGAAATCTATATACTAAATCCTAGGGTTGTATTTAGCCTCATCCTTAGACCTTCCCTGTAGTTAGAGGTTCGGCGCGGACACTTTTTGTGCCGTCTGAACTTATGTTGGGGACCGATATGAAATTTCCAGTTCTGGGACTGATGATTGCAGTGGTGCTTGGTCAATACGGATTGCTGGCAGGCTCAAATACACTGGCAACAGCTTTTACAAAGCAGGAACAACAGATAGTAACGGCTAACCTCTCAAATGGATTGTTCTGCCGCTCTGACCGCTTTTCAACATGGTCTTGCCCACACGGTTAGATCACCAAAATTTCGAAATGAAAACGGGCGCAGATGCGCCCGAGATCGTTCTACAAAATTTGATCAAGCATTAGTTGCTTGGCAGCATTACCTTATCGATAACGTGGATCACACCGTTCGACGCTGAAATATCAGCAGAGACGACATTTGCGCCGTCAACAGTAACGTTTCCACCATGATCCTTATTCACAGCCAACAATTTATCACCTGATCCTTTTATGGTGCGCACGTGGATTGTGCGTCCAGGCAGCATGTTGGATGTCAGTTCGCGTGGAAGAACGTGATAAGTCAGGACCGCCACGAGCTGGTCTTTGTTCTCTGGCTTCAAAAGAGTTTCGACAGTGCCATCTGGCAAGGCTGCGAAGGCTGCATCAGATGGTGCGAATACCGTTAGGTTCTCACCATTTGCCAGCGCGTCGGCGAGACCGGCTGCGGATGCAGCTGCAAGAAGTGTCTTGAATTGTCCAGTGGACTGGGCAGTTTCGACAATATTGCTTGCCTGCGCACCGGTAAGTGTGAATGCGAGCGCCGCTGCTGCGCTAAGAATGATCTTTTTCATGTTAGTTCCTCCAGGAAACTTGTTACAAATTAGCAATGAAAAGCAGCTCGTCAGCAACTTCCTCATTGCTAACCTCTACGTGGCAACTCATGAAGTGGTTCAGCCCTGCGGCAATCTGGCTCATTTGTTATAACAAGACCGGGCGTAACGCTGGCGCAATATTAAAAGTGGCTATCATGAGCAAACTAGTTTGAAGAGTGAAAAAATGATTTCTCAAGCAGCAATTTCACCCATTGGTTTGGTGGGTTGTGGCCGAATGGGTCAGCCAATGTTAGCCGCTTTGCGTGCTGGTGGCTTTGAAGCCTATGGCTTCGATCTGCGACCACCTGAAACATATGGCGCTTTTGCATCCGCAATGACCAATGACGTACAAATTTTTGCCGAAGGTTTGAAAACCTTGATCTCAGTTGTGAGGGATATCGATCAAACTGAAGATGTATTTTTTGGAGAACAAAATTTCGCCCGGCGAGCAACCGATCTCAAATACATCATTGTTTCATCTACATTATCACCGCGGTATGTAAAGGCGTTGCGGGCTAAGATTCCAGCACATATTACCCTTATTGACGCACCAATGTCAGGCGCGACGATCGCTGCAAAGGAACGAAGACTGTCCTTTATGCTTGGCGGTTCAGAAGAGAGTTTGGACCTGCTGAAACCATTGTTTGAGGCAATGGGAAAATCTCTACATCGCATGGGGCCATTCGGCTCTGGCATGACCGCAAAAGTGCTGAACAATTTGTTAGCAGCGTCCTCTACTGCCATGACAAGGTTGGTTTTGGATTGGGCTGATGAATTGGGTCTGGATGAGTGTAAATTGTTGGAACTGATCGAAATGAGTTCGGGTCAGAATTGGCTGGCCAGCGGTTTCAATGACATAGAGTTCGCTCGCGATGGATACGCTTTGGACAATTCAATTGGTATTTTGGAAAAGGACGTTCATAGCGCGCTGGATGCAGCACCTAGAAGTGCGGAAACCGCACTACCGGAAGCTGTTATCGAGGCCATTCGCAGACTCAAGCCGCGTAAATAATTTGGGGCAATATCAGCAAAAGACGTGTTTGCGTATGCAGCGACCAACGAACTCATGAAGCGAGGAGTTATTGTGAGTAATTTTTTTTGGCATCGTCCTCTTCCCATCGGTAGCGGAAGTCACAATGGCTTGCCCCTTGCATAATGGTTTGGCTGCGATCCAGTTTTATATTGGGATTAAAGCCGGTGCAAAACGTGCCGTCACGGCCGCACGATAATATCCCGCCGATTTCAGCAAGGCCCATATCGCGATACATTTCCGCATATTTACAACGCGTCACATTGTAGTGCACGTGGCTGGCATTCTCTTCCAGCATGTCCACTTCCAAGGCACCATCTGCTTTCCATTGCGGCAAGAGGGCGTGGAAATCCTCAAGGCTTCCTTCTTCTTCCATATCTGCCGAATATGCTTTTCCCTGAGCAATGGAATCTTTGGTGATAGCAGCACTTAAGATTGCCTGTGCACTCTTCTTTCCCAGGCGCGCGACCATTTCATCATAAATTGGCTTGATGATATTCGCCTCGATGCGCCGCTGCTCAAGAATAGGGAGAGTGGTTCTGGACATGTGAAACTCCATCGGAAACATAAATCAAGCGCACGTTCGTGACGCCGCATGCAGGAGCAGATACCGTCAAAATCCAGAAAGTTGCAAAAAAATATCCAAACTTTGAACCTTTTTGGCACCGCCACTCGTCTCTGTATCACAAGCTGATTGAAAGGGACGAAAAATGCCAGCAAAATTCAAAAAAGCTCTTATCGTTGGTGCTGATTGCGAAACAGGGCGCGCTGTAGTTTTACAGCTTGCAGGTAAGGGAACTGATGTGATTGCTGTCGCTCGTGTAAAGGGTGATCTTGAAACGCTGGAGCAAAAATATGCAAACATCGCCTTTCAGATTGGTGACGGTACTTGCGGCATGGCAAAGAATTTGATCGCCGAAACCAAGCCGGATTTATTGGTGCTTGCAGGCGGAATATCTCCCAAGAGCGGAACCTCCTATGAAAAGAGCTGGGAGAGTTTCAGCGACACATATAGTTCGGCCACAAGGACCGCTGTTGAGTTCCTAAAAGCTGCAATTGAAGTTCCACTCTTACCCGGCAGCACTGTTGTGACCTTTTCTAGCAATGAGGCCATGAGCGGTTGTGTGCGCCGCGGAAGCTATGGTGGGGCTCAACTAAAGCAACATAATCTCGCCGACTATACGGCTTGGGAAGCGGAAAGGCGCGGTCTGGGTTTGCGATGTTTCACCATTTTTCCGCAGCAATCCAGCGTCAGGGCAAGACCCGCAGATATGGCATCTCGTATCTACTCCAGACCATGCGCTGCCACGAGTGAATGGTTGATATCGCCACCTAATGAGACACTTACACCCAATTTGATGGCTAATCGTATGACGGAATTGGTGGATATCAACGCTGGTTATTCACCGGGAGGCTGGAGTATCAGCAGTCAAGAAATGAGGTCGACCCTCTAGATGAATAGTCCAATGTAGCTCTTTGCTGCACAACAAAACATAGAAAGAAACCTCGCAAATATCCGACGCGTTTCTCCGGTATTTGCGAGGTTTTGATATCAATGTTTATCGAGAAGAAGCTAGCTGATAATCGTCGCTTCTGTTTTCTCGCGCGCTTCCGCGTCTGCAACGCCATCGGCCAGTTCAATGATTTTCAAGCCACCTTCAACTACATCAAATACACCCAGATTGGTGATGATGCGATCAACGACCGATTGACCAGTAAGGGGCAAAGTGCATTTCTTAAGGAGCTTTGTTTCGCCCTTCTTGTTGGTGTGATCCATAACCACAACAACGCGCTTTACACCTGCCACAAGATCCATGGCACCACCCATGCCCTTGACCAGCTTGCCTGGGATCATCCAGTTTGCCAGATCACCATTTTCAGCGACTTCCATAGCACCCAGAATAGCCATATCAATTTTCCCACCTCGGATCATGCCGAAGCTGTCGGCAGAGGAAAAGTAGCTGGTGCGGTCCAGTTCCGTTATGGTCTGCTTGCCAGCGTTGATCAGGTCGGCATCGAGATTTTCCTCCATTGGGAAGGGACCCATGCCAAGCATCCCATTTTCCGATTGCAAAGTTACATCAACACCGTCAGGAATGTAGTTGGAGACCAGCGTTGGTATGCCAATACCCAGATTTACATACATGCCATCTTCAAGTTCACGCGCTGCGCAAGCAGCCATTTGATTGCGATCCCACATAATGTCTCTCCTTAAGCTGCGCGTACGGTTTTTTGTTCAATGCGCTTCTCGTGCTCGCCCTTGATAAGGCGGTGCACAAAAATGCCCGGCGTATGGATATTATCTGGATCCAAGCTACCGACTGGAACAATTTCTTCCACTTCAGCAATGCAAATTTTGCCGCATGTCGCTGCGTTTGGATTAAAGTTGCGTGCGGTTTTGCGATAAATCAGGTTGCCCTGCTCATCGCCTTTCCAGGCCTTCACAATGGCAATGTCCGCAACGATCCCACGTTCCAGAATGTAGTTCTGGCCGTCGAATTCTTTGACATCTTTGCCCTCTGCGATGACGGTTCCAACACCGGTTTTGGTGTAAAATCCCGGAATACCAGCGCCACCAGCACGCATGCGCTCGGCCAATGTGCCTTGCGGATTAAATTCCAGCTCTAACTCGCCGGATAGATATTGCTGCATGAAAGTATCATTCTCGCCGACATAAGATGAAATCATCTTTTTCACCTGGCGCGTTTGCAACAGCAGGCCCAGACCAAAATCATCAACGCCAGCATTGTTCGATGCAACCGTTAAATCCTTTGTGCCTGCTTCGCGAATGGCAGAGATTAGTAGTTCTGGAATACCGCAGAGGCCAAATCCCCCGGCAGCAATGAACATGCCGTCAAACAAAACACCATCAAGTGCCTCTTTTGCCGAACCAAAGACTTTCTGCATTTTATGCTCCCATAGTAGTTGCCGCACTGCAGCAAGAAGATGGACCCGTTGCTACACGAGGTTGGATAAATTCGCAAAGCTTATCGACAAATTGCCAAGGCAATCGCGGTTTTTGCGATGCGAGATGGTCAAGTCGCATAAGTGAAGAGGATTGAATGTAGCGAAATTGAGGGTTTTACTTCATGCAAGCCACTGGTATCCGAGGTGGGTTGGCAGTCGAACTCGGCCTGAAGCGTAAAACAAGAAAATCCGGCGCGCACATGTGAACGCCGGATCAAAAATTAGCTATTGATTTCTCAGAGCGTGGCCGCAAACTTGGCAATCGTCTTTTGATATGCGGAAGAGGCATTCCACTCATTCAGAACCCTGAAATTGTGTGTGCCAGGCGCGTATGACTGTCCTGAGCGCCATCCGAATGCTTTCAGATAATTCGCTGTTGAGGCTAGAACATCCGGAATTGAACCGATGAGGTCGCGGCGACCATCACGATCAAAGTCGACCCCATACTTCACGTAATTCTGGGCCATGAATTGGGTTTGCCCAATTTCACCATGGCGCGCACCGCGCATTTTGCTCTTTGGGAGCCAGCCCTTGTCGATAATCAAGAGTGCTGCCATCAGGTTTGGTTTGAAGAATCCGGAGCGGCGGCAGTCATGTGTCAAAGATGCCAGTGATGTAACAATATCGTGCTTGCCGGTATATCCGCCAAAAGCGGTTTCCATTCCCCATATGGTGACCAGCACTTCTTTCTGGACGCCGTAACGTTTTTCAATGGAGCGCAGTAATCTTGCGTGGCGTTTCAGGCGGTTGCGGGTCGGTCCTAACAGGCCTTTGGTTTTTTTAGAATAAAATCGAGAAAAATTCGATTTCGCGTTTTTAAGCTTACGGTTGATGCTGCGGTCATACTTGATGACACCTGGGGAGTATTTGGTTTTTGCCAATGCATCCAGGCCACGGCGGCCAATACCAGCGGCTTTCGCTTCTTTGGCAATACTGCGTTTGAAGGCATCAAAACCCTTGCCTGAATTACTACATGCGGCAGCGAATGCCGGACCTGACAGAACAGCTAGCGACAAAGTAAGCGCTACAATTTTTAATTTGTTGCTCATTCCAACCTCTTAACTTCGAATCAATCTATTTAAGTGGTAAAATTGTGGCACACATTTGTGCATCAATTTTAAAGACGAAGCTTTGCTACTCGTCTTCGCCTGCTTCTAGAATTGTACGCGCGGTGATTTCATCAGTGATGAATACAGACGGGTTTAAGATTTTCAGGCAACCCAAAAGCACCGCGATCTTTTCTTCTCCACCCGAAATTAACACACAATCATCTGCTTTCTTGAGGCGCTCAATCCCAACCGAAATCGCGCGTTCATTGACAGGATGATCAACAATATCACCATTGGCATCGATGAAATTGTAAAGCAGATCACCGACAGCACCCACTTCCATAAGCGTCTTGCGCTCTGCTTCCGAAACGTGTCCGAGGCGATAGGATGTGTTTAATTTGGTAATGCCACCTGCGCTGACGAATGCGACATCCATTGCATCTGCAAAATCAAAGATTTGGTTTATACCGCAATGTTCCAGCAAAGCGTGTTTGGTCTCGGCGCTGTCAACAAGGGCAGGGGCCGGGACGAGATAGCCCTCACCGTTGAAACGCTCGGCAAACTGCCAGGCAAATTCCGCTGGGTTAAACCGTTTAGCTTGTGCGATGCCGCCCAATAGCGAGATTATTCTTACATTTTCCAGTTCACGACCCTCGATGTGTGGAAGAGCGGCATACAGTGTGCGTCCCCAACCCACGCCGATTGTCATATCTGATTGAACATATTCGGAGATAAACCTACCGGCAGCTAACGCGATGGATCTCGTTGCGTCCGAATTTGGATCAGACCTAGGCGCGATGATAACCTTGCCAACATTATAGCGTCGTTCAATAGCACGCTGTGATTTGACAACATCGAAAATGTTGGAGTTGATCTGAATATTGACTTCGCCGCGCTTGCGCGCTTCAGCCAGCAAACGGGTGACTTGAAGACGGTTTACACCCAGAACAGATGCAGTTTCTTGCTGGTTCTTCCCCTCGACGTAGTAAAGCCAAGCTGCGCGAACACGCATTTCTTGCACGGGGTCGAGCGTATCAACCAAAGGATCACTGCTTAAATTTTCAGCGGGCTTTCCTGCCAAATCGTCCACCACTATGTCTGCCACAGACCGTGCGATGTATCATAGGTTGCAAAGTCTTGTGGTTTGATCGATGTAAAACTGTCCTCTCGCTAGCCAATTGCGGCGCTGTCGTAAATAGCTAAACCGGGTCTAGCGTCAATTCTATTGGATTTTCCAGTATGGATCGGAATTTGCTGAGCCATTTGGCGCCAACAGCGCCATCAACCACCCTATGGTCGCAAGACAGGCAAATGGATAATTTGGTTCCAAGATCCGGTGTTCCATTCGGGCCAACGTAGAAGTGCTGTTCCGCGCTTCCGACCGCCAAAATCATGCTTTCAGGAGGGTTGATGATGGCGTTGAAGGATTTTACGCCAAACATGCCCAGATTTGAGATTGAAAATGACCCACCCTGATAGTCACTGTTGGAAAGCTTTCCGCTCTTGGCGCGATCAGCCAGTTCAGAAATTTCCGCAGACAGTGTTTGAATACTCTTGTTTTGTGCCCCCTTGACGACAGGCGTCATGAGACCGCCTTCTATCGCAACCGCAACAGATACATTTGCTTCGGAATACTGAAGGATACTGTCACCGGCCCAGGATGCATTTGCTTCCGGCACTGCTGCCAGTGTTAGAGCGCAGGCACGAACAAGCATATCGTTAATCGAGATGCGCTTGGCTGTCGTCCCCTCCAAAGCTGCGTTTAGATCAGCGCGGAAGGCGAGTAGCTTATCAATCCGACAATCCATGTCTAAATAGAAATGAGGTACAGTAGATTTGCTTTCAGTGAGACGCACAGCAATAGCGGCCCGCATGCGATCCACTGGTAGCTCGACATACCCCACACCCAGCTTGTCTGCGGTGGCTTTGGCATTTGATGTCGCCGCAACTCTGCCAGCCGGCATTGTTTTTGAATTCTTGATCACTGCTTCAATATCGACACGCGTAATACGCCCACGGGGCCCTGTTCCAGTGACATCACTTAACGAGATATTTTCCGAGCGTGCGATGCGTCTTGCGACAGGCGTTGCGCGCACGCTGTCTTCACTCGCCGGTAAAGATTGTTTTTCGACGGCCGGAGCAGGCAGAGAAGAGCCGGCATCTTCTTCGGCTTGAGGTTTGGTGTCTTCAGAAACGCCAGCCGGCGCGACAACAGCTTCATCCTCGGCAAAAATCCATCCAACCGGATTCCCAATTGGAATTTCCGCGCCCTTGTTGGCAATGACAAAACGCAAAGTGCCAGTTGCCGGACTCTCGACTTCCATAGTGGCCTTATCTGTTTCAATATCAAACAGTGGCGCTCCTTTTTCGACAACTTGTCCTTCTTCAAGGTGCCAGGCAGCGATAGTGCCGGATGCCATATCCATATCAACTTTCGGCATGATGACTTCAGTAGGCATGCCTAAATTTTCCCCTTAACCAATTGGGACACTTTCTCAACAATCTCAGGTGTTTGGGGCACGGCGGCTTTTTCCAGATTCGGATTGTACGGAATTGGAGATTCAGAGCCGCCGAGTCTCAAAATGGGTGCGTCCAGAAAGTCAAACACGGCGCTTTCTGCAACCATAGCGCTTATCTCCGCGCCGATTCCGAGTGTTTTCACGCCTTCGTAAACACAAACCAGCCGCGAGGTTTTGCGGATGCTGGAAAAGATTGTTTCCTTGTCAATTGGGCGAATCGATCTCAGATCAATCACTTCTGCCGAAATGCCCGCTTCTTCTAGCTCAGACGCAGCATCCAAAGCTTTGTGGACCATGATAGAGCTGGCAACGATGGTAACATCACTCCCTTCGCGTCGGACTTCCGCCTTTCCAATGGGCACCGTGTAGTAGCCTGCTGGAACCATGCCTTTGGATTTGTAGAGTATCTTATGCTCAAAAACCATAACCGGGTCAGGATCTTCCAGGGCTGCCAACAGCATGCCTTTCACATCGTGCGGTGTTGCCGGCTGAATAACTTTCAAGCCCGGTACGTGTGCGAGCCATGCTTCAAGGCTTTGACTGTGTTGAGCGGCAGCGCCGGTTCCAGATCCGGCGGGGAAACGCATGACCAGAGGTACGGAAACGGCGCCACCAAGCATGTATCTGAGTTTTGCGGCCTGATTGCAGATTTGTTCCATCGCAAGCATAGCAAAGTCAGAGAACTGAAATTCGAACACGGGACGAAGGCCTGTCAGCGCTGCACCAACTGCAACGCCGGCACCTCCAAGTTCTGAAATTGGCGTGTCCATGACGCGTTCTTCGCCGTATTTGTGGACCAGATCTCCTGTGACCTGAAAGGCGCCGCCATACACACCAATGTCTTCACCCATCAGCACAACGCGTTCATCTGTGGAAAGCGCAATGTCCAATGCATCGCGTATTGCCTCTGCATAGGACATTTCAACAAGAGCTGTCTCTTGAGGTTTCGGTTCCATATTCATGCCGATACCTCGGTATAAACGTCTCGCGCTACATCTGCGGTAATTGGATCAGGGCTTGTGCGCGCAAACTCGATTGCGTCTGCGATCTCCGCATCAACGCTGGCTTCAATATCTTTGATGTCTTGTTCGCTAACAATGTTGTGCTCGCGTAGCAGGGTTGAAAGTCGTAAGATCGGATCTTTCTCCATCCATTCGGCGATTTCTTCCTTGGTACGGTAACGATTCCGGTCTGACTTGGAATGGCCGCGCCAGCGGTAAGTCATGGACTCAATCAGACTTGGTCCATCGCCATCACGGGCTCGTGCAACAGCTTCTGACACCGCTTCGCTAATGGCGGAAAGGTCATTTCCATCTACTGTGATACCCGGCATGGAGTAGGAGGTTGCCCGCTGCGCGATTTGTGGAACGGACGTTGAGCGCTCCGTCGACGTGGACATGCCGTACTTGTTGTTTTCGCAGATAAACACCACCGGCAATTTCCAGACGGACGCCATATTCAACGATTCATGAAATGCGCCCTCATTGTTCGCGCCGTCCCCAAAGAAGCAGAGCACCACCTTGTTGGTTTTAAGGCGCTTTGATGTAAGCGCGGCACCCACAGCAATGGGAATGCCGCCGGCAACAATGCCGTTTGCGCCCAGATTACCAGATTCAAAATCCGCAATATGCATAGAGCCGCCACGGCCTTTGCAGTAACCAGTTTCCTTGCCAAAAAACTCTGCAAACATCTTGGAAGCCTGGGCGCCTTTGGCGACGCAATGCCCGTGGCCTCGATGGGTGGACGTGATTTGATCGTCAGGTTCCAACACCATACAGCTGCCGACGGCGCTTGCTTCCTGACCAATGGAAAGGTGCATCGTTCCGTGAATAAGGCCCCGTGTATAACAATCTTCAGCCCCCTCTTCGAACTTTCGAATAAGATACATCTTGCGCAAGGCAGCGCGAAGCTCGTCAGGTGAAAAGTGTGCGATTGCGAAGGGTAGATTCGCTTGTTTTGTTTTAGACATAAGGGCTTCCGGTCAGCTGAGGCTCTGGACCATTTGGTCTTGAAGCGTCCTGAGCTGAACTATTTTTGAATCTGATGCCGGTGTGGCATTTTCGTAAGTGATTAATTCACCCTTGCTGATTGCTCTGTTCGCAACCGCTCCGGTTAGAAGGCCGCAAGGAATTGCCCTGCTTTGACGGGCCTCGTCGGCTTCCATGACCCAGGCACGATAACAATACTCGCCAATTTGATCCAAGGTTTCCCCTGGGTTCAAGTCACGTTTGGCTAGCGCGCAAACTTCTGCAACGGGCTTGTTAAGTGGCACCATGTCGGCCTTTCGATGAAGGACAGCACGGGCGCAGGTAAGAGGAACTTCCAAAGATGTCAGATGATAAGGCCGTATGAAGGTGAAGTAGGGGCCTTCACCCATTTTCAAATCTTCCATACGTTCGCGAACGCGCGGATGCGCCATTTCTGCAATTACGAAGACACCAGGTGCAACGCCTTTGCCAATCGAATAGTCAACGCGCCCTACACCAGATAGAACGCCACCATCTGTCTCTGGAACCAGAACCTTCGACAAATCATCTCGGCTAGCCGCCGGGCCGTGCATGCCAGGTTTGTCGGGCACCAGGCCTGTCGCGTTTGCAATGGCCGCCATTTCCACCATCGTCTTTGAACCGTCAACAAACTCAACCAGCATGCGGGAGTTCATGTTACGACGTTGTGCTTCTTCTTCATACTGCTCCGGCGTGGCATCAAAATTAAGCGGGTTATTCTTACCCTTTCCCGCGCAGACGATCTTGTGACCCATTGCCGAAACAAAATCCACAAGCTCCATGCAGGAAGAGGGTTCATCGCCTGCACCCAAAGTGTAAACCACGCCAAGTCGATCTGCTTCGCTTTTGAGATATGCGCCTATGGTGACGTCTGCTTCGACATTCATCATCACAAGATGTTTGCCGCGTTCCATGGCCGCCAAACCCAATTCGGCGCCCACGCCGGGAAGGCCAGTTGCCTCTATCACCACATCGATAAGGCCGCTTTCCAACAAATGATGCGAGTCCTCAACGATCCCAACTTTTCCGCTTTCAATTGCCGAATTGAGGTCATCAGTTGAGTGAGCGGCTCTTGAATGCCCAGTTTCCTGAAAGGCAACGTCGACGGCTCGAACAGCATTGTCGGAGCGAATATCAGAGATGGCTGCAACTTCAACGCCCGACATCAAAGAGGCCCGCGTTACAATGTCGGTCCCCATCTCACCACAGCCGATTAGCCCAATTCTAATGGGGGAGTCTTCGTCTGCCCGCGCCTTTAGCTCTTTCGCTAGGCCGGTAAGTGACACATTGGACGCCATTCAATAATTCCTCCGATTTTCACGATAGAATATTTAGAACAAATGTTATTAAGTCAATACAAGTGTGCATAAATTTTAGATAAACTACTACTGATATGCTTGACAGAGTTGAAATTATGAACATTAGTGTTGTTATATGACACTTTGTGCAAGGTTGCAGGGTGCCATCTTGGGAGGACTTGCAAACTTGACTCAGATAATTTTGAGTTCACACTCGATTCGTATTCGCGTCGCTATGCATTGGCGAATGCTGTCCTTCCTTTTTTTGTCTAATAGGAGGAAGTATTGATGTATCGAATACCCAAACAAGCGACACCAAAGTCGCGGAATGTCTCTCGCCGATCATTCCTGCGTAATACAGCTGCCGTTGGAGCGGCCGGAGCCGCGCTGTCCATTTCATCGCCGTTTGTCTCTAAAGGTTTCGCCCAAATGCGCGATCCGCAGGCAATTCTGGATGACATTAACGTCAAAAAATATGTACGCGAAGACTATCAAAAATTGTACAATATGAGTGGCGAGCCAATCTGGGATCCAGCCAAAGACTGGATACGCACGGTTGATTGGGAAGCAGTAAGAAAAGCTCAATCAGGGAAAACAGTGCGTTTTGCAATTGGCGCTGCCGATCGTGAATCAGCTGCTGAAGGCCTGAAGCCATTTGAAGAGCTTTCCGGCATAAAAGTTGAGCTTGTCCCAATACCGGATGACAGCCTGTATGACAAAGCAATTGCGGAGTTTATCTCCGGCAATGCAAGTTTTGACGCATTGCAGTTCTTCTCACCATGGTTGGGTGACTTTGCTGCGCCAGGTTTCCTTTATGAATTGGATGAACTAGCTAAAAAATGGACGCTGCCACTCGACGATTTCTATGACACGTACCGTTTGAACTATGGGTTCTTCAACGGCAAAATGTACGGCATTCCGTTCGATTGTGACATCCAAATGGTTCACGTTCGTAAGAAGTACATGGAACAACTTCTTGGCGGTGAAGTCGATAAGGTAAACTCCATTCCGACCTATGATGAGCTGATCCGTGTATCTGGAGAGCTCAACAAGATTGAACCAGGTGTTTCTGGCGTAGGCATGATGGCGGCTCCTGGCTTCTGGTCAACTTACACTTGGGAGCACATTGCCGCTCAAGCTGGCATGATGTTGTTTGATGAGAATTGGGAACCAATTTTCAACGGCGACGCTGGTATGAAGGGCATGGAGATCATCCTTGAACTTGCAAAAAATGCCAATGAAGGCCATGCCGGAGCTGGTTGGCCGGAAAATCGAGCTGCATGGCTCGGTGGTCAGGTCGCGACGAATATCAGCTGGCAGGATTCAGGCACGCAAGCCATGCGTCCAGACCAGTCTCAGATCGTTGATGATTTTGTGACAATCTATGAGCCTCGCATTGATGGCGGGCGTTTTGCTCCGCCAAACATTGCTGGCTCCACATCTGTGGTTGCCGCATCTGCGCAAAACCCAGAAGGTGCCTTCCTGATGTTGGCATTCCTGACAACGTCTTCGATCATGGCAATGAACGAAGCCAATGCAAATGGTGTTGCTCCAGGTTATCGCTCAGTTCTTACCAACGAAAACCTACAAGCGGTCTCACAGCCTGCCGAAGTTTGGGGCAAGAGCCTTGACCACGCATGGTGTGCTCCGCGCTTGCCAGGTGCGTTCCCAATCGAACAAGCGATCGGTAACGAGATCAACCGAGCAGTTGTAGGTCAGATCACAGCGAAAGAAGCCATGGACAACGCTGCCGTTGCGGTGCGTAAAATCATGGAAAGCAACGGGTTCTATCAGGGTAAAGATCCGGTGGAATACGCAGCAGCAGCACCTGGCCTTTATGTAGGTGAAGGCAAAGATTTGCCATTCTAACCTGCTGAGGATTTCCTCCCAAGTGCAATTGGTGCCCGGGGCAATGTCTCGGGCACCGTTCTTTAAAGTTAGGTTGGAACACAGATATGACACAAGCACCCCAACCGATGTCGGATACTCAGGGGCAACGAAGGTTCAAGCGCCGAAGCAAGCGGCTGAAAGCGTGGTTTCCTTATTTGCTCGTTGCTCCGGCAGTCCTCTATCTTTTGATGATAACGCTTTACCCTGGAATTTACGCGATTGTTCAAAGTTTCCATGCGGTTAAGTTTGGGCCTTGGAACTATGTTGGTTTCCAGAATTATTCTGAACTTTGGAGCGACTATCAGTTCTGGGGGGCGATGGGAAACACACTCATCATAGGCTCCATTTCGCTTGCGCTGCAGTGTGTGATTGCTCTGACCCTAGCTTACTACGCTTATCGCGACCCGTGGGTGAAAGGCTGGCGCATCATATTTCTCGTCCCCATGCTGTTCATGCCCTCAGCGGTAGCGTTTATTTACAAGCTTTTCTTTCTCGACGGGCGGGTGATTTCTGACCTGTTGATGCGAATTGGCCTGATAGATAGCAACCTTGCCATTCAATCGTCAGTCTGGATGAGCCGGTTTTTGTTGATCATCGCCGATGTATGGCAATGGACTCCTTTCCTTTTCATTATTTTTGTGGCCGGATTGCAGGGTCAAGATGAAGAAGTTGAGGAAGCAGCGCGCCTTGATGGTGCGACGTGGCCAAAGATTTTCTGGAACATCTCGTTACCATTGATGAAGCCGGTCATTGCTGTGGCGCTTGTGCTTCGAGCAATCGACATAACAACAATGTTCGCCAATGTCTTCATCATTACCAAGGGTGGTCCGGCATTCGGCACGGAAACAATCAGCTATTTCATCTACCGAACAGGCTTTAAATTTTTCAACTTTGGCTACGCTTCAGCAGCGTCTGTCATAATGCTCATCATCACAATTGTGGTTGCACAAATAGTGGTCAAACGAGCATTTGTGTCTTCGAGGGCTTAGACCATGGCATCTGTACGTAAGTCTCGCGGTGAAAATCTATTTATCCGATATCTAATACTTGGAGCCTGGGCGCTGTTCTGCTTGATGCCTGTTTTATGGTTCTTGACAATAGGTCTACGCCCGCGTGTTGAAATCATCACGCCGCAACCCGTCTATTTCCCAACATTTTCACTAGAAGCCTGGAGGATGATTTGGGAGGACTGGCCCATGGCGAAATACCTTCTCAACTCCGTGGCCGCTATTTTCGGTTCGGTTGTGATTGATCTGGTGCTCGCAATTCCTGCTGCGTATTCTTTGGCTCGCTACAAATATCGTGGCCGGGATGACATCGGCTTTTACATTCTTTCAACACGCATGATGGCACCTGCCATCGTAGCGATACCGATCTTCTTTTTATTCCGCAACATGGGGCTTCTGGATAGTGTGTGGGCATTGATGCTGGTCTATGCAGCAATCAACTTGTCGATCGTAACATGGATTATCCGTTCATACATGTTGGATATTCCAAAGGAGCTTGAAGATGCTGCCCGCACTGATGGCGCAAGTGATATGCGCATTCTATGGGAGATCATCACACCTGCAATTCTGCCCGGTATCATTACTGCGGCAGTGATCGCGATGATTTTTGCAATCAACGAATTCCTGTTCACACTCCTGATCGCATCCACACCAAATGCTTACACAATGTCCGTGGCGCTTGCCAATTTCACGGGCGGCTCAGACGGCGTCATTTACAACGCGATAGCGCTTGTATCATTCCTCGCCTTCGTACCTGTGTTCCTTGTGGTTCTACTAATTCAAAAACATCTGTCTCGTGGTCTGACCATGGGCGCGGTAAAAGGGTAACTTCATGGCCAATATACAACTGACCGGGATCCAGAAAAAATGGGGTGCGGTCTGGGGCGTTAAAGACGTCAACATTGACATAGCTGATGAAGAGTTGCTGGTTCTACTTGGGCCATCCGGCTGTGGGAAAACAACAACCATGCGCATGATTGCTGGATTGGAAATGCCATCTGAAGGCGACATTCTGATGGATGGCGAATTGATGAACGAGATCGATGCTCGCGACCGCGATGTGGCCATGGTATTTCAGGGTTATGCGCTTTATCCAAACATGACGATCTACGACAATATCCGCTTTCCGTTGCGCATGCGCGGTGTGCCCAAAAGCGAACAAGACATGTTGGTGCGTCGTGCCGCTGACATGGTTGAGATGGGGGATTACCTAGACCGAAAACCAAGTGCGTTGTCTGGTGGTCAGCGTCAGCGTGCAGCTCTTGCGCGTGCAGTGGTACGTCAACCTCAAGTCTTCTTGATGGATGAACCGCTTTCCAATTTGGATGCGAAATTGCGCCAAGCCATGCGCATACAGATCAAGCATCTGCAACGACAGTTAAAGATCACAACTGTGTATGTGACCCACGATCAGATTGAAGCCATGACGTTGGCTGATCGGATTGTCATCATGGATTCCGGCTCAATACAGCAGATCGGGACGCCAGATGACATTTACTCCGATCCGGCAAATACATTCGTAGCCAGCTTTATCGGGTCACCTCCAATGAATATTGTGTCTGGAAAAATATCAAACGGCACATTTGCATCAGAAGGCATTTCTGTGCCGGGTCTCAGTCTTGATTTCAACGGCCCGGCAAAACTTGGCATACGACCGGAAGACTGCCGCGTGCCGAACTCCAAAGAGGAAACAACTCATCTGAAAGGTTCGGTGTATGGTGTCGAGCCAACCGGAGACATGACTTATTTGAGCATTAAAGTCGGCAGGGACATGTTTGAAGTCAAAGCCGCGAGAGATTATCGGTCGGATCTTGGAATAGATCAGGAAATTGTATTCGACACGGATCGGTTATACTTCTTTGATGACAAAACAGGTCAACGGATCAGGTAACTCTCATGAAACACGACTACACTTCAATCGGGTTTTACACGTTTGATTGTCTGGGGCGCCCCGTAAATGACATCCCTCCGGGCGGTGATACTTATTTTATCGATGAACTGACACTCGCCGTATCTGGCGCTGCAGGCAGTGCTTCTATCGTTGCGGCAAAACATGGTTTGTCTGTGCAGGCAGTTGGTGGTGTGGGTGCTGACGATATGGGTGATTGGGTCCTGCAAAAACTATCCAGTTTCGGTGTGAACACCGATCATATGCAGCTTTGCCCGGAGTATTCTACGTCTTCATCTATTGTGACGACACGGCCTGATGGTGCCAGACCTGCTTTGCATAAGAAGGGTGCAACTGGTGGCTTCTTCGTAAGTGACGAACAAATCGAAAGTGTGCTGGATACGAAAATTCTACATGTCGGCGGCGTTGGTCTGATGGATGCCATGGATCAGGGCCGCACACGCGAGGTCATGCAGGCCGCCAAGGCCAAAGGCTGCATTACAACTCTGGACGTTTTTGCGTCGACCAAGGAAGATTTGGGATTGATCGAGCCGTTATTGCCTTTCACGGATTACTTCATGCCCTCTGAAGAGGAGGCGATGGCGCTTTCTGGCCTGAGTGATTTCGATGAGATTGCGGATTTCTTGCTTCAAAAAGGTACGGGCTGCGTCATCCTAACGCTTGGCGAACTGGGTGCTATGTATCGCGACAATGCCGGCAAAAAGTTCGACATTCCTGCTTTTGATATTGATGTTGTTTGCACGTGCGGGTGCGGCGATTGCTTTAATGCGGGCTTTGCCACAGGCCTTCATATGAACATGGGTATGGAAGATTGTGTAAGGGTTGCGCAGGCTTCATCAGCGCAAAATGCGATGGGCCTTGGATCTCAAGCAACAATAACCAACCTTGAAGCCACTTTGAAATTTATGGAACATACGCCAACAAAGTGATAGTTTGAGTTGGAAAGGCTGGTGTTCACACATGCACAAACATTCGAACCGAACTCAACTTCCAGGCGCTTTAGTGCGCGACGCGTTTCGCGGCTTGCGTTTTGGTGCACGCCAATTTGGTCAGGCGTTAAGCTCAGCAAACATTCCTGAACCTTTAGGAACTGCCGCATCGGGTCTCATTCGCAAGGCCGACCGGCTTTCGTCCGAGGTTGAGTTGATGTCCCGACAATCCATTGGCGGTTCGTTCAAACCAAACGGTCTGCCAGATTCTGGGCATTTCGATGAGATGGGCCTGATGATAGGAAAACTGAGTGTTTCCGAATGTGCCAATTTGGCTAAGCAGGGGCTCGTTTCTGCACTGCATGCTTTTGGGGAGACCAATCCATTTATCAGTGAATATCTCTGCAACACCTGCATAAAGCAGTTGTTGCATACTGAAAAAGACAGTGGTGCAGGACAAAAATGCGTCGCTTTGTTCGAATTATTGATTGAGAAAAAAGTGTGCGGAATGCCTCCCGGCTTAAGTTCTGTTGCTGGTGTGACTGAACGGGAAAGCGTGTCGGCCGCGTATTTTGCCACTGTGCTTTGGCTGTTTGTGCCAAGGACTGAGGCCGCCTCGGAAGATGAGCTGTTGTCGCATTGCTGCAAGGTAGCCGGTGCTAAACGGACTGAGATTTTTGCGTTCCGGAACAACAAGGGCGCAACAAAAGAATTGTTTGAATACTATCTGAACATCATTTGACCATGAGAGGTTGAGTTGAACTCACTTGTTGCCAGTGATCGCGATAAGAACAAAACGCCAGTGCGCCGCGCTGCGCGCCGTATGCGTTGGTTTTTCAAGACATTCAACGAGCAGGTTAAAACGTGCGAAACAACGACTGGATTTTCTTTCGATGTTGATGAAGAAAAAATTCGAGAAGTGTTTCTAAACTGGGTTCAGGTATTCGAAGCCCAAAAGCCTACTGACCCGGAACAGAAGGCAAATTATACCACCTTTGCTGCCGCCACTATGTTGCGCGAACTGGTTCAGGGTGCGCCGGTGCGCGTAGCACGTGTAGCTGCAGGCTCTGATCTGGAACAGCCAGCGAGTTTTTGGCCGGAAGGCTACATATACCTGATGTTCTGCATCAACGTGCGCTCAGTGGTGTTTGAACAGGAATTCGGCATTATTTGCGAACCCGCACCTTGTCTGGCAGATATCAAAACGTGGTGGTCGTTCAAAGAGAATGTGGCGCGTGATGCATCAACCGCCATCGGATTTTTTGAACTCTTTGTTGGCGGTTCACCCAACTGGTCAACCCCCGGTTTCTTTTCCGCTCCCCACGCCGAACAAAACGCCCTAAATCACTACAACAAAACTCAAAAAACAATTGCTAAATGAGCGTTTTGCTTCGGCGAACGACCAGTTACATGGTCCTCATAGGCGCTGACGTCAGACAGTAAATTTGGTAGCGGAGGAAGCTACCGAACCCTTTTTTCTGCTGTTCCCAGAATTTCCTATATTTGATTATATGTATATTTATCAGATAGATAATAAAAATATCTGTTCTTAGATGTTCCTACATTTTCCCTCTATTTCCGACCCAATAATGGTAGTTTCATTGGTAGCGATTTTGAATGTCTTAGAGTAATAAAACCATGCCATCTCATCAGCTTAACAAGCGAGCGATTGAAAAGTTATGTGAGCCGGGGCGCTATTCTGATGGCAGTTGCCTCTATCTTGTGGTGACGCCGACGTTGCGCAAACAATTCGTAACGCGACTGACCATTTATGAAAGGCAGACCGATTTGGGCCTTGAGCCGATAGTTATGAATGCTGAGCGTTGGAACAATGACTGCAAACCGTGCAAAGCATCTGTTGAAGGTTGCGATTTCAGTTCGGGTCTCCAGACAGTATCAGCAGGCGAGCAGAAGGATTGGTTTCGCAATCTCGCTCGTGCCGAAAGATAGTCAACGGCTCAGGACCTTTTTCAATTCTTCCGTTGGACAACACTTTGATGAGGGAGATTCGCCTCCTATAATGTAAACACATGTTGTGGGGCTTTTGAGATTGTGAGCATGGACGTCTTCTTCTTCTCTGAATTTGTTCTCGACCGGCGGACCCGGCAGTTGCGACGCGGCTCCCATGTTCTGCCCGTCGGCGCGCGCGCGTTCGATGTGCTTGAGGTTCTGATTTTACACAGCGACCGAATTGTGAGTCGTGAGGAGGTAATTGACACTGTTTGGTCCGGCATGGCGGTGGGCGACAATAACCTGAACGTGCAGGTTGCTAAGCTGCGAAAGCTCCTTGGGTCGGAGGCCATCGTTACGGTACCTCGACGCGGGCTTCGTTTTGCACTTGAACTCGTTACGGACACGCAGCGGTTAGCTCTGCCCGACCGCCCCTCCGTGGTTGTTTTACCATTCTCAAATTTCGGTGGTGACCCGGAACTGGCTTGGATGGCCGACGGTTTCGTCGAGGACATCACAACTGAATTGTCCCGGTTCAAAGATCTTTTTGTCGTAGCCCGGAACTCGGCATTCGTGTTTCGGGATATGCCCCGTGACCTGCGCGGCATCGCGCGGGATCTCGGAGTGCGCTACGCGGTCGAAGGCAGCGTGCGCGCGACGTCCGAGCGGGTACGAGTGACGACCCAGTTGATCGATGCGAGTAGCGGTGGGCATGTCTGGGCGGAAAACTTCGACCGTACAATCGATGCGCATTTTGAGACCCAGGCTGCCGTTTCGCACGCGATCGTCTCATGCCTATCTCCACAGATCGAGCGCGCAGAAGCGAACCGTACACGCATCTCGACACCAGATGATTTGACCGCCCATGGCTTAGCGCAGCAAGCCTGGACGACGATTTCTTCGGAAGAGATGAGCTATGAAAGCGGGCCGCGAGACCGAGCCGCGGCGCTTGCTCAACAAGCCATATCTCGTGATCCCCAATCAAGCCTTGCATATCGCACATTGGCGTGGGTTGCGTGGTGGACGATTTATCATGGTACGACCGATTCTATCCCAGCTGTGCTGGTAGAGGGCATCGACGCGGCAACCCGCGCTATCGCCATTGACCCGACGGACCACCACGCGAGAAGACTGCGGGCGCAACTGCATTTTATGAAAGAAGATGCCTCAACGGGCCTGACCGAACTGCGCCACGCCCACGATCTGAACCCGAACTGTGCGTTGACGCTATGCTGGCTGGGATTCTACGAAGCGGTCAACGGTGACGTCGCCAAAGGAGTGCCTTTGGCCGAAGCTGGCTTGCGACGCAGCCCACGCGATCCGGCGCGGGGGTCCATGCTGTGTGGCTTGGGCTTTGCACAGTTTGCTGCGGGCAACTACGACGCCGCAGTCACGGCCGCCGAAGCGGCGCTGGCGGAGGCCGCAAATGGTGCCACGCCCCTCATCCTGGGAACCATCTCCCATGTGGGTGCGGGCCAGATCGACAGGGCAGCGATGCTTTTCCAACGGGTCGCGCTGAATGCCCCAAAGCTTGCAGATGCACGTCTGGCGGGTCGTTGGCTAAGCTCCAACCCGGACTACCTGACGCGTGCACACACCTTTTTTCGGGTCGCAGCAGGACAGCTTTCTTCCAAAGATGCGGATGCTCTGCGCTGAGCCACGATTTATAACTATTTAGCCCGCTATATAGCGACGCGAGCCTGCCGTCGCGCATAATGTTGCTCAAGTGACATCCCTGAAGCGGGATGCGACCAACTGACTGAAGATCAAAAACCCGACGCACCCAAGCAAAACGCCGAATGCGCCTCTCGCTTTCGGTTGCCTCATGTTGATTAAAAAGGACAATCCCGATGCCGGTAAAAGCTATTATCTTTCACGAAGTCGATGACGTTGCCCACTGGCTCGCCTCACCGAAACGCGAAGAGGTGTTCGCAGGCGTGATGGAGGACATCCTTACCTTCGTGCATCCAGCGCAACCAAACACGGTCGGCTTGTCCGGAACTATTCTTGACATGACGAAATTCGAAGCGGTCATGGCCAGCGAGGCTGCAGGGGAGGCGATGAAACACGATGGTGTGCGCCCCGGCACAGTTCAACTGCTTGTCGAAGGTTAGGACGCAAAACTGAACACATACTGACACCGCGACCTTTGGACAAAGATCGGCGCCTCCGCGCCACGACCAGAGATATTTGCCTAAAGACGCAATACAAAGGCTAAATACACATGACAGCGATCGAACAGAGCACCGGAACAAAAAGACCGCTCAGTGGAGACACAAACGGTCGCATCTGGGGCCAGCGCGCCGCAGATTGGGCCAATATCCAGGAGCGGCAATGCGCCCCGGCCTATCATGCAGTTTTTAAAAAGGGCGGTGTGGGCCCGGAAACATGCCTGCTTGATGCAGGATGTGGCGCGGGCATGGCCCTTACGCTCGCATCGGAACTTGACGCACGCATATCGGGCGTCGACGCCTCCGCTGCGCTGTTGGAAATCGCAAGTCGTCGCCTGCCAGATGCGAAGTTCGCGCAAGGAGATATTGAGGAATTACCGTTTGACGACAATGCCTTCGACGTTGTCACCGGGTTCAATTCCTTCCAGTTTGCCGCGAATCCAGTTGCTGCTTTGAAAGAGGCCCGCCGTGTGACCAAACTCGGCGGTCGTGTTTTTGTCATGACATGGGGCGAGCCGGCAGGCATGGAAGCCGCTGCCCTTGTTGCAGCGCTCAAGCCTCTGCTGCCACCTCCACCGCCGGGTGCGGGCGGGCCATTTGCTTTGTCTGAACCAGGCCAACTTGAAACCCTGGCAACATCGGCCGGCCTGACCCCGATTGAGGTTTTCGATGTCGCGGCGCCGTGGCATTATCCAGATCTCGCAACTGCGCAGAAAGGGCTTGGCTCGTCCGGCGTTGCAGCGAAAGCTGCTGAGATTTCTGGACAAGACGCCCTTGATGCAGCCCATGCAACAGCGCTCGCGCCATTCCGGCAATCAGACGGCAGCTATCGCATCGGAGCAACGTTCCGGGTCTTGATGGCGGGCAATGACGCGTAAATTTTGATTTATCTACGTTGAACTATTGACGACATTTGAGCTGATATTATGCATTTATCTATATTCCATCCGCAGCATTTACGGAGACCAAGATGACCCCAATATTGCAAGTCGCGGCCATTGCATTGGCGACCCTTGGAACCGGTGCTGCGACGATGACCGTGATGAACCAGGATATTGCCGATTTGTCTATTCCAGAAGGGGATTGGGCGGCCGGGCATCAGCTTGATGGCAGAACATTCGACATCATGGGCACTGATACGGCCAGCGGGGCGATACTCGAAGGGCACATCACGTTTCGTGACGGCACCTTTCAATCTGCCGATTGTCAGGAATACTGCGATTTCGGCTGGGCCGATTACCAGACGAAGGTGATTGACGGCGTGATCCATTTCAATGTCCGGGCAATATGTCCCGACGCGCCACACACCGTGGTTTGGTATGGCACCGTGACGGATGACACGATAGTCATTGACGCCACCTGGACCACACGTCGTTGGTACTGGACCAACCAAATCCCGGTTTCGGCAAGCGGGACATTGGTGGACGCTACAGACCAAAACATTTTGGGTTGATGATTTAACGTGATTCCAAAAGGCCTGAGCCTCACCGGTCTGGTATTGCGACTGGTCGTTCTTGTTGCATTCATCATGCTTGCCACTTGGGGTGCGCACTTGATCCGTGATGCGCTGAACCTTCAGATCCGGCCAGATAATGAGCAGCAGGTGCATCAGGTCATCATGCTCGGGTCTGCCGCATATGTCGGGCTTTTGGCACTTCCTTTTGTGCCGGGCGCCGAGATCGGGCTTGCGATGCTGGCCGCGTTCGGCCCGGGAATCGCACCACTCATTTATATTCTGACAGTGACGTCGATGATGCTGGCCTATGCAATAGGACGGTTTTTGCCGATTAGCGCGCTGGAACGACTGCTGTCTTTCTTGCGTATGCGCCGTGCAGCTCATCTCGTGGCTCGCGCTGCTCCATTGTCGCGCGAAGAGCGGATCTCGATGTTACTCGACGGACAATCGAAACGCGCTGTGAAGCTGGGATTGCGGTATCGCTATATCGCCGTTGCGCTGGCAGTCAACACGCCGGGTAATTCCATCATTGGCGGAGGCGGCGGCATCATGATAGTAGCGGGCCTGAGCGGAATTTTTTCTCCGTTTCTGACATTTGCGACCATCGCCATTGCTGTCGCTCCAGTGCCGTTGGCTGTTATGTTTTTTGGTTTGCAGATTTGAAGTCATCTGCCGGGCCCTTCGTGCCAGGATCTGCCTTATGTCCGGCTACGTTGCAAAAACTCAGATGGTGTTTGCTCTGACACTTAGCCAGCTACGTCACGCTCCGATCTAACGACAGACCACGAAAAACATCATGACCGAATGGAATAGATCACTTCGGCCAAAGGGTCTGTTATGGAATACATGTTGGGAAAATTAACTGAATTGCACCGAGCTGGGCCCACAAAATGACACTCCAAGTATTTGGAATGTCTTGGCCGACCTGGCCCAACGTCCGCTTGGATGGCGTTAGAACAACTCGGCTTAAGTCCCTCGTTTGTAAAGCACCCGGTTCGCCAGCTATATAGAACCTCCCGAAAGCGGTCGTTCCTGCGAATGCAGAGAAACATCACTATCTCCGCATAGTTAATCTTTGACGCAAGTGCAGCGAAGTTCCGCAATCCACCCTTTGCAGTATTTGGCAGTCTTTACCATTTAACTCAGAATTTCATCGTTGGAGATGCCGACATCCCCACTTTGTCGGCTAGTGAGAAATGCCATGAGATTGGAGTCTGGATAGCCCATCACCACTTTTTGAGCCGTAAGGGTGACATCTATGAAACGTAAGGAATAAGGGTGCAGCCAAGTGAATGCGGCTCATTTCAACGCAAATCAACAATGGTAGTTTTGTTGGTAGTCCATTGATGTGATTCGAAATTTATAAAATTAAATCAATGTATTAAATGAAATTATTGGTAGCGGAGGAGGGACTCGAACCCCCGACACGCGGATTATGATTCCGCTGCTCTAACCAGCTGAGCTACTCCGCCCTGATCTAAACAGATCTTTGGGTAAATCCGGCAGGTCGCCAGATTACGCGCATATAAGAGAGCGGGCACATTGGTGTCAAGCGCTGTTCGTGATGCTTTGTAAAATCAGTTTGAGGCCGGCCTGGGCACCGCCGCGTTGCTGCTACGCAATCAGAAAATCTTCCACGGAATTTTGCCTCACAGCCTTGCTAGCTTGCATGGCTGAACTGCTGCCTTGATCGGTAGATGTGATCCATCCACCACCGAACACGCGTGTGTCATCCATGTCATCCTCGTAGAACACACAAGCCTGTCCTGGAGAGATACCATCTTGTGGCTCTGTAAGTTTGCACCATACGCTGTTGTCATCGGTAAAGAGTGTTGCGGGCATGGGTGGGCGGGTGCTGCGAAGTCGCGCATAGACTGGCAGACCTTCATCCGGGATTGCACCCAGATCTGGCGTGCCCAACCAGTTTACATCCCGCAAAAACACTTTCTCCGTTGCAAGCGCTTCCCGAGGGCCAACGATAACTTCACGCTTTTCAGCGTCCAGCCGCACCACGTAAATGGGTTCCGCGGAAGAAATACCCAAGCCACGACGCTGGCCGATGGTGTAGTGAATGATACCCTTGTGGGTTCCCAAAACTGTGCCATCTAGATGCTTGATGTCGCCGTGCTCCGCCGCATCCGGCTTGAGGCGTGAAATCACATCGGCATAGCTGCCATTTGGGACAAAGCAAATGTCCTGGCTGTCCTGCTTCTTGGCCACGTGCAGATTGAGATCCTCAGCGATCTGGCGCGTTTCAGCCTTTGTTAAATTACCCAGCGGGAACCGGATAAAATCAAGCTGTTCTTGGGTGGTTGCAAACAGGAAATAGCTCTGATCGCGGTGATGATCGACAGGCCTGAACAACTCACGATGCCCATCGTCCCGCAGACGACTTCCAATATAGTGACCGGTGGCGAGGGCTGCAGCGCCTAGGCTCTTTGCCGTTTCCAACAGATCAGAGAACTTGACAGTTTGATTGCATGCCACGCAGGGAATGGGTGTCTCGCCAGCAACGTAACTTTCCATGAAAGGGTTTATTACCTGCTCGCGAAATTTCTGCTCATAGTCCAGAACATAATGCGGCATATCAAGCATGTCAGACACACGGCGCGCATCATGAATGTCCTGCCCAGCGCAACAGGCACCTTTGCGATGGGTAGCTTCGCCATGGTCATATAGTTGAAGTGTCATCCCAACAACCTGATAGCCCTGGCGTTTCAAAAGTGCTGCTGTAACGGATGAATCTACGCCGCCGGACATTGCCACGACGATGCGTGTGTCCTCAGGTTTTCCAGGTAAATCAAGGCTATTTAACATCTCAACAACTTATCATGCTCAAAAGGTGTGGGCCAATGGCGTTTAACGTTGAGCCTTCATATAGGCAAATCTTAGTAAAAACCAATTCAACCGTGAGAATAATTGGCCTTCACGAGACCGCCAGTAATCGAACTGCAGAAATTATGAGCCCGATTGTCCTAGTTCTGGCAGGCCAGATTTGCCGGTGAGGTAGGTAAAACTTTCCTCGTGTGACGAATATTCAAAATAGAAAATACATAAATGTCTGAAAAATATAAGAAAAATTGTTGGCCTGCAGTTTGCATATGATTGTGTGCCGACTTCGTCTCGGCGTTTTGGAGTTGATAATGATTGTCTTGCCGCTTCAGCAGTTAACAACTGTGGATGCACCACTGAATGGATTGGCACAGCCTGTGGCTGTTGGCTCGTCGCCCTTGGGTGATGGGGCTTTTTCTGCTTGGTTGGCGGCGACTGCGACACCGGTCGCGGATCTCCCTAAGAGTGCCCCGGCCCAGGGTATTCCGTCCGAAGATCTGCCTCAGTTCCTCGTTTCAAATGAAATTAATCCGCAAGATGACACTATCGCAGCAATAAGTGGCCTTCTTGTTTCACCCGCTCCTGCACCGGATGGTTCGACAAGTCCGGTTAGCAACACAAAACCAGATGCTATCTTAAATGCGCTCAATCCGTCAGCTGTAAAAGCAGGCGCTATTCCAATCCTGGAAACCAACGCTATATCTAACAATGGGCTTTCTAGCGGAAATCCTGCAGAGAACCTGTTGGCGAAGAACGGTGGCGCGCCAGCTGCTCCCAATGGAACTGCTTCCCCACCCATGCAGGGCGCTGTGCAAAGCATAGCGCAGGGAACAACTCGCAAATTGCCAGAACTGCCTGAAGCAAATCTGAATCGTAGTCCGGCCGGTCAAATTGTTGTTCAAGACAGCAAGGTTGCCAAACCAGTGTTGTCGAATGCGTCGTCACTTGCGCAAAACGCTCCAATGCCTGATGCACCTGTTCAAACTGTAGAACTTGGAGGTCAAGGCAGCTCTGCAAACAATACGACCACAAATGGCACGGTTCCGATTGCAAGTGCCGAGATTCGCGAAAGGGCGGGCGGCACTGGAAATGGAAATCAGCCAGCGCGGGGGTCCCTTAACACCTCAATCAATACAGCTGATATCGCCGTTCAGATGGCCAAGCACAAGGCCGATGGCAGCAATCAGTTCACGATCCGGCTTTCTCCGCATTCCATGGGCACTGTGACGATCCAGTTGAATGTAAGCGACAATGCACAATTGACGGCCCAAATGCAGGTCGAAAAACCGGAAACTCTCGCCCTTCTTCAAAAGGATATGGCAGGTTTGGAAAAGGCTCTCAAAGCGCAGGGCTTTAACACCACTAGCAACGATATTTCCATTGCTCTGAAGTCAGCTGCCACTGTCATGCGCATGGGCGATGTTATGGGCGAAAGTCTTGCTGATCAAAGACCGGGACAGGGACAACAATCCGCTCAAAATCAAGCGGGAGCACAAGCGAGCCAGAATAGCGCTTCCTCAAATGGTCAGACAACTAGTGGCCAAAATGTCAGCAATCAACCCGCACAATCTGGCGCAGCTGATCGTGGCTCTGCAGGAAACGCGTTGCCTTCAGGAGACACCGGTGGTTTCCAGCAATCGTCCCAAGGTCGAGGTGAACAATCCCAAATGATGTCTGATCAGGGCTTTCACGGGCACCCAGAAGCTGCTGAAATGGATGAGTTGGACACCGAGATACAAGAAATGGCGGACACTATTACCACCGCCTATCAGGCAGGTAACATTCACATTGGCATGTCCAGCCAAGTTGATTTGTCGATATGACAGTAGGAAATAGAACATGGACATAGCAGCGATAAGTGCGCAGACAGCCAGTGTTAGCTCCGCGGCGAGCGCCGATCAAGGCGAACTCGTTCAGAACTATGACCAGTTCCTGCAAATTTTAACGGCTCAATTGAGAAATCAAAGTCCGTTGGAGCCGATGGATGCAAATGCATTTACAGAACAATTGGTTCAGTTCTCTTCGGTCGAGCAAGCAATCAAGACAAATGATTCTCTGGAATCGTTGATCGCATTAAGTGCTTCCAATGAAGCCACCAGTCTGGTGGGATATCTTGGGAAAAGTATCACCGCAGCAGGTGCAGCAACATCTTTGCAGGGCGGACAAGCTACCTGGAGCCTTGATGCAGCAAGCGCGGCTGCTGAGACTCAAGTGACGATCCGAAATGCCGCAGGAACTATTGTCTACAGCGACGAGGGCACACTGGATGCCGGCCAGACAAGCTACGTTTGGGATGGAACGACCAATGATGCAACAATCGCGCCTGATGGTCTCTACAGCATCACAGTGGAAGCCCGAGATTCAGCTGGTGACTTGGTAAATGTATCAACTGAGATTTCGGGTGTGGTAAGCGGTGTTGACTTCAAGACATTTCCGTCTGCGCTTCTTGTTGGCGAAACACGTGTGCCGATTACATCCTTGACGGCTGTTGAACTCAATCAGTAAGTGCAAATTGACGTTCAGTTACGCGGCAAATGCTTCATTCAAATTATTAGCAAATCCTTTCAACCACCTTAGGTAAAATTTAAGGCGTTAGTGGTTATGGTCTTCGTGTCTGGTCACATCAGATTTGAGTGTGAGAGTACTGATGACCGATCGCATAAAACCGCGTGTAAAATACGTGATTGGCCCTGACGGGTCGCCGCTAACTGTTGCTGATCTACCACCTCCGTCTACACGTCGGTGGGTGATACGTCGTAAGGCAGAAGTGGTGGCTGCTGTTCGAGGCGGTCTATTGAGCTTGGAGGAAGCCTGTACCCGTTACACTTTAACGGTTGAGGAATTTCTGTCTTGGCAACTATCAATAGACAGCCATGGATTAGCAGGATTACGCACAACACGCATACAGCAATATCGTTAGGATATAGCTTCGCAAACTAAGAAAACCGGCGGCAACGCCGGTTTTTTTATGCCTATATCTACATAGTAAATAACCTTTACCCGGGTGGAGAACTCCTCCTATCGACAAAGATTCACACAATATTAATTTCTGTTAAGAAGTTGTTTACCCTTCGGTAGGTAAATTTTTCCTACCAGACATGATTCAGTATCTGGGCCCTAATTATTCTTTTAGATGAGCAGTTTGTGCCGGAACTAACCCGTTTCTTTCAATCAATTGGTGTCGTACGTTTGGCGGCGATGGGCGTTGTCGCGGCCGTTCTTTTGGGTTTCTTTGCAATAATAATCTCTCGCGTAACAGCACCCTACATGGTGCCGCTGTTTACTGAACTTAGCTTTGAAGACTCAGCAGCCATCGTTGAGCAATTGGAAGCGCAGGCGGTCGAGTATGATGTGCGCAATGAAGGCTCAATTGTTCTTGTGCCGAAGGATAGCGTGCTCAGGCTGCGGATGAGCCTGGCTGAAAGTGGTTTGCCAACCGGCGGAAGTGTTGGTTACGAAATTTTTGATCGCGGCGATACGCTGGGCGCCACAAGTTTTGTTCAGAACATAAACAGACTGCGCGCCTTGGAAGGCGAGTTGTCCCGCACCATTCGTGCGCTTCAAAGAGTTGTTCAGGCGCGTGTCCATTTGGTTATTCCCGAACGCCAATTGTTTCAGCGCGAAATTGAACTGCCAACAGCCTCCATTGCAGTAAAAGTACGCGGTGAACTGGGCGCTGGGCAAATCCAGGCCATCAGGCATCTGGTCGCATCTGCTGTTCCCGGATTAAAAGCGTCAAGGGTCGCCATCGTTGATGAGAATGGTCAATTGCTTGCCAGCGGCGAGGGCGAGGAGTCAGGCGGCGCAATGCTAAGTGCGCTTGATGAGCGCCGCGCCGCAAAGGAATTGCGGTTGCGCCGCGCGGTAGAAGACATTGTATTTCAGATCGTGGGTGAAGGCCGGGCGCGAGTTCAGGTCACGGCAGAGTTAGATAGGAACCGCGTTACACAGACCGCTGACATTTATGATCCCAATAGTCAGGTTGTGCGTTCCTCTCAATCCAGGTCTGAAAACAGTACCGCTGCTGAACAAACAGCTGATGGCGGCGTAACAGTTGGCAATGAATTGCCGGGCGCAGGCGCAGCTGATGGCGAGGGTGGTTCGAACTCTGCTCGTGAGACAACAGAAGAAGTCCTCAATTACGAGATTTCCCGGACCACAACCACAGAAATCATTGAGGCTGGGAAGGTCAGGAAACTATCTGTCGCTGTGTTGGTCGATGGCATTTATACGCAGGCGGAAGACGGGGCGCTAAGCTATGAGCCTCGGTCTGAGGAACAGCTTCAACAGATTGCAACTCTTGTACGTTCGGCAGTTGGTTTTGAAGAAGCGCGGGGCGACCTGGTAGAGATCGTAAATATGCGATTTGTTGCTAACGCATCTTCAGATGCGGATGCACTGGTTGAGCCTGGATTTTTCGAGTTCACAACTGCGGATTTGATGCAGTTGGCGGAGCTTGGGGTAATGTTGTTGATGACATTGCTTTTGGTACTCTTCATTTTGCGGCCTCTGGTACGCCGGATTTTAACTCCGGAAGAAAAGCCTGATCTTGTTACCGTATATTCGGCAGATGGATCGGTCGCCGCTGACCCAGATAACCCAAGCGCTGCAGCAAACGATCCAAGGCTGGAAGTCGCACAGGCTGAAGGTGCTGCTCGGGCAGACATGGTAAAAAAAGTCAGTGAGATGGTAGAAAAAAGCCCAGATGAAGCGGCGACTATATTGCGCAATTGGTTGCAGGAGGCTGCGTAGTGAACGTCCCTGCAGATGTTCCTAGTGTCGAAGTTTCCGATACAGTTGAGCACAGAAAGCTGAACGGTGTCGATCGTGCAGCTTTGTTGTTGTTGTCTCTTGGTGGAGAAAATGGCGCAGGAGTTTGGGATCGGCTTGATCAAGTGGAGATAAGGGAAATTTCCCTGGCTATGGCCCGGTTAGGCCCTGTTTCGCCGTCAATGATGGAAGAATTGCTTGTAGATTTTGTCGCGAAGCTGTCCTCAAACGGTGCCGTGATGGGCAATTTTGAATCCACAGAGCGTTTGTTGGCTTCCATACTCCCCAAAGAGCAAGTCTCATCCATAATGGAGGAAATTCGTGGGCCTGCAGGACGCAACATGTGGGAAAAGCTTTCCAATGTTCAGGATACATTGCTGGCGAATTTTCTAAAGAATGAATACCCGCAGACAGTTGCGGTGGTTCTTTCAAAAATAAAGTCGGATCATGCATCCCGGGTGCTGAGTTTACTTCCCGAAGAATTCTCGCTTGAAGTGATCAATCGGATGCTGCGCATGGAGTCGGTTCAAACCGATATTTTGGACAAAATTGAAGAGACGCTACGCGTCGAATTTATGGCAAATCTGTCGCGTGGTAGCAAACGTGATCCTCACGAACTAATGGCGGATATCTTCAACAGTTTTGACCGTCAGACAGAATCCCGCTTCATGTCATCGCTTGAGGAAGATAACGAAGAGTCTGCTGAAAAAATCAAAAATCTGATGTTCACATTTGACGATCTTGGCAAGTTGGATGGCACCGCTATCCAGAGCTTGTTGCGTTTCGTGGACAAAGCACAACTCGCGTTGGCTCTTAAAGGTGCCGGTGAAGCGATGCGCGATCTATTCTTTGAAAACATGTCCCAGCGCGCTGCAAAAATGTTGAAAGATGACATGGAAGCATTGGGTCCCGTGCGCCTTAAAGATGTTGATGAAGCACAAAGCGCCATGGTCAACACTGCGAAGGACCTTGCAGCCAAGGGTGACATTGTTATTGCCACAAATCAGGGAGAGGACGAATTGGTCTACTAGGCTTGCCTAGGATCGATAGAAATGTTCATGAGCCCTGCAAACGCCGATGCGGCCCCATTCAAATTTGATCTGGATTTGTCACAAAATGCGCTGACGATGGAGGAGCGCTTTAAGGAGCTTCAGGTTCTGCATGCTGAAACATTGGAAAAGCATAAGGTTGATCTACAAGCCGCGAAAAAAGAAGGTGAAGAAATTGGCCGCAAATCTTCCGAGGCCATTGCCGCCAAAGCTCTAGCGGAACATATGCAAAAGGTTGTAAAGTCCGCGTCCGGTCTCCTGTCTTCCCGCTCAAAAATGCATGAAACACTAGAGCGACAGACGTCTACATTGGCGCTTTCAATTGGGAAACACTTGGCAAATGCCGCGTTGAAAAAAGCGCCTCACGCTGAAGTTGAAGCGATGCTCATAGACGCTATTGGCGATCTTTCAAACGTGCCGCATCTGATTTTACATCTACCTCAGATTACTGCTGACGAAGTCAGGCCAAAATTGATTGAACTACTGGATGACCTCGGCTTTGCAGGACGCCTAATTGTGAAAACAGAGGCGGACTGGACCGAGGCAGACATTCGTCTTGTTTGGGCTGATGGAGAGTTGGTCCGAGATTTAAACCAGGCAGAAGCAATTCTGCAAAAAGAGATTTCGAGTTATTTCGGAGATGAAGCATGAGCGATACTGAATCCACCGCTGAAGATGCAGCAGGTGCCTTGCCTCTGGATGATCACGGGAGTGCGACAGCAAGTGTAGTGGGTGACGAGACGTCCACTCCGCGTACGGCCGCAGATCTTGAGAAATTGTTTGATGTACCTGTGCGCGTATCAGCCATCCTGGGACGCGCCAGAATGCCGGTGAGTGAGTTACTTCGACTAGATGAAGGCGCAGTGGTTGAGCTTGACCGCAAGGTAGGTGAAGCCATTGACATCTATGTAAACGATCGTTTGGTTGCGCGCGGTGAAGTCGTTTTGGTGGAAAACAAGCTTGGCGTGACGATGACCGAAATCATCAAGATGGACAATTAGGGGTAATCAATGCGCATTCTCATAGTCGGTACCCTCAATGGTCAATTGACCCTCGCCACAAAAATGGCGATGGCAGAGGGTGCAAAAGTGGTTCACGCAATTAGTGTGGGGCAAGCATTGCAGGCACTCAATGCGGGCACAAGTTTCGATCTGGTAATGGCTGATGTCATGCTGGACATCAAAGAGCTGATTGCCGGATTGGAGCGTGCACGCATTCACGTAGACGTTGTGGTGTGCGGAATCGACCCGGATGCTGATGCCGCTGTTGCTGCTATTCGGGCGGGCGCCAAAGAATACATTCCATTGCCGCCGGAGCCCGAACTAATTGCCGCAATTTTGGCAGCTGTGGCTCAGGAAGGCAGCGATCTTGTTTTTGAAGATCCCAAAACCAAGGCGCTTATTGCCTTGGCGGAGCAGATTGCGCCATCTGATGCGACAGTACTCATTACAGGAGAATCCGGGGTTGGCAAAGAGGTCTTTGCAAAGCACATCCATGCCAAGTCCCGCCGGGCAAATGCACCTTATGTGTCACTGAATTGCGCCGCAATTCCCGAGCATTTGTTGGAATCGGAATTGTTTGGCCATGAAAAAGGGGCATTCTCTGGTGCTACTGCCCGCCGCATTGGCAAGTTTGAGGAAGCGGACGGCGGAACGCTGTTGCTTGATGAAATCAGTGAAATGGATTTGCGCCTGCAGGCTAAATTACTTCGCGCCTTGCAAGAAAGAGTCATCGATCGAGTGGGTGGGAATAAACCGATTTCCGTCGATATCCGCGTTCTGGCAACAAGCAATTTAAATCTAATGCAGGCTGTCGCGGAAAAGCGTTTTAGAGAAGATTTGTATTATCGTCTCAATGTGGTGAATTTGTCTGTGCCACCGCTGCGCGAACGTCCACAGGACATTGTGAAACTCGCTAGGTATTTCAGTGTTAAATACGCTGCGGCCAATGGGTTTACCGCGCGTCCGTTGACGGCAGAAGTTGAAGAAATTCTATCGGCTGCCAAATGGCCAGGGAATGTGCGAGAGCTGGAAAATGCTATCCACAGAGCGGTCTTGTTATCAGGAGATGGACCCATCACGGATGCCGCTTTGAACATGCCTCAGCAGGATACAACAGGCATTGCCGCAATGGGAATGGGCGCGGGTGCACGCGCTGCCGAAGTTGCTGCGGCTGCAACACGTACGATGGTTGGGCGCACCGTTGCTGATGTTGAGCGTGAACTAATCTTGGATACACTGGATCACTGTTTGGGAAATCGGACACATGCCTCAAATATTCTGGGTATTTCCATTCGCACACTACGTAACAAATTGAACCAGTACACTGACGAAGGCCTTTCTGTCGCTGCGCCGGGTAGTCAACGTCCTCCCTCTGCAATGATGTCCTAGGGGCGACGCGGTGAGTGATGCGGCTGAAAATGTAAAGGCGCCTGCAGTAGGGACTCCGGGCTTCAAGTTTCCGGGTATGGATCAGTTAGCCAAACGCGCTGATTTGGGTCTCGCAATTGGTGTGATCTTCATCATTATGGTGCTGATCATGCCTTTGCCCTCTGCGGCATTAGACATGTTGCTGGCCCTTTCGATAATTTTCTCTGTGTTGATTTTGATGACGGCTTTGTTCATTCAAACGCCGCTCGAGTTCTCGTCATTTCCCGCCATTCTTCTCATTGCAACCATGTTGAGACTATCCTTGAATCTGGCGTCAACACGGTTGATTCTATCTAATGGACATGAGGGAACGGGTGCTGCTGGCAAGGTGATAGAAGCATTCGGTCATTTTGTGATGCAGGGCAATTTCGTCATCGGGATTATCGTTTTCGGTATCTTGGTAATTGTGAACTTTGTGGTTATTACCAAAGGTTCGGGCAGGATTGCTGAAGTTGCTGCTCGGTTTAATCTGGATGCAATGCCTGGCAAGCAAATGGCGATAGATGCTGATTTGTCTGCAGGATTGATCGACGAGACCGAGGCTAAAAACCGCCGCCGCGAACTGGAAGATGAGAGCGCTTTTTTTGGTGCCATGGACGGTGCATCAAAATTTGTTCGTGGTGACGCGATCGCTGGCCTTTTGATTACTTTCATCAACGTCATTGGCGGTATGATCATCGGCGTGGCGCAAATGGAAATGTCTGCCGGTGATGCAGCCCGCGCATATACATTGCTGACCGTCGGCGATGGTCTGGTCAGTCAAATACCGTCTCTGATCGTATCTATTGCAGCTGGCCTTCTGGTTTCTAAAGCAGGTGTGAAAGGTGCAGCGGATCAAGCCCTGATCAAGCAACTGTCGGGTTATCCGAAAGCAATGGGTCTGTCCGCATTTGTAATGATCGCAATGGCGTTCCTGCCCGGTTTGCCATTTCTTCCCTTTATGGCCCTCGGTTTGGCGGCTGCTTTCTTTGCTCGCCGTTCTTCCAAACAACAGGATGTAAAGGAAGCAGAAGCTGTTGCGGTTAAAGTTGCGGAAGCAGCGGATGCTGAGCCACAAGATGAACCCATTACCGATACGCTGAAGATGGACGAGCTGCGTGTAGAACTTGGCTATGGTCTGGTGCCGTTGATCAATGGCCCTGCCGGTCAGGATATGCTGAGCGATCAGATAAAAGCACTACGTCGCCAGATGGCCCTTGATCTGGGCTTCATCATGCCGTCGGTGCGTATCCTGGACAACATTCAGCTCACGGGTGGTGACTATATTGTCAAAATCCGAGAGATTGATGCGGGCAGTGGAACGCTTTACCCGGACCATCTCATGGTTATGGACCCAGCCGGCGGTGAGATCAGCTTGCCCGGACATCACACTACAGAGCCAACCTTTGGCATTCCGGCCACTTGGGTGGAAGCAGCGTTGCATGATGATGCAGAGGCGCGAGGGTTGACCGTAGTTGATCCGGCGACGGTATTGATCACGCATTTGACAGAAATCATTAAAACAAACATCTCAGAGCTGTTCAGCTATGCCCATGTTCAAAAGCTGGTTGACGAGCTGCCAAGCGAACACAAGAAGTTGGCAGACGATATAATCCCATCGCAGATCACAATGAGCGGTTTGCAACGTGTGTTACAAATTCTCTTGGCAGAGCGCATTTCAATTAGAGACCTACCGGCAATTTTAGAAGGCGTAGCGGAAGCTGCAGGTACGAACAGGAGCCCGCAATGGATGGCAGAGCAGGTACGCGCCAGACTTGCAAGGCAGCTTTGCAATGTGAACCGCGCGCCGGGTGGTTATCTCCCCATTTTGCCAATGTCACCCCAATGGGAACAAGAATTCGCCGAAGCAATGATTGGTGAGGGCGACAACCGGCAATTGGCAATGGCGCCGTCCAAACTACAGGATTTCGTTACTGCCTTGCAGGATCGTTATGAAGGTGCTGCAAGAGCCGGGGAAGTTCCAGTCTTGCTGACCTCGCCGGGAATTAGACCATTTGTTCGCTCTATCATAGAGCGCTTCCGGACGCAGACCGTCGTCATGTCTCAGGCGGAAATTCATCCACAATGTAAATTGAAGACGGTCGGCACGGTTTAAGGCTTAGTCAAACTTCCTCAGGAAGCGAATGACACGTTGGACCCATTTATTTTGCGCTGCCCCGGACAGATTGGTCACAGCGGCACGTTTGCTGATCTCAGTTACAGTCGGGTAAGGTGAAATATATCCTGAAATTGCGCTGATATTCATTTTCTGTGAAATTGCTAGCGACCACATATTGATCATTTCACCAGCTTGCAGCCCAACAATTGAGGCGCCCAGGATTTTACCTTTCTTGTTGACAATGACTTTGATCAAGCCGCCGGTTTTACCTTCCGCCTGCGCACGGTCATTTTCAGCATAGGGCCATCGCAACACGTTTATGGATCTGTATCGCTTGCGCGCCTGCACTTCGGTCAGGCCAACATGCGCCATTTCCGGATCCGTATACGTTGCCCAAGGAATAATCTCGCGGTTCTCTTTGACCGGCATGCGGAACAAAATAGCGCGGATAACAAGCCCGGCGTGATAGTTTGCCATGTGTGTAAATTGAAGACTGCCTGACACATCACCGATGGCATAAACGCGCCGATTGGATGTGCGCATGCTTTTGGAGACCTTGATAGCACGATCATGACGAATGCGCGCCTCTTTAAGGCCAAGACCATCTACATTTGGTTTTCGGCCTGCTGCCACCAACAAATGGCTGCCTGTGATGACTTCTTCGCCATCTGCCGTATCCAGAACAATCGCGACGCCACTGCCTGACTTTTCAATACGGGCAATTTTGACCTCTTCACGAATAACGATGCCATCTTCCTTGAGAGATTCAATAACGATCTCGGTCAATTCCGGGTCGTCTTTGGCGAGGGCCTTGAAGGCTTCCAAAACCGTTACTTTTGCACCAAGGCGACGATGGGCCTGAGCCATTTCCATCCCGATGGGCCCACCACCGATAATGATGAGGTGCTCTGGCGCTTCGGTGCGCTCAAAGATGGTCTCATTTGTCAGATAAGGTACGTCTTCCAGACCTGGAATTGGAGGTGTCGCCGCGCTGGATCCAGTGGAGATAACAAAACGCCGGGCACGAATGCGGGTTCCATCAACCTCCACGGTGCGAGGATTGATGAACTTGCCAGCACCTTCAATGACATGTACGCCCAGAGATGTGAAGCGTTCAACGCTGTCATTTGGTGCTATGGCGCCTATAACGGAATGAATGTAGTCATGCACTCTTTGGAAATCGACAACAGGATCAGGAACGTTAATTCCAAACTTGTCTGAGTGTCGAACAGCATGCGCACTTTTTGCCGAAGCAATCATGGCTTTGGACGGTACGCAACCGTAATTGAGGCAATCGCCGCCCATTTTGCCTTTTTCGATAAGGACAACAGAGACGCCAAATGCAGCCGCTATTGCGGCGACAGACAAGCCGCCGGAGCCGGCACCAATGACACAGATATCAGGTGTGAGAGTTTCGCCCATGACAAAATTCTTTCTTTGGTTTTTGACGTTAAGCAGCTTTGCGGTTGCGCAGCCGTTTCAAAATTACTGGGATTAGTGCAACAAAACCAAGCGCTGCAAAAGCGGCTAGAATTTCTGGTGTGACCAAACTGCTGACACTAAATTCAATGGCGCAGTCAGGGTTATTGATGCAATCAGCGTTGGCAGCACGTTGCGCTTCAATCACGCTGTTAAGACCACTGCCGGTGAAGGCAAATGCGAAGGTGCCAGGAATAATGCCCAGGAATGTCGCGCTGACATAGTCGCGCAGTTTAACACCCAACATTGCTGGTGCAAGATTACACAGCCAAAACGGAAAGACCGGGACCAAACGCAAGAACAGCAGATAGTTGAAGGCGTCTTCTTCAAATCCTTCACTGAGCTTTTCCATCCATGGACCGGCTTTTTGGCGTAGAACCGCGCCGAAAGCTGTTTTTGCAGCCAGGAACAGGAATGTCGCGCCAATAGTTGCGGCAACAACTGTTGTCAGCCCACCTACAAACCAGCCAAACAGAAATCCGCCGGAGAGGGTCAGAATTGCGGCACCTGGCAACGACAAAGTCACAACTGCGATATAAAGGCCGGCAAATCCAAGCAACATCAGTGCAAAATTTTCTTCCACAAATGCGCTGAGTGCTTCGCGGTTTTCAATGAGTGTCGTTAAGGAGAGAGCTTTGTGCCAATCTTGTGAAACCGCTACAACCATAAAGGCAGCAATGGCGATAAGTGGGAGCCAACGTTTCAATTTGGTTACAGCCTCTTTCTTGTCTGTGCCGGTGGCTGGCGAGTCTGCCAGCGTATTTTGATTTTCGATTTGTTTGGACGTCATCATAAGTGCCCCTTTTCAATATCATCAAGTGTGGACTTTATGCAGGGGTGATTTGCTTGTTCCGCCGCACAAGGATTGGTTTGTTCATGTTGTTTAGATAGCGGGCTGGGTGCAAAACAAAAGCGATTTTCGCCGGTCTCACCCATAAGTGACAAAAGGGTCAAACTGGTCTCACGCACCCGTGATTTAATCCATGAGGTTCGTGAACAAAATACATTTCGGTTTCACGGAATTATGGTCATGCATCAATTGACTTTTACTGCTATTCTTGACTATAAGCCCGCTGACCTTGGCAAAGCTGACCGCTTTTCGAAGCAAAAGAAGCTGTGCTGACACGATTTCCCGTCTCACGACGTAGACAGAATTTTTAGAGGGTCGCTCTTGTGGCGGCATTGAATCGATGAAACGTACCTTCCAACCGAGCCGATTGGTTCGTAAGCGCCGTCACGGATTTCGCGCACGCATGGCTACCAAAGGTGGTCGTCGGGTAATCGCTGCTCGTCGCGCAAAAGGCCGCAAGAGCCTTTCAGCTTAAGAATGGCATGCCAGCTTCCTTGAGCTGGTTGCGGGTTTATGGACCGGCTTAAAAAACGTTCCGATTTTCTTCGCGTAGCGCGCGGGCACAAACAAGTGCGCCGTGCGCTTGTGCTTCAGGCTTGGCAACACCAAGTAGAGGAACATCGGAAATTTGTCGGTAGTGCACCTCGCCTTGGATTTACAGTTACAAAAAAAGTGGGCAATGCGGTTGTTCGGAACCGTGTCAGAAGACGTCTCAAAGAAGCCGTTAGGCTGCTTGAGCGCCGCAGCACCTCCCCCAACGATAATACGCCGTTCCTATCATATACCGACTATGTTGTGGTTGGCAGGCTTTCGGCTCTCACCATGCCGTTTGCCGATATCCAGCGCGATCTTGAAAGCGCGGCCGCCAAGATTTCACGCCAGATTTCGAGCCGTTCAAGGAACACTTCGGGAGAAATCAGCAAAAAAGCTGCGAATCCTGGTAGGAACCACTCGCCATCTGACCAAAATCCCCTTAAAGAGCAACCCAACACTCCCAATGATATTGCTTAACAGCCGGATCCTTCATGCAGGACAATAAAAACCTAATCATAGCCGTTGCCCTTTCTGTCATTGTTCTCATCGGATGGCAGTTCTTCGTTTGGGGTCCACAACTGGAGCAAGAACGGATTTTGGCTGAGCAGCGCCAATCTCAAATCGTTCAAAGCACCGACGCAAGTCAGCCAGTTCCAGCGCCGAGCGGAAGTGCAATCCCAACACCGGGTGCGCCGGCCACCGTTGCTGGTGCGGTTGCAGCACCGGCAGTCGCAGGCGCAAGCCGTGATGCGGTTCTGGAGAACAGCGCCCGGGTCGAAATTGATACACCTGATATTCAAGGTTCAATCAACCTCACAGGCGGGCGGGTAGATGACCTTTCTTTGAAGAATTATCGCGAAGAGATTGAAGAAGACAGTCCTATCATTCAGCTGTTTTCTCCTTCGGGAAGTCCAAATCCTTATTATGCTGAGTTTGGCTGGGTGCCTGGGCAGGGCGTTGATGTTGCTCTTCCAGGTGGTCAAACGACCTGGACGCTGGTTGAAGGCAATCGTTTGACAACAGATGCGCCAATCAAGCTTTCCTGGGATAATGGAGCTGGATTGTTGTTCCAGCGCGAATACGCAATTGATGAGCACTATCTCATAACTGTTAGCGACAGCGTCGTTAACTCCAGCACTGAAGCGGTCACCCTGTTCCCCTATGCGCTGGTGACGCGCCACGGTATTCCTGAAACTCAGAACTTCTTCATCCTGCACGAAGGCATGATTGGTTATGTGGGCGAAAAGGGTCTTCAGGAAGTTGATTATGACGATCTGCAGGAAGAGGGCACATTAAGCTTTGAAGAGCAGACGGCTGGCTGGCTTGGCATAACCGACAAGTATTGGGCTGCCGCTGTTGTGCCGACACCGGGTGAAAAATACACTTCCCGCTTTCACCACCATATCGCTAATGGCCGCGACACGTTTCAAGCAGATTTCTTAGGTGAGGTTGTTCAGCTGGCACCCGGTGCGACCGGCGATCACATCTCGCGCCTTTTTGCCGGCGCAAAAGAAGTTAATGTCATAAACAGCTATCGTGACAGTCCAGGTATCGAACGTTTCGACCTCATGATTGATTGGGGTTGGTTCTACTTCATCACCAAGCCGCTCTTTGTGGCATTGGACTGGCTTTTCAAACTGATTGGCAATTTTGGCCTTGCAATCTTGGCGGTAACGGTTGTTCTAAAAATCTTCTTCTTCCCATTGGCTAACAAGTCATACGCTTCTATGGCGAATATGAAGAAGGTTCAGCCACAGCTGACTGAAATTCGCGAGCGCTTTAAAGATGATCGCACACGCCAGCAGCAGGCTATGATGGAGCTCTATAAAAAAGAGAAAATCAATCCGCTTGCTGGGTGTTTGCCGGTTATATTGCAAATACCAGTTTTCTTTGCGCTCTACAAAGTTCTGTTTGTAACAATCGAAATGCGTCATGCGCCGTTCTTTGGCTGGATTCAGGATTTGGCGGCACCAGATCCGACGTCCCTGTTTAATCTGTTTGGCCTCATTCCGTGGGACCCACCGCAGCTTCTGATGCTTGGTATCTGGCCGTTGATCATGGGCGTCACAATGTTTGTGCAAATGCGCCTCAACCCAATGCCACCTGATAAAACCCAGGCCATGATTTTTACATGGATGCCGGTACTGTTCACTTTCATGCTTGCGTCTTTCCCAGCAGGTCTGGTGATATATTGGGCTTGGAACAATACGCTGTCGATTTTGCAGCAGGCATTGATTATGCGCCGTCAGGGTGTGCCGGTCGAAATTTGGAAAAATACAAAGGAAGCCCTGGGCCTGGGTAAGAAAGAGCAAAACGAGAAGGCTTGATTATCGTTATTCAGCACGCCGTTTTGTTTCTATGAAGTGTGAAATTGGGTGGGAGGTATGTGTTCCAACAGGAGTATTTACCTCCTGCCTTTCAATAAATCCTTGAAGCGAAGAGTTGCCATGTCTGAAGATAATTCGGATTCACACAAGGACGGTCCTGTACTTGGGCCCGATCCGGCATCGGCCATTCCCATTAAAGCCTTCCCTCAGCTTGGTTTTTTGAAGCCTCTGGTAGATCATCCAAACGTCGAGATCGGTGACTATTCGTACTATGATGATCCGGATGGTCCTGAGAAATTTCTAGAAAAGTGTGTGAAATATCACTTCGATTTTATTGGCGATAGGTTGATTATTGGCCGTTTCTGCGCTTTTGCGACGGGCATTCAATTCATCATGAGTGGCGCTAACCACCCAATGGACGGTTTCTCGACATACCCATTTGCGGCGATGGGCGGTGGATGGGAACGTGGTGCGGAATGGCCGGACAACAATCGCGGCGATACAATTGTGGGAAATGATGTGTGGATTGGCCGCGAGGCGATGATACTGCCCGGTGTTAATATTGCCGATGGAGCGATTATTGGTGCGCGTTCGGTCGTTACCAGAGACGTTCCTCCCTTTGCAATTGTAGCAGGCAACCCAGCACGGATTGTAAGACAGCGCTTCGAGCAGCCGATTATTGATCGGTTGCAGAAGATTGCATGGTGGAACTGGGATGCGCAAAAGATAACCTTCAATCTGGACGCTATTGGTGGTTTGGATTTGGACGCATTGGAACAGGCAGCGGCATGAAAACGGAACAAAGCGACCAATCTGAATTGGACCATGAGTACACGCCAGAAGATCTAGAAACCGGTCGCCTGGCATTTGCCAGACCTTGGCGTTTTGTCTTGGGTGTCGCCAAATTAGTGCAACTGCCGGAAAATGATGGCATTGAGATCGCATTTGCCGGGCGCTCAAATGTCGGTAAATCCAGCCTCATAAACGCTCTCACAGGCCAAAATGGTCTGGCGCGCACGTCCAACACGCCTGGCCGAACGCAGGAGCTGAATTTCTTTACCAATGACGACATCACCATTGTTGACATGCCCGGCTACGGATACGCGAAGGCTCCCAAGGGGCAGGTAGAGGCATGGACAAGGCTGGTCTATTCTTATCTGCGTGGCCGCCCAAATCTGCGCCGTGCCTATGTGTTGATCGACAGTCGTCACGGTGTGAAGGAAACGGATACCAAAGCGCTTGATCTGATGGATCAAAGCGCCGTTTCCTATCAGATCGTCATGACAAAAGCAGATAAGCCAAAGCCATCAGAACTTGAAGAGAGTCTTTCCAAAACACGCGCTGCGATTGCAAAGAGGCCTGCTGCACACCCTACCATTCTAATGACATCGTCAGAGAAAGGAACGGGGCTACCGGAACTGCGAGCGGAAATCATACGTCTTTAGTCCCGGAATCAGCCTTCAAACGCTTAAATTTTCGTCATAAAGCTGCCTTCCCTCTAGTCGATTGCGCATGAAGGCCTATAGAAATAAGGGTAGGGTTTACGATGCACGCGCATTGTTAAACGCAATATACTGCTTTTGAGGAGACATGGCTTTGATGGGAATCGCAACGCGACGTAATGTGTTTGGCAAAACCGAGCAACCACAATCCGCCTGGCACGCACTTGCGACAAAAATAGCCGCGGCGGTCTTCTCGCTTTCACTTGCAATGCCTTTGGCTGCTCACGCGCAAGACAATTGGGAGACATCAACGGCTCTCGTTGGCGAGCCGCAATATGCAGGTGACTTCAAGCATTTTAACTACGTAAACCCTGATGCGCCAAAAGGCGGTACAGTCAGATTGGCAACCAGCGGCACGTTCGATACGTTGAATGTTGTGCCACAGCGCGGTAATGCAGGCGTCGGCATTGGGTTGATCTACGATACCCTGATGACATCATCCCTTGACGAAATATCTGCCATGTACCCCCTCATTGCCACCCGCATGAGTCACCCGGAAGACTATTCCAGTGTAACATTCCAGTTGCACCCGGACGCTCGCTGGCATGATGGAGAGCCGCTTACATCTGAAGATGTAGCCTGGTCATTCGCTGCGCTGACCGAAAATAATCGCGTTTATCAAAACTACTATAAGCATGTAACTGACGTCAAAATTGACGGTCCACACGAAGTAACATTCGTTTTTGATGAAACCGGCAACAGAGAACTGCCACATATCGTTGGTCAGCTGACAATTTTGCCAAAGCATTGGTGGGAAGGCACCGATGAAAAAGGTGTAAAGCGCGACGTTACAAAGGGTACGCTGGAAGCTCCTCTGGGCAGCAGCGCGTACAAAATTGGGCGCGTTGTGCCGGGCCGCTCCATCACATATGAAAGAGTTGCAGATTACTGGGGCCGGGACCTGCCGGTTAATGTCGGACAGAATAATTTTGACAACATCCGGTACGAGTACTTCCGCGACTCCACTGTTGAAATGGAGGCGTTCAAGTCCGATGATTATGACTATCGCGTAGAGAGTACGGCGCGGGTCTGGGCTACAGGATACGATTTTCCTGCGGTCGAAACTGAGAGCGTTGTCAAACAGGAATTTGACGAGCGTGGGCGTGGGTTGATGGTCGGATTTATTCCCAATCTGCGCCGGGAAAAATTTCAGGACGTGCGTGTTCGCAAGGCACTCAACTACGCGTTCGATTTTGAAGAGATGAACAAGACCATCTTCTTTGGGCAATATGATCGCATCGATTCCTATTTTTACGGAGACGAGCTGGCTTCGTCGGGCGTTCCACAGGGGCTTGAGTTTGAAATTCTTGAAAGCGTCCGAGAAAAAGTTCCCGCTGAAGTCTTTACGACTCCTTTCGAAAACCCTGCTGCTGGTGACACTCGGGCCTACCGGACAAATCTACGCGAGGCGGTCAATCTGTTCCGCGAAGCTGGTTACAAGCTGAAAGATGGCAAGATGGTCCACAGTGAAACCGGCGAGCCTTTCACCATTGAGTATCTGTTGAACAGCAATCGGTTTGAGAAAATCGCATTGCGTCTGAAGTCAAATTTTGAACGCATTGGCGTGGATCTTCAGGTCCGTATTGTAGACAGTTCTCAATGGGTAAACCGGGTGCGCAGCCGTGACTTTGATTTCATTTATTCTGGTTGGGCGCAATCCCTGTCACCAGGCAATGAGCAGCTCGAGTACTTTGGTTCGGCGGCCGCTGATCAGGAGAGTGCTCGCAACTGGGCAGGCGTAAAAGATGTGGCGGTGGATGCGCTTATCCAGCGTATTATCTTTGCCAAGGATCGTGACGAACTAATTGCCGCGACAAAGGCCATGGACCGGGTTCTGCTCGCTAATCACTACATTATTCCTGGTTGGACATTGCTTAAAACACGCACGGCACGCTGGGACCGCTTCTCGCACCCAGAGGTTTTGCCAGCATATAATGAGCCAGCATTCCCGACGATCTGGTGGTATAACGAAGAAAAAGCCGCTCGTGTAGAGGCTTCAAAATAATGGCGTCCGAACAACAGCGCGCGCACGGCCAGGGGCTGACACGCAGGGAAAGCCTGGCCGCGTTTGCTGGAGCTGGCCTCAGTCTGTGCGCTGGCCCTGTTTTGGCGCAGTCGCTTGTGAAGGGCGCTGAGGACTTTGCCTCGCAAATGCGTTTGCATGGATTGTCAATTTTCGGAGATCTGAAATACGCAGAAGATTTCACGCATTTCAATTATGTGAATGCGTCTGCCCCGAAAGGTGGACGGATTGTGCTGACACCGGGCAGTTGGTTTCACAATCAAAACCCGCAGACTTTCAACACACTGAATGGCTATGTCACGAAAGGTGATGCGCCACCCCGGCTTGAGCTTATCTTTGACACTCTCATGATGCGAGCTTTCGACGAACCAGATGCCGTGTATGGTTTGGTTGCTGAAAAAGTGTCGATCTCTGAAGACGGCAATTCCTATCTATTCGAGATAAATCCAAACGCCCGGTTTCATGATGGGTCGATTTTGACCGCGAATGATGTGGCATTCTCATTGAACACCCTCAAAGAAAGCGGCCATCCAAACTTTACCCAAAGTTTCCGAAAAGTCTCAAAAATTGAAGCTCTTAGCCCTCTAGTTTTAAGAGTTGATCTTGATGGCACGCAGTCAAGAGGCTTGATTTTCGAAGTCGTCGACGCACCGATTTTTTCTGAAAAATACTACGACTCAAAGGACTTTACGGCTTCCACAATGGAACCACCTTTGGCCTCCGGCCCATACAAAATAGGGCGCTTTGAAGCTGGCAGATATTTGGAATATGAGCGCGTTGAAAATTATTGGGCCAAGGATTTGCCCGTCATGCGCGGCCATGCCAATTTTGATGTGGTTCGGGTGGAATTTTTCCGCGAGCGTCAAACAGCGTTTGAATCCTTCAAGAAGGGGCAGATCACATTCCGTAAGGAATTTACCTCCAAGACGTGGGCAACTGAATATAATTTTCCTGCCGTTACGGATGGTAAGGTTAAAAAGGTTCTATTCCCCTCAGAAAAAAGACCGAGCTTTCAGGGGAGTTTTCTCAATCTGAGACGTTCTAAGTTTTCCGACGTGCGCACACGTGAGGCGTTAAATCTGTGCTTTGACTTTGAATGGGTCAACGAAAATCTGTTCTTTAATGCCTATTCACGCGTGGACTCCTACGTGGAAGGCTCGGTCTACAAGGCAACCGGACAGCCATCAACTGCAGAACTTGCGTTGCTGGAACCTTACAGAGACCAGCTACCAAAGTCCGTGTTTGAAGCACCTATTGTATCGCCAGTGTCAGATGGTAGCGGCCGTGACCGAAAACAGTTACGACGTGCATCTAATTTGTTGGAGGAAGCTGGTTGGAAACGTAGAGATGGTGGCCTTTTCGACAGTAATGGTCAGAAGCTCACGTTGGAAATAATGGTACGTTCGCCAGTTTTCGAACGGGTTTATGGGAAATATGTGGAATCGCTTCGCTTAGTAGGTGTCGATGCAAATATCCGTGTGGTGGATCCGGCACAGTTTCAGGCGCGCCAATCTTCTTTTGAGTACGATATGGTTGGATCAGCGCTTTCTTTGGAAGCCACACCTTTTTCCAGTGCTGAGCAGCTATTTTCATCGCGTTCTGCTGATACTGAAGGCAGCTATAACTGGCCCGGCATCAAGGACCCAGTTGTTGATGCTCTGATTGAAAAAGTTGAAGCGGCAACAGATCGTGAAACACACCAAGCAGCATGGCGCGCCCTTGACCGTGTGGTGCGCGCCAGCCATTACTGGATTCCTGGATGGTTCTCTGAAAATCATCGCGTTGCTGTATGGGATAAATATGATTGGCCTGAAGAAAAACCAGACTACTACTTCCCTGTTGAGACCACTTGGTGGTCAAAAGCAGACTAACGGCCCAACCAACGCTTGAATCGAATTATTTTATGGCCGCATATATACTAAAACGCTTGTTGTTGATGATCCCGACCATGTTTGGGATCATGGCAATCACTTTCATAATTATCCAGTTCGCACCTGGCGGTCCGGTGGAGCAAGTTATTGCGAAACTGTCCGGAAATTCGATCTCGGCGACCGAGCGCATCAGCGGTTCTGGTGGCGATTTTGGCTCTGTGGGTGATGCGAACCTGGAACAGTCGGGTCAAAGTGACCCAATCACCTCTCGTTATCGTGGCGCACAAGGTCTGGACCCGGAATTTATTCGCCAGCTGGAGCAAGATTTTGGCTTTGACAAGCCGCCCATTGAGCGTTTTTTCACCATGCTTTGGAATTATTTGCGGTTTGATTTTGGCAACAGCTATTTCCGGGACGTCAGTGTTATTGATCTGATCAAGGAAAAAATGCCGGTTTCCATCTCACTTGGCCTTTGGATGACATTGATTTCTTACGGAATTTCAATCCCGTTGGGGATCGCAAAGGCTGTTAGAGATGGCAGCAAGTTTGATGTGTGGACGTCTGCCATCATTATCATTGGATATGCGGTGCCCGGGTTCCTGGTAGCGATCTTGTTGATTGTGTTGTTTGCCGGGGGCAGTTTTCTGGACCTTTTCCCGTTACGCGGCCTTACGTCTGAAAACTTTTCAGAGTTGAGTTTCTTTGAACAGGTGCTGGATTATTTTTGGCACCTTGTGTTGCCATTGACCGCAATGGCGCTCTCCGCATTTGCAACCGCTGCACTTCTAACGAAGAACTCTTTTCTCGATGAAATTCGCAAGCAATATGTTGTCACTGCAAGGGCAAAAGGCGTTTCAGAACGTCAAGTTCTTTATGGCCATGTTTTCCGCAATGCGATGCTGATTGTGATTGCTGGATTCCCCGGAGCTTTCATTGGAGCATTCTTTTCTGGTTCATTGCTGATTGAGACCATATTCTCATTGGACGGGTTGGGGCTGCTTGGCTTTGAATCTGTATTGAACAGAGATTACGCGGTCGTGTTCGCTACGCTTTACATCTTCTCTTTGATGGGATTGATTGTGGGGCTAATTTCGGATTTGACCTATACTTGGATTGATCCCCGTATCGATTTTGAATCGCGGGAGGTATAATCCATGGATGCTCAAACCTCTACTTTGTCCGCAGGTGCTGGCACCGGAAACACTGAGCTAAAAAGCCGATTTTCGCCAATCAACCAGCGTCGCTGGCAAAATTTCAAAGCGAATGGCCGCGGCTACTGGTGCCTCTGGATTTTCATGGTGCTGTTTGTGGTGACGCTGTTCGCAGAGTTCATTGCCAACGACAAGCCAATTCTCGTGTCTTATCAGGGTGAATTGCTGACGCCGGTATTCGTTGATTACCCGGAAGAAAAATTCGGCGGTTTCCTGCCGGTGACAGATTATCGCGATCCATTTGTGCTTGAAGAAATCGAAGCAAATGGCTGGATTTTATGGGCGCCAATTCGGTATTCCTATCGCACCGTAAATAACGAAATCCCCGTTCCTGCACCAGCTCCCCCTTCATGGATGCTGGATAAAGAAGAACGATGCCAACGCTATCCAGGCGGTGTGGATGACCCGAATTGCTCTATTGGCAACTGGAACTGGTTTGGTACCGATGATCAGGCACGCGATGTGCTGGCGCGTCTGATTTATGGCTTTCGAATATCAGTGTTGTTTGGCCTGATCCTGACAATTTTCTCATCGGTGATCGGCATCGCCGCCGGTGCCACGCAGGGATACTTTGGTGGCTGGACCGACCTTCTGTTTCAGCGCTTCATTGAGATATGGACGTCAGTGCCGACCCTCTATTTGTTGCTGATTATCGCTGCCATTATCACACCGAGCTTCTGGATACTCTTGGGTATATTGTTGCTGTTTTCCTGGGTTGGCCTCGTGGCTGTTGTGCGCGCCGAATTTCTGCGCGCGAGGAATTTTGAATATGTGAATGCGGCGCGAGCGCTGGGTGTTAACAACATTACCATTATGTGGCGGCATCTTTTGCCAAATGCGATGGTGGCGACGCTCACTTTTATGCCATTCATTCTCAATGGCTCTATTACCACGCTTACATCGCTGGACTTTCTGGGGTTTGGCTTACCGCCCGGTTCGCCGTCACTTGGTGAATTGCTGGCCCAAGGTAAGAACAATTTACAGGCGCCGTGGCTTGCCCTGACTGGATTCTTTGTCATCTCTCTTATGCTCAGCCTGTTGATCTTTATTGGAGAGGCAGTGCGTGATGCATTTGATCCAAGAAAGACGTTTTCCTGATGAGTGAAAAAACTGCCCGAAACCCGCTCCTCAAGGTTGAGGATTTGCAGGTGCGCTTCACAGCAGATGGAAAGGTCACAGATGCTGTGCGAGGTATTTCCTTTCATGTCGATCAAGGCGAAACGGTTGCTCTCGTGGGAGAATCCGGTTCCGGCAAATCAGTAACAGCTTTGTCTGTGCTGCAATTGTTGCCATACCCGCCCGCATCTCACCCCGGTGGAAAAGTGATGTTTGAGGGAAAGGATCTTCTGTCAGCCAAGGAAACTGAGTTGCGCGGCGTACGTGGCAATGACATTTCCATGATTTTTCAGGAGCCGATGACGTCTCTAAATCCGCTTCATTCTGTGGAGCGCCAAATTGGTGAAACGCTCAGGCTTCACCAAGGTCTTTCTGACACCAAGGTCCGTGAGCGAGTTTTGGAATTGCTGAACCAGGTTGGCATCCGCGATCCTGAGACGCGACTTCAAAGCTACCCACACCAATTGTCTGGCGGTCAGCGTCAACGTGTCATGATAGCGATGGCGTTGGCGAACAAACCAAAGCTTCTTATTGCGGACGAACCGACCACCGCTTTGGATGTCACGGTTCAGGCCCAAATTCTGGAATTGCTTGCTGAGCTGAAAGATAATTTGGGTATGGGCATGTTGTTCATTACACATGATCTTGGAATTGTTCGTAAAATTTCAGACCGTGTGTGTGTAATGACCAATGGTGAGATTGTTGAGCAGGGCCCGACGGAGTCTATTTTCCAAAATCCGCAACATGCTTATACCAAGCATTTGTTGTCGGCAGAACCCAAAGGTCATCCGCCTGCATTGGATACCAATGCCAAGCCAGTGATGAAGGCTAACGATATTAAAGTCTGGTTCCCGATAAAACGCGGCTTTATGAGAAAGACAGTCGACCACTTTAAAGCTGTCGACGGTATCGATGTGACAGTGCGCGCTGGGCAGACGCTCGGCATCGTTGGAGAAAGTGGCTCGGGCAAGACCACATTGGGTCTGGCGCTTATGAGGCTGATCTCGTCTCAAGGTGAGATTGAGTTGTTGGATCAACCGATCCACAACAAATCCTCAAAGGATTTGAGGCCACTGCGCAGAGACATGCAAATTGTCTTCCAGGACCCATTTGGGTCTCTCAGCCCGCGTATGTCTATTGGCGACATCATTGGTGAAGGTCTGGAAATCCATTTCAAAGATTTGTCCAAAGAACAACGTGAGCAAAGAGTCGCTGAAGTTTTAACGGAGGTTGATCTTGATCCGGCAACAATGCACCGTTACCCCCACGAATTTTCCGGCGGGCAACGTCAGCGTTTTGCAATAGCGCGCGCATTGGTTCTGGAGCCAAAGTTCTTGATGCTGGATGAGCCAACTTCAGCGCTCGATATGAGCGTGCAAGCGCAGGTGGTGGATTTGCTGCGCGCGGTTCAAAAAAAGCGTAATCTGGGATATCTCTTTATCAGTCACGATCTGAAAGTTGTGCGGGCACTGGCGAACGAAGTGGTTGTTATGCGACTTGGAAAAGTGGTTGAGCGGGGCCCATCTGCTCAAATATTTGATGCGCCTCAGCATGATTATACCAAGGCTCTTATGGCCGCGGCGTTTGACATTGAGACCATCGGCGGCAGCGATATCGCCGTTTAAAGGAGCTGACGATGAGCGTTATGGTCTTGGTTGATGGCTGGGATGCGACGCCTTGGGTCAACGCTTTGGAGCATGAGCTGCCGGGGCGGCTCATCAGTTCTTTTCCTAATATCAGAGACCATGACAGTGTCGACTATGCGCTGGTTTGGTCTCCCAAAAGTGGGCTTTTGAACGAGTTTCCAAACCTTAAGGCTATTTTCTCACTTGGTGCGGGTGTTGACCATCTGCTGGCTGATAAGAACCTGCCCAATGTTCCCATCGCACGTATTGTGGACCCGGATTTGACATCCCGCATGAGTGAGTGGATCATCACCCAGGTGCTTTTGCATCATCGACAAATCTTGCAATACCAAGCCTTCCAGCGTGGTGGACAATGGAAAGAATTGAGCCAGCCTGCTGCGTGTGACGTTCATGTGGGTATTATGGGGCTTGGAGAGTTGGGCAAGGATGCGGCGGACATTCTTCTTCGGCTGGGCTTTCAAGTTAGAGGGTGGAGCCGAAGTTCGAAAGATGTGCCAAATGTATCATGTTTTCATGGTGCGGATGGCATGGATGAATTTTTGGCGGGGACGGACATATTGGTTTGTCTGTTGCCGCTGACGCCGGAAACAGTCGGACTTGTTGATCGTTCGCTGCTGAGTAAGCTGCGTTTAAATGGCGCCTTGGGCGGCTCTGTTTTTATCAATGCTGGGCGCGGGAAAATACAGGTCGAACAGGATATTTGCGACGCGCTTGATGATGGGACCCTTATTGGGGCTAGTCTGGATGTGTTTGAAGTTGAGCCATTGCCGACCGACAGTGCTTTGTGGGACAGGTCGAATGTGGTTATCACACCGCACGCAGCGGCGGTAAGTAATCCAACTGCATTGTCTCGGCTCATTGCACGACAGATTCTGGCGTTTGAAAACAATCATCCTCTTAAGTTTTTGGTCGATACTGATCGTGGCTATTAGTATGTGGTGGGAGCAGTGATTTGAAGGAAGTAACTTATGTCGGACATGGTTGATAGAGGCGGTCTTCTAAAGATTTTATTGGGTCAGGTGCAATCAATGCCGTCAGGTTCCCGGCTCATTGTTGCAATCGCTGGCGCTCCTGCTTCCGGTAAATCAGCCGTATCAGACTGGCTCTGTGATGCGTTCAATCGCGTACATCCTGAAAGTGCGGCCATTTTGCCGATGGATGGCTATCACTATGATGACGCTGTTTTGACAGCCCATGGCTCGTTGCAGCAAAAGGGTGCACCGCATACATTTGATGTGGGTGGGTTGGTTTCCATTCTCAAGCGCTTGCGGGAAAACACCGAAGCCCAAATTGCTGTTCCCAGATTTGACCGGGACCTGGAAATTGCGCGCGCCGGTGCTGTGATAATTCAGAGCAAGGCTCAATTGATCATCGTTGAAGGCAATTATTTGCTGTTAAAGCAAGAGCCTTGGCAGCAATTGTTATCCTTGTTCGACTTGAAAATATTAGTTTCGGTCGAAGAGCAAGTGTTGGAACAAAGGCTGCGCGACAGATGGACATCTTACAATCTTGAAGAGACGGATATTCAGCGCAAAGTATTTGAGAATGATCTGCCAAATGGCCGATTGGTCATCAGGGAAAGCGCTCAGCCAGATATAGTGGTTTCAAATTAGTGTTCGCTCTCTGTTAGTGGAAGTTACGGCCTTTCGGAAGTGCATTCCGCGTTTCATGATAGCTTGAACGAGACGTCTGTTTCTTAAGGTCTTGCGTATCCTTGAGAAGCGTTTCAATTCTTGCGGGCGGTTTGATCTTTGTCCGAATATCAACCTGCGGATTGATCACTTCGTCAGCGTTGGCGTGGGATTTTACTTCATTTATCTTCTCGGAAATTGCACCTAAAAGAGGTGTCAAATCTTCCAGGTGATGTGCAATAAGATGCGTTACCCCTTCTGCTGATTGTACTTTTCCGTAAATACCGACAAACTTCGCGTTGATAACAACAGAGCGATATTTCTTGAACATTTTTGGCCAGACAATAATATTTGCAACACCTTCCTCATCTTCAATCGTCTGAAACACCACACCCTTGGATGTGCCAGGGCGTTGCCTGACGAGCACCAGACCAGCAATGCGTGCGAAAGAATTTGCAGTTTCAGCATTTATGTATTTGGTTGGTTTGTACTGCATCGTATCGAGTTGCGCGCGTACGAAGGAAACGGGATGTGCTTTCAAAGAAAGGGATAGAGACCGGTAGTCATGGATTACATGTTCACCCAAAGGCATCTCAGGCAGAGCAACATTTGGTTCATTCACCACATCTGCGTGTTGCCTTGATTTGAAAAGGGGTAGGCGATCATCACTTGTCAAAGGATCAAGAGCTTTGACAGCCCACACGGCTCTGCGGCGGTCCATGCCAACAGAGCGCAGGCAATCAGCTTCCGCAAGACGTTCCACCGCTTGCCTTGGCAACTTGGATTGCAGCCATAAATTACGAGGACTGCTGTACCCATCGCTGCGATTATTCACAAGTTGCTGGGCATGGGTTTTGCTCAGGCCTTTCACGCGGTTAAGGCCCAGGCGCACAGCATATACATGTTTTGAAACGCCGTTCATTTCCTTGTGCTGCAGAGCGATTTTCTTAGGCTCTGAGCATGGCTCCAAAGTGGAATCCCACTGCGAATGATTGATGTCTGGCGGAAGCACTTCAACACCGTGCTCTTTTGCGTCTCGAACCAATTGTGCAGGAGCATAAAAGCCCATGGGCTGTGAGTTCAAAATAGCGACACAAAAGACATCGGGGTAATAGCATTTCAGCCAGCATGAGACGTAGACCAGAAGCGCAAAACTAGCCGCATGGCTTTCCGGAAAACCGTAATCACCGAATCCCTCAATTTGCTTAAAACAGTGCTCGGCAAAATCTCGCTCGTAGCCGTTCTTCACCATGCCCTCGACCATTTTTGTTCTAAAATTATTTATGGTACCAACGCGACGGAAAGTTGCCATGGCGCGGCGCAATTTATCAGCCTCGGTCGGTGTGAAATGCGCGGCAACAATCGCGATATTCATGGCCTGTTCCTGAAACAGAGGGACGCCAAGCGTTTTCTTTAAAACAGTTTCCAGTTCTGGCTTTGGGTAACGGATTTTTTCCTTGCCTTGTCTTCGGCGTAAATAAGGGTGAACCATATCGCCCTGAATGGGACCGGGACGTACGATCGCAACCTCGATAACCAGATCATAATAGGTTCTGGGTCTAAGGCGGGGCAGCATCGACATTTGCGCGCGGCTTTCTATTTGAAAAACGCCTAACGTGTCTGCACGGCAGATCATGTCATAAGTGGCTTTATCTCCATCAGGTAACGAGGAGAGCGTTTCCTGGCGTCCATAAAGACTGTCCAGCAGATCAAATGCTTTGCGCAGGCATGTCAGCATACCCAACGCCAACACATCGATCTTCAGCATATTAAGGCTTTCCAGATCATCCTTGTCCCATTCCACAATCGTACGATCATCCATCGCCGCATTTTCAATTGGGATAAGAGAGGACAAGCGATCACGAGTGATAACGAAACCACCCACATGCTGGGAAAGATGTCTTGGAAAGCCAATGATCTGGTTGGTCAAATCAAGCAATTGCTGAAGATGTTTATCTTGCGGGTCAAACCCGGCACGCTTGGCTTCATCATCACTGATGTCCGTTGTTCCGCTGCCCCAGCGCGTGCCAGCAATCGCACTTATAGCATCGTCAGTTAGGCCAAAGACTTTACCAACATCTCGCAAGGCAGAGCGGGAGCGATATGTGATGACCGTGGCTGCCAAGCCAGCTTTTTCGCGTCCATATTTTTTGTAGATATACTGGATGACTTCTTCGCGCCGCTCATGCTCGAAATCTACATCAATATCTGGTGGCTCCTTGCGCGCTTCAGAAATGAAGCGTTCAAACAAAAGGTCCACTTTTATCGGATCAACTTCCGTAATGCCAAGGCAATAGCAAATACTGGAATTGGCGGCAGAGCCTCTGCCTTGGCACAATATACCTTGAGAGCGGGCATAACGCACAATGTCATAAACGGTTAGGAAATACGGTGCGTATTTCAGCCGTTTAATCAATTGCATTTCATGGCGTATAGCTTCCTGAACTTTGGCAGGTACACCTTCTGGAAAACGCTGTTTTGCGCCGCGCGCTGTGAGTTGCTCCAGAGCGATTTGAGATGGAACCGGTTGTCCGCCAAGCTCTTCGAAAATCGGATCATCCGGGTATTGATATTTCAGATCATCCAGAGAGAAATTGAGCTTGCTGAAGACCGACACGGTCGCGGTAATTGCAGTTTCGTATCCCTTAAAGAGGTGCATGATATCGGGAAGTGATTTGAAATGACGTTCAGCATTTGGTTCCAGTTTCCGTCCAATATTCTTAAGCGTTGTCCCTTCGCGAATACAGCTTAATACATCCTGTAAGGGACGCCGTTCGGGAATATGGTACAGCACATCTCCCACAGCCAGACATGGCAGGCTATATGTCGTTGCAACGTCGTGTAACCGTTTGAGTCTTCTGCGGTCATGCGCCCCGTAAACCCGTGTGAGAGCAAGATAGAGTTTTCCATGAAACCGGTCTGCAAGCTTTGATAAAAACCGACAGGATTTGTCTTCAAAGCTTGATGGAAAGACCGGAGCCATAATTAACTCCGCACCCCATTCCAGAAGATCGTCTGTTTGCAGATAACAGCTGCCTTTTGGCGCGCGTCGTTTGCCAGTTGTCAGTAATTCGCACAAGTTTCCCCAGCCTTGCCTGTTCTGTGGCCAGACCAGAATATCTGGTGTTCCATCTGTAAAAACCAGACGACAACCGGGCGCGAAAGAAATGTCGGCTTCCTTAGCTGCCATGTGGGCCCGTACAACACCTGCGACAGAATTGCGATCAGTTATGGAAATACCTGACAGCCCCAGTTTTGCTGCCTGTACAACCATTTCTTCTGCATGAGATGCACCGCGCAGGAATGAAAAATTACTGCAGGCTGCAAGTTCTGCATAAGGTAGTGCCGAAGAATTTTGCTGCGCTGGTATCACGGGAAAAGACCATGCATATACCAATTGGGTGCATGGGTTTCCCGTTCATACAGGCCTTGTCGAAACAGCCAGAAACGCCGTCCATTGCTATCTTCACTTTTAAAATAATCCCGGGTGAGTGCGTAGCGCCCATCGCGCCACCATTCGCATGAAATACGCTCAGGGCCTTCGCTTGCTTTGACTTCATATAAAACCTTGCGCCAGCGAAAATGTCGTGGTGCCCCTTCAGGAACTTCTGCCAGAACATGTAGCGGTTCTGGTTGGTTCAACAAAAGGATTGGGCGTGTCAGTTGACTGTCCAGAGCCTGCAACTCATCGGCCTGTGAAAGAGCAAGGGTAGCCTGTGTCTGTTTGCGTTTGGCGTGCGGTGTATGAATAGCTGGCATCGCCCTGAAGCTGCGTTCAGGAATATGTGTATCATTCATTGCAAAACGTTGAACCCGGTCAATACCCAAACGCGCGCCCAGGCGGTTCACAAGCGCAGTAAAACCATCTTCTGCTTGAGTGCGCGCGATAAAGTCTGATTGTTGCTGCACCAATGGTTCCGCGTCGCTGACCTCAAGGCGTATAAGGTCAAATCCAAAACCTGCATCCAATGGGTGGTGAAGGCTGGATAATCTGTCCTGAAACAGTTGCACGATGTGAGCCGGTTCACGCTCCGGATTAGCTGTGACGACATTAAGCGTGCGTCGTTCCCCGTCGACCCGAAACAGTTTCAATACCAGTACGCGCGCGCCAAGGCCTTTTGTTTCCAGACAGGGTTTTAAGTTTCCAGCAAGAGACAGGATCGCTCGGCTTATATCATCTTCAAGGGAGACTGGATCTACAAATTGGCGCTCCGAGGCCAGTTCGGACACGGGCATGCGGGGGGAAATTGTTTCTTCCTCTCGTGCCAAAGCTTGATCTAACCGACGTAACAACAACTTGCCGTAACGCAATGCCAGCGGACCGCGTGGCATGTCCATAATGCAGCCGATGGTCTGTAAACCAACTCGTTTCAACTCATCAACGGTTTTACCATCGATACGAAGAGCTTCTAAAGGAAGCCTTCCAATCTGTTCCCTGATGTTGCTTGTGTTAATAATGCGGGGGGCTTCAGGATCTCCAAATCGGGCCAGACCCCACGCCGCTCCTGGTGTCGGAGCGACGGCTGCATTGGTTCGAAAGCCTTGCGCTTTGAAATTTGTAAGTATGTCGGCGCGTAGTTGTTCTTCGCCTTTAAAAAGATGTGCACAGCCTGTGATATCCAGCATAAGGCCAGGCAACCCGTTCACGACATCAATTGCGAGCAGTGGCGTGTAACGTTCGCACCAATCAGCAATAACCGTTAGAAGTGTCTGATCCGCATGATCGTCGGCATCATAGCAGTTAAGGGCCGGGAAAACCGCTCTGGCATCAGTGAGTGTCTGATGTTTATGAAGCCCGGCAGCACAGGCGGGACGATTGACCGCAGACAAACGCAGCGCATTCTTGATTGTGGCAACAATAGCAATCGCAGGACATTCAGCTAGCCCGTTCCAGCGTGTTTTGAAACGCCACGACTTGCCCCAAAGCTGGCGGCTGATCCTGTCCGTTGAAAGCTCCGGGAACGCTATACTGAGGAACCGCTGCGGGCGGTCTGGTGGTTCTTGTCTCTTGATCTGCGACATAACGAAAACCTCGAATTTGATGATTCCAGATGAGAGGGGCGCTGCTGGTGGCCCCGTGCCGGTTACGCTCTAGATCGGAAAAAACAGCCGAAAAACCGATGTCATGACCCAGCACCGAGTTCACTTCTGAGGACATCTCTGCACGGGACCTATGCGATGGATGCGGCGCGATGCACCATCGGGTCGTGGCGGCTGTTGCCTCTTCTTCTCCAGCTTGGCGCAAGATAAGGCTTGTTGTTCCGCTTTCGCTGGCACGTAGGCTGAGGCGGCGGGTGGCGGTCATATCAAGAGCTTTGGGGTGGCCTTCAATATGCAGGATGACCGCTGCCAAATCGGTGCATTTAGCAGCTTCATCTGCCGCCCAAAGAGCCTGCATCACTGTCAGGGGCCTAACGATTACAAGGCGAGCAGGATCGAAGCCCCAATTAGCGAGGCCTTGTGGAAACAACGTCATGTTGCAGGTGTCCGCGAACGGAGCAGATATCCATAAAACCGGCTTTGTTTCACGCTGCTTCAGGCGGCTTAAAAGGCCAAATGCAAAGCCTACCAGAGCGCCTGCATCACGGCTTTGTTGGCAGCGTAATTCATGAAGGACACCAGTCTCCAGGCCATTTTTAAGAATATGAGTTAGCTCTGCATCTGCCATGCTCTGGCTTTCAGGCAGTAAACGGCTGGCCGGCATGAGTTGCGCATTCAGTGCAGCAGGCAGAACTGATTTAACACGCGCATTATCATGCGCATGCAGATGGTTCATGGGGGCGTTTGCCTTCACACTTCGCACGCTTGCCTCGTTAAATGTTCCTATTTTGTTCTATTTAATATGAAGCATAAGAACAGAGTCAAGTGGAAGATTTTGACGGGGATAAGGTGCGGTCCCTGCAGGAATAACGTCAGCCGAATAATTTTTAAGTTATCCAGTATCCGCACGGCAGAAATTGGTAAGATTTGAAATCTAGAAAGGAATTCCATTTCATAGATACACAGATCACAACACTACGCTATCCCATATGTATGGGGTGCCCAAAAAGCGTATGAAGTGCCAGATTCACATCTATGATGTTTCCCATAAAGCATAAGATCAATCGCATCGCGCCAGAGCTCTAGTTTTGGGGGTATGAGGGTGGAAATGTACTTGCCGCGATTGCAGGAACAGGTGGGTTCATGTCCGTTTACAAAGGACTGAAGACTGTAGGAGAAATGCCCACACAAAGCATTGCTGTAAGAGTTGCTATGTCCTTGGAAAGGTTCCCAGATATTATGGTCACCGCAGGGCTGGTAATTGTTGTTCTAATCGTAATCATATGCGGCATTATGTTGAGAATGCGTAACAGGCAGAGAGTCCAATCCTGGGTCGATGGCACTGCGGCAATTATTGGAATATGGCTGGTTGGCGCAGCGCTTTACCTCGGAGTTAGTTGGATAACATTTACAGCTGTAGCCTTTGTCTTAGCTTCAGCTCTTCTACGCTTATGCCGCACAAGCCCGGTCTACTTAAAGCTCGACGCTATTATGCTGGCCGCAGGAGGGTTCGGCCTTGCTGGTTATGGGTTCAGCTCTCTGCGCTCACATTTTTGACCGGCATTTATGTGATTTTTGCAAGCCTGATGACGTATCAAGGTGGAATATTTGAATGTAAAAACTACAAACAAACGATGCATTCTAGTCTGGCGCACAAAAACCTGTTTCCGCCAGATGGCAAGATTGCGACGTATCTCAATACCAGAGTGGATCATTTTGTCAGTCTCATGGTCAATTCTGTTGCTCTGCCATCCGTGTTCTGGGTGTCAGTTACAACCAAAGCAAATGATCCTTTCTTGACATCCATGTGGATAAGATTGCCATGGCGTCTGTTCACCGCAATTGCAACCATTGCCACTAGCACTTCTGTCGGCATCCTGTTTGGCATTGCAAACGTCTTTTGGGTTATTGGAGATGTTGCGATAGGAGCCTTAGATTGGGGTGATACAAATGTATAACCCAGCAGGTAAAATCTGGTGACAATCACCTCGACATCGAAAAATCAATTGCTCCAATCCTGTTTTGCAAATACGGTTGCATTGATGGTTCTTGAGAATCCGACAGGATTTCGAGATGAAAAGGGAACACGGTGAGGCGTAGCCAATAGGCACCAATTCCGTGACTGCCCCCGCAACTGTAAGCGGTGAGCAACTCTGAGATAACCACTGGGCAAGATTGCCTGGGAAGGCTCGGAAGCGCTAAGATCCGCAAGTCAGGAGACCTGCCATCTTGTTTTCACTCAACCCGGACGGGGATGTCTGGTAAAGAGGCTTAAGATGGTAAAACTACGCAAGCTGCGTCTATTGTCAGGTCTGTTGCCCGCTCCGATCATTCAGGCAGGGCACCATGACCAAAGCACCGAATCACAGAATTTCTGTTTGTACGTCTTGCCGTAACAACGGCAGTGATTGTCGCCCGGGCCGTGAGTTTATAAAACGGCTGCGCGAAGCAATTGATCTTGCTGATGACGCGGTGAGTGATGATTTTGAAGTGTCAGGCGTTGCTTGCATGGCTGGTTGTGACCGGCCTTGCACAGTTGCGTATCATGGCACGAAAAAAGCAACTTACCTGTTTGGCGATATCGATCCTCAGGAAAATATTGAGGATTTGATCGCATTTGCAAAGCAATATGCCGCTCTTGAAGATGGTTGGTGCTCCTCAACACAGCGTCCAAAGGGCCTCTCAAATAAAACACTCGCACGTGTGCCGGCTTCGGTTCTTGTAACAAGTGCCGATGAAAGGCCTTTACATTGACCTTTAAGAACAAGAACGCATTAGCATTGCAAGCGCGTGCGGTGTCGTTTCAGACATCTACAGATGCGCCACTTGTTGCCAATGCCAATCTTTCCTTAGAACAGGGTGAGATTCTGGCAATTGTTGGCCCCAATGGCGCAGGCAAAACAACGCTTATCAGAATGATTGCAGGCCTTGCCAAGCCAAGCCTTGGCGAGATTATAGTGGCTGGCGTATCTCTCGGTGACATGAGCTTCGCGGAGAGGGCACGCCAAATTGCCTATGTTGGCCAATCGGACGACCCAGATGGACGTTTGACCGTTTCAGAGTATGTCGCGTTAGGGTTTTTGCCGCATGCGCAACTCTTTGCAAACGGAACGGCTACTGATATCTCGCAAAATGCCATCGCAGCAGTCGGGCTCAAAGAATTCACCAATCGTCGGCTCGATAAACTATCCGGCGGTGAAAGACAGAAAGCCAAAATAGCACGTGCTATTTGTCAAAGGCCAACCATTCTGGTGTTGGATGAGCCAACAAATCATCTGGATCCAAGAGCACGAGGTGAACTCCTCAGCCTGGTGGCTAGCATGGGAATCTCTGTGGTCGCGGCGCTGCATGATCTCACATTAATTGACGCCTTCGCGCATAAGGTTGCGGTCCTCCAAAAAGGTCAACTCAAAGCATTTGGAGTTCCCCAACAAACACTTTCATCCAAGTTGGTCCACGACGTGTTTCAGGTGGACATGCACCGACTTTCCCACCCCGCAAAAGACTGTCTGATAACAGCATTGGACATCGAAATATCTAGAGAGAACTCGACTGCAGATGCAATCAACACTCCCCACTAGAAAGGATATCTCATGAAAAAACTACTTTCTGCACTTCCATTAATATTTACAATCTCAGCCGCCAACGCCGCACCTGTAACCGTCGATAATTGCGGTGTTCCACTGACATTCGAGAAGATGCCTGAGCGTATTGTCGTGCACGACATCAATATGACGGAAATGGCGTTCGCACTTGGACTGCAAGATAAGATGGTTGGTGTCACCGGTATTACCGGCTGGTACAAAACAAACCCGGAATTCAACCAGCGTCTGGGCGACATTCCTGAGCTTGCGCCCAAATACCCAACCGTGGAAAACCTTGTTGCGGTCTCTCCCGACATGTTTTTTGCAGGTTGGTATTACGGCATGAAGCCAGGCGGTGACGTAACACCCGACACGCTTGCAACGCATCATGTTAAAACACTAATCCTATCGGAAAGCTGCGTGCATCTTGATAAATCAAGGCCCATTGCATCTATGGACCTGTTGTTTGATGACATTTTGCGGCTTGGTGAAATCTTTGACAAAACAACTCAAGCGCAAGCTCTGGTCGATGGTTGGAAAGAAGAGCTTCAGGCGATAAAAAATACGGTCGTAGAAAAGGGTAGGAAACGTGTCTTCCTTTACGATTCTGGAGCAGACAAGCCATTTACTGCCGGCAAATATGCCATCACAACCGCTATGATCGAAGCGGCTGGTGGTATCAATGTCATGGCAGATATGGACACAAGCTGGGGCACGACATCCTGGGAAGCTGTTGCCGTTGCAAATCCGGAATTTCTGATTCTTCTCGACTATCAGGGCGGTGAGGGTGCAGCCGGCTTGATGACATTTCTCAAATCACATCCGGTTATGAAATTCACCGATGCCGTGAAAAACGAACGGTTTGTCGCTCTGCGTTATGAAGAGCTCACGCCCGGACCTGCAAATATCAAAGCTATCGGAAAAATAGCAACTGCCATGAATCCGGAAGCATTTTAACCCCAAAATGCGAACGTTCATTTGGTTCATTCTCGGAATTTGCCTGCTGGTCGGGCTGACATTTATTGCAATTTGTGTCGGTTCGACCAGCTTGCCGGTAAGTGCCGTGCTAGACGCATTTGCCACAATGGTAACCGGCATTGAACCAGATGGAGGGGCAAGTCCTCTCACCCGGATTATTTTGGATCTGCGTCTTCCCCGTGCAATTCTCGCACTGATGGTCGGTGCCGGGTTGGGTATCGTTGGCTGTCTGCTTCAAACGGTCACAAGAAATGATTTGGCAGACCCCTTCCTTTTTGGATTGTCATCGGGTGCCGCTGCTGGTGCGGTTTTTGTTATCACAGTAACCGGCGATATTCTTGGCATTTGGACGCTCCCGATTGCCGCATTTTCCGGTGGGCTGCTGGCCTCTGCAATTGTTTTGATGCTGGTGTCGCGTCTTCGGGATCAGGGACCTGCACGATTGATTATTGCTGGCCTTGCGGTGTCATTTCTGTTCATAGCTGTCACTAATTACATGGTGTTTGCGGGGGATCAGCGGGCAGCACATTCCGTATTATTCTGGACGTTGGGTGGGTTAGGGCTCGCGCGTTGGGAGCTGTTGCCCATCGCCCTGGTAGGGCTTCTTGTCATTTTCATCTATGCACAATCCCGACATCGAAAATTTGACGCTCTTCTCGCTGGTGATGATACTGCCGCCACGCTAGGTGTAGACGTCATTGCACTTCGGCGCGCAACGTTTTTGCTATGTGCATTTGCCACCGCCGCTTTCGTCTCAATTACCGGCGTGATTGGTTTCGTTGGATTGATGGTGCCACATCTGGCGCGTGGCCTTGTGGGCCCACTGCACCGACCACTCATTATCTGCACAGCGGTATTGGGTGCGGGACTTCTCATTGTCAGTGATATTGCCGCAAGGACGATTCTGGTGCCGCAAGAACTTCCAATCGGTATTGTAACCACTGCTGTTGGGGCGGTTTTCGTCCTTGTGCTCTTGCGCAAAATCTAGCCACAACTCCAATATGCTTGGCGTATTGTCAGCACAAAAGCCTTTCAGACGGATTGAAATTTCTGATACTTTCAACGTGGTAAAAAAGAGCGCAAATCTCTTATACGTGTGTCAGTTCAAACGATCCTTCAGAGGGTAAGATGTCGTTTAAATTACCAAAAAGTCTTTCACAACCAGGCTCGGTGGATTCTGCTGCCAGTGTTCTGGACGTTGAAATATTGGCGGAAAGGGCAGCATCGTTGGGTAGCGCTGGTTTGCTGGTCGAAACAACGCTTGGAAAATTGAAGGCTGTGGATGATGCGGACCCACGCCGGCAAGGTATTTTGCAGCGCGCAGCGGATGCCGTGCACAGTTACTTCATTCAACGAGAATTAAGTGGTTTTTCGGATCATACAAATGCAATCAAAGATTATGCCATTCCAAACGAAGTGATTTTGCGTGTTGGAGTTAAGGACAACTCATAGAGAGTTTGTGGCAATACCCTGAAATTCAGGCAGACAGACTGTGGGAATTAGGAGCGCCTATTTATGCCAACAAGCGCTTTGCTACCAAGTTGTTGGCTCCAGATGTCGCCGGACAAATAGTCGGCCAGCGTATCAAAAACCAGCCGGATACGGCGGCTTGAATGCAATTCGCGATGGGTTGTGAGCCAGACAGGAAATGTGATGGGGCTTAGATCAGGGAAGACGCGCTCAACCCCGGTCGTCATCATTCCAACATTCTCCGACATTGGCGCAATTCCAAGCCCATGCCGGACCATCTCCCATGCCACAACACCGTCTTCCGATTGGATGCGGAAGTGTTCTCGTGTCAAAGGCAAACCAAGGTCATGCAAGTAGGAAATCATCCGGTCGGTGTCCCCAAAACTTATGAAATCATGATTGGCCACATCCTTCACGGATGTGGGACGCCCTCGAGAATTAAGATAGTCAGTTGAAGCGTAGAAATACCCATCTGCTTCATGGACCAGCCGTGCAATTAAATCCGGTTGTTCTGGCCGCACATGCCGGATCGCGATATCTGCCTCTCGACGCGTTAAATCACGAATGTCGTTGGCGGCAATAATATCTATCGTTAATCGGGGAGCAATTTCGCGTATTTTTTTGACCACAGGAGGCAACACATACGCAGAAAAAATATCTGATGCGGTGATAAGAACAGTTCCCTCGATCGTTTGGGATCGTCCTGATGCTGTCAGTGAAACTCGATTTGCTGCATCTCGCATGGCACGCACATGATCGAGCAGTTCCAGTCCAGAAGGGGTGAGTTCCAATGACTTACCGACACGTTCAAACAATACAACATCGAGTGCATCTTCAAGTGCCGTTACTTGACGCCCCAAAGTTGGCTGAGTCAGGCCCAGTGCCCGCGCAGCGGCAGATAGAGAGCCTTCCTCAACGGTCGCGAGGAAGGCTCGAGCTTGATTCCAGTCAAATGATACATGCTGCCAATCCATACATATTTGTATATATATTCAACGAAACTTGGCAATTTTTATTCTGTTTATGCATTGATATGTATGCGTCAAAGGAGACACGCAATGCAAAATGCTAAGAAATTCTGGGATAATGCGGCAGAAAAATATGCCAAATCTCCCATTGCAGATATGAAAGCCTATGAATACACGCTGGAGCGCACAAAATCTTATCTGACCAAAGAAGATCACGTACTAGAATTGGGATGCGGAACCGGCTCTACAGCTCTGCTCCTGGCGCCTGACGTTAAACACATAACCGGGAGCGATCTCTCCAGCAATATGGTGCAAATCGCAGAGCGGAAGGCGCAAGCTAAAAGCGTTTCGAATAGCCGCTTCATTGTCTCAGACATCAACGGCGAAGACTTGCCAAAAGGTCCCTATGATGTTGTCTTGGCGTTCAATCTCATTCATTTGCTGGAAGATACGCCAGCGGTTATGAAGCGCATCAGCCAATTGGTGAAGCCGGGCGGTCTTTTCATTTCAAAAACGGTGTGTAAACCGGGCAAAGGAACGCCATTCAAACTGCGTATAATGTTGCTTGTTTTGCCACTGATGCAATTTTTTGGAAAAGCACCCTTTGTGCAATTTATGGAAATTGCGGAACTGGAACGACACGTCACGGAGGCTGGTTTCAAGATCATTGAAACAGGCAACCATCCGGTTGCGCCGCCAAGCCGATACATTGTTGCCAAGAAAGTAGGCAACTAAGCCGGCCCAAAGCTCACTAGAGCCCACCAACGTCCTGTAAAAAGCCAATGACCTGATCTACGCCCTTTTGTGTGCGCAGGTCTGTCATGGCTGTTGGCCGGCCACTACGCGCATTGTCAGCATCAGCTTCCATTTGAGCTAAGTCGACACCTACATGTGGTGCAAGTTCTGTCTTGTTGATGATGAGAAGGTCGGAGCGCGTGATGGCCGGGCCGCCTTTGCGTGGAATGTCATCACCCTGGCAAACAGAAATTACGTACAGCGTTATATCTGCAAGTTCCGGAGAGAATGTCGCAGCCAAATTATCGCCACCCGATTCGATGAAAATTACATCAAGATCAGAATGCTTTTCATTAAGTTGCGCAATTGCGTGAAGGTTTATTGAGGCATCCTCACGAATGGCGGTGTGTGGACAGCCACCGGTTTCAACGCCCACTATTCGGTCCTCTGAAAGGGCCTGCAGCTTCACCAAAGCATCAGCGTCCTCACGCGTGTAAATATCATTCGTGATGACACCAATCGACCATTTATCCCGCATGGCTTTGCACAGCTCCGCTGTCAGGGTGGTTTTGCCAGTGCCAACAGGTCCGCCAATGCCGACCCGCAATGGTCCATTTTGGGATGCGCTCATTGCGAAGTTTCCTCAAACACTTCCATGGCGGCATTGAGTGCATTGATCGCCGCCGGGAACCCGCCATAAAGGGCCATTTGCCATATGACTTCACCAATTTCGCGTTGGGTTGCACCGGCTTTCAGCGCGCCGCCAACATTGACTTTCAATTGCGGCCGGGTTTGCCCGCCAAGCGCTGTCAGTGCTGCTATGGTGGCGAGATAGCGGGTTTTCAAATCCAATCCCTCGCGTGCGTATTGTTGCCCATAGGCAAAGTCCACGACTGACTCTGCCAATCCTGGCACAATATGACCGTAACGTTTGCGCAGGGCATCTTCCATGCCTGGATTTAATTCTTCAGAAAGCGCTTTGCCAGCGTCGTAGGTTTTATCGCTCATGAACGAAATAGCCTTACGGTTTGTGTTTCATGGTTCATGGATGCGATATCGGCATTAATTGCTGCGCTGCCAAGGTCATCAAGCCCACTTTCTGCTGCTGTATCAGCAAGTTCGGATATTTCCGCCTCTAACGATGCCATAATACGTGCAGCACCAGATTGCCCCAGAACTGACAGTCGAATAGCGGCTTGCAATTGATTTGTAACGAAGGCCTGTAGATATCCAACAAGGGCGAGATTTAGATCAATACCGCCGACTGCACCGTAGCCGCCCACAACTACTGGCAATGGGTGTTGATTACCAAAATTTGGCTTGCGATCAAATATCCAGTTTTCAACTGCCAATACAAAGGCGGATCCTTGCGCAGTTTGTTCAAGATATCGTTCTGAACTGCCGGCCAGCGCCAGTGCGAGCTGGGCAACTTCAACGCATGACATATCTGATTTTGCGCACCGCCAGCTTTCCGAAAGCAATATAAGATCGTTGCGCATACTTCCAAAGTGAATGAGGCTGTAAAGCCAGCTTTGTAACTCTGCCTCATTGGTCACAAGGCCGTCCGCGACCGCACGTTCCAACCCGCCACTATAGGCAAAGCCACCTGTTGGGAAAACGGGCGAAAGCCAGCTCATCAGGCGGAGCAGACCTTGGTTTGACGCAGCCATGCGCTCAGTCACGTTCGTGAAAATTAATTTGAGATCGCACATGCGTTTCGCTGCGTGTCTCTGTATGTGCGTGTGAGTGGTTGTGGCTTTGGTGGTGGCTATGCTCATGACTGTGATGATGCGAACCTGACGCATCACCATAGGCACCGCCTTCAGGATCAAATGGCGCCCTTATCTCGCTCACAGAAGCGCCAAGGCCGAGTAGCATATCTTTGATCACGTGGTCCGCCCGAATGCGGATGGTGTCCTTGGAAATTTGAGCAGGAAGGTGCCGGTTTCCAAGTTGCCAGGCAAGTTGCAACAAATGCATCTGATCTCGACCGGAGATCTCATAAAGATGTTCCGGTTCCGCATGCACTTCCACAATGCGCCCATCGTCCAATACAAGCCCCTCGCCGTGGCGCAATAGGCGCGCCTCCGGCAGGTCAAGCAGAAACTCAAGGCCATTGTCCGACACCATTTTCACACGCCGTCGGTGCCTTGCCGTTTCATCCAATGTAATGATGTCCACTGGATTGTGGACATGATCGATGGTGGACGTAGCTCTGTTCACTTAAGCGGCTCTCCAATAACCCGTTCCAACGCTTCAGTTGCAATTTCTATACGTGCCTGACGATGGATCTTTGGGTTCAGCATATCCATGTTCATGGCAAAGAAAAGCACATCATCGCCTTTTTCCAGCCAGCCTACATACCAACCCACCGCGGGTTTTGGATTAAGCGCCCATCCGGTCTTGGCACGAAGCACCCAACCATTACCGCTGCGTGCTTCCATGATGCCAATTGTGGCTTCCTGTGCTTGCTTTGAAAAGGGTAGTGTGCGGGTTTCCAAGCGTTTTAGAAAATCAATTTGTTGGTTGGCCGTTATCTCCAATGGACCCCATATCCAGAACTTATCGACTTTGCCTCCAATCTTGCCGTTTCCGTAATTGGTTTTCGTGACAAACTCCGCCATTTTTTCCAAGCCAATCCGTGTCGCCAGTTCCTGATAAGTTGGCAGCGAAGAGACTTTGTAGGCAGAGCGTAAACTATGAGGTTTGTTCCAGGCTTTGATGTTATAGTCTTTGCCATTCCAAGGCACGATTTCATCAACATCTTCCACAGCCTCTGCTTCAAGAGCAAATACGGAATTTGGAATTTTAAATGTTGATGCTGGCCGCTTAGGGGTGTCGGCACGCGCTACGTTGTGGACCCAACTTTTTTGCAGCTTCCGGCTTTCGATAACAATTGTTCCCGCTGTATTATAGCGATCAAAGAGATCATCAAAGCTCATATCTTTTGCAGTTGCCAACTGGGGAGCTAGCATTGCAACGAAGGCGAACGACAAGGCAGAACGTAACATTAAAATACCTTTTCTAGAAATGAGCCAAAGCAGAATTGCTTCAAGGCACGCCGTGGGGCCGGCGCGCCTCTGATGGCCAGAAAAGATGATCAGATTATGGTGGAAGACACCGAAACTAATTTAGCGTTCTTCGACGTTGGCCGGATCGATAATTTCGATCTTGCGACCTATAAAAAATGGTTCACCGGCGTCTCGCCATGCGATCAGATGCGGTTCCTTGAAATGTGCGTCAAGCGCCGCTTGGTCTGTCCAGCGTTCAACAAACATCAATGTATTTTCATCTGTGAGACTTTGCACCAGGTCATAGGAAATACAGCCTGTTTCCTTGCGGGTTGCTTCAATACAAGGCGTGACCGCTTTCATAATTTGCGGCAAGGAGCCCGGTTTGATGTGAAGCGTGGCGATGAGGTAGATCACAATATGACTTCCGATCCTGTAAGAAGGGGAATTTGGTAGCTTTGTACATCAGCGAAAAGAACATCATAATGCAAGATAGACAGATTGCATTTAGTCTGAAAACTTCGCGAAAAAGGCAGCGCCCTAGTGCCACTGCCTTAATTGAGTATCAAATTAATTTGTGCAACGTATCAAGTTCGAAGCCGGTACTATGTACATCTTAATAGCAGCTGACTCTGCCTGACGATCCTCCGCCATTGCAGCTATCAACAACAACCTTCTTCATTTCCTGTACCACAGGTTCAGGAGCTGGCTCTTCGTTGCCATCATACTCGTCTTCCTTGGGCTCAAAGATACCAAGTCCATTGGTCGGACCGCAGTAAAAAGTATTCTTGATAAGCCATTCTCTGTAAGCGGGGTGAAATACGCAGCCGTCTTCTCGGGCTGACTGTGCATTGCTTACAGATACACTTGAAAAATATGGGGCAGAAAGTAACGCAACCCATACAAAGGATGATAATATTCGTTTCATATCTCAAATACTCCATATACTCGTTGAGATTATAAAATTTAACAACAAAAATTCTGTTTTGGAGTATTAGCAGAACTTTAACGAAAAATTAGGCATTTTTAATTTTATAATTAAGTTAAATGGATAAATTTATTAGTTAATTTGTTATTTTAGGTAAGGTTAATTCTATACCATAAGGCCCGTTGCCTCATAAAGATCAATTTAATTGACCGATTTCATGGGTTTTCAGATATTCATGTGCCGCTTAATAGTGGCGAAAATTAAGTCTATTTAAGTAAAATAGAGATCGTTTCACGACTCATAAATCGTGAAAAGCAAGTAAATAAAATTCTTTGAAAAAGTTTCAGAGAAGCGCGAAGTCAATACGTTTTGGTCACGTCAAATATATGGGTTTTAAGAGTTAAAACAGAAAATACCTTTGTGCCATTGGCAGTACGTCTGCCGGCTCGCAGGTGAGCAGCTCACCGTTTGCCCGCACCTCATAGGTTTCTGGGTCTACTTCGACGTCAGGCGTTGCATTGTTGTGCACCATGGACGCTTTGGAAATACCGCTACGCGTGTTTTCGACGGGAAGCAACTCTTTCGCAAGGCCTAGCTTCTCGGCAAGTCCATTTTCAATCGCTGCCTGAGAAACAAAGGTGGCAGATGAGTTCGTTAGAGACTTTCCAAATGCGCCAAACATTGGACGGAAATGGACGGGTTGTGGCGTTGGAATGGAGGCATTCGGATCGCCCATCAAGGAAGCCGCAATCGTACCGCCTAGCAAAATCATATCCGGTTTAACTCCGAAGAAAGCCGGATCCCACATCACAATGTCCGCGCGTTTGCCCACTTCCAATGAGCCGATCTCGGTTGACATGCCATGGGCAATGGCGGGGTTAATAGTGTATTTGGCAATATAGCGACGCACACGCATATTATCGTTGTCGCCAGTTTCTTCAGTTAGCGCCCCGCGCTGGCGTTTCATCTTGTCTGCGGTTTGCCATGTGCGGATAATCACTTCTCCAACACGGCCCATCGCCTGGCTATCAGAAGCGATGATGGAGAATGCACCCATATCATGCAGAATATCTTCTGCAGCGATGGTTTCTTTGCGGATTCGACTTTCAGCAAAAGCAACATCCTCTGGAATGTTATTGTCCAGATGGTGGCAAACCATAAGCATATCCAAATGCTCTGCGATTGTGTTCACCGTATAAGGTCGCGTTGGGTTTGTGGAAGATGGAATAACGTTTGAAAGGCCGCAGACCTTAATAATGTCCGGAGCGTGCCCGCCACCTGCACCTTCTGTATGGAACGCGTGAATTGTGCGTCCTTTGAAGGCATCGATAGTGTTTTCAACAAAGCCACTTTCATTCAACGTATCTGTGTGAATCATCACCTGCACGTCGTAATCATCCGCTACGGAAAGGCAGCAATCAATTGCGCCTGGTGTGGTGCCCCAATCTTCATGAAGCTTGAGCGCAGATGCACCACCCAGCACCATTTCTTCCAATGCACCAGGTTGCGATGCGTTGCCCTTGCCGGCAAAGGCAAGGTTCATGGGAAACGCCTCGGCAGCTTCTATCATGCGTGCCAAATGCCAAGGTCCCGGGGTGCATGTAGTTGCCAAAGTTCCGTGCGCCGGCCCGGTACCGCCGCCCAGCATTGTTGTCAGACCGGAGTTCAGTGCTTCATCAATCTGCTGCGGACAGATAAAATGGATGTGGCTGTCAAAACCGCCCGCTGTTATGATCTTGCCTTCGCCGGCAATCGCTTCCGTGCCCGGCCCGATAATGATGTCCACACCTGATTGAGTATCTGGGTTGCCCGCTTTGCCTATACCAGCAATGCGCCCGTCCTTAAGACCAATATCTGCCTTATAAATGCCGGTATGATCCACGACCAGTGCGTTGGTTATGACCGTATCAACAGCACCATTGGCACGGGTTACCTGAGACTGTCCCATACCATCACGGATAACTTTACCGCCACCAAATTTGACTTCCTCGCCATAAGTGGTGAGGTCCTTTTCCACTTCGATAAATAGCTCGGTATCCGCAAGGCGTAATTTATCGCCCGTTGTCGGACCAAACATATCGGCATAAGCAGCACGGGAAATTTTAGTGGGCATGGGTCAGGCTTCCGTCTCTTGTAAATTCAGTCGCAGGCAAATTCTCAGTGAGTCTCGATTAGGATCTTCAGGTTCAGGTTTGAAACCGAGGGACTTGTAAAGCGGCAATGCCTCTGTGTGTCGATCCCAGGCATCCAGGCGCATTTCTTTAAAGCCAAGTTTTTTCGCCTCAGAAATCAATTCGTTGCAAAGTTCTCGTCCAACACCGGCTCCACGTCCTTCGGGCCTTACAAACATTCTATTCATCTCACACAAGTCGGTATCATGTGCTTTCATCATTAGAATTCCAATTGAACGGCCGTCTTTCAATGCCAAGATGCATTCTCCAAATGGCGGCGCAAAGTACTTGTCGAAATTTGCTAGCTGATCGTCAAAATTTTGCTCCGCCAAGTATTCATCGACTTTAGTTTTTCGTTCTGGGTAGCGCTCTGCAATGAAATCCCAGAACTCACCGATGAGAGTTTTGACTTCACCAATATCTGCGTCGCTACGCACTTTGCGAAACTCAAGCATGTTGTGTTCCCAGATTTCTCTGTTGCGGCATTTACACCGCCTCACGCATTTTGGCGGTGAGAATCCAAAAGTCACGGATATCAAAAGAAACTGTCAGTTTGACCTGTTTCGTAAGGAAATCACTCACTAGAGCTCGCCCATAATTTTCTGATTGAAGCCGAAGACGGTTCTATCCCCTGCCAGAGGCACGAGTGTCACTTCACGTGTTTGGCCCGGTTCAAAGCGCACAGCGCTTCCCGGTGCGATATCAAGACGCATTCCGCGCGCTTCATTCCTATCAAATGAGAGGCCTTCATTGGTTTCATAGAAATGATAGTGGCTCCCCACCTGCACAGGTCGGTCCCCTGTGTTGGAGACTGTAATTGTCGCGGTCGGTTGGCCAGCGTTCAATTCGATATCGCCGGCGGCGGTGATAACTTCTCCGGGAATCATGATATCTCTCCTACCGTATCGGCTCATGCACTGTGACGAGTTTCGTGCCGTCCGGAAATGTTGCTTCTACTTGAATGTCATGGATCATTTCGGGGATACCTTTCATGACCTGATCGCGGGTCACGACATGAGCGCCTTGTTCCATAAGATCGGCAACGCTCTTTCCATCGCGTGCACCTTCCACGACGAAGTCAGTTATGAGAGCGATTGCCTCAGGGTGGTTTAATACAACGCCGCGCGCGAGGCGTTTTCGTGCCACTTCTGCCGCCATGGCAACCAACAGCTTGTCTTTTTCGCGAGGCGTTAAATTCATCCCAAATCCCTTCTCTTACGCGTTTGGTTCTTAAAGTGACCAAACTTTAGGCAGCTCTGCCCCAAAATTCATCAGCGACACCAGCGGCAACAGTGTTTTGCGCAATGTAAAACTGTCCTCAGCAACGATCCTAGCAAGAAGCTTGCCATTCCAGTGTGACACCCCGCCGTGTTGCCCGACAAGTGCACGCGCCGCATCCAGATAACCTTCAGCGCGCGGCGAAACCAAGAGCAAAGTCGCAAAGGCCGTTTGTCCGTTGAGAACGGCTCCTTGTTCCAGAATTTCTGAAACCTCGCCCGACATCCAAAAATCTTCCGCATGAACGAGCACACCGCTTTGGGAAATGCGCCAACGGTCATGCAATTGCGCATTTTCAACCGTCTCACCCATTGACCGTCTGCCAAATACAATTGGTTCCAGAAACAAGGCTTCCGCATCAGTTGCTAAATCAGCGGTAATCTGTCGCGAAAATCCGCTGCGATTGAACAGAATGGTTTCTTGAGGCACCCAAGCTAGCCGTGCTCCTGATGCCGCCGACAGCACAACGTTATTCTCGGCAAGACCGCCAGAGGATTTATAGACTTTTTCGCAGGCCTGTGTTGTTAGCATCAGATGCGTTTGCGGACCAGCTTCGAACGACCAGCTCATTCGATCTCCGCCTGTCACGCCGCCAGATGTGTTAATGATCACAGCTTCAAGCGCCGAGCCATGGTAGGTTTTGGGGATGCGTATTTTAGCGCAACCCTCCTGATAGAGCCTGTTCAAGCGGGTTTTGCCATCCAGTTGCGAGACCGACAGGCGACCCACACCAACGGATCGCTGCATCTTGGACGTTATTGTTTCCGCATCGCTCACGCACAATTCTCCGCAATCAATGCTTTGTAGAGGTGTTGCAAACGCATGGTGATCGGTCCAGCACGCCCATCGCCAATCGGTCTCCCATCAATTTCCGCAATCGGTGTCTGTGCGCCAAAAGTGCCGGTGAGGAAAGCTTCATCGGCGCTATAGGTGTCCACCAGGGAATAGTTTCGTTCGAACACCGGAATGTCGTTGGCACGGCATAGGTCAATCACCTTCTGCCGTGTGATGCCGTTCATACAATAATCGCCGGTAGAGGTCCAAACAGCACCCTTTTTTACGATGAAGAAATTACAGGCATTGGTGGTGTCTACAAAACCATGCGGGTCCAGCATGAGCGCCTCATCAGCGCCCGCTTTTTCCGCCTGCACTGCCGCCAGCACACAATTGAGTTTGGAATGGGAGTTCAGCTTCGGGTCCTGGCTCATAGGCAACCCACGCACTTGCGGCACAGTTGCAAGACGGATGCCGCGCTTCTGCAAGCTGGAAACCGGTTGTGAATGTTCCATGATAATTACAAAGGTGGGGCCGGAGCGAGATAATCGTGGGTGTTGAAAAGGTTTTGACTTTCGGCCCCGTGTGACCATCAACCGCGCATGCACATTTTCTTGCATGGAATTAGCGGTACGTGTTTCTTCCAAAGCAGCCAGGACGCCCTCGCGATCCATACCAATATTTAGATCAATCGCTTTTGCCGCTTCAAACAAACGGTCCAGATGGTCGTCCACGAAGGCCCATTTGCTATTGTAAAGCCGCAAACCTTCCCACACGCCATCGCCCAACAAAAATCCGCTGTCATAAACGGATACCAGTGCTTGCGAACGCGGTACAAGAGCCCCGTCTAAGTAAATGAGAATGTCCTCATTCCGCGCATCAATTTCCGCGTCATGGGTTGTGTGGCTATCGTTGGAAATGGTGTTCATTTTCACAAGCATATTCATGTTGTTGTTCTTGGTACTACAGACGCAGATTTTGAAACATTCGTCAAAATTTTTACCAACAAAGCATCAATGCAGAATATCTCCACCGCTCAGTCTGTAAACATAGCTGCCAGCTAGATTGAACGAAAAGGTTACTTTGTAGCCCCACTAAACATAGTCAGTCCCATTTCCTTTTTGCCGGGCGGCACACTCATTGCCCACTACGCTCGCCTTGACAATACCTTGGCATATGGAAACCAAATTCATGAGTAAAACTAAAGAAAACGACCTTTATCTAGAAACCCCGAAACAAAATCTCTCAAGCATATGTCCCAAAGAATGCAAACAATGAGTTTTGATAAGCTTCCATAAGGATTTGTGTTTCGGTGTCGCTCATTTTAACGCTAGGATCAGCACTCATCTTTTGATGAAAAAGCTCTGCTAAGTCAGCATTGAGCGCTTCAGTGTGCGACCCTTTCAATTAAAGAAGGGGGTAGTGAAGGCGAAGATAACGTCATGTTCACCGTTCAATTCAAGTATAGGATATTGTGTCACACACCCTCACGCTTCAACAGAGGATAGGTAGCGGTTTGGGTGCTTATAACTTTATAAATCAGATATTTAAACTGCCGCATTGGGGATGATTTAAAAATTCCAAAAGGCTGCTCTGCTTTTTAGGATAACTTCTCAAATGGGTGTGGTTGGGTGTCGTCAGTGGCGTTTTATGGCAGATATTCCGGAACTAACCTTTCCAACTTGTGTGGATGACTTTACTGATCTGGTCAACGCAGAGAAAAGGATGATGATATGAGCGACACAGCAGAAACAATTGGCTTCGTAGGCGTTGGCCTCATGGGTCATGGCATGGCCAAGAATATCGTTGAAAAAGGCTATACGCTGAACGTCATTGGTCATCGAAATCGCACCCCGGTTGAAGACCTGGTGGGTCGCGGGGGCGTGGAAGTATCAAGCTTGAAAGAGCTTGGTGAAAAGTCTTCTATTGTTTTCATTTGCGCGCCGGGCTCTCCTCAAGTTGAATCCATCGTGCGCGATTTGCAGCAGGGTCTGAAGCCCGGATCAGTGATTATAGATTGCTCAACGTCTGACCCAACATCGACCACCAGTTTATCAGAGCAATTGTCAGCCAGCGATATTGCCTTCGTGGACGCCCCACTGGGCGGTACGCCCGTTCAAGCTGAAGAGGGCAAGTTAAGTGCTATGATTGGGGCTGATGATGCAGTTTTCAAACGGATTGAACCGGTGGTCGCAACGTGGGCTGCCAGTATTGTTCATATTGGTGGAGTAGGTGATGGTCACCGCATGAAACTGATAAACAATTTTCTGTCACTCGGTTATGGTGCGATTTACTCAGAAGCTTTGGCGTTGGCCAGTAAGGTTGGTCTGTCTCCAGCAACTTTTGACAGTGTGTTGCGAGGTAGCCGGATGGATTGTGGTTTCTACCAGACTTTCATGGATTACATTATGGAAGGTAACAAGGAAGCACACAAGTTTACCTTGTCCAATGCGTTAAAAGACATGCGTTACTTGGAATCGATGGCAGACAGTGCAAATTTGGTGAATCCTGTAGGCAATGCCGTCAAAAATCTCTACGCTGCGGCTTACGCTGCTGGTGGAGATGGCCCGGAGGACTATGTTCCGATGCTGCCGGAATATGTCGGTCGGCTCAATGGCACCGAAGTGAAGCCGGAAAAACCCGTCAAATAAGACGTCCCAAGCTCTCTGCAGCCTAGGAATTCGCCGCTTCGGCTTCTTCTGCAGCAGTCAAAACATCTGCAGATGTCGGCGGTGTCCAGCCGCGGTCAGCGCGGCTGGAAAAGGTATTTTTTTCACCACGCATTGCGGCTTCCTGTTCTGCTATCAATTCCTTGGCTCGAGCCACATATGGTGCATTCTCATGAGCAGGAATGTCGGCATCATAAAGTTGAGCCAGTTCTCCAATGGAAAATTTATCATCCTCTACATAGCTGCGCACATGAAGTTCCGCGTCGTAAGGGTGCATTCCCAAGGCTTCCAAGGCAGAACGGCCAGCGCGGATTGAGCTATCGAATGTTTCGCGGATGATTTCACGGGCACCTGCACTATACAGCTCATAGACGTGGTTCCGATCGCGGGCTCGCGCAACAATCACGACATGGGGATGGTTGTGCTTCACGTAGTGAACAAGCTCATTTGCCTGATCTTTGTCGTCAATCGCAACCACAAGCATTTTGGCTTCATCTATGCCGGCGGCGTGCAAAAGGTCTGGCCGTGTGGCGTCGCCAAAGAATATTTTGAATCCAAATGTTCTAAGCATCTCCAATTGGCTGGAACTGTGATCCAGCACCACGGTTTTATATCCTGCGGACATCAACAGCCGATTGACGATACCCCCAAAGCGCCCATGCCCTGCAATAATGACACTTCCTGCTTCGTCTATGTCATCAGGCTCACTGGCCTGCGCAACTGCAAATCTGGGTGCGATCACTTTGTCGTAGAGAATAAACAGGGCAGGGGTCAGCAGCATTGAGAGCGCAACAACCAGCAATAATTGATCTGCGATAGCAGTAGGAATGACGTTGTTGGCCACGGTGAACGAAAGCAATACAAAGCCAAATTCACCTGCTTGCGCCAGCCCCAGGGCAAACAACCATCGATCTGACCCTCCTACTTTGAAAATGAAAGAGAGCACCAGCAACACGGCCGCCTTCAGTGCCATAAGCCCAATGGTCAGACCCAGAATTATTGCGAAACCGTCAAACAGCAATTCGAAGTTTATACCCGCGCCAACCGTCATGAAAAAGAGGCCTAATAGCAGCCCCTTGAAGGGATCGATATCGCTTTCAAGCTCGTGCCGGTATTCGCTGTTTGCCAGTACAACACCAGCTAGGAAAGTGCCGAGGGCAGGGGACAAGCCAACCAAAGTCATCAGCAGCGCAATTCCAATAACCATCATCAAAGCAGTTGCTGTGAAGAGCTCACGCAGCTTAGCCATGGCAATAAAGCGGAAAATTGGGCGTGTCAGAAACGAACCACCTACGATAACGGCTGCAATCGCGGCAATGGTTACAAGGCCACGTTGCCAACCTGCCAATCCATCGACAAGATTGAAGCTTGGTCCGTGGTTGTCCTCTTCACCGTGGTGGTCGCCGCCCGATGTTTCTGTGCCGTGGCCGGAAACATCTGCATTTTGCGCGATATCTATAAGTTCGGGTAAAGCCAGTAATGGTATGAATGCCAGCATCGGGATAACTGCAATGTCCTGAAACAGCAGAACGGCAAAGCTCCCCTGGCCTCCATCGCTTTTCATGAGGCCCTTTTCGTTCAGGGTCTGCAAGACAATGGCGGTGGAAGAAAGTGCGAGTACCAGCCCAATGGCGAGTGAGATGGTCCAGCCAAGGTCAAACAACATCGCTACGGCCATCACCAGGCCCGTAGTCACCACAACTTGCAAGCCACCCAAACCAAGTAGCTTGGTTTTCATCTGCCACAGAAGACGTGGTTCCAGCTCCAGCCCGACAAGAAACAACATCATGACAACGCCAAATTCGGCAAAGTGTTGAAGGCTAACAACATCAACACCCAATTGTTGCAACAATGGCGCGATAACGATGCCGGCAATCAGATAGCCAAGCACCGACCCAAGGCCGAGACGGGAGGCGATGGGAACTGCAATCACACCAGCGATCAAAAACAGAAATGAGAGCGTAAGGAATCCATCCATGTTTATGCCTCCTGCAAAATCGGCAATGTGTTATGAGATAAAAGCTCTGCCTTATCAGCTTTTGCGTAGTCAAATCGGTCATCACGAATGGCTGCCAGCAGTTTTATGTAGCCATCTGCATGTGGTGCAATGAGGCCATCGCCAGGTGCCTTTAGAGAGCTGAACAGAACATAAGGCGGTATAAATGGCATTTTACACAAAGTGGCTGTTTGCTGCAGCGGTGTCAGAAATGTTCGCAATGGGAAATGCTGAAATCCAGCCTTGGAATATGCATCTTGCGGCCCGGCCGCTGTAATTGCCAGCATCATACGTTTGCCAGCTAATTTGTCGCCGCCGCTGCCGTAGGCGAAACCATGTTCCAGAACAAGGTCTTGCCACTCTTTGATAAGGGCTGGCGTCGAGTACCAGAAAAGAGGGAATTGAAACAGAATGACATCATGGTCGAGCAATCGCTGTTGCTCTTTGTCAATGTCAATATTGTTACGGGGGTATTCTGCGTAAAGATCGACAAATGTGATGCCGTCTAACGCCTTCGCGCGGGCTGCCATTTCTCGATTGGTATGAGAATGCTGTTGCCCAGGATGCGCGTAGTAAACCAATAGTTTTGCCAAATTTTTGCCCCTGAAAAGTTCCCCATAGAACTGTTGGTTCACCAAAGGGTATTGCACCCTGTAAATCAAGGCATAAAGATATTGCAGCCGATTTACGCCAGATATTCAGGAGCCATCCAGCGTGATGGTATTTAAAGAGGGCTACTTTTCGATAAGTACAAAAACGCTCTGTGCGTTCAAGCTAGCTGCGCCATAGCTTGTAAGAAAAGATACATCGGCAGCGTCACGGCCTACACCTATCACAGCAATTTGGTCCGGTGTTGCCATTCCTGTGGCGTCCACAAGGTGCCATCCATCGTCCAGATAAACTTCGGCAACTGCATGAAAATCCTGTGGATCCACATAGGGTGCATAAGCGCTGGCAAAGCGAGCTGGTATTGCAGATGCACGTGCAAGCGTGACAAGCAAATGGGCATAGTCACGGCAAACGCCCTGGCGCTGTACAAATGTATCGAGCGCTGTTGTTTGCGGGCCGCTGGAGCCAACGACATAGCTGAAGCTAGAATTAATCCACTCGGTGATTGCTGCTATACGTGCGCCACCGCTCAGATCGCCAAACTCGGCTGCGACAAAGTTTTGAAATTCGTCTGCCGGGCAGTATCGGGAGGCGAGCAGGTATTTTACAAACTCGCCAGGCAGTTCCTTTAGCGAGACCTGTTCCAGCTTGGAGATATCGGTATTTGGACGTTTTACTTCCACATGCGCCCGATAGTCACAAACCAGCTTGTCCTCTGCCTGCAGCCATATGCGTTCTCCTTGATTGTCTTCCGCTGCAGTTCGGGAAAAATAGTCTGTTTCCGAACAGGTCAAATTTTCTGAGTGGACTACTTGCCCCTCTCGTTGAGCCGCTTCAATTTGCAACATACAATCAACGCATCCCTCAAGGGCATAATCAAGATGTACTTGAATATCAACGATCATATTGAGAGCAGCTCCGGTACTTTGAATATTCACCAAACTACATCCATCGACCAGTTGCAATCTGTGGTGCCTTTTCTCAGAGATATGGCGAGCCGAAATACAATAAATGGAGAAGCAGGCGCTTCATATTGCGTTTCAGCAAATTTGGAATTTCATCCACTAAGAACCCACCAGAACTGGAAGCTCGAAATACTTTCAGTATCTATCGGGGCAGGGAACTTTCTTTGATATTCCCGCCGATTTGGCGTCTGCCATAGAACTCATACAATCTGAGAACGGTACGGCCAGTCTTGCTGACGTCTCTTGGCTTAGGCTGCTTCATTCAGAACTTGAATGAGTGGTGCAAGTTCGGCCTCATATCTCCGCCAGCGTTGCAGTGAGGTCTTATAAATTGGTTGGCGAACTTGCCATTGACTTGCAGTGAGCACTCCACGTTCATTTTCATTAAATTTCAGGCAGGCATCATCCCAGTCCAAGCCAATTCGACCTATCAGCATACGGCTCATGCTTTCCTGATCACTCACCATATCTTCGTAAGCAACATTCACTACGCGATCTGGCAGGACGCTATCCCAGTGGTTCATTATGCGTTTATAATTGTTGTAGAAGTGACCAAGGTCTTCCAGATCTGTTGTGAAATCCATCGTTTTTGCTTCTGCAAAATGCTGGAAGTAACACGACAGGCACGTGTCACGAGCATCTCGTTGACAGTGAATAATCGTCGCGTTTGGAAACAGGATTGACAGCAATCCTACGTGGAAAAAATTGAATGGATTTTTGTCTGTAAAACGCGTCGCGTCGGGGAAACGCCGGTCCATATGGGCAAGATAGTGTTCGCCAACAGTTTTCAAACCGGCAGGTGCTATGCGCTCAAGGTCATGTGGATAGCGCACTTCACCACTTGTCTCACGCACCAGTGCATTGACCAGTCCACTCATCTTTTGTTCTTCACCGCCAGCGCATACAAGTGGGTGACTGGAGAGAATTTGTTCAACCAACGTTGTGCCGGAGCGCGGCATGCCCACGATGAAAATGGGTCCCGGCGCCTCAAGCGCTGCATCTCTTTGCGCGTCGACGGCATTTGAAGTGAACACCCGAATGCTCTCATCAACGTAGTTTGTTAGAGAGTCACGATTGAAATTCACTTTCTCACGAAGCTGATTGTTTGCCTGTCGATAATAGTCAAATGCCTCTGAGTGCTGTTTTTGCTTTTGCGAAACGCGCGCTGCCGCAAAAAGTGCATTCGCGCGACCAAGAGGCGGAACGCTGTGTTTAGCCGCAAGGGCTTTCAACTTACCGATAGCCTCTTCCAGCTCATTCGGCTGGGTTGCCATTCCGGCAAGCTTGGAGTGCGCCTCAACGAGGTTCGGGTCAAGTTCAACAGCTTTTTCGAAGAAAGTTCGTGCCCCTTTAAAGTCACCTAACGTCTGAAGTTGTTGGCCTTCCTTAAAATGTGCCATCGCACTTTTGGGGTGCAGTTTACGGGCTTTGGAGAAGGCTTCCAGGGCCTCGTCATGGCGTTCTAGCGCTTGAAGGTTGGAGCCCATAGCATTGAGAACTTGTAGGTCTTTAGGGGTCAGTTCCAGTGCTTTCTGGAAGGCTATCAAAGCAGCATCTCGGTATTGTAGCGCGCCAAGACAATTGCCGAGCCTCAGCCAGCATCCTGAATCCTTAGGTAATAGGTTTGCGGCTTGTTTAAAAAAATCCAGCGCAGCAGTTAAATCCTCACGCTCCTGAAGCACAACCGCCGTTGCCGAATGAGCAGCAGCGGAGTTGGGGACCATCTGAGTCAATTTCCTGCATAGAGCTTCTGCCTGCTCTAGCTGACCCGTATTGCGCAATTTTTCTGCCGCATTGAGATGCTCAGCTATCAACGCTGCATTTGGATCTTGAATAGCCGAAGTTGCCTGTGCTTTCGCATTTTTTTTCATGCGGCGTCGGGCTGCGCGATTGGATGCGGGCGCTCCGCCCGCTGGTAGCTTTTGCTGCATAACAATCCCAATACTTAAATAGATTAACACTTTTGTCAGGATTTCTCTTAAGAAGTCGTTAACCATGGTAAATATGGGTCCGTAAATGAACCGCAAATATGAGGGATTGCCGTGTGTCTAACCTTAACTAATTTGCAAAAGTTCCGAAGATGGCTAGGGCGCAAGCCCTTAAAATTTATGGTTAATCCTTACTTAATAAGCGCAAATAATGATACGCCATTCTGCGTAGTTGCGTTGGTTGTTTCGTCTCCCCATTTATGCAAAACACGTTGATATTATCCAGAAATGTAGGTCCTCTATGAGTGCTATTAACCTTGCAGAAAAATTGACAACCTTTTCACAGTATTGGTCTCCCAGAACAGTGTCGGAATTCAATGGTCATGATGTGATGGTCGTTAAGGTAAAGGGCGAGTTTAACTGGCACTCTCATGAAGACACCGACGATTTTTTTCTCGTGCTTAGTGGCTCTGTTCGCATTGAAATGAAGGAAGGTGACGTAACCTTAAACGCAGGTGAGATGTATGTGGTGCCCAAGGGAGTCGAACATCGGCCCGTCGCGGATGAGGAAGCGCATTTGCTTCTGATAGAGCCAACAGGTACACCCAATACCGGTGACAAAGAAACCGCTGCTGAGCATGTACGCATTTAGCGGTTTCTGCAGGGTGGCAGCACAGAGTTGCTTCTACGGAGTTGTTGCCCTGGATATGATTTGACAGAACGCCACACCCATTCAGCTGTCTGGTGCCAAAGGAGATTCACATGATTGATCAGGCTACACTTTTCACCTATCTGGCGATCCTGTTCGGCTTTGTGTTCATTCCCGGTCCGGCAGTTCTGTTGACGTTAGCCCGTGCAACAAGTTCCGGCACGAAGGCCGGTATTGCAACTGGCCTCGGTATCGCTGTGGGCGATCTAGTTCACACAGCTATGGCAGTGCTTGGTATCTCTGCCATAATACTGGCATCTGCCTTCTTGTTCAGCCTCATAAAATATATGGGTGCGGCTTACCTCATCTATCTCGGAATTCGCGCAATTTTGGAAAAAGTGCCGAATTCTCAAAATCTGCAAGTACCGACAATCACGCCTGCCAAAGCGTTTCGTCAGGGCGCAATCGCGGAAGTGCTAAATCCAAAGTCAGCTCTGTTCTTTCTGGCTTTTCTACCGCAATTTGTGCAGGTGGAAAATGGATTGGTGCCGCTTCAACTGACCATTCTCGGCGTACTTTTCGTATTGGTTGGCTTTTTCAGTACGTTGGTCTTTGCCATTGGCGCTGGCGGCATTGGATCATTTTTGCGGCGCAACCCAAATGTACTGCGCTGGCAAGGGAAAGTTGTCGGCAGCATTTATTGTGCTCTTGGTGTGCGTTTGGCATTGCAGGAACGTTGATCCCGTTTTCATGTAAGCAGCCGGAAACGATCAAAGGTCATGAGTTTATTGCCTCACCGAAATCTGAGCCTAGAGTGCTAGCTCAGAAGCAATATGCTCAGAGCCAAGAGAGGGATGTTGATGCTTTGTTTTAAGACAAAACTACAGAATGCTATCCAAGCAAAATTGTTTGGATTGGTTTTTGCCGGGATTTTTGTTGTCTCTTCTGGGCCTATTGCCTTGGCTGATGTGAGCACGTTCGAATGCAAGGCGTTGCGGCAAGATGCTGGTCGGGAAGAGGCCGACATGGCTTCCCCTTTGCTGCGGCGCGCAGATGAAACTTTGCACGTGATCGAGGTAGGTGAATTATACTACAGCTCATTTGATCCTGAGGTGGATGATGTAAGTTGGCTGGAGCTTTACGGTGCTCAATCGCAACGCGGGAATTCCTTCGTTGGCTTCTTCCAGTTCGCAAATTTCAGATGTGTTAGCAGCGCAAACTGAGCATCAGACGCTGTCCGACACAATAGCGTGGATTGCAGCGTTCAATGCGTGTGATGATTTGGAGCTGGGCTTTCGCGCGAGGAAGGCAGATCTCATTGCCAACCCTTCAATCAGGTCTAGTATGAATTCCGATGCATCATTTGCGGATAGTTTTGCCGTCTCTCTTTGTTGAAGTCGCACGCGTCCAATGAGATTTACAACATACTCCACCAACGCCTTGCGGTTGATATGGAAGCCTTCGCCTATATCAGGATTCCTCAAGCCTTCAGCGATAATTTCCGCAGACAACATACTGTTTTCGGGCTTGCAACAATATGCCAGATAGAGCGATGCGAACTTGTCTAATGCCTTGGCGGGGCTGCCAATCCTATCAGTTTTCGCGAACAACTCTGATAAGTCTTCAGCTTCGAGCTGAGCAATCTCTCCTATAAGAGCCGCTTTGTTTTCGAAGTGGTTATAGACATTACCAAGGCTAATCCCGGCCTTGTTCGCAATGTCGCGAATGCTGGTTTGATGAAAGCCTTTTTCGACAAAGCATAGGGCGGCGGTTTCCACAATAAGTTTGCGGCGAGTTTCCTTTGTTTCAGCACGATTTGGTTTCTGGCTTTCAGTTTTTACCATAGCTCACCCATTGCAATTGTAATTGCTATACGTATATCAATGAACGTACGTTCGTTCAAATATATAGACTCTGCCCCTTTGGAGATATCGCATGGACTTCATCGAAACAGAATTCGCTGCATACTCAGACACCTTCCAAGTTCTGGAGATCATAGGTCTGATTTTTCTGGTGGCAATCATTTCCGAAACCGTTTGGGACACACTGACAGGAGACAGAAAGCGTTTTGGCGAAACTTTCGCAAATTTCGCCATTGCTGTTGGCAACGCCCTGTTGGAGCGCACTGCCTATGGTCTGGTGTTTGTAGTGGGGCTTATACTGGCTCTTCCGCTTGCCATGTTTGATATGCCTGCCACATGGTGGTCTTGGGTGCTGGCGCTGTTGATGGCTGACTTCACCTATTACTGGATGCACAGATGGGAGCATGAGGTTCGTATTCTGTGGGCACATCACAGTGTGCATCATTCATCGCCAGAGTATAATTTAACCACCGCATTGCGGCTTGCATGGGTGGAAGCGCTGGTTGAGTGGCTGTTCTTTGTGCCGATGATCTTGTTGGGCTTCAGTGTGGTGCAAACCATCATAGCTATTCTGATTGTCGTGTCTTACCAGACCTGGATTCATACGGAAAAAATCGGCAAGCTTGGCTGGCTCGACAAAGTGTTTAATACGCCCTCTGTCCACCGTGTGCATCACGGTAGCAACGCCCAATATATCGACAAGAATTATGGTGGCATTCTCATCTTGTGGGACCGCATGTTTGGTACATATGAACCTGAAAAGGAGAGGGTTGTTTATGGAATTACCAAGCCAATTGGTTCCGCAAACCCGCTTGTGATTAATTTTCACGAGTACGGGCAAATTTTCAAAGATGTCCGAAGTGCCGGATCGTTCAAAAATGCGATGGGGTATCTGTTGCGTAGACCTGGATGGAAACCGAAGGGAACGAATACTTCAGACAGCTAAAGAGCAGATGAAATTAAAGAAATTCCATCGGTGCAATCACGCAGCCAAAGCAAAGTTAACGTCTGCCGGCATTCAGATCGATCGTCCTGCAGCCTGTATGTTTCAGAGATTCAGCCATGCTAGCGTAGCTATCATAGTATACACGTATCTCACCTACAGTTTTGGTTGTCATTTTAACCTTTGAAAGCTCTGCCAAAATGTTTTTCATCAAAGGCATGTATCTTGGTCCAGCTGCTTGATATCGGGCTTTGTTCCAGCGAATGAAATGGTCTCTCATCCGATCGGTATTCCCCTTGGCCACATACACCACTAAACGAAGCCGGTCGGATGCTTCACCCTTGTCAGAATTGTAGCGTGGATCACATGCCAATGAGACAGCCCAAAGTTTTTGAATTTTTGCGACAGAACAAGTCACATCACTCTCAACAGTGTTCGCACACTGGATGCGTTCGCCGATATTAATGGTATCGCCTGCGTTCGGAAGCAGAACAGCGTAATACATAGTGCTGGGAAGCTCTCCATTTCTTAGCAAGGCAGTGCTGGTCTTGCTTTTGCCAGATCGTTTTGCGCGCCTCGCATCACGGCGCGCACGCCGATATCGGCGTTCGGCATAGCGTTGTTCCGCCAGCTCACGTTCCGTATCCATCATTTCCTGATAGCTGGCATAGGGCTTTGGTTGTTTTGACTTGCGGAATTTTACACGTTTTTGGAACTTGGTTTTGCCCTTCAACTCACCATTGATGAAATCCCCAGAATAGCTGTCCCCATCTGCAAATTTGATTTGCCCGGTGCCTGTTCCAATATCACCGCGAAAGGTGCCGGTAATGACGTCGCCGGTACGACGTGTGAAAACACCTTGCCCTTGCGGTCTTCCATTCAGAAATGCACCTTTGAAAATGCCACCATCCGCAAGTGTCAAAACACCGTCGCCATGCTGCTTGCCCGATTTGTAGGCGCCTGAATAGTTGCCGCCAGAAGAAAAATCATAGCGGCCAAAACCCTCGAAAAAGCCATCTACAAAATCGCCTTCGTAACGTCCACCATCTGCAAATGTGATAGTGCCTTTGCCTGTTCGCGCACCGTCAACAAAAGCACCGGAGTAAATAGCGCCATTGGAAAACTTTAATTCACCGGTTCCATTGTAGTCATTATCGGTCCAGCTCCCATCATAATAGGTTCCGCCCTCATGTGTGATCTTACCAACTCCATCACGCTCGCCATCTTTGAAGCTTCCGCTATAGCTTGCCCCATTTGAATAAGTTATCTGGCCCTCGCCGTGAAATCGTCCTTCTAAAAAATTTCCCGTGTAGATCGTGCCGCTGGCAAATTCGTATGTTCCCAGACCTGTGCGCGCGTTATTCTTAAATTCCCCGCTATATTTGTCGCCACTGTCAAAAGTGTATGTGCCTTTTCCATGTCTGCCCCCATCTTTTAGGTCTCCAACATAAGTTCCGTTTTCCAAGGTCTGGCGTCCGCGTCGCGTGCCGGGCGTGGAGCCGGGAATAATGATTGGCTCAACGCTTGACCTATTGGAAGCAGATCGGTTTGGTCGCGTGTCAGGTGCAGAGAGAGGGCTATCCAGAACTGATACCTCTCCGGCACCTTCAATGGTGAGGTTGTCCAAGGTTGGTCCTGACATCTCCGCACTGCGGCCATCAAACACACCATTCGCGTTTAGGACAACCCCTGCCAAAATGATCGTGCCGAGCAAAGCGCCGGCCAGATCCCAGCGCATGCTATGCTTGTATTTGCGCGTGGCAGGTTTTTCCTCAGGCAGTGGGGTAGGTTCTATCTTTTTTGCTGGTGTCTGAGCACGCGCGTAGGCCTGAGCGGTCTCGTCGCAGCAAAACTCGAATATCCGCTGCGGTTCTGTGAAGATATCGCCAACGTGTGTCGCTAACTTCGTAACCTGCCCATGTAAACCGTAATTGTAGCTTTGCGTCTTACCGTCGCGGTCCATTAGCGTGTAAATCGGTGTTTCTGGCGAAACATAATACCCCAAGCGCACGTGTATCTGCGTTACCTGTACCGGGTAGGACAATTCATCAATTGCCGGAAGTGTCATTCCATTTGTGCTTACACCAATTTGAGACTTTGGCCGTGTATCGTGCATACAAGGACTTTCATGATTTGGATGATACCATCTGGCAAAGAGAGGATGGATTGCTGAAATGGCGCTTCCCGCTGTCGCGGAAAGCGCCAGGCTGTTTTGGTGCAAACAACCTGCCACAAAATAATGCAGCTTGCCTATATTAGAGTCGCGCAAATGAATTTGCCAAACAATTCGCCCCAAATTTCATCATATGGCTTAATTTTAGGCATATTGGAGAAACGCCTAAAAAATTTGCTGATAAAACCGGCATTTATTGTTTGAGCAGGAGGATATAGTCGCGAATATTTCGTTCTATATGAAGTATTAAAAGCCTAACCGATTGTATTTATTAATAAATAATTAAAACCTTGGAACGCTCGACGGCTCTGGCACAGCACTTGCAAAACTTGCGACGGTGCAAACAAACCTGTCGGAGGTATCATGACTGGTAAACTTAAAACTTTCGCATTGGCGTCCCTCGCGTCGACACTCATTGCAACAGCTTCTTTCACAGCGCATGCGCAGGAAACCATTAAAGTTGGCATTCTGCATTCATTGTCTGGAACGATGGCTATTTCAGAAACTACGTTGAAAGACGTTATGTTGATGCTCATAGAAGAGCAAAACAAAAAAGGTGGTGTACTTGGCAAGCAACTGGAAGCAGTTGTTGTTGATCCAGCGTCTGATTGGCCTCTTTTCGCTGAAAAAGCGCGCGAATTGCTGGATGTTCATAAAGTTGCTGCTGTATTTGGCAACTGGACATCCGTGTCCCGCAAATCTGTTCTGCCTGTTTTTGAAGAGCTGAACGGTTTGCTGTTCTACCCTGTTCAATATGAAGGCGAAGAAAGTCAGCGCAATGTGTTCTACACTGGCGCGGCTCCAAACCAGCAAGCAATTCCAGCCGTTGACTACCTTATGGATAGTGAAGGAGTTGAGCGTTGGGTGTTAGCCGGAACTGACTATGTATACCCACGGACTACCAACAAGATCCTGGAAGCCTATCTGAAAGGCAAGGGTGTTGCTGAAGAAGATATCATCATCAACTACACGCCTTTTGGTCATTCAGACTGGCAAACAATCGTTGCGGACATTAAAGCATTTGGTTCCGCTGGTAAGAAAACAGCTGTTGTATCCACCATCAATGGTGATGCAAATGTGCCGTTCTACAAAGAACTGGGTAACCAGGGCATCAAAGCGGAAGACATTCCGGTTGTCGCGTTCTCAGTTGGTGAAGAAGAGCTGGCTGGGCTCGACACAGCTCCGCTCGTTGGCCATTTGGCTGCCTGGAACTACTTCCAGTCTGTAGACACTGATGTGAATGCAGAATTCATCGATGCTTGGAAAGCATTCATTGGTGACGAGAACCGGGTCACAAACGATCCTATGGAAGCTCACTACATTGGCTTCAACATGTGGGTAAAAGCTGTTGAGAAGGCCGGCACCGTTGATGCAGATGCAGTGATCGACAGTATTGTTGGTGTGGCTGTACCAAACCTCACTGGTGGCATGTCTGCCATGATGCCAAACCACCACATTACAAAACCGGTTCTAATCGGTGAAATCCAGGAAGATGGACAGTTCGAAACTGTTTGGGAAACATCCGGTCTCGTTGTTGGCGATGCCTGGTCTGACTATCTGGCAGACTCAAAAGACCTGATTTCCGACTGGCGCGCACCAATGTCTTGCGGCAACTTTAATGTTGCAACAGGTCAGTGTGGCGGTAAAGGCACCAACTAAGTCCAGCGCGACTTAGTCACTTAAAGAACTTCCCGGGCAAGGCTCCCTCCCACTTTGCCCGGGAATACTAAAGAAGTCAGATCCAAATCTGCTGAAGGTAAAGTAAGCGTGCTTCGCAAATCTATTTTGGCTATTCTTTTGATGTGTTGCCTGTCTGGTTTCACATCACTGGTGATGCCGCAGTCCCAGGTTTTTGCGCAAGCAAATGATCAGGCATCTGAAACCGATATCCAGTCCATCATTCAAAAATTTTCAACGTCCAAAAATTTTGGCCAGACAAAGGCTATTGTGGAAGAACTCGCCGCGAGCGGCGATGCAAATGCGGCAAGCGTTTTGAACGCCCTGTCAGCAGGTGAATTGTACTTTCGGAAATCTGACAACAAGATTTTCATTGTTCCCGGCAAAGGCAAAACTCTTAAGCTTCTAGACCCGATCACGCGCGAAGAGGTGGGTGAAGCTGGTAAGCGCGAGATTAAAAAGGTCAGGGTCAATAATTCACTGCGCCGGACGGTCCGAGACGCGATTGGGGGATTAACTCTGGCCTCCGATGATCCAGATGTGCGCCTCAATGCAGCAAATACACTTGCTGCAAACCCGGACGCTGCTGCTCTGCCTGCTATCGAAGCTGCATTGGAAAACGAGACGGTAGATGCTGTTGCTAACCGTCTTCGTCAAGCTCAAGCGTCAGCTACCCTAATCTCAGACCGTTCATTGGAAGAAAAATCAGCGGCCATCGCTGTTATGAGCTCACTTGGCAACCGGGAAGCATTAGCATTTCTCACTCAGTTTGAAGCGCAGTCCAAAGGCGAATTGAAAACGCTTGCTGCCACAGCCATTGGGAAAATTGAGCAATCCCTACAACTATGGGGCATGGGGCAGAACATCTGGTACGGTATCTCGCTGGGCTCTGTCTTGCTATTGGCCGCCATCGGCCTTGCCATCACTTTCGGGGTTATGGGCGTCATCAACATGGCCCACGGTGAGATGGTGATGATAGGCGCGTACACGACGTTCCTCGTGCAGGAAATCATCCGCAACTCCATGCCGGAACTTATGGATTGGTCGCTGGCAATAGCGTTACCGCTTGCGTTCCTGACATCTGGCCTCGTTGGTCTGGCTCTGGAACGTGGGGTTATTCGTTTTCTATATGGGCGCCCATTGGAAACGCTACTCGCAACCTGGGGTGTCTCACTCATCCTTCAACAGGCTGTGCGTACCATTTTTGGGCCAAGTAACCGCGAGGTTTCAAACCCATCCTGGATGTCTGGAGCGTTTGAAATAGGTCAGATGACCATCACCTGGAACAGGCTGTACATTCTCATTTTCGCGTTGTGTGTGTTTGCAGTTTTATTGTGGGCGTTCAACAAAACGTCGCTGGGCCTGCAGATGCGTGCTGTTACTCAAAATAGACGTATGGCGTCTGCTATGGGTATTCGCACCCCTTGGGTTGATGCGCTAACATTTATGCTTGGCTCTGGCATTGCTGGCATTGCTGGTGTTGCGCTCAGCCAAATTGATAATGTGTCCCCAAACCTTGGGCAAAGCTACATCATTGATAGTTTCATGGTGGTCGTTTTCGGCGGGGTCGGTAATTTGTGGGGTACGCTTGTTGGGGCCTTGTCCCTTGGTGTCTTCAACAAGTTTCTCGAACCTTATGCCGGAGCTGTGCTCGCCAAGATATTCATTCTGGTTTTCATCATTCTCTTCATCCAGAAAAAACCGCGTGGCCTGTTTGCGCTCAAAGGACGGGCAGTCGAGACATGATTTTAACGCATTTCCTAAAGAAGGGCCTAACATGGCCCATCATGCTGACTATCGCGATTATCTTGGCAGCCGCAGTCGCTGTGCCCATACTGAACCTGTCGTTTGATCCGTCTCATCCATTGCATGTACCAAACTTTCTTGTGGCGTTGATTGGCAAGTACCTAACCTATGCTTTGCTGGCTTTGGCATTGGATTTAGTTTGGGGCTACTGTGGTATTCTGTCGCTTGGCCATGGCGCGTTCTTCGCGCTTGGTGGCTATGCGATGGGCATGTATTTGATGCGCCAGATCGGACCGCGTGGTGTTTATGGCGACCCAATCCTGCCTGATTTTATGGTGTTCTTGAATTGGCAGGAGCTTCCATGGTTCTGGTACGGTTTTGACCAATTCTGGTTCGCAGCAATTATGATTGTTCTTGTGCCCGGCGCATTAGCTTTTGTGTTTGGCTGGTTTGCTTTCCGCAGCCGCGTCACAGGCGTCTATCTATCTATTATTACGCAAGCCATGACGTATGCTTTGTTGTTGGCGTTTTTCAGAAACGATATGGGCTTTGGTGGCAATAATGGCCTGACCGACTTTAAAGACATTCTCGGCTTTGATATTCAGGCAAGTGAAACACGTGCAGGCTTGTTTGCCGCAAGTGCAATTGCTTTGGCGCTAGGCGTCTGGATCACATCCGCAATTACCAGCTCGCAATATGGTAAGTTGATGATCGCCGTGAGGGATGCAGAAAGCCGGACGCGGTTTCTGGGATACAGGCCTGAGAACGTAAAATTATTTGCATTTGTTGTATCCGCTGTCATGGCTGGCATTGCGGGAGCGCTTTATGTGCCACAGGTTGGCATCATCAATCCCGGTGAGTTTGCCCCCGCCAACTCCATCGAGGTGGTTATCTGGACCGCTGTTGGGGCGCGCGGAACCATCATTGGACCGATTGTTGGCGCACTTGCCGTGAATGGCGGAAAGAGTTGGTTTACCGGCGCTTTTCCTGAGTATTGGCTGTTCGCTCTGGGTGGCTTGTTTGTTCTGGTGACCCTGTTCTTACCGAAGGGTATTGTAGGAACAGTGCGCGATGGTTGGGTGAAGTTACGCCCCGGAAAATCTCAAAATGTGTCAGGCGAAAAGCCTGCATCGGCGGCTTCGAACCCGCAAGCAGCGGAGTGAAGCAATGAGCGAAGATATGCCACTTCTCTACATGGACGGTGTTTCTGTATCCTTTGATGGATTTAAAGCGATCAACCATTTATCGCTTATTCTTCAACCGGGAGAAATGCGGGCAGTAATTGGCCCAAATGGTGCGGGCAAAACCACCATGATGGATATCATGACAGGAAAGACTCGTCCCGATAGTGGTGAGGTCATTTTCAATGGGGATGTGGATCTGACCAAGCACGACGAAGCAGATATTGCCACAATGGGCATCGGCCGCAAGTTTCAAAAACCGACTGTCTTCGAAGGCCATACGGTTGAAGACAATATAGCTCTGTCACTTGCTGGAACAAGAGGCGTTATGGCCACGCTCTTTCATCGACGCAGCGATGTAAGTGAAGGCCGCATTCGACAAGTTCTGGATACCATTCGACTGTCGCATGCGCGCAACAACCTGGCGGGCAATTTGAGCCATGGCCAGAAGCAATGGCTCGAAATCGGGATGTTGCTGGCTCAGGACCCGAAGCTTCTCTTGGTGGATGAGCCGGTTGCTGGCATGACAGATGCTGAGACAGAAGCCACCGCCTCTTTGCTGCGCGATATCGCAGAGGACCACTCCGTGATTGTTGTAGAACACGATATGGGTTTTGTGCGCGAGCTGGGGGTCAAAGTAACCTGCCTCCACGAGGGTGCAGTTTTGTCTGAAGGCACTCTTGATCACGTGTCGGCTGACCCACGCGTTGTAGAAGTTTACTTAGGGCGCTGACCATGTTGAGTGTTGAAAATGCGGTACTACACTACGGTGCTGCCGAAGCGCTTCGCGGCGTAAATTTAACAGCTGCTGAAAGCCGCATTACTTGTGTGCTGGGCCGCAACGGCGTTGGGAAAACCAGTTTGATGCGCGCTGTTGTCGGGCATCATCCTTTATCCAATGGCAAAATTGTCTTCAATGGTAAAACCCTTGGTAAATCTGCGTCTTATGACCGGGCACGCGCGGGTATTGGGTTCGTGCCACAGGGCAGGGAAGTGTTTCCTCTGCTCAGCGTCAAGGAAAACCTCGAAACCGGGTTTGTGGCGGTCAAGCGGTCGGAGCGGAACATCCCGGACTATGTATTTGAATTATTTCCGATTTTAAAGGAAATGCTTCACCGTCGCGGCGGAGATTTGTCGGGTGGGCAGCAGCAGCAGCTTGCCATAAGCCGTGCCTTGATAACACGCCCTAAATTGCTGGTTTTGGATGAGCCGACAGAGGGCATTCAGCCATCAATTATCAAAGATATCGGGCGTGCCATTCGCTTTTTACGTGACGAAGAAGGCATGTCCATTCTTTTGGTGGAGCAATATCTCGATTTCTGTCGAGAGCTGGCAGATGACATTTTTATCATGGATCGCGGTGAAATCGTTCACTCTGGAGATGCAGCCAGTCTTGACCGCGAAGATGTTCGAAAACATCTAACAGTATAGCTTGTTATTGCACTTTTAAGGAGGTCTGGGCCGTTGTCGCTGGTAGTGTTTTCCGACCTTGATGGCACTTTGCTAGACCATGAGCACTACAGCTACGCTGCCGCAAAACCAGCACTAAACAAACTGCGGCAGCAAAACATCCAGCTGATACTTGCTAGTAGCAAAACCGCAATGGAACTGGTTGAGCTGCGTAGCCAGATGGGTTTTTCCCACTGTCCGGCTATTGTCGAAAACGGTGCAGGTTTGTTGCCGGCGGAGGAGTTGAGTACAGATGATTTAGACCAAAGCGAATATCAAAAGTTACTGCGGATCATCAGTGCTGCACCCCCGCAGTTGAGAGAAAACTTTTCGGGTTTTGCCGATTGGTCTTTTGAAGAAATTGGCCGCAATACAGGTATGGATGCGTTGGCATGTGAAAAGGCCGCAGCAAGGCAGTTCTCTGAGCCGGGTCTATGGAGTGGTACGCCGGAAGAGCTACAGAGTTACAAGGTTTGGCTGGCCGCAAATGAAGTGACCCTGCAGCAGGGGGGGCGTTTTGTGACACACTCCTTTGGCGCAAATAAAGCTGAACGCATGTCGCGTATTTTGGAGGGGTATGCTAATCAGTCTGTAGCTTTTACGAGCCTGGCACTTGGTGACGCCCCAAATGATATTGCCATGCTGGAAGCTGCTGATCATGGCGTCATCGTGTTGAATCCGCATGCCCAAACTTTACCAGTTTTACCTGGTGAACAAAGTGGTCAAATCACCCGAACCACACTTCCTGGGCCGCAAGGCTGGAACGATGCAGTGCTTTCACACATCGCAAAAGCAACACAACGATAAAGACGCATTTAAGCGAAGGGACTACATTCAAAATGGCAGATTTTTTCCAGAATGGACACATTGCGACCTTGCACAATCTGCGTTCCTCCTCACCCGAAACGATGGAGCGCGAGTTAGAGCATTTTGCCGTTGACCGGAAGATCACACTTATTTTGCCGTCTCTGTTTTCGGAGCTTGAGGGTGAGGCCCTGCCCAGAATAATTAAAGAGCTTTCCAAAGCTAAATTCATTAATCATATCGTCATTGGTCTGGATAGGGCGGATGAGGTTCAATATCGCCATGCCCATAAGTTCTTCTCTGAGCTGCCACAGAAATACAGCATCCTATGGAATGATGGACCACGGCTGCGCGAGATTGATGCGAAGCTGGCGGCAGCTGGCTTGTCCCCAACGGAGCCGGGCAAAGGGAGAAATGTATGGTACTGCATGGGGTATACGCTGGCCTGCCGGAACAGCGCAGTGGTTGCTCTACATGACTGCGATATTCTGACATACACAAAAGACATGCTGATGCGGCTAGTGTACCCCGTCGCCAATCCGTCATTTTCCTACCAATTTTGCAAAGGGTTTTATCCTCGTATTGCAGATGGGAAGATAAACGGTCGTGTCAGCCGGTTGCTGGTTGCACCGATACTTTTGGCGCTGCAAAAAATAATCGGTCCGCGCGACTACCTCGACTATCTAAACGGTTTTCGATATCCGCTGGCAGGAGAGTTTGCCATGCGAACTCCCATTCTGCCGGACATGCGAATTCCATCTGATTGGGGATTGGAAATCGGTGTCCTGTCGGAAGTGTGGCGCAATCTCAGCCCTAAATCAGTTTGTCAAGTAGAGGTTTCAGATGCATATGATCACAAGCATCAACCATTGTCGGAAGAAGACCCGGCACAGGGCCTCTCACGCATGTCCATTGATATTTGCAAGGCTTTGTTTCGCAAATTGGCCACAGATGGGACTGTGTTCAGCCATGAAACATTCCGAACATTAAAGGCGACCTATTTCCGTATCGCGCTTGATCTCATCGAGAGCTACTACAATGACGCGCGTATGAACGGCTTAATGGTGGACCGCCATTCTGAAGAACGTGCGGTGGAATTGTTTGCATCAAATATCGTGGAGGCGGGGCATACATTTCTGGAAAACCCAATGGAGACACCGTTCATACCAAATTGGAGCCGTGTTCAATCTGCTGATCCAGATCTCATGCGCCGATTGCTGGAAGCTGTTGCCGCAGACCATATGGATTTTGCCTAAACTGAAGAGCGGGTTCATTTCGTTTTATTTGCGGCATCCAGTTTCTTGCCGGTTTCGCTGATAAAACTTTTCTGTATGGCAATTTCAAGTTCAGGAAGTCGTTTGGTCAGCAATCTTAGCTTAGCAACATTTATACTGAAAAACCGAGACTGAGTTGAGAGGGTTACAGTTGCGGTAGCTGGATTTTTGCTGAGGCTGGATAACTCTCCAATGAAACTTCCATCGTCAATTCGCCCCACAATTTTACCGCCAACAACAACATCTGCAGAACCTCTGGACAAATAGATGAGCCGATCAACAGGGACGCCATGTTGTGTTAGCTCTGTGCCGATGCCTGCTTCTTCCCATTGTCCTCCATTAAGAAAATGCCGAGCGGCTGTGTGTGGCAAATCCGGGAGCATATGACGCAAGAAGGCGTCTTCTTCTGCATTAAATCGGATCGAAACAGAAATGAGGTAAAGGCGCAAAATACCGATCAGGCTGATTGCGATCCAGAATGCGCTTAAGATCGCGGCAGACAGATTGAAGGTTTCAAGAAGGCTGAGGAGCATCGCAGATGCCGCCACAATATTCAGAATTGGGTAGAGATAACCATTGCCCTTAATGCCACCTAGTTGGAGCGCAGCGTAACTGACCAAATAGATAGCGATTGCCACCACGCCTGCAATGGCTCCGGGAGAGAAGCCCATAAATGTTGGCATTATATTCACTCTCTCAACAGGTGTTTGCGCGAAAAGTACAAGATAGACAGAGCCGTTCCTTCGAAAACAGCGCAAGAATTGATATTTACGACATGATGTAAATGACAATTTGTCACTTTGTCAAAATCTTGCAACAGGAAACTACAAGCTATTGTTTCAGCAAGTCAGCTCTGGTTTTGGCGCTGTGATCTAGGGCAGTTTATGGCCAAGGCTTGCTGTGAGAATACTGTACCAGTCCTGTCGTGCGAGCTTTACGTCAAGGGCTGCTGAAGCTGCAGAGATACGTTCTGTTTTTTGTGAACCGATAATGGGAACAATTCTCGCCGGGTGTGCCAACAGCCAGGCAAGAGCAATGATATCAGGCGTGGTATTCGTGAAGTCGGCAATTCGGTTCAGCTCGGCCATGATACGTGAGAGTTGACCTTGATCTGCGGAACCTTCACCGGAAGCAAGGGCACCTGCTGCCAATGGTGACCACGCCATAGGTGTGATTGACCATTCTTGGCACATATCCAATGTGCCATCAAAAAGAGTCTCGGTTGTCATGGCTGAAATCTCTGGCTGTATGGCCGCGAACGGAAACTCCATAAACGCCTGCAGAGCACGGGTTTGGCTGAGTGTATAGTTTGAAACGCCCGCCTCTAATATTTTCCCCTGACGTCGAAGGGTGTTAAGAGCGTCCGCAACTTCTTCATGCGGAGTCAGCAAATCGGGCCGATGAATCAGAAACACATCTATACGATCCGTTTTAAGCCGCTGTAGAGATGCCTCACAGGATTGTATGAGATTTTCTTTAGTTGAATCATATGGAATGGGAGGATGAATGCCAGCCTTGGTCACGAGAACCATTTGTTCGCGCAAGCCTTTGTCTGCATCCAGCAAATCACCAAGTGCCGCTTCTGCGCCTCCAAAACCTTCCTTACCAAAGCCATAGATGGCAGCAGTATCGATCAGATTCGCGCCGATCTCCAAAGCTGTGTTAATTTTTTTGCGCGCTTCAGGCAGTGAAGTGCCGGAAAAGCGCCAGCATCCGTAAGCTAGACGTCCAATTTGAAATTGACCCATCTTGCGACTGCGTGAAATTGGTAAAGTGTTAGATGTCATGAATATCTCCCTGTCGCCCTCGCCTAGCACGCCGACTACAGCTTGCAAAGCTACGCGGAATTGCAAGGCCTGAAATCAGTGCTATGCGTTTGGCGCAATTCTGAATTGTCGTTCTTAAACGCGCCCATAGCCTCAAAAACTTCGGGATTCACGGTTCGCCTACAAGGTTGAATTGGTCTAGCATCCACGTGTCGGCTGCCCTGCCTACCCTGCTTTTTCTTAACCAGCTTGAAAGAATACCATGTTGCCACAAGCCGAAAGCCCGGTTGAAACGCCGACTTCGCCCAACATCAGACCACCTGCTAATGCTTGCGACACGCACGTACATATGGTGGGAGGCCCTGATGATTTCCCTCTTTGGGAGGGGCGCGTCGAGAATCCTGCATCGGGTAGTTTTGAAACCTGGCTGGAGCGCTATCGGCAACACTTGGATGTGCTTGGCTTTTCGCGCGGCGTAATTGTGCATTCTATTCTGTATGGCGATGACAATTCTATCACCGCCGCGACCGTCAAGGCGTTGGGAGCAGAGCGATTTCGAGGAATTGGGCTGGTTCGCGATGAGGCCAATGATGTGGCGCTGGATAAACTCGTTTCGCAAAGTATGGCCGGTATTCGTTTAAACTACGTCCACGGCGGTGTGTTGAGTTTCGACGGTGTCCTGTCTATGGCACCGCGTCTTCAAGAGCGCGGCTTACATTTGCAAATGCTGGTGAACGCTCACAAGCATATGCAAGATGTTGCCTCCGGCGTGCGTGCATTGTCCATTCCGGTGGTTTTCGATCATATTGCCTGGCCTGACTTGTCGTTAGGTGCAAACGAGTCAGGCTTCCAGCTGCTGTGCCAATTGCTGTCAGAGGGCCACTGCTATGTGAAGCTATCCGGCGTCTATCGCTTGTGCGAGGCTCCATACGAGATGGCAGATGAAGCTGTCGCCGCTTTGGTTGCTGCTAATCCTGAGCGGTGTTTGTGGGGCAGTGATTGGCCACATTTAATGTTGGCTGACGCCAAGATGCCAGATGCCGGTGTGTTACTCAATGCGTTCTACCGCGCTGTGCCCAATGCTGACGATCAGAAACGCATTCTGGTCGAAAACCCAGCAGCGCTTTACGGCTTCTAGGTCTTCTTGCCCTGCATCAGGAGTGAGATCAGGCCGATAAGTGCTGAGACTGCCATCAGCAGTAAAGACACGGCGTTCAGAAGTGGGGTTGAACCTTGCTTCAACCGATCAAACATGGTGATCGTCAAAGGTGCGTCTGAACCCACCAGCATCAAGGTCGTGTTGAAATTTTCAAAGCTCATCAACAGAGCCACCAATGCAGCTCCAATAATTGCCGGGGCCAAAAACGGGAGCGTAATTGTGCATATGGCGCCCCATCTGGTCGCACCGAGATTTAGCGCTGCTTCTTCCAATGTTATGTCAAATTTTTGCAAGCGCGCCGAAATAACCAAGGTGGCAAATGTGGTGATGAAGGAAAACTGACCAAGAATTACCAACGGCAAACCCGGGCGCAGTGAATCAAACCAAAGCCCCGTTGCTTCTTCCAGATTGTTTGCGATGAAGTTTGAAAACACCAAAATGGAAATACCAAGGATAATGCCAGGTATCACGAGCGGTAGCAGCATCAGAACATACAGCAAGTTTTTGAAACGGAATTCATAGCGTTCAAACAAAAATGCGTTGCATGTGCCAACAATCACGGAAAGAACCGCCACCCATCCAGCCACAAATAGGGAAGTCCAAATTGAACGCATAACAGGTCGTTCGTTGAAGACGCCAAGGCGCGGGCGTTCCGTTCCAAAGAACCAGTTCCAGGTGAATCCCTCCCACGGCAGCGAGGGGAACAGGCTGTCGTTAAACGCGAAAATGCTGACGACAATTAATGGCAATGCGAGATAGATGAAAAACGCGAAAATATAGGCGCGGTAGCTCCAACGAAATGCAGCGCTCTGATGGATGGTGGGGATCATGCAGCCACCTCTGTGTCGCCAGACTTTTCATTGCCCATGGTTTTGGACAAGGTTTGCCGTGAGAGCTTGAGGCCTGCCCAGACGATCAAAGAAGATAGGATGAGCAGCAGGAAGCCGAAGGCCGAGCCCTGTTCCCAGTTAAACCGCGTAATGAACTGACTGTAGATGAGGCCCGTGAACCAAAGACTATCTTTACCGCCAAGTAAGATGGGCGTCAGATAATTACCGAGCGATAACATGAACACGACGATGCAGCCTGAAACAATGCCAGGCATCGCATGCGGAATTACGACTTCGCGCCATGCGTGCCAGCCATTACCGCCAAGGTCGTACACAGCTTCAATAAGGCTGTCGTCTAGGCTGTCGAGGGTTGTCACCAATGGAACAACCATGAACAGCATGGAGGTATAGACAAGGCCAATCATGATCGCAGCATCATTGTACAAAAACTCGATTGGCCCATCGACAAGCCCCATTGCCTGTAGTGCAGTGGAGAACACACCGGTTTCGCGCAATAGAATCATCCAACCGTATGTACGCACCAATTCGCTGACCCAAAAGGGAATGAGACACAGTAAAAACAGCATCGTTTTCGAACGCCCGCGCGTGATTTTGGCGATGAAGTATGCGACTGGAAAACCAACAAACAAGGTCAGTATTGTCGCGAAAATCGACATGAGCGCGGTGCGTAAAAATGTGTTCCAATAGAGCGGTTCATTGAAAAACGTCATGTAGTTGGCGATGCCGGTTTCGTATTGGCGCACGCCCACCTTCTCGCTGAGAGATACAACGAACAGGCCGATATGAGGAACTATGATCAGCACCACCAGCCACAGCAGGAGTGGGGACAGGAGAAGGTAAAGGCCTAGTTTGGAATGCGCGGAATTCATGACTATTGGCTCGCTGGATAGCAACGTGTTTGCGCAGCTTCCCAGCCGACATGCACCGTATCGCCGGGAGATATCTTATGGAACTCACCGGTTTGCGGAATAGCAACATCAATCTCGCCTCCAGTCGCCTTGTCGCGAATTAGCACACGGCTGTTGGCACCATTGAACAGAACATTCTCAACTTGGCCAGATGTCGCGTTGTTGAGTCCTTTCACATCTGACGCTTTGTGGGACAATCGTACTGCTTCCGGCCGCACAAAAATGCTTGCGTTGTCGCCCTTTGCAAAGGAGCCAATCGCAGCTGTTCCATCCAGTCCAAATCCACTTTGTGTGCGCAGCTTCAATGCATTGCCATCTGCAGTTTCAACTGTGCCTGAAAACTTGTTTGCCTCGCCAACAAAGCCTGCCACGAAGGCCGTATTAGGTTCATAGTATAGCTCTCGTGCTGTGCCGACCTGCTCAAACACACCATGGTTCATAACGGCAATCTGATCACTCATCACAAGTGCTTCCGACTGATCATGCGTGATATAAACAAAGGTTGTGTTGAACTCATTCTGAAGCTTTTTAAGCTCGACCTTCATATGTTCGCGCAACTTCAAGTCCAGCGCGCCAAGCGGTTCATCCAGCAACAAAACATCTGGCTCAAGCACCATACATCGAGCAATTGCAACACGTTGTTTTTGACCGCCTGAGAGTTGGTCAACACGTCGCTCACCCACACCAGGCAAGCCAACACGGTCCAGCACAGCTTCAACCCTTTTGGCAATATCTTCTCGAGCCATGCCACGTCGTCTAAGACCAAAACCAATGTTGCCTGCAATATTCATCATAGGGAACAAAGCTAGGTGTTGGAACACCATGCTAACGGGTCGTTTGTTAGGCGGGACGTTCAGAACCGAATTGCCTTTGATATGCAGATCGCCACTGGTGGGGTCCTGAAAACCTGCAATCATACGCAGCAGGGTTGTCTTGCCGCAGCCGGACGGCCCCAAAATGGAAAAAAATGTGCCAGGTGGTACGGAAAAACTAACATCACGGACGGCTTTGAAATCATCGAAGTTCTTTGTTAGCGCAATGCACTCCAAATCAGGAGTAGGGCCTTGCCCAGCCGTTTCATCAATCATTTCTATGTCCGTAAAAGAGAAAGGGCAGCGCAAAAATCGCGCCGCCCAAAAGTCTTGTTGTTGGCTGGCTTACTTGGCTGCGTTTACACGGTCAAGTACAGCGCCTTCGATAGCTTCAAGGCCAGCCGGAACAGTTGGATACCAGTTGACATTTTCCACAGCTTCTGGCGGGAAACTTGCCTGATAACGGGCTTTCAAATCTGCATTCACGTCTTCATCGCCGCCCAAAGAAGCTGTAAAATTACCAGCTGTATTAGTGATCATTGCGGCGATATCCGGGCGCATGACAAAGTTGATCCACGCATATGCAGCATCGTCTGCCCGTCCACGTTTTGGCAGGGCAAATGTATCAATCCAGCCAAGAGCCCCAGAAGCAGGAGCAACAAAGGTAATATCTGGATTGTCAGCGTTCAGTTTCCAGCCACCTGTATCCCAGGCCATAGATGCGGTGACTTCGCCGGAACGCAGCAAGTTGGTAATTTCATCGCCACCGCTCCAGTAAGTTTTTACATTCGCCTTACACTCAATCAGCTTGGCTTCCACTTTGGACATGATGTCTTTGTAAGCCGCTTCGTCGTTGTAGGCTTCAAATGGATTGAGACCCATTGAAAACGCAAATGCGATAAGCGTCGGACGTTTTAAACGGTATGAAACTTTGCCAGCAACTTCAGGAGAGCAGAGGTCGCGATAATCCATGACAGTTGGTGCCATCTTGGTGTTTACCACCAGGCCACTTGTGCCCCACACATGTGGAAGACCATATGCGGCGCCTTCAAAAGTCGTGTTTTCCTTTGTGGCTTCCAACATGGACTCGATAAACTGCCCTGCCTCAACTTTAGACAGATCGATTGGCTTATAGATATCAAACTCTGCCTGCGCCCCAGCGATGCGATCCTGACTGGGCTGCGCCAAATCAAAACCACCGCCGCCTGTGGCGCGCAGCTTTGCAATCATTTCTTCATTGTTGGAAAGTGTTACCTCAACAGTATGACCGGTTTCGGCCTCGAACTTTTCGACAACTGCTTCAGGCGCATACCCGCCCCAGGTGAGAAGGCGGAGTGTGTCCGCCTGTGCGCCTGTTGCAAACAGCAATGCGCCTGCCGCAACACCGGTAAGGCAAGCTTTTAAGGTTGAATTAGACATGGTTTAAAACGCTCCTGATAATTCCCTCGGCCGTGTTTTTACGGTGTATCCAAAAGACAAGGCCGAGTTGCCGTCGTTTTCGGCCTTCAGGAAACACCCGAAGCGTTGATATTACACACAAATATGACAGTTGGACCACAGTTTTTGCTGGCTAAGGAATTTGCAGCAAAACGTCTTAATCCAGCACCGATGTAATCTTCTTAACTGTTTCGGACAGTAAATGTGCCAAGCGGTCTTTTGATTTGGAAAACCTGTGTGATGGTACAGGGATCGAAAGGGCATAAACCATGCCGGAAGGTTCTGTAAACGCCATGCCAACCGCAGAAATCCCATCCGTGTGCTCGTCAAAATCCCAAGCCAGTCCGCTTTCGCGGATTTCTTCAATTTGAGCAATTATTTCTGACAATGTTTTCTGGGGAGCATCATCTGTCTTAAGAGCACGGGCAGTGAGCGAGGCTGCAAGTTCATCATCCAGCATGGCAAGAACAGCCTTACCGTTCGCGGTTGTGATCATCGGGAATGTTTCACCAACGGCGGAAACTGTTCGTAGGCGTTGTGTGCCCACGGCTTGATCTACGAACACCATGTGATCTGTGCGAAACACCGCCAGATCAACCGTTTCACCAGTCTTCCTTGCCAATTCAGCAAGCATAGGACGGATCAATTCGGCTACATCGATGCGGCCTGCCGCCGCAAGGGATTGTATTTCAGGGCCAAGCCGCAATCCGCCTTCAGCGGCAGTGGTCATCACGAAACCCTGTGAGACCAAAGCATTGACGATGCGCTGAACCGTGGATCTGGGAAGTCCCACCCGTTCTGCAATACGGCCCAGGCTCAACCCGCTATTGTCATTTTTCAGGACGCGCAAAATTTCTGCCGCGCGCGCAATGACTTGTATCCCGTTTGCTGGTGTTGATTTCTGTGGTGATGAATTGCTCTCGCCCATCCCATCCATATGCCGCGTCCAGACAGAACGATCAATCTTATCCAACAATAAAACTCCAAATATCGAGCCCATGAGCTCTTTAAAAGATTCACTATTGACCGTATAATGATACATATGTATCGTAATGCAATACAAATTGAAAAATAACTGCCCGGTATGAAACCGGTTTCTTGGGAGAGCACACGATGACAATTACCGTTCGCGGCATCGAATTTCAGGACAATCTGGATAATGAAATGGGGCTTGAGTTCCACAATTTGTCACATCGGTTCGGCTTCCAATGCCCGAATTGGCCTTACTTCCGCGATGTTCAAATTGAACGCATGCACTACATGGCAAAGTCTGGGGTGTTATCGCAAAAAATTACCACGACCATGCATGTGACAACTCATATTGATGCGCCAGCGCATGTTGTTCAGGGTACGCCATTTATCGATGAAGTGCCGCTGCCGCATTTCTTTGGAACCGGCATTGTCGTCTCCATTCCTAAGAAAAAGTGGGAACAGATTACTGCAGACGATCTTGAGAAAGCATGCGGGCATGCCATTCGTAAACACGATGTCCTGATCATCAATACCGGTTGGCACAAAGTTTACGAGGATGGTGACTATTTTCCGTATTGCCCGGGTCTCGTTCCATCTGCTGCCGACTGGATGGTGGAAAAGGGTGTTAAGGTTGTTGGTCATGACACGCAGGCAAACGACCATCCATTGGCCACTGCAATTGGCCCGCAACGCAACGGACCTTTGCTGCCTCATTTGGCAGAAGAATATAAGGAATGGTCCGGCGGAACAGACTGGAAAGATGCGTTCCCGGAATGGGAACCTGTTCATCAAAAACTCTTCAGCAACGGTATTCTTGGCATAGAAAACGTTGGTGGTGATTTGGACGCCGTGACCGGAAAACGTTGCACATTTGCGTTTTTCCCGTGGAACTGGGACCGCGGTGACGGGTGTGTCATTCGTCTCGTCGCAATGACCGACAAAGGCCAAAACTATCGCATTGAGGCCGGTGAGGCATTCTGATGAACATTAAACGGTTTTCAGATGCGGAGAGCTATGAGGCTCCCAATCATTTTGACTGTAAGGCGATGCGATTGGCAGGTTGGTCAGATGATGGTCCGGAAAATTTCTGGATGGGTTGCTCACACTTTCTGCCTGGCGGCGGCGCTGGACCTGACGCGTCTCCCTTGGAAAAAGTATATGTAATTTTATCCGGCCATTTGACCGTGCGTGTGGGCGACAGCGAAGAAGTTGCTGGTCCCATGGACACGGTTTTCATTCCCGGTGGTGAGATGCGTGAGATCCGCAATGAGGGAAATGATGTTGTGACAATGATTGTCACCATGCCTTACCCACCAAACACCCAAGAAAGTGCGTCGGCATGAGCATGTCCAACCCACAGTCCATGTTTGATGTCTCTGGCAAAGTCGCCCTGATCACGGGTGCTTCTGGAGCGTTTGGCGCTGTTGCTGCAAGGGCCTTGTCTGCAGCTGGTGCGAAATTGGTTTTAGCCGCAGGCAATGCTGACGCATTATCCGAAATAGAAGCGGAATGTAAGACCCTGGGCGCGGATGTTGCCAGTATCAATATGCGACCAGACACTGAAGATGCATGCAATAAACTGGTAGACACCGCAGTGCAGGTATTTGGTAGCCTCGACATTCTCGTTGTGGCCTCTGGCATGAACAAGGTTGCCAAAATCGAAGATATGCCGGTGGACACATTTACTAGTGTAATGGACGCGAACGTCACACAAACATGGATGATGGCACGGGCGGCGGCCAAGCAAATGAAAGCGCAGGGCGATGGTGGCAAAATTGTCCTGGTTTCGTCAGCGCGTGGCTTGTTGGGTCACCCCGCGGGGTACACGGCATATTGCGCATCAAAGGCTGCTGTCGATGGCATTGCTAAAGCCTTGGGTTGCGAGCTCGGGCCAACTGGTATCACGGTCAATGCAATCGCACCCACAGTATTTCGTTCGCCGCTTACGGCTTGGATGTTTGAAGATACTGAAGAAGCCAAAAAAGTACGTGATGGGTTCCTGACCCGTGTTCCAAAGGGGCGCTTAGGTGAGCCGGAAGATCTTGCCGGACCCTTGCTGTTTTTGGCATCGAAAGCCTCTGATTTTTATACCGGGCATATTCTCTATGCCGATGGCGGATATACGGCGGGATAGTTGGTGGAGAACGCGCGCATCATAGCCATCGTAGGCGCAGGTTTGATGGGGCATGGAATTGCCCTGACTTTTGCGCGCGCTGGTCATGACGTGCAGGTTTTTGACCCTGTTCCCGAAAGCCTGGAAACACTAAAAGAGCGAGTATCTGCAAGCCTAGTAGCTCTGGGAGTTGATGCGGTTGAAACCAAAGCTACAGTCGCGCGCGTTCTTCCTTGCCACACATTTGCTGAGGCATTGCGGAGCGCCGATGTGCTGGTGGAAGCTGTTCCAGAAAAGTTGGAATTGAAGCAATCTGTTTTTGCAGAAGCGGAGGCTATTGCATCCGAGGAATGCATTTTTGCATCCAATACGTCAGTCATTCCCATCACCAGCATTATGGAGAAACTTAGGCAACCGCAGCGCGCGCTGGGCACTCATTGGTGGAACCCGCCGCATATGATTCCGTTGGTGGAAGTCATTCAAACAAAATGGACGAGCGCCGCGACTATCGATGCGATAATGGCGCTTTTGGAAAGCGCAGGAAAGACTCCGGTACGCGTCGAAAAAGATGTTCCTGGGTTCATCGGAAACAGACTGCAGCACGCACTTTGGCGCGAAGCGATCAGCCTCGTTGAAAATGGAGTGTGCTCCGCAGAAGCGGTTGATACCGTGGTGAAAACCAGTTTTGGACGAAGGCTTTCTGTTCTGGGACCGCTGGAAAACGCAGATCTGGTTGGTACTGACCTGACAATGGACATCCATCAAAATGTCTTGTCCGATTTGGAAGATCGCCCAACGCCGTCACCTTACCTTAAAAAATTGGTGAATGCAGGAAAACTCGGCATGAAAGTTGGCGAAGGGTTTCAAACCTGGACACCTCAGAAAGCCGCCGCCGTTCGTAGCCGCGTTACAACGCATCTTAGGAGACTAGACACAATTCTTGACTGACACCGGATTCATATCCGGGCATACATTCACAGCCTATCTGGGAGGATAAAAGCATGAAGCAGATCAACAAAAAGACATTGGGCCGCAGAACCGTTTTAAAAGGTCTGGCTGTTGGTGTGGCCGCGCCCGCCATCTTGCATCACACACGTGCCTATGCAGCAAATCCGGTTTTGAAGATCGGTCATGTCAGCCCGCGCACTGGACCTTTGGCCAGTTTTGCAGAGGCGGATGATTTTGTATTGGCAGGTATTCAAAAAGCCTTTGCCAGCGGCATTACAAATAATGGCAAGGCCTATGATATCGAAATCATTTCAAAGGATTCGCAGTCTAACCCCAACCGCGCAGCTGAAGTTGCGGCAGAGCTGATCCTGAGCGACGAAGTTGACATAATGGTTGCGGCTTCAACGCCCGATACAACAAACCCGGTATCTGATCAGGCAGAGGTAAATGAAATTCCTTGCATCACCACTGATTGCCCTTGGCAGCCCTACTTTTTTGGCCGAAACGGCAATCCGGCAGAAGGATTTGACTACACCTATCATTTCTTCTGGGGCCTAGAAGATGTGATTGCGAATTTCCTGGAGCTTTGGGGCTCCAGCGGTGTTGCGAAAAGCATTGGCGGTTTGTTCCCCAATGACGCCGACGGCAATGCGTGGGGAGACCCGGAACTCGGTTTCCCAAAACCATTGTCAGAAGCTGGTTATTCACTCGTCGACCCTGGCAGATACCAGCCACTGAGTGACGATTTCACAGCCCAGATTTCTGCCTTCAAAGAGGCGGGATGCGAGATCGTAACAGGTAATATGATCCCACCGGATTTTGCAAATTTCTGGTCACAGGCGGCACAGCAAGGTTTCAATCCAAAGGTCGTCACTATTGGCAAGGCGCTTTTGTTCCCATCCGTGATTGAATCATTGGGTGAGCGTGGTGATGGTTTGACATCGGAAGTTTGGTGGTCGCCAAATCATCCATTTGCATCAAGCCTTGGCGGTGCCTCAGCAAAGGATCTGGCGGACAGTTACACTGCTGAAACTAAGCGTCCTTGGACGCAGCCTATTGGCTTCAAGCATGCGTTATTTGAAGTGGCCGCAGATGTTATCAGCCGTGCTTCTGATCTGGATGATCCCGCAGCTATTGTTGATGCAATTCGAACCACGAAACTTTCCACGATTGTGGGCGATGTGGATTGGTCAAATGGTCCAGTCAAAAATGTTACCAAAACTCCGTTGGTGGCTGGTCAGTGGCAGAAGGGTGACAATGGCTTTGAATTGGTCATCACGTCAAACAAGCAAGCACCACAAATTCCGCTCTCAGGCGAGTTGAAATTGCTCTAACTTCCCAAGACCGAGAGCCTGCCGACTGCCTAGGGTTGGCGGGCTCACAACATAATCATTGAATTGAGGTGTTATGCCGTCTGTGTCGTCACCAGTATTGTCTATGAAACAAGTCAGCAAGGCTTTTGGCGCCATCGTGGTCGCCGATAGTCTTAGCTATGATTTGCAAAAGGGCGAAGCATTGGGGGTCATTGGACCCAACGGAGCCGGCAAAACGTCCATGTTCAATCTCATCACTGGCACCTTGTCATCCGATAGTGGGCAGATTGTATTTGATGGAACCGACATTACGAAGCACTCAGCGGCCAGGCGCTGCCGATCAGGCGTTGCAAGATCTTTTCAGGTGCCGCAACCATTTGGAGGCATGAGTGTTTTTGAGAATACTCTGGTCGCAGCCACACAAGGTGCTGGTCTTCACGGCTCTCTGGCGAATGGGCTTTGCCTCGATACTTTGGAACAAACCGGATTGTTGCCAAAGGCTAATGTGTTGGCGGGTCAACTGACCTTGCTGGAGAGAAAGCGACTGGAGCTGGCACGCGCACTGTGCGCAAAACCAAAACTCTTGTTGCTTGACGAAATTGCTGGAGGGCTGACGGAGCAGGAATGCCTATCGTTGGTAAGCACGATTAAAACGATCCGCACGACAGGTATATCGATCATATGGATAGAGCACATCGTCCACGCGCTTCTCGCCGTCGTGGACAGGCTCATTGTTATTGACTTTGGAGCAAAGATCGCAGAGGGCGATCCTGCAAAAATCATGGATAGCAAGGCTGTCAAAGAGATTTACATGGGGATCGAAGTCGATGCCTGATGCTTTGTTGTGCACACAATCCCTTGAGGCACATTACGGGGACTTTCAGGCCCTATTTGGCATATCCATAGATGTGCACCCTGGTGAAGTAATCGCAATTATTGGCGCCAATGGCGCTGGAAAATCCACCCTTATGAAATCTATCACCGGTCTTCTGCCAAATGAAGCAGATATGGTGAGTTGGAAAGGCCAGGCAATAGGCTCAAAGCGGGCTGATCAGATTGCTCACCTGGGCATTGCGATGGTGCCGGAGGGTCGTCAGTTGTTTCCCTCGCTCTCAGTTGAAGAAAATCTGATGATAGGTGGGCAAATGGGGCGCCCCGGCCCTTGGTCACTGGAGGGCGTGTTTAAGTTGTTTCCAATTCTGGAAGAACGTCGGCACATGCCATCAACAGCATTGTCCGGAGGTCAACAGCAGATGGTTGCCATTGGCCGTGCGTTGATGTCCAACCCCGAAATTCTCTTGTTCGATGAAATCAGTCTTGGACTAGCGCCTATCATCATCAAATCTATCTATGACGCGCTGCCGTCCATCGTGGGTGATGGAATGAGCGCCATTATTGTTGAACAGGATATTTCAAAAGCACTGGCGGTGTCGCAGCGGGTTTATTGTCTGCAGGAAGGCTGTGTGTCTCTTCAGGGCATGACTTCAGAAATCTCTCGTGAAGAAATCAGCCAGGCTTATTTTGGATTGTAGGATATGGATTGGGTAAACGCGATCATTCAAGGCGTTTTGCTGGGCGGACTTTATGCGCTCTTTGCAGCAGGCCTTTCGCTCATATTTGGCGTCATGCGCCTGGTTAATATCGCCCACGGTGACATGATTGTTTTGGCCGCTTTTCTTGGGCTAACCATCACCACCACGCTCGGTATGCATCCACTTGCGGCATTGGTCATCGTTGTTCCGGCTATGGCAATTATTGGGTATTTGCTACAGCGCGGCGTTTTGAACCAGACCTTGGGCGATGACATTTTGCCGCCTTTGTTGGTGACCTTTGGCCTGTCGGTTATTATTCAGAATGCCTTGCTGGAAGTTTATACTGCCGACCCACAAAAGCTGAACGGCGGAGCAATTGAGACAGCAAGTATGGGGCTACCAGGTGGCATCAGCGTTGGTGTGCTGCCACTATTGGTTTTTGCTACTGCAGTTGGTGTGATTGCACTATTGCAATGGATTTTTTATCGGACAGCCATTGGACGCGCGTTTCGTGCAACTTCTGACAATCAACATATTGCACAGTTGATGGGGTTAAACCGAGCCCACGTTTTTGGGCTGGCTATGGCATTGTCTTTTGCGGTCGTTGCCATCGCTGGTATCTTCCTTGGAACGCGCACAAGTTTCGACCCATCGGTTGGACCGGGGCGTCTGATTTTTGGATTTGAAGCAGTAATTATTGGCGGGCTTGGAAATTTGTGGGGCACGCTCATCGGCGGCATAATTCTTGGTGTCAGTCAGAATATTGGCGCGCAGATAAATCCAGGCTGGCAATTGCTGGCCGGACATATCGCGTTTCTTGTGGTTCTGTGTGTGCGTCCACGCGGTCTCTTCCCGAGGATTGACGAATGAGCGCGGCACAAGACAGCAGAATCATTCAGTCCTCATCAGCAAGTCGGACGGCCTCCATTTTTGGTATCATTTTGCTGGTGGCATTGATCGCAGCACCTTGGTGGGCCGGACGAGCTGATATGCGTTTGATGAGCGAGATTTTTCTCTATCTCTCACTCGCATGTCTTTGGAATCTGCTTGCTGGCTATGCCGGACTTGTGTCCGTTGGCCAGCAGGCTTTCGTTGGGTTTGGCGGTTACGCATTGTTCACGCTGGCAATGTTCGCAGGTGTGCATCCCCTGGCGGCCATTCCGCTTACCTTTGTGGCCGGTGTCGTGATTGCAATTCCTGTTGCGTTACTGATTTTCCGTTTACGTGGCGCTTACTTTGCAATCGGAACATGGGTAATCGCCGAGGTCTTTCGGCTTGTCTTCGCACAAATCTCCACTCTTGGTGGAGGTTCCGGTTCAAGTCTGCCCGTAAGTGTTGTCAAATCCATCGCCGCCAACAAAGCAGCCCGCGAAGCTACGACCTATTGGATGGCGCTCGGCATGGCGCTTATTGTGTTAGTCGCAGTTTACCTTTTGTTGCGTTCACGACGCGGCTTAGCGTTGACTGCCATTCGTGACAATGAACTGGCATCGCAAAGTCTGGGTATTGATATCTGGCGTACAAAATTTTTCGTCTACACAGTGACCGGAGGCTTGACCGCCGCTACTGGCGCCCTGATTTTTCTGCAAAAATTGCGCATATCGCCGGAAGCGGCCTTCAGCGTGAATGACTGGACAGCTTTTGTAATCTTCATAGTGGTCATCGGTGGCATCGGCACTATTGAAGGTCCAATTATTGGTACGCTTGTGTTCTTTCTCCTTCGGGAAACACTGGCGGATTTAGGAACTACTTATCTGTTGATCCTTGGCTTTATCGCAATAATCATTATGCTCCGCGCTCCGAAAGGATTATGGGGGTTTGTAAAGGATAAATTTGGCTTGGAACTTTTCCCGCTTACAAGGCGCGTCGTTCCCAAAAAGGAGGGCTGACCTTTGGCTCGTAAAAAGAAAAAGACCATTATTACCTGCGCTATAACTGGTGCCATCCATACGCCAACAATGTCCGATGCTCTTCCATACACGGCCGAAGATATCGCAGATCAAGCTGTGGCTGCCGCAGAAGCGGGCGCTTCAATTTTACACCTCCATGCGCGCAACCCGGAAGATGGAAATGTGTCCATGAATCCTGAGCATTTCAAAGCGTTTTTGCCCGTTATTAAACAAGCAACGGATGCTGTCGTAAATGTCTCAACTGGCGGCAGTCTGACCTCCACCATGGATGAACGCATTGCACCAGCGCGCTGGGCTTCGCCCGAAATGTGCTCATTGAATATGGGATCAATGAATTTTTCCATTCATCCGTTGGCAGACCGATACAAGGACTGGAAATTTGACTGGGAAGAGGCGTATTTGCGCAACTCAGACACTTACATCTTTCGCAATACATTCGCGGATATCGCCTATGTCGCAAATGCACTGGGCGAAGAGCATGGCGTGAAGTTCGAGCACGAATGCTATGATGTTGGCCACCTCTATAATCTGAAATTCTGCATGGATACAGGTATGTTCAAGGCACCTATATTCATTCAGTTTATCTTTGGCATTTTAGGCGGCATTGGCCCGGATATCGACAATCTTGTTTTCATGAAGCGTACGGCTGATCGATTGTTTGGCGATGATTATCAATGGTCGGTGCTGGGCGCAGGCGGAGCACAAATGCCATTTGCTACAACTGCTACACAGTTGGGCGGTAATGTTCGTGTCGGATTAGAGGATAGTTTGACAATTTCTCGCGGACAGCTGGCGAAAAACAACGCTGAACAAGTTACAAAAATCCGCCGGATTATTGAAGATCTTGGTTGCGAAGTTGCGACGCCAGAAGAAGCCCGTGAAATGCTGGAACTCAAAGGCGGCGATAGGACAAACTTTTAAGCGATAGGTTCATTCAGTAGTTATGTTTCCATTCGCTTGATTAATGCGAATATTTACAATTCCTGGCAAAGTTCCGCCATTTTGCGTGCCTTGAAAGTCATAGCGCTCGACGGGAACTGTTAGCAAAAGACCCTGTCCAGGGTCATAACTCGCTGTAATGGAAGGGAAATCAATCCAAGTGAAGCCGCTGAGTTGTTCTCCATCTGTCAGTAGGGCACATTGCCTGCTGTCCAGAACTTCTTCAGAACCCGTTGGCGCAAGGATGGCCAAATATGAGCTGCAGCAGACAGGTTCGCCGCCCGTATCCACATGCGCTATTCGAATATTTCCGTTTGCAAATGTACGCGTGTTCTGTTCCCAAGGCTCTACAATATTGCGTAAATTTGCCGGCCAATCACATTGGGAAATCGCTTCTTGAGCTATAGCATCTGACAATAGGATTGCTGTCGTCGCCACCACGGCAAAGCTGTGAAAAATAATGCGCATAGGGAGCTCCGGACGGTTACTTCGGGTTTGCAGAATGCTGTCGATACTACCGTTAGAGCGCTCTGCATGCCAGTTCATTTATCGGTATACTTATCTTGAATTCATTTCGATAACTTGTGGACGTTCAGGTGTGTAAATTCAAGCATTCTGGTTATACGAGTATTCATAACTGATCTTTTGAGTATTAAGGGAAATCAACGCCTGTGGACAATAAGGCAATGCTTGTCAGTCTGTCGGAATCGATCTACCGTTTAGGATTGTGGCGATCCTCCCAGCCACGCCTTACAACCAGGAGCCTTTCTATGACTGACCCGATTAAGTCGCTGATAAATGCGGCGATCTCCCGACGTGCATTGTTAAAAACCACCGGTGTTGGCGCAACTGCACTTGCTGTGCCTGGCATACTTGGCGCTGCAGGCGCTGCAAGTCACAGCAAACTTAAAGTGGCTGCTATTTATACGCTCCCAGTTGAACAACAATGGATCAGCCGCATTCACAAGGCAGCTGTTGCAGCAGCTGAAGCTGGCGAAATCGAATATGTCTACTCCGAAAGCACATCAAACAATGATTATGAACGTGTTATGCGCGAATATTCTGAAGCTGGACACGATCTCATAATTGGCGAAACCTTTGCAGTTGAAGACGCAGCCCGCGACGTAGCGCGTGACTATCCAGACAAAGCATATCTGATGGGATCAAGCTTTAAGCCAATGGATGATGCGCCAAACTTTGCTGTGTTCGATAACTACATTCAGGACGCTGCCTATTTGTCGGGTATCATAGCTGGTTCTATGACGAAAACCAAAAACATCGGTATGGTTGGCGGGTTCCCAATTCCGGAAGTAAACCGCTTGATGCACGCCTTTATGGCAGGTGCCGCAGAAATGCAGCCAGACATCAAATTTCAGGTCGCATTCATTGGCTCTTGGTTTGATCCGGCTAAGGCGAAAGAAACCGCATTTGCGCAAATCGATGGCGGTGCGGATATCATGTATGCAGAGCGCTTTGGTGTGTCTGACGCGGCTAAGGAAAAGGGTATTCTGGCTATTGGCAATGTAATTGATACTCAGGCAGATTATCCGGAAACTGTCGTTGCATCAGCCATATGGCATTTTGAACCAACTCTGGCTGCGGCTATCAAGGCAGCAAAATCTGGCGAATTCAAAGCTGCAGACTACGGCGTTTACTCATTCATGAAAGAGGGCGGTTGTTCACTTGCACCTTATGGTACTTTCGAAGGTAAAATTCCGGAGGCGGCTGTCAAAATGGTTATGGAAAAAGAAGCTGCCATTAAAGACGGTAGCTTTGTAGTGGCTATCAACGATGAAGAGCCAAAATCAACCTAGACCTTCCACGTTTTGCTAAAACATCGGTATCAGAAGATGCTCGTCCTTTGGGGCAACTTCTGATCCCACTTAATCAGGAACCGTGTTAGTGGCTTCCAATCAAAACGGAGCGGCTGTTCTTAGCCTTTCCAACATTACCAAAATATTCGGCCCCTTGGTCGCAAACGATGCCATTAGCTTCTCCCTGCAACAGGGAGAGGTGATTGCGCTGTTGGGCGAAAATGGAGCCGGCAAGACAACGCTGATGAACATTCTGTTTGGTCACTACGTGGCCGATGAGGGGACAGTGACCGCTTTTGGCAGGGAGTTGCCCAAAGGTGATCCGCAAGCTGCCCTGGATGCAGGTATTGGTATGGTTCACCAGCACTTTACGCTCGCTGAAAACATGACCGTATTGGAAAATATTGCACTGGGGACACAGGGTCTGTTCGCGGTGCGGTTTAACCGGGCAAAAGCACGGGATCGCATTATCGGGCATGCCAAGGATTTTGGGCTGGCTGTGGATCCAAACGCGCAAATCACCGACTTGTCTGTTGGAGAGCGCCAACGTGTTGAAATTCTCAAGGCGCTCTATCGCGATGCGCGGGTCCTAATCCTTGATGAACCCACTGCTGTTCTGACACCGCTCGAAACCGAGGCCTTATTTAAGACGCTAAAAATGTTGGTCGCCAAAGGGCTTTCCATCATTTTCATTTCCCACAAACTGCAGGAAGTGATGGCGGTCAGTGACCGTGTGCTTGTCTTGCGCGGTGGGAAAATGGTGGGTGAGGAAGTCACCGCCAGCACAGACCGAAAAGCCTTGGCGAGCTTGATGGTTGGGGAAGATATTGCACCACCAAAAATCGAGCAGCCCAAAACGGGTAAAACAGTTTTTGAGTTGAACAATGTTTCTGCCGTCGGGCAGGGCACAGGCTCATCTCTTCAGGGTGTGTCGCTGCAACTGAAGGCCGGAGAGATCACCGGCCTTGCCGGTGTTTCCGGCAATGGACAAGCAGCATTGGCCGCACTTATTGCTGGCACATTGTCGCCAAGCACAGGGTCTGTGTCCATCAATGGTGCTGAAATTGGAAATTGGTCGCCGCGCGTTGCCTTGGCAAACAAGATCGGTCGTATTCCTGAAGACCGCCATGCCGTTGGTATGATCGGTGATATGAGCGTCACAGAAAATGTCGTATCAGAACGCTATCTAAGCGGTAGATTCAGCCGTTTTGGTTTTCTAAATTGGGGTGCGGCAAGGAAATTTGCTGAAGATATTATTCGAGACTTCGATGTGAAATGCCCATCACCAGAAGCGCGTGTGCGATTGCTGTCAGGCGGCAATATGCAAAAGCTTATTTTGGGGCGCGCCTTCGATGGTAACCCACAAGTCATACTCGCTAACCAACCGACGCGAGGACTGGATGTGGGCGCTGTTTCTTACGTTCACGAACAACTTTTGAAAGCGCGCGCAAGAGGTGCATCCATTCTACTTATTTCGGAAGATCTAGATGAGGTAATGACCTTATCTGATCAGATTATTGTCATGTCCAAAGGACGCCTGTCGTCGCCAACCAAACGGGGCGAACGTACTATCGCAGAACTTGGAGAGTTGATGGCCGGTCACGGCTTTACCGCATCTGCCAATTCCGTGTCGGAGGTGGCCACTGATGCGGCTTGAACCTAAACCGGCTCCCACGCTGGCAATTACACTTGCTTACCCGGCAATGGCGATTTTGGTGACATTCATCATCGCCGCCATCCTAGTGATGATTGCCGGGGCAGCACCACTCCAAGTATTTGGCCTCGTATTGAAGGGTGCAGTGGGATCTCAGTTTGCGTTGGTGGAAACGCTGACCCGCGCAACGCCGCTTATCTTTACCGGTCTTGCAATCGCAGTCGCATTTCGCGCGAAGCTTTGGAATATTGGAGCGGAAGCTCAGCTCTATGCTGGTGCTGTTATGACAGTTCTTTTGGGCACAGGTGCAATTGCTGCGCCTGCCGCGGTGCTAATTCCCATTATCATTGCAGGGGCTATGTTAGCCGGTGCTTTGCTTTTGCTTGGACCTGCCATTCTTAAGACACGTTTCGGCGTTGATGAGGTGGTCACGACACTGCTGCTGAACTTCATCTTCCTGTTGTTCGTTTCACTTTTGTTGGAAGGGCCTTTGAAGGATCCAATGGGACTGGGTTGGCCTCAATCAGAACGCGTCGTTTCTGAAGCCCGCCTGCCACGTGTAATTCAGGGGAAACGCCTGCATTTCGGTTTTATTCTTGCGATTATATGCGCCATCGGAGTGTGGTTGATCATGGCAAAATCTGTACTGGGCTATGAAATGCGCGCTGTGGGACACAACCCTGAAGCAGCCCGTTTTGCTGGTATTCCGGTGAACAGAGTGCTGGTGAAGACAGCCCTTCTTTCTGGCGGATTGGCGGCGTTGGCAGGTGTGTCAGAAGTTGCTGGACTGAAAGGCAATCTCACACTCGATATTTCGCCTGGCTTTGGCTACACAGGCATTGTGGTAGCCATGCTGGCATTCCTCAACCCGTTGGGCGTAATCCTGTCCGCAATCTTTGTGGCCGGTATCTTCGTTGGTGCAGATGCCATGAGCCGTAGCGCGGGTGTGCCGAGCTACATTTCTGACGTCATGGTCGCAACAGCACTCCTCAGCATGGTCACGGCCATAATGCTCACGCGTTTCCGTATCAGGTGGAGGTGATCATGCTGCTTGATGCGATAGATATTCTCTTCACCACCGGTTTTTGGGTTGCGGCCATACGTATCGCATCGCCATTGATTTTTGCCACAATGGGCGAGTTGATCTGTGAGCGCGCGGGTGTTCTAAACCTCGGCATTGAAGGCATCATGACCGTTGGTGCGTTTGCAGGTTGGATTACCGTTTATGCAGGTGGCGATCTATGGACGGGTGTTCTGATTGCCGCCTTGGCGGGTTCCATGTTCGGTCTGCTGCACGGTGTGTTAACAGTGCCGCTTGGACTTTCACAACACGTGACTGGCATTGGCATTACGCTCTTGGCAACCAGCCTTACCTATTTCACATACCGCGTAGCCTTGGCAGATTCGACCTCTCCGCCAAAGATTGAGCCTTTTCAACCATACCCTGTGCCTGGCCTTTCCGAGATACCTTTTGTAGGTGAAATACTCTTTACGCAAACGCCTCTGACTTATCTTGCATTCATCATCGTTGCGGTTGTGGCATGGGTACTCTACCGCACGCCGCTTGGTCTGGCAGTACGTGCAGCCGGTGAAAACCCAGTTGCTGTGGAAGCACAGGGAATTAGCGTGACTGGCATTCGTGTTGGCGCTGTCATGGTCGGGTCAGCTCTAATGGCTGTTGGCGGGGCATTCCTCACCATGTCGGCCTTCAATTCCTTCTTCTTTGAAATGATCAATGGTCGCGGTTGGATTTGTATTGCGCTCGTGGTGTTCGGTTCGTGGCGACCCGGCAAGGCGTTGATTGGCGCCATTCTGTTTGCTGCTTTTGATGCCTATCAGGTTCGCCTGCAGCAGGTGACGGGGGGCGTGATTCCGTATCAGATATTCTTGATGTTGCCGTATGTCCTGTCGATTGTTGCGCTGATTGTTGTGGCGCGCCGGGCAACTTATCCGAAAGCACTGATGGTGCCTTATCAAAAGGGTGAACGATGAGCTTTGATTGTATTTTGAAGGGTGGCGTGCTGCCAGACGGAAGTGCCGCCGACATTGCAGTTTCCGGTGAGACTATTGCGGCAATTGCTGCCGAGATTGATGGAGAGGCAGGCCAGATAATCGATGTTTCTGGCAATCTTGTCAGTGCACCTTTTGTCGATCCACATTTCCACATGGATGCAACTCTGTCCTATGGCATTCCCCGTATCAATAAGTCTGGAACCCTGCTTGAAGGTATCGCGCTTTGGGGTGAGCTGAAGCCGCAACTGACACATGAAGCCGTGAAGCAACGCGCGCTGGACTATTGCGATTGGGCAGTGTCGATGGGCCTTCTTGCCATCCGCACTCACGTGGATATTTGCGATGATCGCCTGCTGGCAGTAGAGGCGCTGCTGGAGGTTAAAAAGGAAGTCGCGGATTATATTGACCTGCAGTTGGTCGCCTTTCCCCAAGACGGCGTTTATCGCAGCCCAAATGCCATGGAAAATACCATTCGCGCTCTCGATATGGGCGTCGACGTTGTTGGCGGAATTCCACATTTTGAGCGCACCATGGATGATGGTCGTCGTTCAGTTACGGAGCTTTGTGAAATTGCAGAGAAGCGCGGCCTACTGGTAGATATGCATTGCGATGAGACAGATGATCCGCACTCGCGGCACATCGAGCAGCTTGCTTATGAGACACAACGTCTTGGATTGCAGGGCAGGGTGGCAGGTTCGCACCTGACCTCCATGCATTCCATGGATAATTACTATGTGTCAAAGCTACTACCACTTATTGCGGAAGCTGAAGTTTCAGCCATCCCCAATCCTCTGATCAATATTACCATTCAGGGGCGGCACGACAGCTACCCCAAGAGGCGTGGTCTCACCCGCGTGCCGGAAATGCTGAGCTATGGTATTCGTGTGGGTTGGGGGCAGGATTGCGTGCTTGACCCTTGGTATCCACTGGGCACTGCTGACATGCTGGACGTGGCTTTCATGGGGCTGCACGTGGCCCAAATGACCAGCCCACAAGATATGCGCCATTGTTATGATATGGTGACTAACCAGAATGCCGCAATCATGAACCTCGCGGATTACGGACTGGAAGTTGGAAAGAAGGCCAGCCTTGTTGTGCTGGATGCCGGCAATACAATCGAAGCCATTCGCCTACGCCCGGAACGTCTGCTGGTCATGGCCAAGGGTAAAATTGTGGCTGAGAGAAAACGTCAAGACACAACTTTGTCCTTGCCTGGCCGTCCGTCAGCGATAAATCGTAGACATAAAACGCCTTAGCGACAAATTCCCTTCATCCCGAATTTTCAGGGGATGAAGGGAATTGAATTTACTACAAGCAAGCCTCAAACAGTGCTTTGGTATTTGTGGCCGTCATTTCTATCGGATTGCCACCAACGCTAGGGTCTTCCAACGCCATGGCGGTCAGTCGATCGATATCTGGATCTGCAACGCCCAACTCTGTGAGGTTTGCAGGAATGCCAAGTGAGTTATTCAACTCACCTACAAAATCATAGAACTCTTGATAAGTGGAACCGACCCCTAAATATGCCGCAGCTTGACCAAGACGTTCTTCAATGGCAGCCCGGTTGAAGGTCAACACAGGTTGCATGACTACTGCATTGGTCGTGCCGTGATGCGTATGGTGCACAGCGCCAATCGGGTGAGACAGAGCATGGATGGCACCCAGTCCCTTTTGGAAAGCCGTTGCGCCCATGGCGGCCGCGCTCATCATATGGGCGCGCGCATCCAAGTCTGTTCCATCGTTATAGGCACGCAGCAGGTTCTCTTTGACCAGCCTCATGCCTTCCAAAGCAATTCCCTGTGACATTGGGTGGTAGTGTGGTGAGCAATAGGCTTCCAGACAATGCGCAAAGGCATCCATGCCTGTTCCAGCGGTGATCATTTTTGGCATGCCAACAGTGAGTTCCGCGTCGCATATTACAACAGCCGGCAAAAGCTTTGGATGGAAGATGATCTTTTTAAACTCTGTTTCGGAGTTCGTGAGAACACCAGCTCTTCCAACTTCGGAACCTGTGCCTGCTGTGGTTGGCACAGCAACAATTGGATAAACTACATCTGCATCTGCGCGCGTCCACCAGTCGCCAACATCTTCCAGATCCCAGACAGAAACCGTTTGGTCCACCATCAAGGCAATCAACTTGCCCAGGTCGAGGCCAGAGCCGCCACCGAAAGCAATAACACCATCGTGGCCACCAGCCTTGAACGCTGCAATCCCATCTGTGAGATTCTTTTCGTTCGGGTTCGGATCGACATCACTGAATAGGCCACGCCCAAGGCCAGCTTTGTCTAGCACATCTAATGCGCCCGTCGTTATGGGCAGGTTTGCAAGTCCCTTGTCAGTTACAAGCAATGGCTTTTTCATGCCAGCCGCTGAACAGGCATCGGCCAATTCGGAAATGCGCCCAGCGCCGAAACGAATAGCGGTTGGGTAGCCCCAGTTTGCTGTTGGAACCATGATAGTTAGGCCTTCTTCAAGTGGTATGATTTTGGCTTTGTAACGCTGTGATATCCAAGTACTGATAGTGACGCACCACGACCGGTTTCCTTGCAGCCGGTCCAGCAAAGCGCCGGATCGAGATAATCACAACGGTTCATGAATACCGTGCCGGTTTCAATTTCCCTGCCTATCTTTTCCGCAGCATCTGTATCTTTGGTCCACAGCGAAGCTGTTAGCCCAAAGTCACTGTCGTTCATCAGCGCAATGGCTTCTTCATCAGATGAAACTTTCATGATCCCGACCACAGGCCCAAAACTCTCATCGCGCATCACGCGCATGGAATGGTTAACATCAACCAATATTTGCGGTGCGAGATAGGCTGTCTTGCCTGTGTCGGCTGGGAACAGTGCCGGGTCGATCAATGCAGTGGCACCTGCAGCAACCGCTTCTTTAATCTGTGCCCGCACCTCATCGGCAAAGCGAATGTTTGCCATCGGCCCAAGCGTTGTGTCTGCAAGCAGTGGATTGCCCAGCTTGTATGTTTCAACCAACGCCTTGGCCTTCGCTACGAACTGATCGAAGAGGTTTTCATGAACATAAATGCGTTCAATTCCGCAACAACATTGGCCGGAATTGAACATCGCTCCGTCCAGCAAAGTATCAACCGCCGCATCCAGATCTGCATCTGCGCGAACATAGCCTGGGTCTTTGCCGCCAAGTTCCAGACCAATGCCAGTGAATGTACCAGCAGCAGCCTTTTCCATCTCGCGGCCACCATTTACAGAGCCTGTGAAATTGATGAAATCAAAATTTTTGGCAGCGATTAAGGCACTGGTATCTGAATGTGTCAGGTAGAGCGTGTTGAACAACCCATCTGGTAGTCCTGCTTCCGAAAGTGCATCAGCAAAACGTTCACCTGCAAGCAGGGTTTGTGTTGCATGCTTTAGCATTACGGCGTTGCCCGCAATTAAAGCAGGTGCAATGGAGTTTACGGCTGTCAGATATGGGTAGTTCCAAGGAGCAACGACGAATACAATACCAACCGGTTCGTGAGCGATAAAGCGGTGGAAGGCATCGCTATCCTCGATCATCATCGGCGCTAAAGCGTCTTCCGCAATTGTCGCCATATAGCCGGCTCGTTCTTTCACGCCTCCAATTTCGCCGCCATAGCGAACCGGGCGACCCATCATGTGGGCGATTTCTAGGGTAATTTCATCATTTTTGGCTTCTAAAGCGTCCAGCATTTTTAAAACGATTGCGCTGCGCTCCGAAATGCTGCGTCTAGCCCATTCCTTCTGGGCAAAGCGGGCCTTTGCTAATAGAGCTTGCACTTCTTGCGTTGAATGCGTCTCGCGGGTCGCGAAAACGCTGCCATCAACCGGCGATGTGCAGGTGAGAGTTGCCATATTTCTTGTCCTCAAATTTGAGTCTGAGCGCTAGGAACGTTCAAATCCGCGGGAAACTTCCCAATCAGTTACACGTGTATCGAACACTTCCTGTTCCCAGCGTGCAGCTCGTACATAATGATCAACGACGTCTTCGCCCATAGCGTTACGTAGCATGTCTGATGTGTTCAATGTTTCAGCGGCTTCACGCAGTGTAGCGGGTATTTCGCGAACGCCTTTACCTGCATAGGCATCGCCTTCAAAAGCTGGCTCTAACTCAAGCTCATTTTCAATGCCCGCAATACCGGCAGCCAATAGGGCAGCAAATGCTAAATGTGGATTGAGATCAGACCCACCAACGCGGCATTCAACCCGGATCCCTTTGGTTTGTTCTGCGCAAAGACGATAGCCAGCTGTTCTGTTATCCGGGCTCCAAATGGCTTTTGTCGGCGCAAATGTACCTGCCACAAAGCGTTTGTAGGAATTGATGTTGGGCGCAAGGAAATAAGTCATTTCACTTGCATGTGTCAGCAAACCGGCCATGTAGTGACGCATCAATTTTGACATGCCGTGTTCGCTGTTTTTATCGAGAAATAGTGGTTTGCCATCCATGCTCCAAAGTGATTGGTGAACATGAGATGATGAGCCCGCAGAATTATTATCCCACTTTGCCATGAAGGTCAGAGCCTTGCCTTTTGCCCAAGCAATTTCCTTGCAGCCATTTTTGACGATGGTGTGGTTGTCGGCAGAAGTCAGTGCATCATCATATTTGACGTTGATTTCTTCCTGACCCGCAGAAGCTTCACCCTTGGAACATTCAACCGGAATACCAGCGCCGTACAATCCGTTGCGGATTGCACGCATAACGTCTTCTTCCTTGGTGGTCTGGAAGATATGATAATCCTCATTGTAGGGGCTGACGAGGTTCATATTGCGATAGCCGTTGTCATGCGCTTCGCGAAAACCTTCATGGAAAAGGAAGAACTCCAGTTCCGATGCAATCATGGCTTTCATACCCATCGCTTCCAGTCTGGCGATCTGCTTTTTCAGCACCGCGCGAGGAGAATGAGTGACGTCTTTATGGGTGTGATGATCTTCAACGTCGCACATCACCATGGCGGTTGCTTCTAGCCAGGGTATACGGCGCAGCGTGCTCATATCAGGTCGCATGACATAATCACCATACCCCGAGGCCCATGAGGTAGAAGCGTAGCCATCTACAGGTTCCATCTCCATATCTGTGGCGATAAGATAGTTGCAGGAATGCGTTTCTGAATGCGCGCTCTCAATGAAGTTGGATGCATGGAAGCGCTTACCCATGAGCCGGCCTTGCATGTCTACCTGGACGGCCAGAACCGTATCGATCTCACCAGATGCAAAAGCGTTTTTCAATTCATCGAATGTCAGATTACCAGACATGAGAGCGTCCAATTCATAGAGGTGTACGAAAAGAAATTGTGTAAGAAAGCAGCCCCGCCCGAACAAAAAGGCGGGGCAGCATTAGTCAGATGTTAGCCGTAGCGGTAAGGACGTCCAGCCTTGTCCATTGACGCATTGTAGTCTTTCAGGATTTGAACGACTTTTGCCTTCAGTTCACTTTCCTGGGCAATCTCATCCCAGAACTTGCGAGCTTCTGCTTCAACTGTCGCCCACTCTTCATCGGGAATACTGGTCAGCTTCATTTTGGTACCTTCGGTACGCAGTTTAGCTTCACCACCCCAATACCAATGCTGGCGATAGTAATGTGAGGAATCCATGCACAGATTGAAGAGTGTCTTCAGGTGATCAGGCAACTCATTCCAGCGATCTTCATTTGCGAAGAAAGAACCACACCAAGCACCAGAGATGTTATTGGTCAGGAAGTAGTCGGTAACGTCTGCCCAGCCAACTGTGTAATCTTCAGTAATGCCGGACCAAGCGATACCATCCAACTCACCAGTCTGCACTGCAACTTCAATGTCTTCCCAAGGCAAAGTTACCGGAACCACACCAAAACGAGACAGGAAGCGACCAGCTGTTGGGAATGTAAAGACCCGCTTGCCTTTCAGGTCTTCCAGCGAGTTGATCGGGTCTTTAGTTGCAAAGTGGCAAGGGTCCCACGCACCTGCGGACAGCCATTTTACGCCAACTTTGGCATACTCAGCTTCCCAGATTTCAGCGAGGCCCCACTGGTTGAATAGTACAGGTACATCCAGTGAATAACGAGATGCAAATGGGAAGTAACCGCCAAACACAGTGACTTCTGTTGGAGATGCCATTGAATCATCATCAGACTGTACCGCATCAATGGTGCCGTTCTGTACGGCGCGGAATAGTTCTCCGGTTGGAACCAGCTGATCTGCGTAGAACAGTTCAATTTCCATTTCGCCATTGGCAGCTTTGTTGAACGCATCAACAGCAGGTTTGATGACGTGCTCGCCAAGTGCAGCCCCAGCATATGTTTGCAAGCGCCACTTGATGGGGGCTTGAGCATGAACGGCAGGAGCTGCAAGTGTGGTTGCACCCGCTGCCACACCGGCTACACCGGCTTTCTTCAGAAAGTCGCGCCTGTTCGTTTTTTGTGTCATGTTATTCTCCTCAGGTTGGTGACCACGGGTCCCCCTGTTGGGTTTTCGGGTCGGTTTGTGCTGGCCCAGCCAGGATTATCTTCCGTAAACATAGTTGGGCAGCCAAAGAGCAATTTGCGGAAACACTGTCACTATCGCGAGACCGATCAGCATCACAAATACAAATGGTATGATTGATGTGTAGATGTCCCTCAGGCTGACCTCTTTGGGCGCCATCGCGCGCATCAGGAAGAGGTTGTAGCCAAAGGGTGGTGTCATGTAGGCGATCTGGCAGGTGATAGTATAAAGAATGCCATACCAGATAAGATCGAAGCCAAGCATTTTGACGAGTGGCACATAAAGCGGCGCGACGATGACCAACATCGCCGTGTCATCAAGGAACGTGCCAAGAATTAGGTACGATAGTTGCATCAGTATCAGAATTTCCCAAGGGCCAAGGCCAAGTTGTCCGACGAAGAAAGCCTCAATCGCCTTTACAGCACCAAGTCCATCAAATACCGCACCAAAGCCGAGTGCGGCCAGAATTATCCACATGAACATACAGGAAATAGCGAGTGTCTTGCGCGTCGAATTTTCAAAAACTTCTCTGGTAAAGCGACCCTTCATCACAGCCGCAATAACTGCTGTTAGCGCGCCAATTGCGGAGCTTTCTACCAAGCTTGTCCAGCCATTGACGAACGGGACCATCATCGCGGCAAAAATCACAAAGGGGAGCGCGCCACCACGCAAAAGCCGCAGCTTTTCCGACATTGGCACGTCTCGTTCGCTTTCTGGCAGTGCTGGTCCCAAATGAGGCTGTAACCGGCATCGAACGACCACATAGATGACGAAAAGGGATGCCATCATCAGGCCAGGTAAAACACCAGCCAGCCAGAGTTGGCCAACAGGTTGACGCGCGATCATAGCATAAAGCACCAGCACCACAGAGGGCGGCACGAGGATGCCGAGAGACGACCCTGCCTGGATCACCCCTGTGACCATTTGTTTGTCATATCCTCGTCTGAGTAACTCCGGCAGCGCAATCGTTGCGCCAATTGCCATGCCGGCCACAGATAAACCGTTCATGGCTGAAATAAGAACCATCAACAGAATTGTCCCGATGGCCAGACCACCATTAAGCGGCCCCATCCAGACGTGGAACATCTTGTATAGATCGTCTGCAAGACGAGATTCCGACAGGACATAGCCCATAAAGATGAACAGGGGCAGGGTGAGTAGGGGGTACCATTTCATCAACTTCATGGAAGCGGAAAAGGCTATGTTGAAACCGCCTGTTCCCCAAAGCGGCAATGCAACAATCACAGCCACAAATCCGATAGCTGCAAAAATGCGTTGGCCTGTCATCATCATCAACATCATGCAGGCAAACATGATGATCGCTATGGTTTCATAGGACATCTAAAGCTCTTCCCCGCGCAGTTTGGCGACGTCTTTGAAGAAGGTGGAAATAGCCTGTAGGAGCATCAGGAAAATACCCAGGCACATAATCAGTTTGATTGGCGACATATAAGGTCGCCAGGCAGTTGGGCTGCGTTCGTTGTATTGCAGGGAATAACTCGTGCTTTCGATCCCACCCCATAACAAGATGACCAAATAGAATATCAAGAAGAATATGGTGAAGGCATCAACCCACGCTTTGGTCCGCTCATTCCACGACCCATAAAACAAATCCATGCGCACATGTTCACCCATCTGCATGGAATAGGCACCGCCAAGCAGGTAGTATGCGGTCAAAGTGAATTGTGCCATTTCCAACGTCCAGAGTGACGGCAAAAGAAACGTTTTGGAGAAGGATGACCACAGTAAAATACCCATCATGACGAATAACAGATACATGGCGAAGCGGCCGATGCGGTAGTTGAACGCATCGATGTATTTCACAGATAGTCTGATTGAATTTGGCATATTCTATGCTTGCACCCCCTTGGATAATGGGAGGATTTTTGTGGGCGCATTCAGCATTGACAAGGCCGCGCGAAGAATGGTGTCAATCTCTTCGGCAACACGTGTTTGCTGCTCTGGTGTGGCAACCAGATCGTTGCGAATTTCCAGCATCACATTCAAAATCCCGTTGGGAATGGCATGAAGCCGCATTGTGTGTGCTACGCCATCTTCAGGCCCATAGGGCTCGTTGCGTCTGGTAACCATTGTGGTGAGATGGGCGGCTTCTTGCAACATCTGGTCTGCAAGCCGTGTGTCATCATCATGCAAAATACCCAACTCCACCTCACGTTTCTGACCGTGATAGACAGGGTTGAAAGTATGGATAGTGACCAAAACCGGATTGCTATGTCGCGAAATCGTTTTGTCCAAAACTAATGCGACTTGCGCGCAAAATGGTTTGTAAATTGCATTTACCCGTTCACGTTCGTCTTCGGGTGATAGGTGTTCATTGCCAGGTACGTGATGCACTTCGCTAACAGAACGCATTGCGTCCGGGTGTTCTGGAGGGCGATTTAGATCATACACCAGCCTGGAAAAGCGTGCGTTTACCAATGGTGCATCCAAAGATTGAGACAGCAAAAGTGCAACCGCTGCTGCACCAGGATCCCATGCCGCGTGGCTCTCAATTGTTTCCGGTTCGAGGCCAAGGTTGTTGAGCGCATGTGGTATGCGGTTACTTGCGTGTTCGCAGACAAGCACAATCTCGCTATCACCATTTGCGTTAATGGTCACAGCTGCTGGTCCGTCAATACTGTTCAGCAATGTTTGATTGGCGTGCAAGATAAGGTCCCGATTTCTTGTTATGAAGAGAATTGAACAGACTCGATTAATCTGTCAATATCTTTTCCAAAGATGATTATGTTTTGGGCGGTTGCCTGTTTTTTGTACGTAGCGATGACGGCTTTCGTCATTGATTTTAGGCACAGTTTTCGAGGAAACGTATTTTGGGATCAAATCATGAAACCGTTTACGAGTGCTTGCAAAACAGTTTTGAAACGCTGACCAGAGCAGAGCGTCAATTGGCCAGTGTATTATTGGAAAATTGGCCGGTTTCGGGATTGGGCAGCATTACCAAAGTTGCTGATAGCGCAAACGTATCCACACCCACCGTCGCACGTATGATTCAAAAACTTGGATTTTCAGGGTATCCAAGTTTCCAAGCAGCATTGCGCGATGAGCTTGAGGCCAAGATTTCTAACCCCATTGAGAAACATGAACGTTGGTCATCTGACGCGCCGGATACCCATATCCTCAATCGTTTTGCTGATGCGATCCTAACAAATTTACGCCAGAGCTTATCCCAGATAAACCCGGATGAATTTGACCGGGCTTGTGCGTTGTTGGCGAACCTAGAAAGCTCAACCTTTGTGGCTGGTGGGCGCATTACTCATACATTGGCTGAATATTTGTTCCTGCATTTGCAGATGATCCGTTCAGACACCACTCTGATTTCCTCCAGCGATGCGGCGTGGCCACACTACATGCTGGATATGAAAGCAGGCGACGTTCTGGTGGTGTTGGATGTTCGGCGGTATCAAAATGATTTATTAAAACTGGCGGAGGCGGCAGAAGCCCGGGGCGTTAAGATCGTTCTGATCACGGATCAATGGCGTTCTCCCGTAGCAGTCCATGCGACGTATACCTTTAGCTGCCGCATTGAAGCGCCATCCGCTTGGGATTCAAATGCGGCGCTACTCGTGCTTCTAGAGACCATAATTGCGCATGTGCAAACGTCGACCTGGGATACAACAAGCGCCCGTACAGAGGAGCTGGAAGACCTGTTTGACAAGACGCGACTATTCCGAAAATTTAAGTAGCAATCTACGCAGGATCCCAATGCCCTCAGAACGCTTCACATTGTCGGGTGATGTTATCAAACCTGATTTTCTCGACTGGATCAGCCACCGCGCCCGGCGACTTGGGCTAACAGGATGGGCGCAGGAAATTCCTGAGCGGCACACCATAGAGATTCTGGTGGATGGTCCTAAGGATTTGCTGGATGCTATGGAACTTGGGTGCAGTTTGGGACCAATGACCGTTTGGGTAGAGAATATTGAGCGAACCCCGTGTGACGCGGAGGAAGATATCCACAATGGTTTCAGTCTACGTCGTGCTGGGCATTGATTTAATTTTCTATTAACCGTCAAATCATCCCTATTGATGGCATGTAAGTTGCATTATTTCTGCGTGCGTCGATTTGCACAGATTGCGAATACACGCCAATTTTTTAAGGAGCTCGTTCCCAACAAATGTCCATTGAGTTAAGCTCTGAGTTTGTATGGATGCCAGTTGCTTTGGCTGAAGATCTGGCGGCGGGTCGGGTAATGCGTGCCGTGATAAATGCAGATTCGGTTATGGATCTGGCAATTTGGAGATCGCAATCTGGGAAAGTTCATGCATGGGATAACCGTTGTCCACACCGTGGCATGCGATTGTCATTTGGCTTTGTTCGCGGAGAGCGACTGTCCTGCATATATCATGGCTGGCAATATGGCGAAGGTGGCGCGTGTCAACACATCCCGGCACACCCAGACATGAAGCCACCAGCCTCCATTTGCGCAAGAACCTTTGACTGTAAGGAAGATGATGGCCTGATCTGGGTGTCGCCAGGTAGCGAATCCAAATCGGATTTCCCCATGCATGGTGGCGAGGCCATCCGCAGCATTTCGATTAATGCGAGCGTGCCGGACATAAGATCCTGCTTCTCCATTTTACCATTTCCGCTGGATGTTTCAGATAACGGGGATGAAACCTATCAAGTTATCGAAAACAGCAATTCTTGTATCATCATTGAAGGATCATCCAGTCATCAGACGCGCAAATTGATTGGGTGGTTCCTTGCTGTCGATTCCATCAAGACAATGGTGCATTTACAGACCAGTCCAACCGCCAGCACTGAACTGAAAATACTTTTGTCGCGTTGGGCTGAAAGACTACGCTGGTCTGCCGAAAATTTGGGCAAGAGTGCTGTGGCATGAGCAGGTCCGAAGCAGCGGTAAACGAGTGGTATCCTGTCGCAATAGATGAACTGTTGGCCCTTGGGGACGTTCAGTCAGTTACGCTCATGGAGCAGCCTTTAAGCGTTATACGTCGGGAAAATGGATCTGTTCATGTGCAAAAGGCGGATGGTGGTGATTGCCCGGTCTGTGTCGCATATGGCCATGTATGGTCGTCCTGCGGCAAGCCGGATCATGGCATCTTTGATGTTCCGGAAGCCGCCGAGCCCGGCCGCCGAATGGTGGATTGTGGTGCGGTGCGTGTGAAGGCTTCCCCATTGCGTGTAGTCGAAAACTTTCTCGACATTGCGCATTTCCCTTTTGTTCACACCGATATTCTGGGCGCAGAACCACATACTGAGGTCGAACCATACAAGGTGGAAATCCGTGACACCGCGGACGAGGTATGGGCGACAAAAGTGCGGTTTTTCCAACCTCAGGCGGCAAAGTCAGCTGATGAGGGGCAGATGACAGATTATATGTACCGGGTCCCTGCGCCTTGCGTTTCGATCCTCTACAAAACCTGCCCACCGCGTCCTGGGGCTTGGGATGTGATTGCGCTGTTCGTTCGGCCCATCAATGAAGAGCTTTGCGACGCCTATGCTTGGATGGCGCTTTATGATGATGACAGCGCGCAATCAGATCTGATTCAATTTCAGCAGATGATCTTTCTGCAAGATCGATCAGTTCTCGAAAATCAGATCCCGCGCCTTTTGCCGCTGGACCCCAAAATGGAAATCCCGACACGCGCGGATACAACGTCTGTAGCTTATCGTCGTTGGCTAAAGAGACGCGGCATGACCTATGGCGCGCAATTGGTGGCGAAATAATGGGCTTGCGACTATATGACTATGTGCTATCCGGCAGCGCCTATAAAATACGTCTTTTCCTGAGTTTACTAGGGCAAGAATATGAGGGTGTTGCTGTCGATTTCTATCCAGGCGAGGAGCATAAGAAACTAGCGTTCCTGGCCATCAACCCCGCTGGAACACTGCCGGTTTTGGTGGATGGTGATCTGACACTTTGCGATACTCAGGCCATTCTGGTTTATCTTGCCGCGAAATATGACACGACTGAAAGTTGGTTTCCACAATCCGATCCTTCGCTACTCGGTCGCATCATGCAGTGGCTTGCATTTGCGGGACGTCTGACTGATACAGTCGGCGCAGCGCGCCTGCACGATATGATCGGACGTGATCTGAATGTGGAAGCTGCGCGTGAAGGTGCGCACAAAGCACTGCGGGAGCTGGAAGCGCATTTGACCGAGCAAGGTTTTCGAAACGAGGTTTTCATTACAGGCAAGAAGCCAACGATTGCAGACATTGCCTGCTTCCCCTATTCAGCGCTATCACCAGATGGCGGCATTGAGCACGATGACTATCCAGCTCTTCGCAAATGGATGGTTTCCGTGCGACGCCTTCCGGGTTTTATCGAAATGCCGGGCATTCACCCGCTTCATGAACAACATGAAATGGCGGCCGTATGACGCCACTTTTGAAACTCGCCGGAATTACGAAAGTCTACCCCGCAGTCGTAGCGAACGATGCAATTGATCTGACGGTGATGCCGGGAGAAATCCATGCCGTCCTCGGCGAGAATGGAGCCGGCAAATCCACGCTAATGAAAATCATATATGGCGTGTCAATGCCGGATGCTGGCACAATTGAGTGGAATGGAACGCCAACAAAAATAAAAAATCCGGCTCATGCCAGAGCACTTGGAATCGGAATGGTATTCCAGCATTTTTCACTGTTTGAGACACTAACAGTTGCTGAGAACATTGCCCTTGCGGTGAAGGGTTCGGTCAAAGAGTTAACACCACGTATTCAGGATGCGAGTGTACGATTTGGCCTCAATGTACAGCCAGATATGCGTGTTCAATCCTTGTCAGTTGGTGAAAGGCAGCGCGTAGAGATTTTGCGCTGCATGCTGCAGGAACCAAAGCTCATTATCATGGACGAGCCAACCTCCGTCTTGCCACCCCAGGGGGTGCGTGAGTTGTTCAAAACGCTCAAGACACTTGCCGCCGAAGGTTTTGGAATACTATTCATTTCCCACAAGTTGGATGAAATTCGTGAATTGTGCGATGTCGCTACGGTGTTACGGCATGGCAAAGTTACAGGCACTGCAATCCCTCGCGAGGAATCCAGTCATTCTTTGGCGCGGATGATGATTGGGCGCGATTTACCGCATGCCAGAAACCAAGTTGTTGAAGCAACCGGACCTGAGCTTTTGACGGTCAATCATCTGAAATTCATACCTGATGATATCTTCGCCACTTCATTAGATGATATCTCGCTGTCTGTCCGTTCCGGAGAAATTCTTGGTATCGCTGGAGTATCCGGCAATGGTCAGAATTCCTTAGTCAGCCTTTTGTCCGGCGAGACCCGTCTTTCTGGGTCCGAGGCCGATGCCATTTGTCTTTTGGATGCGCCAATTGGCACAGCCGGACCAGCAGAACGCAGAGAACAGGGACTACATTTCGTACCAGAAGAACGGTTAGGACGCGGCGCAGTTCCGAGCCATGATCTGAGCGAAAATAGTTTGCTCACTGGCTTTGGCTCCGGCATGTCCCGGAATGGGTTTCTTAATCTGGGAGCGATGAAACGTTTCTCAGATGAAACGATTGATGCTTTTGACGTTCGCTGTGGTGGCCCAAATTCGGCTGCGCAAAGCCTGTCCGGCGGAAATCTGCAAAAGTTTATTGTAGGCCGTGAAATATCTTTGGAACCAAAGGTGTTGATAGTATCGCAACCGACATGGGGTGTTGATGTGGGTGCCGCAGCAGCAATCAGGCAAAAAATGGTGGACTTGCGCGATGCCGGCGTGGCGATTTTGGTGGTTTCGGAAGAGCTTGAAGAGCTGTTTGAGATTTCAGATCGCCTGCAGGTGATGTTCCGCGGCAAAATTTCTCACAGTATTCGAACAAATCAGACCAATGTGGAAGATATCGGTTTGGCTATGACTGGTGATTTTGATCGGTTATCGCCAAAAGCGAGTGTGCAGGTGGTTGAGCATGCCTAGCATATATTTGGAACCCAGAACTGAACGCTCTGCCTTCGCGCCTTTTTTAGTATCTGGCTTGGCTGTCTTTTTAACAATGGTTGCTGGTTCCGGCTTGTTTCTCCTATATGGAAAATCGCCCATTGCTGGTTTCCACGCCATTTTCATCGAACCACTTTTGAGTAACTATGGCATTGGCGAGGTGCTTTTGAAATTGGGGCCTTTGCTGCTCATCGCACAGGGGCTTGCAATTGGCTTTCGCGCGCGTGTTTGGAATATTGGTGCAGAAGGCCAGCTTATCATCGGTGCTATTTTGGCATCCGTGGTTGCGATCCAATTCGATGGTTCCACATCGTCACTTCTGTTGCCCGCTATGGTTTTGGCAGGTGCATTGGGTGGTATGGGTTGGGCAGGCATCGCTGCCTGGTTGCGGACCCGCTATAACGCAAATGAAATTCTTGTCACCTTCATGCTGTCCAGCATCGCCTTGCAGGTGTTGTACTATCTGGTAACCGGGCCATTGCGAGATCCACAAGGTTTCAATTTCCCGCAATCCATCACATTTTCTGCGGCCGCCACATTCCCACTGCTCATCGAAAACACACGTGTAAATGCATCTCTGCTTATTGCATTGGTAGTATCGTTTATTGCGTGGGTTTTTATGCAGCGCAGTCTGATGGGATATAAGCTGGTTGTAGGCGGCCTCGCACCACACGCAGCACGCTATGCAGGCTTTGGTGAAAAGCGTGCGATCTGGCTCGCTCTTCTCATTGGTGGTGCAGCGGCTGGTGTGGCGGGAGTTGGAGAAGTTGCCGGTCCGCTTGGTATGCTGCAAAGAACCATTTCTCCAGGGTACGGATTTACGGCAATTATTGTTGCATTCCTGGGAGGCTTGCATCCGATTGGCATCGTATTCTCCAGCGCACTGATGGCGTTGATTTATGTAGGAGGAGACTTCGCGCGCCTCTCAGTGGGGTTGCCAAGTGCGGTGACGGATATTTTCCAGGGCCTGCTGCTAACCTTTTATCTGGCCAGTTCTCTCTTGTTGACCCATCGATTGCGCCGTCGCTCATCAGAAAACCGTATTGTTGCGGAGATTGCAGAATGACCGCCACGCTGATTTTCATCATCGCTGGAACCTTGGCCGCAACCGTGCCGCTATTACTGGCCGCCATGGGCGAGTTGGTTGCGGAAAAGTCCGGGATGTTAAACCTAGGCGTTGAAGGCATGATGGCGGTAGGTGCTGCATCCGGTTTTGTAACAGTTGCACTGACCGGTTCTCATGCTTTGGGCATAATTGTTGGCGGAGCGTCGGCACTGTTGCTGTCCGGTGTGTTCGCAATTCTCAGCATTTTCTTTCTGGCCAATCAGGTGGCTGCAGGCCTTGCCATTGGCATATTGGGCCTGGGTGTGTCGGCTGGTATTGGTAAAAACTACGAGGGAACCACCGTCAACGCGTTGCCGAAACTAGATTTTGGCGCACTTAGCGAAATTCCATTTTTGGGCCCTGCATTTTTTAACCATGACTTCTTGGTCTACGCGGCTTTGCTGATGGCGTTTGCGGTCTGGTACGTTCTGCAACGCACCAAATTGGGCCTGATCATCCGCTCTGTTGGCGAGTCACCTTCCTCTGCCCATGCTCTGGGTTATTCTGTTGCGCTGATCCGTACCTGCTGTGTCTTATTTGGCGGCGCCATGGCCGGAGTTGGTGGCGCTTACCTTTCAACGGCTTACACGCCGCTTTGGGCCGATGGCATGGTAGCGGGTCGTGGCTGGATTGTGGTGGCATTGGTGGTTTTTGGTACGTGGATCGTGCCGCGCGTAACAATGGGGGCTTACCTGTTTGGCGCTCTTTCACTTTTGGAATTATCCATTCAGGGCCTGGGTCTCAACATCCCATCTCAACTTTTGTCCGCATCGCCCTACATTGTGACAATCATAGTTTTGGTGGTGATTTCACGGAACCCCACCCTCATCCAACTCAATAGCCCCATGAGCCTTGGTCAAACCTACAAGGCAAGTAATTAAAACATTCAAAGAAATTATTACTACATATAACAGGAGACATGCATGACATTCATATCAAAAACCATAAAGCTCGCTGCTGCGGCGGTCGTAGCGTCAACCATGCTAACCGGTGCATCCACCGCGGAAGACAAGTTGAAAATTGGCTTTATCTATCCATCGCCGGTTGGTGATGTCGGCTGGGCTTACCAGCTGGATGAAGGGCGCAAAAAGATCGAAGCCATGTTTGGCGACAAGGTTGAATCGGTTGTCGTCGAAAATGTGCCGGAAGGACCGGATGCCGCACGCATCATGAACCAGATGGCGTCCACAGGTGCTGACATGATCATGATCGGTTCCTTTGGGTATATGAATGACGGCTTGAAATTGGCAGCCCAGAAAAAAGACATCAATTTCATTCATGCCAGCGGATACAAAACGGCACCGAATTTTGGAAATTTTCAAACTCGGAATTATGAAAGTGCCTATGTGGCGGGCATGGCGGCTGGTTATGTAACCAAATCAAAAACACTTGGCGTGGTTGCCGCCTATGCTATTCCTGAAGTTGTCGGCATCATCAACGCATTTACTCTGGGCGCTCAGCAAACCAATGCAGATGTGACAGTGAAAGTCGTTTGGCTGAATTCCTGGTTCAATCCATCCAAAGCTCAGGAATCCGCAAAGTCGCTCATCGCTCAATCTGCCGATGTGATTTTCTCACTCTATCAGGATACGCCATCCGTTGTGCAAGTCGCCGAAGAAGAGGGCGTCTATGTTGTCAACACTTCATCAGACATGAAAAAATATGCGCCAACCAAGTTGCTGGCATCCATGACAATTGATTGGGGCCCACACTTTACGACACAAGTTCAGGCCGCATTGGACGGTAAGTTTGAAGGCACCGCTTATTGGGGCGGCATGGCAGACGGCGCTGTTGGCCTGGCTTCCATGAGCGACGATCTGAGCGCAGATCAAAAGAGCACAATTGAAGGCGTCATGGCGGAAATCGCAGCCGGGACCCGTCATCCATTTGACGGCCCGGTGATGGCGCAGGATGGCAGCGAGAAAATTGCTTCTGGCAGTGCTATCGAAGATGGCGCGCTGCTTGGCATTGACTGGCTCGTCACAGGTGTTGAAACACAGCTGCCGAAGTAAAATAGCTACTCAGTTTTTCACCGCGCAAGCGACACTTGCGCGGTGTCTTTTTGGCTGCAAAAGGCTCGACTTTGATGCGCAATCTAAACGGTATGGTACTGCAAACTACCTTGATGCATGCGCCAGTTTTGGGCAGTGTAGAAATCATCTCCGATGCATTGATTTCTATCGCTGACAACGGCGCTATCCTGACGGTAACCCCACCAGATGATCCTGCATATGAAGGCATCAAGTCTTTAGCCGGTAAAGAAAACAAATTTGTCCAAACATCTGCCCGGCAATACTTGCTGCCCGGCTTTGTGGACCTTCACATTCATGCACCGCAATGGCCCCAGCTTGGCAAAGCTCTGGATGTGCCGCTGGAAGTGTGGCTTCAGGAACATACATTTCCGCTGGAAGCACGTTACGCGGATGTCGCATTTGCTCAGCGCATATATCAAAGCCTTGTGACATCTCTTCTTGCACACGGCACCACGACAGCCGTTTACTTTGCGACAATTCATCAGGAAGCAACGCGCATTCTCGCCGACAAATGCCTCGAACATGGACAGCGCGCATTTGTTGGTAAAGTCGCGATGGATGATGCCTCGCAATGCCCAGATTTTTATCGCGATGAAAGCCCGGAAGCGGCCCTTGATGGCACCCGTGCGTTCATTGATTATGTCTTGTCCATGCCAGGAAACAGCTCCAACCTTGTGCGTCCTGTCGTGACGCCACGTTTTATTCCAAGTTGTACAGATGCCGCCCTTTCGGGCCTTGGCGACATTGCTAAGGAATATGATTGTCATATTCAGACCCATTGTTCAGAAAGCGACTGGGAGCATAATTATGTGCTGGAACGAACAGGCAAAAGAGATACGGAGGCTTTGGATGAATTCGGCCTTCTTGGTCGGCACACAGTTCTTGCACACAGCAATTTCATAGATGACGGAGATATGGATCTCATTCATCAGCGCGGTTCTGGTGTCGCCCATTGCCCGCTCTCCAATGTTTACTTCTCGAACGCCGTTTTCCCACTTCGTCGGGCGTTGGAAAAGTCCGTTCGAGTTGGGCTTGGTACAGATATTTCTGGCGGTCCAAGTGCGTCTTTGATTGACGGATGCCGCCACGCGATCTCTTCATCACGCAATCTGGAAGAGGGGGTTAATCCTACGCTTGGCGCTAGCAAGCGTGGCACCGACAACAGCCGCATTGATTTCCGTGAAGCATTTCACCTCGCTACAGCGGGCGGCGCTGATGTGTTAGATATTGCAGTTGGTCGATTTGCTGAAGGCTATCAATTTGACGCAATTTTGGTGGATGCGGATATGCCCTCGTCACCTATACTCGTGGAAAATGATCTGGATAGTCTGGATGATGTCCTGCAGAAAATTATCAACACCGCGACACGCGCAAACATTGCAACTACCTGGGTTGCGGGCCAAGCGGTCCACAGTCAGAGTTAGAGCGCCAACTGTCATAAAATAGCAATGTGCACAGGACGCATTTTAATCTCTGCCAAATATTGTCGCTAGCTATCTTCAATACTAAAAGGCGTCTCGAACCAGTGCTCTTCTAAATTATTGCCGTCCCCGATGCGATCCACAACAGCAAACAAACCGGGTTCGGTCAGCGGCGTGAGAACGCCATGCCAAATGTTACGGTGGTAATTCACGCCTTGACCAGGGGCGGTTTGAAATGCAAGAGGCGTTCCGGGTTTTCCGTCTTCGTCTGGCGCGACAATCGTCAAAAAAGAGATGTAGGACATTGGTAGAAATGCTTGGCTGCCAAGTGGGTGACGCTCCATCATGTCCAGAAGATACGGCAATGTTCGTACTTTCGATTTGAATAAGCTGATGCCAGCGCGCGCGTTGTCGCCCTTAAAGTCAGTTTTTGCGACATCGTGAAATCGGCCACAAAGCCCCTGATTGATGAGCATATCTGGTTCACCCACAGCTTCCAGAACATCTCCAAATGGTGCGAAAGCGTCTGATGTCAAAGCTTTGATTTTGATGGTCAGGCTCATATTTATCTCGCGCCATTTGAACGATCGAATGAGCCAAGTTTCATATGCCTGTTCACATCTTTATATAACAGGTACCGGAATTTCCCCGGGCCACCTGCATAGCAGGCTTGCGGACAGAAAGCGCGAAGCCACATATAGTCTCCAGCTTCCACTTCAACCCAGTCCTGATTGAGCCGATAGACAGCTTTGCCTTCCAGGACGTAAAGCCCATGCTCCATCACGTGGGTTTCGGCAAACGGAATAACAGCGCCGGGTTCGAATGTGACGATGGTGACGTGCATATCGTGACGCATATCTGTTGGGTCAACAAACCGCGTTGTGGCCCATTTGCCGTCTGTTTTCGCCATGGGCGTTGATGCAATATCCTGCTCATTGACCACAAATGCGTCTGGCAGATCGATCCCTTCCACAGCCTCGTAAGCCTTGCGCACCCAATGAAAACGGGTCGTTGCCGTTCCCTTGTTCCTGGTGGCCCACTTTGCCCCTGGTGGTATGAAGGCATATCCGCCCGGTTCCATGGAGTGGGATTGTCCGTTTAATTCAACGGTGAGCGCGCCTTCCATCACGAACAGCACGCCTTCGGCATTCGGGTCCAATTCGGGTTTGTCGCTGCCGCCGCCCGGTGCAACTTCCATAATGTATTGTGAAAAAGTTTCGGCGAAGCCGGACAGCGGGCGTGACAGAACCCACAGCCGCGTGTCATCCCAAAATGGCAGGAAACTGGTCACAATATCCTGCTGAACGCCTTTGGGGATCACCGCATAAGCTTCCGTGAAAACCGCGCGATCTGTAAGGAGTTGGGTTTGTTCCGGAAGGCCGCCATGTGGCGCGAAATAGGTTGGCTTAGTCATGGTTGGCGCCCTTCAAAGTCATGGTAAAAGTTCTTTCAGACGCAACAAAGCAATCCGTTCAACCTGTTTGCAAGCGGTGCTGAACTCAGTATCGCGATCATTGTTGATACGGGTTTGAAATGCATCAAGAATTTGCGTTTTGTCCAGGCCTTTGACAGCAATGATAAAGGGAAATCCAAACTTGCCAGTATAGTCTGTGTTCAGCTTTTGAAATGTTTCACGCTCTTCATCCGTAAGCTCATCCAGTCCTGCTGATGCTTGTTCGGAAGTGGACTCGGCAGTGAGGCGTTTGGCAGCTGCAAGTTTTCCAGCAAGGTCGGGGTGCGCAGTCAAAACGCCGAGACGTTCCGCCTCGGAAGAGGATCGAAACTTACGCGCCAAGGCACTATGCAAGCCAATAGCTGTGTCATGAGCCGCGCCAAGTTCATCTTCAAAAGCGCGTTCCGCAATCCAGGCAGAATGCTCAAAAATACCACCATATTTGGCAACAAACGTCGCCTTGTCCAAGCCTGAGGGGCGGAACTCCGCCTGCGGTGCGGGATGCGTATTCTGCCAGTGCTTTGCAATATCCAAGCGGCGTGCAAACCAGACCTTATCATGTGATTTTGCATATTCCATAAACCGCCGCAATGCCATTACGCGACCTGGACGGCCTATCAACCTGCAATGCAATCCAATAGACATCATTTTTGCCTGGCCTGCTGCGCCTTCAGCATAAAGCGTATCAAAACTGTCCTTTAAATATGCAAAGAACTGATCTCCGGAGTTAAAGCCTTGCGGCGTTGCAAAGCGCATGTCATTGGCATCTAGCGTGTAGGGTACAATAAGCTGGTCTCCATGTTCGTTCTTGTGCCAGTAAGGCAGGTCATCTGCATAGGTATCTGCGACATAGTCAAAGCCGCCTTCTTCACTGACTAAATCAACCGTATTTACGGAACATCTGCCTGTATACCAGCCACGTGGTCGTTCGCCAGTTACTTCCGTGTGAAGGCGAATGGCTTCCAACAAATCAGCGCGTTCATCTTCCGGCGTTGCATCCTTGTATTCGATCCATTTCAGGCCGTGGCTTGCAATCTCCCAATCGGCGTCCTGCATGGCGGCAACTTGCGCAGGCGAGCGCGCGAGCGCTGTTGCGACACCGTATACGGTTGCCGGTATATCCAATTCGGTAAAAAGCCTGTGCAAACGCCAAAAGCCGGAACGTGCGCCATACTCATAAATAGTTTCCATGTTCCAGTGGCGTTGGTCCGGCCACGCGGCAGCACCCACAATCTCCGACAAGAATGCCTCTGAGGCTGCATCGCCATGGAGAACATTGTTCTCGCCACCTTCCTCGTAATTTATTACGAATTGAACAGCAATATTCGCTTTGCCGGGCCATTCAGGATCAGGGGTTTTGGCTCCATAGCCGTGCATGTCGCGTGGATAGCGTTTCAACGGATTTACCTGCCTTATCGATTTTTCTTCATGCCGAAAGAATATGTCTGATTTAAAAAAATACCTAGTAGACTTTCATGCACTGAAGGTGTCTTTTTGTTTGCGATGTATGACGATTATGACATTTGAATCAGGGAATACAATATGGTCAGTCGACAGACGGGTTGACTGGTTCAAAAACCCTCAGAAACTGCGCACAAGATTAATCTAGCTCAGGCTACGATTTGTGAATGTTGAAAAATTGGAAGCCTTTAGGAAATTGGTGGTTCTGTAACTAACAGAACCCGTTAGACTTTCCGCACGACCGAATTTGGAGAGATACCATGTATGATCTGGCGATTTTCACAGAGTGGATGCAGTTTGCTGTGCGCTGGGTGCATGTCATCACTGCAATTGCCTGGATTGGCTCGTCTTTCTATTTTATTGCCTTGGATTTAGGCCTGCGCAAAGTACCTAATCTACCAGAAGGCGCCCATGGCGAAGAGTGGCAAGTGCATGGTGGCGGATTTTATCACATCCAGAAGTATCTGGTTGCGCCACCACAGATGCCGGAGCACCTGACGTGGTTTAAATGGGAAAGCTATATGACATGGGTGTCTGGCTTTGCTCTGCTGGTTCTCATGTATTACCTGGGCGCTGATCTGTACCTCATCGACCCAGCAGTTGCTGACCTGTCACCTCTAGCTGCCATCAGTATTTCACTGGCATCCATCGTATTTGGTTGGGTCATCTATGATCAACTTTGCAAAAGCCCACTTGGTGAAAACAGCACATTGTTGATGGTTTTGCTGTACGGCGTTTTGGTCGCCATGGCATGGGGTTATACTCAGGTGTTTTCAGGCCGCGCCGCTCTGCTGCATCTTGGTGTTTTCACAGCTACGATAATGACCGTAAATGTGGCTCATATCATTATCCCAAATCAACGGATTGTGGTTGCTGATCTTAAAGCCGGGCGTAAACCAGATCCCAAATATGGCAAAATTGCCAAGCAACGTTCAACGCACAATAACTACCTTACCCTGCCGGTCATTTTCTTCATGTTGTCCAATCACTACCCGTTGGCATTTGCCACTGAGTACAATTGGATCATTGCCAGCTTGGTGTTTCTCATGGGCGTTACTATCCGGCACTACTTCAATACCCGTCATGCACGTGCTGGCGACCCTACATGGACCTGGCTTGCAACAGCGGTGATTTTTGTTCTCATAATGATCCTGTCGCTCGCACCACTTTACAAAGCGGATCAGGAAGTCGAAGCTGTGGGCTTCACACCTGCCCAGCAGAAATATGCGGATGTGGCATCGTTTGAACATGTCAGCGACATTGTCATGACGCGCTGTTCCATGTGTCATGCGACAGAGCCTGTGTGGGAAGGTGTACGTTGGCCGCCGAAAGGTGTACGCTTGGAAACACCTCAACAAGTGGCTCAAAACGCGCGATCTATTTTTCTGCACGCGGGCGTCACCCACGCGATGCCGCCGGCAAATGTCAGTTGGATGGAAGACGAAGAAAGGCGCGCCATAATTGACTGGTTTCGAGCCGCTCAAAAAGGTTCTTGATAGGCAAAATTCCCAAATTTGAATTTTTGACAGTTTAGGACGATACTCGGTGCCACTTAGCACGGGTGGCGTCACATGGTTTCACCGTTTGAAGACTTCGCTGAAGAACTGTCTGGTCAGCCAGATGGTGATGCAATTTGGGCGCACACTGCCGCTTTTGCTCATGATCTCGGTTTCAGTGGTTGTTCCATGACACTTGCGCACGAGACCAAGCGTGGCCTCGTGTCGGACTATCTCAAATCAGATATTTCTGACGAGTTTAGCGCCATTTATGCACAAAACGGCTTCATAAATCATGACCCTTTTTTGCTATTTAGCTGCCATAGTTTGACAGCAAAAAAGTTCGGTGTTGCCGATATTTCCAGTTTCCCGTCCGTTTCTAAACAGCAGCAATTGTTTTTGGATTGCACTGCAGAATTTGGCGCGTCAAACGGCATTGGAGTTCCCGTCCGTATAAGGGGAGATAGACAATTTGGCGGTTGGGTATTCTCCAGTTGTGAGCCGGCAGAAACTTTTGAAAAACTGCAGCGAGATCATGGCCGCGAAATGCATTTGGCTGGCATTATGGCGTTTGAACGGCAATTATCCCTGAATTTTGCAGGCACCAATCAACAGCCGATTTTAAGCAGTCGGGAGCGTGAATGCTTGCAATGGCTCAGCGTGGGGCTCCGTGTATCGATGATTGCGGACCGACTCTCCATCAGCGAATCTGCGGTAAATCTCTACATATCGAATGCAAGAAAAAAACTTGGTGCAAAAACAAGAGAGCAAGCATTAGTACGGGCAATTATTCGCGGTGAAGTTGTATTGTGAAAAAGATGGGAGAACATTTTGTAATTGCAAAACTGCAAACATTTACTTGTAATTAATACTTATATAATGTTGAAGAAATCTTGTGCTCCATGCATCTTCCGAAGCGAATATAACCTTTAACGATCGAATTTTATGTATACTCATGGCACCAGAAAACCTTTTCGCATCAACGAGTTGGACTTATTGAGAACGACCGCATTGCCGGTTGTCTTGTTGGGGGGGCTGTCGCTGGCTCTTGCATTCAGCTCCAGCGCACAGGCCGCAGATGCCTTTTGGGATGGGACTTCTGGAAACACCAATGACGGAAACATTGACGGTGGAGCAGGCACTTGGAATTCGTCAAATACAAATTGGACCAATGCGACAGACAGCGCACCTGGCGTAATCTGGGTCTCCGGAGATACCGCTGTATTTGCCGGAGCAGCAGGAACAGTGACGGTATCCGGGGCACAGCAGATCAGTGGTCTTACTTTTAACACTGCCGGATATACGATTTCCGGCGATGCATTGGATATCAACGGTGCAGCGGCAGTTCTGTCGGCATCAGGGTCAGTAACAATTTCCAGTGCGATTATCGATTCTGGAGGTGGCGGAACAGTTACGATCTCCACAGGAACCATTAGCCTGTCTGGATCGAACACATTTGCGGGTGGTACGTCAGTCAGCAATGGGGCAAGTTTGAACTTGTCTGGATCGCTCGCTGGTAGCTTAACAAATGCTGGAACGACTGTTATTTCTGCGGGTGGCTTTACCAGCGGAGCGCTCATACAAAATTCCGGAACGTCAACAATTGATGGTCAAGTGGCCTCGCTTGATGTGAACGGAGGTTCGACAACGAACAATGCTACGGTTGCTGGAGTGGCAACAACCAGCGCAATATTGATCAACAATGGAACGCTATCGGGTGCTGTAACGGCTGAAAGCGGCGGAACGCTAACCTCGACAGCGACATTGAGTTCAGGCCTATCAGTTAACCTTGCTGGCACGGCCAACATTTCTGGAACGGCGAATGGCGCAATCAACAATTCAGGCCAGTTAAACTTTTCCGGCACGACAAGTGGTAACAACGCCATAACAAACAATTCTCTTGGCACCATGACCGCTGTGGGAACCATGGCGCTGAACGGTTTTACCAGTTTTTCAAACGCTGGAACGTTTGATCTTCTTGATGGAGACGTTGGCGAACAAGTAACGATTGCGACTAATTTTACCAACACCGGAACTCTCGAAATCGATATCGCTAGCAATGGCACGAGCGACAAACTGATGGTGACCGGAACGGTCTCGCTCGCTGGGTCATTGAATGTAAGTGCTGTGGATGCAGAAGCGGCATTCCAAGCGGCCGCGTCCGGCAGTGGTGGACAGATTGAATACGTCATCATTGAAAATGACGCGGCAGACGCTGTTACAGGTAGCTTCGCTGGCGTAACTGATGATCTGGCGTTCTTTAGTTCAGATATCAGCACTACGGGTGGTGATGGCAATGACGTGTTGCTTACGCTAACAGCTCAAACGGTGGATTTCGAACCTGTTGCAACCAATGATAATCAGTCCGGTGCGGCAGACGCACTGGACAATTTTGACTATTCCTCCACCGAAGGTCAGGGCATTCTTGCAGCATTTCAAGCGCTTACGAATGAAGAAGCTGCGCAAGCGTTGGAGCAGATGACAGGTGGTGGACATGTTGGCGCGGCTTCAAAGGCTGGCGCCACCAGCTCTGCCTTTGCAAACACAGTTTTAGCAAACGCTGCTCAGGCGGGCGGTTTTGGTGGAAATCCGACCGGTGGAACTGGTACTGAGCAGGCATCCGCCTATTCTGAAACACCTGCTGACGATGAGCGTTTCGATGTTTTCGAGAAGGTCGCCACAAGCAAGATTAGCGCTCGCGAAAGGGCGACCGGGTATGCCCTTTGGACACAAATCGCCGGTGGTTACAGTTCCGTTGATGCGGATCAGAACGCAAATGAGCTTGAAAGTTATTCCGGTGGCGTCTTCGTTGGAACCGAGTTCGTACGCATTGAAGGCGCATTCGATGCAATCATTGGCGGATCTCTAGGTTATTCCTATACAGTCTTTGACAACAATACGTCTGGCTATGATGCAAAGGCCGATAGTTTTCATGCGGGGCTTTACGGCGGAATTGGCGCAGTTGGAATAGATCAAGTTGGATTTGGCCTGACGGCTGCCCTTTCCTATAGCCATCATCAATACGAAACAGAGCGTCATATTATCGTCGGCAACGTAACAGCAGAAGGCGAATACTCTGGCTATACGATTGGCGGTCAGGTTCGGGCCCGCTATGGCCATGAGGTTTCAGTTGCAAGTTCAGATCTGATCATCTCGCCAGTTTTGGGCTTTGACTTGTTTGCAAATGAAACGGATTCTTTTTTGGAAACCGGAGCAGGTTTGTTGAACCTGGAAGGCGCGGGTGTGTCCACCACAAGCGCTAAATCTGTCATTGGTGCGAGTGTCTCCAACGCATTTCAGTTCGGGACTGTTGCAGTTGCCGGAGGTATTACTGCAACCTGGGAGCATCAGTTCGCTGATACATCCGGCTCGCAAACAATGGCATTTGCAGGCTCTCCAACATCTTTCCAGACAATTTCGGCTGAGGAGGCGAGGGATGTCTTTGCGTTGGGTACGTCTACCAGCTTTGAGCTGACAGATCGGGCGCAATTGAATTTGAGTGGCAGAAGTACTCTGTCCGAAACCTCCAGAAGTGCGGAAAGCCGTCTTCAACTCAAAATGCAGCTTTAGAAAAGAATTCCCAAATGATACCCAACTCCGACCCTTTTGGCCGGAGTTGGCAACTTGATACTTAAGCCGCGACCGCGTCGCGCATATCTTTCAAATGAGCGTCCCAACCAGCATCCAGTGCCATAATCAAGCCCAGAGTGCTTTCACCAGCAGCTTCTTCAATACCCTCATGGGTGAGTGTCAGTTTAGTGCCGCCAATTGCCTCTTCCAAAGTCCAGGTTACAGTTGTCATTGCCCCGTTCAAGGGGCGGACTGTGAAAGACCAAACCAATTTGTCTGGTTTGTCCATCTTCAAAACCGTTCCCCAACACAATTTCGAGGGCGCGCCATCATCAGTTTTACCCATAAGTGCATAGTCTTCGCCTTCTACCAGGTCTCCGTCGGCGGGGTGGAACCATTTCGCAAGCTTGTCTTTTTCAGTCAGAAACGACCACACGGTTTCTCGCGATGTGGCGAAGAAGACAGTTTTTACGAGTGTTGTATCAGTCATTATTTTCTCTTCCTTCTGTGTCAATTGCATCTTGAAGGGCTGACAAACGGTCATCCCAGAAGTGGTTGAAGTAGTTGATCCAGTCCATTGCGGTTTTGAGGCCCATTGGTTCGATCCGGTTGATCCGCTCACGGCCGCGGGCCTCAACAGCGATTAGATGACCCTCCTCCAGCACGGTGAGATGCTTCTTCACGGCAGCGCGGGTCATGTCGAATTGGTCTACAAGATCGCCGATGGTCATATCGCTGGCGCTGAGATGCATCAGGATCTGGCGTCGGGTCGGGTCCGCTAGTGCGCGAAATGCGCCTTGAACGTCGCTGTTCATTTGTTCACCGGCAAAAAGTCAAACTGTCCGTCCTGATAAAGGAAGGTGACACAGTCCTTGGATGAAATGCACTTGCTAACATGCGGTAGGCCAGCCGGGATTTTATAGAACGAGCCTTCAGGCAATGGTGTCTCTGGCGCTGCATCATTCGTGTTCTGTGCCAAATGGAGCATAGTTCCAGAAACAACAATGCCGAACATATTGGCTGATTTGATATGAGGCGGGCTGACAAGGCCAGCCGGCAACCGCACCATTGCCATATAAGCTTCGTCGAAGCGATCACCGTCCAGTGGAGCAAACTCGACACCTTCTGGCGTTTGCTCCCACGCCATATTGGGTAATGGCAAGTTGATAATTTTATCGCTACCGATTGCTTGTGCGCTTGTTGTTGCCAATACAACTGAAGCGGCAGCGAATAGATTGAATGTAAAACGTTTGAGCATAGCAACTCCATATAATACCAATAGGTATCATATATATGATACCATTTAGTACTATGTAAAGCGATTTTTGAAATTTATGCATTTGAGGATTATGAAACTGCCAGTTCGCTATCTCAAAATTTGTTCACTCCAAACGCCGATACTACATAAACCCAACAGTTTACAGGAGATGACAATGTCTGCCCAAACGGTAACGATGGCGCTGGAAGCCATTCACAATCCAAGTGAGCCAAGGCACTTTATGCGACTAAAGCCAGTGCCGAGGCGTGTTCAAGTTTTGCGCAATGGTGAAATTCTTGCGGACACGGTGCAGGCCATGCGGCTGACGGAAATCGGCAAGGATGTGTACGATCCTGTTTTCTACATTCCAAGGGCGGACATCCTTGCAAGGATGACGGCAATAGACGGCAAATCCAGTCGCTGTCCATTGAAGGGTGATGCGAGTTATTTCTCTTACAACAGTGTTGAGCCCATGGCCTGGACCTATGACAGGCCTTTCGAATTCACCGTTGTCCTGAAAGGGCTGATCGCTTTTTACCCGGATAAGGTTTCAGTGTTGGAGATAGGTGACAACTCAGTGGATTACTAATTCGAATATGTGCTGCCTTTGTGCCAGGGTTTTGAACAAAAAAGAGCCGACAATCGCTTGCCGGCTCTCCGTTAGATGGTAACCCAATGTAATCGGGTTAAATGACTACTTGATTTTCTTGATTTCGCCACTGGCCAATTTGGCCTTGTAGTCCGCCAAAAGAACTTTCACCTTCGGCATCAGGAAATACAGACCGATAATGTTCGCGATACCCATGGCGAAGATCATGGCATCGGAGAAGTCGATAACCGGTCCCAGGCTGAGTGAAGCGCCAATAACGATGAAAATGCAGAAGATCAGCTTGAAGAGCATTTCCTTCGCTTGCCCTTCACCAAACATGTAAGTCCAGGCTTTCAAACCATAATAGGACCATGAGATCATGGTGGAGAAAGCAAACAATACCGCAGCAATCGCCAAAATATAGCCGAACCCAGAGAAGCTTGATTCAAAAGCTTTGGCTGTCAGCGCAATGCCGGTTGTGCCATCGCCTGGGATCCAGGAACCCGTGATGATGATGACCAAAGAGGTCATTGTACAAATCACGACGGTATCGATGAATGGTTCCAGAAGCGCCACGTAACCTTCCGTGACAGGGTGTTTGGTTTGCACCGCGGAGTGAGCAATTGATGCAGAACCGATGCCCGCCTCATTGGAGAACGCGGCCCGTTTAAAGCCCTGAATAAGTGCACCGATTGCACCGCCTGCAACAGCCGCTGGAGCAAATGCACCGGTTATGATGGCGCTGAAGGCAGATGGAATGGCTGTGAAGTTCATCAAAATGATGATCAATGCTGCACCAACGTAAAGCACAGCCATTGCTGGCACAATTTTTTCTGTAACCCGAGCAATCGACTTGATACCACCAATGATAACGACACCCACGATGACGGCCATAATGATGCCGAACAACCAGCCTTTGCCTTCAAAGAAAGGAATAATGCTGGAAATTTGAGCGAAGGATTGATTGGCTTGGAACATGTTCCCGCCACCAAGCGCGCCGCCGATACAGCAAATTGAAAAGAAGATCGCCAAAAATTTACCAAGCGCAGCTTTGCCATCTTCCGAAAGACCTTTGGAAAGATAGTACATTGGCCCGCCAGACACGGTGCCATCTGGGTATTCGTTTCTATAGCGCACACCTAGGATACACTCGGTGAATTTCGAAGCCATGCCAAGCAGGCCTGCCAAAATCATCCAAAATGTAGCTCCAGGCCCACCAAGGTAAACGGCAACGCCTACGCCAGCGATATTGCCAAGGCCTACTGTCCCGGAAAGCGCTGTGGCCAATGCCTGAAATGGTGTGACCTCACCAGCATCTTTGGGATCAAGATAATCCCCACGAACCAACTCAATCGAGTGCTTGAAACCGCGAAACTGGATGAAACCGAAATAGATCGTGAACACAACCGCGGCCACAACCAGCCAACCGACAATTAGTGGAAACTGGGTGCCGAAAACAGGAACCGAAAAGAATATGATATTGACGATAGGATTGACTATTGGTGCAACGGCATCGCTGATCGCCTGATCAATTCCGCCTTCTTGTGCGTGTGCAATACTTGCCAAAAATGGCAAGGTCAGCAGCGCCCATATAAACCGATTTAACATTTGCATGATCCCCTCATGAAACTTGAAATAACTGTGAACTGATCCTCTAGGGAACAATTGTCACAGGAACAGGTGAGGCTTGAGCCAAGGTAATTGCGAGACTTCCCAGCAAGCGCTGGCTGAGTTCTGAATCGCCGGAGCGACCGACGATGATTTGCGCAGCCCCCTTTTCTTCGGCGATTTTGCAAAGCAGCTCACCAACATGGCCGTGGCGCACTTCTGTGGTGGCTGTAACACCCGCCTTCTTTAGATCATCAGCAAGAGGTTGAATGACCGCATTGGCACGGTCCAGTTCTTCTTCCCGGCGCTTGTGACGTTCAGCCAGCTCTTCTGCTGTATGAAAGCTAAAGGCGGACCACTCCAGGATAAGAACGAGATGCAATTCTGCACTGGCGGCCTTTGCCCGCGCCGCCGCGTATGTGATAGCCCGGTGCGATTGCTCCGAGTCATCAACACCTACAATATAAATTTCAGGCATGCGATTTCCCTTCAAAAATCGCCGCTGCATGCGAGCTCCCCGCGAAAGATTCACACATTTCCCGAAATGTGAGGGTTCGTAGCCCGGCAACGCCGATTTTGGCTTTGATCTGCCTTTCGCACACAAAGCTTATCGGCAGCCAAAAGGGAGATTTTGCTGAATTTTCTCGTATGGGTGGAAATTCACGTCGAATTAAGCCGGGTAAAAAGAGAAAATAACTTTGGTGGTCAAATAGTGCTGGAAAGCGCCCGACCGTTGCCTACAGAAGAAACGTCAAATCCACAGTGAATCTGGTCGATAAGCAAGCGTTTCATTTTATGGAAGTGCGGGTATTCTTACTGCGGCTCATTCGTGATGGTGGTGTGCACAAGTGCAATCCAGATCGCGCAAAAGGCCATCCTGAAGGCCGTAGACCCATCCATGAATCTCAATATTTTTACCATCGCGCCAGGCGGACTGCATGGTCGGGGTGCGAGCCAAAGTGTCGACTTGGGTTTGAATTGATAATTCACAGAGCCTGTTAAGGCGTTGTTCCTTGTCCGCGATTTGATCAAGCTCGTCTTTTGCAGCTTCGGCAACATCGCGGACTGGCTGTAGCCAGTGATCGATCAAGCCGTGTCGCTGCCCATCCACCGCAGCTTGCACGCCGCCACAACCATAATGTCCGCAAACTATGATGCGTTTTACCTCAAGACTTTCAACTGCATACTCCAGTACGGAAAGCAGATTCATATCGCCCCGGTGTACCAAATTGCCAACGTTGCGATGGACGAACACTTCGCCAGGCTCAAGGCCGGTGATTACGTTGGCAGGTACACGGCTGTCAGAGCAACCAATCCACAAGAAATCTGGTCTTTGCAAAGAAGAGAGCCGGCTAAAATATTGAGGGTCTTCTTGTGAGCGTTCAGCCGCCCAGCGTTTATTGTGGTCTAGCAAGTCATCCAGCATGGCAATCCCCGATTGATTAAGCGGTAAACATATTCCCCGATTTACAGCGCCCGATCTATCTATCGTGAAGGAGGAAGGAAATCTACTAACAACTCAAGTTGCTGCATATCCAAACGCGGCGGTTGAGTAAACGCCGCGCCCGTAGAGCATAAATCTAGATCGCCAGATATTCCTGACGCAGTTCTTCATTTTCCAACACTTCTTGCGCAGTGCCATCAAACACAACATTGCCCATATCCAAAATGATGGCGCGATCAGCCAAGTGAAGCGCGGCTATGGCGTTCTGTTCAACAATAATTGTGGTCATGCCTAAAGACTTGATTTCTTCAAGCGTGCGTTCAATTTCCTGCACAATAACAGGTGCCAAACCTTCATATGGTTCATCCAGAAGCAGAAGTTTGATGTCACGTGCCAGAATGCGGGCCAGCGCCAGCATTTGTTGTTCACCACCAGACAGTGTTGTTCCTTCTTGCATACGGCGCTCGGCAAGGCGCGGAAACAGTTCATAAATTCGCTCAAGTGACCACCCGTGTGGTGGCGCAATTTGCGATAGTTTCAGGTTTTCTTCCACTGTGAGGCCCTGAATGATTCGACGATCTTCGGGAACAAGGCCAATGCCATTTTGGGCTGCCTGATATGATTTCATCTCATGAAGAGGCTGATGATCCAACCATATTTCGCCATGGCGCAACTCAGGTTCATCTACCCGCGCAATCGCACGCAAAGTGGAGGTTTTTCCGGCCCCGTTGCGGCCCAGAAGTGCCACGATTTCGCCTTCACGTACATTGAAACTGACACCTTGCACAATATAGCTTTCGCCATAGTATGCATGCAAATCCCAGACAGAGAAGTATGCGCGCTGGCCACCAGCTGTTTTACTTGGTGCCACGCCAGGCGCTTTGGCTAAGGCGGTTTGTTCCGCTTCTAATGTGTCGCTCATAGGTGCGCTCCTCCAAGATAGGCTTCCTGAACTTTCGGATTGCCTTTGATGTTTTGAGGCAAGTCTTCTGCAATGACTGTGCCTTGCGCCAGCACTGAGATCTTTTCGGCCAAAGAAAACACCACGTGCATATCATGCTCAATAACAACCATGGTTATGTCGCGCTGTTCTTTTATTTCCTTCAGCAGGTCAATTGTGTTGTTGGTATCAGCACGCGCCATACCGGCAGTCGGCTCGTCCAACAGCAACAGCTTTGGCTCTTGGACCAGACACATTGCCATTTCCAGCCGTCGCTTATCACCACGTGATAGGGCACCTGCGTGCATATCCATCTTTTTGTCCATGTTCACATCGTGCAAGATGCTCCTGGCCTTTTCCAAAAGGTCTTTTTCTTGGAATACGGATTCGTAAGCATGCATACGAAACGCACCATCGCGCTTCGCAAAGCACGGGATCACAACGTTTTCAAGAACCGACAGATCTGCAAATATTTCCGGAGTTTGAAACACGCGTGAAATACCCATTTGGTTGATCTCGTGTGGATCGAGGCCCAAAACCGGTTTGCCATCAAAGGTCACCGAGCCGGTATCAGGGTTGAGTTTTCCAATCAGACAATTGAGCAGAGTGGATTTGCCAGCTCCATTGGGTCCGATTATCGCGTGAACTGTATTCTCTTGAATATCAAGATTCACGTCGCCCAAAGCTTGCAGTCCACCAAAGCGCTTGTTGACACCACTGACTTCCAAAATACCCATGGCGCTTCTCCTTACTCTTTACGTTTAGTTTCGGCGGATGTCACAGCAATTTCTTCTTTTTTGCTTTTGCGTTTGAACATCCTGGAAATGCGCTGGCCACCTTCCACAAGGCCGCCTGGCAAGAATATGATTACCGCCATAAAGATAAGTCCAAGTGTCAGGTGCCACCCTTTGCCGACAAACGGGTGGACTAGAAGTACAAGGAAGTCCTCAATTCCATCGGGCAAGGCTGAAAACCATTGATGGAGGATATTGTCATTAATTTTGGAAAGAATGTTCTCGAGATATTTAATGAGACCAGCGCCCACGATTGGACCAAGCAATGTCCCTGCGCCACCTAGAATTGTCATCAGGACAACTGCACCAGATTCCGTCCAAAACATCCGTTCAGCACCAGCGAGTGGGTCCATAGCGGCCAGCAAGCCACCAGCAAGCCCAGCATACATGCCAGAGATCACAAATGCGGCAAGTGTGTATGGTTTTGCACTAAGGCCAGTGTAGTTCATTCGCTGTTGATTGGACTTCACGGCTCTCAATATCAATCCAAAAGGCGACCGGAAAATGCGAATCGACAAGTAGAACATGATCAAGAAAATAGCGGCACAGAAATAGAACCCAAAATTGAAAGTAAATTCCCATCCGGCTACACTTATGGTCTGGCTTGATGCCATCTCGAGCCCAAAAAAGTGAGTCAGATCAGGGCTGTTTTCACCTTGTAGATATTGTGGGTCAGTCGCATAAACCTGAAGACCAGTTTCGCCATTGGTAATTGGCGTCAGCACGGAATAGGCTAGACGATATGACATTTCAGCGAAGGCGAGGGTCAAGATCGAGAAATAAATGCCTGAGCGTCGGAGTGAAATGTATCCAATTACCAATGCGAAGATTCCGGCACAAATGACGGCAAGTATGAGCCCGGGTACAACATTCATACCAAGGATTTTATACATCCAAACCGTAGCATATGAGCCAACACCCAGAAATGCGGCGTGACCAAAACTAAGATATCCAGTGAGGCCGAACAGGATATTAAATCCGAGTGCAAAGATGGCGAAAATCACAAAGCGCTGCATCAGATCTGGATAACCGGCATTAAACTGAGCCAAGACCGAACCCTCTGGAAAGGGTTGCAAAATAAATGGCAGGAGCATGGTCAATGCAGTTACAATGAAGAGTAGACGAAAGTCTTTTTTTGTTAGGCCAAGCATAATTTATTCCTCCATCACGCCCTTGCGACCCATCAAGCCGCGAGGACGAGTCAGCAGAATGACGATGGCAACCAGATAGATAATGATCTGATCGATCCCCGGGATAATTGCTTTTACCTCGTTCATTGACGCAAAACTCTGTAAAATGCCGAGGACGAAACCTGCTGCAACGGCACCCGGCAGGGATCCCATCCCTCCGACCACAACAACCACAAATGACAGGACGAGGAAATCCATCCCCATGTGATAGTTTGGGGCTAGTATTGGGCCATACATAACTCCCGCCATGCCTGCCACCGAGGCCGCGATACCGAACATAAGTGTGAATCGCTTGTCGATATCGATACCTAGTAGTCCAACAGTCTCTCTGTCCGCCATGCCCGCGCGGACTACCATGCCAAAAGTAGTGAATCTAAGGAAGGCAAAGACCGCTGCAGTAATTGTCAAAGCGAAAACAAAGTAGATAAGACGCCAATAAGGGTAGATAACGGAGCCTGCATCTATGCCAATAAGAACACCGAAATCCAAAGAGCCGACGAAGAGGTCCGGAGCGGGGGTTTGGATTGGGTTGGCGCCAAAAAAAGCTTTGATTATTTCTTGAAGTACAATTGCAAGGCCGAATGTCACAAGTATCTGATCAGCATGTGGTCGCTTGTAGAAGTGCTTGATGAGACCGCGCTCCATGATAAAGCCTACAATAAACATCACTGGAATCGCGAGTAATATTGCCAATGGAACAGACCAATCAATTATCAATTGTCCAAATTCAGGACCAAACCATGCTTCCACATATGGCTTCTCAACCTGCAACGGATTTCCCAGGAAATCCTTCCGGGTTTCATCAATTACAATGAATCCAAGACCAAGCACTTTTTGCAAAGTAACCGCACAAAAAGCTCCAATCATAAAAAGAGCACCGTGCGCGAAGTTTACTACACCAAGTGTACCAAAAATTAGGGTCAGTCCGAGCGCAATGAGCGCATAGGCTGATCCCTTGTCTAATCCATTAAGAATTTGAAGGATGATAGCGTCCATAATTCCACACTAAGCTTAGGGCACAGGTTGTTGGCCCAGAATTAATATGTGACCGGCCCGAAATCGGGCCGGTCACTTTTATCTTAGGCGCCGTTATTGCAGGAGCCGAGGGTGGCATCCGTACCACCAAACATTGGGTGATCAGGTGCGTATGTAACCTGTTCGACAGGTGTGATTTCAACGATTTCAAGTGTATCGAACTCAGTCGTTGGATTTTCCCGACCCCGCACAACCAGCACGTCTTTGAAGCACTGGTGATCCTCTGCGCGGTAAAGTGTTGGACCGTTGCCCATACCGTCGAACTCAAAGCCTTCGAGCGCTTCTGCCACCGCGCACGGTGCAAAAGATCCGGCACGCTGTACGGCGTCCGCATAAAGCAGGGTCTGCACATAGCAAGTATGCGCAGAGTTTGACGGTGGACGTCCGTGCTTTTCACCAAAGGATTTTACGAATGCTTTGGTCCCTTCATCGCCCAGCTGCCAGTTCCAGTTCATGGAACCATAAATGCCTTTGATGTTTTCACCGGCTCCCGCTGCCATTAGCTCGGAGTAAAGCGGAACAACAATCTTAAAGTCTTTGTTATTAACGGCTCGTTCCAACAAACCAAACTGCACAGCCTGTGTCAGGGAGTTCACCATGTCACCGCCATAGTGATTCAAAATCAGAGTATCTGCCCCGGACTGCAGAACTGGTGTTATATATGATGAAAAGTCACCAGCGCCAACAGGCGTCAGTACTTTGTTGGCAGTTTCCCAGCCAATCGATTCGGTTGAGGCAACCAGGGACTCTTCCTGTGTCCAACCCCAAGTATAGTCAGCAGTTAGGTGATATGCACGACGCCCGGTACCTAGCTCTTTCTCCAAAATTGGTCCAAGTGCGGCTCCGGACATATAGGCATTGAAGAAATGACGGAATCCGTTTGCTTTACGATCTTTACCCGTCGTGTCATTGGAGTGGGTCAAGCCAGCCATGAATATTATACCGGCATCTTGGCAAAGAGCTTGCACGGCAACAGCAGGACCTGATGATGATCCACCGTTGATCATGGTTACACCGTCTTTCTCAATCATGGTTCGAGCAGACGCTCGTGCAGCATCCGTATTAGTTTGAGTATCGCCGGTCACAAACTCAACTTTTTTACCCAGAATGCCACTGCCATTTAGTGCCTTAGATGAGAAGGTATTAAGCATGCCGCCATCGCCTTCGCCATTGAGATGCTGAACAGCAAGCTCTTGCGCACGAAGCTCATCAAGACCTTCTTCCGCGTAAGGTCCGGTCTGTGGAACATTAAAACCAATTTTTACGGTGCTGCCTTTCGGTTCATTTGTAAAAGCATTTGCCCCGCTGAGGAAGAAATGCGGTGTAGATAGGCCAACGCCTACTGCAGCCGCACCCTTCATCAGGCCACGACGATTTATTCTGAAGTCAGTCATATTATCATTTCCCTCTAGCGTTTCCCAAAAGCTGCTTGCTGCAGCCATAAATTCCTCGCGAGTGCTTATTATTTTTGTAACTACCCGCGATTTTGGTAATTTCTATAAGTCTGTCAGATTCCGCAACACGACTTTCGGATAGTAACGCGTCCTTAGCCTGTACAAGAAAAAAGCGCCATTCAGACGGATGGCGCTTAAATTCAGATCGAGATTTTGGGTCTAGTCTAGGGTTTTCCAAAACCCCGGATAACGTTTGCTGTGGCTTCTCGGACGGGGGCAATCGTTGGAGACAGAAGCGTAACCCGATCAAAACTCTCCGCATTGTCCTCTAGTGATTTGCGAAGTGCCGCTCCAAAGGCCATGCGTAATTCGGTGCCAATGTTAAACTTCGATACGCGGCTTTCCTTTGCAAGTTTTTGTCTGACATCGACCGGCACTCCGCTACCACCATGTATTACAAGCGGTAGCGATGTCACTGCTTCAATGGCTTGCAGGGCTTTAAAGTCAATGCCAGCAGATTTTTCTGTTTGCAAGTGCACGTTTCCTATGGAAATGGCCAAAGCATCAGCTCCGCTTTCCCTGTCAAACCGAGCGGCTTCCTCCGGTGAGGTGTTCGCGGACGCAGCACCTTCTGCATAGCCAACAAAACCAACTTCACCCTCTACAGAGACATTCGCAGCTTTTGCCTTTTCAACAAGGCCTGCCGTGATATCTACATTCTGTGAAATGGGAAGTTTGGAGCCATCATACATGACTGACGTAAAACCGCTTTCGATAGCTTCAATGCAGTCTTCAACTTTGTAGCCATGATCCAGATGACAAACAATTGGTACACTTGCCTGTTCCGCCAAATGCCGGAACATCTTGCCCAGAATTGGCAGAGGAGTGTGCTCGCGGCAGCCGGGGCCAGCTTGCAAAATAATGGGAAGCCCTGTCTCTTCAGCGGCCTCAACATAAGCCCGAGCATCTTCCCAACCTAAAACTACGAGACCACCAATAGCATATCCCTTATCCATTGCAGGCTGCAGGACATCCTTTAAATTTGCAACACTCATTTAAACTTCGCAATCATATCCTTAATTCCAGGAATGGTCTCGATTTGATACGCGTGATCTGGCTGGAAATATTGTACAAGTGAACGCTGAGACAATCCGCCCAAAATCGTAAAATAGTACATCTCGTAGCCCGGCGCGGTCACGCAAGGGTGGTAGCCTTTTTCCAGCGTGATCGTTGAGCCATCTACCAAATGATAGGCGTCACCCACCTTTCCATCTTCGCGCTGCACCAACTGCATGCCAAAGCCGTGGTTCGGTTTGAAGCGGAAATTATAGGTTTCATCGTGCCGGGTTTCTTCTGGAAGCCGATCCGTATCGTGCTTGTGCGGTGGAAAGCCGGACCAGCCACCTTGGCCTACGGTGAATAATTCTGAGACTAGCAGGCGTCCCACCTTATCGTGATATTTGGTTCCCAGAATATGTTTGATTTTACGATGGGTCTTGGTCTCATCAGAGCCATATTGCACTTTGTCGATATCTGCCGCGCGTACAGCAAACGGGTCCAAAACCTTGTCAAATTTGGCACCCGCAACGAAAACCTCAGCCGCATCACTTGTGCAGACCATCGTTGCTTTGGCGCCCACCGGTACATAAACGCCTTCCGGCTCCCCGCCCCAAACATCCACTGTTCGCAGACCTAAGCCATTATAGCTTTCGCCCTCCACGTCGACGTCGACAGTACCTGTCGCCGGAACGATGCAAGTTTCATAACCGGGAATTGCATATTCAAATGCCTGACCCTTTGTGAGCTTGACGATGTTGAAGTAGTTCAGAGGGACATTCTTGTCCTCAACATCAACAATAGCTGCGTTTTTGTTGTCAAACGGTGGAATATGCATTTGGGTAATCCTTTATGTCACGCCTAAGTATCACGCCCAACCGGTGGCGTTTCTCAGGCCTCGGTAGCCGAAATCCCGGCGTGATTATTTATGAATTCTTCAAGCTCTTCCCTGGTTGGCATAGCGGGAGCGCAACCAACTCTGGACACAACAATCGCAGCGGCGGCAGAGCCGCGCTCGACACAAATCTCCAATGGCATGCCAGCCGCCAATGAGGCAATGAAAGCACCCATAAATGAATCGCCAGCGCCCGTCGGCTTTAAAGCATCAACGCGAAAGATACCTGTTTTGAATGACTTGTCGCCGGCAAACGTTACAGAACCAAATTCGCCCATTTTATATACGACAATACTGGCTGTCGTTTTTGCAAGGTTTTCCGCAAATGCACGACCCAACTCTTTACCGCCTGCCATTACGCCAAACTCATCATCATTACCAATGACAATGTCGCAATACTGAGCAGCTTTTGAATAGACATCAGCGGCTTCTTCATTCGATGCCCAGGAGTATGGTCGATAGTCCACATCAAAAATAACAGGGAGGCCTGCCTTTTTAGCCGTCGCAAAGGCTTTCAGGGTCGCATTGCGTGAGGGCTGGGCCGCCAGCACAGTACCTGTGGTAATAAGCGCCGCATAATCCTCGTACGTCACCGCATCGACATCAGCTTCATTCATCTGAAAGTCTGCAGCGTTGTTGCGGTATATGACGGATTGATGATCTTCAACGCGTGTTTCGACAACAGCTAGAGATGTGCGTACTTCACCAGCGACAGCGCGCACATGATCTGAGTTAATGTTGTATTTGCCAAGTTCGTTCACTGCCAGTCGACCAACAGCATCATCTGAAACGCACGTTACCAGCGAAGCTTCGCCACCCAACTTTACAATGGCAACGCCAATGTTTGCTGATGACCCGCCCAAGCAACAGAAAAATTGTGTCGCTTCCTCTGTCTTTGTGCCTGGTGGATCTGGATAGAAGTCAACGCCAGCACGCCCAATAATGATGAATTTATTTTGTTTCAGGCGATCTAAACTACTCATCACACGCCTTTTCTCTGGCGGTCACGGTCTGATTCCCAGTCATTGTGCGCTTGCAGAACGTTTGGATCATCGGACACGGATGGTGTTCCAACTTCCCACCAGGAATGGCCTTCTTGGGTCCAACCATCGTGAGCATCCACTTGAATGGAAATCACATAGGTTTTTGTCGCAGCTTTTGCACGTTTGAAAGCTTCGCCCAACTCTTCAATCGAATGAACAGTCTCACCATCTGCACCCATAGATTTGGCATGGGCTTCAAAATCGACAGCGAATGGTTCAACAGCCAGTTTGCAATCGGATATGAGGTTGTTGAAGGATTGATTGCCGGTGTTCTTCTGCAGTTTGTTGATGACTGCAAAGCCACCATTGTCGCACACCATAATGATGAGCTTTTTACCTGTCAGAACTGATGAATAGATATCAGAGTTCATAATCAGGTATGAACCATCTCCCGTGAAGACAATCGTGTCATTGTCAGGTTCTTTCTCAGATTGCGCGATCTTTGCGCCCCAACCTCCGGCAATTTCATAGCCCATGCAGGAAAAGCCAAATTCAACATCCACAGAACCAATGCTCTTTGTTCGCCAGTTCGCCGTGACTTCGGCAGGAAGACCGCCAGCAGCCGCAACAATGCGGTCGTTCGGATCGCAAAGCTCATTCACCTTACCGATAACTTGTGCGTACGATGCTGGGCGGTTGCTGCCCGCTTTGTCCACCGGGCTAATATTGTCGTCCACATAGATATTCCAAGCTGCGCGTTCATTAGCAGCCGTGTTTGTCCAGGTATCACTGGAACGGTGATCTCCTAATGATTCTGTTATGGCTTGCAACCCAAGCTTGGCATCCCCGACCACAGGTGTAGACAGATGCTTGCTGGCATCATGACGGCCTACATTCAACGAAACGATACGCGCATCTTTTGAAAAGACCGTCCAAGAACCTGTTGTGAAATCTTGGAGACGTGTACCAATTGCAAACACGACGTCTGCCCGGTCTGCAAGGGCATTTGCAGAATTCGATCCCGTGACACCAATTGGTCCGCAGTTCAGCGCATGCTCAAATAACATGTTCGCGCGACCTGCGATCGTCTCCACGACGGGGATGTTATGCTTTTCAGCGAACGAAACTAGTTCCGTTTCAGCACCGGAATACTGGACACCGCCACCAGCGATAATCAATGGTTTTTCAGCTTTTCTGAGCACATCCGCTGCGTCCGTCACTTCAGCCATGTCGGGCCATTGGCGGCGTATCCGGTGTGTTTTTTCTGCAAAGAAAGATTCTGGGTAGTCATAAGACCAGCCTTGAACATCTTGCGGCAATCCAAGGAATGCTGGTCCGCAATCAGCCGGATCAAGCAAGGTATTAATCGCATTCGGGAGCGCATTCAATATCTGTGCCGGATGTGTAATCCGGTCCCAGTAGCGTGATACGGATTTAAATGCGTCGTTGACCGAGATAGTGGGATCCTGGAAATGCTCCACCTGCTGCAACACGGGATCAGGCAGGCGGGTTACGAATGTATCGCCGCACAACAGCAGCAAAGGTAGGCGATTGGCATGCGCCAGACCCGCAGCAGTTAGAATGTTTGTTGTACCAGGACCAGCAGAACTTGTGGCAAACATGAAGCGTTTACGCAGCTTTTGCTTTCCATAAGCTACTGCTGCCATGGCCATTGATTGCTCATTCTGGCCGCGATAAAGAGGTAGCTCGTCCCGGTATTGGTAGAGCGCTTCACCCAAGCAGGTGACATTGCCGTGCCCAAAAATACCAAAGCCACCGCCGCACAGGCGTACACGCTCTCCATCAATCTCGATGTATTGATTGGCCAGGTAGCGTACGATGGCTTGTGCCATAGTCAGTTTAATTGTTTTCATTGAGCCTGACACCTATCCTCTAAATGCCGAAATATTGGTGCAATAGATAATTGCGCACGGAAGTGCAATTCGGTTCTTGACGATTGATCCTAATTAGAGTTTAGCTGTTTTGCAACCGGTTGCAAAAATAATCTGCAGGGCTTGGCTTCATTATGAAGAATATTGGTATTGGCATCGTTGGTGGAGGCTACATGGGCAAAGCTCATTCTGTAGCAATGCAAGCTGTAGGCGCGGTTTTTGAAACCTCGTTGCGTCCCGTTTGCGAAGTGATTTGTACGACTTCGGAAGAAGGGGCCGCGAAGAAAGCGCAAATTTTCGGCTTCAACAAATCCACTGCCGATTGGAAGGTGTTGGTTGAAGATCCGAAGGTGGAGGCAATTGTTATTGCATCTCCTCAGGAAACACACCGTGAAATCGCTTTGGCAGCTTTCGCACTTGGAAAAGCGGTTTTTTGTGAGAAGCCGCTTGGTCGTGATCTCGCAGATAGTCGCGCCATGGTGGATGTAGCGGAAAAGAGCGGCCTGCCAAACATGGTTGGGTTCAACTATATCCGCACACCAGCTTCTCAATTGGCACGGGAGATCATCGCCTCAGGCGAAATTGGAGAAATTACCTATTTTCGGGGTGAGCATACAGAAGACTTTTTCTGTGACCCGGAGATGCCAGCGACCTGGCGCAGCCATGGGCGCTCTAACGGAACGATGGGAGACTTGGCGCCACATATGATCAATGGCGCATTGGCGCTGGCCGGACCGATCTCTTCCCTAACTGCCGATATTGAAACAGTACATAAGTCCCGCCCGTCGGCCGATGGCAGCGCAATGGAGACGGTCACCAATGACGATCACGGACAATTTGTGTGTCGGTTCGAAAACGGTGCCATGGGAATGCTATATTTCAGCCGTGTCGCGACCGGTCGTAAAATGGGCTATGCATACGAGATTTTCGGTACCAAAGGGTCTATTCGCTTTGATCAGGAAGACCAAAACGCGCTTTGGCTCTACAAAGGGAATGCTGCGTCCGACAGGCAGGGCTTCACAAAGATTTTGACCGGGCCTGAACATCCCGACTATCTGCCGTTTTGCCAGGGTCCAGGCCATGGCACTGGTTATCAGGATCAGATCATTATTGAAGCGCATGATTTTCTGAAATCCATTGAATCTGGCAAAGCCCTGTGGCCAACTTTCCGCGATGGCATGGAAGTTAATCAAGTGATCGAGGCTGCTTGGGCATCACATACTGATCGCCGCTGGGTCAACGTCAGCGATTTTTAGTAGTTCAAACAAATCCCATCTGAAGGAAGATAGATACAGTGACTATTCGTATTGGCAATGCCCCTTGTTCATGGGGTGTAGAGTTTGCAGATGACCCACGTAATCCAGCTTGGACCAAGGTCTTGGACGATTGTAAAGATGCGGGATACAAGGGCATCGAGCTTGGCCCGGTGGGGTTTCTTCCAGAGGGTCCGACTGAGCTTGGCGATGCTTTGGGAAGCCGTGATCTTACACTGATTGGCGGTGTTGTCTTTCGCGCTTTTCATGATGCTGAGATGTGGGATGATGTGCTCGATGGCGCAGTGCGCACATGCAAATCTCTGACGGCTCATGGTGCGAAGCATCTCGTTTTAATAGACTCAATTTCTCCGCGCCGCGCGCCAACAGCTGGCCGTCCGGCAGAGGCTGAACAAATGGATGAAACTGAGTGGGCCGCCTATGTGGACCGCTTTCGTACCATCTGTAAAATAGGTCGTGAAGAATACGGTCTTGATGTCAGTATTCATCCACACGCCGGAGGTTTCATGGATTTTGAGGCTGAAGTTGAGCGCCTGCTAGAAGACATAGATGCGACCCTGCTAAACATTTGCCTTGATACTGGCCACAGTCACTACGCTGGTTTTGATCCGGTTGCTTTTATGAAGCGCCATATGGATCGCATTTCATATGTGCATTTTAAAGATATCGATCCCAAAGTAAAAGCACATGTAGTAAGCAATCGCATTAATTTTTATGACGCATGCGGGCAAGGAATTTTCTGTAATCTTGGCGATGGAGAAACAGATTTTCCAGCTGTTCGACAATTGTTGCTGGATGCTGGTTACCAAGGCTGGTGCACCGTGGAGCAGGACTGCGATCCAGAAGGTGATACATCGCCTGTGAGTGATGCAGTCGCTAACCGTAAATATTTGGAATCTATTGGTTTTAGGTAGGTTTCACGGGCTTCAGAGTTCCTCGCTCAACGACGGAACACGGAAATATCCGTGTTTCCAGAGCGCGTTGCGGATCGTTCACTAACGAAACAACAAGTTCAATTGAACTGAGAATAATGTCTGGCGTTGGTTGTCTGATTGTTGACAGATTATATGCTGACCAAGCCGACATATTCATGTCATTGAACCCAAGAAAACCGATGTCATCGGGAATTGATAGTCCGTTTCGCCGCGCCGCATCCATTGCGCCCATGCAAATCAAGTCATCACCGCAAAAAATGGCATCAATTTTGCTGCCATCCAAAAGTTCCTGCATTGCCTTTTGGCCGGCTTCATAGTTGTAAGCAACCGCATAGGTTTCGGCCTTAACTTGTACGCCAGCAGAGTAAAGCTGGCTTAAGAAGCCTTCCGCGCGATCCTGTGTTGACGTCGCGTTCTTTGGGCCTCCGAGAAACGCGATTGATTTATAGCCATTCCGCAGCAATGTATCTGCCGCCATACGGCCACATGCTCTATTGTCGATGCCAACAACATGTACGGGCGATCCCTGCTCAAACCGTCCAAATGCATGGACAACCGGCATATTGGCGTTTTTGAAAGCATGCGCAAAACGGGGTGGCAATGTTGATGTCGCTACAATAACGCCGTCAACATTGTATTGACGCAACATTCCAACCGAGTGCTCAGGATTCGTCTCATTTGTCAGATTGACCAGAAGTGGTCGTAGGCCACGTTCTTGAAGGGCCCGGGTATAAAGATCAAAAACTTCAAGAAAGATGGGATTTTGGAAATTGTTGGCCACAAGCCCAATGAGTTTTGTGCGATTCGTCGCCAAACTTCGAGCTATCAAGCTTGGGCTGTATCCGAGCTCCTTTGAAGCCTTTTCGACTTTCCGGCGGGTTTTGTCAGATACGCTTGCGCCTTCTGTGTAGGTGCGCGAGACAGCTGATCGGGAAACGCCGGCTCGTTCTGCGACTTCTTTAAGTGTGACGACCATAAAGACCTGAAACCTCTTTCAAAATGCTTGCGGTTGCAACAAGCGTTTGCCTTTGTTTCCAGTCATTCAGCCTATTGTTCAAACATTTTCTTTGCAACCGGTTGCAAAAAGAACTTTTCCATGTTTACTTGTGTGCGTTAGATGCCCTGTTTGTTGACGGGTATCGCATGGATTTTTTTGGGAGGAATTTGTATGAAACCTTTGATGAAGAAACTTATGGGTGCCGTAATGGGCGCTGCGGTGGCTGTAACCGGCCTCGCATCAGTCGCAAATGCGGAAGGTGAGAAGTATATTCTCGTCAGCCACGCTCCGGACAGTGACAGCTGGTGGAACACGATTAAAAACGGCATCGCGCTAGCTGGCGACCAGATGGGCGTTGAAGTTGAATACCGTAATCCGCCAACTGGCGATCTTGCAGACATGGCTCGCATCATTGAACAGGCTGCAGCCTCTGGTCCAAACGGCATCATCACAACTCTTGCAGATTTTGACGTTCTCAGCGGGCCGATCAAAGCGGCTGTTGATCAAGGCATTAACGTCATCATTATGAACTCAGGCACACCTGAGCAAACACGCGAAGTTGGTGCGTTGATGTTTGTTGGTCAGCCAGAATATGATGCTGGTCTCGCTGCTGGTATCCGTGCCAAGGGCGACGGTATTGGCTCATTTGTGTGTGTGAACCACGTCATCTCCAACACTGTTGTGGCAGAACGTTGCCGCGGCTTTGCTGATGGTCTTGGTGTAGACCTTGGCAGTCAGATGATCGATAGTGGACAGGATCCATCTGAGATCAAAAATCGTGTTAAAGCCTACTTGACTGCAAATCCGGATACAGATGCTGTTCTGACACTTGGACCAACATCTGCTGACCCGACAATTCTTGCTTTGCAGGAAATGGGTCTGGCTGGTGACATCTATTTTGGTACATTCGATTTGGGTACTGAAATTGTAAAAGGCATCAAAGATGGCACCATCAAATGGGGCATCGATCAACAGCCATTCCTTCAGGCTTACCTGCCAGTTGTGATCTTGGCGAATTATGATCGCTATGGTGTTCTGCCAGGCAACAACATCAACTCCGGCCCAGGCTTTGTAACAAAAGACGCCTTGGCAAAAGTTGAAGAGTTTGCTGGTGAATACCGCTAGAAAACTGTCTTAGTCGACGCCCCTGATTTCTCAGGGGCGTCGTTTCTCATTTTCAGGTTTGATCTCAGTAAGGGTCGGGCTTCAATGCCTCGGCCCCATGTTTTTCTAAGGGCACACAAAATGTCAGATGCATCGCATGGCGATGAGCGCATCAAGGAGATATCAAGTTTCCGAAGATCGCTGATCCGTCCGGAACTGGGCGGCATCGTTGGAACCATAACAGTTTTCGCCTTCTTTATCCTCTTCGCGCACGACAGTGGCATGTTCAATAGTCAGGGTATTTTGAACTGGTCCATCGTCTCCTCACAGTTCATGATTATTGCTGTTGGGGCGTGTTTGCTAATGATCGCTGGTGAGTTCGATCTCAGTGTCGGCTCAATGATCGGCTTCGCTGGCATGATGATTGCTATTTTTGGAGTCACGCTTGGGTGGCCAATTTGGAGTGCTATCCTTGTTACATTTGCGCTTTGCCTCGCAATTGGGGCATTGAATGGTTACATCGTGGTTCGAACGGGCTTGCCCAGCTTCATTGTGACGCTGGCTTTTTTGTTTATCCTGCGTGGTTTTACGATCTTCTTCCCTCAGGCCATCGAGCGGAAAACCATCATCGGTGGTATCAGAGATGTGGCGGAGGGTGACTGGCTCGCTCCATTGTTCGGCGGTAAAATCGGTGGTCCAATTTTTCAATGGCTGGGTGACGCTGGAATTATCGGCGTCTTCGAACGTGGCAATCGCGCGGGACAGCCGGTTGTAGATGGTATCCCAATGCTGATTGTCTGGGCAATTGTGCTTGTTGCCTTTGGGCATTTCCTTCTAACGAAAACACGCTTTGGCAACTGGATCTTTGCTGCTGGCGGCGATGCTCAGGCAGCTCGCTATGTTGGTGTGCCTGTTAATCGAGTGAAGATTCTGATGTTCATGTTCACTGCCTTCTGTGCCTGCGTGTTTGCAACTTGTCAGGTAATGGAGTTCGGCTCCGCTGGTGCTGACCGTGGTTTGCTCAAAGAGTTCGAGGCTATTATCGCCGTGGTAATTGGCGGTGCCTTGTTAACCGGTGGATACGGTTCAGTCATTGGCGCGGCACTTGGTGCTTTGATCTTTGGTGTCGTTCAGCAGGGTCTGTTCTTTGCTGGAGTGGAAAGTTCGCTTTTCCGGGTGTTCCTCGGAGTTATCCTTCTTATGGCGGTGATTTTGAATACTTACATCCGCCGCATGATCACAGGGGAGCGTTAAGATGGCTGAACCAATCATTCGAATGAAAGATATCGAAAAGCACTTCGGTAGTGTCATCGCGTTGGCAGGCGTGACTGTAGAAGTGGAACCGGGTGAATGTCATTGCCTTTTGGGTGACAATGGTGCCGGCAAATCAACCTTCATTAAGACTATGTCTGGGGTACACAAGCCCACAAAGGGCGAGATCTATTTTGAAGGCAAGCCGATGTCCTTTGAAGATCCACGAGATGCGATCACAGCTGGTATCGCGACCGTGTATCAGGACTTGGCAATGATCCCTCTGATGTCCGTTAGCCGCAATTTCTTCATGGGTAATGAGCCTATTAAAAAGAAATTAGGCGTACCCGTTTTTGACCATGAATACGCCAATGAAATCACTATGGCGGAAATGAAGAAAATGGGCATCAATTTGCGTGGCCCTGATCAAGCTGTTGGTACATTGTCTGGCGGTGAGCGTCAGACAGTTGCAATCGCGCGTGCGGTGCATTTTGGGGCGAAAGTTCTCATTCTTGACGAGCCAACATCTGCTCTGGGTGTGCGTCAGACCTCCAACGTCTTGGCAACCATTGACAAGGTGCGCAAGAAGGGCATTGCGGTTGTCTTCATCACTCACAATGTCCGTCATGCGCTTGCAGTGGGAGATCGCTTTACAGTGCTTAATCGTGGTAAAACTCTTGGGACTGCTTTAAAGGGCGAAATCACTCCTGAAGAGTTGCAAGACTTGATGGCTGGTGGTCAGGAAATGGCGACACTTGAGGGGTCCCTCGGCGGAACGGTTTAGTTCTTCTGCACAATAAAACAAAAGGCCTGAACTATTTGGTTCAGGCCTTTTTTTGTATCCAGTTAACGCCACGCTAGGCTGAAACAGGATGAAAACAAGCCACTGAGCGTGCGTCGGTTGGTGTCAGTTCGGGTGCTCTTTCTATGCAGTCAGCACTGGCATGTTGACACCTTGGGTGAAAAGAACAACCAGTTGGCGGATTGAGTGGCGACGGAAGCTCACCTGAAAGCATGATGCGTTTTTTCTCACGTGTTGGATCAGCCACTGGTGTCGCTGACAACAATGCATCGGTGTATGGATGTTGTGGATTACTAAAGACGGTCTTTGCAGGGCCAGCTTCCACAACCTTGCCCAGATACATCACCATTACATCATCTGAGATGTGCTTCACCACAGACAAATCGTGGCTGATGAAAAGATAGGCCAACCCGAGGTCGGCCTGCAGGTCTGCTAGAATGTTCAACACTTGCGCTTGAATGGAAAGGTCCAACGCTGATACCGGTTCGTCCAAAACCAGAATTTTTGGATTCAGCATCAGGGCCCGCGCAATGGCAATACGCTGACGTTGCCCGCCGGAAAACATATGCGGGTAGCGTTCATAATGTTCAGGACGCAGACCAACGCGTTCCATGGTTTCTTCGGCACGTTTGCGCTTTGCAGTATCATCCATGTCTGTGTTCAAAAGAAGCGGTTCTTCCAGAATATAGCCAACCTTGTGACGTGGATTGAGCGAACCATATGGGTTCTGAAAAACGATCTGGATGGTTTGGCGCATTTCTTTCGAGCCATGCATTGCAGGTTTGCCGTTGATCAACACTTCGCCTTCAGAAGGTTCTTCAATCATCGTCACAACACGTGCCAGAGTGGATTTGCCACAGCCGGATTCGCCAACAACTGCCAATGTTTTGCCCGCTTCAAGTTTGAAACTTGCCCCATCAAGCGCTTTTACGGTGCCGGGTGCCTTAAATAAGCCGCCACCCACAGAGTAGTGTCTTTTGAGATTGCGCCCTTCGAGAACTGGATCACTCATGATGCAGCTCCTTCCAGGGTTGGGAGGCTAGTGGCTTCGCCCTTGTCCAATGGATAGTTGCAAAGCGCGTGGCCAAACTTGTCGTCCTGACGCTCCACCTGGCTGCGGCAAACATCATTCGCAAAGGTGCAACGTGGCGAGAATAAACATCCTGTCGGGCGGTCATATTGTCCAGGTACAACGCCGGGAATAGATGGCAGCTTGCGGCCAACCGCGCGCTCCGGGAGTGCCGACAATAGCGCTGCAGTGTATGGGTGGTGCGGGTTTGAAAACAGTCCTTCAACATTTTGCTCTTCCACACGTTGACCAGCATATTGCACTTGCACACGCTCCGCTGTTTCGGCCACAACGCCCATGTCATGGGTGATCAGGATCAACGCCATATCATTGTCTTTCTGCAGTGAGGCCAGCAGGTCCAAAATCTGGGCCTGAATTGTCACATCCAATGCTGTCGTTGGCTCATCAGCAATGAGAAGCATAGGATTGCAAGCAAGAGCCATGGCAATCATGACACGCTGGCTCATGCCGCCAGACAACTGATGCGGGAATGCTGTTAACCGCTTTTCTGGGGCGGGGATGCCAACTTGCTCCAGAAGTTCGATGGAGCGTTTGCGCCGTTGTGTGCTTTTCATACCCAGATGTTTGCGCAAGGTTTCACCAAGCTGGAAGCCAACTGTGAAACATGGGTTTAAGCTGGACATTGGCTCCTGAAAGATCATGGCCATATCTTTGCCCACAATAGAGCGACGTTCTTTTTTTGACATGTCAGCCAAGTTTTTTCCGTCAAACTTCATCACATCTGAGGAAATCTGTGCGGTCCAGGGCAACAAACCCATCAGCGCCAGCATGGAAACCGACTTCCCGGAACCTGACTCGCCAACAATGGAAAGAATTTCCCCGCGATCACATAGAATGTCTACGGAATCAACAGCCCGGAAAAGGCCGCCAGCAGTTTGAAAATCAACTGAAAGATTTCTGATTTCTAAAAGCGGCATCATGACCTCTTCAGTTTGGGATCAAGTGCATCACGCAGGCCGTCACCCATAAGATTAATTGCGAGAACGGTGACGAGAATCGCAATGCCGGGGAAGGTCACTACCCACCAGGCACGCAAGATAAATTCACGCGCTTCAGCGAGCATCGTGCCCCACTCAGGCGTTGGCGGTTGTGCACCCATTCCCAAGAACCCAAGGGCCGCTGCGTCCAAAATAGCATTTGAAAATGAGAGTGTGGCCTGAACCGTTACTGGCCCCAGACAATTGGGTAGAATGCTTCGTGTCATCAAATAGAACGGCGAGGCGCCAGCAACCCTGGCACTGGTGACATATTCCTTGTTCAACTCTGTCATTACAGAAGCCCTGGTCAAGCGCACGAAATGTGGTTGCAGAACAATGGCAATGGCGATCATCGCGTTGACAAGACCCGGCCCAAGAATAGCAACAAGGACCAAAGCGAGCAGCAGGGACGGGAATGCGAGAATAATATCCATTATGCGCATAATGATTGTATCGACGGCTCCTCTAAAGTAACCGGCAATCAAGCCAATGCTGACGCCTCCGGCGACGGAGATAGCTACCACAACACAACCGATAAAGAGCGAGAAACGTGCTCCAAAAATAAGACGTGACAGCATATCACGGCCGACGGCATCGGTTCCGAGAATGAACTTCCAGGATCCGCCATCCTGCCAGACCGGTGGCTGAAGGAGCGCATCGCGGAACTGATTGTTAGGTGCGTGAGGCGCAATAAGCGGTGCGGCAATTGCAATAACCACAAGGGTAAGGAAGACCCACAGCCCTATCACGGCACCCTTGTTTTCTGAGAAGTAAAACCAGAACTCCTTCAGCATACGATTGCGGGTTTGCCTTTTGGCGTCTCGTGCCGACTGTACTGTGTTTGTTGTATCGGTCATGATCGCCTCAATTGTGCCGAATGCGTGGATTTATCAGACCGTAGGTCATATCGACGAGCAGATTGACGATCATCACTACGACTGCGATCAGCAACAGGCCGCTTTGCACCACCGGGTAATCTCGCCTGAATATGGAATCAACCATCCATTTACCAATGCCGGGCCATGAGAAAATCGTTTCCGTTAGAATTGCGCCCGCAAGCAAAGTACCAACCATCAAGCCGATAACTGTAATCACCGGTATCATGGCATTGCGCAGAGCATGAACACCGACCACGCGGCGTGTGGACAGACCTTTAGCCTTGGCCGTGCGCACATAATCTTCACCTAATACCTCAAGCATCGCTGAACGTGTCTGGCGAGCAATCACGGCCAGTGGAATGGTTGCAAGAACAATGGACGGCAAGATCAAATGGCTAACGGCTGAGGTAAATGCACCCTTTTGGCCCGACAGCAAACTGTCAATCAGCATAAAACCTGTAACCTGAGGGAAGAAATAAAGCAGCGAGATGCGCCCTGACACCGGGGTCCATTGCAGCCAGCCAGAGAAGATAATAATCAAAAGCAAGCCCCACCAGAAAATGGGCATGGAATAGCCGACAAGTGCAGTGCCCATAATCGTCTGGTCGAAGAAAGAGCCACGTTTGTTCGCCGCAACAATCCCTGCCGGAATGCCAATTATAATAGCAAGGATGATGGCAACTGTTGCCAGCTCAATTGTTGCTGGAAAGAGTGTGAAGAACTCTTCAAGCACAGGCTTTTTGGTAACAAGGGAGTTGCCGAAATCTCCGCTGAGAAGGTTGCCGAGATACTCAAAATATTGCTCCCAGATAGGTCGGTCATAGCCGAACTCTTTCATGAGCGCAGCGTAGCGTTCGTCCGTCAGACCGCGCTCGCCGGCCATCAACAAAACCGGGTCTCCCGGCAAAACCCGCACAAAGCCAAAGGAGACAATGGTAATGCCGAGAAACGTTGGTATCAGTAATCCAACACGGCGCAATATAAAGCCCAACATGGTTTAACCTACAATTCTAAGCTCTCGGGAGAAGTTGGTAAGGCACTCCATCCCATCTTCTGTAACCACAATATCATCTTCAATACGAACACCACATTCGCCCAAACGATAAAGACCGGGTTCAACTGTAAAAACCATACCAGCTTCAAGGGCGGCATGGTTCCCCCGCATGATTTGAGGTGCTTCGTGTACATCCAGACCAAGTCCGTGACCTGTCTTATGACGCGCGAATTCGGCGAACTGGCTACCTTCCAATTGGCGTTGAACTGCATCGTCAACATCATGTGCTGTTACACCGGCTTTGGTGGTGCGTTTTCCAATTTCATTAGCTGCCAGTACTGTCTCATAGAAAGCTCGGTCAAAGTCGGAAACATGCTTCACAAAGAAAGTCCGCGTTATGTCGGCCTTGTAACCGCCCCAACTTGCACCAAAGTCAATCAGCAATGCATCGCCAGCTTGTATCTTATAGTCCCCGCGTGCTGTTGCATGTGGCTGAGCGGAATTGTCACCAGCAGCCACAATGGGTTCAAACGACAAGCCGTCAGCGCCATGAGCAAATAGCTGGCGCAGCAATATGGCTTCAATCTCTTTTTCCGTTTGGCCAACGCGCACATCTTGCAGTGTAGCCTCTAAGGCGTTCTCAGAAATGCGAATGGCTTCCTTTAAAAGAGCAATGTCCTCAGCGGATTTCAGCGAGCGTGTAGAGGAAATTTCTGCATGAGCATCAACAAAGCTGGCATTTGGAAACACCTCAGCCAAAGCCATTTGTTCAAAAACGCGCATGCGCTGCGCTTCCAAGCCAAAGCGTTTTGGCTGTTGCAATTGCGGGAGGGCTTGCCCAGCTTTTGCAAAGGCGTCGCGGTGGCCTGTTTCATCCCGCCAATCAAAGACATCGCCCGGAAAATTTAGCGTGTCGAAAGATGCCATTTCCAAATTTGGAACGATAGCAACCGGTAGTCCAATTTTGGGGATAATCACGACCAACGGGCGTTCCATAAGGTGAAAATCACGGACAAATATGTTGCGAAAATTGGGGCCTGGCACAAAGGCGACCGCATCCAGGTCATGATTTTGCATGACGCTGTAGATGGGTTCAAGTCTGGACTCTGTCATGGGACACTTTGCAAATTTGAATACAAAAAGGTCCGGGCGAGATGAACCGCCCAGACCTGAACTTTAGACAAATGGTCTATTCCGCGATGTCTACGCCATCAAAACGGTGTCCACCAAGTGGATCCATTTTATAGCCAGATACCTTTGTAGACATTGGCATGAACACAACAGAGTGAGCGATCGTTGCCCAAGGGGCTTCGCGTTTGAAGACTTCCTGAGCTTTTATATAAAGCGCAGTACGCTCTGCCTGATCTGTAACCTGTTTGGCCTGATTGGTCAGATCGTCAAACTCTTTGTTGCACCATTGCGCGCGGTTAGAACCGCCAACAGACGAGCAGCTGAGAAGCACTGCAAGGAAGTTGTCTGGATCACCATTATCGCCTGTCCAACCAAGTAAAACCGCACCATCACGCTTCACGTCTTTGGACAGTTTCAGATACTCGCCCCACTCATAGGATACGATTTCAACTTCAACGTCGATTTTTGCAAAGTCGTCCTGCAAGACTTCTGCCATACGGCGCGCGTTCGGGTTGTACGGACGCGCAACAGGCATGGCCCAGATTTTCATCTTCAGATCAGTTACACCCTCAGCAGCAAGCATTGCTTTGGCAGCTTCTGGATCATAAGGATCATCCACAGTCGCTTCGTTGTAAGACCACATTGTTGGCGGAATTGGGTTTTTAGCGGCTTTACCTGCACCTTGGAACACAGCATCCAAAATGGCCTGCTTGTTAACAGCCATATTCAAAGCTTTACGAACCTTTGGATTGTCGTAAGGCGCAACTTGTGTGTTGTAAGCAAGGTAGCCAACGTTCAGGCCTTCTTGCTCCATCATAACCAGATTTGGATCAGCTTTAAGTGTTTCAATGTCTGCTGGATTTGGGTAGGCAGCCACATGGCATTCACCAGCTTTCAGCTTCTGCGCACGTACAGAATTATCCGTAGTGATAGCAAAAATCAGATTGTCGATTGGTTGCTTGCCATCCCAGTAGTCAGCATGCGCTGCATAGCGGATAACTGCATCTTTTTGATAAGCAACAAAGGAGAATGGACCAGTGCCAATTGGCTTCTGGTTCAAGTCAGTCATGGATCCCATGCCTTCAAGCTTATCAGCGTATTCTTTGGAGAACACAGATGCAAAATCCATTGCCATATTGGCAACGATTGGCGCTTCTGGACGGTTCAGCACAAACTTGACAGTCATATCGTCTACTTTGACGATTTCCTTGATCAAGGATGGCATATCCATACCGGAGAAGTATTCCCAGGAAGTGCCTTCAGTGTATTTGTGCCAGGGGCTATCTTCTTTCAACTGGCGCTCAAATGTAAAGACCACATCATCAGCGTTGAAATCGCGTGTCGGTGTGAACACATCATTGGAGTGAAATTTCACGCCTGAACGCAAATTGAAAGTCAGCTCAAGACCATCATCAGAAACATTCCAGGTTTCAGCAAGACCAGGAATAACCTTTGTTGTACCGTTTTCAAACTCAACTAAGCGATTGTAAATCGGCTTGGATGAGGCATCAAATGTTGTACCAGCAGTGTAAAGCGCAGGATCGAACCCTTCAGGTGAACCTTCTGAGCAATAGACCAGCGTTTTCGCTTGCACGGTGCTCGCCATCAAAGCGGCAGCCAAACCGGCAGCAATCAGAATCGTCTTTTTCATAGTAATAACTCCTACCAAAATGAGGTCGAGCAGCATATTTTTGCTTTTAATGCCCGCCTGCGCACAAGCAATCACAAAATCCTGCAACTGTCACGGGTGGGATGTTTTTTTTCCAAAAGAAGTTTGCGCTAACGATTACGTAAACTGCATTTTATAACAGCATCGGAATATTATTTTCGGCATAAAGCTGAATGAAAGCTGCGCTAAAAGCAGCTTCGCGCGCCGCTAATCGATTTTACATCCTGGAATGCGCGAATGCCCCATATTCCTGCTTCCCGGCCATGGCCGGAGGCTTTAACACCGCCGAACGGCGCACCTGGCGCTCGGCTGGTGCCATTGACCTGGATCATGCCCGCTCTTAAACGCCGACAGGCTTCGTCCGCTGTTTTTTCATTGCCGGTTTGCACATAGGCCGCCAATCCATACGCGCAATCATTGGCCTGTAGGACTGCATCATCAATATCGATAAATTTGCTTATAGTAAGTACTGGCCCAAAAATTTCTTCGCGAGCTATCGACATATCTGGCGTCACGTCCACGAATACAGTGGGTTTGATGTGGAAGCCTTCAGTAAATCCGTCAGGCCTACCTATTCCGCCGGTTAGCAATCTCGCACCCTCATCAATACCTGTTTGAATGAGGTCTTGAACACGGTCAAATTGAGTGCGGTTAATCAATGGTCCCATATGGGTGCCGGTCAAATCAGCAGCACCATTTCGATAGGTTTCCGCAATTTGTCCCGAAAGTGTCAAAACCTTCTTGTAAATCCCTTCATGAACCAACATGCGAGATGCGGCATTGCATGATTGACCGCTGTTACGAAAACAGTGAGCTATGCCTTGTTGAACTGCCAAAGGCAGCTCACAATCATCAAACAACAAGTTGGGGGATTTGCCGCCCAGTTCCAGCGTTGTGCGTTTGAAACCCAGTGCCGCTATTTGTGCAATCGATCTGCCTGCTCTTGTGGAGCCGGTGAATGAGATCACATCAATTGTCTCATGCTGCGTCAGAGCCTGACCCGTTTCGCCATCGCCTATTATGAGATTGAATACACCTTTGGGAACTTGAGCTGCTTCCATGCATTTAGCAAATAAGACACCAGTTTGGGATGAAAATTCCGATGGCTTCAAGATCATTGTGCAGCCAGATATCAGAGCTGCACCAACTTTCAGTGCAACTTGATTAAGAGGCCAATTCCAGGGCGTAATTAGCGTCGCCACACCCATGGCCTCATATCTAACCCTGTGGCTGGGCATATCGGACTGCACCGGTGCATCAAAACTATTTTCTGGTTTTTTTGCCGCATCGCTGGTAGCGCGCAAATGGCCCAACGCTGCCTCAACTTGATGTTTGCGGGAAAATTCAATTGGTGCGCCAATTTCATTTGAAATTATCTGAGCAAACTCTTCTCGCTTGTCGTCTATCGCTAAAATCAGGTTTTCCAGCAGTACAAGCCTATGGGATAGCTCACTTTCATTCCAACCATTCTCAAAGGCGTTGCGGGCTGACATAGCGGCCTGATCGACTTCGGCTGCGGTGCCAAGCGGACACCGGCACCGAAAAGCCTCCGTTGCCGGGTTAAACAGCGCAACGTGTCTTGTGGCATCGGGAGTAATCCACCGACCATCAATATAGTGTTGAAGTGACGTATCCATACTATGCCCCTAGAGGAATTTCACACCTCAATGAAATTAAAAAATTTGATGCAACCATTCGCGATTGAGAATGGCTTTCAGAAGGGCAGCAATGGATCAGTTGGTCTGGCCCCAAAATAAACGGTCTTATGGAGCCAGAATTTATCGACTGACTGGACGCATCGGCGTTGATTGCTTAGCCTCTACAAAGAAATGGATGGGATGAAAAACGATATGACGAGTGAACTTTGGAAGGGGCAAGCATTCAGCGTGTCCCATGCTGATGGCTCTGCCTTTGAAAGCCAAGGCTTACGTGCTTTCTTTGAATATCGTGATCTTGGTATTCACAAAGCAACAAATGGGAAATTTGGTGCCCATATCATCAGAGCTGTGCCAGGCAAAGGTTCAGAAGCCAAATGGCATACGCATGATCTAGATTTTCAGATGGTTTATGTCACCAAAGGTTGGGTGATTTTTGAGTATGAGGGCGAGGGTGAAGTGACCATGCGGGAAGGATCATGTGTGCTCCAACCGCCTGGCATCCGCCATCGCGAGGTACATCATTCCGATGACATGGAGCTGATCGAGATAATCTCTCCCGCTGAATTCAGCACTGCGGACGTAGACGTTCCATAGGTTTGCCTCTCAGTTCAGCAAGGATCTTTCGGTTGCGGCAGCGCGATAGTCTGCAAGGGCATCAGCAAAATGTGTTAGGTCCCAGTTCAGTACTCTGTCCTTCCGCGTGCGATCTTTGAAATCCTGAACCAGGCTATCGCCCATGGAAAGTTGCGACAGAAAATTCTGCGCATTTGCTCCAGTGAGCCTGCACTTGGAGGTGTTTAGGCAAGGATCTTCAAAGGCCCAGATAGTCTTTCCGGCCTTTTCAATCCGAAAGCCTTTTTCATTGTAACGTGTGCGTTTTTCAAAACCCATCTCAACAACGCTCTCACCTTTTTCAGTGAAAACGAAAGCAAAGGTTGCCAGGAAGTTGGGGCGAGGGGAGTACACGTCTACATAGCGCAGATAGCAGCGTTGTTTAAGCTCGTCATTCTCAACCCGCTCATCACAAACGCTGTCCCACAGGCCAAATGATACGAAGTGCTGGGCAATCCAGTCTGATGCGGTGTCGTTGCCAGATCTGTCTTGTGCAAAAGCGCCAAGTGGCAGGTACAGCAGACATAATGTGATGAGCAATCGCGACATTTTTTCTCCTTCAGCGTCATTCGTATAGAGGCTGAAGGAGGCAATGATCTCAACTGACAATATTTCAATTCGGCGTGATTAAACACTTGTATGAAGTTTGCGTTTTAGCTGATCGCCTGTTCTTCCTTGTCGAACAGATGTATCTGAGCTTCGTCGAAACGAAGACCAATCGTGTCGCCGCTATCCACAACGGCGCTTCCCTGTGTCCGTACCACCAGAGTGCCTATACCGTCACAAGCCACGTATAAATATGTATCAGCGCCGAGATATTCGGCGACTTCAACCGTACCCACACAATGTGCAATGTCTGGAGTGCAGACTTCAATGTGTTCTGGGCGCGTACCAAGGTTTACTGCCGCACTTGCCGACGGACCAAAGCTGTGCTTGCCGCTGTTTTGCTGCGGTAAATTAAAGGTATCGGACGTCGCGCTGCACGGAACAACATTCATTTTGGGGCTGCCGATGAATTGCGCGACAAACAAATTGGCTGGCTTTTCATAGAGCCCGCGCGGTGTTCCAACTTGCATGATAAGACCATCTCTCAGCACAACAATCTTGTCGGCCAGCGTCATCGCTTCCACCTGGTCATGAGTCACGTAGATCATGGTGGTCTTAAGCGCCTTGTGCAATTTGGCAATTTCAAATCGCATCTGCACACGCAAGGAGGCGTCAAGGTTTGACAAAGGCTCGTCGAACAAGAAGCCTTTGGGCTCCCGGACAATCGCACGACCAATCGCGACACGTTGGCGTTGCCCACCTGAAAGAGCCTTTGGACGCCGCTCCAGATATTCATCCAGTTTCAACACGTCTGCTGCGTCATTTACTTTTTGGATAATTTCGCTTTTTGGTGCTCCAGCGGTTTTCAGACCAAATCCCATATTATCCCGCACCGACATATGCGGGTAGAGAGCGTAGGACTGAAAGACCATTGAAAGTTCACGCTCGGAGGGCATTTTGTCAGTTACGTCATCTCCGTCAAGCAGGACACGGCCCCGGCTGGTTTCTTCGAGACCGGAAATCATGCGCAGCAGGGTTGATTTTCCACAACCAGAGGGGCCAACGAATATGACAAATTCACCGTCAGCAATTTCCAGATCAATGCCTTTAATGACCTGAACATCGCCAAACCACTTTTCCACATTCTCAAGCTGAATAGAGCCCATTTTCGTCCCCTTATGCTGCTTTGGAAATTTCGAGACCCTGGGTCCAGGCCAAATAAATTGCAGCCGTCCAGGTGAAGCTGCCTCCGCCATAGCCCTCGCCACTTATCGGATCGAAATATTCACAAAATCCAGTTTTTTCAATCAGTCTGATGGTATCGTGACGAAGTCGTTGCGCCAGCTCGCTAAAGCCGCATTCTTCAAACCCTCGAACAATCATATAATTCATCACCGACCAGACAGGACCGCGCCAGTACCGCTGAGCTTCAAATTGTTCGTGCCTTGGGTCCCAGCTCGGAAATCCAAACTCAACTTTCTCCAATATTGCTTCCGCATGATTTGCCAGACGCAAGCGCTGTTCCGCTGTGCCTGCACCAGCATAGAAGGCCAGCATCGACGCATTGGTTATTCCGTCACCAACCACACCTGTTCGAATTTCACGTGCGCAGAACGAGCCGATGTCTTCGTTCCACAGCAATTGGCAACCACGATGCGAAGCCTCTATCCATTGGTCAATTTCACGAAGTGCGTTGGCTTCTCCAAGGAGCCCTGCCAGCTCCTTCAAATCACGGTCAGCCCGCATCAATATGAATTGGATTCCTGGGTCTCCCATGAGAAACGGCCCGTTGCGATAGATCTCCTCGTGCTCCCACTGGCATTCTCGGCCAAACTTAACGATTGTCAGATAGCGATCATATTGCAATGTGGTCGGGCGTTGGTCTGCTGCAACATGGGCCAGATCACGACGTTGATAGGCATCTAAATCAGAGGGTACTTTGACGTGGCTCATGCCACTATCCCAGTCAGGGCAATTGTCACGCCCGGATTCCCATGGATGAATAATGGAAGCAAGACCCGTACCCTCCGGGTCGCGTTTGGCGTGAAACCAACGATGAAATGCCATCATTTTCGGAAACAGGTCGCGTGCGTGTTGCAGATCAGACGCAGAACCGGAATTCGCAAGGCTAAGTGCAATACTGGCAGCAACCGGTGGCTGCGAGTGGCCAGAACTTGGCGGTGTGGTGCCGGTTTGCCAAACTGATGGTCCTGGAAAGTAGTCAGGATCGTCCCTGCGAAATACAATGTGCGGCACCATGCCATCATCCCATTGTGCTTCAAATAGGGTTTCAAGTTCACGCCACGCTCGACTTCTATCAAAGGTACCAAAACCCAGTGCGGCAAATGCACTGTCCCAATTCCATTGGTATGGATAAAGGCGCGGCGTCGGGACGGTGAAACCTCCCCGGTCATTGTTCCGCAGTATGTCCACGGCTTGTTGGGTGAGCGAGTTTTGCATGTATTATCCTTTGACGCTTCCAGCGGTCAGGCCGGAAACAAGAAAGCGTTCAAACCAGAGAAAGATCACGAGCACCGGAATGGTGGCGACAACAGCGCCAGCCATAAGATGCTGTCGTGGGACTTCAGATGAATTAAGGGAAACGACACCACGTGAGAGTGTAAAAATTTCCACATTGTCCAGGAACATGAATGCAAACAGAAACTCATTCCACGCAATCATAAAGACATAAAGGGCAACAGAGGCGAGCGCTGGCAACGACAAGGGCAGGGTGATTTTCAGGATTACACCTATCCGCGATAGGCCGTCCATCAACCCAGCTTCTTCCAACTCAGCAGGCAGGCCGCGGAAATAACCTTGAAGCATATAGAGCGCCACAGGAATGGTGGTCGCCGGATAGACAACTAACAGACCTGTCAGAGTGTTGCGCAATCCCAGTTGAGAAAAGGCCGCATAGAGCGGGATGACCAGGACAATGGCTGGAACCATGTAGATCAACAATATTGATCGGGACAAAAAGGCCTGTCCGGGAAAGCGCAGTCGAGAGACTGCATAAGCGCCTGGAACAGCAAATAGCAATGTCAGCAGAACAGTTGCAACCGAAACTATGGAAGAATTCAGCAGGAATGTGCCAAAGTTAAATTGGGTAAAGAGCTCCACATAGGAGCGGAATAGGCTTGCCGCACCTTGGCCAAGGTCCAGAGAGAAATCCAGTGGATTTGCCAGTAGCGATTGTTGGCTTTTAAGGCTGGTCATGACCATCACGTAAAACGGCAAGGCAACCAAAGACGTGAATATGACAAAGCCAATGCCTTTCATGACGCGTATGAAAAGCACTTCAATTTTATAGCGTTTGAGCGAGCCTCCATCTATGCCGTCCATGCACAAGCGAATGGAGGTCCACATCAGACCGACAAATGCCGCAATTGCAAAGAGCTGATAAACAGTCGCTGATTCCATGGGTAAGCCAAGAGGTTGCCCAAGCGTGAGAGCGCCTAGCACAAGCATTAAAATGGCAACCATAACGATGTGCACGCCAAGCTGCCTTGCTGCTATTGGGGTTGCAGCGAAGAAGCCAGCACCAATTGCGCCGGACAGTGCCGCAATCCCAACAGGCGGCTTGGTGATAACGCCCGAAACCAGCATAAAAATAACAGATAGGATGATCATCCAGACAAAGCCCCAGATGGCACCTGTGATGATAGCTCCAAAAAATCCTGTTCCAAACCGCATTATCATTCGTCCTTCGGAGAAAAGGCAAAGAATAGAATTGAGAACGTCAGCAAGACGATGAAAACAACCACTGCCACAGCCGCGCCGGCACCAAGATTGGAGACCGCAAATGCCTGCTCATACACATCCACTGTCAGGGTGCGCGTGCCTGCCGCACCCCCCGTTAGGAGGAAAATGTCATCGAATTTGTTGAAGGTCCAAATGAAGCGTAACAAGAATAGAACAGCTAGAATGCCAACAAGCTGAGGAAGCGAAATATACCAGAATTGTTGCAATGGGGTCGCGCCGTCAATTTCTGCCGCTTCGTACATCTCTCCCGAAATCGATTGCATGCGCGCCAGAATGAACAAGAATGATAGCGGGAAATAGCGCCAAGCCTCGAACGCTATGACGGTAGTCAACGCGACGGGAAATTCAAAGCTTAGGCCAAAGAAGTTCATTGTCACGGAGCGTTGGCCGAAAAAGTTCACTGGCTCATCGACAACACCCATTTGTTGCAAAATGGAGTTTAAAGTGCCGGAGAAGGGGTCAAGTAGTACGACCCAGGTAAAGGCCACCGCGATAACCGGCGCGACATATGGGAAGAGAAACAAGCCTCTTAGCAGATTGCGACCAGCAAAAGCAGTATTCAGCAATTGTGCAGCAAACAGCCCAAGGACTAATGCACCAATGGTCCCGAAAATCGTATAATACATAGAGACACGCAACACAGACCAGAATTCGGATGATGAAAAGATTTTCTCAAAATTTTCAAAGGTAAATTCAAAGTTGGTCAGGATGTTGTTGGTAGCACCGAAACTTGTGGGTTTGCTGTCTCTCGGGTTGACTGGATTTGCGAGGTAATCAGCATTCGCCTCAACCTCAAGCGAGACCCGGTCTCGAAAGCCTCCATCAATATCACCAATGTTGCATGACAGGGTTTGGCCCGAAGCTTCGCATCGCTCATCCAAGCCAACTATGCTAAGGCCACTTGGCAAGACATCGTCGAAGCCTGCCCCAGCGATCGCAGCTTCTCTGGAAGAGTTTCGGATGCGATATTCCAGCGTTGCGATATCGCCCACGGCTTCAATATCGCCTCGCAAACGCTCATTCGTGGAGAGAGTTGCCGGACGCAGATCACCCAGTTTAACTGGTTTCAAAGATATCCAAAAATTCGCAAGTAGTGGGCCGAGAACAATGGCAAGGACGATCAGGAAAGTGGGTGCAAGCATGCCATATGCAAGTCGCATTTCACGCCGGGCCATCTTACCGATACCCTTGGGTGGGCCATTAGAAAGAGTGGAATTTGCCATGAGGTTCCAGCCATATCCTGCCACTGACAGACGACCTGCCGTGTTTTGAAATCAAGGTTTGGAAAAAAATGCCGGAGGCAATAAGCCCCCGGCATTTGTCTTGGTGCGTTAGTTAACGCCTGCCAATTCTTCGTTGAGTTTGGCAACCGCCGCATCACCATCGATTTCGCCATCGATGAATTCGCGTACAACGCGGTTGATGATTTGGCTATTGATGATTTTAGACGCGAGTGCCAGTTGGCCTTCTTTTACGCCCCAACGGTTCGCTGATTCCAGACCTTCAACGATGCGATTGACCGTTTCTGCCGGATACAGGTCAGACAATGGCGCTTTGCGATCCACACCTACTGGAAGTTTTGACCACGCCATGACGAATTTCTCGGCATCGTCCGCTGTACCGCGACGAACCGGGAACTTGCCTTCTGGCGCAATCGCCAAAGTGGCGGTGTAGCCCTGATCCATGGAAAATGACACAAAGTCCTTTGCGACATCAGTGTTCGCATCTGCTGTAACGCCAAAGTAGCGAACATCAGCCCATGCAGCACCATCTGGGTTCGAGGGGCCAGAGAACGCTGTAACAACATCTGTTTTTGCAGCCAATGCTGAGGATGTCGGGTCATCATTGATTGTGGGTGGTGCGGAATCGCGCAGGCCAGCCAACTCATCAAGAATGAACGGTGACCATATGATCATCGCCGCTTTGCCAGCGAAATACAGCTCACGGGATTGCTTCCAGTACAGCTCACCTGGGGGAGAGGCCTTCGCGATGCCTTTGTAGAATTCCAGCACTTCTTTGGTCGCTTTTGCGTCCAATTCGCTAAACCCGTTTCCGTCGACAGGAGACACACCATTTGCAAGGAACACGTGTTCCAGAACCTGGCTCATGAAGTTTTCATCAACCTTGGTTGCCGCTACAAATCCATAGAGTTCTGGCGGATTGTGTAGTTTTTCCACTGCAGCCATGATGTCTGCATAGGAGTCAGGAGCACTGAGACCCGCTGCGTCGAACAGGTCCTTGCGGTAAACAACCATCTGCGTCCAGCCATCAACAGGGACGGCAGCTGTCTGGCCATCAGATTGCGCCATTGCAATAGCACCGGGTGCAAATGTCGCGCTGCCCAGTTCGCCTACGATTTCATCGTTGGTTTCAACATCCAGAATGCCGGCTTCTGCCCAAGGCAAAACATATTGTAGTGGATGATAGATGACGTCTGGCAGATCATTGGCCGCAAACGCTGCCGTTGCCCGTGTTCCGAGTTCCTTTTCAGAAACAGGAATAACTTCAACAGTATGGCCACTGGCTGCTTTAAACTCTTCAGCCATGGCCTGTTGTTTAGCCAGACGATCTGGCTGCTCTTCCGTTGTCCAAAAACGAATTGTGTCGGCAGATGCCATAGTAGACAAACTTGCCGAAAGCAGCAGACCTGCTGCCAATTTGCTCAAATGTCTCATTCGATCCTCCCTATGAGATTGCAATTTACAATAGTCGATGTTTATGAAGGCGGCGGACAGTCAGTCTCCCTGCGTGTCAAAGTCGCGTTCCATAATTCCTGATGTTTCTTCGGGTCATCACCGTCCACAACGGCGAGCAGCATTTCCCCGATATGTTTGCCGGCCATTTGCAACGGCTGTGCCATAGTCGTCAGGGCTGGGTGTGTGTGTTCGCCCATGGGCAAACCATCGTAGCCAATAACTGAAACGTCTTTGCCGGGCATTTTTCCGTGCTCGCGAAGCGCACGCATGGCGCCTACAGCAACCATGTCGGAAACACAGCAAATGGCGGTTGGACATTGGTTTAGTGTCAACAGGTAGCGCATAGCGAGGTAGCCACCGTCTTGTGTCATGTCAGATTTAGCTTCCATCGCCGGGTCAACGTCAAGATTGCGATCAAGCAAGCCGCGCCGGTATCCAGCCAGACGGGATGCAGCGAAGTTGTAGTCAAGCGGCCCGTGAATGTGGGCAATCTGAGTGTGGCCGAGCTCTGAGAGGTGCCATACCGCTTCCCGGAACGCACCGAAATTGTCGATATCAAACCACGCATAATCCTCGGGTGACGCGGTACGCCCGTGAGAGACAAATGGAATTCCCAAATTTTGCATGTGCTCAATGCGTGGGTCATGAGACAGGGTTCGTGAGATAACAAGACCGCTGACTCGCCCAGATTGCGCAAGTCTTGTAATAATTGACAATTCGTCTTTGGCGGATCGCGACACTGCGACGTTCAAATCCCAATGTCTGGCAGAAATCGCATCTGACAGACCGCTCAGCAACTCTCCGAGAAAAGGTTCTGAAATGGTGCCTGCCTGCCACGGCAACACGAACCCAACGCACTCGGCTTTTCCGGTGGCCAGCCGCCGTGCGTTTGAATTTGGACGATAGCCAAGTTCTGTAGCTGCTTTCTTCACACGTTCCCGTGTACTCGGTGAGATATCCTTGTAGTCGTTGATAGCACGCGACACCGTACCTTCGGTGAGGCCCAAATGTTGTGACAGCGCTTTCAACGTAACTTTGCTCATAGTGAAACGTATTCCGAAAGCGCTTTCGGAATCAAGTCAGATTCGACTGACGGGTTGCAGATTGCAAATTCTGTGAACACACATCATTGTCTAATTCATCGCAGTTTTAAGTTCTGAGTAATTAGAAATTTCAAAAAGTATTGTAGTGCAGTGCAGAAGTTACGCGCGGTAAATCCCACCCTTCGCAAGGTCAGAAACAGGCGATTGCCGGCGGATTATGTTGCTGTGTTGCAACGCGAATTTTTCCAAGTTTTTGCGTGAAAACCTCAAAAAACGGACCAAATACCCATTAATAATTATAGAGCTTTTGACGAGAATTTAGTCTATATTGATAGTGCATTGGCAAAGGGGCAAACAGTGGCAGGGGATGACCGGAAAGATATTCACAACTCGGAAATTCCAATTGTTTGCCGTTCATGCGAGGCGCGACACCGTGGCATTTGCGGTGCTTTAAACCCGGACCAGTTGATCCATCTCAGCAAACACACCAACAAAACCGATCATACCCCGGATGCGGAATTGCTGGCTGCTGGCGAAGAGTCGCATCACTATTCCAACGTCATAAAAGGCGTCGTTAAGTTGACTAAGCTTATGGCGGATGGACGGCAGCAAATTGTCGGCTTGCAATTTTCCCCCGACTTTTTGGGGCGGCCATTTCGCAAACAGAATGATGCTTATGCTGAAGCAGCTAACAAGGTGCACTTGTGTTCATTTCCCAGAAATATTCTGGATGACATGGTCAAGCAATCACCGGAATTGGAGCATCGTCTTCATGAACAAGCGTTGAAGCAGCTCGACGAAGCGCGTGACTTGATGCTGACATTGGGCAGAAAGACAGCAACGGAGAAAGTCGCAACTTTCCTGCATATGATAGCTTCGCATGCCGATCCGGAACTGGATGTTGATGATGGTCCCATTGAGTTTGAGTTACCACTCAAGCGAGCCGACATCGCTGACTTCTTGGGCCTGACAATTGAAACAGTGAGCCGTCAGATGACGAAGCTGCGCAAAGCCGGCATTATAGACATTAAAAACAATCGTCTGATACACGTGCCAAGCTTGGAAGCTCTCAATGACGCCTGTGAAAAACTTTGATCAACGGCAAGTATTTGGGTTGTCATACAGCTTTTGAATACTGAAACTGTTCTGTCTCGTAATACGCATCGAAATGTGATGCGATGATACGGGTGAACGGCCGCGCCTGCGGTACGATATCCAGCACACCGTCTTGGAAACTGCAAAGATCTCCCAAACTGCCCCCTGCCAGAGCAACGGCGATCTTGCGCAGATCGCAAGCGGCAGGCCCGAATTTTTGTTCTACTTGTGTGAAACAAACCCGAGAATCGCACATCAGACGTTCGATAACATGCGCGCGAACTTTATCATCAACCGTCAGCCGCAACCCTTTATCAGTCGGCAGTTTTCCTGCCTTAACACAGTCCTGATACTGACCCGTAGCAACAGTATTTTGTATATAGCCGTCAGCAAACCGACCAATCGAAGAGGCACCCAATGCAATCATCGTCGGGCATGCATCTGTTGTGTATCCTTGAAAATTTCTATGCAAAGCCCCAGCATTGGCAGCAATAGACAAAGCATCATCAGGTCTTGCAAAGTGGTCTATACCGATGGCCTGATAGCCTGCTTCCTGAAGCATGTTGGATGCCATAATCGCATGATCAAACCGATCAAATGTACCCGGTAGATCCGCGTCACGTATCATTTTTTGATGCTTTTTGAACCAGGGAATATGGGCATAGCCAAACAAGGCCATACGGTCAGGTGCCAGTTCCAAACATTGTTTTAGCGTTTGCTGTAGCCTGTCTTCTGTTTGCAGCGGCAGGCCGTAGAGCGCATCAAGGTTAATGGAATTTATGCCCATGGCTCGCAGTCTGTGAACCACGGTTTCGGTCTGTTCAAATGATTGCGGACGGTTTATCGCTTTTTGCACTTCGCGATGAAAATCCTGAACGCCAATGCTGGCCCGGGTCATCCCAAGATTTGCAAGGCCATCATACATGTCCTGCGTCGCATCAGACGGGTCAATTTCGACACTAACTTCCGTATCTGAATACCAGTTGAAATGAGCATTCAGCGCATCTCGAAGTCGTTTCATGTCTGTGCTCTGCAATAAACTTGGAGAGCCGCCGCCAAGATGCACTGATTTGAGTCTTGGCTTCATGGTTATCTGTGCGCCAAAGAGCGCGATTTCCCGCAACAGATGATCGAAATATATCTGCACTGGTGCGTATTTCAATGTGTGTTTCGTGTGGCATCCGCAAAACCAGCAGAGGCGGTCGCAAAACGGAATATGTATATAAATTGAAACCGGGTCCTGGTCGTTTAGCTTTGCAATCAGGTCGCAATGCAGCTGTCTTCCAACCCCTTTTTGAAATTGCGGAGCTGTCGGATAGCTGGTGTAGCGCGGCACAGATGCCGGAAAGGCGGCCAGTATCGCATGCTGATCAATCATGAGACGTACTTTCATTGGACAGAAGCGGCAACAAATGCTCTTGCTCGAAGGCAATATGCCGCCGCATGCCCTCAAAGAATCCGCGCAGCATGTAAGATAGTTTATCAACGTTTTTCAGTTGGCCTTCGGCGAGCTCCTGCAGGGCATCTGCAACTTCGTCGCCGAAGCTCTCATCTTCGCAATGCTCTGCGCGCAGTCGCTCAATGTTCAGTGGCAGACTTACTGGTTTGGATTGTCCCAGTTTGAGGGATGGGTACAGGAATTTTTCTTCAAACTCATGGGCCGTTTTCACTATGGAAGGAATGCTCTGGGCCGCGAGCATGCATTTGTGCTTGTTCACATCGTGTGGAAGCGAATCTGCAATGTCTTCCAATGCAGCACACAAGCCCAATTGACTTTGGAAATGCCGGGATAGGGTAGTCATGATTTGCGCATAGGAAAGCGTGGGCTGCCCCTCCTTTGTGTCTAACGCCATTGATCTGCTCCACGCTTTGCCCAGCTTCGTTGATGAACCCAGCATGGCGTTGGCGTTGTGAATTCGCTTTGATCCAGATCAATGCGACTTGCATGCCCGTCTTCTAGCAGATGAGTGCGCCACACTTGCGGGTGAAAACCCAGAAGCATGTGCGCAAGGAATTTCGTCAGGGGTATAAATCATGCGAAACGGAACACCCGCCATCTTGTGCGGATTGGCCACAATTCTAGCATTTATTGCAGTTGGATTTGGCCAGGATCAGGATTTCAGGACCCATATGTGGGTGTTGGTCGTCGTAATGGCGCTGAGTACAATCATTCTTATGCGCCGTGTGCAATTTGCACCAAGCGGCCAAAGCCTTCCCAAAAAGGAAGTCAATGAACACGAATATATGGATGACGTGATCCGATACGGTGTCATTGCAACAACGTTCTGGGGTGTTGTGGGTTTCTTGGTTGGTGTTGTTGCGGCTTCACAGTTGGCATGGCCTGAACTGAACTTTGAACCCTGGTTGAATTTCGGCCGCATTCGCCCATTGCATACGTCCGCTGTTATCTTTGCCTTTGGTGGCAACGCGCTCATTTGCACCGCCTTTTACGTCGTTCAGCGTACATCGCGCGCGCGTCTTTGGGGTGGCGGTCTAGCCTGGTTTGTCTTCTGGGGTTACCAGCTCTTTATCGTTATGGCTGCAACCGGATACCTTCTGGGTATCACTCAATCCAAAGAATACGCAGAACCAGAGTGGTATGTGGATCTTTGGCTGACCATTGTCTGGGTTGCGTTCCTGCTGGTGTTTCTTGGCACTATCATCAAGCGCAAGGAACCACACATTTATGTGGCAAACTGGTTTTTCCTATCCTTCATTGTCACGGTTGCCATGCTTCATCTGGTCAATGGACTTGCCATGCCAGTGTCATTTCTGGGCGCAAAAAGCTACTCTGCTTTCTCTGGTGTTCAGGACGCGTTGACACAGTGGTGGTATGGCCACAATGCAGTTGGTTTTTTCCTGACAGCCGGCTTTCTTGGCATGATGTACTACTTCGTTCCAAAACAAGCCAATCGCCCGGTTTATTCCTATCGGCTGTCTATCATTCACTTCTGGGGTCTGATCTTCCTGTATATTTGGGCAGGTCCGCATCACCTTCACTACACAGCCCTTCCTGACTGGGCACAGACACTTGGTATGGTCTTTTCAATCATGCTGTGGATGCCTTCATGGGGCGGCATGATCAATGGCTTGATGACGTTGTCCGGTGCCTGGGACAAAGTCCGCACAGACCCGATACTACGCATGATGGTGATCTCACTGGCGTTCTACGGCATGTCGACTTTTGAAGGTCCGATGATGTCCATCAAGTCCGTCAATTCGCTGTCTCACTATACCGATTGGACTATTGGTCACGTGCACTCCGGTGCTCTTGGTTGGAACGGCATGATCACATTTGGTGCGCTCTACTTCCTTGTACCAAAGCTGTGGGGCCGGACACGCCTTTATTCCATGCGCATGGTCAATTGGCACTTCTGGCTCGCCACTTTGGGCATTGTTGTCTACGCGGCTGTTATGTGGGTTTCTGGTATCACGCAGGGCATGATGTGGCGCGAATACGATCAGCAGGGTTACCTCGTCTATTCCTTCGCAGAAAGTGTCGCAGCAATGCACCCATACTATGTCATGCGTGTTGTTGGTGGTCTCATGTATTTCGTTGGTGCTTTGGTCATGGCGTACAATTTGTACATGACCATTCGTGGGGCACTGCGTGAAGAAAAACCCCTCGGTGCAGCCTCTACAACACCTGTTGCAGCTCCTGCTGCCACCCCAGCTGAATAGGAGAGACAGATATGTCATTCTTAACAAAGCACGCAGCTCTTGAAAAAAATGCTTCCCTTCTGCTGGCAGCATCCCTCGTGGTGGTTACAATTGGTGGGATCGTGGAAATTGCGCCGCTTTTCTATTTGGAAAACACCATAGAGAAAGTGGAGGGCATGCGGCCCTACACACCTTTGGAACTGGCTGGGCGCAATATCTACATGCGCGAAGGTTGCTATGTCTGCCACAGTCAGATGATCCGTCCGTTCCGTGACGAAGTGGAGCGCTACGGTCATTTCTCGTTAGCGGCAGAATCCATGTATGATCACCCGTTTCAATGGGGCTCAAAACGAACCGGTCCGGATCTGGCTCGTGTTGGTGGGCGCTATTCTAACGAGTGGCACGTTCAACACTTGATCGATCCGCAATCCGTGGTGCCAGAATCCATCATGCCATCCTACGCATTCCTGGCTGACACGCGCTTGGAGGTTGAAGATCCGAAGGCCCATCTGGTCGCCAACATTCGTGTGGGCGTGCCCTATACGGACGAGATGGTGGAAAACGCGGTCGCTGATCTGCGGGATCAGGCTGATCCTGAGGCAGACACAGATGGACTGGAAGAGCGTTATCCGAAAGCGGTTCTGGGCGACTTTGATGGCAATCCCGAGGTCCTAAGCGAAATGGACGCTCTAGTTTCGTACCTTCAGATGATGGGCACCTTGGTGGATTTCTCCGCCTATGAACCAGAGAAAAACCTGCGATAGGAGGCGATGATGGAAAGCACTTATCAATCCATGCGTACATTCGCAGACAGTTGGGGGCTTCTCTACATGTTTGTGATTTTCGTCATCGCCGTTCTGTGGACCTTCAGACCGGGTTCCAAGAAGACCAGCGACGACGCAGCCAGCATTCCGTTCAAAGAGGATTAGACCGATGTCCGACAAAAAAGAAATTGATGACTTCAGTGGCATCGAAACTACCGGCCATGAATGGGATGGCATTAAAGAGTTGAACAACCCGCTTCCACGTTGGTGGCTATGGACGTTTTATGCCACCATCGTGTTTGCAATCGGATACAGCTTTGCCTACCCATCCTGGCCCGGTATCACGGGTGCAACGAAAGGGTTTTTGGGCTGGTCAAGTCGTGCCAACGTGGCCCGCGATATCGCAGAAACCGAAGCATCACGCTCTGAATTGGCTGAAAAAGTGGCAAGTATGGAGCTCACAGAGGTGCAAGCTGATCCTGCTTTGCTGCAGTTCGCTCTGGCGGGCGGTGCTTCCGCATTCAAAGTGAACTGCTCCCAGTGCCACGGCGCTGGTGCTGCTGGCGGCGGCGGGTATCCCAACCTTCTGGACGATGACTGGATATGGGGCGGAGATGTAAATGCCATTCACCAGACACTGCTGCACGGCATCAGATTTGATCAAGACGATGATACGCGTTTTGCAGAAATGCCAGCCTATGGTGCAGATGAAATTCTCGAACGTCCAGATATCGTTGATGTCGCCTGGTATGTTCGCGAAATTTCAGGACAGGAAACCGATAGGGAAGCAGCGTTGCGCGGCAAAGAAATCTTTGTTGACAATTGTGCTGCGTGTCATGGCGATGACGGAACAGGCGATTATGATCTTGGTGCACCCAATCTCATCGATGCGATTTGGCTTTACGGTGGTGAGCATAGCGAAATTGTTGCACAAATTTCCAAGCCACAACAAGGCGTTATGCCCGGTTGGAAAGATCGCTTGAGTGAAACAACTACCAAGCAATTGGCCATTTATGTGCACAATCTTGGTGGTGGAGAATAATGATCGCTTCTTGTCACTGCTGCGGCCACAAAGTCTGACCGGTGTAAAAACATCCAAAGTTGACAGGCCTTGATGTGGATCAAGGCCTGTTGGTGTGTTCAAGCCTAATAAAACTGCAATGCAATTGAGTTCGCCAAATAGCGATCAGAGGTCTTATGAGCACAGTTGATACGGCACACGAGGAACCTGAACTTTATGCCGCGCGAAAGAAAATCTTTCCGAAGCGGGCTTCTGGAGATTTTCGTCGTTTAAAGTGGATTATCATGATTGTCACTTTAGCGATCTATTATGTGACGCCTTGGCTGCGTTGGGATCGCGGTGAGTTTGCACCAGATCAAGCCGTTTTGGTGGACGTAGCAAACCGACGCTTCTATTTCTTCTTCATCGAAATCTGGCCTCAAGAATTTTACTTCGTTGCCGGAATGCTGGTGATGGCTGGCATTGGCCTCTTTCTGGTAACGTCTGTCGTTGGACGCGCATGGTGTGGCTACACATGCCCTCAAACAGTATGGACGGACCTTTTTCTGGTCGTTGAGCGTTTCATAGAAGGCGATAGAAACGCCCGCATGAAATTGGACGCGGCACCCTATTCCTTCGCCAAATTGCGCAAACGTATAAGTAAACATCTCATCTGGTTGATCATCGCGGTGGCGACCGGCGGTGCCTGGATTTTCTACTTTGCCGATGCGCCCACTCTTTTGGTTGAGCTTTTCACAGGACAGGCCGCTTTTGTCGCCTATGCAACGGTAGCTGTTCTGACCGCCACTACATACACATTTGGCGGTTTGATGCGGGAGCAGGTGTGTAATTACATGTGTCCTTGGCCGCGCATTCAAGCGGCAATGCTCGACGAAGATTCGCTGGTTGTTACCTATAATGACTGGCGTGGTGAACCACGGACTCACGGTAAAAAACGTGCGCAGGCCGCTGGCGAGCCGGCAGGGGATTGTGTTGATTGTAATGCCTGTGTCGTTGTCTGTCCCGCTGGGATTGATATCCGTGAGGGGCAACAGATGGAATGCATCACATGTGCCCTTTGCATCGATGCCTGCGATGATATTATGGGCAAGCTTGGCCGGGAAAAAGGGCTGATTTCCTACTCAACCCTAAGCGACTACGATACCAATATGCAGTTGGCGACCGATCCGGTAACACAGCAGATCAACCCAGATCGCATTCGCACCGAAAACGGTTTTATCAAGGAAGTTCGGCAGTTTGACTGGCGCATTTTTCTGCGCCCGCGCACATTGCTTTACTTTGGAATTTGGGTTGCCATCGGCCTTGGCTTACTGACCGCTCTCACGCTGCGTGACCGGATGGGTGTCAACGTTCAGCACGACCGCAATCCGCAATTTGTGCAGTTGAGTGATGGCTCTATCCGGAACGACTACACAGTGAAAATTTTAAATATGCTTCAGGAGCCGCGCGTTATCTTCCTGACATTGGAAGGCTTGCCTGGCGCAACAATGACGGTTTCAGGTGTCGACCAGCCAGAAGGTGTGTCTTTTGCCATTCCGGTAGAGCCGGATAAGTTGCGTGCCCTAAGGGTATTCGTGAAACAGCCGAAGCAGCATGTTGAGCAAGGCTCATCGGAATTCCGATTGATTGCTCAAGATAAGCAATCCAATGAAACCGACGTCTATGTCACGGTTTTCGAAGCGCCAGCAGATAAGTGAACGAGCGAGATTTATGATGAACAGTATCAAACGCGTATTTTATCCAAGTGAGTTTACTGGCTGGCATATGGCTGGCGTTATGTGCTTGTTTTTTGGAACCATTATTTCCGTGAACATGTTCCTTGCATTTTCCGCCGGGTCTACCTGGACAGGCCTGGTCGTGAAAAACACATACGTCGAGAGCCAGCACTTCAATGAGCGCACGGCTGAGTACAACAGGCAGGGTGCTTTGGGTTGGCATGCAGAACCAAACTATGAAGACGGAGAGTTTTCCATTCAGTTGGAGGATTCCGTTGGAAATGCAATCCGCGGTGCTACTGTCTCCGCAAAAATTGGGCGCCCTGTTCACGAAGGTGACGATCGCGAGCTGACCCTGACAGCCGTCACATCCGGCGTGTATGGCGCACCGACCCAATTGGGCGCAGGTGTCTGGGATGCTGCGCTGACAGTGAACGGAGCGAATGGAAACAAATGGAGCCGTATTGTGCGGTTCACGCTGAAGGACTGATGGCCATGTCATGCTGCGGTGGAGGAGACTTTGCAACGACAGCTGCGGACAGCCGCGCTGACGATGCGTTTCGCCGTGAAGTCTTTGCCCATGCAGGGCACACACTCTCAAATGGCGACATAAAATTTGTATTTTCAGTACCCACCATCCATTGCGGTGCGTGTATCTCGACGATTGAACACGCACTGACACCACTGCCCGGTGTTAAAAGCGCTCGTGTGAATCTCAGTTTGAAGCGCCTGAATATAGTTCTGGAGCCAGATGCTGAAATTCTGGCAATTGATGATGAGTTGAAAACGCTTGGCTTTCCAGCAACGCCCGTGGACCTTGGCGATCTATCTCAGTTGGAGCACGATCAGCAATCTTCCAAACTATTAAAAGCTCTTGCTGTCGCAGGATTTGCCGCTGGTAACATCATGCTGCTTTCTGTTTCTGTCTGGTCGGGCGCTGACGGACCAACCCGCGATCTGTTTCACTTCATTTCTGCGTTGATTGCCATTCCAGTGGTGGCATATTCCGGGCAGGTTTTCTTCCGCTCCGCGTTTGGCGCACTACGACATGGTCGGCTGAATATGGACGTTCCAATTTCACTGGCAGTTTCACTGGCACTTGCCATGAGTTTGTTTGAAACCTTCAACGGTGGCTCTGAAGCCTACTTTGATGCCGCCGTTACCCTTCTGTTTTTTCTGCTAATTGGCCGGTACCTCGATCAAAGAATGCGAGACCGCGCCAGAAATTCCGTTGTAAGTCTCAGCAAGTTGGCCGCAAAGGGGGCAAACTGCATCACTTCCGATGGTCAACTGGTTTACACTCCTATCGACGAAGTTAAACCCGGTATGCAATTGCGGGTCTTTCCGGGAGACCGGGTTCCGGTAGATGGGTCTGTTATGCGCGGAACAAGCGATCTGGACCGTTCCTTGGTGACTGGTGAAAGTGAGCTTGTCCCAGTCATGAAAGGATACACCATTGAAGCAGGTACACTCAACGTAACCGGTGCGCTTGATCTGATTGTAAAAAAGGAAGCCGATCAGTCGTTCCTATCTGAAGTCATGCGCATGCTGGAAGCTGCAGAGAACGGCCGGGGAGCATATGTTCGCATCGCTGACCGGATGGCACGCATTTATGCGCCTGCGGTTCATTTGCTGGCACTCTTTGCATTTATTGGCTGGATGTTCGTCACCGGCGGAGACTGGTATGTTTCGCTGACCATCGCGATTGCCGTGCTGATCGTTACATGTCCCTGTGCGCTCGGATTAGCGGTTCCCGTCGTGCATGTGGTTGGCGCCACAAAGCTATTTCAAAATGGCATTTTGATGCGTGACGGATCCGCATTGGAGCGCTTGGCAGAGACTAGTCGCGTCGTTTTTGACAAGACCGGAACGCTTACCATGGGAACGCCTGCTGTCGTCGGGTGTGATGGGTTCGAAGGTCGGGCAAAAGCCACAGGTTTGAGCATGGCCAAAGTTCTGGCGCGGCATTCTGCACATCCCGCGTCCAAGTCTATCTCCAGGTTCCTGGCACAGGAAACGGATTCGGAGCTTGACACGATACGAGAAGTCCCGGGCTTTGGCGTCGAGGGCCGTATGGATGGTAAGACAGTTCGATTAGGGCGCGCAGATTGGGTCAATGAGATCGCAGGGGCGTCAGAGCAGCCACTGCAGTTGGAGGGCGTGGCTTTCGCGGTGGAGCAACAAAATCCATGCCATTTCTTTTTGGATGAAACACTTAGGCAGGATGCAGTGGTCGCTGTTTCTCTGCTCCAAAGAGAAGGAAAACGTATAGAGATTTTGTCAGGTGACAGCGAAACGCCGGTGCGCAAAATTGCGAAACTGTTGGGTATCGATGACATTCGCTTTGGTGAAACACCAAAGTCCAAATTTGCCCGCATACAGGATTTGCAGGCATCGAAAGACAAAGTTTTGATGGTAGGTGACGGTATTAACGACGCACCATCACTTGCTGCCGGTCATGCCTCCATTGCACCAGCCACAGCTGCAGATGTTGGGCGGCAGGCATCTGATTTTGTGTTTACGCGAGACAGCCTGATGGCCATACCGTTCGCACTGATGATTGCAAAACGCGCTGGACAGATCATCCGGCAAAACTTTGGCTTGGCCATTCTCTACAATTGCATTGCCGTTCCGTTGGCACTGTGTGGCTACATCACACCTTTGGTAGCGGCAATTGCCATGTCCGCATCTTCAATTGTGGTTGTCACCAACAGTTTGAGATTGTTGCGCACGCAGATTGAAGCACCTGAAAAAGTGTCCTTGACCAAGATAAAACCGACGCAAAAACTGAGGTTGGCAAAAGCATGAATCTTCTGATTTTACTGATCCCGGTTGCCATGGGGCTTGGTCTGTTAGGGCTGGGCGCGTTTCTTTGGAGTCTCAAAAGTGGCCAATATGAAGATCCGGATGGTGCGGCAGAACGCATCCTGCATGACGATGAGAGCAAGCCTTTGTAAGGCGTTTGCCCGATTGAGCACTTGTTAATATAAGTAGCCCTAAAGAATAAAAACCATACTAGTATGTTAGTTACTTGACGTGAATGAGATTCCGTGTTTGATTTCGCTACCAGTCCCGAGGAGGAATGTCTGCTAAGTGGTTTAGACAGGTGAGATTGGGACAAATGGGAGGAAGCAAAATGACAGTTTTCAATTCAACTAAGAATTTTCTGGCGGGTGCTGCCCTTGCGGGTGCAGTTGCTTTGTCAGCCACATATGCTGGCGCACAGGATATGACACTGCGTGGCGCAAGCTTGTTCGACAATGAGCATGCCTACAGCAAAACACTCATCAGGTTCGGTGAGTTGGTCAACGAATATAGCGGAAAAGAGGTCACCTTTGACCTGCGCGGAAACAGCGAGTTGGGCATTGAGCCGGACTATGTGAACTTTCTGCAGCAAGGTGTAGCGATTGACTACGCGATTATCGCGCCATCCAACCTCGCCCGCTTTGCACCATCAGTCCCTCTTATGGATATGCCATTTGTGTTCCGTGACCTGGACCACTGGAACGCTGTACTGTCCAGTGATGTTCTGAAGCCATTGGAAGATGAATTGCTTGAAAAAGCAGACATGGTGATTGTCGGATATGCAGGCGGCGGCACGCGCAACCTGATTTCCAACAAGGTTATTTCCAATATTGATGAACTTGGTGGCCACAAAATGCGCGTGATGGGTGCACCTATCCAGGCCCGCATCTTTGAAGCAATTACAGCCAGCCCTTCAGCCATTGCGTATTCAGAAGTGTACAACGCTATTCAAACTGGCGTTGTAGATGGCTTGGAAAACGAGTCTGCGAGCTTGCTACAATACAAGTTCTTTGAAGTTGCACCACACATCACATTGACACAGCACTCCATTACAGTGCGTCCAATTGTGTTCAGTGGCAAAAGCTTCCGTAAGCTTTCTCCTGAAATGCAGGAAGCCGTCATGAAAGCTGGTAAAGCTGCTGGCGAATATGGCCGTAAGCTAGAGTCAGAGCAGGATTCTGAAAAGTTGCAACAGATGGCTGATGCAAAACAGATTGAAGTTCATGACTTTGCTGATCGTGAAAAACTGCTCGGCCTTGTGCTTCCTGTTCAGGATGCCTACGCAGCTGAGCTTGGCGCTGAAGCGCTTTTGGAAGCAATCCGTTCCAAATAAGCAGTATTGATGGCACCCTCAACCCTCGTTAGTGAGGGTGCCATTGTGCTTTTAGGTGGCACTCGCCGCCAAAGCTCTTATTCGGGACATAGCCATGCTTGGACGCATTCTAGAACAATTCTGCCAGCTGTTGCGCATTCTTATCGGTCTTCTGATTGCGGCATTGCTGGTGCCAGTCGCCATGCAGGTTATCGCCCGCTATACTGGCCTGATTCCGGTCTATCTCTGGACTGAAGAACTGGCCACATTCATTTTCGTTTGGATTGTTATGATCGGCTCCATGATTGCCGTTTGGGAAGGTACTCATTTCGACGTGCACGTGATCCCCGATGCTAAATCCCCTTTGGGCATCTTGCTGCAAAAGGGCTTTGTACTGGTGATGATCAGCATCTTCGCGATCTTCTTCACCTACTATGGAGTGAACTATGTAGAGTTTGGCTCAATTCAACGATCGGTGATGATGCAGGTCAATCTCGCCACAACTTATATAACTGTCCCGATTGCCGGCGCAGGTTGGACTGCCTTTGCTCTCTACCGCCTCTATGAAGTATTTCAGGACTACCGCCAAGCGCAGGATGTAGAATCATGATCGTTTCGACAGCTCATGCCTGCATGCTCCTGGTCGGATGTTTCATCGTACTTGTTGCGCTTAGAATACCCGTAGCTTTTGCTCTCGGCATTGCCACAATCCCTGTGGTTTTATTGGATTTGAGGCTTACTCCATTCCTAATTATGGATCGGATGTTTCAGTCCTATAACTCATTCATCTTGCTGGCGGTACCATTCTTTCTGTTAGCGGCGAACTTGATGAACTCAGGCAAGATCACTGATAAGCTAATTGAGCTGGCGCGTGTTCTAACGGGCTGGATGCCTGGTGGACTTGGCCAGGTGAACGTAGCTGTGTCCATGCTGTTTGCTGGTATCTCCGGTTCGTCTACAGCAGATGCCGCTGGGTGCGGTAAAATCCTCATTCCGGCGATGACCAAACAGGGCTATGATCCACGTTTTGCCGTAGCAATTACAGCTTGCTCATCGGTTATGGGTGTCATCATTCCACCCAGCATTCTCATGGTGGTATGGGGCGGAGTGATGTCTATCTCAGTTGGAGCGTTGTTTCTGGCTGGAGCCATTCCTGGTCTCTTAATAGCAGCTGCGCTTATGACGACGGTCTATGGGTATGCAAAGGTTTATGACTACCCGGTGGCCGTACGTCCTGGATGGGCTGAATTCTGGAATGCGTTTAAGGGGGCTGGTCTTGCAATGTTGACCCCGATCTTTGTGATCGGTGGCATTGTTGGAGGTATTGTTACGCCAACAGAAAGCGCAATCATTGCCGCCTTCTACTCATTCATTCTTGGCTTCTTCGTTTACCGCACAATCAGCCCTAAAGAGCTCGTACATGTGTTGTATGATACCGGCCGTTTTGCTTCAATTTCGCTCTTTGCAATTGGGACTGCCTCGGTTTTTGGCTGGATGCTGTCCTTCTACAACGTCCCACGGCTGATTGTGGACGCACTGACAGCCTATGAATTTGGTGTATTTGGAACGTCACTTGTTATTGCGGCGCTGTTCCTATTCTTTGGCCTGTTCATAGATGCCATACCAACCATTATCATCTTGGGAACTGTTCTGTTTCCGGTCGCATCTGCTGCCGGAATTCATCCGGTTGTCTTTGCAATCATAGGCATTGTGTCACTGTCGTTTGGTTTGGTAACGCCGCCCTACGGGCTCTGTTTGCTGATATCAGCCGCCATTGGAAAACTGAACGTGGTCCAAGTTCTGCGCGATGTCGTGATCATCCTCTTCCCAATGATGCTGATCCTTCTACTTCTCATCCTGATGCCTGAGATTATCTTATGGCTTCCAAAGATGCTGATGCCGAAATCTGTCTTGTAATAGCGTTGTTCAATACGCACTGAACCTATCTTAGGAGAATACCATGCACCTCAAAGGTAAAACTGCAATCGTCACGGGCGGAGGTCGCGATATTGGACGGGCTTGTGCCATCCGTTTGGCAGAAGAAGGCGCAAAAGTCGCGATTAATTACCATGCAAGCTCTGAAGGCGCGTTATCTGCTGTTGAGGAGATCAAAGCGAAAGGCGGCGAAGCGTTCTGTCTTCAGGGTGATTTGACAACGAACGAAGGAGCGGCTGCGCTGGTAGCTGCAACCCAGGAACAGTTTGGATCAGATATTCACGCGCTTATTCACGTGACAGGGGGGCTGGTTGCTCGCAAGACAATCGCCGAGATGGATGAAGATCATTGGAACCATGTCATGAACCTGAATACGACATCAGTATTCCGCATGGTCAAGGCTGTTACGCCTCATATGCCTGATGGCAGCTCCATTGTGTCCTTCGCTTCTCAGGCGGGGCGTGATGGCGGGGGGCCGGGCGCGGTTGCTTATGCAACTTCCAAAGGTGCTGTTATGACTATGACCCGAGGTCTGGCCAAAGAGTTCGGCCCTGGAATCCGTGTTAACACAATTTGTCCGGGCATGATTGACACTGACTTCCACAATATTTTCACCAAGGATGAAGTGCGCACGCATGTCGCAAATGTAACACCTCTAAAACGGGAAGGCCGGCCAGAAGACACCGCAAATCTGGCGGTTTTCCTGTCAACCGATCAGGCGGCATTTATGACCGGCACATCTGTTGACATAAATGGTGGTATTCTTTTCTCATAGATTCAGCGTTAGCAGCACTCAGTCTTCAAAATATTCTGGGTGCTGCTTGCGAGCGCTGGCAATCGTATCATCAAGACGGCAGATATGCAGTCGGATCAAACGCTGCATTTCTGTTTGATCCTTTTTGATGAGGCTGTCGAATAACTGCAGATGATCTTTGTAGATTTCCTGCATGCCTTTCTCAGTCGACAAGCTGATCATGCAAAGCCTGTCCACATGTGCTTTGCTGTCTGCAATTGTGTCATAAGCAAATTCAGAACTAGCGGTGGCGCAAATCAAATTATGGAAATCATAGTCAAGAGCGTGAAATTTTGAAATTTGCATGGATTTCAACGCCTGCTCCTGCGCAGCCAGATTTGCTTTGAAGCTGGCCTCATAGGGGTTGCCATCGGCTTCGCATGCCCGGCGAATGACTTCCAATTCCACTGCGATACGCAAGAAACGCGCATTTAAAATTTCGCTTTCTGAAATTTTCCGTACCACAGTTGCTTTCTGCGGTCTGATTTGAAGCAAATGCATATTGCTGAGGCGAATAAACGCTTCGCGAACCGGTTGCCGTGATACTCCAAACTGATTGGACACTTCTGCTTCAGAAATTTTCGTACCGGGTATCAAACGCAAATTGATTATGTCTGATCGAAGCTGATCAAAAATATCATCTACCGCGGTTCGTCGTTCAAAACCGCCTTGGATTGCTTGAATGCTCATTCCCAAATTCTCGTGTCGCTCGATTGATATTCTGTCGCGACAACAAATTGTGTACCGCTCAATTGACTCTATTGTCGTCAGGTCGGGAATGCAAGAAATCCTTAGGTTTGCAAGCAAGGCATACTTCACCAACAAACATACGGTTGGGTGGATCGTCCAATAGCAAGATTGACCTGCCGCGATATCAGGTTCAGATCAAGTACGTCCGAAATGAATCGCACTAGCACAAATAATCGCAAAACAACTGCCAGGCCGTCAGGATATGGGTATTTTTCACAAGCGGCAGTCCGCTTTAATTCTGATTCTATTGTTATCCGGTGTTACCTGTAACGCGGCAATAATCCCATTTATGGCGGTCTATATTGTTGAAGGACTCGGCAGGGAACCGTGGTCAATCAGCATTTATACCTCAATCACAATTTTGGCGGGTGTCACCGCTAACAGGCAGTTTGGCCGGTGGATTGACAAAGGAACTCGAATTGCACCATTGGTTCTCGCTTCACTTATTGCATATGTGTTTGCAAACAGCGCCATTTTAGTGTTTCAGAGTTTTTGGATTCTGCTAGGTTTTGCTAGCTTTTGCTTTGGCATTTCCGGTGCCGCCGTTTCATCGATGTATAGCTTTGGCAGGCTATTCGCAGAGCGTGAAAAGTTAAACATCCAAAAATACAATTCATACCTCCGAACCATGACCTCAATTGGATGGATGATTGGCCCTGCATCGTCTTTTTTGATTGCAGGCCAATTCGGATATGAAATGGTGTTCATTTTCGCCATTGGCTTATCTGCTATTTGGGCGTTGCTGTGGTTAACCTGCATGCCAAAGGATTTCGCACATGTTCCAAAGCCTGACATTGGGAAAGACGAAATAGATAGCTCCAAAAACCGATCACTTCACTACGCGGCGGTGGCGTGCTTTTGCTTTGCTTTGGCGCATGTCCTGTGCACCAGCGCACTGCCATTGTTTTATATCAGAGAAGCTGGATTGCCGACCTTTGCACCGGGTCTGTCGCTTTCCGTAAAAACCAGTGTTGAGATCATTGGCATCCTCTCAGCTCCCTGGTTGATTGTCCGCTACGGTGCAAAACAGTCGCTCATTGGCGCAGGAATAATAGCAATCGTGTCATTTGTTGTTTTATCCCAAGTTAGCTCGCTGGTGCACTTAATTGCCGGCGCCGCTCTGGAAGGTCTCTACTATGGCATTTTCGCAGGTGTTGGCATCACGTATATGCAAAGCTTTGCAGGCGGTAAAATGGCGGGTGCAACGTCTTTATACATGAATAGTCTGTTTCTTGGCGGCCTGGTGTCCGCGGCCTCACTGGGGCTTGTCGCCCAGACGTTTGATTTCAAAACAGCAATCCTGCTTTCGTCTATCGGAGCTGCAGCTGCCATTTTAGTACTCCTAAAAATGCCTGCTGCAACGCCAGAGAAAGTGAACTAGACACACCGCCAGGGTCGCGTATCAAACTCAGCTCACGACAACTCTTTGGTCTGAAAGCGCCATGGAAAAGCTCGGCGAACCTTCATTTACAATCCATTTTCGCAAAGTGAACGTCCGCTTGCCCTCGGCGTGCATTGGGTCGCTTTCGGCTAGGCTGCGCGCTTCGTCCATAGATGCTGCACGATAGACAATCAGACCGCCGCCGCTCATGTTCTCGCCGGAGACATCAGACATTGGTCCGGCCAAAAACAACTTTCCCGCAGCTTCCTGTTCTTTTTGATAGGCAAGATGCGCTGGCAAAGTGGCCTGCATGTCTTGCGGCGTGGTTGCTAAAACTGTTTCCACTACGAACAGTTCAAATGCCAGCGCGCCTCGCGATTTGGCGGTTTCTCTATACTCGTTCCAACTAGGCATTTGCTTTCCTCTCCAATGCGACACGGTGGTCTCATTTTGCCATGATATAAAAATATCGATATTAATTGACCTTTGACTATAAATATGGGTATTTTTTCGTCAATGTATTAGTCAGCCGAAAGATCCAATTTGTCTATTACCAGCGATACAAGACCAGATTTGAAAGAACTCCGCCTAACGGCGCAGCAGGATGTGCGCGATCTGCGATCAGATATTTCGGCTTTGGATCAGAATGCTATTGATCTCATTCTCACACGCGCGCGGTCTCACTATGCCTGGCAGGACACGCCGGTGAGCGACCAGCAAATTCAGCGCATGTATGATATCGTGAAAATGGGTTCTACCAGCATGAATGGTTGCCCCGCGCGCTTTATTTTTGTCCGTTCGGCTGAAGGCAAGGAGAGGCTCGCAAAGTCGCTTAAACCCGCAAATGTTCCGAAAATGGCAAATGCTCCACTCACTGTGATTGTAGCATATGACGTTGAATTTTGGCGAGAACTGCCAAAACTTTTCCCACACGAAGACCGGCGTGGCCACTTTTCGGACAAGCCAGCCTATGCAGAGGATACCGCTTATCGCAATTCGACGCTTCAAGGTGGCTATTTGATGATTGCGGCCAGAGCGATCGGTCTCGATGTTGGGGCCATGTCCGGCTTTTCAAATAAGATTGTTGATGAAGAGTTCTTTGCTGGAACAACCTTGAAGTCCAACTTCCTTTGTAACATTGGCGTGGCTGATGAAACGGCCGTGTTCCAACGGTTACCACGATTTGATTTCGATGACGTGTGTGAATTCGCATGATGTGTGTTCGCAAGACTGGAGTGATTAAATGGCGTTGAATGTGCGTCCAAAATCAACGGTGAAACTGAAAGCCGATGCGCAATGCCCCTCGCATTCTCTAGCGCAGATATCGGTTCGAGATCTGATCTTCGCCATCGATGAGCCTTTGGCTCGAGGTGGCACCAATGAAGGACCAACACCAACAGATACAGCATTGGCTGCGTTGATTGGTTGCACCAATGTCATTGGCCATAAATGCGCCGACAGCCTTGGTATCGATGTTGGCAATTTAAACATTTCGGCAGTCTGCGATTTTGATCGCCGTGGCGTCACGCTTCTTGAAGAGATTGACGTGCCGTTTGAGCGCATTTTTTTGAAAGTTGAGACAAGGGCAGGGGTCTCCGAAACGGACTTGAAGCGCTTGTCAGATGAAGTTGCGAAATTTTGCCCGCTGTCGAAGCTGTTTCGGCAGGCTGGCACCGTTATCGAAGAAGAATGGACCACCAAAGAGTCCTAACAGCGGGTGAAAACACGCGCAAACAACAGCACGCGAAATCAGGGAGGAATAGCATGTTTCAAAAATTCAGGAATGTCAGTCGCAGGGGATTGCTGGCAATGGGTGTGGCGGCGGTAACAGCCTCTTTTGCATCAGGTCCAGCAACAGCTGCAGAAACCATCAACATGATAGCCATCGATGGCTATCCTGAACGTTCCATGTGGGTAAAGGAGTTCTCAGGCTTCTTCATTCCTCGCGTTAATGAAGAACTGAAAAAAACTGGCAACTATGAAATTAAATGGCAGGAAGCCTATGGCGGAACAATCGTTAAGCCTCGCGGAGTTCTTGACGGCATCAAACTTGGGCTTGGTGACATTGGTATCGTCACGACAATTTTTCATAATTCGAAGCTACCAAGCCAGGGAATTTCAGCGGTTACGCCCTTCATAGCGGCAGATGCGCGCGTGGTCGCCAAGGCTGTTGATGAGATTGCAAAAGAATTCCCGCAGATGGCCAAAGAGCTTGATGCGGAAAACCAAGTCTATCTTGCGACCGGTGTAGTGCTGGATACATACCAACTCTTTTCAAAAGTTCCGATAAACTCACTGGCTGATCTGGAAGGTAAAAAGGTTGCCGGAGCCGGTTACAATCTGCGCTACCTTGAAGGCATTGAAGGTGCCGCTGGCGTGCGTGGTGGCCTGCCAAATTTCTACAATATGGTTCAAACCGGCGTGGTTGATGCAGCTATGCTGTGGCCCGAAGCCGCTAAGACCTTCAAAATCGCAGAAGTCGCCCCTTACATGCTGAAAGTCGATTTAGGGGCTGTAAACTCCAAAACGGTGACCGTTAACAAGGATGTCTGGAACAAACTTCCTGATGAAGTGAAGACCGTATTGCAAATGATTGCCCTGGAATATCGCGACCATGTCGCTGGTATTGCCATGGACCGAGCGGCATCGTCGATTGAGGCCTACAAAGCAGGTGGTGGAACCGTCGTTGAGCTTCCTGAAGAAGCAAGAGCTGCCTGGGCCAACTCAATGCCCAACATTGCTGTGGATTGGGCCAAAAAGCTGGATGGTGCGGGCGCTCCAGGGTCCGATATGCTGAAAGCCTATATCGCCAAGCTGAAAGATGCGGGCTTTACACCCATTCGCGATTGGGCAAGCGAGCTTTAAGAACTAGCGCGTGCGGCGATTGAGAGGTCAGATTAAATGAGTGCTGTTCGTCGCGCATATTCCGGTTTCGTTTCCATCGCGATTGTTGCCAACGCGGTGGGAACGGCTGTGATCTTTGTGCTGGTCGGCATTATGAATGTGGATGTCATCGCACGAGGCGTTTTTCACGCACCACTGCGCGGTGTGGTGGAGGTCGTGATTTTCTCACTGATACTCATTGTCTTTCTCCAATTGCCGGACGTGGTGCGGAGCAATCGGCTCACCCGCTCAGATGGATTTCTTGTCTATGCAGAAACCAATCTGCCTCGGCTATCGAATGTCCTTGCCAGGTGCATAGACTTGGCCGCTGCCATATTCATGGCCTTGATTGCCTGGACAGTATGGCCGGAGTTTATTGAGTCCATAGGTAGTTGTCATTTTATCACTCCACCAGAGTTCGGACCCGCGCCATCGGGTGATTTGTGGGCGGACATGTCCGTAGCTTTCGCGCGCTGTGAGTATTTTGGAACACCAGGTATTTTCACGGCACCTTGGTGGCCGGCAAAACTGGCCATCGTCTTCAGTGTATCACTTTGCGCCATCATATTTCTTTTCAAAGCAGTCATCGGAAACCGTTCACCTGTTCTAGTGGATGAGGGCGATAGCCCGGTATGATTGGACGAATTTCATCATGACACCAGTAGAAATTGGCGCTCTGTCAGTACTTGCAATTGTTACCATGGTTTATCTTGGCGTTTATATTCCCGTGGCTTTGGGGCTTGTGTCCTTTGTGTCCATCTGGATCATCAGCGGTAAGTCAATTCTGGCGTTTAATTTTCTGAAAGTGGCCGTCAGTGATGGTGTCACAGAATATGCCTTTGCAACAATTCCGCTATTCACTGTTATGGGCCTGCTGGTCTCACGAGCGGGGTTGGGGACAGATATCTATACGGTGCTCAATCGTGCTTTCCGCGCATTGACCGGCGGCATAGGAATGGCAACTGTTGGGGCAAATGCTGTTTTTGCCGCTGTTACCGGTTCTTCCATCGCTTCAGCTTCTGTGTTTACCCGCATCGCTGTTCCAGAAATGCGCAAGCTGAACTACAATAAACGGTTTGCTGTTGGCGTTGTAGCAGGCTCATCTGTGTTGGGTATGATCATACCGCCAAGCGCCATGTTGATCATTTACTCGTTTGTTTCAGAGCAATCCGTCGGCGATATGTTTCTGGCGGGAATTGTTCCAGGCCTTTTGCTGACAATTGCCTATATTGCCTGGATATTCATTGCTGGTCGTTTGCGTCCTTCATATTTGGGCAAGGATATCAGTTCTGGATCTGATGTTCCCCTTTCCACTATGGAAATTTTGGACAAAACGGTCCCTATCACCGGGCTGATCCTGATTGTTCTGGGTGGTATCTATACGGGTTGGTTGACACCAGTTGAAGCAGGCGCTGCCGGTGCTTTGGCGGCGCTTTTAATTGCGTTGGCGCGGCGCAAAATTTCCTGGAGAGGCCTTTGGGAGACTGCCATTGAAACAGGGCACATCACAGCATCAATCCTGTTTCTCATTACTATGGCATCGCTTTATAGCCGCATGCTTGGCTATGCCGGTTTGCCAAACGAACTGAACACGGTTTTAGAGACCTATAATTTGGGTTTCGTTGAAATCATGGTGATTTACGTTGCCCTTATGCTCTTTTTGGGCACGCTTTTAGACACAGCTTCCATTATTTTGATTGTAGTCCCGTTGTTCATAACGCTGGTCGAGTCCATGGGTCTCAGTCTTGTATGGTTTGGGATTGTTACGGTTATTGGCGCTGAGATCGGGTTGCTAACGCCACCTTTGGGCATTTCATGCTTTGTCATCAAAACCAGTTTGAACGATCGCGAAATCAGCTTGAAAGATGTGTTCATCGGCGCGTTTCCATTTGCCGTCATCATGTTGTTGGTGCTGGTTCTCATTATTAGTTTCCCCATTCTGTCAGTTGGCATTTTGGGATAGTCAGCCTTTAACGGGAGAGTTGCCATGCGCACTGTAAATCAGAACACACTTACTCAGGCATTTCTCGACTATTGTGGTGCTGAAACGGACCCGCGCCTAAAATTTGTTTTGGAAAAATTGGCGCATCATTTGCATGATTTTGTGCGGGAAACTGGACTGACGCATGCAGAATGGCGAAAGGGGCTGGAATTACTGGTTAAGGCCGGAGATATTTCCACACCAGAGCGTAATGAGTTTGTGCTGTTTTCAGATGTTTTGGGTTTGTCTTCGCTGGTCGATATAGTCAATTCCCCAGAGGAGGGAACACCATCTAGCGTTCTCGGACCATTTCATGTGCTTGGTGCCCCTGACGTTCCGGTGGGTGCCGACCTTAAGGGCGAAAATGTTGGAGATGCAGTTATTGTGGGCGGTCGGGTGTTATCGATCGATGGCTCACCGATAGAAGGAGCGGAGCTGGAAATCTGGCAGACGGCGGATAACGGGCTCTATTCCAATCAGGATGACGCGCAGTCGGAATATAACCTTCGCGCGCATATGGTAACTGATTCTGACGGTCGCTATCTGTTTTCCACTGTCCGACCTGCGCCATACACAGTCCCCGATGACGGTCCGGTTGGAGAACTGTTACATGCAACAGGTCGCCATCCATGGCGTCCGTCACATTTGCATTTCATTGTCACTGCCAAAGGCAAAAGAAGCCTGGTGACCGAAGTTTTCCCAAGCGATGACCCTTACCTTGATGAGGACGCGGTGTTTGGTGTGCGTGAAAAACTGATCATGGAATATCAAAAACGTGATGACTTCGAAGGGCTGTCAGATGATCTGCAAATCCGTGAGAATTTGACCCTGCCTTACTATGTCGTCGATTTTGATTTCATCCTTGTGGACGAAACTGAAACTTAACGGCTCAGCTTTTCTTTCAAAAAATCACTTGTCTGGTTGTAGTGTTGTATAAGTAGTTTAGTTGCTAAATCGGCATCCGCTGCCAAAATTGCATCGCAAATTGAGCTGTGTTCTTCTGCGACATCGCGCGATGGATACGCCGTTGACCCAGACAGCTGGCGATAACGGGTGTTTTGATCATAAAGCTGGTCGCAAAAGCGGAGCAACATGGACGATCCGCATTGTGAAATAAGAGTCATATGAAAGATCTTGTGGCATGTTTCCCATTCCGCATTCGCCACGAAATGATCTTCCGCCTCTGAACGGGGAATTCTTGAAAGCCGGTAGTTCACAAGAACAATCTGTTCTTCCCACTCGCTTGTGCCATTGGCAATAGATTCGCGCAGCGCGCGTTCTTCCACCCAGCAGCGCGTTTTCAAAAGCTCAATGAACTCCGCAGAACTCACTGGTGATACGCGAAAACCGCGTTGGTCGATACGCTCCACGAAATTATCAGATGTCAGCAGGCTAAGAGCTTCGCGAATGGGACTTGACCCTACATCATACGTGCGGCGCAACTCATCGATTTTGAGCTTGCGCCCCGGCTGTAATTTGCCGGAAATAATATCCTGTCTGAGCCTCGCATATGCGCGACTGGTCATGGATTCTGGGCCATTCAATTCCTCTGATTGGCCTGCAGAACCAGATATACCATTGGGTTCTTTTTCAAAAGTGTCGCTTAGCTTGGGCATTGTTAGAAAAACTCAATCCATTTTTTCCAGTGGTTTGGGCAATACTGTGCCTTCAGACACGTGAAAACTATTGTAAAAGCCTGACATCTGGCAAATCTTATGAGCAATGCCAAATTTTATAGATATTTTTTTTATTATTATAATTATATCGTTTTTTTGTTGTTTGCCCATCCCCCAAACAGTAAGATGTGCCGATAGGCTATAATGATGGGAGTGAGGCATGCGTTTGGTGGCATTTGAGGGCAAGGATGGTCCTCGCATAGGCGTCATGTCGGACGGTAAGGTCATTGATTTATCACGCATAGACTCGTCCTCTCCCACCGACATAACAACCGCAATTAAAGATGGTAGCATCCAACAAATACCTGCGATTGCGGCGCGCGCTGGCGAAGACGATATGTTGGAATTCAATAGTCTGAATATTGGTCTGCCGATAAGCGCGCCGGGTAAAATTTTATGCCTCGGGTTGAACTATATGGAGCACGTTGCGGAAGGACCGTTCAACAAGCAGGAATTTCCATCAATCTTCATGCGCAGCGCGACATCGATGATCGCTCACAACCAACCCATTGTAAAACCGTTTAAGTCTGAAACTCTGGATTACGAAGCGGAATTGGCATTGGTTATTGGCAAAAAATCTCGCCATCTCACCGCAGAAAATGCGTTGGATGCGGTAGCAGGTTATACGTGCTGCAATGATGGATCAGTTAGAGAATATCAGCGTCATACAATCCAATGGACCATGGGTAAGAACTTTGACCAGACAGGGCCATTGGGACCTGTGTTCGTAACTCCGGATGAATTGCCGGAGGGCGCAAAGGGTTTAAAGATTGAGTGCCGTCTGAATGGGCAGACTGTTCAATCAAGCACAACAGACATGATGATATTTCCCGTGGTGGAAACTCTTGTTTACATTACAGAAGGGCTGACGCTGGAGCCGGGCGATATAGTGTTGATGGGCACACCATCCGGGGTAGGGCATGCCCGAAAGCCACCTTTGTGGATGAAAGATGGCGACGTTGTTGAAGTTGAAATTGAAGGCATCGGAAAACTTGTAAATCCGGTGATCAATGAAGTGGATGAAAGATTAGCATCCTGAATTCACAATGGGGCGGACTATTTGGAGCCCGCCTACATTTGTGCCAGTAAATATCCTTACGGCAGTGTCAGTGATTTTTCCGCCGCGACGGCGCGTAGCCTGTCGGGGTAATCGGAAATGATGCCGTCAACTCCTGCGTCAATAAGAGTTGCCATTGTTTCCTTGTCGTTCACTGTCCACGGTATGACCTTCAGCCCTAGCGCCTGAGCCTCTTTGACAAGCTCAGTCGTGAGATCGCCGTAAAACGGTGACCAGACGCTGCCGCCAGCAGCTTTTACCATAGCGGGCACACTGTTGTTATACTCCGAAAGAACAAAGCCAGCTGTCCACTTGGATGCATTGCCGTCTTCCGACTTCACATTATCCAGCCAGTTCTGCTGTGCTGTTAGATATACTGTATCGATTTCCGGTGCGCTCTTTTGGACGAGTTGCAATGTACGCCAATCAAAAGACTGTATGGTCACTTGTGCTTTGAGACCGCTTTCTTCCACGGTGGACAGGATAGCGGTGACGAATGCGTCTGGTCCCACGGTACGTTCTGGCTTCAACGGGCTGATTTTTGACTCGATATTGAAACGAACATCTTTGTTCCCGCTGGCTTTTGCCAACTCAAAAACCTCTTGCAACGAGGGAATGCGTGTCCCATCAACAGCTTGCTGATCTGGAAACCGTTTTGCGCTACGGGAGCCGGGCTTCAACATTCCTACATCGAATGCCTGCAGTTCGCCAAATGTCTGATCCTTAATCAGCAAACTATCTGTAAGCCAGGCACCGTTTTTCATTCTTGTCAGATCGGTATTTAAAGATGGGTCATGAGACACCACGACCACACCATCGGCGGTGACGCCAACATCCAATTCAAGTGTCGTGACGCCAATAGACAGTGCTTTCGAAAATGCGGGTAACGTATTTTCCGGCATTAAACCTCTGGCACCTCTGTGCCCCTGGAGGTCAAATGCGAGCGCCATTGAGCATGGCAAGACCAAACTAAGGCAGGCGATAACAAGGCGTTGATACATTGTGTAATCCGTTTTTTATGATCGACCAGCAATTGAGAGTGTCGTCAAAAAGACACTGCCGCGCTCAAGTGTAAAGCCCAAGAATTCAAATGAGTTTGATTAGCCGTCTGACTTCTTGTTGCATCTGAAGCGAAAACAAGCTTACAATTCTCAGTTCCGGGAGATTTAGATAGCCGTCTGTCATCCGGGTGTCACACAACAACGATCAAAAGCATTTTGGAAGACACACCTAAAACAGGGAAGAATCATGAAGATTAAATCAATTGTTATGGCCGGCTTGTTCGGCGCATCATCATTGATGTCAAGCGCGGCTTTCTCCGCGACGGATATTCAGTGGTGGCATGCCATGGGCGGACGCCTGGGCGAAGTTGTTAACGAAATCGCTGAGAAATATAACGCCAGCCAAGATGAGTATAATCTCATTCCTACCTATAAAGGTGGCTATGAGGATACTATGACTGCTGGTATCGCGGCTTTCCGCGCGAAGCAACAACCGCATATCATCCAGATTTTTGATGCTGGCGCTGCTACAATCATCAATGCTCCAGGTGCAACAATTCCTGTTGAAGAACTGATGACAAAATACGGCAAGGGCTTCGATATCGAAGATTATATCTCTGGTGTCCGTTATTTCTATGCAGACTCTGCAGGAAAAATGATCGGCATGCCGTTCAACTCTTCGACACCGTTGCTTTACTACAACAAAGAAGCTTTTGAAAAAGCTGGTATTGCAAACCCACCTGCAACTTGGGAAGAGTTTGAGGCAATTGCACCTAAGCTTAAGGAAGCTGGTTACATTGCTTTGGCGCAAAGCCACAGCCCATGGATTCTGTCAGAAAACTTCCACAGCCGTCACAACATTCAGATGGCTACCGGCAACAATGGTTACGACAGTACAGACGTTAAGCTTCTTTACAACAACGACCACATGAAAATGCACTGGGCGAAAATGAAAGAATGGCTTGATGCCGGTTATTATGGCTTCTATGGCCGTGGTTGGGGTGATAACCAGGATGCATTTGTTCAGAAAAAAGTTGCTATGTGGATGGGATCTTCCGGTTCATTTGGCGGTCTGACAAAATCTGCTGATTTCAAATTCGGCGCGTCCTTCCTGCCGTACTGGAAAAGCATCATTGATGAGCCAAAAGGCACATTCATCGGTGGCGCAGCGTTGTTTGCAATGGCTGGTAAGTCAGACGAAGAATACAAAGGCGTTGCTGACTTCTTTGCATTCCTGACAGACCCTAATAGCCAAGTATTCTGGCACAAAGAAACTGGTTATGTGCCAATTACGACAGCTGCTTACGATATGGCAAAGGAAGAAGGCTACTATAAGTCTACGCCGGATGCTGAGGTTGGCATTCTGCAGCTTAGCCAGCCAGGTGGCGAATGGACCAAAGGTTATCGCCTGGGTTACTACGTGCAAATTCGCGAAGTAATGTACAAAGCTTTCGATAACATCTTCTCCGGAGATGCGACTATCGACGAAGCTTTTGCTGCGATGGAAACTGAGTCCAATGCACTTCTGGAGCGCTTCAGCGCAACATATAAGTAAGTACTAAATTCCGGTGGCGAGACTGTCTCGCCACCGCCTTTACAGATGTGGTTTGTACAATGTTAAAAACCACAATTGCAGTAAGCCTTTGGGGAGCCGTAAATGAAGCGCGTTCAATTTGAACATAGTACAATACCGTATTTGTTCATTGCCCCTCAAATTCTGATCATTACTGTTTTCTTTCTTTGGCCAGCTGCACAAGCAATCTATCAATCGTTCCTGCTTGAGGACGCATTTGGACTGTCTACGCAATTTGTGTGGTTTAAAAACTATTCAGACATGATTTTCAGCACGTCCTGGTTACAGGCCGCATGGTTCACAATGGTGTTCTCTGTGCTGGTGACGTTTCTGTCTCTAGGAATTGCACTTTTGCTGGCGGTTAAAGCGAATGAAGTTATTCAAGGTGCGCGGACATACAAAACGACCTTGATGTGGGCTTATGCAATTGCTCCGCCGGTTGCGGGGTTGATGGGCAATCTTATGTTCCATCCGCTCATTGGCGACTTATACAAGTTCTTCAATGCCATCGGATGGGATTTTGACCATAAGTTGGACGCATTCGATGCCAGTTTTGTTGTCATTCTCATTTCTGTTTGGAAACAGGTAAGTGTGAATTTCATATTCTTCCTTTCGGGCCTTCAGGGCATCCCGAAAGGTGTCAATGAAGCCGCAATGATGGACTGCCGCAGCCCGACACGCCGTTTTTGGACAATTACTTTTCCATTGCTGGCTCCCACCACGTTCTTCCTGATGGTCATTAACATCACATATGCATTCTTTGAAACCTTCGGCATAATTGATACCACCACCCAGGGCGCGCCCGGCGGTGCGACGAACACGCTGGTGTTTAAAGTTTTCCAGGATGGATTCCGCGGTGCAGATTTGGGCGGCTCTTCCGCACAATCCGTTGTCCTCATGCTCATTGTTTTGGTTCTGACAGTTATTCAGTTCCGCTTCATTGAGCGCAAAGTGCACTACTAGGGGGATGCAGAGATGAATTCGATCAATTGGCGCCTCGTTTCAACCCACGTGATTTTGCTGATTGGCGTACTCTTTATGAGCCTGCCGGTCTGGGTTGCTTTCGCCACATCCACTCATGCACCGGAAACCATTTTGCGGCATGGTCTGCAATTCTGGCCGGGTGGTCATTTCTTTGAAACCTACAATGAAGTTCTGTTCGTTGAAGGCGGTGTGATGAAAGCCGTTCTGGGAACGACGATGCTGAAAAACAGCATGATCCTAGGCATTGGATTTGCCGTCGGTAAAGTGATCATCTCCATGGCGGCGGCATATGCGATTGTGTATTTCAGGTTTCGCCTCGCGACATTCCTGTTCTGGATTATCTTCTTTACGCTGCTCCTGCCGCTGGAAGTACGTATTATTCCATCCTATGAAGTGGTGTCTGGTTTGGGCTTGCTTGATACGCATACCGGTTTGATCGTTCCGCTCATCGCATCTGCAACGGGCACATTCTTCTTTCGTCAGTTCTTTAAATCGGTTCCTGACGAGCTGTTGGAAGCCGCGCGTTTGGATGGTGCAACGCCTTGGCGTTTCTTTGTCGATATCCTTGTCCCGCTGTCTAAGACAATGATTGCGGCAATCCTGATCATCATGTTTGTGGTGGGCTGGAACCAGTATTTGTGGCCTTTGATTATGACCACTAAAGAAGAGAATTACACATTGGTGATCGGCATCAAGCAGATCTACCAGATACTAAATGAAGGTGGTGAGCTGCCGCAGTATCAAAAGGCATTCGCACTGACAATCCTGGCGACGCTGCCGCCGGTTCTTGTGGTGCTGATATTTCAAAATTGGTTCGTTAAGGGCCTGGTGGAGAGTGAAAAATAATGGCTGGCGTTGAACTTTCTTCGGTAAAAAAAGTCTACCCGAACGGAGCCGAAGCCGTGCGCGGCGTCGACATGAAAATCAACAATGGCGAGTTCATTGTATTCGTTGGCCCGTCAGGTTGTGGCAAATCCACCATGTTGCGTATGATCGCTGGACTGGAAGATATCACCAGTGGTGAGATCAAGATTGATGAACGGATCATCAACGATGTGTCTCCAGCTGATCGTGATGTTGCAATGGTGTTCCAAAACTATGCACTTTATCCGCATATGACCGTTCGCGGTAATATGTCTTACGGTTTGAAAAACCGCGGTTTGCCAAAGGCGGAGATCAACACCAAGGTTGAAGACGCTGCCAAAATGCTACGCATTTACGATTTCCTTGATCGTCAGCCTAATCAACTGTCAGGAGGGCAGCGCCAGCGTGTCGCGATGGGTCGCGCGATCGTGCGCGAACCGAAAGTGTTCCTGTTTGACGAACCGCTTTCCAATCTGGATGCGAAACTTCGTGTGCAGATGCGAATCGAGATCAAGCGCCTTCAACGCCGCATGGGTGTAACCAGCATCTACGTGACCCACGATCAGACCGAAGCGATGACGCTGGCTGATCGCCTTGCTGTTATTAATGATGGACGCATTGAACAGATGGGCGCCCCTATTGATCTTTATAACGATCCTAAAACGCTGTTTGTGGCCTCCTTTATTGGGTCTCCTCAGATCAATCTTGTTCCTGCGAAGTTCTCCGGTGGAAGCTTGGTGAGTGGCGATATTTCTCTGCCTGGATTTAAAGACCTTCCAGAAAATGTTGATCTGGTTCTTGGAATTCGCCCTGATGAATTGACCGATGCCGGTGAGACAAATTTGCAACTGCGGGTCGATCTGGTTGAACAACATGGCTCCGACAATCTCATATATGGTGTTCTCAAAGGTGCCGCCGCCACCAATGGTGAAGACACTGAAATTTGCCTTAAGGTGGATCAGGATATGCTGCCGGCTATCGACAGCACCATCAACCTCAGTTTTGACCAGAAACGCGCTATGGTGTTTCGCAAGGATACAGGTGAGAGACTGGTTTAGTTTTGCCTAAAGCGACGAATAGAAGTGCATATTTGTTGTACGCCCGTGTGATATTCGCAGGGTGAGCATACGGTCTTGCGCCAATCACATCATCCTGATTGCCGGTGTCATCTTTTTGATGACACCAATCGCATATGTATTTTTCTCCTCTACCCACAGCACTGCCGTTTTGGTCGCAGATGGTCTTCAGCTCAGTTTTGGTGATCGCGCGGTTCAGAACTATGCCAGCTTGTTGAGTTTTGAGGCGGGTTTTACAGATGAAGTGACACCATTCGGCATGCTCGTAAACTCGCTGATTGTCGGTCTTGGTGTCGGCAGTTTGACGACCCTGTTTTCCCTCCTTACAGCCTACACCGTGGTTTTTTTCAGGTTCCCATTTTCCAGTGCCATTTTTTGGCTTGTACTGCTGACACTTCTATTTCCACTTGAAGCACGGTTCATCAATACATTTAAGGTGACGTCTGAATTGGGATTAATCAACACCCATATCGGAATCATATTGCCAGCATTGGCAGCCGCATTGGGGACCTTTTTTTATCGGCAATACTTTCGAACACTGCCTGAAGAATTATTGGAAGCTGCGCAGTTGGATGGCGCTGGTCCAATAAAGTTCCTATGGGACATTGTCATCCCCATTTCCTGGGCGAGAACGGGTGCAATCTTTGTGATTTCATTCATGGTCGGATGGAACCAATATTTGTGGCCATTGATGATCAGTACAGATGACACGCTCTACACGCTGGTGCGCGGCATCCGCCTGATTGGACAGGAATCAGGACCGGGCATGGCCCTGGTGATCCTTACAATTTTGCCACCGCTGATTTTACTTTTGATATTTCAGCGTTGGTTTTTCAATTCGCTTTCAATGAGTGACAAGTAGTCCGCGCTCAAAATTAGAGATCACCGAGTACTTTCTTCGCTTCCTCTGTCATCCAGCTAACCATTTTCCGATAGGGAACCGGTCCATAGCTGATGCGTGCGACCCCAAGATCTGCAAGGCGAGCGTTGGATGGTGCACCAGGAAGTGCAATGATGTTGACCGGCAAAGTCACTTGCTCACAGAGTTTCTCAATCAGGGCCTCATCAACAAGGCCGGGTACAAAAAATCCACTTGCTCCAGAATCTTCATAAGCTTTTCCGCGCGTTATAGCCTCATCCAACATCGCGTCACTATGCGTATCTGCCTTTGCCTTGAGGAATATGTCTGTGCGCGCGTTGATGAACGCATCTATGCCCTCAGACTGGCAAGCTGATCGCATAGCAGCGACCCGTTGGGATTGAACGCCAATGTCGTAAAGCCCAGCCTCGCCAACAATCTGGTCTTCGAAATTAAAGCCAACAATGCCTGTTTGCAGGGCTTTGGATACATTTGTAGCTATGCCCTTTGGCTCAGCGCTATAGGCTCCTTCAAAATCCAGTGTGACAGGCAAATTCACAGCATTTACTATGCGGGTTGCGTTTTCCAAAGCGCTGGACATGGGTATTTTCTCGCCGTCGGTAAAACCATTTGCCATAGCTACCGGGGCACTACCGGTTGCGATTGCATGCGCACCTGCGCCTGCAACGGTTGTTGCACTTCCCGCATCCCAAATATTGAAGAGAATGACGGGTTTTCCTTTGATGTGCAGGTTGCGAAAAATTTCGGCTCGTTCACTTTGAAGTGTCATATCGGACCTCTGAAAATGGTATCAAAGCAGTGTGCTTTTCTTATGAGTTAACTGGATTTCGACTGTCAGATAATATGCGCCCGCCAATACCTACAAAGCACAGGCCGGCGACCCGCTCTACCCAGTGAAAGGCTGTTTGCAGTCGGCGGCTAACCGCGCTTGAAGACAGAAACAGCGAAACCAGCGCGTACCACACAAGTGTGCTGGCAAAGACAAGCCCAACCATGGTCATCATTACGCCAATCGGCATCACATCAGTCACCGAAGTTGCAAAGACACTCGTAAACAAAACTATAGCCTTAGGATTGGTCAGGCTGACCAGGATACCAAAAAGGAATGGATTGGAGATGCGGCTGCTCTCCTCGGCAATTTGGCTGTCCATTTCAGCGCGCGTCAGGATCAACTTTATTCCCAGATACACAAGATAGCAGCCGCCTAAAACGCGCACCGCCCATGCCAGCCACTGATATTGAATGAGAATTGCAGAAAGCCCGAGCAAACTCAACGTTGCATAAAATGCGAGGCCTAATGAAACACCGGCAGACGTTAGCAATCCGGACTTTTTACCTCCCGAGACAGATGAACGAACGACCGCAACAAAGTCCGGACCCGGCAGTATAAGTGCAGGTATAAAAATAGCAAAAACAGCGACGATGGAAAACGTCCAGTCCATGTTTAAGTTCCCTAAAAATACGTGGGAGCAGAATATAGCGTGGTTCGAAGAGTGTCGATATCTCGTTCGCATCAACTGCTCATAGCGCTGTCTTAATGTAAGGTGGGCAATTTGTACCGGAAAATTTCAGATTAGTCGGCATCACCATAGCTGATAAAATGTACAGTTTTGCTGCATACTGCCTGCACAATTTTGCACGATGCTGATGTTACTCCAAATACAATGCTGACGTGCCCTTACTAGGTATGCACCAAATGGCAACGAAATACGAAATGCCACGTAAGTGTCTTAAAACGAAGCGAACCAAGTCTTGAATAGACGTTAAGGCCAATTTTTTGAAAAGAAGCATTTATGCGAAATTTACCTCTAAATCTCAGGTGGTTGCTGATTCTGTTACTAGCCGCGTTGCTCAGCGAATCTGCGCGAGCCACGCCGCCAAATTTGCAAACGCCGGGTCCCGTTATATATCTCGTCGACAATCTCGATGAAAAAAATCAACTGGGATGGTGTATTGATACATTGGGCCGTGGGTTTTCGGAGCAGCTGCAGGTTCATTCTTGCAAGCCACAAGGCGGTGACGTGCAATTCTACCATGACCCCGCTAGTGGGCATATTGCTTCTGCGGAATTTGAAGGCAAGTGCGCAACTTTGATAGGCAGCTCTGATATCAATGTACCGTTTGGGCTGCATGACTGTAAGGCCAGCAACAAAGATCAGGCTTTCGTCTATGATCCTGAAAGCAAGGAATTTCATCCAAGTTACGATGAAAAACTGTGTTTGGCCGCCGGTGCTGAGAGTCGTACTGCCGGGCCGTTTATGTCTCGAGATTTGCAGCTTCAACCCTGCATGTCCGTAGCGAGCAAATTGCGGCGCTGGATCGTTAAGGGTGAAGACTAAACAAAGTTGCTCACACCTTACTGGTCAAGTTGGCGGTTCACTTGTGCAGTGTTGGTTCATTTTCGAAGTATGCGTAATGTTTATAAGCGAAGTTGGGCTACTAATAGTTAATCTTTTCAAACACCAATTTGGGCTAGCGACCAAATGATCAGATTCTGGAAACGGCTTTCCCTCACCGGTAAAATTTTTACTGCTGTTGCAACCACCTCGACCATCATTGTGATTGTTATGGCTGTGTTGGTTGGGTTGAATATGAGAGCGGGGTTTGCCCGTTATTTGGTTCAGGCGGAAATCAACCGTTTTGACCAGTTAGAGCAAACACTCGCTGCAACATATGATGCGAGCGCTCCTGATTGGCCCGAACTGACGGAGGTGCCCAGAAAATGGCGTTTGTTCGTAAAAGAGAATTTTCGACCGTGGCGAGGCCGCAAGGCACAACAAAGCCAAAGAGATGATGCTGGTCCATCAGTCGGTCGTCCGCGTCCCAGACGTGACGATCCATTGCGCCTTGCTGCGCGCATCTCGCTATTGGATGCAAATGGTGCCTATCTTGTTGGCTCAAAACGCCGCGGGCCGTTGTTTACAAAGCGGCCAATTAGAGCGGTTGACGCGGCAGATGACTCGGCGCCCATAGGTTGGATTGGTCTGTCACCGCCAGAAGGTGCCGTCGGTCCGGCGGACACTGTCTTCTTTTGGGGACAGATCAGGTCTTTGGTCTTAGCATCGGCGTTTGCTTTAGCACTGTCTGCTGTGGCAGCTTTTTTTCTGGCACGTCAGTTTTTGGCACCGGTCAAATCATTGGCTGCAGGGGCCAGCGCATTGGCTGCTGGCGACTATGCAAATCGCATGGAAAATGATCGCTATGATGAACTGGGAGACCTCATTGAGCATTTCAATTCGCTTGCTGAGAATTTGGAGGCGGCAGAAAATGCAGAACGTCAGTGGATCACCGATACATCGCACGAGCTGCAAACCCCGTTGGCCGTTTTACGTGCTGAAATTGAAGCCCTTCAAGATGGTGTTCGACAACCGACCGACAGTGTATTGGCAGGGTTGCATTCTTCAATTATGCGTCTGTCGTATTTGGTTGGAGATATAAATACGTTGTCACGAACGCGAGAGGGCAGCTTCTCTCTTTCGCCAGCTCGTTGTGATTTGCGAGATATCATCGACGATGCAGTTGAAGTGGCAAAGCCCGGCTTCGACTCTTCAAATCTGTTGTTTAAGGTGATTTGCAATGAGCCATTGATGCTTGATTGCGACCGACATCGGATTCGGCAGTTGCTCGATAATTTGCTTGAAAATGCGCGCAGATACACGGCTGGCCCAGGAAAAGTCATTCTGGTTGCCAAATCTGAAGCGGCTTCAATTTCAATTTCCTTGGATGATACGGCACCTTGTCCACCAGAGAATGTAATCGAACGGCTATTTGAGCGCTTTTACAGAGTGGAGGCTTCTCGGTCTCGCGAACATGGCGGCTCTGGGCTGGGGCTTTCAATCTGTAAAGCTATCGTCATTGCCCATGATGGAACCATCGAAGCGAAACGATCAGACCTGGGTGGGCTGAAGGTTGCAGTGATGCTTCCTCAAACACGGATCCCGCCAGAAAAGAAAGATACAAAAGATGCAGGGTGATCGTGAATTAGGTCTTTCAGAAAAACGCGTTTTGATCATTGAGGACGAAGCCGCCTTGGCAGAAATCGTGCGCGATTATCTTATCGACGCATCCATGCATCCAACGCTCTTGGCTGATGGAGCAAATGCTGTTGAAACAATTTTGTCCGAGCACTTTGACCTTTTGGTGTTGGACCTCATGCTTCCTGTCAAAGATGGTCTCACAATATGTCGGGAGGTGCGGCAAAAGAGTGATTTACCTATTATTATGGTAACTGCCAAAGTTGAAGAACTCGATCGGCTCATAGGTTTGGAACTGGGCGCTGATGACTACATTTGCAAACCTTTTTCGCCACGTGAGCTCGTCGCGCGGATCAAAGCCATCTTTCGGCGGGTGGACAAAAGTACTCCCAAGTCAAATAGACCTGAGGAGCGCTTTATAGTCGATACAGAACGCTGGCTCGCTACTCTGGATGGAAAATCAGTGGAGTTGACAAGGCGTGAATTCAAGTTGCTCGAAATACTTCACGCCAGGCCAGGGCGTGTTTTTTCACGGTCCCAACTTTTAGATATGGCCTTTCCAGACGACAGTGATGTCATCGACAGAACCATTGATAGTCATATCAAAAACATCCGAAACAAGATCAAAGCTGTTGCAGATTGGGACCCCATTCGGTCGGTTTACGGCGTGGGCTACGCTTTTGATGAGTAATTCGCAGTGCTTTAATACTGATTGTGACTAACCAGAAAGTACCTCAGATTCTGCATGATGCGTACATATTGTCTGCAAATCCGTTGCACCATTTCAAGTCATCATCTGATCATCGACATTAAATCTGGAGATGAACAATGGTGCGTTCGAAATCTAATATCATTACCTACCTGTTTTTGGGTGCAGGAGTTTTGTTTCCAACGAGCTTTGTTCTTGCGCATGAGGGCAAGGTTTCAGTTTCAATCGAAAACGGAAAGCGTTGCTATCACTCAAACGGATTGCCGGATCACAGTACAGGCGTGTTTCCAAACAGTGGTAATCCGAACGCGATTTCGGCGCAAAATGTCAATGTATGTGTTTCAACATCTCCGGCAAAAAACGCAACACCTCGGCAGCATCGTGGGTCAGTTGGTATTGGCATAAATGGTGTGCAGTTCCGTCCTGGTACCGCCGATTTTTATGATGCAAGCTCGCCGAGGGGCTTTAGCCGTGACCCAAGCTCCGGTTGGTCAATGGAAGGTCTGAATCCAGCAAATGTTCTGGGTATGGATAGCAACAATGCACATGTCGGACCAGATGGCCTTTACCACTATCACGGCGTTGCAAATGCGCTTGTGAGATCTGCAGGAAGCGGACCTATTGGATATGCGGCAGATGGATTTGAAATCCACTACGCCGGGTCCACACAAAGCTCAAGTTACCGCCTTAAAACAGGCGCGCGGCCATCAGGTCCCGGTGGCGTATATGACGGAACTTATGTAGAAGATTTCAACTATGTCGCTGGGTCTGGAACTTTGGATCAGTGCAACGGCGGTATGCTCAACGGAAAGTTTGTGTACTTTGCAACAGAAACATTTCCGTTTTTACCCCGGTGTCTGTGGGGGAATGTGAGCACAGATTTTCAGCAGCCGATGCTGCAAGATGGTGAGCGTCGGCATCTTCGAAATGGCGCGAATGGCAATACAAACAGAAGCAGTCGCAGTGCAGAAAGCTTGCCGAGGAACAAACGTGCTGGCATCGGCGGACCACGTGGTCAACGTGGTGGCCCACCAATCCAGGCAGTCGAAATTTGCTCGGGCAAGGCAAGAAATGCAGACTGCTCATTCCAAAGCCCGCGCCGGAATCATAAAATCTCCGGCAGTTGTCAAATTACGCCTTCAGGCATGTCGGCATGTGTGCCTGAAGGTGGTCGCCCAAGATCATAGAATCAACACTTATCATGTCAGAGAACGCACCAAAACTGACAACCTTAAGTCTTTGGGTTGCCTGCAGGTATGCCGGTGGATTCCCTGACCACAAGGCTGACTGAAATTTCAATAGCCTTTGGCGCTTCTGCTTGGTTTAGGAGTGCCAAAAGTGTGTCGGCCGCCCTGCACCACATTTCCTCAGTTGGAATTTGAATGGTAGTGAGGGAAGGAGATAGATGCCGAGATAACACCAGGTCATCGAATCCCATGACGGAGACATCTTTTGGAATGCTCAATCCAATGCGGGGAGCCTCCAGAATAGCACCGAAACCCAGAACATCATTGCCGCAAATGATAGCTGTTGGCTTGTTTGGCGCATGCATTAAGTGACGAAAGGCAGCGGCACCTTCCTCAATTTCATAGCTGCGTTCCAGAATGCGCTCTTTGGGTAGCTTAAGTCCGTGGCGTTTCAATTCCTGTTTTACACCACTTACACGTTCCGCCGCCCGGTCGTTATCCTTGGTGATGCCGGCAATCATGGCAAATTCTGTGTGTCCTAGATCAACAAGGTATTTGACGGCCTGAGAAGCTGCTTTAAAATTGTCAAATCCAACGCAATAATTGCCGTCTGTAGAATAGGTTCCGGTGTTTACAAACGGCGTATGCTCTTTGTTGAGCATCTGAATGCACTCGGGCAAGTGGGTGTTCCCCATCATGATAATCCCGGCCACTTGTTGCACCAGATAATTCTGACAGAGCTGATATTCCTGTTCTGGATCATAGTTGCTGGCACCCAGCAAAAGGAAGTAGCCCTTCTTATCAAGATAGGATTGCAGTGCTTGAATACCTTGCGCAAAAATCGAGTTATCGATGGTCGGAATGATGGCACCGATGACCCGGCTGTTGCGGCTGGAGAGTGCACGTGCCGCACCATTTGGAATGTAGCCTAGTTTTTTAACAGCGTTTTGAACAGCAATACGGGTTTTTTGTTTCGTCTTATCTGGCACATTCAAAACTCGGGATACACTGGCAGTGGAAACGCCAGCCTCTTTCGCTACATCAAAAATACTGACGATATTGCGGGAGGATTTTATCTGTAAAGGTTTGCGCAAACTTGCTTTTCCTGCATAAAATTTGGTCAATTCTAGCAACAATGGCGCAGTCTTCCAACTGAATACTAGGGTTTTCAAAGAGCATTAAATTGAAAAAGCCTTGCACATGGAATTTCAAAATGTAAAGGTTTACAAAATGACGATACGGATCACGCATGAAGGCTGTTCTGAAAAATCTAATAGCATTTAACAGTCGAGTGGCGACATTTGCACTGGTTGCAAGTGGTTTGCTCGTTGCGCTGATTGCCATAGTGGTCGCTGCCGGTGTGTTCTGGCGTTACGTTTTGAACGACTCTCTTTCGTGGACTGAAGAGGTGTCACGCTATCTGCTGATTTGGTTGGCTGCCATCGGCTCTATTGTGGCCATGCATCGTCGTGAATTGGTTGCCATCGATTTGTTGCCGGATGCCTTATCAAGTGGAGGTAGGAGAGCTTTACGAGTTCTCATTTCATTGATTGTAATTGGAACGTCCACCGTCGTCGCATTCTATGGCTGGTCACTCGCGGTGAATGCCTGGGGGCAATCTGCGTCCACATTCCCTATGCCCTTGTTCTTCGTCACGGCCGCAATCCCTGTCGCAGCTGGTGCGTATGTGCTCATGGCGCTGGAACAGGCGCTGACTGAAACGACCAAATGTGATCGAGCCAAAGGCGCAGTCGAATGAGCCCGATTTTCGGTATGGTTCTGCTGGTCCTTATTGCACTTGGCGTGCCGGTCGTGTTCGCCTTGTTGGCAGGACCGATAGTTGGCTTCATTGCAGATGATAAAATGATCTTTCTGCAAACGCTACCTCGCCGGTTTTACTCTGGCATCGACTCCTTTCCGCTATTGGCAATACCGCTTTTCATTCTTGCCGGAAATCTTATGAACACTGGCGGAATAACAGTACGCCTGGTGGATTTTGCAAAGGTGTTGGTTGGACATTTGCGCGGCGGTTTGGCTCAGGTCAATATCGTTTCCAGTGTGCTCTTCGCAGGTCTTTCTGGCTCGGCGGTAGCGGATACTTCAGCACTTGGCTCAATGCTTGTGCCTGCGATGGAGCGCGACGGCTACACTAAGAAATTTGCTGTTGCAGTTACAGCTGCATCTTCTGTCATCGGGCCGATTATCCCGCCCAGCATTATCATGATTGTTTACGCCTATGTCATGAACGTATCTGTTTCTGCGCTATTCGCCGCAGGAATTTTGCCTGGACTGGCGATGGCTGGTGGATTGATGGCAGTCACCTCTTACCTCGGAAAGAAAAGAGCATTTCCAAGGAATGAACGCAGAGCAACTGTTCGGGAGGTGGGCAGCGCATTCAAACACGCTTTCATTCCACTCTTGACGCCGGTGATCATATTGGGCGGCATCGTTAGCGGTATATTCACACCGACCGAAGCCGCTGGATCAGCCGTCATTTATGCGATTCTGGTGGGGCTATTTTTTACAAAGAGCCTGAAACTGTCGCACCTGCCGAAAATCCTGACGGAAACCGGTGTTACTTCCGCCAGTATCCTAATTGTAGTGGGTGCGGCCGCAGCATTTGGATATGCGACAACCTTGTCTCAATTGCCTGTGCGTGTAGCTGAGTTCCTGCCTGAAATTTCCTCCAATGTTATCGTTATCTTGCTGTTACTGAACTTGCTGCTGTTGTTCACCGGCATGTTTCTGGACTCTGGTCCGGCCATTATCATTTTGGCACCTTTGCTTGGCCCTGCCTTGGTGAATTATGGCATCGACCCTTTGCATCTCGCCGCCATCATGTCCATCAATCTCACTATTGGTCTGGCAACGCCGCCGTTAGGTCTCGTGCTCTTTGTCGGCTCTAGTATTTCCAATGTGCCGGTCTCGGCAATCGCACGGGAAATGCTCCCGTTTTACCTCGTCCATTTTACCGTCATTTTGGCTGTCACCTATGTGCCAGCTTTGTCTTTAACTGTCCCACGGCTCTTGGGGCTTTACTAGCGAACGTTGGTTCAAAAACTTACCTCTGGACGTCACGCGAGAGCCGAGCAAGACGACAAACCAGAGTTTCTCAATGGGAGGAATTGAAATGAAAATTGTTAAAACAATTGCGGCCTGTGGATTTGCTATGGCCGTAGCTACGGGCTTGGCCTCTGCGCAAGAATTCACCTTAAAATACGGCCATGTTGGCCCAGCGACCGATAACTCGGATGATCACGTGCCCGGCGTTTTTTTGAAGAGCTATCTGGAAAGCCGTTCAAATGGCCGCATCAAGGTGGAAATTTATCCAGCAGGCCAGCTTGGTGGTTTCACGGAAATGATGGAGGCTATCCAGCTCGGTACATTGGAACTAACCCATACTTCCTTGGGTGGTATTGTCCCATTTGTGCCTGAACTTCAGGTGCTCGATATTCCGTATATGCTAACAGATGATCGTCTTGCCGAAACAGTTCTGAGTGGCCCGTTTATCGACGACATGCGCAAGGCTGTTCTAGACAAGACCGGCAGTATCCGTTTGATGGCGGGTTCAAACACTGGGCGATGGCGTTCGTTTTACACAACCAAAACTCAGATCAAAAACCGTGATGATCTGGCAGGTGTAAAAATTAGAACTATTCCATCACCTCTCCAGCAGGAATTTGTAAAATTCCTTGGCGGTAACCCAACGCCTGTTGCCTGGGGAGAGCTCTATACAGCGTTAGGCAGTGGTGTTGTTGATGGCACCAAAAACGCCGCCTTGGACATTGTCTCGAACAAATTGAATGAGCATGTGAAATATGCCGTTCTGGATGAGCATGCGTATCTAGCTGGCTTTTACTGGATGAATCAGGGTTTTCTGGAAAAGTTACCTGACGACCTGCGTGCACTTGTCATTGACGGTGTGATCCAAATGGCTGAAGTGCAAACCAACTTCAACAAGCAACAGGACGGTATTGCACAACAGCAATTCATTGATGCTGGTGGCGCCGTTTATGTTCCTAGCACAGATGACAAGAAGTCCTTTGAGGCTGGCAAAGAGCATATGATCACATGGTACTCAGATCAATATGGCACGGATTGGCTGGACAGGCTGAACGCGGCCATTGCGTCAGCAAATGAAGAAATAAGCGCGTCCCATTCAGTCGCCAAGTAACTCCTCCCCGGCAAGGGTTCTCATCCGTCCTCCTAAACGGTGGGTGCCCTTGTTCGGATCAAACATTGGAATGAACATGTATTTTGACTCCTTGAAAGGCAAAACCGTTGTCATTACCGGAGGGGCTGGCGGTATAGGCATGCCTCTGGCACGCAGTTTGGCAAAAGTGGATGCCGATATGCTGATCCTGGATTGGGATCAGGAACGGCTTGACAGATTGACAGCAGAATTATCGGGTCAAAAGTCACAAATTGTTGCTTTGAAAACCGATCTTGCAGATTTTTCCAGTTGTAAGAGTTTGATAGCTCAGTCACCAAGTGAATTGATCGGGTTGGTGCACCTTGCTGGTGTATTTGAGCCGGATTTTGAAAATCATGGCGACTATACCGTCTGGGACAGGGCCATTGATCACAACCTTAAAAATGCGCGTGACATGTGCCTGGCATTTGCGCAGGCCACTCCGAAATCTCATATCAGCAGGGTTGTTCTAACTAGTTCTCTGGCTGCCAATAGAGGGTCTTTTGATCATTATTCGTATACCACTGCCAAAGCGGGACTCATAGGTCTAACACGTGCGTTCTCGCGCAGATTTGCGCCGTCTATGACAGTAAACTGCATTGCACCAGGTATTATTCTAACTGGGATGCCAGACCGGGTTTTGGCGGATAGACGCGAGAAGGTTATGGCTGAAATTCCGTTGAAGCGGTTTGGAGAACCAGAAGAAGTTGCATCGGTGATCATGTTTCTAATCAGCGATGCAGCGTCTTACGTATCCGGTCAATTGCTCAATATTGACGGAGGCACAATAAATGGCTGACCCATCCAGCTAGCTCTGCTTATTCGCCTCACCGGCTGCCATCAGGCTGTAAACGATTTGAGCAGCCGTAAAATTCCAGCCTTCCACAGACGTGATCGGTGCAAGTTCGACAACATCTAGTCCGACTAGATTTCGACCCTTCAAGGCATGCCCGACGAGGTGAAGGGATTGATAGTAAGACAGGCCACCGGGAACCGGAGTGCCTGTGGCCGGCATTTCTGATGGGTCCAGACCATCAACATCGAATGACACATAAACGTCTTCGGGAAAGTCGTCCGGAAGATCAATGGCATGTATCGAACCAGTCACAAGCTCTTCCGCGTCGACAAAAAAAACATTTTCCGACTTACGGCGCTGCACTTCCTCTTGGCACAGAGCACGCACACCAAACTGGGCTAGTTTCACACCCTCTTCTGCAAGCAATTGCATGACAGATGCATGTGAGTGTTTTTCACCCTGATAAGCGTGGCGAAGATCAGCATGGGCATCAATCTGCACAATGCCAATAGGCCTGTTCAAAGCTTGGCTAACACCCATGACGGCGCCATAGGTCAAGCTGTGCTCCCCACCCAGAGTGACGGGGATCTGTCGGGCAGCGCTAGCCATGCGTGTGCGATCTGCCAGGCGCGCCATGACTTGTGGGAGTGGCCCGTCGCAATTGACCGGCGGTTCGGTATGAATGCCCGCGCTGCAAGGCTCCACGCCAGAGCATAATCGCTCCAATTGATCGCTGGCATCCAGTATAGCCTGTGGACCGGCAGCCGTGCCGCTGCCGTAAGAAACCGTGCGCTCCAGGGGCATGGGAATAACCACATATTTCGCGGTTTCGGGGTTGCGCTCTTCGTCCGTCAATTCGCTGTCGAGAAAATGAGTTTGCATCAGGATAACCGCGTCAAAAAGTCTTCGTAACCGAATTCGCGTACCATGCGCAGCGCGTCCTTATTGGAGTTCCATACAGCAATGGCCGGTAGGGGGACGCCATTGAACGTATTGGTTTTCACCATGGAATAATGTGCTTGATCAAGGAAAGCGATCCGGTCCCCGATCGCGGGTGGTGTCTCAAATTTGTAATCGCCAATAACATCGCCAGCGAGACATGACGGTCCCCCAAAGCGATAGGCTGCTCCGCTATCCGTCTCACCCAGCATTTCAGGCCGATAGGGTGCCTCAATCACATCTGGCATATGACACGTGGCAGAGATATCGGTGATGGCTAGGTTCATTCCATTGTGTGGCAGATCCAGAATTTCTCCGACCAAAATGCCGGCATCAAGGGCTACTGCTTCACCGGGTTCTAAATAGATATCCAGTTTTGTGTCGCTCTTGATCTGACGCACAAAGCAAATGAGCTTTTCGCGATTATAATCTGCGCGTGTGATATGGTGACCTCCGCCGAAATTGATCCATTTCAGTTGCGGCAGATACTGCTGAATGTGTGGCAAAACAGCATCCCACGTGCGGGCAAGTGGCTCAAATTCCTGTTCGCACAATGTGTGAAAATGAAGGCCATCTACTCCTTGCATCATGTCAGAAGTTATTTGTGACAAAGGTACGCCCAATCGGGAACAGGGCGCGCAGGGATCATATTTAGGGATCAATCCCTCGGAATGCTCCGGGTTGATACGAAGCCCAATGTGAATGTCTTTACCAGAAGCTTCCACAAGAGGCAAAAATCGCCTCTTTTGCGCATCCGAGTTGAAGATAAGGTGATCGCTAAGATCTATGATTTCAGGAAGATCATCCAATTTGTAGCCAGCACAATATGTTGCCAACTCGCCGCCGTAAAATTGACGTGCAAGTCGTGCTTCATATAGGCCCGACGAACAGGTGCCAGACAGGTGCCGACTTATCAGGGGAGCAAGCTCCGGAAGTGAAAAGGCTTTCAACGCGGATAGGACTTTTGCGCCAGAACGCTCTGCGACATCTGCCAATATGGCAAGGTTCCGCTCAACGGATATTTCATCCACCACAAAGCATGGTGAAGGTACACGGGTAAGATCAAATTCCGCAAATGCACCGGCCCCGCCTGAGCGGGTTTCCATCATTGAAGCTTTGGTTTCCATAGCTGTGTCTAAAATGCCACTGGACCATCAAGTTCATTCACCTGCCACGGCAGGCCATGATTGTTCAGCATGTCCATGAAGTCGTCCGGGTTAAGTTGCTCTGTGTTCCAAACACCTGCTTCAGCCCAGTTGCCTTTCAAAACCTGCGCAGCACCGATCATTGCTGGCACACCAGTCGTATAGGCAACAGCTTGGCTCCCAACCTCGGCAAAGCATTCTTCATGATCACAAATGTTGTAGATGTAGAATGTCTTTTCTGTGCCATCTTTGCTGCCGGTCGCAATATCGCCGATGCAGGTTTTGCCCTTGGTCAATTCACCGAGATCACTTGGGTCTGGCAACACAGTCTTCAAAAACTGCAACGGGACAATTTCCACACCCTCATGCATCACTGGTTCAATGCCGGTCATGCCAACATTCTGCAAAACCGTGACGTGGTTGATGTAGGCATCGCCAAATGTCATCCAGAAGCGCGCACGTTCGACTTCCGGGAAATGCGTTTTTATGCTCTCCAGTTCCTCGTGATACATGAGGTACATGTTTTTCTCGCCTACATCCGGAAAGTCAAAAGGAACCTTCGTTGACATCGCGGCTGATGTAACCCAGTCGCCATTTTCCCAATGGCGTGCTGGTGCGGTTACTTCGCGAATGTTAATTTCTGGATTGAAGTTGGTTGCAAACGCTTTGCCGTTGTCGCCGCCGTTACAATCCAGAATGTCAATCTGCCGAATGGTATCCAGCTTGTGTTTGCGCAACCAGGTCGCGAAAATGCTGGTCACACCAGGGTCAAAGCCGGAACCCAGAATGGCTGTAAGACCTGCTTCTTTAAAGCGGCTCTGGTAGGCCCATTGCCATGAGTATTCAAATTCTGCCTTTTCAGGTGGTTCGTAATTGGCGGTGTCGAGATAATTAATGCCAGCTTCCAGGCAAGCATCCATCAAAGCCAAATCCTGGTAAGGCAGGGCCAAATTCACGAGCAGATCCGCACCGGTCTGTTCGATTAATGCCACTGTCGCAGGAACATCCATCGCATCTATTTCTGCAGTGTTGACGGTAACACCTACGCGATCTTTAACAGCCTTTGCAATCTCGTCGCACTTGAATTTACGGCGGCTTGCAAGTGTTATTTCTGAGAAAATACCAGCATTCATCGCCATCTTATGCACGGCCACGGAGCCAACACCGCCAGCGCCAATTACCAGAACTTTACCCATGAGATTACCTTTCAAAAGGAGCGGGATTGGTTACAGCGTTTCGCTGCTTTCAAAATACGTATAGCCGTTCATTAGGCTTTTGTAGGTTGCAATCAAACCTTTGCGCTCTTTCACGCTTATTTTTCCATCGCTGACCGCTTGTTCAACGATTTCCTTGAAAGCGTCAACGCAGTCACGCGGATCATACTCCACATAGGACAGAACATCAGAAATACTATCGCCTTCAACTTCGTTCAGCAACTTAATGCCGCCTTGTCCATCGAAGTCGATGGTCACCACATTTGTATCACCAAACAAATTGTGCAGATCGCCAAGTGTTTCCTGATAGGCGCCAACAAAGAACACGCCGAGATAGTAATTTTCATCATCCTTAAGCGGGTGAATGGGCAAAGAAGCACTGTCGCCTTCGCCTGTCACGAAACGATCAATTTTACCATCAGAGTCACAGGTAATATCCGACAGGATGGCCTGATTGCTCGGCTTCTCATTCAAACGTTGAAGTGGAACAATAGGATGCAGTTGATCTATTGCCCAGACGTCCGGGAGTGATTGAAAAAGGGAAAAATTGCAATGATAGATATCCACCAACTGACTGATTTTTTCTTCCATGTCATCCGGGATTACGTCACTGCCATCTGCAATTTTCTTAATGAGCGACGTGATGTGCAGATATATCTTTTCTGCACGCGCCATCTCTCGAATGGAGATGTTTCCTAAACTGAAGAGCGTGCGAAGTTCATCACGGTAGTAGCGCGCATCATTGAAACATTCTTGGATTCTATCCGCTGAAAGATAGTCCATGATAGCCGTTATATCGCCAATAAGATGATGATCGCCGGCCTCCGGGAGCGGCATATCCTCGTTCTGGTAACTGGTGGCTTCCAACACACTAAAGACCAGAAGCGACGAATGCGCAGAGACCGCACGCCCACTTTCGGTGATGATAGTAGGGTGAGGCAAATCAGCTTCAGCCATCGCGTAGCCAACCGATTCAACTATGTTGGAGCAGTATTCAGACATTGTGTAGTTCGTCGAATTAACTGCGTTACTTTTCTGGCCCGTATAGTCGACGCCAAGTCCACCACCCAGATCTAGGTAAGAGAGCGGAACGCCTTCTCCGGAAAGGGCTGTGAAAACCCGGCAGGCTTCTGTAACAGCACGGCGGACATCATTGACGTTTGGAATTTGAGATCCAAGATGCGAATGCTGCAACACAAGGCAGTGTAGCAAGTCGGCGTCCCTCAAGGTGTCTATTACATCCACTATCTGGCTGATCGTCAGGCCAAAGGTGGAGCGATCCCCGGAGCTTTCCGCCCAATTTCCGCTAACCCTGTGGTTGAGTTTTATCCGCACACCTAGTAGCGGTTCCTGATCGAGTTCCTTTGCCACTTCCAGAACCAGATTAAGCTCACTGATGCTCTCCAGAACGATGATTGTGTTGAAACCCAATTGTCGCGAGCGGATAGCCAGCGCGATAAATTCCTTATCTTTGACGCCGTTACAAACAATCAGTGCGTCGGAGGACAGTTTTTGACTGAGGGCAATCACCAGCTCCGGTTTTGATCCGGCTTCCAGTCCAAAATGATATGGCGAGCCATAGTCGGCTATGCGATCGATCACCTGCGCTTGTTGATTGACTTTGATTGGAAAGACGCCGCGGTAAACACCCTTGTATTTGTAGCTCTCAATCGCTGCCGCAAAACAAGTGTTCAGGTGATGGATAGAATGCTTCAAATAAGATGCAACGCGCAACAAAACGGGCGTTTGAATGCCCCTCGCTTCCAAATTCGAGATGATTGATGGCAAGCTGACCGGAGGCGCGTCGGGCGAGAGTGGATTAATCACGGCGAGGTCGCCATCATCCAACTGCGTGACATATCCATCACCCCAGCGGTTGACGCCATATGGGTCGGCTCGCTCTGTGTCACTCATGAACAGTTCCAATTTTCAATATCGGGTTCCAGCGCTTAAAGTTTCTGGACAGTAAGGGCCGAAATTTCAACATAGCTCAAGATTGCGCATTTGTCGGAATGTGGGCAATTTATCAAGTGAAATTTTCGCGAGGATTTGCATAGATTGCAATTTATCTAGCGTAAGATTGGTTTTTGCCCGCTTAAGCCAGATAAAATTACTGATTGAGGTATTGTGAAATACAATGAATGGCCTCAGCAAGACCAGTAGAACATTCTGATAGTGTTACTCTACTCGGGCAGCGTCAGACCCGCATTCCTAGCATAGATTTTTGCAACAGCAGCATCATCCTCCCTACCCAAACCGGAGCCGGATGCGGCAAGAAACTGCTGTAAGGCAGCGGCGGTAATAGGCGCGCTGAATTTCGCAGATTTCGCAATTTCCAGAACAATGCCCAAATCCTTGGGCCAGATGTCGACGGAGCTGTGTGGTGTGTAGTCACCATCGATGATGTGAGGCGCGCGGTTTTCCAACATCCAGGAGGTGCCGGCGCATTTGCTGATAACATCAAGGAAAGTCTGAGGGCTCACTCCTTGCGTCATTCCAAACGTCATCGCCTCTGCCATAGCTGCAATGTGCACGCCGGCAAGCATCTGATTAACAGCCTTCATGGCAGAGCCAGCTCCCGCGCAATTGCCCAGAGTAAACACTGTTCCCGCGGTTGCATCCAAAATAGGCTGTGCTGCTTCAAAACTCGCGTCTGTGCCAGAGGCCATAATCGACAATTTGCCCTCAGCAGCCTTTACAGCTCCGCCAGAAATTGGCGCATCCAGATAGTGCACGCCATATTCCGCACAGCGTTTTTCCATCGAGCGGGCGAACTCAGGTGCTACGGTTGCACAAGCAATGGCCACAGCGCCTTTTTTCAGAAGTGGAACAACACCATTTTCACCAAACAGCACGGCTTCGGTTTGCGTCGCATTTAGAACGACACTCACCACCACATCTATTGTGGGAGCAATGTCCGTGACGTCTCCAGCCACGCCGCCTGCCTCGCGAAACTTCTGCATTTGAGTTGGCACAACGTCAAAGCCATAGGTCGTATGTCCGGTCCTTAAAATAGAAGACGCAACGCCGTAGCCCATTGAACCCAAACCGAAAACGGCGACATTCTTTGGATCAACCATTATTTATGTGTCTTTCATTTGTTGGGCCCAGCGGCTGATTAAAGCATCTGAAGGCAGTGTTGTGGCGAACGAAAAGCCGTGCCCACCTTCAAAAAGCAGAAATTCGGCATCCGGTATTTCGTCAGCCATTGTCTGACCGCATGCCAATGGTGCCTGATTGTCATGTGTGCCGGACATAACGATTGTGGGGGCTGATATGCAGTTCAGTCTTTCAAATACATCATGCTTTGCACGTGCCTCCAAAAGCCTGGGGTAACCAATGGCATTGTTGCCCGAATTTAAGAAGTGGGTATCGGCGATAATCCTGGCAGATATGACTTTCTCAGCCGCTTCGCTGTCAGATTTCATTAACGCGGGAAAACTGGTGTTTTGAATCGAGAGCGCTGCGATCGCCTTTTGACGTTCTGGCATTTCCAGAAATTCGTCTATTGGATAAGAGTTCCCGCCGACACCACCGGGTGCTGCTGCAGACAGACACAGATGACTGATCCGTTCTGGAAAATGAATGGCGATTTCCATAGCCGTCATTGCACCAAATGACTCGCCAAAAATCATAACTCGCCCCCAACCAATCGCATCCATCAGAGCGATCGCATCCCGTGCGTAATCTTCCACAGACCAATCACCATCCGGCGCACCGCTTCTCCCCAATCCTCTTGGCTCGAAGGACACCACATTGAAATGCTCCACCAAGGGCGAACAAAACACCGACGCTTTAATTTGGAAGTCTGTACTTGAACCGCCTAGAAAAAGGAGTTTTGGCAAGGACGAAGATGTAACTGCAGACCGCATGGTATACAGCGGTAGTCTTGCTGTTTCCACAAGGCCTTCCATTGCAACCTGGTTCATGACAACACCACCCAAAGCATGCGCAATGCTGTGATGAACAAGAATATGGCAAATGCCTTTTTGAGGTTCGAAGGATTTAAACTGTGAGCAAGTTTTGCGCCAAGAGGGGCTGTAAAAATACTCACTGAAAAGATTAGAACCGCTGCAGGAATATTGACATATCCAAGCGAAAAAGGTGGTCTCAAATCCGCATTCCATCCAGACCAAATAAAGCCAAGCACTGCGGGAATGGCTATCACAAGGCCAAATGCGGATGCGGTGCCAACAGCGCGGTGTATCGGAAATGAGAAGGCCGACAGGATTGGCACTGACAGTGTTCCTCCGCCGATTCCCATTAGGGCTGAAAATCCACCGATAAAGCTTGGCAAAATACCCTTACCAGCAAAGCCGCTTGGTAATTTGTCTGAAATGACTATTTTTTTGGGCAAAGCCATATTGATCGAAACTAAAAGGGCAATGACGCCAAAGATAAGTGTCAGATTATCGGAAGACAGATATTTTGACAGAACTCCCCCAAAAAGCGCTCCGGCAAAAATCAACGGTGCCCAACTCTTCAGCAAATCCAAATCAATGGAGCCGCGTTTGTTGTGAGCGCGAGCCGAGGATATGGATGTAGGAATAATGGTTGCGAGTGATGTCGCAACTGCCAGATGCATGCTGACCTGTGTGGGAATATCCAGAAAATCAAACAGAATAAACAGGACAGGCACAATAACAATGCCACCTCCAACACCCAGAAGGCCGGCCAAAATGCCTGCAACACCGCCTGTACACAGCATGCCCGCCGCCAGCAGCATCATAAACGATATGGAGTAATCTGCCACTTAAGAAACCTTGGATTTACGGATGCTTCGGAAAATAGGCCAGCTCAATACGAAAATAACAACAATCATTAGAGTCAGCGCGATCGGATGTCCCGTGAAAAAGGCGAGGAAATCGCCATCGGTGAGAATTAGACCCTGACGCAGACTGATCTCCAAGGTAGGCCCAAGAACCATTCCGATGACCAGAGGCGGCATTGGATACCCTTGTCGGCGGAGTAGGAAGCCAAACACACCGGCAAACACCATCACCAGAAGATCAAACGGGTTCCCGCGCACGAAGTACACGCCAACAACGCAAAGCACGCATATTGCCGTTAGCATGAATGCCTCAGACAGGCGCAATAAAGGCGCTGCGCCCTTACTCACCAGCATTCCGAGCGGGAGAAGCAAAATATTGATGATGAAAAATCCAGCGAAAATAGCCGCAATGAGAACCGGGTTTTCCTCCATAAGGCGAACGCCGGGTGTGATGCCATGCAGCGTCAGCGTTGCTAGCATAACCGCCGTAATAGCGTCTCCAGGAATACCTAGCGCAAGTGTCGGTACCAGCGCGCCGCCAGTGACAGCGTTGTTGGCACTTTCAGATGCGATGATGCCGTCTGGTTCGCCCTGTCCAAAATTATCTTTGTTGGGCGAAGAACGTCTGGCTTCAGCGTAGGATATGAAGGCCGCTGTTGCCGCACCTGTCCCGGGGAGCACGCCAATTCCACAGCCGATGGCAGTTGATTTCAGCAATCCCTTGAAGCGGCCGGACCAGGCTGAGAGCTTGGGAATGACAATGCCGTCGAATTTAAACAGGCCACCTCCCGCTTCCAGTTTCTGGGAGGCACGCAGCAACACTTCGGATAGTGCAAAGACACCGATGACAACAGCGAGCAAGTTAAACCCGGCAATCAAGCGGTAGTCGCCAAATGTAAAGCGCGCTTCACCAGTAATTGGGTCGCCGCCGACTGTTGAAAGAAAAACGCCAATTGCACCCGCCAAAAGGCCTTTGATAACGGAGCCTTCAGAGACCGATACGATGCAAGTCATACCAAGCAAAATAAGCGCAAAAGTCTCTATCGGCCCAAAATTCAATGCGAAGGCTGCCAGTTGCGGCGCGGCAAAGATCAACAAGATGGATGATGCAATGCCGCCAACCACGGAAGCTATTGTCGACCAGCCAAGGGCTAAGCCCGCTTCACCACGTTTAGACATCGGAAAACCGTCAAGACAGGTCGCCGCAGACTGTGGTGTACCAGGGGTGTTAATCAGAATGGCTGAAATTGAACCGCCATAAACTGAGCCGGCATAGACCGCCAACAACAGTAAAATCGCCGGTGCCTGACTCATGGTGAGCGTGAACGGCAATATGATCGCAACCGCAACAGTTGAACCTATGCCGGGCAGAGCACCTAGAATGATACCCAAAACGGTTCCGAATACCAGAACCATAATCCCTTCAAATGTGAAGATGAGATCAAGGGCGGCGGGAATAGAATCAAGCATTTGGCGCGCCTAGAAAAGATAGGTGAATGGGGATGTTGGTAAGGGCAAAGTTAGTATGTGGTTGAACAAAACCACCAGTGATCCAGGTACCAAAACCGAGAACAACACCATCACCAAATAGCGTCTCATACTCAAGAGTGACAGGATAACCAGACAAAAAATGACGGATGTCAGGAAAAAGCCCAAATCGGTCAAAAAGAGGACATAAAGAAAGCTTGCAATGGTTATTCCAAGAACACGCAAGGCCTGAAACGGCTTGGAGGGTGTTTTGCGCATGACCTCCACGATGAGTGTTGCAAGAGCCAACAACAGCCAAATCATCAGAATAATTCTGGGAAAGAAGGTCGGATCAAATGCGCCACCAAGATCGGCATAACTGGCATCAAACGAAGAGGCGTAGAGCGCACCTCCGATGAGAAGGAGCGCAAGTCCGGTGAGACTACGTTCTGAAATGAAGCTTGGCATGAAACTGATCCTACATATCCCCCGAAGCAACGAATGCTCCGGGGGCATTTGAGTGGTGTCGTGGGAGGATCTTACTTCTTCGTCAAGCCTGCAGCATCAATGAGTGTCGAGTTAGCCTCATACTGAGCCTGAAAAAAGTCATTGAAATCGGTCGCATTGCGATAATTGATAACGGTCCCGGTTTGGCTGACAAATTCCTGAAAGCCGTCTGAGTCAATTGCTGTCTTGCAGGCGGCAGATAGCTTGTCGCGGATGCCTTCATCCAAACCTGCCGGTGCAAACAATCCACCCCACAAATATAGCTCATTAAGTGGCGGTTTGATGCCAACTTCCGTCATCGTCGGAACATCGGGAAAGTCAGCCACACGCTCGGTGTTGAACACGCCGAGTGGTTTCAAACCACCTCGTTTCATTAGCACCTGTGTATCGCCGAAAAACTGAATGGTTCCCGAGGCCATGCTTTTGAGAGCCGGTCCTGATCCTTTATGTGGCAGGTGCTTCACCTTGTCCATCAGGTTCAGTCCGGAAAAAGCAGATACCATGGACAGATGCGTGATGGCACCTGGTCCGGAAGAGCCAAAGATGTATTTTCCAGGCTCTGCATTTACCGCGTCCATAACATCCTGCATGGAGTTGAACGGACTGTCATCTCTGACGAAGAACATGGTCGGCGAAGCTGCAACAGAGCAAATGGGCGTCCAGCTTTCCGCATTGTAAGGAACGTTTTTTATCTGCGGCTGAATTGTTGAAACGGTTACAGACCAATATCCCAGCTGATATCCATCCGGCTTTTGCTGCGACAGGGCAGAAGCGCCCACTGTACCTGAACCACCGGCCATATTGGAAACATACGCATCGCCGCCAATGGCTTCAGCAAAATGTGGTGCTAGAGCCCGCAACAGCAAATCTGTTCCACCTCCGGCATTGAACGGTGCAACCAGATTGATTGGACGCTCAGGGAAATCGGCATGGGCAATACCAACGCCGGCAAGAATTGTAGTTGCGACCAGTGACAGACGCATAAATTTCGAAGTCTTCATTCGTTCCTCCCGTTGAATGTTGGTTGAGACTTTCACAAAAATGACAGCGCTGTCAATTTATTTTTGGTTGCGCTGTCAATCTTGGGCTTTTAACGTTCAACAAAAGGGGAGACCTAAATGCGTAGTTTCGCGCGACCAACTCTGAAAGATGTCGCTGAACTAAGCGGCGTCAGCGAAATTTCTGTATCTCGTGTGATGCGGAATGCGCCGAATATTTCGTCGAAAATGCGAAAGAAAGTGGAAGAGGCAGCAGCGCAACTAAACTATACACCAAACCGGTTGGCAGGCGCGTTAGCCTCTAAAACAACAGATTTGCTAGCCGTGATTGTTCCATCTATGAGCAACTCGGTTTTCCCGGAAGTTCTGGATGGAATTGATTCTGTGCTGAATAGTACTCGATACCGGACGGTACTTGGCATTTCCCACTATGATGAGCACCGGGAGGAGGAAATTATCCGTGACCTTCTGTCCTGGAATCCTTCAGGAATTATTGTGGCCGGTTTCGAACACTCCAATGTCAGTCGCCAAATTCTGTCAGATTTCGCTAATCCGGTCATTGAAATAATGGATGCAGATGGCACGCCGATTGATACCAGTATCGGTGTTTCTCACGAGAAGGCTGGCATTCTAATGGCTGAACATCTTGTACAGATGGGCTACCATAAGATTGGATATATTGGTGCTTGGGGTGAGCGTCCATCACGCTCTGTCAAACGCCGCGAGGCTTTTGAAAAGCGTCTGTCCGAACTCGGTTTTCCCTTGAGCGCGCGACAAATTGAAAGCGCGGATTCTGCGGTGCTTTTGGGCAAGGATGCGTGTGCAACAATGCTGGCTCAACAGCCTGATATAGATGCAATCTTCTTCGCCAACGATGATCTGGTTGTCGGGGCTTACATACACTGCATGCAGGAAGGAATTTCAATACCCGACCAATTGGCATTGGCGGGGTTCAATGGATTACCGCTCATAGATGCCATGCCCATGGAGATCACGACAATCAAAACGCCAAGGTTCGAAATGGGAACTGCCGCAGCGGAGCTGTTCCTGGAACGCATGTCTCTTGATCAACCTACAACAAAGGGTGATAAAGTCTCTATGCCGCTGGATTTGAAGATCGGTCAAACCACTTGAAGGACCTGTGTGTCGCCCCCGCGTCTTCGAAGCGGAAATTGATATATAACCAACTTAACAATTGATCACTTAATTTGTGTTATCTCATGGGTAAGCGGTATTGCAGACCTTAAAGAGACACTTGGTTTGGAACAAGAAATTGACAATTAGAGTGACACCTTGGGGCGTGCGTGGGTCCACAACCAATACGTCTTCCGAGACAAGAGAGTTTGGTGGCGATACTGCCTGTTTTCAGCTTGAAACTGCCAATAGGACAATCGTTTTCGATGCAGGGTCAGGGATTGTGGCCTTGGGTCAGAAGTTGGTAGCTAATAAGTTAGAGAATTTCGAAATCGACCTATTTCTCTCGCATTTCCACTACGATCATATCGTTGGATTGCCATTTTTCGCCCCACTATTCGACAAACGTTTCAAGATCAAGATTTGGGCCGCGGAAAGCAATCATGGCGTATCAATTAATACTGTTCTCAATCAACTCTTTTCAGCGCCATTCTGTCCGATCACACGCGACATGTTTCTTGCTGAAGTAACGACACAGTCTCTTGGAGCAAATGAGACATTGCAATTGAATTCGGGGTGCACCGTGCGTCCGGTTGCGCTTCGGCATCCGGGCGGCAATACCGGGTTTCGAGTGAACTGCGCGGGCAAGGTTTTGGCATATACCGGCGATTTTGAGCCAGATGGTAGTGCTGATGATACTGAAGCCTTGTCGGGACTGTTGAACGAAGCTGATCTTGCCCTGATCGATTGTACTTATACGCCAGAAAACTATGCTCAACACAAAGGGTATGGACATCCCCATTGGGAAATGGTGGGCACGATTGCAGCCGAAACAAATATCAAGCAATGGTTTGGAATTCATCATCAGCATTTGGCAAGCGACAAAGCCTTGTCCGAAATTGAAATCAAAATTTCAGCTCAATTCCCAATTGGTCAATTGGCGCGGCAGGGTAGGTCGATAAAACTCTAAATCTGCAGCAGCTTGGATACTTGATCAGTCAATTTATCAAGACCATCATGCCATTCGCTTTGCTTTCGGCTGTTTGCAAACTCTAATGCCCTGATAGGCAAAGTTTCATCTCGAAGAAGCGTACGAATTTTTTCCGCGATTTGTTCAATTGTTTTTGGGTGATCGACCCGCAATTGCCCGGCCAAACCTTTATTCACAACACCATGGGCCAATAAAATTTTTTCCATATCGATGGGTAAAAGGAGTTGCGGCATACCTGCCAAAAGAAGCTCCATAGTCAACAGATGACCGCCGAGATGGATTACAAGTCGGTTTTCATTACATATGCTGGCAAGTGGTACAGGGCGTTCCAGAAACTCAATTCTTGTACCCTTTGTCAATATTCGGTCTTCGTGTGTGATTTGAAGCGAATAGATAGAAACTGGGTGATTGATTATCGCCAGCGCCGCTAAGAGGTTTGCCCTCAGCTGTGCTGTACAATGGGTCAAATAGACGAAGATCCCAGCATCTTTTGATGCTTCTTTTCGAATGCGAGGTGGTGAATTTCCGAGCAGCGGCCCCATAGCTTTTGGCTCGCGAACTTTCGCAAATGGATCCAATTCCGGCATCGTGAAACAAGCATGAATATCCGCCGAGAAAATCTTTGGCAAAGCATCAATCCTGGGCATGCCAGCCAGTGTTGCACCCTGATTGAAGGATGCAAGTATGGGTGGAGCAGGAACAGGATCTGTTTTGTCCACAAAGCGCGGATACTGCTCAACATTTGCAGGTGGTAGAGTAAAGCCATTGCCAGTAGCAACGGTTGGAATACCTATACTCCGAGCGGCAAACAGCGCAGCCGGCGCATAGTCCGCGACTACCAAATCCGGCCGGGCTTCCTCAAACAACGCACGCCACAAATGAAGTCGAGTGAACACAAACCTTGGTTCATTGAACCCAAATCCTAGAATGCTTGAATTGTAACTGACAATTTGCTCGGATAATCTGGTTGGAGCGCCACTAAGTTGTGCAACATTTGGCATTGTCAGCACTGATGTGAAGGCATCGTTGTTTACAAAATTGGTGCCTTCTGGGTTTACCAGTGAGTTTGAGAAACCAAGGTTCTTAAGTCGACGTGCGATATGCGAAAGGGCAGTAATATGTCCCAGCCCCGCACCGTACTCCCAACAGTACAATGCGGTAGCCGCATTGTATGGGCTCAACTACTAGGTCCGGGATAAATCGAATCGGCATATTCGTTTGTCAGACTGTCTTGAATACCGTCTATCAGCTCATCAAACTCTTCATTTGGGTTTGGTGTAGGGACGTTAAACAGAGCTTGCCCCGAGTCCTCGTCAACATCATTGACAATCTCAATAGGGTTTTCCTGCTCTCCGTTTGGTGTTGATCGCAGAAAGAAATCAAGATACTCCTGCATCGCTGCGGTCAGTGGAAACGGGCCTATAGGCGGTTCTCCATTACCCGGATCAAATATGACATAATTTGGCACTGAAACGGATTTGCTGCCACCAAAGGTGGTGACGACCAGCGCGCCGGTCTTATCCAAAGTATTGCTGCCTGGGCCAGGGCCGCGTAAAATGATGAGGCTGGCCGTTTCGCTATTTGCACCAAGCGTCGGAATATTACCTAACTGAGCCAGAGCAATGGCGTCGATCCCGACGATACCTTCAAAAAAGGTCCCTCGAATACCAATGGTAGCACTCGGCGTTGATACTGTCGCATTTGTTGGGCTTTGTTTCCCGATGTTGCCGCTCATGAAACGGAACGCACCTGTCGTAACAGTTGCAGCTACTTCACCAGCATTTGTAGACGGGTCATAAACAAACTTGTCGATCACCATTCTGCAGTTTTGTCCAACCGTAAATGTGGATTGATCTAGCAGCAGAATTTGTAACGCGCTGTCTTGCTTTGTTGTGATCTGATCTTGCAGTTTTATCTGCTCTTTGACTTGGGCTTTTCGTTCGGCGCCACCGGTTGAAACAAATACTGAACCTTGAACGGCGGCGCTTGTGCCTACCACGGGCGCTGCCTGTGCCATTGTAAATGGCATGGAGCCAAGAGTGGGCGCAAATACAATGGCTGTCGTCAGTCCCAACACCAACATGTGCCTGCGGAGCGAAAACCCGTCGTTAACAGTCGTGTTCTTTGCAGTGTGCTTATTCAACATTTGCTGTTCCACGTCTGTAAATTGCTAAAATGCAAACCGTTTGGTGACAATGACGTCTCCTGTCAGGTTCTCGTATTCAATCAATGAGCTGGAAGATTTCAGTTCGGACCATGAAACCCCTGCCTGCACAACAAGGCTTTTAAATTGATCGGCAAACATATTGCCTTCACCAACATTGCCAAGAATGGCCTTCAACGGAACTCCGAGAGCCGCGCGCGCATATAATTGCTCGTCTTCCCGCGTCACGTTTACAAATGTGTTGCCATCTGGCTGGTCAAAGTCAGTCCAGGTATAACGTCCACTCAGGGTGAGATAGGCGCCTCTTCCAAGCAGTGTCAGGGAGTTTATTGCGACCCCATGGTGGTTGTAGGAATAGCCATCGTTCTTCGCATTCTTGCGTGCTGCAAATCCGGTGAAGTTAAAGCTTTGACGCTGAATAGGCCTCCACATAACACCAGCATGACCGCTTACCAGGTGACCGTCGCGTTGGCTGTTAGTTGGGCTCGCAGCCGTGTTTTCATAGTTTTCTGTTAAAATAGAACCACCGGCAAACAGTGTAAAGCGAGGGTCAATTTTGTAGCGTGTTTCTAGCCCGCCACCCCAACGCTTTGAAAAATCATCATGCATCAGCCATGATTTTCCATACTGTACAAATGGCTTGATCTGCAAATCTCCGCGCGCAAACTCGAATCCACCCTTTACAACGCCTTGGCTCGTGCTTGAGCGAGCAATTTCATCAAACTCCCGCAGGTATCCATTGGTTTCAACAAACCAGGTGGCCTGTGGAAGATTTGGCAAATCACCTTCCAGTTTCATGCGACCAGAGGTAATCCAAGCACTGTCGCTGCCGTCTGTGCTCCCTGGAATGGGTTGAGTTATTTGAATGCCAACTTGTGCTGCCGCAATGAAGTCAGAAACCAACCCTGGGTTGGTGTCGTGTTGCCCCCCCACAGAGATATGCCCGCTGAAACGAATTGCAGATTGAGATCGCTCAATAGAGGCCAGGTAGCGGCTTCTGTTCGCCTCTTGTCTGGTCGATAAGGCTCGGCCTTCCAGCAGCAGAAACTCGCGCTTAGCTCCAACCAAATCATCCATCCGGTACAAAACTGTACCGTAAAGCAGCCGGACTGCATCCCAATTGGGACGGTTCAATAATAGACGCTCTAACGCAGAAGCGGCTTGTTGTAACTCACCTTTAGCAATTTGTTCTCTCGCAAATTGCAGATTAAGCGCCGGGTCATCCGGGTCAGCAAGTACTTGTTCGAAAGTGATGTTCTGAGCAACTACGTTATTTGGCTGTAATACTAAAAACGCGAGAGGAATTATACTGAGATAGTTACGTAGCTTAGACACGAATACACCCTGTTGCCAGGAGTACTGCGTTCCTCCTAATTCCTTGATTGTGCGAAAATAGGTGAAAAATCTACATCTAGTCAATAATTTGTTAGTATTTTTACCAATGGTAAAAGGCAGATAGATGAATCTCTTAAAACGCAAGTTTCTACTGATATGGATTGTCGGTCTCTTATCAGCGTTGCCAATATGGCTGCCGCACTACAGTTTTCCAGCGACATTTGACAAGGTAAATGCATTCATCTTTGATGCTTACCAACGGCTCAAACCGAGAGATTGGGCCGGTTCCGATGTTGTCGTGCTGGATATTGACGAAGCCAGCATTAAGCGACTGGGGCAGTGGCCGTGGCCCAGAACGATAATTGCTGACATGACAGATAGGCTGAGTGAACTTGGCGCTGCACTGGTGGTATTCGATGTTGTATTCTCTGAGGCTGATCGCACCTCACCGGTAAGTTCTATTGAGCGCTTCCGAGCCGCTGGTGTAGAGATGATTCTGCCGGAAGAACAATCACGACTGGACAATGACGCCATTCTGGCAGCTGCGTTCGAGCGAAATTATGTGGTAGCCGGTCTGGTTTTATCTAAAAATGCGACGGATAAGCCGCCCTTACCCAAAGCGGGCCATGGCTTTAGTGGCAGCGAACCGCCGGGAGTGATGGCGCAAAATGTTGGCGGAGTCCGAAATCTTCCAATTCTTGATGAAGCGGCAGACGGGATCGGCGTATTTTCGCTGACGCCAGATGGAAAGTCTGACGGTATATTGAGGGAAATCCAACTGCTAACTGGAGCAAATGGAAGTTTTTATCCGACACTCGCCATGGAAGCGTTGCGTCTTGCGCAGGGTGCAGGTGGATTTAAGCTAAAAAGCAGTGATGGCAGCGGAGAGGCAAACACCGGGCAGTTGCGGATGACCTCGGTGCAAGTTGGAGCTATCGATGTTCCGACAAATGCTACCGGTGCGATGCCAATTTACCATTCGGCCAAGGACGCGAAATCCGTTGTGCCAGTGCACGCATTGATGTTTCCTGACGAGGCCGGTGTGAGTGCTCAGACATTGATGGAAGAAATTGCCAATCATATTGTGTTTGTTGGAACTTCAGCTGAAGGTCTTGGAGATCTAAGATCCACTCCGCTTGAACCAGTGGTGCCGGGTGTATTTGTCCATGCGGAAATTTTGGATCAGATAGTGTCTGGCAGTTATCTCGTCCGCCCCGACTTTGCTAAAGGTGTTGAACTTTTTGGAGGTATTATAGCAGTTGTAGCAATGCTTCTAGTTTGGCCATTTGTAAACTCAGTTGTCAGTGGGTTGGCGGCGCTATGCATCGCTTTTGCGGCGGTGTGGCTATCATGGTTTCAGTTTTCCAACAGCCTCTATTTATTCAGTCCATTCGTGGCAGTTGCTTCTGTTGCGATTGCATACGTGTCTACCTCCACGGTGTCATTTTTTGTGACCGAGAAAGAGGGGCGTTTTTTGCGTGGTGCATTCAGCCAGTATCTCTCGCCATCGTTAGTGGATCGTCTGGCCAAAAACCCCGAAAAACTTGTTTTGGGCGGTGAGGAGAAAGAACTTACTGTTCTGTTTTGTGACATTCGTGGCTTTACATCTTTGTCGGAAAAACTTCCTGCCAGGGAGCTTACCGACTTGCTCAACAGTTTTCTGACACCGATGACAAGCGTATTGCTGAGCAATGGAGCGACAATCGACAAATACATGGGCGACGCCATAATGGCGTTCTGGAATGCTCCGATTGATCAGGAAAACCACCGGGAACTCGCCTGCAAAAGCATATTAGAAATGCGTGCCGCCTTGGACAAGCTGAACACAGACCGGGACCTTGAAATCAAAATTGGTATTGGCGTTAACACCGGGTCAAGCTGTGTCGGCAATCTTGGCTCCGACCAACGATTTAGCTATTCCGCCATCGGAGACGCGGTTAATCTCACATCACGCATTGAGGGACTGACAAAGCAATACAGATTGGACAATCTGATTTCCGGTGATGCAAAGACTGACAGTGACGAGTTTGTCTTTCTGGAGGTGGATCAGGTGCGTGTTGTTGGAAGAGATCAACCAGTTTCCATTTACTTCCTCGCGGCCCACCGGGACAGCGAGGACGCCGCCGAGCTGCTACCATGCCAAGAAACATACAATGCAATGCTGGTTGCTTATCGCATGGCTGATTTTGAAACAGCAGAACGCAACCTCTCGGAATTAAAAACTATCACGCCAGGCAGTCTGTCAGCACTTCTTCAATTGTATAGTGATCGTATTTCTGAATTTAGAACTAAAGGCCTACCTGAAGGGTGGGACGGAATATTTAACGCTTCAAAGAAATAGGTATAGTTTTTCTTGGACACAAAAAGTTGCTTGAGAATTATCTTGGCAATGCCGCCGAAAGTATGCATCTTCATATTAGTGAGGCTGCTCAAATTCTTGATAAGCTTCAAGAAGTTGAATATCTGGAATACAGCGATTGACCCAAGTAGTAGAAAGCGTTGCGGTTTCTGAAACCGCATCTCAGATCGAGTTGAAAAACAATCAAGGCCGCTGGCCAGCAACCGCAAATGACTGGGCGCTTTCCTTTTCAGTTAGTCTTATATCCGCACTGGTATTGATGGGAGTTTGTGTTGCACATGCGGCACTCATGTTTTCAGGCCCTCTGGTAACGGGGCTTACTATGAGCGCTGGCGCAGCCATGTTGATAACAATTTGCGCAAGTTTGATATTTGCTTACAAAAGCCAGATTTCATTTTCTCTTGTGCACGTACAGGACGTTTCGGTCGCGGCAATTGCCTTGATGTTATCGACAACGGCGGCGGTGATGCCTGGCACAGACGAAACACGCGTTGCAACTGCGCTTGCAATTGTTGCAATGTGTACGTTTGCAACGGGGATAGCGCTGACGGGAGTTGGTGTTGCGCGTTTGGGAAAATTTGTAAAAACGCTGCCTTACTCAGTTGTAGCCGGGTTTTTAGCAAGTACAGGGTATCTACTTTTAGAGGGTGCGTTGGGAATGGCTGTGAGCCAGCCGGCAAACCTGTCAATCTGGCTGAAACTATTTGGCGGGCAAAGCCAAACCAGCGTTTTGTTGATGTTGCTGGTGATGATCGGCCTGATTTTAACCGAGTTGAAGTTTAAAAGTTCAGTATATCTCCTCGCTTTTCTTTTGATTTCAGGCGCCGCATTCCATTTGTGGATCTGGCAAAGCGGCGAAGGTGCAGAGGCATTTCGCGTCCCAGGTTTTTTGCCAACATTGACCGACATTTCGGGCCCAATTTTACCTCAGCCTGAACTCGTATCTTTCATTGAATGGTCAGTTGTCCTTAAGGCATCTCCAGAGATTGCGGCTATCGCCTTGTTGACCCTGATCGGAACCTTGATGAACGAATTGGCCACGGAGCGTGTCACCAAATGTGACGTGGATACGAACAAGGAACTCAAGCTGACTGGATTGGTAAATGTCTTCTTGTCGCCGATGGGCAGCCCGCCAACCTATGTCGGATTGAGTTTCACAAATATGGCTGTTGATATGAAAGCGCGCACACGCGCGAATGGGTTATTGTTGGCACTGATGATGGGCGTCGGATTATTTTATTCTCGCGATATTGTGTCAAATATTCCCTCTTTTATGACCGCTGGATTGATTGCATATCTGGGCATAACACGTCTGAGAGAGTGGCTTGTATTATCCTTCCACAGACTACCAATTCTCGATTGGTTGGTAGTCTGTGGAATTTTGCTAATTACGGCAACTGTTGGCCTGTTTGAAGCGTTGGCAAGTGGGCTTATCTTTTCAATGGGCGTCTTCATTTTCAACTACTCGCGGTTGCCGGTGGTTAAATTGGTCAGTGACGTTTCGAGGCAGAGAAGCTTGCTGGAACGAACACCTGAGCAAGCAAAAATGCTTCTTGAATTAGGAGAAACCGGAGCAACTTTTAGGCTGCAAGGTTACATTTTCTTTGGTACATCAGATGCAGTTGTAGAGAAAATTAAAGCCCGTGTATCGGATCAAACCAGTCAAAGATTAAAGCATCTACTTTTGGACTTTAGAAGTGTGCCAAATCTGGATTCAGCTGCTGTGGTTTCATTTTCACAAATCAGAGACATTGCTGAACAAAATGATTTCGATATTACAATCGCTGGTCTCAATCATCACACCAGATTGACTTTTTTGCAGGCTGGTTTTGACTTGGTTCAAGACGAAATTGTTCATGAGATTCAAGACTATGATATCGCACTGGAACGGGTGGAAAATTCGGTGTTAGCTGAATCCCCCGTGCAAGATCTGCAAGCATCTTTTGACCTTAGAGAGCATTTTATGGGCCAGGGCGGCAAAGATGCCGGGAAGCTTGTAAAACTGATGCAAAGGAAGGAATGCAAGGCAGGCGAAATGGTTTACAAAACAGGAGACAAGGCTGACAGTTTTGGTTTCTTGGCGTCAGGCAGGGTTGCAATCCGCTTGGCAAGCCCAAATGGCGAAGGCCGTCGAGTTCGATCGTTGATGCCGGGAGCGTGTATCGGTGATGTAGGAACAGCACTGGGCCTTGATCGAACAGCTGACGTTGTCGCTGAACAGGATTCAGTGCTCTATGAAATGTCGCTCGAGGATCTGGCTGAACTTCAGAAAACCAATTCCTCGCTCGCCATTCTATTTCATAAAATTATTGAGATAAATCTCGCCGAGAAAATTGTGACCGCCAACAGGGCCTTGGAACAATATGATCGTTAGCAAAACCTGGTCGGAAAACCATGAAGATGCATGATCGGACGGTTTTTTAATTCGCAATGGAACAAGTCAATGCCCGGGTCGGTCTGTGAGAATAACCCCACCGCCATCAAAAACTGTGTGTGGTTTGGGGGTGAATTTTGGCTCTTCTCCACACGTGATATCGTAGAACACCGCTATGTTTTCTGCCGGAAACCAACCATTGATTCTGGAAGACATCACATCATCTAGCGACGCTGCGAGAGTCCTGCTTTGAATTTCAATGAACAGCCGCTCATAACTGTTCACCAAAATTTCGCCATTTAGTGCCCATCGAAAATCAACAACAAGAAAATCCTGACCGCAAAACGAAACCGGGACAATTCCTTCGATGGCAGGGTTGTGTGGTCCCTGCAAACCTAGCGGGATCGTCGCCTTGAAATCCTGAAGTTTTGCTGTGATCGAAACGGTATGATCTGGAACCTCAAAGCCATCGGATATTGTTAGCGCTACGACATAGGTTTCGGTTTCAAAATATTGAACAAACCCTTCCCAATATTTCAACTGGTAGGTTTCTGGCATCTTAGAATGCGCTAAAATGCATGAAGACACGATGCACAAGAATGCAATCAGGTACTGGAAATGTCTCATAGGCGGTATTTCCAAAACGGCTATTCGGGCTTTGTCTGTTTTGTCAGTTGTTTTTCTGCCAAGTTTATCAAATTACAGAAACGCTCACTTAACTGACAAAAAGTTTGTTTTTCCTCGTCATCAAGAAACGAGTTTTCTGGAGATATTCCATCGAATAAAAAACGAACAGCCGTTTCGGCTTCTTTATTCGGAAGGATTGAAATTTCAAAAATTACAAGATCTGGGTTTTCGTAAAACAGCGTAGAATATACGGACTGTAGCTGGTTAATATTGTCGAGCTCCCATTTTGCATGCGACGCAAGCTTAACAAATTTTTCTGCCAAAACCGGTGCAGGAACATAGTTAGCAAGGCTGGGAAGCGACTGCTCGAGAGGAAGGTTATAGAGCGATGCTGGTGCATCATTAATCCAACCAAACATCAAATAAAACCTGCAAAATTCCTCAGGAAGTTCGTTAAGAAAGACCTCTCCGGTTTTTCGCGAGGGCGTCGCCCGAAATTCAGCCTCTGCCTTTTTGAGGGCTTGCAAATTGTCCTCGGAAACATCGCATTTAGCGCTTGCCGCCAGAACTGATGTCAACAATATGAAGACCGCAACTGCTATTCTGCGCATCGCATAAGCCCCTTGCATTGAATGTATGTGATCGCGCTTTTTCGACCATGAATATACACGTGATTCACGGATCTGTCCCGCTTGAGTGTATCCAGGTTCTAACAAATTATACGAAGCATAAATTGCTGATAGGTGACATTTACTGTTAGGCGCCTGACTGATAACTTTTGATGTGTCAGTTGGAAAATGAGGCACTTTGAGGATCATGTTACAGACGGAGATTTCCGATCAATTGCTGTCTTTGGTGTACGCCACTGTAACTGATCAAACGAAATGGCAATCATTTTGCGACGAGCTGAATTTCATCAGCGAAGTGCCCGTCATGATGTTTGGACATAATCTGAAAAAGAACACGAGCTTGGGTTTGCTTGGTGGTGGCTTGGATCCAGAGGAGCTGCAGGTCTACCACGAGCATTTCGCAGATAAAAACCCTTGGATGCATATGAACGCCGTCATGCCCACCGGTATGGTCGGCGTATCTGATCAGGCGATGACGCGAAGAGACCTGTTTAAAACAGAGTTTTACAATGACTGGCTTCGTAAGCAGGAGGACATTGTTGCCGGCCCATTTATGATGTGCCACAGAACGCAGAATACGTTTGTCGGTTTGGCCGCTGCCTGTTTGCAAAAAAACGTGGAGGCCACGCTTCCTCGAGCCCAGGAACTGTTGAACGCTGTCGCCCCCCATCTCAGGCGTGTTATTTCCATCTCTTCACTGTTGAACAATGGTGCTGCAGCCTCGGAGAATATTATTCAGGCAAGCAAGCATGCCATTTTTTTACTGACAAAACGCGGCAAGGTAAGCTGTATGAACCGGGCAGGCGAGGCGTTTCTATCAAGGTTTCAGCTAATGTCGGTAACACAGTCAAAATACCCTATAGCGCAGAACGAAAAAATCTCAGGTTTTTTGGCTCGCCTGCTGGCAGGTATTGAAACCGGAAGCGCTTCAGTTTTATCAGATCCGATTTTCGTGCGCGTATCTGAACAAGACAACTTTGCGTTTCATGCGCATATGTTTCCTGAGATGAGTAGATGTGATTTTCCAGCTGCAAATTGGAATGACCCTGTGGTCGCTGCACTTATCGTAGCCGGCGGGAATGCAAATGACGAATTCCGTAAAATTGCAGCCTCCTTTGGCGCAACGCCGGCAGAGCAAAAACTGGCGGAGGGTGTTGCCCATGGGCAGCGACTGAACGACTACGCGGACAGTTTTGGCCTGAGCCGTCATACGGTCCGAAATCAGATGCGAGCGCTTCTGCAAAAATCAAATTGCAAAAGCCAAATTGATTTCACAAGACTGATGTTGTCGCTCACTTCTCCATTTTTAAGTGAATGAGACACAAGTAGTCTGACATGACACAAACGCGTCATGCGAGACTTTTTTATCATCCATAAAATTGCTGGGCCTCTTTGTCCCAAGCTCAATGGAATACAGAATGATAAAAAATGTGGTCTTTGCAGCATTATGGTCTGTAATTTTGTGTGGTCCGGTTTTTTCTGCTGACCCGTCTCCACAGCCAACAACGTCTCCCACCACATCCGACAAGCAAACACTTAAGGCTTCTGGGGCCGGTGGTCAGGTTTTGAAGACGTTGAACAAGGCAGAGTTATCCCGTTTTGTAAGCGCGCGAAACGCTATCAGTGAAAACATTGTCAGCTTCAATAACTTGGTCAATTCGGGATCAAAAAGCAGAAATCAAAAGGAGGCATTGAAACGTATTGCCGGTGAAATCACCAAGCAGGCGGCTCATGTTCAACGATATGCAAAGCTCACAAACAATAAAATAGCTGAAAAAGTAGCGTCAAAGCTGATTATCGATGATGACGTTACCGGCCGTCAGGTTTCCGCTGGTGCGTTAGCAAAGCAATTGCAGGAACTGGATGCACAACTTGCTTTGCTCGAGCCCGTGGTACACAGATAAAGGCCTTCTCATGTTTTCCCTCAAACGATTCATCGCATTATCGCTGACCTTGTTTTTGTTTCCCTCAAGTGTCAGTGCGCTGGAATTCAGAAAATGTTCTATAGATGCAGCATTTTCCGGCGTGGGTGTGCCAGCAACTACAATTCCAGGGTCAAATTTCGTTGGATGGGCCAGAGCAAGGTCCGGACGAAAGGCGGCGATCGCGATTAATAGGAGGTCCAAGGAATGCTTGTTTTATGCCTTATCCAGAGATGCACAACAAATACCGAGAGAATGTGAGAACAATGTTAGTGTCCTCAACAACAGTGACAAACAAGGTTATGCGCTAACTGCTTTCAGCCTCACAAATGGTTTGTCAGCGTTGAAAAATGCAGTTTGCTCAAACCCGACCGCCGGTACAAATTTTGGCCGTAGCCAGGCAGACATTCAATTTGATCGCAGAATTATTGAAGGCTTTCGCGTTTCGTTCAGAAAGCGAGGTGGTTCAGGTGCCTGTCGAGGGCAACAATTTTGGCCAACCAGCTCTCTCCATATCATATGCAAGGCGTCCCCAGATTTAGTTAGGTTTGATCGCATGCCTCATCGACTTTATCGCCTTGATGCATCACGTCGAAACAGAACTTCCTGCAAGGCACCCTTTGCAATGAGAGAACATGGTGCTTCAACAGTCGAAGCCAAGGACAAGGCAAAAGCTGGCTGGATAGCCAATGTGACAAGGCTCCATGGCATAGGATTTGCGGACCCTAAGAAGGTCATAAATACGGATATGAAATGCGCGCGAACTATCAAAGCACGATACCCCGCAACTTGTGTTTTTACCGCTACGCCGTGTTATCGGTGACCGTACGATAGCTGTTTTTGCTTTCCTCTGGCGTAGTTCCCAAACAACGCAAGATAGCTGCAAACTTGAAATTAGCATCCATAAACATTATCATATGATATGAATATAAATTCCATATGGGATTTTAAGTGATGCAAGTGCAAGCTTTAAAAGTAGAAGCGGAAGGTCTTACACCGCTCAGTGAAACCGCTCAAATCTCAGCTGTCGTTAAAGCAATTGTGAGAACAGCCGATGCATGGCAGCTAACAAATGCCGAAGCCGCCGCTCTTTTTGATGTGCCGATCGCAACGTGGAGCCGGATGAAAGCGGGTGCCTATAAGGGCAACCTTGATCAGGACAAAGTTACGCGCGCCAGTCTGATTGTAGGCCTGTTCAAAGGTTTACGCTTGTTATTTCATGGGCCGCTGACTTATGGCTGGCCAAAGGCTGCCAATTCCGGCCCTGATTTTGGTGGGAAGTCACCTATAGATCTTATGATTTCCGGCGGTATTCCAGCCATGTTGCGGGTTCGCCAGCATATTGATGCGCTTCGGGGGGGCATGTGATTGATATTGATCAAATCCCGATTAATCTGTTCACACAATCAAATACCATTCGGTTGATATCAACAGCGTATATTGATGAGCCTGCATTGCAGCCATTGAGCGATAGCGATGATGAACTGGCATTTTTGGAAGCCCTTGAAGGTTTGACAAGTGCCAGAATGGCAAAGGGTATCCCGCTTCCAAGCGGTGTAAATCCGCATGAATTGCTGAACCAGCATCATGGTTACGGCTGGTCTTATGTAAACTCAGCTTTTTGCTATACCCGCGTCACAGGAAACAGATTCAATGGGCCGGATCGGGGCGCATGGTATGCCACTTGGGGCGAAAACTCCGTAGCCACCGCAAAATCCGAGGTTGGCTGGCATTTGACAAGAGAATTGGAAGCGACAGGAGTTTTTGAAAACACAACCTCTTATCGTGAGTTGCTGGCTGGCTTTAATACCGGATTTCATGATTTACGTGGTTACAGCAACGAGCCCTTTTTTGATGATGAACCCATGATTGGGTATCCAATTGGGCAGGCACTCGCAAAAGCTCTGCGCACAACCGGTTGCCAAGGCATAATTTACCAATCTGTGCGGCATTCAGATGGTTTATGTCTTGCGGCTTTCCGACCCAATACCGTGCAAAATATCAGGCAAGGGGACTGCTGGAAATTTGTCTGGTCAGGTTCCGCCACGCCAACTATCAAGAAGCAATAAATTACTTTCGGAAAACACGCAATTTGCGTTTCAATTCGTTGACCAGCGTCTGGCTACCTTTACTATGAAAAGTCTGTTTAGGAAGGAAAAGCCATGCAATATCGAACTCTGGGCCGCACCGGACTGAAAGTGTCCGCAATCACTATGGGAACTTTCACATTCGGTGGAGAAGGGCCGTTTGCCATGGCTGCAAGTCAGGGCGTTCCCGAAGCACAAAAGCTTGTTGATTTGTGCATCGACAATGGTGTGAACCTGTTTGATACAGCAAACATGTATTCCACTGGCTTATCGGAAGAAATTCTGGGTGAAGTGCTGGAAGGCCGATATGACGACATTCTTGTCACTTCCAAAGCGCGTATGCGCATAGGCGATGGCCCTAACGACGAAGGTGTATCGCGCTGGCACATCATTCGTGAATGTGAGCGCTCCTTGAAGAAGTTGCGCACCGACCATATCGATATCTACTACATGCATGAATGGGATGGTATCACGCCTGTTGAAGAGAAAATGGCCGCACTGGATACATTGGTTCAGCAGGGCAAAGTTCGCTACATTGGCTGTTCAAATTATTCGGCCTGGCAAGTCATGAAGTCTCTTGGGGCGGCAGACAAAAGAAACGCCACGCGATTTGCCAGTCAACAAATTCATTACACGCTTGAAGCAAGAGAAGCTGAATTTGAGCTGTTGCCATTGTCAGTGGATCAGGGTTTGGGCGTTTTGGTCTGGAGTCCACTTGCTGCAGGTCTGTTGACTGGAAAACACCGAAGAGGGCAGGCCGCGCCGGAAGGTTCCCGTCAGGCCGCCGGTTGGAACGAACCACCGATCCGAGACACTGAACGTCTTTGGAAAATTGTGGACTGCTTGGTGGATATAGCAGAGACACACAATGTGTCCGCGGCACAAATTGCGCTGGCGTGGCTGTTAACACGGCCAGCAATAAGTTCTCTGGTTGTAGGTGGACGTAATGAACAGCAATTTATTGAGAATTTCAAAGCGGTGGACATCAAACTGAGGGATGAAGACCTGCAGCGTCTTAATGATGTAAGCCGATTGCCACTCGTGTACCCATACTGGCACCAGCATAATTTCGCGCGTGACCGGTTCAGTGAAGCTGATCAGGCTTTGCATGCGGACTATCCGGACCGGCACTATGGCGGCGAAGATCCGCTGATTTAGATATGAAAATGCGAGGGCTTCTAGCCCTCGCGATTTGCTAGAGCTTTGACAATCCGGTTCATGGCCAACATGCCCGGGTCATCCATGCCAACGCTTTTTTCTGCAAAAATTCTGGCCCGACCAACCGTCGCTTTCTTATCCTTGAATGCTGCAAGGGCATCATCTACTGCAGTGGCTGCCGCTATCGATGTATCTTGAGCGCCATCGGTTGCCTGCGCTACCGCATCCAGACTGTCCAAAACCGTTTTGCCACCAAGTTCCGCTTTGCCGCGCTCCTGCATCTTATCACGTGCCAGAGCAACCAAGTCACTGATGCGGTCAGTTGAAATTTCGGTTTCACCCTTGACTGCTTTTGCCATCGCCATAAGGCCGGTTGCCAACAAGGTTCCATAAGAAGAGCCGGATGATTTTGTGAATGCTTGTGCGCATTGCAGCAATGCCATGCCAAGATCATCCGGCAAATTCTGCGCATTTTCACTGATGGCTGCCATGCCCCGCGTCATGGTGATACCAAGATCTCCATCGCCTAGCGCGCCGTCAGCTGTATTGAGCATGTCAAAATCGCGTTCCATCGCAGTATTGAGTCGTCCGATTGCTGCAATCAGAACATCACGATCTATGCTCATTTAACGCTCCAAAATTCACAATCACATGGCGCATTTAAAAGCGTTTCCAGCTCTTCATCCAGTTTGCACATAGTGAAGGAGACACCGGACATTTCCATCGAGGTTGCATAGCGACCGACCAGCGGCATGACGATGGTCGCGCCCTCATTTTCCAACCGCTCTTTCACGATACGATACAAAATGTACAGCTCCTCAGGTGGCGTAGCGCCAAGGCTGTTGACCATGATAGAAACACGGTCTCCCGATGACAGGGGTTGGTCCGCGAGGAGGCGATCCATCATTTCGCCTGCGATTTCGTCAGCCGAGCGCAGCTTGCCGCGCCAAACTCCCGGCTCGCCGTGAATGCCCATGCCCATTTCCATCTCATCGTCTGCAATCTCGAAGGTGGGCTTGCCAGCCTGAGGAACTGTGCAAGGACTAAGTGCAACGCCGATAGAACGACAGGCGTCAGCCGCCTTTTGAGCAACGGCAGTTACACCATCTAGGTCTCGGCCATCTTCAGCCGCTGCTCCAGCGATCTTAAACGCATAGACCATACCAGCCACACCCCGGCGCTTTCCGCCTTCTTCGGGCGGTGCAGACGCTACATCATCGGCCAATAAAACAGTGCTGCATGTAATGTCTTCAAATTCCACAAGGTCACCGGCCATATCGAAATTCATGACATCACCACCATAATTTCCGTAGAGCCTCAACACACCTGCACCCTGATCTGCAGCGCGAATGGCATCAGCCATTTGTTCTGCGGAAGGGGATGCAAATACGTCGCCAATAGCGCAAGCATCAAGAAGTCCTTCGCCAACATATCCGGTAAATACCGGCAAGTGACCGGATCCACCGCCAGTAACAATGCCAACTTTACCGTCACGGGCTTTTTGGGCTCGTGCAACGACTTTGCCGCTGTCGCCGTGTAACCGATAGTATTGTGGGTGAGCGGCAACGAAGCCTGCCAACATTTCATCGACGTAGTTGTTTGGATTGTTCAGAATTTTTTTCATAACTTCTTCCCAAATCAGCTTGATTTAGCTAGACCAGATTTTGATGATTTCAACGCTGACCAGTTTGTGGTGTTGATCACCATGACAAAGATCAGCAAGGCACCCCAAATAAGCTCACGCGCAAAATTCGACACCTGAAGCATGTTAAGGCCGCTCGATAAAAACTGCATGGATAGCACGGCTAAAACGACGCCAACTACGCGGCCATAGCCGCCATAGGGATTGATGCCGCCAAGCACAGCAATGAGAACGGCTAACAGCAAATAACTGGACCCATAATCCGCTTTGGCAGAGTTCGCGCGGCTCATAATGACCAAACCAGCAACCGAAGAGAACATACCCGAGATGATGTAGACTTTGAGGAGCATGCGGTTGATGTCTATCGCAGCGAACAAGGCAGCCAGTGGATTGGCGCCATACATCGTGACCTTCAGCCCGAACGCTGTCCGCGTGAGTAAAATGTGGAGTCCGATGGCCAGAACCGCGAAGATGATCAATGGCACTGGTATGCCCAGCAGGCGTTCGTTACCAATCCACGCGACAACGCTTGGAAATCCCATCACGGCACTACCGCCGGTCATGGCGACGGCAAACCCTGTAAACACCAAGCCGGAACCAAGCGTCGCAAGGATGGGTGGCAACCCGAGATGGGCCACAAGGACGCCGTTCACATATCCGCAGAACCCGCCTATCGCCAGGGAGATTAAGACGGCGAATCCCAGCCAGAGCAAGGCTGCAGCGACGCCCATATCCGGGCTGGAAAACTGGGTCAGGATCGTTGCTGCGATGACGGCGGTAAAATTGGCTATGCCAACAACAGACAGATCAATGCCGCCTGTCATCATCGTAATCGTGACGGCCAAAGCAAGAATGGCAAACTCAGGAAACTGAAAGGCCATTGATGTCAGGTTTTGCGGTGACAGAAACCGTTCTGGGGCTAGAAACGACATCAGTGCAAAGACGGCAATGGCGATAATTGCGAGACGGAACTCTGGTGAATTGGCCAGCTTAGAGGAATTGGATGGATTGCTCATAGTGTCCTCAAGCCGCCTTAGCTGCAGCACGTTTTGCCTCATAGGCGGGAAGACCCGTCCCTATAAGGATCAAAAGACCGATTGTGACGGATTGCCAGGTTGATGGGATGCCGATGACGATAAGGCTATTTTGCACCAGAACGATGAGCGCGACACCCAAAAGCGTTCCTGTCAGCGTGCCGTAGCCCCCAATGAGGCGAGCACCACCCAAAACAACCGCGGCGATCACCGACAGTTCCAAGCCTACCAAAGAAAATGGATCGGACATACGTCCCATCGAGCCGTGAATGATGCCAGCTAAACCTGCGAGCGCGCCAACATAGACATAGATGAAAAACTGAGTTGCCCGTACGTTGATACCAATTCGGCGGGCGCTTTCAACTGAACCACCGATGGCAAAAATAGAGCGGCCAAGCATTGTCTTTTGCAGAATGAACCAGGTCAGCACAGTCACGATTAAAAGCGCCGCTAAGGCCCAGGGTAAAGAGTAAAAATCACCTGACTCTGTCGTGCCGCGTGCGATCATCATGCGCGAGAAGTTTCTCATGGCAGGTGGCAGCGCAGAAATACGTTCAGAGCCTACGAATGTCAGAAGAAATCCGCGAAATACGGAAAGTGTTCCAAGGGTAACAATGAGGGTCGGCAGCCCAAATCCGGCAATGAAAATTCCGTTTATCGCACCAAGCAGGGCACCAATACTAATCGAGATGGCGAAGATAAAATACCACGGCATTTCCGGCCAAAGTCCAAGAGTGAGCACAGTGGTGGCATACATTGCGAAAACGGCAATCGCTGTAAAACTGACGTCAATGCCACCTGAGACCAGTACCAGCATGGCGGCCACCGCCAGAATACCCAGCACGATAGAGGCGCGTAGGAGATCACTCAGTGTCGTGACCGAGAAAAACAGTGGATCTGAGAGCGTTGCAATTATGCAGAAGCCGATGATGACAATGGCAACAAGCGTTTCATTGCGGGTGAAAAAGCCCTTCGGAAACAAACCACTCATGACGCAAGCCTATGCGCAAGTTCATCTTCGCTGATCGACGCACCTTCTATTTCTTCAACGATTGCGCCCTCCTTCATCACCAAAATGCGTTGGCATGTCGCCAGCAGTTCCGGTAAGTCATCTGAGATAACAATTACTCCAATACCTGAGTTTGCAAGATCGCGGATAATATCGTGAATTTCTGCTTTCGATCCAACATCAACTCCCACACTGGGTCCATTGAGGATCAAAACACTGGGTGCGCGCGACAGCCACCGAGCCAGGGCCACACGTTGCTGGTTACCACCCGATAATGACTTCACCGGCGCTTCAATGTCCGGTGCCTTCACCTTCAGTTTTTTAAGCCAGTCACCAGCTTCACCCACCAAAGAGGTTATATTAAGAAAACCGCTTTTCTGGTGGGCATCCAGCCGACCAATCGCAACGTTGCGGACAATAGATTGTGTTAGAAACAGACCTTCGGTGAGACGGTCTTCAGGCACATATCCCACGCCAGCGTTGGCTGCCGCTATTGGATCTCCAAGTGGAATGGTTTTGCCATCCAGAACAATTTCTCCACTGTCTGGTTTCGCCAGCCCGAACAAAGCTTTGGCAAGCGAGGTGCGCCCGCTACCGAGCAGTCCGGTGATGCCAAGAACCTCTCCAGCTTTCAATTCGAAATTGGCGTCGTCGAAAGCTCCTTCCTTACTCAGTTTGGAAACACTCATCAGAGTATTGGCCTGCGCATCCACCGAAGAGGGCGGCACCTCCGGTACATCTCTTCCGGTCATATGCCGGGTTAGAGAAGCTGCATCAAACTCGGCTGCCGGTCCTTCGGCAACCTTCTTGCCGTTGCGTAGCACAAAAACTTTCTCACTCACTTCAAGCACTTCAGCAAGCTTATGGCTCACGAATACCACGGCTACTCCGTCTTTTTTCAGGCGGCGAATGATCTCAAGTAAAGAGCGCACTTCGCGCTCTGTCAGCGCGGTGGTCGGCTCATCCATGATAATCAGACGTGCATTCGACGCGAGAGCGCGGCAAATCCCCACGAGTTGCTTGTGCGCCACAGGCAGGCTTTCTACACGAGCATTCAGCGGGATATCAACGCCAATGCGTTTCAGAACTGCCTTTGCGAGCTCGCGTGATTTTGAACGCTTAAACAAGCGTTGGTGGCTGCTGAGTTGGGTTGAAAAAGCTATGTTCTCCGCAACCGTCAGGTTTGGAAAAAGTGAGAAATCCTGGAAGATTACCATCACTCCCGCTGCAGAAGAAATGCGCGGATTGAGGTTGGTATGGTGTTGCCCGTTGATATGGATTTCGCCAGATGTCAGTTGTTCCACGCCTGCAAGAAGCTTAATGAGCGTGGATTTCCCGGAGCCATTTTCGCCTGCAAGGCAAACGGCTTCGCCTGGGTGGATTGTGAAATCTACATTATCAAGGGCTGTGACACCGGCATAGCGTTTCGTTACGCCCTGCATCTTGATGAACGCGTCGTTCGGGGCATCTGTCATGTGGTGTCTTTACGCTAGTGAAAAAAATGGGCGGCAGGGAGAGCTGCCGCCCAGCGTACAAGGATTAGAATGGATAGTCAGCCATATTGTCCTTGTTAACATTCACCCAAGCTTGACCGTAGATAACTTTACCGTCGAGCTTGATTTTTTCGTAACCGGACAGACCGAGGTCCATGCCGTCTGTCACTTCTTCGCCATTCATGACCATAGTGGCCAATTTGTTCATGGCGTAACCTGCAACAGATGGATCCCAGAAGCCGATCCCATCAACCGCACCAGTTTCGATGTACTGACCAGCGATGGATGGAAGCGATGTGCCGAAGACACAAGTAGCGTTTTCCATGCCACGCTCTTCAATTGCCAGACCAATACCAGCGACATCTGTTGACGCGGAGCCTTGCATGCCTTTGATGTTCGGGAAGGCACGCAGAACTTCCTGTGCTTTCTCGTAAGCTTTTTGGGAGTCATCAAACGTCTCGTTTTTGTCGCCTACCAAAGTCATATCTGGATAGTTGGCTTTCTGATGAGCGATGGCCCCATCAACCCACTGATTGTGTGTCTGTGAGGTCAAAGATCCAACGAACACAGCGTATTCGCCTTTGCCGCCCATGCAGGCTGCAAGCTGTTCCATCAGGTTTGCACCAAAGTCTTCATTCACGAATGCTTCGATGTCATAGTTGATGTTCTGCTGGCTAGCTGCTTCGTGAGTGATAACAGTAATGCCAGCTTCCATTGCTCTTTTCAGCACCGGCTCGAGAGCTTCAGGAGACATTGGCACAACGGCCAGTGCGTCCACACCTTGCGCAATCATATCTTCGATAAGCGCCGCCTGCTGCTGTGGATCTGCTTGGGCAGGGCCAACCTGAAAGGCATTGTTTGATGTGTCTGTAGCGTATTTTTTAACGCCTTCCTCCATGCGGTTGAACCACTGGATACCCGCGATTTTAACAACGGTGGCGATTGATTTGCCTTCCGCCATTGCACCTGTTGAACCAGCGACCAACGCTGAACTTGCGAGCAATGTAGCGGCGAGCAGATTTACACGTTTCTTCATCATTTCCTCCCTTATGCCCAATGAGGGCGTTGACATCGGCAGGCACCATTCCGGCTCTACCGATCAAAATTAGCTATGGCAGTTCATTGGCTTCAATACTGAAGCGGGGTTTGCCACAAGCCGTCATTCTTCTCTCTACACGCCTCCTGGCGACGGAGGTCTTTCGATCAAAATGGCGAGCTTGCAACACTTGTGCATTGACTGCACGTATGTGACTATATAACGACTAAGGTATTGGTCAAGGCGTTTTGGCAAAAAATGAGACCGTTTTGGGAGAATGAGCGAAATGCTTGCTGGCAAGCGCCAAGATGATGAAATCGCGCACGCTGCTTGGCTGTACTATGTTGGCAATTTAAGCCAGCAGGAAGTCAGCGACAGGCTCGGCATTTCGCGTTTCAAAGTGTTGCGTTTACTTGCAGACGCGCGGGATCGCGGCATGGTACGGATTTCGGTGGAGCACCGCACATCACGCACCCTCGCGCTTGCCGACAAGCTTGTGGAAAAGTTTGGTCTACAGGAAGTACAGGTCGCGCCTGTTCCGGTTGCCGCAGACGATTATGACTATGCCCGTCTGGCAGTGGGCATTCTAGCGGCATCTTATTTGACCCGTATTGCCAATGGCGATCAGGAATTCACAATAGGTGTTGGGTGGGGACGAACTCTTTCTGCCATGGCTGACAACATTGCTGGCCTGAATAACAGTAATCTGACATTCGTATCTCTCATGGGATCGGTGACGCAGGCAATCCATACCGCACCCGTAGATGTGTGCGTTCGGCTCGCTTCTCAAACAGGTGGCAAGGCAATGCTTATGCCAGCGCCTTTTGTGACAGATGACGCTGCGGCCTGTGAACTTATCATGAACCAGAGGTTGGTTCGGCAAACCATGGAGGTTGCTCGTAAAGCAACCCACGCCTTGATGAGTGTCGGAGAATGTAGTGATGGTGCAATACTATTTGAAAGCGGTCTCTTCAGCGCTGAACAAATTGACGAGCTACGCGATAATGATGTGGTGGGTGATTGCTGCGGCGTTTTCTTTAAAGCTGATGGATCAATCGCAGATATTCCATTGAATCGATGTACACCCTGCGTCAAATCAGAGGACCGGGCGGAGATGGATGTAGTTATTACCGCAGGCGGCGCAACCAAGAAAGCCGCAACATTGGCTGTGCTACGTGCCGGTTTTGTAGACCGGCTCTTTCTGGATGAAACATTGGCGGAAGCCATTTTGAACGACTGTTAACGGGAGATTTGGAATGGAAGGCTTTGGCGTTCACACAAGCATGTGGACTATGTCCTGGGATCGGCCGGGCTGCGAGCGTGCGGTTGCAAAGGCCGCATCCTACGGAATGGATTTTTTGGAAATCGCATTGCTTGATCCGCCGGCTGTAGATGCAGAACACAGCAAGAAAACACTGGATGCCCACAAAATGCGAAGCGTGTGTTCACTTGGCTTGCCACAGGAAGTTTGGGCGTCACACAATCCGCAAGGCGCTGTTGATTTTCTGAAGATAGCTCTGGAAAAATGTGCCGCCATGGGCTGCGAAGCGCTCTCCGGCGTCACATATGGCGGCATTGGGGAACGCAGTGGTCTGCCGCCCTCGGACGCCGAATTGGATAATGTTGCGCATGCTTTGGAAGCGACAGCGAAATATGCGAAGTCACTTGGTCTGCTATTCGGAATAGAGCCCGTTAACCGCTACGAAACGCATCTTATAAACACCGGTTGGCAAGCCGTTGCCATGATTGAGCGGATTGGCGCAGACAATATGTTTGTGCACCTTGATACCTATCATATGAACATTGAAGAAAAAGGTATCTCCCAAGGTATTCTAGATGCGAGAGATTATTTGCGTTACATCCATTTATCAGAATCGGACCGTGGCACGCCCGGTGCCGGAACGGTGGGATGGGACGAGATATTTGCGACTTTGAAGGCTGTTGATTTCAAAGGCGGCTTGGCCATGGAGAGTTTCATCGACATGCCACCGGAAATTGCCCACGGGCTGTCCGTATGGCGTCCGGTCGCCAGTGGCGAAGCTGAAGTTATGGAAAACGGGCTACCATTCCTACGCAATAAATCAAAACAATACGGTTTGATATGACAGTTGAATATAAAGGCTCAACCTCCAATTCGGAGTTGGCATCACTTTACACCATGATGCAGCGTGTGCGTATTTTTGAAGAGCGGGTTGGCGAATTGTTTGTGCGTGGCCAGACCGCTGGTTCCATGTTGCATCTATCTATTGGCGAGGAAAGTGCGGCGGTCGGTGTGTGTTCTCATATGCGCGACGGCGACACGTTTACAACGCATCATCGGGGCCACGGGATATTTCTGGCACGGGGTGCTGATCCTGCGCGTATGATGGCGGAAATTGCTGGCAAGGATGCCGGTTATTGTGCTGGCAAAGGTGGCTCGATGCACATCGCAGATATGAGTCTTGGCCATCTTGGTGCTAATGCGATCGTTGGTGGCGGTATACCTGCTGTTGTGGGCGCTGGGCTTGCGGCACGCCATAGAAAATCCGGCGCTGTTTCAGTTTGTTTCTTTGGAGACGGGGCAACTGGCCAGGGTATCTTATATGAGAGCATGAACATGGCGGCGCTTTGGAAGTTGCCGGTCCTATTTGTTTGCATCAACAATCAATATGGTATGGGAACGCGAATTGATCAGGCGACTGCCAACACGAATTTACACGAAAGAGCTGCTGCCTTCGGATTGGCTGCGGAAACAGTCGACGGGCTGGACGTGCGCGATGTTGTGGAAGCGGCAGAGCGCTTAATTGGCAATGCACGTATGGGCGAACCTGGGTTTTTGGCGATTGATTGCTATCGCTTCTATGGCCACGCACGAAAAGACAAATCTCCCTATCGGCAAGAAGCCGAAGAGGCAGAAGGGCGGAAAAAAGACCCTGTATTGAAAGCCCGTGAGAATCTTTTGGCATCGGGCGAACTGGACGAGAGTCTTCTGGATGCGCTGGACGCAAAAATTGCCTCGGAAATGGATGCCACTATAGACTTTGCTGTGGCTGAGGAAGAACCATCAATGGCCTCGATGTTCCGAGATGTTTACGACCCTGCACAACCTGAACCGGAACCGGTTCGAACGCGTTTCGAACGCGTTCTGGCAAGGAGCTAGATGGCTATGGTCGAAATGACTTATCGAGACGCATTGCGTCAGGCATTGGTTGATGAAATGGAGACCAATCCGGATATAATCATTTTGGGTGAGGAAGTTGGCCGCTATGGTGGGGCTTATGGTGTGACCAAAGACTTGATCAAACAATTTGGCGAAGAACGGGTTATAGATACTCCGATTTCTGAAGCAGCAATTGTTGGCGCGGCTGTTGGTGCCGCTATGGCCGGACTGCGCCCGGTTGCTGAGTTGATGTATGTGGATTTTATTGGCATGACCATGGATCAACTCGCAAACCAGGCTGCTAAAATTCGCTACATGTTTGGAGGTCAGATCGGTGTCCCCATGCTGTTGCGTACACAAGGTGGCACAGGTCGCTCTGCCGGGGCTCAGCACAGTCAAAGCCTTGAAGCATACGCCTTGCATACGCCCGGGCTACGCCTTGCCATGCCTGCGACTGTCTCTGACGCATATCATCTTCTGCGACAGTCTTTGCGCCAGCCTGATCCTGTGGTCTTTATTGAGCACAAGGGTCTTTACACAATGAAGGGTGAGCTTGATCTTGAACATCCGGACGCTGACTGGGGGCAGGCGAACATTGTACGGCAAGGCGATGATCTCGTGATTGTCTCGTATTCTCGACAGTTACACTATGCACTTGCTGCGGCAGAAGAGCTTTCCAAGTCTGGATTGGAGGCATGCGTTATAGATATGCGTACGCTTAATCCATTGGATTTCGAAGCTGTGCGGCCACATGTTGAGCGGGCAGGCAAGGCAATGGTGGTAACCGAAAGCGTCATGACTGCCGGGGTTGCAGCTGAGTTGGCAGCACGCATTACTGAAGAGTGTTTCGATTATCTTGAAGATCCTGTTGTACGAGTGGCGGGTGAGGATATTCCAATTTCGGTCTCCCCATTGCTTGAGAAGAACTCTGTGCCGACGCCTGAGCTTATTGTCGATGCTGCCAAGATGATGCACGCATGAATACGATTACGTTGCCCATGCCGCGCCTTGGCGAAACGATGGAGCAAGGCACGATCTCAAACTGGTTGGTGAAGCCTGGGGAAGCATTCAAGCGAGGCGATCCACTACTGGAGTTGGAAACAGACAAAACACTGGTTGAGTATCCAGCCTTGGGATCTGGAACGTTGAAGGAAACGTTGGTCTCTTCTGGAGATGTGGTGGACGTTGGTAGTCCTATCGCCGTCATCGAAAGCAGCGATGCCTGGATGTTGCCCGAAACCAATGTTTCCGCACAAGAATTGCAAGTTGAAGAGAACACACCAAATCCAGAGACAATCTCAAGTAAAACAATTGCTGTCGGTGCGATTCGGGCCACACCGGTTGCGCGGAAGAAGGCAAGGCATGCCGGTGTTGCACTTTCTGAAATTCAGGGTACCGGAAGACGTGGACGTATTGAGGCGCGGGATGTGCCAGACCACGGTGTCAGGAGCGAGTTAGATTCCGTCGATACTGTCAGCCCCAATTCGGCCAGGGGTGGATTCCTGCTTGTGCATGGATTTGCGGGAGATAGCTCTGGCTGGGCTGCACTAGCGGCATCTCTGCAAAGGGGCGGCCACAAAGTGAGGGCCGTTGATTTGCCGGGGCATGGTAAAAACGAAGCGCCTTGCACCCACCCAGAGGATTTAGTCATTTGGCTAACCAATTACTTGATGGAACTAAAGGAACCTGTCCATCTGGTAGGTCACTCGCTGGGCGCGTTCGTCGCGGCGAATGCTGCCGTTCATGCAAATGCAAAGGTTGCTCAACTGACATTGGTGACACCAGCTGGCTGTGGTCATGAAATCCATGGCTCATTTGTCTCCGGTATGGCCCATGCCAAATCTGCTGGTGAAATTTCACACCTTATGCGACTGCTTGGGCCTAAAGCGGCAACGTTCACACTACCAGCCCTGTCAGAAATGGCGTCTGAGTTATCGCGCGGGCGTTTGAAGGCGTTGGCGTCGAGTATGGCTCGCGGTGACACTCAATGCATTGACACAATCGCTGCCATTGCCTCTTTGCCAGAAAACTTGCCTGTGTCAGCATTGTTTGGGGTAGCAGATACAATCATCCCAAAAGAACACGTGTTCAATATGCCGCCAAGAGTTGCCGTTCATGTGTTGCGTTCAGGCCATATACCGCAATGGGACACGCCGGCGCAGGTCGAGCGTTTGTTGACGCAAACAGTAAATTCGCCATCATGATGGCTCGTGGAGGAGAAATAAAATATGGGGTACGTCCTTACAGCTGACGGAGGCACGGAAAGCCTGCGTGCACGGATTTACGATTTGGAAGGCAATTGCATTGTTTCGCATGCAGAGCCTTACGAAACACAGTTTTCATCTGGCGCACGCGCTGAACAAAGGCCTGCCGACTGGTGGGATTGTCTGAAAAAAGCGACGCGGGCTGTGATAACCAATTCAAACGTGAATGCTGACCAGATCGAAGCCATGGCCTATGCCACCACTTGCTGCACTGTGGTGGCATTGGACGAAAATGGCGATGCCTTGCGTCCGGCCCTGATGTGGATGGATGTGCGCTCCGATGCGGAAGCTGAGGATGTCTTGGCGACAGGTGATGACAGACTGGTTTTGAATGGGAATGGCACTGGACCCGTTTCTGCTGAGTGGATGATCCCAAAAGCACTTTGGCTAAAACGCAATGAGCCAGAGATATTCGCAAACGCCACAACGATTTGCGAATATCAGGACTATCTGACTTTGAAGTTGACAGGAGAGCGTTGCGCATCGCTCAACAATGTTGGTTTGCGTTGGCACTATGCCAATCGAGGCGGCGGTTGGGCGTCCAGCATGGTTGAAGCGCTTGGCATGCCCGAATTAGTGGAAAAGTGGCCCTCGCGTGTCGCTGCTCCAGGCGAAGTTATAGGAACACTTACACCAAAGGCGGCAGAAGAACTCGGGCTGACAACTGCGACAAAAATTGTTCAGGGTGGCGCTGATGCCCTGATTGGAATGATTGGTCTTGGTGTTGCACAGCCCGGCCAGCTTTGCATGATAACCGGCTCGTCGCACCTCCAATTTGGAGTTACGGAAAAACCCTTCCATGCCAAGGGCGTCTGGGGCGCCTATGCAGATATCGTTTATCCAGATCGGTATGTCGTTGAAGGCGGCCAGACATCAACAGGCTCTATCATAAACTGGCTTAAGAGATTTGTTGGTGGATCGCTCGATTTTGATGTGATGAATGAAAAAGCTGCTGCGTTGCCACCAGGCTCCGATGGCTTGATTGTTCAGGATCACTTCCAGGGAAATCGCACGCCCTACACGGATGCGCAATCGCGCGGCGCAATTACAGGGCTGACCCTTGCTCATGAACCGCACCATGTTTTCCGTGCGGTGATGGAGAGTATTGGTTTCGGCACACGCGCGATCTTGGATGCCTTCAAAGCCGGCGGCTATGAAGGCTCTGAAATAACCGTTGGCGGTGGAGCGACAGCTTCGAGGCTTTGGATGCAGATTCACGCTGATACTGCCGGGTTGCCAGTGCGAATTCCCGCCTCTACTGACGGACCTTCCATGGGCTCCGCCATTCTGGCTGCGCATGGCGCTGGACGCTTCGAGACAATAGATGAAGGTATCGCGGAGATGGTAAAACCTGGGGAACTCATTGAGCCGCAGTCGCAGGCTATGGCGCAATATGAAGAGATCTATGCCAAATATTTGAAGCTGTATCCTGCACTTAAAAATGCGCATTCGGCGTAAGGTTTAGCGTTCCAAAAACTTACCGGAAAGGTAGCGCAAAGACTTTACCTCGTGGGATTTATAACGATTTCATAGGTCAGAATGGTCAATTTGCCGGATGGAAAAATAGTGCCTGGGTAGCGAAATTCTCAGCGTAGTCCGTTGTCGACCCGATTGACCGGGTGGTTTTCAGAACTATTTCACGTGTTTTTGTGCAAGGAGAAGGCCTGCGCCGCCGCAGGCGACATGTGAGCTGCAAAATACTCTTGATAAAAGCTGAGGAAATCGCATGATGCCTACCCAGCCCTATCAACTGACCAACTAACAGTGCATTCCCACGTCACACTAGCTTAAACCCAAGGCTGCCCGTCAAGATTACAAGTAAATGAACTCGCAAAGCGAACTTCTCTGCTGCGGCACCTAAAGAAAGAATATAAAATATGAAAAACTCCCTGATAACAGGCATTGCCTTTCTTTTGGGCGCAACTACATTTGCCAGCGGGCAGGACAATGTGGATTTTGGTAAATATGGGCAATCTGCCGCTACACTATCTGCCATCGCAAGCGCTGTCGCGTTTGTTGGACCATGCAGCGTTCCTCTGATTTTTGAAGAAACGCGATCTGAAGAAGGCGTGCAACTAGCTGTCCATTGTCGGGGAAATGAAGAGGACGAGGCATCTGTTTTCATTCAATTCATTGGCGATGATGCCCTTCTGCTACCGAAAAACTTTGAATTCGCAGGGTAAACGCATGGGTTTTTCGCGCCTGTTTGGACTGATGTCGTGTTGAGCTGCGTGTCAAAAAGTCCCGAATAACTGTGCTGGCCATCTATTGGCCAAGCAGTGAACTTTTTTGTCGTAAAAATTTCAACACCGGTATGTCGGTGGTCAAAGAAATTGCTTTATCATAACAAAGACGTGCTTCTTGTCGGTCGCCAATACGTGAATGTAATTCGGCGCGCGCCGCCCACAAAGGTTGAAAGGCGCTTCCTATCTGGTTCTCCAGATTAATGAGCGCCTGCAGTCCCGCTTTGTTTCCGTGTAAATGAGCGGTCACAACAGCTTGGGACACTTTCGCCCCGGCTGATGGAGCCTGTTTGAGATAGGCATGGTAAAGTTGGTTCAGAGCCTGCCAGTCAATATTTCCAGTTTTTTTACGCGACAGATGAACGGTTTCAATTGAAGCCTCAACTTGAAAGCGGCCAATCGATTTCATTTCATACGCATGATGCAGCTGTCGATTGCCATAAGCTATAAGCTGGTCATCCCACAAAGACATGTCTTGCTGCTCTATTGGCACTAAGGCGCCATCAATTATTCTCGCCTTTCGTCTGGCATGACTGAAGGCAATGAGAGCGCATAGGCCAAAGACTTCTGCGTTCTCGGGAAGAAGTTGCGTGAGAAGATTGGCGAGATAAAGTGCTTCCTCACCCATGCCGTCTGTCGGATCTAGCCAATCATGTGCGTGTAAAGCGTAAATTGCTTCCAGGATAGCGGTGCTGCGTTCTGGCAATTGTTCTTTATCTGGGATTTGAAATGGAATGCCCGCATCACGAATTTTAGCTTTCGCACGCACCAAACGCTTGGAAAGTGCGGCTGGAGACATCAAAAAGAGTTGAGCAATTGTCTTCGCCTCAATTCCCAGGACGGTCTGCAACATCAAGGGTGTGTGCAAGTCTGGAGCGATTGCAGGATGAGCGCAGACCATCAAAAGCGCCAGCCTCTTATCCTTGAATGGATCTCGTGAGGTATCTGGCGCTTCGATATCAGGTACTTCGCTTTCCGTTGGGAACTTAGTGAGGTGGCGCTGCCTGTCAGTTAGTCGATTACGCGCAACTGTAAGTAGCCAAGCATCCGGGTTTTTAGGAACACCATCTTCGGTCCACTTGCTAAGAGCTTTCGCAAAGGCATCTGACAACGCGTCCTCTGCCAAAGCAATGTCGTGAGTTCGACATGACAGGTAAGCTAGAAGTTTACCGTAAGAATCCCGCACCGCTGTTTCGGCGGCACGGGATACATCATTCATTACGCAGGAAAGGCTGTCGCACGAATTTCAACCTTCCCTATTTTGACTGCCGGGCATTTTTCAGCCCACGCCATTGCAGCATCCAAATCGGCCACATCAATTACAAAATATCCACCAAGCGTTTCTTTGGTATCCGCAAAGGGACCGTCCTGAACCTGTTTGCTGCCACCTTTCGCCGTGATCGTAGTGGCTGTATGTACTGGTTGGAGCCAATCGGTATCGACAAAAACACCAGCTTCTTTCAACGCGCCAATATAGGCACCGTAGATCTGTTTTTCGGCAGCCCAGTCTTCAGGCGTCCTATCGGCAATATCTGCAGGGTCCGTGTAGAGAAAAAATGTATATCGCATAGTGAATTCCTTTCTTGTGAGTTTAAAGTTTAGACGTTCAGAAGCAAGAGAACTGAGCCGGCGAGAATGGGCAGCGCAGCGCACCAGAGGGCTATCACCCGGAGTGCAAACTTCTGGGCGACCCAAAAGTAGAGTGCTGAGACAACGCGCCCAGCCAAAAATGTTGCCCCGAGACCGTGAAGCCAGTTCGAAGAAGTTTCAGTGTTTTCAAGGATCATCAATATCACCAGAAACACGGGCATATATTCAATCAGATTTCCATGAGCTCTGATGGCTCTTTGAAGGGAAAAGTTGTCTCCATCCCCCCATGAAATGCCAAGCTTGGCTCGCACAACAACAGTGGAGATGCCCAGTCCGGCTGTGAGAATGCCTAAGGCCGCGGCATAGATTGCCGTGATTTCGAATTGCATTGCGGTTTATCCTTCCAAGAAGGACAAATGATTTTCCGCACGAAGTGTGGAGTTTTTCATCGTTGTGCCCTGTTCATTTTCCAAAAGCAGTAGTGCTTTCATAAACATGACGTTTCACCGAAGCCGCGATGGACATTTTGATATTTTTTTTTAAACGGCTTGAAAAAGCGGCCAAAAATTATCCACCAACATAGACCGCAAACTGATATCTGTTTGCATTGGCAAAAGCGTAGCAGGCTAGAATGCGGATGACGAAGATTTAGGGTTTTAGAGCGTCTGCAAGGGACATTTGCGCTGGTTTTTTAGAGTGTAAATCCAGACCAGAGTGCAAATCGACAATATGGCTGCGCATAACTTCCTCTGCTCCCACAGCATCGCCTGCAGAAAATGCTTTCATCAATGCGTGGTGGGAATGGCTTTCGCACGTTGTGTCGGGGCGCTTCCAATACATAGCTATGATTAGTGAGGAGCGTTTCACCAGGGATTGAACAAAATCAGTGAAGACATCATGGGCGGCGATATGGGCGATTTCCAGGTGAAACTCACCAGACAATGCAAGCGCCTTGCCTTTGTCTCCCAGCGCCATCGCTTCATGTTCCGCCGCGATGTGTTTGGTGAGTTTCGTGGTGTGCTTCTCATTGAAACGCTTTGCTGCCATGGCGGCAACGCGAGGTTCTATCAGTGCACGTGCTTCGAAGACTTCGTGTGCCTCGCGCACTGATGGGCTTGCGACAAAGGCGCCTCTGTTTTTCTCGATCGTGACCAATTGGGAGTATGCGAGAGATTGCAGGGCGGAACGTACAATGGTTCGGCTCACACCATAGATTTGTCCAACTTCATCTTCGGAAAGCTTGGTTCCCGGCGCTAAACGATGCTCAAAAATCGCCTGCTGTAGTCCGTCTATAATTCTGCTTGCCATGCCACATCTTTCAGCTTTGTCGGCACAAGATAGACATTTCTGAAATGTTCGCAATGCAATTCAGTATTGTATACAAAATTTAGACATATCGTATTTAAAGTGATTATTTTTTGAGCACAAACCTGCTTGATAAATCAGCTTTATAAAATAAAACGTTTTAAAACAATGGCTTAATTGTTGGCATGCTCCTTGCTTAGGTAACTCTATAAAGTAGAGGGAATCTGATATGCCTGCCAAATCTGGTCTGGAACTTGTATCACTCACCAAAAAATATGGTGACACAGTTGCTGTTGATTCCATTTCACTGAAGATTCCACAGGGTTCCTACGCCTGTCTACTGGGGCCATCTGGATGCGGAAAATCATCAACATTGCGAATGGTAGCCGGTCATGAAAGTGTCAGTGCCGGTGACATCATTCTCAATACAAAGAATGTAACAGGCTTGGAGCCGGCCAGCCGGGGCACGGCGATGATGTTCCAAAGTTACGCTTTATTCCCTCATTTATCTGTGACAGACAACGTTGCCTTCAGTTTAAAAATGAAGGGTGTCCCAAAACCGCAACGAGAGGATAGTGCTCGTGAAGCACTGCACCTTGTTGACATGGGGGACTTCGCAAGTCGGTTGCCAGCTCAATTATCAGGCGGTCAACAACAACGTGTTGCGTTGGCACGGGCGCTTATAACTGATCCTGCCATGTTACTGCTGGATGAGCCATTGTCAGCGCTTGATCCGTTCTTACGCCTTCGCATGCGCGCCGAGTTAAAGCGCCTGCAAAGAGATTTGGGCATTTCGTTTCTCCATGTGACGCATAGCCAAGATGAAGCATTGGCGCTGGCTGACGTCATCATCGTGATGAACAACGGGAAAATTGAGCAGAAAGGCACTGCAAGCGAAGTCTTCAATAAACCCAAAACTGAGTTTGTCGCGCGTTTTATGGGCGGACACAATGTCGTTGGTGAAACAGGCATGCAAATCGCGATCCGCTCAGATAAAATCAACATAGCCAAAGCAAGGTCAGCCGATACGACAACGACTGAGGCTGTCGTCAGCGACATTGAATATCTCGGCACCAACTATTCCATAGCTACAAAAATAGCAGAGGGCGCAGATGTCACCATCACGGTGTCGGATGCCGCTTTCTCCGAATTTCCTATCGAAATTGGACAATCAGTCTTTCTCAACTGGGCGCCTGAAGATGCCCATCCACTTGCAAACTAGCTAAATTCAACAAAGGGAACGTACCAGAATGACTAAATCGACATCTACCAAGTTAAGCCGCCGCTCACTTCTAAAGGGAACAGCAGCCGTTGCAGGCACAGCTGTTGGATCTGGCGCAATCACCGGATTTCCGACAATCTGGGCGCAAAACATCAAGGATGTGACACTACGCCAGTTCGGGACGGGTGTTTCGAATCTCAATGATGTTGCGACAAAAGTGAAGGAAGACCTTGGCTTTACCCTGGAAATGACAGCGCTTGATTCTGACAGTGTGACACAGCGCGCAGCTACACAGCCAAAGAGCTTTGACATCGCCGATATCGAATACTGGATTTGTAAAAAAGTCTGGCCTACTGGCAATCTACAAGCGATGGATACCTCAAAAATCACCAATTATGACAAGATCGCGGGTATCTTCCGTTCAGGTAAGTTGACACCTGAGAGTGTTATTGCCCAGGGCACAGCGCCTCACTCTGTTGGCTTCGTGGAAGGCCCTGGCGGCACCAGCTTTGTCGACAATGAGTCCGGCTGGATGACTTTGATCCCAACTATTTACAATGCGGACACTTTGGGCATCCGCCCGGATTTGATTGGCCGTCCAATTGATACTTGGGCTGAATTGCTGAACCCGGAATTCAAAGGCAAAGCATCTATCCTAGATATTTCCTCTATCGGTATTATGGATATGGCTATGGTGTGTGAAGCGATGGGAGAAATCCAGTACGCCGATAAAGGCAACATGACTAAGGAAGAGATCGATAAAACCATCGGTATATTCATGGAAGCGAAAAAGAACGGACAGTTCCGTGCCTTCTGGAAATCCTTCGATGAAAGCGTGAACCTGATGGCATCAGGCGAAGTGGTCATTCAATCTATGTGGTCACCTGCCATTACAGCCGTTCGTTCGAAAGGTATTCCATGCGTGTACCAGCCATTGAAAGAGGGCTACCGGTCATGGGGTGGTGGCCTTGGATTGTCAGCAAATCTGTCCGGCTTGGAACTCGATGCAGCCTATGAGTACATCAACTGGTATTTGTCCGGCTGGGTCGGTGGCTACCTGATGCGTCAAGGTTACTATTCAGCAGTGCCAGAGACATCCAAAGAATTCATGTCAGCCGATGAGTGGGGCTATTGGTATGAAGGCAAAGCCGCTGAAGGCGAAATTGTAAGCCCAACCGGTGACGCGTTGGCCGGAGCAGGCGATGTGCGCGATGGCGGTTCTTATCTTGATCGCATGGGCAAAGTTGCTTGCTGGAATGCGGTCATGGATGAAAATGCATACATGGTTCGCAAATGGAATGAGTTTATCGCCGCTTAAAGCGATGCACTCACTGGCCCCGCGCTTGCAAAGCGCGGGGCTTCTCTCAAAAAGCGGGCAGCACCTTGTTCAATAAAATCAAAAACAACGACGTGATTGGATGGCTTCTTGCGTCACCCCTGATGGTTGTACTCAGCCTATTCCTAATTCTGCCAATCTGCATGATTTTTGTTGTCAGTTTTTGGGGCGCAACAGAGTTCTCGATCTATCCCGCGTTTCAATTTGAGAACTATCAGTATCTGTTTGAGTCAGCCGTCACCTACAAGGTGTTTTTTAAGACTTTCATGTTTACAGCAATCACGTGGTTTTTCTGCCTCGTGATCGGATTTACAGTCGCCTATTTTCTGGCATTCCACGTACACAGTCTCACATGGCAAATCGCCTTATTTTTATTGTGCACCATTCCCTTTTGGACTTCCAACATCATTCGCATGATTTCGTGGGTGCCTTTTCTGGGGCGCAACGGTATCGCCAACCAATCATTGATGTCGATGGGCATAGTGGACGAACCAGTAGAATGGCTTCTGTTTTCAGATTTTGCCGTCATCTTGGCCTTCGTCCATCTGTATGCCTTATTTATGGTCGTGCCGATCTTCAACACAATGATGCGCATCGATAAATCCCTGTTGGAGGCAGCCAGAGATGCAGGTGCAAGTGGTTTTCAAACACTTACAAACGTGATCATCCCTCTCACGAAACCTGGCATCATGATTGGCTCAATATTCGTCGTCACCTTGGTCATGGGGGATTTTATCACCGTGCGTTTTATGAGTGGCTCGCAATCTGCAAACGTAGGGCGGTTGATCTCAAACGATGTGGGGCTGCTTCGTTACCCCTCAGCTGCGGCAACGTCGATCATTTTGCTCCTCACTGTTTTGATTGTGATCGGCATTATGCTGCGCTTTGTGAATATCCGGAAAGAGCTTTAATATGAGCGATGGACGCAGCAGATCATTTTACATTTTGGCAGGCTTCTTTGCCTTGTTCATTCTGTTTCTTTACGGGCCAACAATAACAATCGCCATCCTGTCTTTTCAGGGGCCAAAGGGTGGCCTGACATTTCCTATGAATGGAACCTCTCTGCACTGGTTCCGTGATCTCTTTCAACAACAGGCCGTGGGAGACATCTGGGGCTCGTTCAGGCGCTCATTCACACTTGGCCTGATGGTTATGGTGACAACAGTGGTAGTTTCAGTGATGGGCGGCCTCGCGTTTCGCAAACGGTTCAAAGGCTCCGGAGTTTTATTCTACCTTGTCATAACCAGCCTTATCATACCTTCAATTCTAATCTCGTTGGGGGTTGGATTGATTTTCAATCAAATTGGGTTCGACGTGCATTGGACTACATCAGGTTACGGCTCACAGCTCACATGGACGCTTCCATTTGGACTGCTGATCATGTTCGCAGTTTTCAATCGGTTCGACAAAGCATATGAAGAGGCCGCACGAGATCTGGGTGCAACGTCCTGGCAGACCATTCGCTATGTAGTTTTGCCAATTATTGGCCCCAGCCTCATTGGTGTTGCTCTGTTTGGGTTTACGCTCTCATACGATGAATTCGCGCGAACACTCCTTACTTCGGGATCCTACAATACGTTGCCGCTTGAGATTTTTGGTATGACAACAAATGTCACCTCGCCGGTCCTATATGCATTGGGCACGCTCACGACCGTGTTTTCACTTATTATCATCGGCATCTTTCTTCTCATTGCGCAATTGATGCGGCGGCGACAAGCCGCGATGGGCTCAAGTGCTGGCGATGGTTTGGTATAAATAATGCCCGCAAACATACTTATCATAAATCCAAACAGCACTGCCTCCATGACCACTGAGATCTATGAAGCTGCAAAGGCTTTCGCGCTGCCGGATACGCAGATTACTGCTGTGAACCCACCTGATGGACCTGCCAGTATTCAGGGCCCAGAGGACGGAGCTGCAAGCCTGCCGGGTCTTTTCAAAATATTTGATACAGAGTGCAAGAATGCACTTTACGATGCGGTCATTATCGCTTGTTTTGATGACACAGGCCTTCCCGAATTGAAGGCTCGCGCCGCTATTCCAGTGCTTGGTATTGGCGAAGCAGCGTTTCATGCAGCCGCAATGCTTGGGAGGACTTTTTCCACAGTAACAACTCTATCTGTATCTATACCCGTGATACAAGATAACATCGAGCAATACGGATTTGCTTCCAAAAGCATCCGTGTTCGCGCATCAGAGGTGCAAGTGTTGAACATTGGAGAACACACCCAACACGCAATTCAGGATGAAGCACGCCGTGCGATTAATGAAGATCAATGCGACAGCATTGTGCTTGGATGTGCAGGGATGGCAAAGCTGGCAAGCGATATGAGCAAGGAGCTTAAAGTACCTGTAATCGACGGTGTAACCATTGCGGTGGGTTTCTGCGAAACACTGGTCAAAGCGCAAGCAGCATGAGCAATGAGCTTGTCATCCGAAAGGCAAGTCGCGAGGAGTTTGCCGTGGCCGTCGATTGGGCAACGGCAGAGGGCTGGAACCCCGGCCTCGATGATCTTGAGGCGTTTTACGCTGTAGATCCAGAGGGCTTCATAATGGGATGGATTGGCGAAAAGCCGGTCTCATCAATCAGCGTTGTGCGCTATGGTGAAGGCTTCGGATTTCTGGGTTTTTATATCGTCAACAAAGACTACAGAGGAACCGGAGTGGGCATAGCAACCTGGAATGCCGGTCTGGCACATCTGGAAGGTTTGACAATTGGCCTGGATGGCGTTGTCGACCAGCAGCAGAACTACAAGAAAAGCGGGTTTTCTTATGTGGGCCGGAATGTGCGGTTTTCAGGAGTTCCAACGACACGACCGAAAAAAGCTGAAAACTTTGCAGTGCGTCAGGTGAAAAACGCAGACTTGCCACAATTGGCAAGCCTGGACCGTCTCAGCTTTTATGCTACCCGCAAAGCGTTTCTACATGATTGGTGTTTGTCGCAAGTATCAACAAATCGCCGGTCACTCATTGTCTCATCCAATGATCAAATTGATGGGTTTGGCACCATTCGTAAATGCCAGACAGGTTTTAAAATCGCACCCCTGTTTGCCAAAACTCATGAAGCGGCTGAAACTCTGCTGGCATCACTGCTTGAACATGTAGAGCATACATCAAATGTCACCCTGGATGTGCCTCAGTTGAATTCAAATGCTGTTCAACTGGCAGAAACTATGGGTCTGGAGCCTGTATTTGAAACAGCACGTATGTTGCGGGGGGGCGCAAACCCAATCGCTTGGCAATTCGTCTACGGCATTACAAGCTTCGAACTTGGTTAGCTTGGAACTTACTGCTCGCAAATTGCAGTGCAAGAATACTTTGTTCGCTGACTTGTGAAGATGGTGCCCGGGGGCGGATTTGAACCACCGACACGCGGATTTTCAATCCGCTGCTCTACCCCTGAGCTACCCGGGCATTCTGATGTAAGACATTGAGATTGAGTTCTACAATGTAAGCCCTTGGGTGCGGGCTAATCAGGTTGCTGAGGCGTTATAGGGAAGTCGCAAACGCCTGTCCAGAGGGGAAATTCCGTTCTTTCATTCACACATCAAATTCCGTGTCGATGCACTAGTCTTCCGTCTCAAACCCGTCACTAGAAGGATCTTCTTCCACCACGGGAACAGCATACTGGCCGGTGAACCAGCGGCTCAAATCCAAGTCCGCGCAGCGTTTGGAGCAAAATGGATAAACATCTCGCTTGGACATTTTTTTACAAATGGGGCAGGGCACAGGTTTTCGCAAAGGCGTCACAATTTTGTCATTGGTCATTGTGCCGTTTTACCTTTCCTTTGTTCGCAGTCCCATTCGCTCAAAACGCGAGGTACCATATTCGACAGGTCCTCTGCAATGAGGCCGGGCCCAAAGATTTTAGCGCATTCAACGTGTAGCCACACACCCGCACTAGCCGCCGACATGGGGTCGAATCCACGTGCCATAAAACCAGTAATGAAGCCGGCCAGAACGTCGCCGGAACCTGCTGTTGCCAACCAAGGTGCCGACCGTTCAGCCAAAGCTGCAGAAAGTTTCACCTGACCGGTTGGACATCCAATAATCGTGACTGCCCCCTTCAGCAAAACTACGCAGTCTGCGCGTATGGACGCTGCGCGCACCATGTCTATTTTGGAACTTGCTGAGTTTGGCAGGCTTGTTTTCTCAGTCAAATCTGGAAAGAGCCTTGCAAATTCTCCTTCGTGTGGGGTTAACACGCAGCCAGGATGTGTTGCCTGAAAGAGAGTTGAAGAATCCATTGCGAAACTGGTGAGAGCATCCGCATCCAACACGATATGGCGCTTTGAGTACAATGCGGTTAACACCATTTCCTTTGTGCGGTCATTCACACCCATAGCCGGACCAAGACAAATCGAATTCTTCCGCGTATCACATAGCAAGTCGTCCAAACCTTTTGATCCGTCTAAAGGTGCCAGCATGACTGCATTTAGTTGGGCCGCATTTTCAGGAACTGCGGCAGTTGGGCATGCCAGAGTTACTGCCCCAGCGCCAATGCGCAACGCGGCATGTGCCGCCAACCTGCCGGCTCCTCCCTTGCCGACGCCGCCAGATAACACCACTGCATGACCATGCTCGTATTTATGTGCAAGGTTTTGCTTATAAAGATTTGGGGGCATGCCAGACATGTGAATAATATTTGTTTCATCTTGATCGGGTTCGAATTTTTCAATTCCCAAATCAACAATGGACAAGGTGTTCATTCCTAGGGGTGCAGAGGTCGCCAACAAATGGGCTGGCTTCAACCTTTGGAAGGTCACTGTGTGGTTCACTCTCGGCCACGCAGCTTTTTTATCACTTTCAACTATGCTTTCCTCTAAGGAACCAGCGGGCTCTTCACGCAAGATTTGGCCGGTATCGGAATTGATGCCAGTTGGTATATCAACTGCAACTACCGTGGCTGAACTTGCAGCAACGCACTCAAGCAATTCCCATACTCTGATGCAGATCGGGCGTTTTAACCCGGTCCCGAAAAGTGCATCTATAACAACGTCGGCGCGCGTTACTTCTTCTTCGCAGATGTCTGCAATCGGAGTTAAGGCATTCGTTTCCAGCCACAGCTGTGCATTCGCCGCGGCATCTGGCGGAAGCTGTGCCAAAGTGCCGTGAAAGCCAACTTTGACACACCATCCCGCAGCTTGCAGAAGTCGTGCAATGGCAAAGCCATCACCACCATTGTTGCCCGGACCGCATAAAACCAGAGCTCGATGACAGCCAGAAGCGGAATAGGGTTCAGCTAGAAACAAAGCGTCTAGGACACCTTGGGCTGCTATCTCCATCAGAGCAAGACCAGTGACGGCGCCAGCGTCAATGGCGCGTTGCTCCGTTGTACGCATTTGGGCAGATGTCAGGATAAGCTGTTGTTCTATGCCAAAACGGACGAAATTTAAATCGCCTGCTGACATGGCGTTATTCGTGGTTCAACCAGTTGAGAATAACCGGAAAACCTTCCCCCTGAAGCAGAGAAACAGTTTCGTATAGAGGTAGTCCGACGACGCTGGTGTATGACCCTTGTAGATTGGTCACGAATGCCGCTGCCAGGCCCTGAATCGCGTAACCGCCAGCTTTACCTCGCCATTCGTCGGATGCAATGTATGAGTCAATGTCCGCGCGCGAGAGTTTCTTGAACCGTACTTTCGTTTCTACCAACCGTCGACGCATGCTGCCACGTGGAGTGATAAATGCAACGCCGGTATAAACCCTATGGGCGCGCCCGGAAAGCTGTTCAAGTGCTTCCACCGCTTCATCGACCTTTTCGGTCTTTGGTAAGATGCGTCTACCAACTGATACCACCGTATCCGCTCCAAGAACGAAGGCGTCATCATAGCGTTCCATCTGTGGTGCGGAGCTAACCTCATCATTTTTTTCGGCCTTTTTCAAAGCCTTTGCCAGTGCAACCAAAGTATCGCGCGCAGTTTGTGCCTTTGCTGCCGCCAAACGCGCTGCAAGGGCACGCGGGCTTTCGCGCCGTTTTGGTGTTTCATCCAAATCAACCGGTTGCAATCTATCCGGCTGCAAGCCAACTTGTTGCAGCAGCGCCAAGCGGCGCGGTGAGGCAGATGCGAGAACCAGTCTCGGAGACGTTTTTGCGGCCATGGAACGTGTGTTTCGCTGCTGTGTTCTTACTATTTGAAGCGGTAGGTAATGCGCCCTTTGGTAAGATCATAGGGGGTCATTTCCACGAGAATTTTGTCGCCTGCCAATACCCGAATACGGTTTTTACGCATACGACCAGCTGTGTGAGCGATAATTTCATGATCATTTTCTAGCTTCACACGAAACATCGCGTTCGGCAGTAACTCGGTAACGACACCGGGAAATTCAAGGACTTCTTCCTTAGCCATAGGATTCCTTATCTAAAGCTTCGACTAATACCGGAGCCACTAATTGGCTCAGACTTGTTTTGTTAGAGGCAAAAACGTGCATCATAGATGCTGCTCTAGCCTCAATTTCAAATTCTGTTAACAGATTGCTTCGCATAGGTCATCAATTACTGCATAAAATCAACGGCAGAGAGAAAATTTTCGATTTATTGCGACATAAAGGCAATTGTGAACCACCCCAACCATGCAATTGGTTTTTGAATCTGCTCAAGCGCGGCAGATAGGAGGGGAATAGTGTTTGCTCCCCTCCACGAACGCGCGTTGAGCGATACGCAATACATTTGCTCAATTCAGCGTTCAATCAATGACAAGTCAATCATTCGAAATTTAAAGGGTGGCGCCCTGCTGTTTAAGGCGGAGCGTCACCCACAATTTGAAAAGCGCCCTAGTTAAGGAGTTCGCTTGGGGCGCCCAACATTGGTTTAACGGCCGTTGCCGCCTCGGTTTTCGTTTTGGCCGCCACGATTGCTATCGCGTCCGTTGCGCTCATCGTTGTTTTGATCTTTGTTGCGACGCTGGTTGTTTCCATCGCGCTGGTTGTCGTTGTCGCGATTGATGTTCTTGCTGCGTTTGTTGCGTTCGCTTCTGCTTTGATCGTTGCCACGGCTGCGGCGTTCGCTGCGTTGCTTGTTTTTGCCGCGCTTGCTGCGTTCGCTTCTGCTTTGATCATTGTCGCGGCTGCTGCGTTGACTGCTTTGTTTATGCTTGTTGCGTTTACTACGTTCGCTGCGATTCTTGTCTTTGTCGCGCCGATGATTTTTACTATGTTTACCCTTGGGTTTATGTCCTTTTCCTTTGTGGTAACCGTGCTTATGCCTATCGCGCTTGCCCAATTTTTCAGCTGGTGGCTCAGTAACGATTGAGAGAACGCTTCTAGCTGCTTCCAAAGCATTCACAACAACCTGAGATGAAGAGCCGGCGCACGAGTATTCACTCCGAATGTGCCGTGGAAGTTGATTGCAAACTTCTTCGCTAGGGCCTTGGGCGGCCAACGTTGGTGTCGCCATAGTGGCAAACAACATGGCAACTCCCCCGAAAATTCCAGAGGTTATCCCGAAAAATATACGTTTCATTACGATACTCCGATTTACGCTTTACTTTTAATCGGATGCATTGATGCGAATTTTTATTTGAAAGTGGATTATTTATTTGTAATGCATCCCGCAATATTAATAACGGTCAAAATAAAATAAATATCCACATGTTTTTAACAGATTTTTAAGTAATTTAATTTTAATATTAAAAATTAGGAATAACGTATATAGTTAAATTAACTTCTTATTAACTGTGATGTATTTCAATTTGGTGAGTATTTGGAAGGGGCGAATTTCTTGCCAGATGCGGGGGGATAATTGGGCAAACCCTATAGAATGGAAGTTGAATTCGGGGCGAGCGAGTTCAGCTTTCATAGAGTTATCAGGGCTTGCCCAACCTGCGCCACCAAGGGCGAGTTGGTGGCAACCTGAATGTCAGTTGCCGAAGGTTCGGCTTTCATACAAACCAGCGCTTTGTGAACCTTGACTGCACATCGAGCTAAACAGAGCCGACAGAACAAAAAGCTGGTCAGCAAATAGCTGTTTTGAAATGAAAACAGCGGGCGCATATGAAGTATTCAAAAAATAAATTTAATAAATGTCTTATTTCAAATTAAAATAAAAAATACAAATCGAATACTTATTTAATCTAAATAATTAACAATAACAGATATAAATTGAATCAAATTTTAGCAATTTTCCTATTGCGCCGACTTGTTGCTGACTTAAAGTTTAGCTGACTTCAATAGGGTGACTGGTAACAGCTTACAGCCACCCAAACGCTCGGGCAGTTAGTTTCTTAGAATTGAAGCCTAGCGCGACCGGATACATCGATGCCGATATATTCTCCACCGCCAAGACCATGTCCTTCTATTGAAAGGCCCACACTAGCATTGTCGGTAATTTCCGCATCGACACCTGCGCCGATCCTGGCCGAGAATACGTCATTGCTGGTGAGCAAAGATGACGTGGTGCTATCTTCCGAAGAAAAGTCATACTCGGCCTTTGCCAAGGCCCAGAATTTTGCTGAACGGCCAGCTTCAAAAACATGTGGGTAGAAAATTTTGGGTCCAAGGGAAACGCGCCCAATTGTGACATCGCGGCTGGCAAAACTTGCAGATGAGCTATCGACATATGCATCTTGGTCTTCAAAAGAAATGAAGGCCTTCGCGGTAGGTTGAATGGTGAAAGAATTCCACTCAAACGATCCTGTCAAATTACCACCAATGCTCCAGCGGCTGGCATCATAGTCCGCGGTTACACCTGCAATAGAACTATCATAAGACACCCAACTATGGGTAATCGATATGTCCGCAACCAATTGTGGTGTCAGTTTAATGCCGGCATAAATTCCAAGGGTTGGTCCTTCGCCTTCCAGCTTGCTATCTACAGAATCAAAGTCAAAATCTGAGATTTCATAACCCGCGATAACACCCAGTAGCGCATCGGCACCAAACCGACGGTCAAACCCAACAAGGAAGTTGGTCACGGAGCCATCAAGCGCTGCATCACCGCCATTGTAATTTCCATAGTTGATGTGGCCCCAAACATTGTAAGGCAGTGGTTTTAGGGGCATGGATGGGTCATAGCGCTGGCCGTCCTCGCCATAAGCAAGGACAGCATTGGGCCTTGTTTTCTTGCGGTTTGCATTCATTGCCATGAGTTGTTCAAGACTTATGGATGCACTGTTCTGGGTGAACGCAAGGCCTGCACCACCTGAACCACCAGAGCCCAGTAAAGCTGCGGTGACTTCAGAGTTCACGGCGCCAGTTACAACTTCGGTTGTGTGGCGCTGAGCGATCAGGGTTCCCGCTGCTTGGACAGAGTGTCCGCTTGATCCCGCTGGTGTACAACTAATGTGTACGTTCTCGACCTGATTGTTACTATTCGTATCAATTCCCAACAAAGTGACAGTGCCCGAATAGAAATCTGTTCCTGCAACCCAACTCCCACTAAATGGAAGCTGGATACTTCCCGTGCCTTGAGTAACCTGCAATCGGTTTGCGGTGCTACCTTGGGGTTGTGAGATCGTAATCGTATCGCCATCCACAAATACAAAATTTGTGAAACTCGAGTTTGTTTCCGGAAAACTTGCGCAGGTGCCGCCATTAGCACCTCCAGCATGAGCGGTATTGGCGTGAACAAGAAATGCTCCAGACAAAATGCCTGCAGTCAGCGGGATAGTTAGAGCAATCTTTGTAACTCTCTTGCCGGTTTTCGTTAGATATCTGGAAATAATACCGAGCTGGCCCATAATACGCTGTCCGCCTTTAGAAAAAAATAGTTAAAAATACTTAGTTCAAAATGATATAAGTTATTGTTATTAATGGATTTTTGTGAGATTTGTCAATCTGTTGATTGTATCGTTCTTACGATTTCGCAACTAGGTATTTTGCTAGTGTTTAACTTAAGAACATTTTTGAGAGGTGGACTTGATTTGTGAATTTTGAGGCGACTCGACGTCAGATTTTGCTGAAAACACGCAATACCGCGACAGCCGCGTTTTCTTTGTGTGCACCAGCTATTTTATCAAGTGCACTCTTTGCTATTCCTCAAGATAAACCGAATAGCCAGTTACCAAGAGAGCAAAAGCTAAAACTCATCTCCGCGGGAGATCCTTTTGCCGTCTCGCTCTCATCTGGATACAACAGACGTTATGAGCAAGTGCCTTCCCAACGCATCATGTGCGAAAGCACGCAGGATGTTATCAACGCAGTTCGCTATGCGCGCGATGAAAATTTACCATTTTCGATAAGGTCAGGTGGACATTGTTTCGGCGGTTTTTCACAACATGAAACGCTTGTCATCGACCTCAGATATCTCAATCAAATCTCGGTCAACACGAAGCAACATACAATTTCCGTTGGCGCTGGTGCCGCCTTGGGTGCGGTGCATGGGACTGCTGCAAAAAACGGGCTTTTGCTGTCCGCTGGCTGGTGCTCAGATGTTGGAATTGGTGGCCAGTTTCTAGGTGGAGGAATTGGCTTCACTTCAAGATTTGGTGGCCTTCTTTGCGATCGCATTAGTGAACTCACAATGGTGGACGCTCAGGGAGAAATTATTCATGCGCACAAAGGATTAAATGACGACCTACTGTGGGCCTCCCGTGGCGGTGGGGGCAGTCTTGGCGTGCTAACAGGCATGACAATAAACCTGGATAAAGTCCCGCTGACAACGAGCTTCAATTTGGTGCGTAGGTACAGTTCACAGGAAGCAGCCATAGTATTAGCACGCTGGCAACGACTGTCTGACGCCGTCGACCGCACCATAACCAGCCATTGCAGTCTTTATAGCTATCCTGACAGCCAGATTATTCTGATATTTTCCGGCCAGGGAGTAGGCCGGGCTGCACAAGTCAGGAATTACTTGCATGAATTGCTTGGTGACAACGAGAAAATCAAACTCAATGAGCTTGTATCCGGAACATTAATGGATGTGATGAACAATCAAATTCTGCGATCAATGAAAGGTTCGTTACCGCTCTATGCCAAATCTCATTTCGTAGATCACACAATGTCCGAAGACGCGTGCATTGATCTCGTTAGTGAGTTTAGCCGTCACCCATTTGGTTCTGTCTTTGTGACCTTTGAGACCTTGGGCGGTGCAGTGTCGGACATTGGAAATACAGAAACTGCATTTCCTCATCGTAATGCTAAGTTTCTGGTGCAATCATCGGTACAGCCAAAACACCATGACAAAGAAACATCTCATCTAAAGGCACTTTCAGCTATTTCATCTGCACTAGACGTACTTTCAACAGGCGGCGCATATGCGAATTACCGTGATCGGGAATTGAGCAATTGGGCAGAAGCCTACTGGGGCGAAAACTTGCCACTTCTGTCGGCAATCAAGCGTAAATACGATCCCGACAATATATTTCAGCATGCCCAAAGTGTTCCGCCATAACGCGGAATTTAGTAAAGCAACACACTGTTCACAACACATACCGGTTCATTTGTGCATATATGACAGCTCGAACAATAAGGGAGCATTGTTGTGTCCATCCGACCCGTTGATCAGATCATTCAAGCGCAGCCCACAATTGAAGGGGCTGGTGTCAAACTACATCGTGCGTTTGGTTTTGGCGATCCTGAGATGGCGGATCCGTTTTTGCTCTTCGATGATTTCCGCAATGACCGACAACAGGACTATATGCGTGGTTTCCCGTGGCATCCGCATCGCGGTATTGAAACCATTACTTATGTGCTGTCCGGAACAGTTGAGCATGCCGACAGTCTTGGTAACAAAGGTGCGTTGAACGCGGGCGATGTGCAATGGATGACGGCGGGAAGCGGTATTTTGCATCAGGAAATGCCGGAAGGTGATGCCAACGGCCAAATGCATGGCTTTCAGCTTTGGGCCAATCTGCCACGCGGTTTAAAGATGACTGATCCGCGCTATCAAGATGTAAATTCAAGCGAAATTCCTGAATTGCTGGAAGATGATGGAACGCGCGTCAAGGTGATTTGCGGTGAGTTTTGGGATCGCAAAGGTCCGGTGGATGGTATTGCAGCGGAGCCACGTTACCTCGATATTTATGTGCCAGCCGGTGTGCGTCGCACATTGCCTGTCAGCACATATCAAAAGGCATTTGCGTACATCTTTGAGGGGTCGGGCACATTCCGCGATGCTTCAAAGCCGATTGGAATTCTGACAGAAAAGGAAGCGAATGGCGAAGAATTGCTAATCCGCGACCAGACTGGAAACCGCTCCCTCGTATTATTCGGAACTGGCGATGAAATCACAATTCAGGCTGGTGAACATGGTATCCGGTTCTTGTTGGTTTCTGGAACGCCTATTCAGGAACCCGTTGCCTGGCACGGGCCCATTGTCATGAATACGCGCCAGGAACTTGTGCAGGCTGTCAACGAGTTAAGTGCTGGAACGTTCATCAAGACACCAACGTGATTCCCGCGCTGAGTTGAATTGATACTAAGTATTGCTTGTGATGGATTTGGGAATGTGGCGAAGAGGCAGATAAAACAGCGCAACAAAGCCCAAATTGAAGAGGGCATTCAACGGCGCACCAGCAATGATTGACCCAGTGGAATCAATCACAAACCATAGTGTGATACCGGTCATAATGATGGTTCGGGAAAGTTCAGCGTTTGTTTGATAGAGTCTGGTTGCGATTAACCACATCATAGCTCCCCACCCGACTAATACCCCACTGGCAACAGCAAGAAGAAGACTACTTTCTGGTGCTGCAAGGGATTGGTTCGCGTCTACTGGCCAGAAAATCAGGTCCAGAAGCATTTTGATAGGCGCCGCAAATAAAGGCCAAACACCGAGGAAGCCCAGAAGTCCAAAACCAATGATAATTCCGGATGCTAATTTCAAATAAGCGATTGTGCGTTTAGTCGACATCAATTTCTCCTTCAGTTTTGAGGAACATGTCGGTGTGCATGCGTTAAAACAATTACTTGCCAGGTAAGTGCCTTGCGCATTGTGTGGTGTATTTTGGTGTCATGTTTGTAGAAGGGAAGCCTATCTTGGAAACAACGTTTGGATTGGTATTGAAAAAATGGCGTGGCCAACGCCGCATGAGCCAGCTTGATCTTGGATTGGAAGCAAATGTTTCAGCGCGGCATATCTCCTTTCTGGAAACTGGCCGGGCAAAACCCAGTCAGCCAATGGTGATGCATCTATGTGAAACGCTTGGTGTACCGAGCGCTGTTCGAAACTCCATTTTAAACGCAGCCGGTTACGCACCGGTCTATAAAAGCAGAGAACTAGGCGAGGAAGACATGGCCCATATCAGGGAGGCTGTGAATTGGACGCTTTCACGCCACGATCCGTTTCCCGCTATGGCGCTTGATCGCCATTGGGGCGTAGTCAATGCAAACAAGTCCGCGACAATGTTGCTGAGTGGTGCAGGCCTTTCCGAGGGCGACAGCCTGCTGGAAGCCATGGCAAACCCCGCCATCATGCGAAGCACTTTCGAGAATTGGCAAGAGGTTGCACAACATATGGTGACGCGGTTACGAACAGAAAGCGAGCATCTGGGTGGTGATGACATTTTGGAAAATGCCGCAGCAATTCTGCAAAAATCGCTGGTTAAGGACGGCTTTCAGTCTTCGTCTGAATTGCCCGCAGTCGTGCCTGCTCGGTATTATACCGGTGGAATAGTACTATCTTTCTTTTCCACGCTATCTCAGTTTGGAAGCGCGGAAGACATCGCTTTGGCTGAATTGAAAATCGAGATGATGTTTCCAGCTGATGATGCCACGAGAGAAACACTTTTCAAGCTTGCGGGCGCCCAACAAACGGCGCCCGCAAATTGAGTTGTTTTAAAGGGATAAGACCCTAGCCGGCGGTTTCAATTTTATCTTGTGTCTTTGTGTCAAAGTCGCTGGCGTCATGACGTTCATGAAGCTGCTCTTCAAGCGGGCCACTGGTTTTGTTGACCATGCGACCGCGTTTTACTGCAGGACGTTTTGCTATTTCGTTTGCCCAGCGATTGACATGTTTGTAGGAGCCTGCATTCAGGAATTCGGCCGCGCCGTATACAATGTCTAACACCAAAGCGCCATACCAGGGCCAGATCGCGATGTCGGCAATCGTGTATTCATCACCGGCCATATAACGGTTATTTGCAAGGTGACGGTCCAGCACATCCAATTGGCGCTTCACTTCCATTGTGAAGCGATCAATGCAGTATTCAATTTTTGTTGGCGCATATACATAGAAATGGCCAAAGCCGCCACCAAGATATGGCGCGCTACCCATTTGCCAAAAGAGCCATGACAGACATTCTGTTCTGAGCGTTGGGTCGTTGGGAAGGAATGCCTCAAACTTTTCGGCGAGATACAGCAGGATTGAACCGGATTCAAACAGTCGTGTTGGCGAGGCCGTGCTGTGATCCATCAATGCAGGTATTTTTGAGTTTGGATTGATGTCCACGAACCCGCTACCGAACTGATCTCCGTCTCCGATTTTGATCAAATGAGCATCGTATTCCGCCCCGGTTTTCCCAAGCGCCAACAACTCCTCCAGCATAATTGTGACTTTTACACCATTTGGTGTGGCTAGCGAATATAGCTGCAACGGGTGCTTTCCAACCGGTAAAACCTTATCGTGAGTTGGCCCTGCAGTCGGGCGGTTTGTCTTGGAAAATGCCCCTCCGTTTTCGGACTCCCAAGTCCAGACCTTCGGTGGCGTGTAATCAGATGTTTCAGTCATAAAAACCCCATTGGGAAAGCAGCAAAGAAGCCGCTGTTCAAATTTGGTGATTGGTAGGTTTCGCGTGCTTGCTTGTTTTCAATTTAAAGCACAGAGATATTGGAGATATTATTCCATTCAAAAAATGTTCAAGTCCGGTGCATGGCCCGGTTACTAAAAGTAAATATGACTTCCAACCTCAGATTAAAGGGGGGTGTGTGATATGAGCGTGCCAAACCGGTAAAATTCCTGTGAGATGCCTCAACAGGATTGCTTGACCACTACTCTCCAACTCTTGGTTTCCAATCAAAACGCTTTTTGATGCGGAGCATAAGCTCATCGCGCAAACCACGGTAAGCGTCCAGAATTTGTGAGCGTGAGCCGGTTGCCAGAGAGGGATCCAATGTGGGCCAATACTCAACGTCGATAGCGTTGGTACGAGTTAACTCAAGCGCTTTATGGTGGGCCTCCGGAGCCAGCGTAACAATGAGGTCGAAATTTGTATCTTCCAAATCCTCAAATGAATGGGGAATATGACTGGAGATATCGATGCCGATTTCTTCCATGACGGATTGCACAAAGGGATCTAGCGCACCGGGTAAAACTCCAGCAGATCTTGTGTAGATTTGATTTGGAAATAGGTGTCTGGTTATCGCGGCAGCCATCGGCGAGCGAATAACATTCATGCGGCAGGCAAAAAGCAGGGCGCTTGGGCGCACAACAATAGGCAAATTAGGATTGAGAGGCACGGCTGGTGGCTTTTGAATCCCCCTCAAAACCTACCCTTTCCAATGCAACACGCAAACCAGCGTGAACAGGCGCCGGGCGGTGTCGAAGTCCATTGCAATTTTGTTGGCCAATCTATCCAAAAGCAATTGCGAACCTTCATTGTGCAATCCGCGACGACCCATATCAATAGCCTCAATCTGGCTGGGCGTAGAAGTTTTGATGGCAGCATAATAGCTGTCGCAAATCATGTAATAATCTTTGATGATCTTCCGAAATGGCGTGAGAGACAGAATATGCGTGGCAACCTGTCCGCCGTGATCAAAGGTGATCTCGAACACCAGTCGGGCATCCTGGAGTGATAGATTTAGGCGGTATGGCCCGCTCACTGTTTCTGTTTCAGAAAGCGGCTGAAATTTGTTTTCTTCCACCAGATCGTAGATCGCAATTGCGCGCTCATGCTCGACCTCGTTAGAGGAGCGTCCAATTGTGCCTTCGTCCAACACAACAGCTATCAGTCGTTCATTGGCGCAGTCCTTCATGTCCTGGCCAGCCATTGCAGTGCCCCCAGGCGTTTATAGATTAAGTCGAATGGCGACAGATCGTCCATGAGCATCGAGACCCTCAACATCAGCCAGTTGAATTGCTGCGGGTCCAAGGGCGCGCAAATTTTCTGGCGTACAGCGCAGGATAGACGTCCGCTTCATATAATCCAATACCGAAAGTCCGGAAGAGAACCTCGCAGAGCGCGCGGTTGGCAGGACGTGGTTTGATCCGCCAACATAGTCTCCAATTGCCTCAGGGGTATGATGCCCCATAAACACGGCACCGGCGTGGGTTATCTTGTCGAAAAGCGTATCAGCATCCGCAACGCACAATTCCAGATGCTCTGCAGCAATTGCGTCAATCAGGGGCGCGGCTTCCATCACATCATTCACCAGGACAATAGCGCCGAAGTCGCGCCAGCTGGCACCAGCAATCTCGGCCCGTGGAAGTGTTTTGAGTTGAGCCTCAACTGCTTCCTCAACAGCTTTTGCCACGGTGGGACTATCGGTCAAAACAATAGATTGAGCAGCCGTGTCGTGTTCCGCCTGCGCGAGCAAGTCTGCAGCGACCCATGCCGGATTTGCGGTATCATCCGCCACAATAAGCACTTCAGAAGGGCCCGCGATCATATCAATACCGACAGTGCCAAATACTTGCCTTTTCGCGGCCGCCACAAAAGCATTGCCGGGCCCGACAATTTTTGCGACAGGTGCTATTGTATCTGTACCAAATGCAAGAGCCGCAACTGCCTGGGCACCGCCAATTTGATAAATTTCGGCAACTCCCGCCAGACGGGCCGCCACCAGAACCAGTGGATTTACAACTCCATCAGGTGTGGGGACAACCATCGCAATACGGCCAACGCCGGCCACGCGCGCTGGCACGGCGTTCATGAGAACCGAACTTGGATAGTTTGCTGTTCCACCAGGTACGTATAGGCCAACGGCTGAAATAGCAGACCAGCGATAGCCCAACTCAACGCCCAGCGGATCGGTATAGCGTTGATCCTCCGGTAACTGCTTTTGGTGATGGGAGGTAATACGGTCATGCGCCAGTTTTAACGCTTCAACAGTACCTGGGTCTGCATTTGCAACTGCGTTATCAATGGCTTCTTCAGTTATACGTAGCGTTTTTGGTGTCAATTCCACGCGGTCAAAACGCCCTGTGTATTCAAGCAAAGCTTCGTCACCGCGTGCCTTGATATCCTTCAAGATTGACCTCACGACTGCATCGACATCTTCTGAAACTTCGCGTTTGGCAGAAAGAAGTTCCTGAAAGGCAGCCGTGAATCCTTTATCGGATTGAGTGAGCCGGAAAACCAATGTGGGTATCCTTTGAGAAATCGTAAATGTGTGTGGGTACTAAAATCAACTGAGAGGATGTTTGGGGCGGCTTTTTGTTTCCCAGGCCGCATCAAAGTCTGTCAGGCGTGCTTCAATACTGTCCACATTGAGACGAATGGAATACTCGTCAGCAAGCATCAGCTCTATCTGTCCCGAAACACCGTCTTCAGAAGGAAAGAACTCTATGGAAAGCAGGGAGTAAACCGTGTTTTCATCCTTGGGGTTCAGACCAAGTGTTTGAACACTCGCCACCTGTTCAAAGTGCAGAACGGCGCGGTGTCGTTCATAGGTCTTCTTGCGAAACAGGCCAAGCAACCCACGTTTTTGAGCCTTTTCCCACACAAAGCGATTGATGGAGAGCAAAAAACGATTTTCTGCAGCAAGCCAGCTTATGTCTTCGGACTTGAAAACTGAGTCCTGGCAATGTGCGGAAACAACCGTCAGGTCTTCCCCATCCATTGCCATCATTTTGAGTGCAGACATGTTGTTGCCCCTAAAGCGCTATGCAGAAATACGTTCTATTTCTGCACCGCAATTGCGTAACTTCTCTTCCAGGCGTTCAAATCCACGATCAAGATGATAGACGCGATTGACGAATGTTTCACCGTCCGCAACCAGTCCTCCAATGACAAGGGACACAGAAGCCCTTAGATCGGTGGCCATAACTTGCGCTCCGGTCAATTGTGGAACTCCCTCGATCATGGCTTTTTGCCCATCAAGGCTGATTTGCGCACCAAGGCGCGCAAGTTCCTGTACATGCATAAAGCGATTTTCAAATATTGTTTCAACAATGTCTGAGTTCCCTTCGGCTTTCGTCATCAGCGCCATAAACTGGGCCTGTAGATCTGTCGGAAAGCCTGGATAAGGCTCCGTTGTCACACTGACCGCCTTAATGCCATTGCCGTTGCGCATAACGCGAATGCCGCTATCTGTCGGCTCAATTGTCGTGCCGGATTCACGCAATGCCTCTATTGCGGCCTCAAGCAAGTCGGCACGTGCGCCTTCCAAAACCACTTCACCGCCCGTCATCGCAACTGCCATAGCGTAGGTGCCGGTTTCAATCCGGTCTGGCAGAACAGTGTGTGTGGCACCGTGAAGTTTCTCAACGCCTTCGATGGTAATTGTCTCTGTTCCGGCGCCGGAAATTTTTGCGCCCATGGCATTCAGACATTCTGCGAGATCGGTTACTTCTGGCTCGCGCGCGGCATTTTTAATCTGGGTTGTGCCTTTCGCCAGTGTTGCCGCCATCATAACCACATGTGTGGCACCTACTGACACTTTCGGAAAATCAACAATGCCACCAACAAGGCCACCTGGCGCACTGGCAACCACGTATCCGCCATCCAGTTCAATGTCAGCGCCCAATGCGCGCAGGCCGTCCAGGAAAAAGTCTACCGGGCGTGTACCAATGGCGCAGCCACCGGGTAACGAAACGCGTGCTTCATGCATGCGCGCAAGCAAAGGACCGATCACCCAGAAACTAGCCCGCATTTTTGAAACAAGTTCATAGGGAGATGTGGTGTCCACAATTTCTTCCGCTGTCAGATCCAGGGTCTGGCCAGCCATATCTTTCTGGCCAGGACGCTTGCCCTTGATCGTGCAGTCGACACCGTGATTACCCAAGATGCGTTGAAGTAAAGCAACATCAGCCAGTCTCGGCACATTGAGTAGCCGTAATGTTTCATCTGTCAAAAGACTTGCAATCATCAACGGCAAGGCAGCGTTCTTGGCGCCGGAAATCTGGATGGTACCGTTTAACTTGTTGCCACCCCGAATGCGGATCTTGTCCATATTAATCTTTCACTATTTGTTATCGGCGCTCTTTTTACCGGGATTTAAGGCGGCATCAAGGTCTGTCTGGGTAGAAAAGCTCAAGAAAGTGTGGTGTTTGCTACTTTGTCAGCCCGTTTGCATCCCATTGTTCAGAAATATCTTCCGGAATGTCCTCCCGCGTTTTTTCCGAACTGTTCCGGCGCGCCCGCATTTGCGCTTTCCTTTTTTGCAGGTTTTCGCGCAGTAAGGCTGACAGGCGCTCCTGCTTCTTATCCTGCTTTGATTTGCCCTCGGTCATAAGGCCGGTCTCTTTGTGTCGGTTAATTAACAACTGAGATAGGGGTTGTTGCGCCACAAGGCAATAATATGATGTTTTCCACGCAAACCATCTTGCACGTGGCACGCGGATATGTCAGATGAGCGCGATCACCAATCAGATGCCGTTAAGGCAACGCCGCAGTAGCTCAGTGGTAGAGCGCGTCATTGGTAATGACGAGGTCGGGAGTTCAATCCTCCCCTGCGGCACCATTTTTAAAATTCTATAACATATCAACAAGACAGCAATCAGACTGTTTTGGCCTGATTGCTGTTGTCTTCATTCATTTGCAAGCCTCTCTATGAGATGGTTTTTGCCTTAGTAGGCAGTGCAGTGAACTGTGGATCGGTCATTAGTGAGCAAGGCTTCAAAACCCTTGGTATGCAATTCAAGTGCGCCGTTGGAATAACGTGATCCTGAAGCTGAAATCACCTGAACCAGATAATGTCGTTCGCCTTCATAGTCGACAATTGCCAGAGCCTCGGATGCGCGGTGGTCCAACTCATATGCGAGGTGTGAGCCATCGTGGCAAGAATAGCTGAGCTGTTCGTCATGGGCTGAAGGAGAGCCATAGTATGAAGAAGTGTTGTTCTGGTAGATGTTAAAGGGCTTTGTTGTATTGGACTCTGGTGCCCCGCATAGTTGGTGCAGATCCTGACGCGCATAGTCTGTGGCACAAATAATGCCGCCCCATTGGTAACCACGTTGTTTGTAGTCGCCAAACTCAATCGCCATCCAGGGATAGCCATTCATGATTTCATGTGTTCGATGCAGGACGGTAATCTTCTGCCCTTCATAAAGGCTACCCAGTTTCTCATGGTGCATGCCAGGGCCTGACCTTACAATGCCACCCCATGATTGCGCTACATAGCGAGACGGATCGCCAAGGCGTGTGTCACCGCCATAAGGGGCAAGATAAGTGCGATCAAAGGATGCAATGATTTCGCTTGGCATGGAGCGATCCAGCATTTGCATAATCATGCGCATGGTATCGTTTTCTTCCAAAAGCGTAATTTTGAAACGTTTGCCAGCGTAAGCGCCACCAACACTGTCATCCCAGCGGCCATAGCCGTCAGCTAGAACATCATCTTGAAACAGTTTCGTGACATTTGCGCTCCATCCATTGTTGGCGCTGACAGACAAAGTTGAAGCATGGTCGCCCAGAGCCGCGACACTGATGGCACAATTATCGCAGTGCCCAGCGTTGGAGCTGGCTTGCTGCCAGTCACCTTCCAAGGGCCCCGCCACCGCGGCACTCATAGTGCTGGCTAAACATGCAGCTCGGAAGAATGTTTTTCTGATTTGTGGAAAAATGTATTGCTTTAAATATGTCATGCTGCAAGCCCCTCATAATATGTCTGGTCATGACGACCACTTCATGTGTTCCGATGAGGTAAGGATTAAACATACTGGCTTGAATGCGGTTGGAACCGCTTGTTCATATTGCGTTCATTTAAGAACTGACATCTAATACCTGTACTAATAGATGAGTATTTACTGGAGTTGGATTGCACGTGATGTTTTTAAGGAAGTCTGGGATGTATATAGCCGCTGCAATGGCCGCGACTTTAGCGGGTGGCGGTTTAACCCTTGCAAACAATGACGGGTTCACATCTTGGAATTCGATCATTGGAGACAAAAGCTTGCGGTCGGATGCGAAAGACTTACTACACAACGTCCAACAGCAATCCGTTCAACTGAAATTTGTGAATCGGTTTCAACAACCCGTAGACTACTACATGGTCAATCCGGCAACCAATCAACCTAAGTTTTTAGATACGATTGGGCCAGGACAATCTGTTGTGGTGCAAAGTACGCCCGGCATTCGTTGGTTGTTTGGTCAAAACCAGAACCAAATCCAGTCTTATGAAACACAAGTTGCACCGCTGCAGCAAGTGATGATAGCGCCTCAGGGCCAACAGGGCCAACAGGGCCAACAGGGCCAACAGGGCCAACAGGGCCAACAGGGCCAACAGGGCCAACAGGGCCAACAGGGCCAACAGGGCCAACAGGGCCAACAGGGCCAACAGGGCCAACAGGGCCAAC
>JBDWQA010000003.1:0-127803 GCA_039986835.1 Hyphomicrobiales bacterium
ACACATTCACATCCCGTTCAGAAACACAAAAAACTACTCCACAAGACAGAAAAAACAACAAATACAAAGGGATAAACAATAGAAAAAATACACAAAAATCAAAAACAACAACAATTTGAGGACCCTAATCCTCTGGTAACATCGGAAAATCGGCTCGGCGGTTACAGTACGCCTCCTGCCAAACGCATCTGCTTGATATCTTCATCCCCATAGCCGAGACTTTTCATGATCGAAACGGTATTTGCTCCCGTTGAAGGCAAATCACTTCGCAATTCGGCACGAGCGCCATTCATTTCGAGGGGCAATTTTGGCAGGGAAATTCTTGCACCTGTATCGGGTAGTGTAAGTTCCTGCAGGCCATGAACTATGAGATGCTCATCATTGAGCAGTTCTTCAGGTTTTCGAATGGGAGCGTATGGCAATCCCGCTCTACCAAGCTTGACCATCAAGTCAGCTGATTGCATGTGTGCAAAAAGCGACCGCAGTCGCGGGATAATAATGTCTCGCTTGGCAACACGATCCGTATTGGTCGCAAACTCCGGATCGTCCTCCCACCCTGGAATATTGAATTCACTGCAAAAGCTCACCCATTGCCCATCGCTGACCACACCAACAAAAACCTGAGCATCAAAAGCTGAAAACACATCATAGACAGCCCAAGCTGAGATTCGTTCTGGCATTGGAGGAACTGGTTTACCTGTAACAGCATGCTGGGCAATATGTTGCCCAACCAAAAATGCCGTGGTCTCATAGAGTGAAGATGTGACAAAAGCTCCGTCCCCGCTCCGCTTACCTGCATCGCGATTGTAAAGCGCTGCTAAAATGCCTATGACACCAAACATGCCTCCCGTAATATCAATGATGGATGATCCAGCTCTCAACGGTTTGCCTGACGGACCTGTCATGTAGGCAAGGCCACCCATCATCTGCGCCACTTCATCCAATGCAGTCCGATTTTCATACGGCCCTGACAAAAAGCCCTTGGATGATTGATAGACGATGGAAGGGTTCAATTTCTTCACGTCGTCATACCCAAAACCGAGCTTATCAAGTGCGCCGGGACGAAAATTCTCAATTACGACATCGGCGTCCGCAAGTAGTTTTTGGACGACTTCTTTTCCCTCATCGCTTTTCAGATCAAGGCAGATACTTTGCTTGTTGCGATTGAACATAGCAAAGTATCCGGACCCAGATCCGGGCAACGAGCGTGTCTTGTCACCTCCAACAGGCTCAATTTTTACGACGGTAGCGCCAAGGTCTGCCAATATCATTCCGGTCGTTGGTCCCATCACCATGTGTGAAAACTCAACGACGATTATGTCTTTTAGGAATTGCATGATGACCCAATTTTAAAAATGAAAGGTTGTATGCTCAACATAGCAAATGATATATAACTATATCAATAGATCATTTGGGTACGTATAGACAATGAAGCCTTTGATATTGGTGAGCGAAGTTGGACCACGAGATGGGCTACAAAGCATCGATACTGTTCTGGACCTGGCGACAAAGAAACGCTGGATCAAAGCGGAAGCAGCGGCGGGGATCAAAGAGATCGAAGTTGGCTCCTTCGTAAATTACAAGACTCTGCCGCAAATGACAGATACAGCTGAACTGGTGAAATTTGGCTGTACGCTTCCTGATCTTACGGTTGCGGCCCTGGTGCCCAATTTACGCGGTGCAAAAGCAGCCATTGGCGCGGGCGCACACAAAATTTCCATTCCAGTTTCTGCGAGCGAAACACATTCGCTTGCAAACGTGAACCGCACACATACACAGATGCTGGATGAGGTCAGCCAAATACATACCTGCATCCTGCAACTACCTAAATCCGAACGTCCCTATTTTGAGGCTAGCATCTCAACTGCCTTTGGATGCTCCATTGAGGGACATGTGCCTGAGGAAAAAGTGGTCCAGCTTGCGGAAAAGTTATTGCATGCTGGAGCAGACGAAGTAGGTCTGTCGGACACAACCGGCTACGCAAATCCTGCAGAGATCCGACGTCGCATTCAACTGGTTCACCAAGCTGTAGGAGCGGATAAGTTGACGGGAGTGCATCTTCACAACACGCGCGGGCTTGGCCTCGCCAATGCCCTAGCCGCGCTGGAGGAAGGCATAACAACATTGGATTCATCTTTGAGTGGGTTGGGCGGATGCCCGGCAGCGCCAGGCGCCAGCGGCAATATCGTCACTGAAGATCTTGTCTTTATGTTGGAAGCAATGGGCTATGATACCGGCATAGACCTTGATGCCTTGCTTGCGGTTCGGAGAATATTGAAAGACGGCCTGCCAGATGAGCAGCTTTACGGTTTCCTGCCGGATGCCGGAGTACCGCTGGGCTGGACAAAATCTTCAAACTCGGAGGTCAACCTTGATTGATGCGGTCCGCAAACATTCAGCAGCCCAAAGCGCGCCTCCTGCTAAAGACGAACCATTGGATGCTACAAATCCGACACCGCTCTATTATCAAATCTACCTGTTGTACAAACAGAAAATCATGACTGGCAACATTCGCGACGGCGATCGACTTCCAAGCGAAAGTGAACTTTCCAAAAGCCACAATGTCTCTCGTATCACCGCAAAACGCGGTATGAATGAATTGGCCAATGAAGGCCTGGTGGCACGCAGCCGCGGCAAGGGAACAATTGTTACATATCGCGTGCCTGCATCGAACTTTTCGGCGGATTTCAAAGGCCTGATGGACAATCTAATCGCGATTGGAGCATCCACTGATGTAGATGTCTTGACCTTCAACTATGTAAGCGCGCCGGTCCCAATATGTGACGCGTTACAATTGAAATCTGGTGCTCTGGTACAAAGGGCAGAACGCAAACGCTCACGTGGAGGCAAGCCATTTTCCCACATATTATCTTATCTTCCTGAGGAGATTGGCCGATCGTTTAGCAGGGAAGATATGGCCAATCAGTCAATCCTATCCCTCATGGAAAACGCTGGTCACCAAATCTACGAGGCCAATCAGTCAGTCACAGCAGTTCTCGCTGATCCAATCATTTCATCAGTGCTAGATGTCCAACAGGGCACACCGCTGACTAAGGTCACACGTGTGGCGTACAATGAGACAGGCAGACCACTTCAATATATTGAAGTAATCTACCGGCCTGATATGTACCAGCTCAACATGAGCTTGCGTCGTATTGCAGATGACGCCTCCGGTTCAAATACGTGGCAGACAGAAAACGCACATACACCGGACTAATCATATCCGCTTGGGCTTATTTGTCTTTGCGCATTTTCAATTTTTGAGATGCCACGACGGCGCAGGCCACAACACCAGCGACTGCAATGCCCAAAAGTGCAATATGGAATGGAGACTGTGCGACATGCATCAGGGTAGCCTGTAGTCCTGCTTCACCGTGGTGCCCAGCGTGGCCAAAAGCAAGGTTTGGTATTGCGGCAATCAACGTCGTCACACCAAAAATTTTGGTTTTCTTATCAATGCGCATGAGGGTTTCCTTTTTCAACAAGTTCAGTTCTTTCAGCCAAGAGTGTCAGCAGGTCAATATCTGCTCTCTCCGTCAGCGATACGTAGACAAAAATCATGGTTTCGCGAGCTTCAACCATGTCTCCTGGAAATGGCATATAGGATAATTCGCGCGACCCAAATGAAGGGGAAGCCGTCCCAATTTGCCAATTCGATTTTATGGTCGCGTCCACCAAATTCATGGTGAGACCATCGGAACCCTTTCGTTGAAACGGTATCCCTGCAAGCCGAAGATAACTGGTTTTATCTTCGGCACCTCGAAAGCCCTCTACAAAACTGGTTGAGAGAACTTTCAGATCTTCGGCATGAGCGGAATCGTTGTTTCCGTGCACATGTGAATGCAGATGATCAGCATGGCTATGATTGTGACCCACGCCATGTTCATGAGGATGGTCATGATCATGTTGGTGATGGTGATGAGGCTTGCTCATATCAGACAACATCCGGCCCTGCTGGAATCTCAACCGGCTTGTCGATGATGTGCTTGTGAGATCCCATTTTTCCATGAGAAACCAGTGTTCCCAACACATCCACGATAACTCGGGTTGCGAGCAGCGCTGTTATGTCGGAACAATCGTATGGTGGTGAAACCTCAACTACTTCTAGGCCGCAAATGCCCTCCTTCGCGACCAAGGACACCAATTCCAACGCCTCCCTTGGGAGAAAGCCACCTGGTTCCGGCCAACCCGTACCTGGCACAAATCCACAATCTACACTGTCGATATCAAACGAGATATACACTGCATCAGCGTCTTTCCATGCGAGCTCCAATGCGCGTGCCGCCGTTTCCGCTAAGCCCATTTCTTCAACATCACGCATGGTGAAAATGTTGGTGTTGCGTTTGCGGGCTTCCGTTACACCTTCCCTCGGAACTTGCCAGCCACCAATACCGACCTGCACCAAGTTAACCGCCGGTACATTCACAAGATCTGTGGCGTGGAACCATGGAGTGGTGTGCATCCTTTCATCCAAGTCTTTTTCCTGGATATCGATATGGCGGTCGAAATGGACGATGCCAATGCGCTTCGATGTGCATTGGGCAATGCCACGCACACAAGGAAAGCCAATAGAGTGATCGCCTCCAATCATGATTGGCAATGCACCGGACGATGCGACATGACTTACAGCACGTGTGATTTGATCAAATGTTTTTTCAATATTGGCAGGAATTGTAAAAACGTCGCCAACATCGCAAAGCGTCATTTGTTCACGCAGATCAACTCCCATTTCATAATTGTAGGGCGTGTAAAGTGCGGAAATTTTCCGCAGGCCCTGCGGGCCAAAGCGCGTGCCGGGTCGATAGGTTGTACCACCATCAAAGGGAATACCTATGACGGCTGCATCATAAGCGCCCACTGACGTAACATCTTCGATATAGGGTGCTTTCAAAAACGTGTTGATACCAGCATAGTGAGGCAACTCACCACGTGCGAATGTCGGAATTGATTTGTCTTCAAGGCAATCAGACCCAGTGAGGCCCATCCGCAAGGCCCACTGCTTTTCTTTTTCCCAGGCAGCAGACGGTAAAGTGGCTTCTTTTTCTGCAGCCTTCCAGCCACGCATCTGTAACTTGTCGAAGTCTGGATGATGGCGCCGGGATGACGGTTGGCGATCGAGCACCCCACAAACTTTGCGGGCCCGCACTGGACCAGTGGAAAATAGATCGGACATGGAGTTTCTCCTCATATTATTGTTTTTGGCGCCCGAAAGAGATCACTCGCTTCCGGTGCGGCATCATCTGTACTTCTGTTGAGTGGCAGGTCGTAGGTCACATTCGCCCCGTAGGCCTCCGGGTTCTCCGGGTCGTGACGAACCTTGTCGAAAACCAGCATTCTGGTTCCCAGTTTGAAAGCTTCTGCGATGTCATGAGTAACCATGAATATGGTCATGGAAAACTCCTCCCAAAGCCCCAAAAGCAATTCATGCATATCCACGCGAATGCCCGGATCAAGCGCACCGAACGGCTCATCTAAGAGTAATATCTTCGGACGCTTCATCAGGGCTTGTGCGATAGCGAGCCTTTGCTGCATACCGCCGGATAATTGCGCAGGAAATCGGTCCTTCGCGGCAAAAAGCCCGATCTTGTTCAACGTTTCTGCAACCGCCTCACGTGCCTCGGTCCGCGCTTTTCCAATCAAACGCCCAGTAAAGGCAGCACGTTCAAATTCGGCAGCCAAAATAAGATTTTCCTCAACGCTCAAATGCGGAAAGACCGAATAGCGCTGGAACACAATTCCCCTGTCGGGTGTGGGCTCCGGTGGCAGCGGTTTGCCATCCAGAAGAATACGACCACCTGTTGGAACTTCCTGGCTGAGAAGCAGACGCAGAAAGGTGGATTTACCACACCCGGACGCGCCAACAATCGTGCAGAAGGACCCTGCCTCGACGGTTAAGCTCAACCGCTCCAGCACGCGATTGTCGCCATACTCCATTGTTAGGCCACGCACATCGAGCTTCGGCAGTTTTGGAACAGCAACATCGCTCACAGGCTTTCCCCACCAATATGATGCCAGGGGAATGCGCGTTTCGATAACAGCAACAGCAGCCGATCAATAACAAAGGCCAAAAGTGTTATCCAGAACACATATGGCAGGATAACATCCATCGCTAAATACCGGCGCACCAGAAAAATGCGATAACCAAGCCCGCCTGTAGAGGCTATCGCCTCTGCGGATATCAAGAATATCCAACCAGGAACAAGCCCCAATCTAATAGCAGTGATAAGTCTGGGCAGTGTTTGAGGCACCACCAACCGCCAGACCATTTGCCAGACACTTGCGCCAAGCGTCTCGGCCTTTATTATCATCTCACGTGGAATATCGATGACCGACTGGGCAATAGAACGCACCATAACCGGCGCCGTCCCAAGTACAATCAGCATAATTTTTGAAAGCTCACCAAGGCCAAACATGATGAACAGGATTGGCAGAATGGTGATGGGGGGAATGAGCGAAATCGTCGCCACAAACGGCGCAAGAGCGCTTCTGGTATGTGGGATAAATCCAATGGCTATTCCCAGGATCAGCGCCAGACTGGTTGCCACGCCCATGCCAATTCCAAGACGCCAAAGGCTGTCAAAAGTATCAGTCCATAACAGAAAATTCCCGGAGCGTTTGTCCGCTTCAAAAGCCATACGCCAAAAGCTGGCACCCATGGTTTCCAGAGACGGCAACAGCTTGTCAGCAGGATTGTCCAAACGCCTCAAATGACTGGCAATCATATAGCTGATGAGAACCGCCACGAAGGGAATAGCCCCCATGAACATTTTCTCGCGACGCTGAAGTTTTCTGTTGATGATACGCATGTTAAATAAGCTGCTCGCCCGGCCTTATGGGAAAGGCCGGGCGGTTGCGTTTTCTAACTACAGCTTGCCATCTGCAGCCATCTGCATGTAGCTCGTATCAAAGCGAAGTTTTACATTATTTGCATCGCCGTAAGTCGACCCATCCGGAAACGCGACGCCGACAAATTCTGCACTTGGTGCGCCTTCACCCAAAATACCTTTGTCGAACAGAAACTCAGCTACGAATTTCATGGTTTTGGGAAGTTCCGCTGATTGTGTAAAGGCCACACCTTCGGAGGGCGTGAAGAACATTTCTGTGGTTGAAAGTTGCGCGTCGTAGCCAGCCAGATCGGTTCCCGATGCGACAGCCATGCTTTCACGCGCGGCCTTTCCCTCATCAGAATCTGAGGCCATAAGCGACATCACTTCGTACCAAGCACCAGTCAGTGCTTTGCCAAATGAGGGATTGTCAGCCAGTGTATTTGTGTTGACCATCATCACATCGATGATTTCTCCGGAAATTCCGGCACTATCAAAAACTTTGGTTGCGTTGGATTGAGCTTCAATTTCAGACAATAGCGGGTTCCAGGTCACGACAGCGGTCACATCATCAGTGCTATAGGCCGCAATCATATCTGCATCAGACGTATTGACGACCGTCAGATCTTTTTCAGACAAACCAACAGTGTCCAGCGCTCGCGCCAGCAAGTAGTGTGAAACCGAAAGCTCGACCAGATTTACGGTTTGACCCTTGATTGCAGAAAGCTCGGTGGCGTCTTTAAGAATAATCCCGTCATTACCATTCGAGTAATCTCCAACGATGAGCGCAGTGGTATCAACACCACCGCCTGCTGGAATAGATAAAGCATCCATATTGGTCATGGAACAGCCATCAAATTCGCCTGCAGTGTATTGGTTGATAGATTCCACATAATCGTTGATCTGCACGATATCGACGCTGATCTCGTACTTGTCAGCCCATTTCTTCATAATGCCGGAATCTTGCAGATAGCCCCACGGCATCCAACCGACATAGATAGACCAGCAAACACTAAATTCTGATTTTTCTTCTGCCTGTGCAAAATTTGCAGATATGGGAAGGGCAAGCGCGGCCGATATACATAGCGCCTTGGCAATTGTCTTAAACTTGGTCATACGCATCTCCTGTTTCGCATCCAGCCTTCATGGCTAGTTTGTAAGGAGTTTGGGCGCACAGACCGGGAGGAAGTTTGCGCGCGCAAACCTGTGCAGTAATCTCCCGGGTTTTTATCCCGCCGTGTCACCGGGCCATGGATTCTTGCCCGGCTTGCGTCTCTTGGACCTGCGCTTATCCAACAAATGTGGAAAGCCGGAACCCTAGACGCGCTGCACAGCCCACTCTCTGCAGGAACCATGCCATCGCGTGGAAGAAAAATTTTATATATTTATCACAGATAGTTAGATGGAATTCTGTCTTCACCAGAATTTGTCGAAGAGATACATTATGCTCATTTCCTGAGCATCTTGTGTCGGATGCCTATTTATCGAGCGTGTTTACAGCAGCCATAATGCCGCGTAACTCCGCAAGACCACGCATGCGTCCTATGAGAGGATATCCGGGCATACTTTCTACTTTCAAATCATGCAGAAGATCCTGCCCGTGATCCGGCCTCATGGGAATTTGCCAATCCGCACGGCCCGCAGCCTTCCGCTTCGACTCTTGGCGTAAGAGTGCGGCCACAACCGACACCATATCAGTGCCACCTTCCAGGTGGGCTGCTTCGTAGAAGCTACTGCGGCCCGGAATTTCGGGCTCGGTAAGAGTCGTATTACGCAAATGTGCAAAATGAATCCGACTTCCCAAACGCTCTACAAATCCTACGGCATCAAAATCTCTTGTGACGCCCAGCGAGCCGGTACAAAGGGTTATCCCATTGTTCTCGACATCAATAGCGTTCAGCACACGGACATAGTCCTCTTCGCAAGACATGACACGAGGAAGTCCCAATAGTGTGAAGGGTGGATCATCAGGATGGCAGCACAACCTCATGCCAAGCTCTTGGGCAAGCGGCATAATCTCTGAGAGAAAATCTATCAAACGTGCCCGAAGCTGATCAGCCGTGGTAGATGCGTAAGTCGCCAATAATTGACGGATATCATCAATGCCCCAATTGTCATTTGCACCGGGAAGACCAGCCACGATGTTTTGCTGCAGTTTGAACCGGGCTGCCTCGTCCATACAATCAAAGCGTTCCTGCGCTCGCGCAACAAAATCTTCGGGATACTCTTCTCCGGCCCCTGACCTTCTCAAAATGAAAAGATCGAAGACTGCGAATTCCAGCAAATCAAATCGCATGGCGGTCCCGCCATGGGGCATACGCGCTCGCAAATCCGTCCGCGTCCAATCCAGAATTGGCATAAAATTGTAGCAGATCGTTTTAAGATCGCAGGCAGCCAGGTTCCGCATACTCTCCTTATAGTTTTGAATATGCTCACGATAGTCGCCAGTCTGCGTCTTGATGGCTTCTGATACAGGAAGACTTTCAACCACTTCCCACGCAATTCCAGATGGCGTCCCATCGCCTCTGGTCGCAATACTTTGTTGACGTTTCTTGACTTCATCAACAGACCAAACGGTACCGGGCTTCAAATGGTGCAGGGCGGAGACAACGCCTTCGACCCCAACTTGCAATAATTCATCAATAGAAACAGTATCTTGCGGGCCAAACCAACGCCAAGTTTGAAGCATGCTATGTACCTTTGATCTCTTGCGATGGAAGCCAGCCATCATAGTAAGGCGTATCCGATCCAAGCGGCAATGAGATACTGCTTTGTAGTTTTGCTGCGTGATAGACTGCAGTTACCAATTCAATTGAACGACGACCATCTAACACAGAGACTTCGTTACCCGCTGCACCATTTAAGCAATCGGCAATTGCCTCTAGGAAACCTGTAAAACCAAAGTGCCGGGTGGGGACAGAGGCCAACACCGCGTCGATCTTATTTTGCTTTTCCGGGTCACGCGCTTGAAATGTCCAAATGTCGTTAGCCGGCGCATATGGAGCCGTACCGCTTTGCGCTGTCAGACCTTCAAAGCAGACGCGCAATCGAGTTGTATCTGTAGAAGCACCCAGAGTTATGGAACTTGTTGCCACCGCGCCATTTTCCATTTCAAAGGTAATCGCGGCGCAATCCTCTGTCTCAATATCGTTGACGCGTGTGGTTGTCATGGCTGAGAGCCGTGCAACTGGGCCCATTATGTGCATGAGCAAATCATGATTGTGGATAGCATGCCCCAACACAGCACCGCCCTGCTCACCCGCCCAGGTTCCGCGCCAGGGCACCGCATAATATTCGGCATCTCGGTTCCAATGGGTTTCTAGACTTGCCGCAAATGGCTTTCCCGCCACCCCGGCAGCTACAAGTGCTTTAAGCTGAACCATTGCAGGCCCGTAGCGATACTGAAAAACCGGGAAAAGTTTACGGTTCGCGCGTGCAGCTGCATCGGCCAATGCATCCACATCTTGAAGCGAAGTTGCCAAAGGCTTTTCGCAAATCACATGTTTACCAGCGTTCAGCGCAGCAAACGAATTTTTGAAGTGCAAATGGGGTGGTAGACAAACGTCAACGAGCTCAATTTTAGGATCAACGAGCACAGATTCGACATCTGTTTCAATCGCAATGTCGTCACTACCAACAATCGAAGCTGCGCGTTCCTTGTCAAGATCGCACACTGTTCGCACACGAAACCGGTCAGCTAATTGCCTATATGCGTCCAGATGCTCCCCACCTATACCCGCACCAATGATTGCAACATTAATTATCCGGCTCATTAGTTTGTCATCCAGGTGTAATCTGCCATCGCTGCCTACTCCAAATCAGAGAGTAAGACGGCTCGTTCTTCCCGAGAAGATAACACCAATGCGTCAATCAAATCATGTACCATTAGAGCTTGTCGACCAGTTGCCATTGGTGGTCTGTTGTTCTTAATCGCCACAGCAAAGTCTTCGATAACTCCTTGATGCCACGCATGAGTAAAGGCCATAGGGTCAGCCCCGCCACCACTTGCTGTATCTTCACCAAAAACCTCGTTGCGACCATCTTGCCAGTTAATGTCCAACTTGCCGGATTGCAGCCGGACAGATGCCTTTTTACAGTGCAGTATAATTGATTCTGCCCCACCGGGGTAACTTGCAGTGCTCGCCACCAGGGAACCAATTGCGCCGCTTGCAAATTCCAATCCTCCAGACACGAAATCCTCTGATTCCATGTCATGAAATGCACTGGTCTTCGCCATAGCTTGAACCTTTCGAACAGGCCCGGTAAATGTCAATGCCAGATCCATTGTGTGAATGGCCTGCGAAATCAGCACGCCACCACCATCACGCTCGTAAGTCCCCCGCCCGGGCTCGTCGTAATAAGCTTGATTGCGCCACCACGGGACAGAAATTTCTACAAGTTTGATGGCTCCAAAAGCTTCCTCTTTTATCAGCTCGGAAAGTTTGAGGGAGACTTCGCGAGCACGGTGTTGGAAAACGATACCCAAAGCGACATTTGCAGCCTCGCACATTTCGACAATTTCCAAGGCAGCCATACGATCCCGCTCAATCGGTTTTTCCAGCAAGATGTGCTTACCGGCATCCACCAATTTCTTCACAATTGCGGTTCGGGCATTGGGTGGCGTGGTGACAATTGCAAAATCAATCAATGGATCATTTGCGATGTCATCAACCGAGGCATATATCATCGTACCTTCCGGAATGTCCGAACCCATTTGCTCAACAAAGTCTTCTGCCTTTTTGACGTCGCGCGCATGCACACCACGCAATTTTACAGTTGGGGATGCTGCCGAAATTGCTCGTATATGGGTGGCGGCAACCATTCCCAAGCCAATTAACGCCAAATTCATTGCAAAAACTCCCCGACAGGCATTCAAGCCCCAAAACTCTTGTTATTCATTTAGTTAGCAGACCAGTATACCGGTTGTAAACCACTTGGATACCGGTATACTGGTAAAAAAACGCACGAAGTATTCCATATTTATGCTGACCACTCCATCGACACTTCCAGCCCCTCAATTTCAAGAAATTGATCCATCGCGTCCCGCCGGCGCGCAGATATTTGATGCCTTGAAAACCTCCATTCTAAAGATGGATTTGGAGCCCGGCGCCTTCATTTCTGAAAGTGACATTGGTGCAAAATTTGGCGCAAGCCGCACACCTGTAAGAGAAGCATTCATGCAATTACGTGAAGCCGGTTTGGTGACCACCCGCCCCAGCCGAGGCAATTTCGTCACGAAATTGAATAGTGAGAAAATACTGGAAGCCAGATATTTAAGAGAGGCGCTGGAAGTCGCAAATGTAGGTGCACTATGTAGAGATGGTCTTAGTACTGAGTTCAGACAAAAACTTTCAGAGACCCTAAAACAGCAATCGGATGCAATAAAAAGCCAAAATAAACTCGATTTTCAGCGCCTGGATGACGAATTTCACCTCACAATGGCCCTGGCAACCGGCTATGAGCGCCCCGCCAAGGTCCTAGCACGCGAAAAAATGCTGCTGGATCGGCTGCGTGTCCTGTCTTTGAACCAAGAAACTCATCTCAAAACTCTGTTGTGGGAACATCAGGTTATTTTGACTGCACTCATTGCCAAAGACGCTGCAAAAGCCACACACACCACTCGGAAACACCTCAGTTCAGTTTTGAATACCCTTTCAAAGCTGCGCGAAACTCACGAAGAATACTTCGACTAACCCGCCTTACAACGGAAGCATTATGACCCAAAGCTACACCGGTTCAGTTAGGCTGAGCAGCCCGGCTGATAATATTTACCAGCATATCAAAGACATGCCCATCGTCTCACCGCACGGGCACACTGATCCATCTTGGTTTGCTGAGAATCGGGCGTTCAGAGATCCCGCGGAATTGTTGATAATACCTGACCACTATGTATTTCGCATGCTTTACAGCCAAGGTGTTCCGTTGGATAAGCTCGGGATCGGTATAGCGCCAGGAGATCGTGATCCACGTGCAATTTTTAAATTGTTCGCAACGCATTGGAACAAGTTTTTGGGCACGCCAAGCCGCCAATGGCTGGAACACACTTTCGCCAATGTATTTGAGATTACCGAACCACTTGGGGCGAAAAACGCAGAGACTTTCTACGATCTTATCGCTGAGAAACTTCAAACACCAGAATTCCGCCCTCGCGCATTGTTCGAACGCTTTAACTTGGAAGTATTGGCGACCACGGATGGTGCATTGGATGATCTATCGCACCACAAGAAAGTGCTGGACGATGGATGGGCGGGTCGATTGGTACCGACATTTCGTCCAGATACAGTTTTAAATCCAATGTCTTCCCAATTTCAAAATGATATCAAAGAATTAGGGCATATTTCAGGGGAAGACACCCACACCTATTCCGGTTATATTCGGGCATTGCAAAAAAGACGTGCTTTTTTCAAAAGCATGGGGGCTACCGCTACGGATCATGCCACGATCCATCCGCACACATGCTGGCTGGAAATCGCAGATATAACTGCGCTGTTCGACAAAATGATCTCAGGCACAAGCACCCATCAGGAACAAGCGGACTTCTATGGGCATATGCTGGTTGAAATGGCACAGATGTCTATCGATGACGGTCTTGTTATGCAGATTCATGCCGGTAGTAGCCGTTCTACAAATTTCCAAATTTTAGAACGCTTTGGCAATGATATGGGTGCAGACATTCCACATGCCGTAGATTGGGTGGCAGGACTAAGCGCCTTGCTCAATCGGGTGGGAAACAATCCAAAACTCAAAATCATCCTTTTCACTTTGGATGAGACAACATATGCCCGCGAACTGGCACCGATGGCAGGTCATTGGCCAGCGCTGAAACTTGGACCGCCATGGTGGTTTCATGACAGCCTGGCTGGTATTGCGCGTTACTTTGACCAAGTGGTTGAGACGGCAGGTTATTGGAATTTAGCTGGCTTCAATGATGATACCCGCGCGCTTCTTTCCATTCCAGCACGCCATGATTTATGGCGCAAAGGTGTAAGTATTCACCTTGCCGGGCAAATTGGACGTGGTCTTTTTGGCGTATCTGATGCACATGAAATCGCAAAACTGCTAACACGTGATTTGGCACTTGAATCCTATAAGCTTGGAGAACACTAAGATGCCACGCATTCTTCATCTCGGAATCGGTAATTTTCACCGCGCGCATCAGGCTTGGTACACACAGCTTTCCAACGCGCATGACAATGATGCTTGGAAAATCACAGCTGTTTCACTGCGTAGACCAGATGTGCGCGACACACTGGCTCCACAAGACTTTGACTACACGTTGGTGATTAAAGGCACGGCAGACACCGAATATCTGCGCATCAATCTGCATGATGAAATTCTGGTTGGACCAGAAAATCCCCAAGCCGTTGTTGATCATATTGCAGATCCTGATACTACAATCGTCAGCCTAACGGTGACTGAAAAAGGATATTACGTCGACACACGCTCAGGGAAATTTCAAGCAAAAGATCCTGTTATTGCAAAGGAAATCTCTGAAGGTAAACCATCAACGGCCATCGGCTATCTGGCATTTGGGCTGAAGGCGCGTAAGCTGGCTCATGGCAAACCCATCACCATTATGAGCTGTGATAATCTTTCCGCAAATGGCGAAACACTTCACGGGGCTGTGGACGCATTTCAAAAGGCCGCGGGGCTTGATTTGTCGGATTATCTGCAAAACTCAATTGCATTTCCAAGCGCGATGGTGGATCGCATTACTCCAGCCACCACAGATGAATTGCGCGCAGAAGTGCTAGACGCGACGGGTTGGGCAGATCACTCTCCTGTCTCCACCGAAACCTTCTCAGAATGGACCATTGAAGATAATTTTGCGGCGGAACGACCTTCCTGGGATCAGGTGGGCGTTCAAATTGTAGCTGATGTTGCGCCCTATGAGCTGCGTAAACTACGCCTGCTAAACGGACCTCATTCATTGCTGGCCTATGCTGGCCTATTTCACGGTCACCGCTATGTACATGAAGCGATAGCCGATCCGAAACTTCGAGGTCTTGCTGCCGGACTAATGACCGAAGCCGCTGTAACGCTGCCGGATGAAATTCAGAGTAGCACGCCGAATTACAGCAACGAGTTAATCGAGCGCTTTGCCAATCCTGCACTCAAGCACGAGCTCATTCAGATCGCTATGGATGGCAGCCAGAAGCTACCCGTCCGCCTCCTGTCGACAGTAAAGGACCGGATGCAAGCCGGTAAAAAATCACCGAACGCGCTGGAAGGCGTCGCTTACTGGCTGATCTTTGTTCTGAGCCGAAGTGCTTCGGGTGAAGCAATCAATGATCCGCAGGCGGATACATTCCTCAACATTGCAAAGTCATCAGGTACGATCCGCGAAAAATTGGAGGCTGTATTGAAAGTGGCAGAGCCAGATTTGGCCAGCATTTCGGAATTGCCGGCCCTTTTGGATCGAGCTGAGGCAATTATGACTGGATAGTATTTCCCGCGGCATCAAATCGGAAGACGCGGTCTGCCTGAAATTGGGCGAAAACTTTCGCATCAATTTCAAAGTCATGTTCTCCGAACAAGCGAACAGCCAATAGATTTGGCTGACCACAATCCAGAAAGAGGTTTGTGTCTGCCCCCAAATGCTCGACGTGAGAGACAATACCTTCGATATCTCCCTTTTTCTCGCCGACAGCGATATGTTCAGGGCGAATACCAAGGGTTTTCGCTTTGGATTCTCCAAGCACACTTGCATCCAGGAAGTTCATTTGCGGTGACCCGATGAACCCGGCCACAAATTTGTTTGCGGGCTGATTGTAAAGCTCCATCGGCGTGCCAACTTGCTCCACCTTGCCACCGTTCAGCACAACAATGCGGTCCGCCAGCGTCATCGCTTCGGTTTGATCATGCGTGACGTAGACCATGGTCGCACCAAGCTCACGGTGCAGGCGAGCAATTTCCAGCCGTGTGTTCACACGAAGAGCTGCGTCGAGGTTAGACAGCGGTTCATCAAACAGGAATAATTTTGGTTTACGCACAATGGCACGGCCAATGGCGACCCGCTGCCGTTGACCGCCAGACAATTCCGCCGGCCTGCGTTCAAGATAGTCACCAAGCGACAACATCTGAGTTGCCAGGTTAACGCGCTCTGTTATTTCTGCTTTAGGACGCTTTGCCTGCTTGAGGCCAAGGCTCATATTATCGCGGACTGTCAGATGCGGATACAGGGCATAAGTCTGGAAAACCATGGCAATACCACGATCCGTTGGCGGCTTTGAATTGACCACATCATCATCGATTTTAATCGTTCCGCTTGAGGCATCCTCTAAACCGGCGATTGTACGCAGAAGGGTAGACTTACCACAGCCCGAAGGGCCGACGAAAATTACAAACTCGCCATCCTGAACATCCAGATCAATGCCTTTTAGCACCTCAACTGTGCCAAAGGACTTGCGGATATCTTTTAAATGTAGTGAGCCCAAGGTTTTACTTTCACCTCTTAAAGTAGAATTTCGTTACCAGTGCGAATGCTCTCATCTGCCGCCATGCAAACAGCCAGAGACTGCACCGCATCTTGCATGTGACGCGACAAATCCAGATCTTCACGAATTGCTTTCAAAACAAAAGCCTGTTCGCGGTCGCAAAGGCCCTGATGATCTGGCTCATCCTGCATGGACAAGTTTTGATCTGCCGCCTTGAACTGCCCGTCACCGTCAGTTTCACCCACATGCACCCGTATCGTCGATGTTTTGGTATGTGTATCGATATCGTCCGATTTAGCGCCTTCATCCATAATTATGGAAACACAGCCATTTGGTGAAATGATATCCTTCACGAAGAAGGCCGTCTCAGAAATCATTGGCCCCCAACCAGCCTCATACCAGCCAACTGAACCATCTTCGAAAAGCACCTGAAAGTGGCCGTAATTATACATGTCTTCGGCGATTTCATCGGACAACCGCACACCCATTCCGCGCACCTGCACTGGCTTAGAATCTGTGATTTGACACATGACATCCACATAATGAACGCCACAATCTACAATTGGCGACATGGTTTTCATGAGTTGCTTGTGCGTCTGCCAGGTTGCGCCGGAAGATTGCTGGTTAAGGTTCAGGCGGAACACATAAGGTCCGCCCAATGCTCGCGCCTTTTCGATGAGGGTCATCCAGGACGGATGATGTCTTAGAATATAGCCAACAACCAGTTTGCGGCCATTTACCTTTGCAGTCTCTGTCACACGAATGGCATCTTCAACAGTCGTCGCTATCGGCTTTTCCAAAAACACATGTGCGCCTGCTTCCATAGCTGAGATTGCGTAGGCGGCATGACTGTCTGAATAGGTATTGATTGACGCCAAATCCGGCTTTAGCAGCTCAAGTGCTGCCTCATAATCATGAGAGAACGGATATTTCAATAACTCGGCAGGTAATTCCAACTTGGAACGGTTTACCAGCCCGACAATTTCGAAACCAGAATTGTGATGATAAGCAAGCGCATGGCTCAAACCCATATTGCCAAGCCCTGCAACCAAAACTCTGATCGGATTTTGTTTATCAGTCATTTTACGGCTCCTGCAGTGATACCCCTGATCAGCTGTCGGGAGAAGATGAGATACAGCACAAGCACCGGCACAATCGCGAGAGACAATGCCGACAGAATAGCATTCCAATTGGTAACGAACTGACCGATGAAGACCTGTGCGCCAAGGGTTATGGTTTTAGTTTCTTCAGCCGGTGCCAGGATCAGTGGGAACCACAAATCATTCCATATCGGGATCATTGTGAACACCGCGACGGTGGCCATTGCGGGCCGCACCAACGGCAGAACCAGCCGGAAGAAAATACGATATTCGCTCAACCCATCTATACGTCCGGCATTCTTCAGATCATCAGAAACCTGCTGCATAAATTCAGACAGAATGAAGATTGCGAGCGGCAGACCCTGCGCCGTGTAAACCAATACAAGAGCGGTTAAAGTATTGACCAGACCGGTAGCCACCATCAATTGAAGAATAGCAACGGTTCCAAGACGAATTGGGATCATGATGCCAAGCGCAAGATATAAACCCATCAAGCGATTGCCTTTGAAACGATATTCAGACAGGGCAAATGCTGCCATAGCACCAAAGAGAAGTACGAAGGTCAGCGACAACACTGTTACGATGAAACTGTTCTGGAAATAGAGGAAAAAATCTCCCTGCTTCAAAACGGTTTCATATCCAATCAGACTAAAACTGCTTTCATCTGGCAGGGCAAGAGGTTCGCGAAAAATGGCCTTTCGCGATTTGAATGAGTTAATGACAATTACAAAAACGGGGAACAAGGCGATCAACGTATAGGTGATCAGAATTGTGTGTGCTGCAATTGATTTTCCAACGGAATGTCTGGCTGTGAGCATCTTGTTTCTCCGCTAGAATTGATAGCGGCGGAGCCGCGTTTGAATAGCGAACAGATAGATACAGACACCCACCAGAATGATCAGAAACATGGCGGACGCAATGGTTGCGCCCATATTGGGATCACCTAATTGCAGCTGGAACCCGAAGAAAGTTCGGTACAGGAACGTGCCCAATATATCCGTCGCATAATTTGGCCCTGCAAGTGCACCCTGTGCGGCGTAAATCAAATCAAACGCGTTAAAATTGCCAACAAAAGTCAGAACAGAGATGATGCCGATGGAAGGCAAAATGAGCGGCAGCTTAATTTTCCAGAACTGCGACATTCCGGTAATGCCATCACATTCAGCTGCTTCCAGAATTTCATCCGGAATGGACAGAAGGGCTGCGTAAATCAACATCATTGGAATACCGACAAATTGCCACACAGATACAAGAGCCAGCGTTGTCAAAGCGTATTCTTCCTTGCCAAGCCATGGTGCAAACAAGCTTTTCAAGCCAACAGCACTCAGCATATCCGGTGCGATGCCCCAGATCGGACTGAGAATGAGTTTCCAAGCAAATCCTACAATCACGAATGACAAAATTGTCGGTATGAATATGGAGGTCCTGTAAAATGCGCTCATACGCAAACGAGGGCTACTAAGCAGTGCGGCTAGCAAAATTCCAATCGGATTTTGGACCAGCATATGCACGACAAAAAACCAGGAATTGTTTTTCAGAGCATTCCAGAAACTATCAGACCAGCGCTCATCACCAAAAAGCGTGTTGAAGTTCTCAAACCCCACAAAAACCTGTTGTTGATCAACCTCACGAAACAGCGAGAGCTGCAGGGTGCTGAACAAGGGCAAGATCATAATGATTGTGTAGACAAGGACTGCTGGCGCGAGAAACACAGCAATATGCCAGCGAAATGGCTTTTTTTCATCGGATTGCTGTGTCATGGGATCAGCTTCTTCGTTGTAAGTCCGGGCCGGAAAAAGCGGCCCGGACTAAAGTTTGTTGCTTGGCTTACTGCTGAGGAGCGTACCAGCTTGCAAGACCTTCCTGCAGGCGTTTGCCGGCAGCTTCAGGTGCTTCAGTCCCTTTAATCACATTCGCAGACGCGTTCCAGGTTTCGTTTTCAAGGTTCGGCGTGCCGCGAGACAGAATCTGATAGGTGGAGCGGATCGTGGAGTTACACTTACCGCGCCAGGATACGAATTCCTGTGCCAGTGGATCAGCCATTGCAATCTCGTGGTTCGAGAGCGAGAAGAAGCCTGGCAGTGAGTTTGCATAAAGATCTGCGAACCCTGCAGAACCAACCCAGTTCAGGAAGGTTTTGGCAGCATCAGCATTCGGGCTCTTTGGATTCATGCCGATGGCGATATCTGTGTGATCCGATATGTAGCATTCATCGCCAGCGTTCTGCACAGGCGGATAGAATGCGCCCATTTCAAATTCTGCCAAACTATTGAAACCGGAGATCTCCCATGAGCCAGCTGGATATACTGCGGCGCGGCCAAGTGTGAAGAGGTTTTGACTATCTGGATAGGTCTGAGCTTCAAAGCCATCACCAAGATAGTCTTTCCATTTTGCCAATTGGCGGAATGGGGCAATCCATGCTTCATCGGTCAGCTTCTGATCACCTTTGATCAAGGCAAGACGGCCTTCTTCGCCCTTCCAGTAATTTGGGCCTACATTATTGTAGCCCATGGTTGCAGCTTCCCACTGATCATTGGTGCCCATGGCCATTGGAATGTAGTTGCCATCAGCCTTGATTTTATCGAGAGCTGCGAAGAACTCAGCTTCTGTTGTTGGCACTTCAACGCCGACTTCAGCAAAAGCATCCTTGTTGTAAATGTAACCATGAATAACTGAAGCCATCGGCACACAGAATGTGACGGAACCATCATCCGTGCTCCAGCCGGACTTTGCGACTGAGCTGAAATTTTTCATACCATCAAGGTCCTGCACAGGTGCAAGGTGGCCTTTTTCATAAAGGCTAAGGGACGCGTCAAACGGGCGGCAGGTAATCAAGTCACCAGCGGAACCAGCTTCCAGCTTTGAATTCAGCACAGCATTGTATTCGGCAGGCGCTGATGGTGTGAACTTAACTTTGATGCCTGGGTTGTCGGCCTCAAAAGCCGGGATGATCTTGTCCTGCCAGATCGACAGGTCATCATTGCGCCAGCTTTCAATTGTTAAGGTAACATCTTCTGCATAGGCAAGGCTTGCTGACCCAGCGATGCAGGATGCCATAAGCATCCCTTTCAATAATGTATGCGACATAGTGTTTTCTCCTCAAATTAAGCGCCGTTGGCGCCTTCCCGTTTAGTTTCATTGAACGTCCCCAGAGTTTCCAGAGATGGTCGTAATTTTTGTCCATTTGTCTCCAAAATAGCTTGCGCCGCAGCACGGTCTGGCACACCCGCCGCCAGAAGAATGGCCAGTTTGACAGAGCCCCCAGCGGCGTCAAGGTAGCGCGCAGATGCCGCATCAGAACAGCCAGTTATGGAAGTGACTATTCTGTTTGCTCGCTGCTTCAGTTTAATATTGTCTGCCTTTAGATTGATCATGTGACCATCATGCACATGGCCAAGATGTACCGCCATTAATGTAGACAACATGTTGAGCGCAATTTTTTGTGCAGTGCCTGCGCCCATACGCGTGGAACCCGCAATGATTTCAGGCGGAGTCTCCAAAAAAACCGCCACATCAGCCTCTTCCAGCAATGGCGTTGGAGCATTGTTTGCAATGCCAATTGTCACCGCACCAGACTTATTGGCTGCTCGCAACGCGCCAAGTGCATAAGGCGTTGTGCCACTTGCAGAAATTGCAATCAGACAATCCTTTCCGGATATGTTGACATCCAATACCTCGCGTGCAGCTCCAGCCTCATCATCCTCTGGCGCACCCGGCAGACTGGTAAGATTGTTCATCCCGCCCGCGAGCTTTATGATCAACTGATCCGTTGACACACCGTATGTTCCGGGCAATTCCAACCCATCAGCCATGGCCATCAGCCCAGAGCTCCCGGCGGCGGCGTAAACCAAGCGTCCGCCACCAGACAAAGCATCGGCGGCGTGAGTTGCAGCTTTTGCGATATCTTCCGCACAGCGCTCAACGCTTTTGGCAGCTTCGATCTGTCCCTGATGCAAAATGGAGAGGATGTCCAGCGGCGCGCGGGTGTCCAGCGCCCTCGCCTGTTCATTCGTATGCTCTGTTGTCTGCAACGGCATAGACCTCATCCTCCACACCAATATAATGCCAACTTAATACCAATTGTCCATAGCTGGTTTCATAAATTCGTTGACAACCAACAATCTGGAGAAAAACAAATCAAATAAAACAATATTTTAATACATTAGAAAATTTCTTAAAAAAAGCACTTGGTTAATGGTATTATATTGGTATGATACCACTTGAATGGAGGAAGCATGTCTTTTTTTATCGGAATTGATGGTGGGGGAACCGGATGCCGCGCATTATTGTGCGACGCGTCTGCAACAACTCTTGGCACCGGCAAGGCTGGACCTGCCAACATCGTTTCTGATCTGAATGGCGCGCATGCAAATATTACTGCTGCAGCACAGCAAGCCATTCAGGCAGCAGGTCTCGATCGCGACATTATACAAAACGTATCGGCCTACCTTGGCCTTGCAGGCGCCAATGTCGAGAGCGCAGTAACAGCTCTATCGGAACGCTTGCCGTTCAAACAATGCCATATTGATACCGATGCCTTGATTGCACTTGAGGGTGCGGTTGGCCATGCGGATGGCGCGGCTGCCATCATTGGCACTGGCTCCATTTTCATTTCCCGCCATAGCGACAAAATTCAGATGTTGGGTGGCTGGGGATTTGTTGTTAGCGATTTAGCAAGCGGAGCCCGTCTTGGGCGTGCATGTCTGGAACGGTCGCTTCTGGCTCACGAAGGTATTGTGCGCCCTACTGATTTAACACGTAAAGTCATGGAACGGTTTGGCAAAAGCCAGCAAAACCTGGTCGAATATGCCTGGGCCGCCAGCCCAGGAGATTTTGGTAGTTTTGCTCCGCTCGTATTCGATCACGCAGACGCAGGTGACTCCAATGCTGAAATACTGCGCAACGATGCCATCAAAACAATTGAGACCGCACTTGCAGCCCTGCAACTCGATTCAACCGACAGATTCTGCATGTTAGGGGGCCTTGGAGCGAAATACAGCCCACATTTGAGCACACCATACAAGGAGATGGTAAAACCACCTCTTTCAGATGCCGTGAATGGAGCTGCAGCCCTTGCGGTGCGTTGTTTTCGAATGGGGGCCGTTGATGCAGACCTCCGTTGAAAGCCTTTTGCAACGAGAAAACTGGGTGCGAGATCATGGCGGTCCGCTTTATTTGCAACTTAGTCAACACCTGGAAGACGCAATTCGTTCCGGCAAGATTGACGCCGGGCATCCGCTCCCATCAGAGCGCGAAATTGCGCAAATTACCGATGTGTCTCGTGTAACTGTTCGCAAGGCTGTTCAGGAGTTGGCGCGCGACGGCCTCGTGGTTCAAAAACAAGGCTCTGGGACCTCCGTCGCCCCCTTGGGAGAACGCGTTCAACAATCCTTGTCGCAGCTGACCAGCTTTAGTGAGGACATGTCCCGCCGGGGGCTAGATGTTTCATCGACCTGGCTGGAACGTGGACTTTATATCCCATCACCACAAGAAACCATGATTTTAGGCTTATCTCCCAGCAGTCAGGTTTCGCGTGTGTCGCGCTTGCGGATAGCAGATGGGGTGCCGCTTGCTATTGAGCGGGCATCTTTATCTCCGCATTTCCTGCCAGAACCTGACCAGGTCGGTCATTCGCTTTATGCACATCTTGCAAAGGATGGAAATAAGCCGGTGCGGGCTATCCAACGCATCTCTGCGAATATCCTGCAAGGGGAAGACGCTGAATTGCTGGACGTACCCGACCATTCCGCGAGTTTGAATATTGAACGGATTTCTTACCTTAGCAGTGGTCAGACTGTTGAGTTTACGCGGTCAATTTATCGCGGAGATGCATATGATTTTGTAGCCGAGCTGACCATTGGTGATGACACCGCAGGAGATGCATAATGGCCTCCCAGCCAACAAAAATGGCGCTTGAAGTTCGCGAAATACCCGATGCTTTACAGCGGCTGCTTGACAACTCCCAGATCAGCATCGCCGCGACAGCAGATGCCATGCGCCAGACCGACCCGCGCTTGGTTGCTACAATTGCACGCGGATCGTCTGATCACGCAGCGACGTATCTGAAATATGCTTTTGAATTGCAGGCAGGAATTCCGGTTGCATCGATCGGACCATCCGTTGCATCCATCTATCAAGCCAAGTTGAAAATGGACCGAACAGCTACGATTGCGATTTCACAATCAGGGAAATCTCCCGACATTGTGCAAATGGCAAAAAGTACAAAACACTCTGGAACACTTTCCATCGCCATGACCAATACACCAGGTTCGGATTTGGCGGAGGTGTGCGACCATCCAATTAACATTCAGGCCGGCCCTGAACTAAGTGTCGCTGCAACAAAAACCTTTGTAACCTCAATTGCTGCTGGCCTGATACTGCTTGCACACTGGACTCAAGACAAAGCTTTTCTGGCAGCGTTGCAAAAATTGCCAGAACAAGCCTCGGCTGCCATAAATTGCGACTGGACGGTTCTGCGTGACCGTCTTTGCAATGAGTCATCGCTCTATATTCTTGGCCGCGGCCCATCTTTCGCAATTGCTCACGAAGTGGCCCTGAAATTCAAGGAGACCTGCCAGATACATGCAGAAGCCTATAGCTCGGCTGAGGTCATGCATGGGCCAGTGTCTATTGTTGGTTCGAACTTTCCAATTTTAGGACTTGCAGCACGCGATGCTGCCGAAAGCTCTCTTTTGGGTGTGTGCGAAAAACTGGCTCAACAGGGAGCCAGCCCGTTTGTGACATCAACCTTGACAAAACACGCTACCAGCTTACCAGCTATAACCACCGGCCATCCACTCACTGATCCGCTTATGTTGATCGTCAGTTTTTACGCATTCATCGAACAACTCGCTCGCAAGCGCGGCCTCAATCCGGACGTACCGCCTAACCTTCAAAAGGTCACCGAAACCGTATGACCGGCAACGTAACACCCTCAAAAGCCTTTGTTGGAGCCACAATATTTGATGGCCATAAACGCCATGAGAATTCCACGCTACTGACCAATGGCCACATAGTCAGCAAAATCATCCCCTCACAAGACGTTCCCCCGGGAATGCAGACGATTAAGTTTGAAGGTGGTTTGCTTGCGCCAGGTTTTGTTGACTTGCAAGTAAATGGCGGTGGGGGGGTGCTCCTGAACGATCGGCCAGATGTCGCAGGAATCGAAACCATTTGCGCAGCCCATGCACAATTTGGAACGACCTCACTGCTACCAACACTGATCACAGATAATTATGACGTAACGCACGCCGCAGTCGCCGCTGGAATTGAGGCAACCCAGAAGGCGGTGACTGGGTTTATTGGGCTCCATCTGGAAGGCCCACATTTGTCAGTTGCTCGAAAAGGCGCACATGACGGCACGTTGGTTCGACCGATGAACAGAGACGATTTGAATTTTCTCAAAACGTCACGAGCTGCGTTGCCACATTTAATGACAACGGTCGCACCCGAATCTGTCTCAAACGCTCAAATTTTTGAACTGACCCAAGCCGGTGTTGTCATAAGTCTTGGACACACCGCCTCGACTTATGAAACCGCGGTGGCAGCAGCAGCATCTGGCGTAAAGGCTGTCACCCACCTGTTCAACGCTATGAGCCCATTAACGCATCGCGAGCCAGGCCTTGTGGGTGCCGCACTGGAAACCGATAATCTGTCAGTCGGCCTCATCGCCGATGGCATCCATGTGCATCCGGCCGCAATTTCCATTGCACTTGGTGCCAAGAAGGGCCCTGGAAGAATATTTCTGATAACCGACGCTATGTCGACAATCGGCACCAACCAACAATCCTTCACATTAAATGGCCGCACCATTACGCGTGATAGCGGAAAACTGATCCTTGAAGATGGCACCCTGGCTGGTGCGGATCTAGACATGATTACCGCTGTTCGCTTTATGGCCAACACTGTTGGTATCAGCACAGATGAGGCACTGCGCATGGCTGCGCTTTATCCCGCCCAATGTATAGGCGATGATTCAATAGGTCATTTACAAACCGGCGCCATTGCAAACATGGTTCATCTTGACGATGCGCTGGCCATACAAAGCGTTTGGACTGCAGCTCAGCAAATTCACTAAATACCAAGCACCGGCACTCAATCCTTGCCAAAGCAAACTTACTGATTGACCCGCACATGCATGTCGTCTGTGATGTGACAGTAATCTTTAGTGGGCGGGCCATTCATTGCGACTGAATTTTGAACAACTTCGTACCTTTCTCATGGTCGTACGTTTTGGCGGAGTGCGCCGGGCGTCAGAACACATGCATCTGTCACAACCTGCTGTCACTGCCCGCATTCAAAATCTGGAACAAAGCCTAAGCGCAAAATTATTCGAACGGGCCGGCGGTTGCATGTCTCTAACCAAGCGCGGCGAGGCCTTGATGAAATATGCCGAGCAATATTTACAACTGGGCGAGTTGATCCAAAGAGATATTGTGGACCCGGCAGGTATCGATTTACACCTTCGTATTGGGGTTTCAGAAACAATTGTTCAGTCTTGGCTTCCAGAATTTGTCGCCAAATTGCGCAATGAATTCCCCAATTTGGCGATCGATATTGCGGTCGATATTTCAAGTAATCTTCGAGAAGGACTTTTGAATCGATCTTTTGATCTCGCCATCCTATTGGGACCGGTGTCCGAGTTTACAGTGGATAATGTCGATCTGCCCGATGTGCCACTACGATGGTACTGCGCAAAAAATGCAAAGCTCAGCGCTGAACCAGCTGAACTTTTCCATTCCAACCCGGTGGTGACCTACGCGCGCAACACACGTCCATACCGCGAGCTCAAGTCTGAACTCTTCAACCGGTACGGCCCTGGTGTTTCATTATTTCCATCCTCTTCACTTTCGGCAGGATTTCGCATGGTAGCCTCTGGCTTGGGCGTCGCCGCGCTGCCTGAAACACTCGCAAAGGCAGAATTGGAAGCGGATCAAGTTCGGGAGTTTGACCCGGGTTGGCAACCAAACGCTCTACGCTTTACTGCTTCATACCTTGGTGATCCCCAGTCTTTTCTGATCGAGCGAGCTGCAAAAATTGCAAGTGAAGCTGCATTAGGCATCGAATGATCGATCAAAAAACCTGATCGATTTATGAAAGAAAACACGATTTGACCTGATCCATCAGATCGCCGAGCCTTCCCCACAACAAGACTGGGACGGGCGTTCACATGCAATCGGACACATCATCAGACTACCAGACACTGCGCTCAATGAACGTGGATGCAGTGCGCCAATCCATCCGTACAGGCACCTACAAAAGGCACACGGCAGGTCTTGCACCAGGCAAACTCCAGGCTAATCTTGCAATCCTTCCAGAAAAATACGCGCTGGATTTCATGCGTTTTTGTCAACGCAACCCCAAACCCTGTCCATTGGTCGGTGTATCGGAAACCGGTGATCCAATGATGAGGACACTCGGCAAGGACATCGATATTAGAACCGATGTGCCGGGTTACAATATTTATCGCGATGGTGTGTTGGAAAAGTCCACACACGACATCACCGATCTTTGGTCAGACGATTTGGTGGTCTTTGCCCTTGGATGCTCATTCACCTTTGAGCGCGCATTGATACAGGCTGGCATTCCTCTTTGGCACATCGACAACGATAAAACTGTTCCGATGTATCGCACAACATTAGCGACACGAAAAGCTGGGGTATTTGGTGGTGGAACTGTAGTCTCCATGCGCGGCATTCCAACCAACCGCGTCAAAGAAGCAACGGAAATTTCCCGTAGATACCCCTGGGCACACGGCGCACCCTTACACAGCGGTATGCCAGCGGATATTGGGATCACAGATTTAGGCAAACCAGATTGGGGCGACGAAGCCCCGATTAAACCAGACCAAACACAAATGTTCTGGGCCTGCGGTGTCACGCCGCAAAACGCAATCCGCGAAGCAAAAATACCATTCAGCATCACACACACGCCGGGAAAAATGCTCATCACCGATGTGGACGAGTTTGCAGAAATTCCAATCCTTTAAACCAACTAATCAAACCAAATGGAGAGCGCGATGAAACGCACATTACTATCCTTCACAACTGCTTTGTTTATGGCAACTGCCGGACAGGCAACGGCAGCCGAAAAACCAGTAACCATCAAAGCAGTTGGTACTTGGGGCAATCTCACCAACTACGTCAAACATGAAGGGCCATTTTGGAATGATCATATTTCAGAAGCGACAGATGGCAAAATTCTCGGTGATATCAAACCTCAGACAGAGCTTGGTCTAAAAGGTTTTGAAATCATGCGTCTGGTGAAGAACGGCGTGTTCGATTTTGCCTTTGGCCTGCCAGGCTATGTCGCTGCTGAAAACGCGATTTTTGAAGGCGCCGATCTATCAACTCTGACACAGGATATCGACACTGAGCGCAAGGTGGCAGACGCATACTTCCCGGTACTGGAGAAGTCGTTTGCTGAGATCTACAACGCCAAGCTGATGATGCTTTACCCATTTCCAAGCCAAACCCTGTGGTGCAACGCGGAAGTGAATGGCATGGCAGACCTCAAAGGCAAAAAAATCCGCGTCTATGCAACCACACTTGGTGATTTCGTAGAGGGTGTTGGCGGTACTTCTGTCACTGTTTCCTTCGCTGAGGTCATCCCGGCCCTAGAAAAAGGCGTTGTCGATTGCGCTATCACCGGCACCATGTCCGCTTACAAAGCTAACTGGCATCAAGTTGCTACGCACGCTTACACGCTCCGTGTTGGATGGGGCCTCGCATTTGGCGCAATGAACATGGACAAATGGAACTCCATGACATCGGATCAACAATCCTCTCTCACAAAGGAAATAGATGCTCTGACAGAGAAAATGTGGGCGGAAACAGCGACAGAAGATGAAATCGCGATTTCCTGCATCACTGGAGGCGCATGTGACATTGGCGAACCTGGTGCGATGAAGCTGGTTGAGCCTACCGCAGATGATCTCGCCATGCGCGACACGATCGCAACAGATGTTGTTCTGGCACGTTGGGCAGAACGTTGCGGTGCAGAATGTGCGGCAACATGGAACGAAACTGTTGGCCCAATCCTTGGTCTAACCGCTGAAGCAAAATAGGCCACCAGCGCAGTGCCGCCGGTGTGCAAAACACTGGCGGCATCCCTCCAAATCATTTATCTCCCTCAAGCCTGAGACTGTCAGAAATCATGGACCGCATACTTCACACGGCACGCAAAACAAGCCAGATACTGGCATGGGTTGGCGGCACTCTGATTATACTTTCAGCGCTATTGGTAACGCTGGAAGTCGTCCTGCGAAAACTCTTCAACATAAGCCTTGGCGGCGCTGATGAAGTGTCTGGATATGCGTTCGGCATTGCAACAAGTCTGGCTCTCGCTTATGCGCTGTTTGAACGAGCGCACATACGGGTCGATGCACTTTATAATCTTTTTCCATTTTCACTGAAAATTGCCGCCAGCCTTATAGGGTTGTTTCTATTGATCGGATTTGGCGCCGTCATCGCGTGGATGGGCTGGGGCCTTGTGGTCGACACACTAACGCATGGATCACGCTCGATAACGCCATTGCGGACCCCGCTTGCAATCCCGCAAATTCCATGGATTCTTGGCTGGTTCTTCTTCGTTTTGTGCGGCGTAATCCTATTCACTGCCGCGTTGAAAGCGCTACTGGCAGGAAACGCCACCAAGACGGACCAGCTCATCGGCATGAAATCAATTGATGAGCAAATCGAAGAGGAGATGAAATAGTGCTTCTCAAAACTCTCACAATCCTGGTTGCCCTCATCGCACTGGCGGTGCCAATCGCTGCTTCCCTTGGCTGGTTGGGCCTTACACTGCAATACCTTGAAAGCCCTATGCCACTGCACCGTGCGCTTGGCGATATGGTTTGGCAAACCGGTACGGACTTCCTATTGGTAGCAATTCCCATGTTTGTGCTGCTGGGAGAAATCCTGCTGCGCGCTGGCATCACCGAGCGTATGTATGATGGCATGGTAAAATGGTTGGGCTGGCTGCCTGGGGGACTGATGCATTCCAACATTGGATCGAGTGCCTTGTTTGCCGCAACGTCCGGATCATCTGTCGCAACAGCTGCAACCATAGGCACCATTGCGGTGCCGCAAATTGCCGAGCGCAAATACAGTGAGCCTTTGTTTCTGGGAACAATCGCAGCCGGCGGAACACTTGGCATTCTAATCCCGCCATCCATCAACCTCATTCTTTACGGTTTGCTGACCGATACGTCGGTGCCAGAGCTTTATCTGGCAGGGTTTCTGCCGGGTCTGCTACTCGCGATCCTGTTCATGGTGACAATTGTTGTTCTCTGTATCTTGCGTCCAGAATGGGGAGGCACAGCTATCGTCGCCACATGGAAAGAACGTCTCGCAGCATTGCCTGCTCTTATTCCGCCAATCGGAATTTTCCTGGTGGTGGTGGGCTCCATTTACGCCGGCATCGCAACGCCAACAGAAGCGGCTTCTCTGGGTGTCGTGGCAGCCATGATCCTTGCAGCATTCAACCGCAAACTCACCATCGACATGTTGCGTGTGGCCGTTGAGGGCACCATGCGCACCACCGCTATGATTATGCTGATCATCTTGGCAGCCGTATTTCTAAATTTCGTTCTATCGGTAATCGGTTTGACGCAAGCACTGGCAGATTTCATAACCGGTCTTGGCTACACACCTTTCCAGACAATGCTGGTAATAGTGGCTGTTCTGGTGGTGCTCGGTTGTTTCATGGAAACCTTGTCCATGTTGCTGACAACTGCTCCTCTGGTAACGCCCATTGTAATTGCCCTTGGTTATGATCCGGTATGGTTTGGAATTCTTTTAATGGTGCTTTTGGAAACGGCTCTCATAACGCCGCCCATAGGAATTAATCTCTATGTAGTACAGGGCATAAGGGAGCGCGGCGAAATGCTAGACGTCATGAAAGGCGCAGCACCATTCGTTGTGACCATGTTCGCTATGATCGCCTTCTTATTGGCTTTCCCGCAAATCGCACTTTGGTTGCCGTCCCTGGTTTACTGATCTGCAGCAATTCAATACTTCAAATACAATAAGCGCTGATGCATTCAGAGCCAGCGCACAAAGGAGATGTGTCTCATGTGGCAATTTTGGGTAGACCGTGGTGGCACCTTCACCGATATCGTCGGCCAAAGGCCTGATGGTGCATTGGTGTCGCATAAACTGCTCTCGGAAAACCCGGAGCAATACAAGGACGCGGCAGTTCAAGGCATTCGCGAATTGTTGGGTGTCAGTTCAGATAATGCGATAGCTCGTGGCAGTATTTCGGCGGTAAAAATGGGCACAACTGTTGCGACAAATGCCCTGCTGGAACGCAAAGGTGATCCGACACTTTTGATGATTACCAAAGGGTTCGGTGATCTGTTGCGCATTGGTTACCAAACACGGCCAAAGCTGTTTGATCTCAACATTGTCCTGCCAGAGCTGCTCTACTCAGATGTTGCTGAGGTGAGTGAACGCCTGGATGCAAACGGAAACATCATTCAAAAGTTGGATGCGGGCAGCGCCAGAAAATCACTACAATTAGCCTATGACAAAGGGCTGCGCGGCGTCGCCATTGCATTTATGCACGCCTATTTGAACCCGGCTCACGAAGCCGAAGTTGCCATGCTCGCAAAAGAAATTGGTTTCACGCAAATCTCTACCAGTCACGAAACGTCAAAACTCATTAAGCTTGTCGGTCGCGGCGATACAACGGTGGTCGACGCCTATCTCTCTCCAATCCTGCGCCGTTACGTCAATCAGGTTGCCGATGCATTGGATTTGGATGGCGGGTCCTGCGAGCGCTTATTCTTCATGCAGTCCAATGGTGGATTGACCGACGCCAGTCTCTTCCAGGGTAAAGATGCAATTCTTTCCGGACCCGCCGGCGGTGTTGTTGGCATGGTAAAAACAGCAGAACAGGCAGGCTTCGACAAGCTCATTGGTTTTGATATGGGCGGCACATCAACCGATGTCTGCCACTATGCTGGTGAATATGAACGCTCCTTTGAAACAGAGGTGGCCGGTGTTCGCATGCGTGCACCAATGATGAATATTCATACCGTAGCGGCAGGTGGTGGTTCCATCCTCACCTTCAACAATGGCCGTTATCAGGTTGGACCGGAAAGCGCAGGCGCAAATCCCGGCCCTGCCTGCTATCGGCGTGGTGGCCCTTTGACAGTGACCGACTGCAACGTGATGCTGGGCAAACTCAACCCTGCCCATTTCCCGTCTGTCTTTGGTCCAAATGCTGATGAACCGTTGGACAAAGCAGTTGTCGAGGAAAAATTTAAACAACTGGCAAATGAGATATCAGGCGCGACAGCTTTACCCGCACTCACCCCGGAAGAAACTGCACAGGGCTTCTTGCGTATTGCTGTTGAGAACATGGCAAATGCGATCAAGAAAATCTCCGTGCAGCGTGGCTATGATGTAACTCAATACACGCTGAATTGCTTTGGCGGGGCGGGTGGTCAACATGCATGCCTGGTAGCCGATGCCCTTGGCATGACGCGCGTTTTTCTACACCCATTTGCGGGTGTTCTGTCTGCCTATGGTATGGGTTTGGCAGAAATTCGCGCACTGCGCGAAACACAATTTGAAAAACCAGTGGGGGCTTTCGCCAAGGCGAAACAAGCGCTGTCTGCATTGGAAGATGAAGCCCGCAGTGAAGTTGCCAACCAAGGCGTTCCAACAAACAAAATATCCACATTGAGCCGGGCATATCTGCGCTATGCAGGTTCGCATCAGTCATTGGAAGTGGCATTTGGTTCAGAAACCGAGATGCGCGCGGCTTTTGACAAAGCACACATCGCACGCTTCGGCTTCGCCTCCCCTAGCCGGGAACTGAATATCGAAATGCTCAGTGTCGAAGCGATTGGTGGTGCGGAATCTGTGACAGACCAGACGCAATCAACACCATCAGAAAAGCAAGGCGCACTGACGCAAGTTCCCATGTATGCGGATGGAGCGTGGACACAGGTATCTCTCTACAGCCGAGAAACACTCTCCGTTGGGCAGATTGTGACCGGCCCCGCGATCATAACCGAAAGTACGGGCACAAACATATTAGAACCGGGCTGGCGCGCCTATGTGGACAAGTTCGACAATCTGGTGCTCGAACGGTTTGAAGCACAAGCGCGGCAAGCTGCCATCGGCACAGACGCAGATCCAGTAATGCTGGAAGTATTCAACAACCTTTTCATGTCCATTGCCGAGCAAATGGGCGCAACGCTTGCCAACACGGCCTATTCCGTCAACATCAAGGAACGGTTGGATTTCTCCTGCGCCTTGTTTGATGCCGACGGCGATCTTGTCGCGAACGCGCCGCATGTTCCAGTGCATCTTGGGTCCATGGCGGACAGCGTGCGAACAATCGCGAAACTGAATGCAGATACCATGAAGCCGGGCGACAGCTTTATGCTCAATGCGCCGTTCAATGGGGGCACCCATCTGCCGGATGTAACCGTGATTACGCCTGTGTTCAGCGCTGATGGGAAAGACATCTTGTTCTATGTCGGGTCGCGTGGCCACCACGCAGATATTGGTGGCAGGACACCAGGATCAGCGCCCCCTGACAGCCAGCACATTGAAGAAGAAGGCGTGCTCATCGACAATTTCAAGCTGGTTGCAGAAGGTGAATTACAGGAGGTAGCCACACGTGCGTTGCTTGCCTCCGGGCGTTATCCGTGCCGCAATGTAGATCACAATATGGCGGATCTGGAAGCTCAGATTGCCGCCAATGCAACCGGTATTCGCGAAGTCCATCGTATGATTGCGACTTTCGGTCTGGACGTTGTGCTGGCCTATATGAACCACGTGCAATCGAACGCGGAAGCTTCCGTCCGTCAGGTAATTGGCCGCTTGAAAGACGGGACCTTCACCTATCCAATCGACAGCGGCGCGCAGATTAAGGTCAAGATCACAGTTGATCATGACTTGAAGGAAGCCACACTGGATTTCACAGGCACTTCAAAGCAGGACAAACACAATTACAACGCTCCACTGTCCATTTGTGGCGCCGCGGTTCTTTACGTGTTCCGGACGCTTGTCGGTAGTGACATTCCTCTTAACGAAGGTTGCTTGAAGCCGCTCAAGATCATTGCGCCGGAAGGATCCATGATCAATCCGGTCTATCCGGCAGCGGTGATTGCCGGCAATACGGAAGTCAGCCAAGCCATTGCAAACTGCCTTTACGGCGCGCTCGGCGTTTTGGCGTGCTCTCAGGCCACCATGAACAACTTTGTCTGGGGCACGGATAAATTTCAGAACTACGAAACTATTGGTGGAGGCACTGGTGCGGGCCCGGGGTTTGATGGCGCAAGCGCTGTGCAATCCCATATGACCAACACGCGCATGACAGACCCTGAAGTGCTTGAACAACGCTTCCCTGTTCGCGTAGAGGAGTTTGCGATACGCGAAGGCTCTGGCGGAGCGGGTCAATGGAAAGGTGGCAACGGCATCAGGCGCAGCCTGCGCTTTCTGGAACCCACAACGGTGACAGTTCTAACGTCACACCGCATTACTCAACCCTTTGGTTGTGAAGGTGGCGATCCTGGCGCATCAGGTGAGAACTGGGCTGTCCGTACAAACGCCTCACGAGAACGCCTCAACAGCAATGATGAGGTAGAGCTCGAAGCCAACGACCTGTTCGAAATGCTAACACCTGGCGGTGGCGGTTGGGGAAAGTCAATGTCTGATAGATAGTGTGTGAAACACCCCATCAGGCAGTCAAGTTACAGGGATGATCGCGGGTGATTTTGCGATCAAGACCGGCGCAATTGTAAATCTGAGCCGCATGGTCAGTGTTGATCTGATTAACAAGGTCGGTACGGTTAGCGACATAACCTAGAGAGTTTTACATGCGCCGCAGCCTGAGCATAGCAACGATCCCGAACAGTGGCCCCAAAGCCATTCCTGCCAAGACAATTGGCCACCCAAGCAGATTGGCCAGCATCGGCGTTGATTGCACAGTTACGATTGTTAATGCGAAACCAAGCGCCGTTTGAAATGTCATCAAACTACCGGCCTGTTCTGGCAGGGAGTGGTCGGCAACCAAGGCAGAAAATTGGGCGGAATCTGGGATTACTGTGATGCCCCAGATAACAACGATCACAAGAGTTATCCATGCTGGACCACCAAATGTTATGGCAGCCAGCAATGCGGAGGTGCCACTTAAGATCATGGAAATGGCCGCAACCTCTGCCTTGCCGATCCTATCGGCAGCATAGCCTGCAAAGACACAAGCGACAGCACCAGCCGCGATGGCACAAAAAGCAGTAATCGTGGAGAGACGAGTGGCTTCCTCCATTGGCATTGTTGCGGCGTAGGACGTCGCAGTTGCAAGCCCAATCCAGGCCCACATGGCATAGAGTTCCCACATGTGCCCCAAATAACCAGCATATGCGAGACGCACACGACGGTTGGTCCAAGCAACGGCAATAGTTTTGGGATCAAAACGCGGTGCGATCGCATGATGTGGACCAAGCGCAACGAACAGGCAAACCACACCACCCATCGCAGCGGCAAACGATGTCCCAACTACCGTGATACGCCATTCTGCACCGCCAAACAGCGACAATAAATGCGGCGAGGCTGAACCCAATGTGAGAGCCGCGACAAGCGCGCCCACGAGAAATCCACGATCTTTTTTGCCCCAACCCACGGCAATTTTCATTCCCACGGGATAAACACCTGCCAACAAGGCACCGGTCAGAAAACGTGCAAAAATAGCAGCAATGCTCTCGGGAGCAAAGAATATCAGTGTGACGTTCAACAGACCTGCAAAAATGGCGCAGATCGCAAACACGCGCCGCGGATCATAGCGATCAGCAAAACCAAAGAACGAAACACACAACGCGCCCACGACAAATCCGGCCTGAACGCCACTTGAAAGGGCAGCTTGTCGTGCACTGGATATGTCTGCTTCCAAAATCATGTCTGGCAAAATCGCCGATGACACGAACCAAAGTGACATAGCCGCTATTTCAGCAAGCAGCAGCAAGGATAGAGATCGAAATTTACTTGGAAGCACACATACTCTTTCAAATACAGATCAACTCAGCAGCACCTGAGTACCCTACGCTTATCAGAGATTTGATCCGCTTCCCAAGGCTTCGCCCATCAACTCTTCGACAAAGAGGCTGATGAACTGAGGGCGACCACTTACATCCGCCTTTTTGTAAATCGCATTCAATTGCGCTTTTATGGTGCCGTCCTTGGTCGCTCGGATTTCAGCTATTTCAGCAATCCCCAAGCCTTTGATGGCAAGCATGGCGACATCACGCTCAGACCGCGTTAGCTTCCATGTCGTAAAATGTTCGTCCAGCACTTCGGCAAATGCGCCAGAAGCCGCTTTGAGTTGATCTTCCACACGTGAACTGCGACGCAGTATTTTTCTGATTTCCAGACCGGTAAAAACCAAACTGAAAACCAAAGCAGTAACCACCGTGTATTCCAGCGCGTGGCTTCGCTCTGATGATTCAACTTCATCACCGCCTTTAAAATCGGCGATCGCATCTCCAATGAGATATAAGACGCAAAAAAACTGAAGCAGAAACAACAGTGGTAGCGCTACATTTTTCCCGACACCTGCTTTTAGCATTGTGGAAACCATTTCACTTTAACCACCACCCGTTGTCGCCGATTGTCCATACAACATTCATCGCGGAAAATCCCGTGTAGTGCAACTTGCTGCCAGCAATTCGCTTGCCAATCTTCCATGGCTTTCTGGCAGGGTGTCGCTGAGCTATAGAATACCACAACAGCAATTGATCATAGCTCAGCGACGTTTTGTTACTTAGTCGTCGTCTTCATTGTCATCGGTTTCAATTTCGACAATGGCACCGGTTTCTGCATTGATTTCAATTTCCATCTCGATGTCATTCATAGCCACTTCGACTTCAATCTCACCATCTTCGATTTCAAACTCATCAACCACATAGCCTTGTGCTTCAAGGGCAGAGCGAATGCTCGCTTCATCGGTTCCCAATACATCACCAACGGCGGGTGCCGTCACAGCAATTGCGGGCCCCAGCAACACGGCTCCTGCAAAAGCTGATGCGAACGCTGCTCTTTTAATGTCAAAAATCTGTGTCATTTTTTACCTTTAAAGTCAGTTGATAAACAAACCAGCTCAATTGGCTGGCTCGCTACAACTGGATGCAAAAGACCAGTGGCACCATTGACAAAAAGCTTAATCAGCAGCGCATGTAACGAAGGTTTATGAAACAGTTTATGGCGACTACTGAAATGAAAGCGCCCTTTGGAGTGCGTCAAGCTTGGGCGAACTCCTGCCCAACCGGCGCAAGATCCATATCAGCAATCTGCGCAGACCCAGCCCGGAACGAATCTCAAATTCCTCATACACAAATTTTGATGTACGCAGACCGAGCTCTTTCAAGCCCTTTCGCAGTGCGTTTCGCATTGGTGTCGGACCACAGAAATAAACTTTGGCGTTCTTCAATGGCATGTCTATTGTCTTCGCAATAAAGGCGGCATCCAAACGTCCATGCAGTGCAGATTCAATTAAATGCAAGTGAAAATTAGGCTGAGTTTGCGCCAATGCGATCAGCTCATCCAAATGCGGTGCCGATGCCTTATCGCGTACACAAAAGAATAGATGAGTTGGCTTCTCAAACTTGACGTTCCCCGCCCATGCAATGAAGGGCGTAATACCAATACCCGCAGCAATCCAGATTTCCACGTCTGGTTTGCCTCGCTGTGAAAAATGCCCAAAGGGGCCGGAAACGGAAGCTGTAACGCCCGTTTGGAGCAAATTGTCTATCCGCGCTGTATAATCCCCAAGCACTTTGATCGTGAAGCGCAGAGTTCTGTTTCCATCCGGCAAATTACTGATTGTGAAAGGATGGCTCTCGCGCAACTCAGGAACGTCAAAATTGATAAAGGCGAATTGACCCGCTTGATGGTGAATTTCTTTCTCAACCGGCTCAAGCGTAATGCTGGTTGCGCCTCCCGTGCGCTCAATAGAGCGCACTATGTATTGGTATTTAGAGGCAAGCCATGTTGGCGGCAAAAGAGTGTACAGGTAGCTCACAATACCCAGAATGCAGAAACCAAGCACGTAAAACCCCAGTGGATCAAGCACGTCAAATGGTTTGAGAATAAAGACATAGTGGAACGCCGAAAGAGCGAAAAGCGCTCCCATGAATTTATGCGTGAACTTCCAAAGGTGATAAGGCACAAAGGTCGCAATGGATAAAACGACCAAGATCAGCAAGGCATAGAGGCTGAACTCACCTAGGGACTCTGCGAGATCAGACAGAAAGGTCTCCAGGCCTGTCCCTCGAATATCTGCATCAATCGTATCGTGTAGGAGCACAGCCGCTATTGCACCGACACCCAACCATTTGTGAATGATGTAAATCCGGTCAAGTCCCCCAAACACTGTTTCCAGCCATCTGAACCGGGTCGCCAAAAGCTGAGATATCCCCATTACGATTAGCGCGGCAGACCCAAGATACTGGCTGAAGAGAGCAGAGCTGTCATATTCAGCTGTTAGCGGCACAAACCAAATCAATGGGCATACCAAAGCAGCAGCGACAATAAGAAGACCAAACAAGCGCATAAAATTCCCAACAAACCACCAAAACTAGTCAGCGGTTAGATTGCTCAATATAAACTGTCAATGTGGGAAAGCGCTGGAAACAGCCGTTTAAACCTAAGTTGTATCAACTTAAATCAGAACAGCATCTTTTCGTTTTGCGGGAAAATTCACAGTCCCGGCTGCCGTGTCCTGAACCTTGGAAGGAACGGCCGGGCATTCTCTGAAAATGCGCGCGGTACAGGTTGCGCAAATACTTTGATCAAGCTCTGGCACAATTTCCGCAATTGCGTCACCCTTACTCAAATGAATGTGCTTCTTTGTCAGGCTCTTCATCACCTGAAAGCGACCAAGTTTGTTTATCGTTTTCGGTGTTTTGGTTTGCAGATGAAAGGAGCCACCCATTTTCTCTCTGCGCTTTGCTTCTGCAATCAGCAACTCAGCGCCGGGTAAATCGATTTCACCGACGCCCTTCACAATAAACAGGATGTTCTTCTGATGCGGACGTTCAAATTCGAACCGACGGAACTGCCGGCGGATAAACTCTACGGAACCGAAATATAACGGTCCATCCAACCGCGCCATCAGCAATTGCGGGCATTCGTTGAGGTCGTTTCCAGCGGCCTCTGTAAACGTGCGGTTAGTGGTGGATGGATCAGGCGCGCCTACGCCAATGAACGGTCGAGAGGTCTTGTTGAGGAATAGGGCCAAAGACAGCAATACGCCCGCGTAAATTGCAAACTCCAAATCAATTGCTAGAGAAGACATAAAGGTTACACCGGCAATCCAGCTTTCTGTTTTGCTAGTGCCAAGGATATGTACGATCTCACGAAAATCGATGAGCTTCCAAGCCACCAAAATAATGACACCAGCCATAGCGGGAATAGGGACATAGGCGAAATATGGCGCTACGAACAACAAAATAACCAACAGGAAAACCGCCGAGAATATTGCTGAAAGAGGTGTCTTTGCTCCAGCCTCGTAGTTGACACCACTTCGGGTAAAGGAGGCAGAACCGGGATAGCATTGAAAAAAGCTGCCCACGACATTGGAGACACCCTGACCAACAAATTCACGGTTGCTGTTAATGTCCTGGCCCGATCTACTGGCAACCGCTTTGGAAATTGACATGGCTTCCAACAGACCCACCATTGCCACAGCAAATGCAGGAGACGCCAACTCCCGCAAAGATCCGAACGAAAGCTCAGGAAGTGCAAACATTGGCACGACCGATGGAATGGTTCCGATCGTAACGACATCCAGTTTCGCACCGCCCAAAGCAAAATAAACCAGCGTTCCAGCCAGCAGTGCCAGAAGGTAATTCGGCCAAGTGGGGCGCAGCTTTTTAACACCATATCCCACCACCAACGACGAACCAGCAATAGCCAACGCGTCGATATTTGTGTTTCCGATTTCTGCCCATAGAGCACCGACAAATTCAGGCAAATGTTCCGGTCTGGGAAGATCAAGGCCAAGAGCGTGCTTTATCTGGGTTAACCCAATGAGAAGCGCTGCACCGGTTATGAAACCGGTCATAACAGAGTGCGATACAAAATCCACAAGCGCACCCAGACGCGCGAGACCCAGCACCCATTGAAAAATCCCAACCAACAGAGCAAGCGTTATAGCAGCCTGAATAAATTCGGCACTGCCAAGGGCATATAAGCCAGAAAGCGCTCCAAATACCAAAGCCGAAATAGCCGTTGTTGGCCCGGAAACCGTATGCCACGAAGAACCAAACAGCGCGGCCACGATTGGAGTTATCATTGCGGTATAAAAGCCATATTCAGGCGGCAGTCCGGCGATAGCAGCAAATGCTATGCCTTGGGGCAACACAATAGTTGCGCCAGTCAAACCGGCAAATGCATCATCTGCCATCGATTGCTTATTGACCCGGGCGAACCAGTCAGGACGTCTGAAAAGTTGACGCAATGACCCTGCAATGATCTCTATCGCAGCAGTCAAAATTCTACTCATTTACGGCACTGACCATCAGAATTCGATCAACAGAAAGGATCGATTTGCACATAAAGCCATCTGACATGATGACCTAGCTAGCAAAGTGCGCCCTCACCTACCCGCTAACAATTCTAATGTGATATTAAATAGATTGGGTTGCGGTTTATAGGGCCAATTGCCTTTGCCCCTTGTGTCTAAGTCTCAAAAAACGCCCAATTACAATAACATATAGAAATCAATTTTGAGGTAGGAGAACAGGTCCAGATTCAGCAAAGTTAACTGCAACGTCATCGCCCGCAGCAAAGGTTGAGGTTACGTCTCCCGAGACAGCAAACAACGTACCAAAGTTTGCCTCAACTGTATATTCCATATGGCTACCAACGTAAGTGGCTTTAGCTACCTTTGCCTCAATGCTGTTCTCAGACTTTTTCCCGCTCAACTCTACCCGACTGGGGCGCACCGCCATAGTTGCCGAGCCTGGATTCATACCACGCGATGGCAGATCGTGAGTATAATTGTCTATGGTCACAGTTGCTGTATCCAGCTCAACGCGATTGACCGTACAGGGAATGAGATTTGCTTCCCCAATAAAATCCGCAACAAAGGCATCGTTCGGTAACTCATAGAGATCACGCGGGCTGCCCTCCTGTGCGATTTGCGCATTACGCATAACAACAATACGATCAGATACGGCCAGCGCCTCTTCCTGATCATGGGTCACATAGACAACTGTGAGGCCGAGGTTCTGCTGAATTTCACGGATCTCTTCACGTACCTGACGCCTCAACTTAGCATCCAGATTGGACAGCGGCTCATCAAACAAAAGCACTTGCGGCTCCAACACCAACGCACGCGCCACAGCGACACGTTGCTGCTGTCCGCCAGAAAGTTCAGAAGGCAACCGATCTGCGTATCCGTCAAGACCCACCAAATCCAGACCCGCAAGAGCACGTTCTTTGGTTTCTGATTTATTGAAACCGGAGAACTTCAATCCATAGGAAACGTTTTCCAACACATTCATATGTGGAAACAGCGCATAGGACTGAAACACCATTGAAACGTCGCGATCCGTCGCGGGCAGTTTGGTTACATCAACATCACCAATGAGAATTTGGCCTTCTGTCGCCATCTCCAATCCAGCAATCATTCGTAGCGTGGTGGTCTTTCCGCAGCCTGAGGGCCCGAGAAGCGTGACCAATTTTCCGGGTTCAATTTCCAGCGAGATGTCATCCACCGCCAAAACATCTTTGCCATACATCTTTTTGACATTCCGGAATGAAACGGAGGCCGCTTTGCTACTGGTAACAATGGTCATGATGATTGCCCCCTCATTTGGAATGGCTCGTGCGACGGCCAATATTTGTTTTGCCGACAGCCAGTTGCAGCACCGCAATTGCAAACAACATGACAAAGATCAATGTTGTGGAATATGCGATTGCAAGACCATAGTCATTGTTCTCAACGCGGCCAATAATATAGCTGGTTGCCATATCGTACTCTGCACTCACTAGGAATATTACTGCGGAAATAGCCGTCATGGCACGCACGAATGAGTAGACCAAAGCAGCCAAAATTGCGGGCTTCAGCAACGGTAAAATCACGCGTCTGAATGTCTGCGCACTATTTGCACCCAGCGTCAGCGAGCTCTCATCTAAGCTTTTGTCGAGCTGACTCATGGACGCAATTCCAGCGCGGACACCCACCGGCATATTTCGGAAGATAAAGCTAACAATCAAAATCACACCTGTTCCGGTGATTTCAATCGGAGGCACATTAAACGCCAGAATATAACTTACACCAATCACTGTTCCGGGAATGGCAAAGCTCAACATTGTACCAAACTCAAATGCGTTCTTGCCGGCAAAGTTCTGGCGCGTCAGCAGGTAGGCCGTGATCAGCCCGACAGCTGCCGTCAACGGCGCCGCAAGGGCTGAAATCTGCACCGTCGTCCAGAAGCTATTCCAGGCTGATCCGGTCCAACGGATGCCTTCTTCGCCAAGACGAACGGAGAAGGCCGTCACATAGTGCTTAAATGTCAGTGTATCATTTACACCCCACAACTCAACGAATGAGCCGTAGACGATCATGACATATATCACGATGGTGAACAGCGCCCAGACAGCGGCGGAGATGTAAACTGGGATTGCCAGTCCACTTGGCATATGTGGATGAATTCCAGAATCGCCTTTGCCAGAGACCGTGGTGTAGGACTTCTTGCCAAGCCAAAAACGCTGGGCATAGAAGGCGGACAAGGTAAATGCCAAAAGTACAATCGCTAAAACGGCAGCTCTACCTTGATCGTATTGCGCTCCAACAATGGCAAAGAATATCTCGGTTGAAAGTACATCAAAATTGCCTCCCAAAACGAGCGGATTACCGAAGTCAGCCATGCTTTCGATGAAGCCCAGTAAAAATGCATTGGCAAGTCCGGGCCGCATCAGCGGCAATGATACAGTTTTGAACACCTGCCACTTGCTGGCGCGCAAGGTCTGCGCTGCTTCTTCCATAGAGGGGCTGACGCCCTCAACAACACCGATCAACACAAGGAATGCGATCGGCGTAAACGCCAGTAACTGTGCGATCAGAACACCTGGCAGCCCATACACCCACCGCGTGGGCTGAACGCCAAATATATCTGATATGAAAACGGTCACAGACCCCGATAGGCCAAACAACAGGATAAGCGCCAAGCCAATCACGAAAGGTGGCGTGATAATCGGTAAAACAGTAAGCGCTCGCAGAAGTTTTTTGTAGCGGAATCCAGAACGTGTCACGACCAAAGCGAAAACCAAGCCCAACAAAGTTGTCAGGAATCCAACTAGGACCGCCAGAAATAAAGAGTTCCATGCGGCGCCACAGCGTCCACCGGAAAGGCACCCCAGCCCCCAAAGTCGGTTGCTGAGGAATTTTGAGAAAAACACCGATATTGAATAAGAGCCCTCTTCGGTGATGAAAGCTGCAATCAACATGCGCGCGATCGGGAAAAACACAAATACGGCAACAACAGCAACAACGAAGCCGATGGAAGACACAACGAATACATCGCCATTTATGGCACCGCGCGCAGCAATGCCCTGTGTCAACAGAAATAGGAAACATGCAGACAGGACCATGGCGCCATAGCCCATGCCAAACTGTCGATCATCGAGTGGCCCAAACAAAGCCTCAAGCCAATCATAACTCCAGCCGCGCAGCCCTATACCAAAACCTTGCGCAATGAGCCAGGCAAACCCAAAGGCGCCAACCAGAATGAGTGTATTTGCGTAAAAAGGGTGTGTTCGCCCCATCCGGTAGGCAACAAGTGAACCTATGAGCGGAAGCAACAGCGGCGCTAGCCAAAGCTTCTCGCCCTGGGCCAGCAAGAAGATCGCAGGCGCATAATCGCTATCCCACGGAAATCCGTCGATCAGCCATTCAAATGTCCAGAAGTCTTCGATCCCATACCAAGGAAGTATAAGAAAGCCGACCCACCCAACAATGATCCAGAAGATCAGAACCGGGAAGGTCGTTTTTTTGGTGGATTGCATATGTCTTGCTTACTGTGGGAGTGTGGAAACCTCATCATCCCATTTTTTCAAAAGACGCTTACGCTCATCACTGGATCCGTATTTCGCAAAATCATAATCGATGAGTTTGATGGATGCGAGATCCGGAGCCTTGTCCGATGTTGGTGACATAGTATTGGATGGCACTTGAAACGCGTTTACCTGCAAAGCCAAAGCCTGTGCTTCTTTAGACAGAGCCCAATCGTAGAATTTTTGAGCGCTTTCCAGATTGCGCGCACCTTTGACGATGGACATGGACCCAATTTCGTAGCCGGTACCTTCACATGGTGCCACGACTGTAATCGGGAAGCCGGCAGCGGCCTGCTTCACAGCATCATGCATAAACACAATACCAATTGTGTTCTCGCCGCGAGCCGCAGCTTTAATCGGAGCTGAGCCTGATTTTGTGTATTGGTTGATGTTTTTGTGAAGGCCCTTCATGAACTCAAAGCCTTCGTCTTCACCAAACAGCTGCACAATTGTTGCAAGTGTAGTGTAGGCCGTACCTGAGGAATTAGGATTCGCCATTTGAACATGGCCTTTATACTCAGGCTTCAACAAATCCTTCCAGCAGGCAGGCACTGGCAGATTGTTTTTTGCCAAAAGATCTGAGTTGTAGCCATATCCCAAAGCACCGGAATAGATACCAATGGTCTTGTCACCAGCAGATGTCGCTTGAGAAATCGCCCAATCTTGCAATTCTTTGCGCATCGGAGAGACATACGGCTCGGTGAGGCCTTCTTCAGCAGCCTGAAGATGCGGATCACCGGTACCACCCCACCACACATCACCCTTTGGATTGGATGCTTCCGCCTTGATCTGTGCGAAGGTTTCACCAGAGCTTTTGCGGGTCATATTGACTTTAATACCTGTGGCATCCTGAAAACCATTGGCCATCAACTGGCACCAATCTTCCTGCGCACTGCAATAATAAGTCAGCTTGTCGGCAGCCATGGCGGAGCTTGCCATCATCGCTGCAAATATCCCCGCGGATGCGAGGCCAAGTTTTTTCATCATAAATTCCTCCCAGAGATCTTGACGTCTCATCAAACAGGTTAGGTCAAGAAATCCAGAAGGACAACAATTACTTATGCGGCAAATATTTTTAGTTAGCTGACGAAGGCTTTGTTAGACATTTCCACCAAATCATCAAAAATGATGGGTGCGGATGCGATGACGCGACCACCTTTTGCCAACATTTCCTCGGCACTTTGATGCTCAATACACCCGCCGGATTCAGCAACCAATAGCTGACCAGCAAGACAGTCCCAGGCGTTCATGTGCGGTTCTGAATAGCCAATTAGACGACCGGATGCGACATAAGCTAACATCAATCCACCAGAGGCATTTCGGTAGAAAAGCCCCCCACGCCTCACAAGATCGCCAACAAAATTGACAACTTGATGCGTTGGTGTTCGGCTGTTCATACCAACACCGGTGTTTCCATCGTGAAACCCTTTCGTGTCAGAGGTTTTAATGGGCCGATCATTGACGTATGACCCCTCGCCTTTTGCACCCCAAAACAACTCACCATAGCTCGGTTCAAAAATGACACCGACCTTTGTTTCGTTGTTGTGAACGCATGCGATAATCACGCACCATTCCGGGATACCAGTGACAAAGTTTGCCGTTCCATCAATCGGATCAATCACCCAGGTATAACCGGATGATCCGTCCACATTGTCATGTTCTTCTCCAACGATGCCATCATCAGGAAAGTGCTTTGCAATCTGCTGGCGTACAAATGTCTCAACATCCCGATCTGCATTGGAAACCAAATCTTGAACGCCCTTTTGTTCAATCACCAACGCGCTGATGTCTTTGAAAAACGCCAGGGCCATTTCGCCTGCATCTGCTGCGATTGTTTTGGCGGCATCCAGACGGACTTTTACTTCCGGTGTCATAGCGGTTTCCTTTGAAGAAATGAGTGAATGTGGAGGGCTGCGAGTCACTTGGACAGAAACTGGCCTCTTTCGCTGCGAAAGTCGAGATGCCATCCATTGCAATTTTTAGGGCTTTCATTTGAATCTTTCATCAAATGTCCTGCCAAAGTCTGCCATACTGACTAACTGCAATGAAATTGTTGTATTTGTGTCTTAAATACGCACATGAACCAACTCTGAAAGCATCTCATCCCATGCGATACGCCTTGTATTTTACGCCGCCTGAAGATCATGATCTTACAAAGGCAGCAGGTGCGTGGCTTGGCCGGAATGCTTTTTCAGGTGAGGCCATTCCTCAAAATACTGCCGGACCATTGTCCAAAGATGACATATCACGAATGACCGAAGCGCCCAGGCGGTATGGTTTTCACGGCACGTTGCGTGCACCATTTTACCTAAGCCCTGGCAAGGATGAGGCAGAACTTGCATCTGCCGTTGATCAATTTCCCAAATCACACATGCCGTTTGCAATGCCAATTTTGAAAGTAGGCCGGTTGGGACCGTTTTTTGCACTCATCCCCGATGGGGATACAACAAAGCTCAATCAATTCACTGGCGAGGTTCTGAAAGCCTTTGAGCCATTCCGCGCACCTCTTACCGAGATTGATTACCAACGCAGAAACCCGGAACGCCTCTCTGAACGGCAGCGTAATTACCTGAAGGATTGGGGCTACCCCTACATTTTTGACGATTTCCGTTTCCACATGACGCTAACCGGGCCAATCCCGGACAAGGAAGCAAATGTGATAGAAGGAGTACTGCAAGAGTTTTTCGCAGATTATTTGACGTCTCCACTTATCTGCAATGGTCCAACCCTGTTCGTTGAAAAACACGCCGGCGGTCCATTCATTGCTCATTCATCAGCACAAAAAGCAGAAAGGCCATAATCCTTGTCCATGGAAACAGTTCTTCATAACGCAAAAATTATTCTGGAAGACGAAATTTTAGAGGGATCTGTATTGATCCGTGATGGAAAAATCGCAGATATCTGCCAAAGCCCAACTGCGCATGGCGACGACATGGAGGGTGACTATCTATTGCCTGGTATTGTGGAATTGCACACAGACCATCTGGAGACACACTACGCTCCGCGTCCTGGTGTACGGTGGAACCTGAAAGCTGCAATACAGTCGCACGATGCGCAAATAGCGGCTTCCGGCATCACCACTGTTTTTGACTGCCTTCGGATGGGCACTGGCTCAAGTGATGATTTTCAAGATGGTGAAATGCGAAACATGGCAGACGCTCTATCTGCGGCCGGCAGAGAAAACCGCCTGCGGGCCGAGCACTTCATCCATCTGCGATGCGAAGTCTCAGCGTCAAATGTCGTGAAGCAATTTGAAGAATTCGACACAGTGCCAGAGGTCAAGCTGGTGTCTCTCATGGACCACGCGCCAGGCCAACGACAATTCCAGACAATGGATCAATACACACTATACTACAAAACGAAACGCGGATTGACCGACGAACAGTTTGATATCTTCGTCAGAGAACGAAAAGCGCAATCTGATAAGTATTCAGCCCCACACAGAGAACAACTGGCGAAGGCATGCAATGCTCGCAATATCGCCATGGCAAGCCACGATGATGCAACGCTTGCGCATGTAGATGAGTCCATCTCTTTTGGTGTGCACATGGCAGAATTTCCGACCAGCATTGAGGCTGCAAGAGCCTCTCATGAGGCAGGTCTCAGCGTGTTGATGGGCGCACCAAACATTGTACGCGGCCAATCGCATTCGGGAAATATTGCGGCCAAAGACTTAGCAAAGATTGGCGTCTTGGATGTCTTGTCCTCAGATTATGTGCCTTTCAGTATAATGCACGCACCGTTTGTGTTGGCGGACACCGAGGAAATCTCGCTCCCCGAAGCCATATCTATGGTGACATCCACACCTGCCAGAACTGTCGGTTTGAATGATCGTGGTCGAATTGCAAATGGCCTTCGTGCCGACCTGGTTCGGGTGAGACATGAAGAAGGTGTTCCCGTCATTCGTTCGGTTTGGCGTGAAGGAATGCGGGTGACATGACCAAACCCGCTGATTTCGGCACCCTGTTTGCCATCGTCGGACCAAGCGGTTCGGGTAAAGATACAGTCATCAATTGGTTACGGGATAAGCTTCACGGCGATCAAAACGTGCTGTTCGTGCGACGGGTCATAACGCGTGTTGCTGACGTAAGGCACGAAGATCACGACACAATGAGCCTTGAAGCCTTTGATTTGGCCGAACGAAATGGCGCATTTGCTGTTACCTGGGGCGCACATGATTTGCGGTATGGGATTCCGACAAATGTCAAAGATCATTTGCAAAAAGGACATGTTGGCATCGTCAACGGTTCTCGCCGCGCGCTTGATGATATGCATTCCAGTTTTGAAAACTTACAGGTGATTTGCCTTAGGGTTGACCCTGAGATTTTGTCCGCAAGACTAAGGGCGCGAGATCGAAAGAGCGACACCGATATCAAGACGCGCATTGCTCAAGCTCAGTTACCGCTTGGATCAAACCTAAATGTTATTGAGATCGATAATATGGGTCCGGTAGCAATTGCTGGCACAGCTATTCTCGAAGTGATTAATTCAGCAATGTGAAGTGAATTGCTTGCCGATTGAGATAGTCGTTGAATTCAAGGTGCAATAGTCTATTCCCAAACCAAAATCTTTATGGGATCGGGCGTATTGCTATCTTCTTTTGACACAAGCATCTCATTCTCATGATCTTATCGATGGCACTGGCAGGTGGCGTCACAGGCATCCTTGCCGGGCTCTTTGGCATTGGAGGCGGCGCTGTTCTCGTGCCCATACTCATTGAGTTTTTGAACTATCAAGGTGTTGATCCAGCCGTACAAGCGCATATCGCTGTTGGCACATCACTCGCAATTATCATACCAACATCAAACCGCTACTTTCGTGCTCATCAGGCGAAAGGCGCTCCTGATAGGCACTGCTCCATAGCTGGCTTTTTCTGGTGCCGACCGGAGTGATAGTTGCGCCATTCATCGTAGCGTTTGCTTCAGGCGAGGCATTGAAAATTGTCTTTGCAATAGTTGCCCTGATGATCGCTATTAAGATGCTATTCAACCGTGAATCATGGAACCTCGGTTCAGATTTGCCGGCTCAACCAGTCAAAGGTGGTGTTGGCTTTTTCATCGGATTCATCTCCACATTCATGGGCATTGGCGGTGGAAATCTGAACAATGTTTTCATGACCGCCTATGGACGACCAATCCATCAGGCGGTTGCAACGTCTGCTGGATTAGGCGTGCTGATCGCAGTCCCGGGCGCGATCAGTTATGTGATCAATGGATGGAGCAACCCGTCGCTACCGCCACTTTCACTTGGCTATATCAATCTCATTGCATTTGCATTGATCATGCCCGTCAGCATGTATGTTGCACCGTTGGGAGCGAAATTGGCTCACGGCCTCACCAAACGCCAGATGGACTTGGCCTTTTGTGTTTTTCTCATTGTTGTCTCAGCCCGTTTCTTTAGCTCGGTGTTTTGAATTGACCGAGATCAACAATGTCGCCAGGACAATAATTCCAGCACCTAATATGGTGTTGAGGGTCGGCACTTCGGTAAACACAAAAAAACCAACTGCGCCAGAAATCAGCAGGCTGGTATAGCCAAGAGGCCCCAAAAATCCGGCATCTCCAAGCCAATGTGCCTTTAAAAAGCAAAACTGAGCGCATTGTGAGAACACACCAACCAATAGTAAAAAAGGAAGATGATCAGTCGCGATGGGAGCCCAACCGCTATAGACTGGAATGGCAGTTAAGAGCGCCAGCCCACCAGTATAGAAGGTCATCATAACTACGGTTGGGGTGCCTTTGAGTTTGCGGGTCACGATGATGGCTGCTGTACCGGAAATGACTGTTAACGTTACCGCAAGTAATCCCCAGGACCACGAAACATTGTCCGGGTTCAGTGCAATAATCACACCGACCAGACCCACGGCACCAGCGATCCAACGCATGATGGGTATTCGTTCGCCTAGCAGCATCGCCGCCATGACAATAAGCAGCAGGGGCCGGGTGAAATTCATGGTCATAAACAAGGCTAGCGGTAAACGTGCAACAGCAAAGAAACTTGCAGTCAAAGTAACGGTGGATAGTGCCACTCTCAACAACTGGAGCGTCCAATTTTCAATGAAAAGAAAATCACGCCGTGACCGCCACATCCATGGCGCCAACAGCAAAAGGCCCACCACAGCGCGTAAAAACACAATCTGCCAAGAAGGATAATCACCACCAAGAGATTTGACGATTGAAATGGCCCAAATATTCAGGCTCATATCTGCAATCAACCACACTCCGGCGTGCAGGTTTTCGTGTGGTGTGGCAGCCATGTTTCAAACAGTCCTGCGTTAGCTTGGCGCTTAAAAGTCAGCCGCTACGTTTTAGCGATTAGATTCGCAAAAATTCGGAATGCACCCGCCGTCAATTTCTCCATCTGATGATGTAGAATGAGCGATGTATGCGTATGGCGCCCATAGCCAATTCGCGCTGACAGCAGGGATCCTAAAAGAGGCTCTTCATCGGGATCAGCCATCGACAGCAACGGCTTATATTCAGGTGACCAGGACTTTGCGAAATACAATCCGCGTTCCTTGTGCCAGTTTTCCCAATCCTGTGCTGAAATTTTATTAGGCACATTCAAAAGCGGATGATCCGGCAGCAAATGCAATACGTTTGCGTTTTCATCGGTCACCCGCCAACGCAAGGATGGTTTTCCAATTTCCAATTTTCGCGGCGGTATTTTATCCGGATCCCATGCATCCCAAGGCCGGTGATACAATGTAACAAGATGCCCACCATTCTCTACCCAACGATGGATATGAGGCATCGCGGATTGCAATGCTGGCCGTGTGCGCATCGCAAAGATGCCGACCACCAAAGTATCAAGCTTTGCCAAACCTGAGTTTGTCAGATCACTATCGGTGATATCTGTAACAAGACACCCCATAGCCCGTAGCCAATGGCCAGCACGATCATTGCCACCTCCTATGTAACCAACGCGTACATCTGGAAGAACAGCTTCTACCACTCTGATACTGAGCTGAGCGGGCACTGCACGGATGCGTGGTGGCAGGTGATCATACTCAAAATCGTGAATCGTAGACGCCTGCTCGCCATCAATAAGCAAAGGAATTTTGTAAAGGCCTGGTTGCACATCATCCGGTGCAACGACTAGAAAACCATTGTCCGTATGGCTTGCCGCCCAACCATCCGGCAAGTCCAGTTCAGTCGAAGCATTCGCTGGGTAAGGCTTACCGACTGCAACGGCCACACTTCTTCCGGCAGAAACTGTGTTAAGCACAAATGTATCTGGTGATAGTTCTGCACTCTTTTCCGGCCACACTAAGGGCGGCGTCTCAAATGGCATATTTGTCTGGGACGTAATGCCTTCGTGGGTCACTAGCAACCGAACAGCGGGTGCAGTGGCATTGCCGGGGATGTACTGTGCAGGATACGGATCGGATACATGAGCATGCTGGGAGACAGACATCACATTGTCGTCGGATGTCCAGCCTTCAGCCAATATCGCCTCAGCTTTGATAACGGTATCAAAGTTTCCCTGACCCTTTGTCTGATAATCGATCCTGACAGTATCGCCCGGACGCAACTGATCACTTTCGAGCACTGCTTTTAATTCCACATCCGCGGAAATCCGAATAACATGGGAAAGCTGTTCTTCCTTTAAAAGAAGCCTGTGAAGCACTTCCGGTTTTGCGACCTCAGGGCAGTGCTGATAAGCAATTCTAATTGCCTTTAACGCAGCGGTAGCCGATTGCAGCACCGCGTGGAAATTTGGGAAGGCATCTATTGCCGCAACACAGGCGGCGTGCGCCTGCTCCAGCTCCAGTGCAATTTCCTCTGCACCAGCAAATGCAATAAGTTCCTGAAGGTTGGCCGGCAGTCCGCTGGCCAGTGTTTCATCAGGCCCGTCGACAAATGTCCATGCAAGATGGAGCGGCCATTGATTCGGTGTCCCGTATGGAACCCATCTGCCCATCCCCTGAGTTTTGTGGTACGCGCGCGATTGTTGGCCAATTTGAGCCCAGCTCCAACCTGTTACAGGATCGTTGCCATCAGCATTAACGGTCAATGTGGCAGAGGGTGGCGGAACATCGTCATCATAGGCATCTCCAGCACCCGACCAAGCTGGAAGATATAATTTCTTTACCTGCCAAGTTGGCAGGGTAACATCCGGAAATTCTGGATCCGCGGCGGCAATAACAACCTCATGAGCAGCTTGGGTCATAGCCCGATGATGCCCATGCTGACCTGGTATATCCAAAAATGTCGGGCAGATTATATCAGGTTTTTCAGTTCTCACGATCTCTACAAAACGTTTCAACGTGCGCGGATGCCCCCACTTTTCAAGTGTTTCAACACCGCTCTTTGAAAATCCGAAATCAAATATGGAGTCATCAGGATGTTCTGACAGCCAATAAAGGCGCAAATTTAATACATCTGCCGCGCGTTCCATTTCGGCAGTCCGCACAACGCCCAAGTCGTAAGTTGCTTCAGTACCAATATCGTTCTGCCCGCCTTCGCCACGGTTAGCACATGCGTAAGACAATGTCAGTCCATCCCGATAACCGAGAGCCGCTAACATGGACGATGTTTCATCATCCGGGTGCGCGCCCGTGTTCATGAACGACACGACACTTTGAAGCGGTTGCAACGCTCGCCACATAGAGACGATACGGGAAGATTGCATTTGCTGGAAAATGCGATTGGGATCTGTCATCGGCATCGCAGAATGCTCCGTAATTTAGCCTCTTGCCACAATTCGAGGCGAAAAAGCATCATGTATGATCAATGCCGCGCCGCCAAGTGCCGCCGTCATCCGGCCCGAAGCACCGCGTATAACACGAGGCAAGGATCTGTTCGGACGGCGCGCTACAGACGCGTCTGGCAATATGAGCCTTCCTATCAAGTCATCAAGCAGTTGATTAGGCATCGCACCACCCAGAATAATTGTTTCCGGGTCAAATAGATTTTCGACTAAACCAACGGCTTGAGACAGCGGCTCTGCGGCACTAGACAGCCACGCGCTGAGATGTACGTTATTTTGCGAATAAAGCTGGCTTAGATCGTCCACATTGCCAATTGCAATTCCGAATTGTGCCATGTGGTTACGTACGGCAATTCTGCTCGCAAAGCTCTCTAATCTACACTGTCTCGCTCCAGACTGGACCAGGACATGTCCAATTTCTCCAGCGTTACCAAAAGCACCGCGCATTACCTGCCCATCTACCACTATGCCCAGACCAAGGCCGGCGCCGAAATAGATATAACAATAGGATTTGAGGCTTTTGGCTTCTCCGCTGATACGCTCAGCAATGGCGGCAGCCGTTGCATCGTTTTCTACAAGCACACTGCATCGCAAAGTACTTTCAAAAAACGCAACGGGATCAATATCGTCCCAACCCTCCAATTCAGATTGTCCAGGCCCCGACAATCCGATTTGCCCAAAGGGTCCAGGCATGACAACGCCAATGCCCAGCAACTGGTTGCGGCCAATGCCAGATGCTCCGGTAGCTTCAAGCATCACATCTGATGCCGCCATTGCAACTGTTTCAGGCATGCTGTCTGCTAATTCTGTTCGCGCCGTAAAACATGTTTCACCATTGAGATTAACCAGCGCTGAAAACATCGCATTCGGTCTGACCTCAATGCCAAGCGCATAACCGCCATTTCCATTTAGTATATACTGTACAGCTGGCAAACCGCGACCCTTGGTTTGTCGACCCGCCTCAAGAATGAAAGCATCGTCCACAAGTTCAGCAATAATGTTACTCACAGCTTGCGTAGATAATCCTGACAATCTGGCAATCTCCGCCCGGCCAACTGGTTGGTGTCTTCGCACAAAGCCCAATACCACCTGCCTGTTATGCAGACGGGTACGCTCGGCATTGGATCCAATAATGGGGCGGCTACGGTCGAGTTTCATAAAGTTCTATTAAGTCAAAACACTTGAATATTCAACTTGATTGAATTAATGCTGAAAAGGCGCGCGAGATGCGACCCCAAAATCGCTCTTTCGCAAAGGAATAAGGGTCACAAGACCTTGGGGTGGTTGAAAAAACACGGAGCTAAGTGATGAAACAAGTTCGTAAATGGATTTTAGGGGCGGCAACGGCAGCGCTCACAGCAACTGGCAGCTTTAGCGCACAGGCGGTAGAAATTGAGTATTGGCAGTACTTCTTTGAAGCACGCGTCAACGCGATGGACACGTTGATTGCAAATTTCGAAAAGGCCAATCCTGATATTACCGTCAAGATGACCCACTTCCCATATGCAGACTATCGCACCAAGGTCGCTGCAGCGATCCCAGCAGGAGAAGGCCCTGACGTAGTTCAACTGTTTTATGGCTGGCTCAATGATTATGTTGAAGCCAAGTTGATCCAACCATTGCCAACAGCGGAATTTCCGCCTGCCAAAATTGAGGAAGAGTTCTTCCCGATGGTGAAAGCCATGAAGCGCGGCGACAACTACATGGCGCTGCCGACAGCGGTGCGCTCCCTAGCACTGTTTTATAACGAACGCCTATTTGAAAAAGCCGGCATTGAAAACCCACCGGCCACACTTGATGAATTTGTCGATGCTGCAAAGAAAATCACAGAACGCGATGGCGCGGGAAATATTACAACTGTCGGTATTACCACAGGCATGACCGGGCAAGATCACCATTGGTTCCGCGAAGGCCTGGTGCGCCAGTTTGGCGGCGACCCATACACCGACACTTATACAAAGGTAAATTACAACACCGAGGCAGGCCTCGCAGCGCTTCAGTTCTACACTGATCTGGAAGACAAGCATGGCGTAACCAAACTTGGCTTTATGGATGAAGCCCAGGCAGCGTTTAAGGCAGGCCGCGCAGGCATGCATATTGATGGCTCCTTCCGCATCGGCGCTCTGAACAAAGTACGTGGCCTTAAATGGGGCGTTGCAGAGTTACCAGCGGGACCAGATGGCACAAAGGCAAATTACTCATCCTATTGGGTCAACGCGATCACAACAAAAGCCGACAAAGAAAAGTATGATGCAGCCGTCAAATTCATGGCTTACATCACATCCGATGAAGCCATGCAGATATGGCTCGACACGGTAGGCGAGTTACCAGCCAAGCCATCTGCGGCATTGACTGAAGAGAATGCTGCCGATCCGGTGTTTGGTCCCTTCATCAAGGGTCTCGAGTATGCAAATACGACCATCTTTGCCAATGAAAGCGGCCAGCGTCAGGTCCTTGTTGACATGATCAGCCGGACAGATCTGGAAGGCCAGTCCCTGGCCGACAGCCTTGCAGAGGCGGCAGCGTCTGAGCAAAAAATTCTCGACGAATACTACAACTGACAACAAGCCCCGGAGACATGGAGTCTCCGGGGCATTATTCTACTATCAACCTAATCAACGCCAAATCTGACAAGCCGGGATCGCCGCGTGACGTTCTACCGTAACCTTTCCATTTCACAGAAGCAGATATTTTGGGCGTGGTGTTTTCTGGCCGTGCCAACTGTTTTCTATGTGGTTGTCCGCTTCTATCCGACAGGCAATGCTATTTTGGTCTCGTTTCAGGAATGGAATCTACTCGGTACACGGACTTGGGCTGGGCTCGACAACTACGTCAAGCTGATCAACGACCCTGTATTTTGGAAGGTCTTTAAGAACACATTTCTGTATTTGATCATCGGAACGCCCTTCAGCCTCATCATTGCATTTGTCATTGCCTATCAGGTCGACAAAATCCGGTTCATGCACGGTACTATTCGCGCACTCTATTTCCTGCCATTCATGACTAGTGCCGTGGCCATGGCATGGGTCTGGCGCTGGTTTTACCAGCCGGTGCCAATTGGCGTGTTCAACAACGCACTTGCGACAGTCGGCATCCCGCAAATTGAGTTTTTAAACTCAACCACAAATGCCTTACCTGCAATCCTCGCGCCCGCCATCTGGGCGGGGCTTGGATTCCAGATCATCATTTTCATGGCAGGCCTGCGTGCAATTCCGCAAACCTATTACGAAGCTGCCCGTATTGATGGCGTTTCGCCTATGGCGACCTTATGGGAAATAACGTTGCCCCTCCTGAAACCAACCATCGTCTTTCTTGTCGTGTTCTCTTCGATCGGTTTCCTCAGGATTTTCGATCAGGTCTTCAACATGACCACGAACAATCCTGGCGGTCCGCTCAATTCCACAAAGCCGTTAGTTTTGATGATCTACGACACCGCATTCAATGGCTTTGATATGGGCTATGCGGCCGCACAAACGGTCGTTTTATTCCTGGTATTGCTTGTGGTTAGCCTTTTGCAACTGCGCATTTTGAGGGATCGTTGACATGAGCACGACAGACCTCTCAGTCAAAGCATCGTCAGAAACGCTGTTGAAGGGCAGTTCCAGCACAAGTATAAAGCCGCCCAGAAACTATGCACAATTCATTCGCTGGTTGCTTTTATTTGGCGGCGGTATTTTGATGATCACGCCCATCATTTACATGCTGTCCACCTCCTTCAAGTTTCCCTTTGAGGTTTACAATCTCAACCTCATTCCGGAAGAACCGACGCTTGAGAATTATCAGTTGGTTCTGGAAGATGGCCGGTTCTTCCGTTGGTTCAACAATTCTTTAATCATCGCAACACTGACCACTATTTCGAACGTATTTTTCGACAGCCTGGTTGGTTACGCCCTTTGCAAATTCCGCTTCCCTGGCCGTTACATTGTTTTCATCGCCATCTTGTCAACGCTCATGATTCCAACTGAAATGCTGGTCATTCCTTGGTATCTCATGAGCACCAAGCTTGGCTGGCTGGATACCTATTGGGGCATCATGTTCCCCGGCATGATGACAGCCTTTGGTGTTTTCCTGATGAAACAGTTCTTTGAAACCGTGCCAGATGATTTCCTTGAGGCTGCACGAATTGATGGCCTGAACGAATTTCAAATCTGGTGGACTGTTGCGATGCCATTGGTCAAACCGGCTTTGGCAGCTCTGGCTATCTTTGTGTTCCTTGGCAATTGGACTGCTTTCATCTGGCCGCTCATCGTGACCAATAGTCAGGAGATTTATACACTGCCCGTGGGCCTCACAACGTTCAGCGTTGAACAGCAGGTGGAATGGGAATTGATTATGACGGGCGCTGCCCTTTCCACACTACCAACATTGGTAGTGTTCTTGATATTCCAGCGGTTCATCATACGAGGCGTGGTTATGGCGGGCCTAAAAGGATGATGGACCAATCAACATTCCCGCATCCGACCTACAAGGACACAGTGTTGGCTCCGCTTTTTGAAGGCGCGAAAGCACATTTCGTAGATGCGGTGCGGACGATTAATCGCGCCCATCTCGTCATGCTCGAAGAAACAGGCATCCTGAAAAGCGCGGTTGCTGGACAAATTGCAGAAGCGTTGACAGACATTGACCAAACGGTCGACGTTCCAAACCTTGCCTATACCGGCGAGCACGAAGACTACTTCTTCCTCGTGGAAGCTGAACTCAAGAGACGTCTTGGAGCCGATGTTGCGGGCATGCTTCACACGGCACGATCGCGAAATGACATGGATCACACTGTCTTTAAGCTCGCTTTAAAAGAACGCGTAGATCGGCTGTTGACGCAAGGCCATGGGCTTGCGTCAGCAATGCTGAAAAAAGCGACAGCAGAGCGCGACACGATAATTGTAGCTTATACCCATGGGCAACCTGCTCAACCCTCCACGTTCGGCCACTACCTTACTGCCACACTTGAAGTTTTGTTGCGCGATCTTGAAAGACTTCAAACAGCGCGTGACGCTCTGGACCATTGCCCCATGGGTGCCGCCGCAATAACCACGTCAGGATTTCCCATCAACCGGGAGCGCATGGCTCAGTTGCTTGGCTTTGCGGAACCGCTGCGCAATTCCTATGGCTGCATTGCTTCAGTTGACTACATCACGGGCCTCTACTCATCCATCAAGCTTGTTTTTTTGCATCTTGGGCGCCTCATTCAAGACTTCCAGTTTTGGACAGCATTTGAAGTAGGGCAGCTTTACGTGCCGAATTCATTGGTACAGATCAGTTCGATCATGCCGCAAAAACGAAATCCGGTGCCGATTGAACATTTGCGGCATCTTGCATCAGTCACATGTGGGCGCTGCGATACCATGGTCAATACTATGCACAACACGCCCTTTACTGACATGAATGACAGCGAGGGCGAAGTTCAGCAAGCTGGTTACGCCACATTTGACAGCGGCGGTCGGGTACTTGATCTGCTGTCAGCGCTCATCACCGAGTGCTCTATTAGAGACGACAAGGTACAGGCCAACGTGGATGCTGCCTGTATAACGATCACTGAACTCGCCGACACATTGGTCCGTGATGAAGGCTTGTCCTTTCGTCAGGCCCATGAGATTGCCGCGATAACCTCCCGCGCGGTAATTGAGGCCGGAAAGCCCCTTGGAGATGGTTTCCCTGCCTTCTCTAGGGCTTTCCGCGCCTACGCAGAAAAAGACACAAGATTATCTGAAAAAAGCTTCGTACATGCGGTGAGTGCCAAAACCTTCATCAAAGTACGGGATCGGATAGGCGGACCAGCACCGCAGGCAATGGACGCATCGCTGGACCTCTACAACACTCAACTATCCGAACAAATTGCGAGACAATCAGACATCTTGATGCGGGAGAGCAAGGCAAACACCATGCTGAACACCGCGTTTCAAGCCTTGATGCAGGAGTAACTCTTTGGCTACCGTTTCAATAAACCACCTCGTCAAGACATATGGCAAAACAGAAGTGTTGCACGGCATCAATCTGGATGTCGCAGACGGTGAATTTGTGGTTCTGGTGGGGCCTTCTGGCTGCGGAAAATCCACAACCTTGCGCATGATAGCCGGCCTCGAAGAAATAACCGGCGGTGAGATTTCCATTGGGGGCAAAGTCGTAAACAACATGGAACCCAAAGAGCGAAACATCGCCATGGTATTCCAGAACTATGCGATTTATCCCCACATGTCGGTACGCAAGAACATCGGCTTTGGACTGCGCACTTCAAAAGCATCTCGGACAGAAAAGGACGCCCGCATTGAGGAGGTTGCTGAAATCCTGAGTATGACAGAGTTGTTGGATCGACGTCCCAACCAACTCTCAGGTGGCCAGCGTCAACGAGTGGCCATTGGCCGAGCGATGGTACGCGACCCTGCCGTATTCCTTTTCGATGAACCTCTGTCAAATCTGGATGCGCAGTTGCGGCAACAAATGCGGCTGGAAATCAAAAAACTCCATCAACGCGTCGGAAATACAATCATTTTCGTCACACACGACCAGGTGGAAGCCATGACCATGGCCGATCGCATTGTCATCATGAAAGACGGACACATTCAACAGGTCGGCACTCCATTTGAAGTCTTCCATAAACCCGCAAATATTTTTGTTGCCCAGTTCATCGGTGCACCTTCCATGAACATGATAAACGGAACGGTTGCCGGTGGAAAAATCCACTTGGCTGAGGGCATCGAGGTTCCACTTGGCAGCAAAGCCAACTCAACAGAAGCGCCTGTAACGTTGGGCTTAAGACCCGATGACCTAATGGTAACGCCAGAAAAAGGCCTCTTTGAAGGTAAGGTCAATGTCCTGGAACCTCTTGGCACCGAAACCCTAGTCTATGTCACAGTGGGCGATCAGGAGCTGATCGCAAAGGCTTCTGGACGAACGCCACCTCCACTTGGCGCAATTGTTAATTTAAGTGTAGATCCAGAAAATATGCATCTGTTTGACGCATCAACAGGGCAGGCACTGGCATGATTGATGGCCCAAGGCCAGGTACCATCCTGTGTGTTGGACGGGTGTATTGCGACTTGATTTTCACAGGCATGGCAGCGATGCCAACGCTTGGACAGGAAACATTCGCCGACAGTGTGAAACTTCATGCAGGCGGTGGTGGCTTTATAACGGCAGCTTATCTCTCCGCATTTGGAAACAATGTATCACTTGCCACGATGCTTCCAGCTGAGCCATTTGGTTCGGTCGTTGCCGCGGAAATTAATCTCCTGGAAATCAACGACCAGTTTTGCATACCGTCTTCAGATCGCAGCCAGCCACAAATCACCGTTGCAATGGTGCAAGATGGGGAGCGCGCTTTCCTGACAAAACGCGCAGGCGTTTCACTGCCTGAAAATATCAATGATTGCTTTGCCCAACCTACCCTCACGCATCTGCATATCGGTGAGTTGACCACACTGATCGAACATCCAGAATTGGTGCCATTGGCGCGTGATGTAGGCTTGTCTATTTCTCTGGATTGCGGGTGGGATGATGAAGCATTCAAGCACCCTGGCCTTGATCAATTGATTGGTTCTACTGATGTTTTCCTGCCCAATTCAGCGGAAGCCGAGCAATTGCGGAGCAATGGATGTCAATTCGATGCCGCACCCTGCACGGTTATAAAACTGGGGCCTAACGGCGCAGAACTCTTTTCAAGAGACTTCAACGGCAAACGCTCAACACAACAGGTTGAAGTCTTGGATAGCACTGGCGCTGGTGACGCGTTCAACGCTGGTTTTCTAGACGCCTGGTTAGGCGGGGCTGATCATGTCACCTGTTTAGACGCAGGCAATAAGGCCGGTGCCATAGCAGTTGCGCGTATTGGAGGTGCTTCTGGACTGTCCGCTTCCTGCCTGTCGGGAGCAAAAGTGGTTTCAACTCCAGACCTTCAGGCTGGTTAGCCAAATCTGATCGGTGAAGTCCAATTCGGTTAGAACACCCGATTTATGGTAACCTAATCATGAATCTATTTTGATTTTATTGAATATTTTCAATAAGATAAAATAAGCTAGCAGCCCCTATAGTGAATAAAGATGAAATGCACATTTAACCACAGAGTAATGCGCAGCCTGTAAATTGTGACCATAAAATCTGCTCCTGGCCGGGTGGAAAATGGGGCACGTTCGAAAAGTACTGGGCAACTGACTATGGGAATTTTAGTAAGCGATGAGTTTACCTCTCGCGCTCAAACGCCAATATACGAGGCCATTGCCAAGCAAGGCGATGTACAGGTTCAGATCGTTACAGATCTGGCAGGCATAGAAGCACTCGAAACTGACTGGAGAGCTTTGGAAGCAAAAGTTGCTGACGGTCTCAGTTACTTCCAGGGCTATGATTGGTGCTACCGCTGGATCAAGTCTTTCATAACACACTCGAACACCAGCGATGATACCGCAGAACTGTGTCTGTTCACTGTTCGCCGCTCTGACAAAATAGCCGCTATTTTTCCGCTCGTCCGGATCACGAAGTCATTTGGTATCAAAACAATTCGCACACTAGGGGAGCCACTTGCTCAGTACGCGAATATTTTGATCGACACAGACCTGTTGTCTATCCAAGAGGCCCGTACATGCTGGCAGGATGTTTCTAAAGAACTGAGGGCAGATGCCATCGTACTGGACCGAGTTTTGAAGAGCAGCCAGCTCGCGCTTGTTCTGGATCAGAAAAATGTATCCAATGAAAAGGGAGACCTCTCCCTGATTATGAACCTGGAAGAGGTTGATGATTGGGATACATTCCAAGCAGGTTTCAAGAAAACGGTGCGTCGGGGCCGCCGCAGACGCTTTCGCAAAATTGAAGAAGAAGTTGGCGCCATTGAGTTGCATGTTCATTTTGGTGGATCTCAGGAATACAAAGATTCCGTTAAGTTAGCTCTTGAATACAAGATGATCTGGCTCAAGGAAAACGGTCGCAACATGGCTTCTTTTTCTGATGTGCGCGCCATGCCGTTTCTCGCTGATCTGGACGGAGATCGGGAACAATTGGATGGCGCCATCGCTTATGTGATGACAATCGATGGAAAGCCTGTAGCCATTGAAATCGGGTTTCTACAGGACAAACGCTACTATTGTTTTCTGGGAGCATTTGACTGGGAGATGCGCAGCTATTCCCTTGGTAAAGTTCAAATGGAACAAAGCCTTAAATGGGCTATCGAGAATGGCATCAAAAATATCGATTTCCTGGGCAACTACGAGGCCTATCAGGGCGACTGGTCAAATTCCAGTACTGAAGTGGTCAGCTACGGTGCTGCAACCAGCCTGAAGGGTATGGCCTACGCAAATCTTTGGGAACAGCAACTGAAGCCAAACTTGAAAAAAGTTTTTCGTCGCCTGCCACCATCGGTCCGCAAAGGTCTGATGACAGGTTTGGCAACGCGTTGAAGCCACATTTATCAAAAATCTAAGAATGAGATTGCGCCCAGCGCAACTGACAAAATAAGGATCAAGACGTCATGGATACTGGTATCATGAATCTGGAAACCGGCGCGAAAGGCGTGGTGGATGGATGGCAAAACCACTACGGCTCCCTGTTCGGCAAACATACGTTGAAGCTGCAACACAGACTCGCCGAAAGCGGCCTGTTCAAAGAAAAAGTGCTCAGCGAACTAATCGATCGCTACCCGCGCAATTTATACAATCTCAACACGCTAGGCGTCGATGCCAGAAAGAAAAACTGGCGCGAAGGACACTTGGGTGATGTCTCCGGTTCTGAAGTTATTCACGCCATAAAAACAGGGCATCTATGGTTGAACCTGCGCAACGTGATGAGTGTCGACAAACGTTACGATGATCTACTGCAAAGTATTTTCAGCGACTTTGAAGACAAAGTACCTGGGCTGAAAACATTCAAACAAACTCTGGGCATTTTGATTTCATCGCCGAACATGCAAGTGCTCTACCACTCTGATGTGCCTGGCCAGGCGCTATGGCAGATCGAAGGGCGCAAACGCCTTTATGTATATCCCAACACAGAGCCATTCTTGAACCAGCAAGGTTTGGAGGGCCTGATCCTTGGTGAAACCGAAGAAGAAATGCCCTACGAGGATTGGTTTGATCAGCACGCCGAAATACACGACCTCGCGCCGGGCGAAATGGTATCATGGGGCTTGAATGGACCGCACCGCGTGGTGAATGAGGACTGTCTGAACATCTCTGTGACAACCGAGCATTACACAGACGAAATTCGTAAATCCTACGCGGTCAACTATGCCAATGGTGTTCTACGTCGCCGTCTTGGTTTCACACCTTCATCCAATGCGATTGATGGCGTATCACCTTATCCGAAAGCCGCGCTGGCACTTTTTTGGAAGAAGCTAAAGCTCAACAAAAAACGCGAAGTGGTTCGCATGATCGACTTCGTGCCGGACCTTAATGAACCGAACGGTTATCGCGATATCGAGCCGTTTGCAAAAACCTAGTTAGCTCAAAAATCTAAGTCAAATCAGGTTTCGACGGTTGCCTTGGGGCGACCGTCGATGCGTATAAGCTGTAAAGATACCACAAGCATAATACTTGCGATTAGCGTCAGGTAACCCGGTGCTTCGTAAAACAGCAAATAGCCGATTATGGCACCAAACATCATTGAGACATAGTTGGCCAGAGAAACAAAAGTTGCTCCATATGCCTTGATAATGCGCAAATAGATCAGCAGAGCCAATGTTTCCAATACGACAATCGCCACCACAGGCGCTGTTGCTCGCTCTAGTAACCATGCACTATCAAACAAGCCGGTAAACGGCATGGCAATAAGCACAGCAATCCCAACAACTATCGCTTGTCCGGTTGCCACCTCAATAGCATCAATGCCCTCTGGCCAGCGTGATGCCACAAAAACGGTGTTGATCGTATATAAAATGGGAACAAGAAACGCGAGCAATATCCAACTGATCGGCACCGCATCAACACTGCCAGTAGCATTGTCCCACGCAATTAAGAGCGCACCGGCGAAGCCTAAAAAAATAGACGCTGTTTTGAGAACAGAGCCAGGCTCAACTTTGAGGATGTAGGTCAGTAGCAACACCCAGATAGACATAGTGGAAATAATAACAATGAACACGAAAGCCGGAATATGCCCGGCAACAAATGTCTCAAGTGCAAATGGAAACACAAACCCCAAGCACCCACTTAACGCATAGAACCTAAGCGCAACCGGCGTTCTCGGTGGAATTTTTCGCCTCAACAAGCTTATGAGCACCAAGCCCGCAACAATTCCAACGACAGCCAGTTGAATTGTTATGATTGGCGGCACCCCGCGTTCCGCAGCAATTTTGAAGGCAGCAATCCGTACAGCCCAACTAAGGCCAAGCAGTGTTAAAAGCACAAACTTCATGAACAGACCTAGGCGTTGGAAGGAATAAGAGAATCATCTTCAAAGTCAGCTGATGATAGTGTGACCGGGCATGTTCGGTAAAGCCGCAAGTCATAACTGAAATATCATCAGATCCATCAATCCCAGAACGTTCAATACTATTCTGGCCAGCCAAACAGCACGGTCATATTTTGCCTTTTTGCGATTCCGGGGAGGAATATGTTTCCTTTTCACGAAAAAACGAAAATCAGTTCCTCGGAAACCGACGCAGGATCGCCCACTTTTACCAGATAAATTCACTGGAAAGGTCGTGCTATGCGCCACTACCCTGTTTTTCTAAATCTTCGCGGGCGACGCATCGTAGTATCAGGCGCCGAGGAAACTGCGCTTGCAAAGCTGCGCCTTCTCATGAAAACAGAAGCCAGTATATTTGTTTTCGGCGAAAATCCGGAAGCCGATGTCATTGCCTTGGCCAAACAGAATAAAATCACACTCCATGATCGCGCGCTGCAAGCAGGCGATGTAGAAGGAGCTATTCTGTTCTACGCAGCCAATGATGATGAAGAAGAAGATGCGCGTGTTGCCACTATTGGCCATGCCGAAGGCGCATTGGTCAATGTCGTGGATAATCTGGAAGCCAGTGAATTCATTACTGCAGCCCTTGTGGATCGAGATCCTGTCACGATTGCAATAGGGACCGAAGGAGCTGCACCTGTTCTTGCCCGCAAGATAAAGGCCGAAATTGAAGCTATGCTGCCAGCACGCCTCGGCATTTTAGCTCGCATTGCGCAGGCGTTTCGCCCTCGTGCCGAGCTGCTCCCTGCAGGTCGTGCACGACGCAATTTTTGGGCACGGTTTTACGGTGGCGAAGGGGAAGCAGCACTTAATGAAGACGGAAAGCTCGGGGTAGCACTGCGGTTGGAAACCTTGTTTGACGAAACTATAGCAGCTGAACAGCCGAAAGCGGGTCGCGTGAGCCTTGTGGGCGCTGGCCCCGGCGATCCAGAATTGCTGACACTTAAGGCACGCCGGACTTTGCATGAAGCAGATGTGGTGCTTTTTGATCGTCTGGTTTCCAAGGACATATTGGAATTGGCGCGGCGCGAAGCCATTCTTGTTGAAACCGGCAAAACCGGATTTGGCAAAGGGATGAGCCAGAATGCGATTAATGATGTCATCATCGAGCACGCATCCAAAGGTCACCATGTTGTCCGCCTCAAATCTGGTGATCCAGCGGTCTTTGGACGCTTGGATGAAGAGACCGAAGCTCTGGATGCTTACGGTATCTCTTGGAATATTGTACCCGGCATCACATCCGCATCTGCTGCGGCCGCAAATATGGGAGTGTCGCTGACACGACGTGGTCGAAATTCTGAACTACGCATTGTCACTGGTCATGATGTGAAAGGTTTTGCTGAACAGGATTGGCAGTCTTTGGCAAAACCAGGCGCGACAGCGGCATTTTACATGGCCAAACGCGCCGCCCGTTTCATTACAGGTCGTCTTATGATGCATGGCGCTGATGCAAACACACCGGTGACCATCGCTTTCAATGTGTCCCGCACGAATGAGAGCTATTTGCCAACTACGCTGAAAGATCTACCAGAAGCCATAAAAGAGGCAGACCTTCCCGGCCCTGCTGTAGTGATGTTTGGTTTGGCGCCCAAATCTGCAAGGCAGGCCCTTGCGTCCCAAGAACAAAAAACAAAAGTTGGAGCAGCCTGATGGCGAAACCCTTTGCACCAAAAATCGTGTCCGCAAACGACCTGATGGAAGGTGACGTTGTCTATCTGACAAGTCGAAACACGTGGTCGCGAAAAATTTCTGAAGCCGCCGTCGCCCATGACCAAGAAGCCGCAGATGCACTACTAACCCAAGGCGAAGAGCGACAGGATTTAATCGTTGGAGCATATCTCATTGATGTTGCATTTGGCGAAGATGAGCTGCCACGACCCACGCATTTCAGAGAAAAATTTCGTCTGCACGGGCCAAGCATTGACTACCTTGCGCCACAAAGCGCTCAACTGGGTGGAGTGTAGGTCATGTACCATTACAATGATTTCGATAGCGCATTTGTTAAGCGCCGCACCGAAGAATTTCGCGGACAGGTGGCGAGACGCATTGACGGTTCGCTGACCGAAGATGAATTCAAGCCGCTGCGTTTGCGTAACGGCCTTTACCTTCAGCTTCACGCCTACATGCTTAGGGTTGCAGTTCCTTATGGCACGTTGAACAGCGCTCAAATGCGTCAGTTGGCGTATATCGCCGAGCGTTGGGACAAAGGTTACGGTCACTTCACAACGCGTCAGAATATCCAATACAATTGGCCAAAACTGTCAGATATTCCAGATATTCTGGAGGCATTGGCGGAAGTAGAAATGCACGCCATACAAACATCTGGCAACTGCATTCGCAATGTGACAGCGGATCATTTCGCTGGCGCAGCGGCTGATGAAATTGAAGACCCGCGCCCAACTGCCGAATTATTGCGTCAATGGTCTACTGATCATCCGGAATTTCAGTACCTACCGCGTAAATTCAAAATTGCTATCACAGGTGCGCCAAATGACCGTGCGGTGACCCGCGCGCATGATATCGGTCTACGTATGGTGCGCAATGAAGCCGGCGAGCCCGGCTATGAAGTCATGGTAGGAGGCGGGCTTGGCCGCACACCTATGGTTGGCAAGACCGTTCGAGATTTCCTGCCGAAGGAAGATCTCTTGCCTTATCTGGAAGCTATTTTACAGGTCTACAATCTGCATGGTCGCCGTGACAATAAATATAAAGCCCGCATCAAGATTCTGGTGCACGAAACAGGCCTTGAGCCTCTGAAAGCAGATATCGAAGAAGCTTTTGCGGCTATTAAACAGACATTTGTAAACCCACCAGCCTCTGTGGTGGCTGACATTGAAGCGTCCTTCGCACCGCCCCTGTTCAATAACACGCGTTCACTGGCATTCGAAGATGCACAGGCAGCAAATCCTGCGTTCCGGGCATTTGTTGAAACCAATGTTGCCGCGCACAAGAACCCGGCCTATGGCATTGTAAGCATCTCCCTGAAACCTGTTGGCGGAGCGCCGGGTGATGCGACAGCCGAACAGATGCGTGTCATCGCGGACCTAGCCGAAACATATGGGCATGATGAGCTGCGTGTCAGCCACGAGCAGAACATCATTCTTCCTCATGTCCGGCAGAGTGACATTCCACTGGTTTACAAAAAACTGCTAGAATTCGGCCTCGCTACCGCAAATATCGGGCTGATTTCAGATATTATTGCCTGCCCGGGTATGGATTATTGCGCGCTGGCAACTGCTCGATCCATTCCGATTGCACAAGAGATCGCGACGCATTTTGAAGAGCGCGGTCTTGAACGTGAAATTGGCCATATGAAAATCAAGATTTCTGGCTGTATCAACGCCTGTGGTCACCACCATGTCGGCCATATCGGCATTTTGGGTCTAGAGCGCAAAGGTGAAGAGCTCTACCAAATCACGCTTGGTGGTGATGGCCGAGAAAACATGTCTGTTGGTGAACGTGCAGGACCAGGATTTTCAGCAGACGAATTGATGGGCGCAATCGACCGTCTCATCAACGCTTATCTGGACGTGCGTGACGAAGAAAACGAACCTTTCATAGACACATATAAGCGCGTTGGCTCCGCACCTTTCCTAGCTGCGCTTTATCCGGAGGACGATGATGCACGTGCTGCCTGAAAAAAACAAAAAAGCGCTTGTACCTTCTCCTAACTTTGACCAGTTGGAACAAGAAGCGCTTGCACTTCTGGGTAAGATCTTTGACGACAAAGCGTATGGTAAAGCGGCACTAGTTTCTTCGTTCGGAGCAGAATCTGCCGTTTTGCTGCATCTACTGTCGCGAGTGAACCCCGATGCGCCGGTGCTTTTCATCGACACATTGATGCTGTTTGAGGAAACTTTGACTTATCAATTGGAACTTGCTGAGACACTTGGCCTCAGCAATGTTCTGCGCGTTTTACCAGACCTATATGAGGCACGCGAAAAAGACCCCTTTGGCAGCCTTCATTTGAATGATCCAGATTCTTGCTGCGATTTGCGCAAGATCAAACCACTTGAAAGCGCCCTGTGCGAATATAATGCATGGGCCAGTGGCAGAAAGCGTTTCCATGGTGAGGCCCGTGCTCAACTATCGGTGCAGGAGATGGACAGCGAAGGACGTCACAAGTTTAACCCGCTGGCAGATTGGAAAGCAGGGGATATCAAAGCCTATTTCGAACGCCATGAATTGCCGCGCAATCCCTTATTCTATCGCGGTTTCCGCTCCATTGGATGCTCACCCTGCACCACAGCGGTTTCAGATGGCGACGACCCTCGCAGTGGTCGCTGGCGCGGGCAGGAAAAGACTGAATGCGGAATACATTTTGAAAACGGAAAACTATCGGCCACAAAGCCTTTGACGGAGACCAGACCATGAGCACAGACACGACAATACACAGCGTAATCGTTCGCGATGGAAAATTCTCTGATTCCCCAATCAAGCCTTGTCGTTTTCTAGGTGTTGAAGAATTGCAGTCTCTGGCGGCACTCGGGGGCCTTTACGTTGACTTGAAAAATGACGAAGATCCAGAGGCTCTTGTTCCGTTTTTCGCAGTGATTGATTTGATCCGCATCGCATTTCCATCCAGTGCGGACGGACGCGGTTTCAGTTTGGGGCAACGTTTGCGACGCCTTGGCTTTACAGGAACTTTGCGTGCTCATGGAGACTTGATTTCGGATCAATACCCAATGGCACTACGCACCGGCTTTAACGAACTTGAAATAAGCTCTACAATGGCCAAAAGGCAGCCGGAAGAACAGTGGCTTGCCAGCATGCCAAAACTCGAAACCTATCGCGCTCGTTTGGGCTTAGCAGGTTAGGAAAACCAGATGTCTGAAGTGTTGTCTCCCTCCAAAAACGCCGAAGCACTGCCCTATGGCGAAACAGTAACATCAGTGCGTCACTGGACTGATCAACTGTTTTCATTCCGGGTGACCCGGCCAGCAAATTTGCGGTTCCGGTCAGGTGAGTTTGTCATGATTGGATTACCCGGCGATAATGGCAAACCAATTCTGCGCGCCTACTCCATCGCAGCGCCTGTTTGGGACGAAGAGCTGGAGTTCTATTCAATCAAGGTTCCTGACGGCCCCCTGACCTCTCGTTTGCAAAACATCGAAATCGGCGACCAAGTTATTGTACGTCCGAAACCGACAGGTACTTTGGTGCTGGATGCGTTGTTACCAGGCAAGCGCCTGTTCCTTGTCTCTACAGGTACGGGCATTGCTCCATTTGCTTCAGTCATTCGCGACCCGGATACCTATGCCGCCTATGACCAGATTATTCTGACCCATACCTGCCGCACCAAAGCAGAATTGGCTTATGGTCATGAGCTGATCAAAAGAACCACGGCTGATCCGTTGGTAGGTGAGGAAGCCACTGAAAAATTGCGCCACTATGCGACGACCACGAGAGAGCCGTCTGAACGCGAGGGCCGCATCACAGACCTGATCCGCAATGGGGATTTCTACAAGCATCTCGACATTCCGCCACTGAACAATGATGACCGTGTAATGATTTGCGGATCTATGGCACTCAACGCCGATGTCAAAGAAATCTGTGTCGGCGCAGGTTTGGAAGAAGGCTCCAACAGCCGACCTGGTCAATTCGTCATCGAAAAGGCATTCGTTGGCGAAGGATTAATTTAGTCAAACAACTAACTTGATTGCTAAAACCTGCTCAACTTGCCCCTGACCTTTTGTATATAGGATTCAAGTTGGGCAGCGGTCACATTATTCATATCATATTGCGCCAAGTACCAAACTGGGGCGCCAGGCTTAATCATCGCTCGCATCATGCGTGTCGCAACCTTGCGTGGCGGGTCTCCCAGCACCATCGCCCGAAAACGCGTTGCGCCATAGGTGACTACACACGCCATTTTTTTGATATGTGTCAAACCCGGTGACAATTTACCGTCTTCAAGATGAAACGACACACCGGGCAAGAACACGCGATCCATGAACCCTTTTAAGATCGCTGGTAAGCCAAAGTTCCAAATGGGATGCACCAACACCACCGCATCTGCCTTCATGACTCGCTCGACATAAGATGATACCGGGCGCTGATTGATTGTAAGATCGTGATAGTTCAACCGCTCTTCACGTGACAGGACCGCGTCGAAACCTTCCGCATAGAGATCACAATCATCAATTTCATGACCGGCTTTCTCAAGCGTCTCCAAAACACATGTGTGCATCGCTGCGTTAAAGCTGGTTTCAACAGGGTGCGCATAAATAACCAGAACTCGCATTATCACTACCGCTCAAGGCCCGGAAACAGATAGGTCTGATTTGAAAAGTCAAAGTCAGGATTATCCCACGCGACCATTTTACCAGGATTCAGCAAACCCTTTGGATCAGCTTCTCGTTTGAAGTCCAACTGCACTGCATCGGTTTGCTTCATGCCGCCCTCTTCCAGCGTATAACGATGCGGGTTGAAAATCGGGCAACCTTCTTCCTCATGAATGTGGATAATTTCATTGAGGCGATCTTCTGTGGTGTATTTCACGATTGGCAATCCAAAACAGGTTACGTGTCCATCAAAACGTACATATTCCAAATGTCCCAATACCTCGCCAGGGAAGAGCTTTGAAACAGCCTCCACACGCTCAACCTGATTTGGAAACGGATACAGCACCTGCAAATAAGTGATTTCCGGATCAATGCGCAGACCGCGAAGAGTGGTGTGGTTCCACGCCAACTCGTAGGCAGGCGGAAGACCTTTCTTTTCTTCTGGTGTCGCTGTGTCCGAGCGATAGAGAATTTCGCCGCAGCTGCGCCCTACAAATGTTGCGAAGGCATCCATGGCAAAGGGTGCAACCATACAAACGCAAACCGATTGACCAGCCTTGATAAATTTCTTGTGCCGCAGAAAGTAGGTTTCAGGAATAGGTGCCTGTATCGGCGCAATGTTCTTGGTCAAAATTCCATCCTGCAAACCAAGGTCATTACCAAAGCGAACCGCATCCATCCAACCGGAAAAACCATCATCAGCTCCAGGCTCAAAGCCGACCAGAACATCCACCCAGTCGTAGGCAGGGCCAAGTGGCATTTCCACTTCGGTGATTATCCCATTGGTTCCGTATGCATGGCTGACCTTCTGCAAATCTTCACCAGACAGCTCCAGAATACGAGGCTCGGCCTCCATAGTCACCACACGCAAGCGAATGACATTGCCAAGGTCCCGTAAACCGCCAAAGTTGATGGACCCAACTCCGCCAGATCCACCAGCGATAAACCCACCAATAGATGCCGTGGAGTAGGTGGAAGGGTGCATGCGCACTTCCTGCCCGCTTACCCTGGCCTGCTTATCGATCTCGGCAATAACTGCGCCTGGCTCTGCCACAAACCGACCAACCGTGATATCTTTCACTTTATTGAAGCGAGATAAATCCAGCAGTACGCCGCCAGATAGCGGCATAGCCTGACCATAATTGCCAGTACCAGTACCGCGCGGTGTAACCGGCACATCATGGGCAAAACAGGTCTTTAGAACATGGATCACCTCTTCTTCGCTGACAGGTGATGCGATCAGATCTGCAGTTACGCCCTCCAATTGCGCTTTGAGCACAGGAGAATACCAAAAGAAGTCGCGACTTTTTTGTTTTACGATGGCAACATTATCTTCAAGTTTCACCGGCGCCAGTTCGGCCTTCAGCGCTGCATAGTCAGTCATTTAGTTTCCTCAATGCGGCTCTGATGTTTAAAACAAGGCGTCCAGAGAGCGATACTCTGGCAATATGCGTTCAATAGCAGTGCCATTGCGTATGACCACACGGTCCATTTGCGGACGGGATAACAGCTCGTTGAAACTGCGCGCTTTGACCAAAATCAAATCAGCCGCCCCACCAACCACAAAACCACCCTCCAGCCCCATAGTAGCGGCTGGTGTTTCGGTAATAGTTCTTATCCAGTCTCCAATAGGGTGATCCAAATGCGCAATACGCGTGGCTTCACGGTAGACTTCCAACGCATCTAAATCGCCATATGCATAAAACGGATCGCGGGTGTTGTCGGATGATACAGCGACGGGAATACCACGCGCTTTCATCTCATGAAGGAGCGTAACACCCCGGTAACGCGGCGTATGCGCAGGCCCATCGGCAGAGACTCGGTCTTGCAAGTACATATTGCACATGGGCAGGCTGACCACCGTGATATTCGCCTTCGCAACCTGATCAAGCGTGCGGTCTATCTCATCAACCGATTGACGTGACAAAGAGCAACAATGCCCGCAAGTGATTTTACCTTCATACCCAAGGGAAATTGCCGTCTGCGCAATAATCGCAAGAGATCGTGCCTCCGGATCAAGCGTTTCATCCACATGGAAATCAATATCAATTCCAGCGTCCATCGCTTCGCGGAACATCTTCTCCAGCGTCGGCTGTAACTCTGGCACCATATAGGTGACAGCACCCGCGATGCCGCCGTTCTGTAGAACGGTTTTCAATAGAGGTTCGCGATATTCGTCGTCGGCCAAACCGTCGATGCCATTCAATGAAGAACCCTGAAGGGAAATACGATCCCGCCACTCTTGACGCATTTCAGCAAAGAGTGGCCAAGAAATCTCATGCTGAGGCGCGATTGAATCAATATGTGTGCGAATGGATTTTGTACCGTGTGCATAAGCAGACTTTAATCCGAATTCCATCCGAGTACGCACATCGTTTGCAGACCAATTTGCGCTCCGATCATTGCTCACGCCACCTAACGCTCTATCAAATGAGCCATCGGGATTGGGTTGCCTTGGCCAGATATGTCCCTTATCCAAATGTGTGTGCAGCTCGGTAAATGCGGGCAGCACCATGGCATCATCAAGGTCGAGCAACGCCACTTCACCATCGAATGTACCGGGTGCAGCAACGCCAATAAGAGATCCGCTTTCAATCAGGAAATCGGCGCACACCAAATCATCATCAGGCGGAAATCCTGGTGTCGGAAAAGCAATACCGGTGATGCTTTCAACGAAGCATTTTGGAACCCGCCCCCGGGTTAACGCATAACGATCGAATTTAGGAACTGTCAGAAATCCAGGTAGATTGCCCACAAGTTTAGACCTCTCGTTTGAGTGCACTTTCGTGCCATTTGCGCAAGATTAGATGAGAGATAAGTGATGTTGCAAAAAAGATAAGAATGCCGGTCACCGAAATCAGCAACAAGGCTGCGAATAAGCGCGGAGCATTAAGACGATAACCAGCTTCAATAATGCGCGATGCCAGACCGGAACTTTGTCCGGAAGCGCCGGCTACAAATTCGGCAACGACCGCGCCGATCAGTGACAATCCACCAGCAATTTTCAGTCCACCCAGAAAGTAAGGCATAGCGGCCGGCAATTGTAGGTGCCATAGCGTTTGCCAACGCGATGCACCATAAAGCCGGTAAAGATCCCGAAGGTTGTGGTCGACAGAGTTAAGACCCAGCGTGGTGTTCGACAGGATTGGAAAAAACGCGACAATCCAGGCACACAGAAGCAGCTTCGCTGTCTGGTCATCCACATAAATATTTATCAAAGGAAAAACGGCCACAATTGGTGTGACCTGAAGAATGATTGCAAATGGAAACAGAGACATTTCCACGCGACGCGACACCGTAAATAGAACTGCCAAGCCAACACCACCAGCAATCGCCAGCGCCAGGCTCAAAAATGTAATCTGTAGGGTATTCAATAATGACGTGGCCAACAAAGCCCAGTCTTTCACCAAAGTGTCCCAGACAAGGCCGGGCCGTGGAAGTATGTAGGATGGAATTTCATTCCAGACGCACAGCCGATCCCAGATGAAAATTGCGATGCTAAAAATGACGACAGGTAAGACCCATTTCAGAACCTGATCGCGCCGTGCCGCGCGGGCACGGGCAACTTCAATGGGGTCAATGAGTTTGGCATCGACTGCCGTCGTCTCGACATTCGTCTGGCTCATGCAACCGCTCCCGGTTGATAAGGGTCCATGGCATTGTGCAATGCATCGGAAACAGAACGGCAGTGTTGGCTATAAAGATCGCTTGTGCGGAACGCATCATCTCGTGGATATGGCGCATCGATTTTCATATCGTTCACGACCCGGCCGGGACGCGCTGCCATTACGACAATCCGATTGGAGAGATAGACAGATTCAAACACGGAGTGGGTTACAAACACCACGGTCCAGTTGAAACGTTCCCACAATTCCAAAAGATCATTGTTTAACTTAAAGCGGGTGATTTCATCCAGAGCCGCAAATGGCTCATCCATAAGCAGCAGCTTCGGGCGTGTGACCAGCGCACGTGCAATCGACACACGCATCTTCATACCGCCGGATAATTCACGTGGATACGAATTTTCAAAACTGTCTAATCCCACAAGAGCCAAAGCTTCCATAACCGCATCGCGGGCCTGCGCTTTGCTTTGTCCCTTTAGCTTTAGCGGCAAATAGACATTTCCAAAGACGGTCGCCCAAGGCATAAGCGTGGGTTCCTGAAAGACAAAGCTCACATCATGTGATGTATCTTCAACTCCACCGCTCGTGTCGCCCCACGAAACCGTGCCTTTTGTAGCCGGAGCCAACCCCGCCACAATACGCAGCGCTGTAGATTTACCGCAGCCGGATGGTCCAAGTAGGCTCACGAATTCCCCTGCATTAACGGACAAGGACATGTCTCGCAGTGCAACGGTGCCATTGGAAAAGGATTTCGTAATCCCATTTAGTGAAATCAGAGAGGATTCGGTCACGCGGAATTCGCCTTTAAAGCCGACACGGCAAATAGAGCAGGGGGAAGAAGCGCAACGAGCTAGCTGCGCTTCTTATTAGTATGGCTTACATGCCAGTGAGTTTTTTCTTCAACTCGATACCGACGCCTTTGTTTACAAAGTCCAGCATGTAGGTTTTTTTGTAATCCAAGCCAGCTGGTGTAACGCCCGAAGCAACCATTTTGTCATAAAAGCTTTTGTGACGTTCATCTGTCATGGCGCCAATGCCCATGGTTTCGGAATCGCCACTATCTACGATGCCAAACTCTTTCATGGTGTTTATAGAAAACTCAATCTGCTCATCCGTGATATCAGGATTGTCTTTCTTGATCATCTCATTGGCGGCAGCATTGTCACCATAAAGATAGTTCACCCAACCAAGAATTGAGCCCTCGACAAAGCACTTCACCACCTCAGGTTTGTTGTCGATTGTCGCCTGCATTGCTTCAATTGTTGTGGAATATGTATCGAATCCATAATCTGCAAGTAGGAAGAGATTCGGTTTGAAACCGCCTTCACGCTCAATTGCGAACGGCTCAGAGGTAATGTAACCCTGCTGCGCAGATTTTTTATCTGCCAGGAATGGCGCAGAATTAAACGTGTAAGGTTGACGCTGTTCTGCAGTAAAACCGAACTCAGCAATCATCCACTTATAATAACTCTGAAAACCGTTTTCGCCCAACAGCAATGTCGCGTCCTTCAAGCTTTCCCAAGTATCAAATTCACCTGGATGACTCATGATCACTTGCGGTTCTTTCTGGAAAATCGAAGCCAGAACAACAACCGGGATATTCTGCTCCACTGCAGAGAATGGCTGCAGCATATTACCACCCATGTGGAACTGAATTTTGTTTGCCAGCATCAAAGCGCGGTTATTTACCTGCGGGCCGCCGGGCGCAATTGTTACGTCCAGACCGCAAGCGGCATAGGTGCCATCTGCAACGGACTGATAGAACCCACCATGCTCTGCTTGCGCGAGCCAGTTAGTTCCAAACGTTACTTGTTCTTGTGCAAATGCGGTCGTTGAAAACGCCGCGCTGATAGCAAGCGCGCTGAAAGCCGCAAGGGATTTAATTGAATTGGACACCACTACATTCCTTGTAATTACGGAAATTTCTGGCCATTTTCGGGAGGGCCAGCACGCAGTGTGTGATGCAGTGCACACAAAAATCAAGCGCCTTCACACACTTTTTTGACAATCAGCTTGCAACGCAGAGCACACGGATTGAGGAACAGCTTGAGTTTCCGCAGAGTGTAATCACGATCAACTCAGACATGAATGTGCGGCGATCGTAAGTTCACAGCATTGGAAAAAATTACAGAAACTGAACAAGCTGCTGACCAAGCGGCCCAATTGTGCATTTATTAAGTGAGTGACAGAACAGTATGAGAAACCCATGGCCAAAACCTTCCACCACCACACACCTGCAAACATTCGCGCGCCCTTTGCGAATTATTGTCACGGCATTGAAGTGCCGCCGGGGGCAAGGCTTTTGGTCTGCTCTGGCCAACTTGGCATCAATCTAAACGATCAGATTCCAGAAGGGGCAGAAGCGCAAACAGACCTGATCTTTGAAAATATTCAGGAAATACTCAAAAGCGCAGATATGGATTTGTCGAACTTGGTGCGCATCAACGCATATGTGTCTGCGCGAGAGCATCTGTCTGGATATATGAAAGCGCGCGACCGATATGTCAGCACACCGCCGCCCGCTTCAACACTTATGATTGTATCTGGCTTTGCAAGGGAAGAGTTTGTTGTGGAGATAGAAGTAATCGCTGCGAAGCACGGTTAGGCCTGCACGCAAATCCCGTGCAGGCCTGACTATTGTCAGCTGTTCTAGTCTGTGACCAACATTTCAGCGCGCGCTGTACGTTCGGCATTCTGCAATACATTCCAAATTTGGTTGCAACCCATACCAACGCCATTTCTGGAAAAATCAGTTGCAACTTTATTGATCATTGGGTCGGCGCCAGGCGCCATATGATCGGCACTTATTACATCACGCACATAGGACATCAGATCATCATCATTGAGGCCTAATTGCTTGCCAGCCCAAAGGCCAAGGATGTAGTCACGGCGTGCATTTACACAGCCTTCGGTTGATGCCTCAATGTCTTGCGGCTCAAGAATTTGAATAGGTAACATGGTCTCTTTTTTTGTGATCAGGAGTGAATTATAAAGCACGCAGAGCGTGCAGGATTGCGCTGCAGCCATTGATCTTGAAATATGGTCGAATTGCGGTCAAAACCACAAAATCAGCCGGTTAACAGTATTTTTTTGGATTGAGTTATGAAGCCCCTGGTTCTGGTCACAGCAGACATCAAGACGATGGACCGATATAACTGGCATGCAGCGCCACAAACCTACCTCAAAGCGCTCGCCAATGTCTCAAACGCGCAACCTGTTATCGTGCCAAATCTGGCCGACGATGGAGACATGCAGTCATTGCTGTCCAGAGCTGACGGTGTGTTGCTCACAGGCTCGCGCACCAATGTGCATCCACACTCCTTTGGTGAAATACCCGATATAAAATATGAGCCATATGATACCGCGCGAGATCAGACTACCTTGCCCCTTATTCGCGCGGCCATTGAAAATGGGACGCCACTTTTGGGCATTTGCCGTGGACAACAGGAGCTGAATGTTGCCCTTGGCGGATCGCTGAACACGGAGATCCAGGAACAACACGCCATCATGGACCATCGTGCCCCTGTTCACGATGATCAAAATGTGCGTTTCAAGCTGGCCCACAGAATTACACCTGCACCCGACGGTGTTTTGGCACGCATTATTGGCGGGGCTCCTGTGCCGGTCAACTCGCTTCACAGACAGGCAATCGACAGGCTTGCGGATGGCCTTACCATTGAAGCAACGGCCGACGACGGGACCATTGAAGCTGTGTCTATTCCGCACGCCACAGCCTTTACCTTGGCTGTGCAATGGCACCCTGAATACTGGGCAAGCAGCGAAACAGTTTCTCGTAAGTTATTTGAACACTTTGGGAAAGTGCTCCGCAAAGAGTTGTAAATCTGCAGGCCTTCAAACAGCCAGTGACTAAAAGATCTGTAAAGAAGCAGTGAGCAAAATCAGCCCCAACACCAGAACGGCTACTGCGCCAAGCAGTTGAACTAAATTCAGCATCCAACCAGCCAGCCTTACATTGCTGCCAGCAAATGAGAGCGTAGCTTGGCGTGTGCCTACTGCGAAGAACATCAGTGTCGTCACTGTAATCGCCGTGCCAACGCCCATTGCAAGCGCAGATAACACGCCTGCCCAGAACAGGCCTTGCGCCAGAGCGAATACCAGCACGATCAGCGCGCCCGTGCAGGGACGAAGTCCAACGGACAAAATGGCTGCAAAGGCGGCTTTCACCCCGCCTGCGGCTTTGTTCACCATCTCTGGACTTGGCGCGTGAGCATGTCCGCAACCGCATTCATCGTGATGATCGTGGTGGTGGTGGTGATCATCTGAGTGACTATGCCCGTGATGTTCATGGCTATGATGATGATGCAAAGACTTCGCAGGCATCAGTGCCCGTGCCGCACGTATAGTGAGCAATACACCAAGCACCACAATGAGAGCATAGCTTGCTGTTTCCAGCAGTTTGGTAGTCTCTGAAATAACCAGACTTGTAGCGTTGAAAACAATTGCCAAGATGCCAATCAGCACAATTGCAACCATTGCCTGAAGCAGTGATGACAATAGGCACAAAAGAGCACCGCGTCGGGCTGTTTCGTGGTTTGCTAACACATATGAAGACATCACCACTTTGCCATGACCTGGGCCAGCCGCATGAAAAACGCCATACAGAAAGCTCAGACTTATTAATGTCCAGAATGCGCTGCCAGTTTCCTTCATCTCACGCACAGATCCCGTCAGCTGCTGGTAGAAAGCGCTTTGTTGTGCGATGACCCAACGAAAGAAGTCTGCAAAAATGCCGTCAGTTGGAATGGCTGTCGGCGCGGGCGTACCCACACCAAATGGACTTTGACCGAAGGCAGGTAAAACAAACAATCCACTTATCGCAACGGCAACCAGATATTTTTTTATGTGCACTGAATAATCGCAGAATTTGAAAGTTGAGAAGTAATAGAAAAGAAATCGTCTGGCACTTCCCGTTGATCGGCAGGGATTTCAGCCAGCGCAGCAGCAAAAGCGTCATCCATTTCTTCAGCCGGTTTAACTTTCAGCCCGCAATTGGAAGGGGCGCTTGAAGCCAGTTTTATCGAATCGTTTTCGTTTACAGAAAAAGCAACAAAAGCCTCTGGATCGTAGATTTCGAGCACAAGCTCCCCAATAACTAATGCAGGCTGCTTGAGCGGCAATGTGAAATTCAAAGTTAAACGGCTTCTCTTGGCATCGTAGTTCAGCCAGTAGTCGCGTGGATCATTGAAATCAACCGTGGCTTCTTCAACACCCATAAAAGTGAAGAATGCGAAATCCGCCAAGCTTTCCACATTGATCTGTGCCAAAGAAGACAGTTCCTCTCGCGTGTAAATACCATCTCCGTTCTCGTCCAGCCCTTGAATAACGTATACCGAAAAGGCTTCATCAAATGTCCAGGAATGCTTAACCGCAGACACACGTTTCTGATTGTCAAACTCCACCTCTGCTCTCGTATCTACCCAGACATGGGGATGTGCTGAAACCGGATTTGATAGCAACGGTGTAGCAATGGCAGAAGTGAGAAAAACTTTGCAGAGTGTTTTGTAGGTCAAACCGAATCAGGCCTCGTCTTTTGGGTAGTTTCCACTCATATAGTCTACAAACGCGCGAATTTTGGAAGAAAGATGACGACGATTGGCATAAACGACAAAAATTCCGATGTCATCAGCCTCATATTCATCCAAAACTTGAATAAGCCTTCCTGACTTTATGTCCTCAGCGACAAGCATGTGTAGTGTGCGAGCAAAGCCCAATCCATGCAAAGCACCAAGACGAACAGCCTGTGGCGAGTTGGTTTCCACACGTCCTTTAACCGGAACAGTCACCCGGCGTCCGCGATCAAAAAAAGTCCAGTTCTGACGTGTTTTCAAGTTGCTGTCGATGATGCATGGGCGCTCAACCAAATCTCCAGGTTCATATACCTTGCCGTGTTCATCAATTACCTCGGGTGCCGCACAAGTGACAATCTTAAACGAACCAAGACGCCGTGCAATCAGGCTGGAATCTTCAAGTGCAGTAATGCGGATTGCCACATCAAATGCTTCCTGAATGAGATCAACAAATCTGTCTTCCAGCACAAGTTCCATGGACACGTCAGGCTCGCTATCGGCAAACCCCATAATCGTTTCCATCAACGAAGAATCGGCAAGAGACCTTGGTGCAGACACGCGTAGAAGACCTCGTGGCTTCCCGCTTTTGTCCTGAACGGTTTCCTGAAGCATATCCACTTGATGGATAATGGTCTGGGCTTCATGAAAATAAGAATGCCCAATTTCTGTCAGTGATAATTTACGCGTCGTCCGGTTCAACAAACGTACACCCAACTCATCTTCCAACTCGCTGACGTACTTGGAAACCAGCGCCTTAGAGCGCCCCAGTGAACGACCAGCGGCAGAAAAGCCATCGTGATCCACCACGGCAATAAAGGTGCGCATTCTAGTTAACGTGTCCATTATGACCTCAATTAAAAATACGTGCGGGCACTTGCGCCACAGACTGGCCGGAATGAAAGGCTGCTTCTGCATCACGATACAGACCACCGGACCCGGCAAACGCATCGCCAACAACACTGATCCGACCATCGGGAGATTGTAGAAATGGCAAGTTCAAAGAACTGCGTACCCGCGCATAACGCCATTTATGGGCTTGCGAAAACACAGGTTCGCGCCAGTCTATTTGCATCATTTCGAAAAACAGCTGAGACAAATCCGCAAGGATTTCGCCCTTATCCCGTTCCAGATTTTCTTGCGACCAATTCGTGTCAGCATGAAAAACCCAGCGCTCAGATGGAGTGCCCGACTGAACCGTACCATTTTTCTGTAAGTGAACACCGGTAGGAAGAGACAACACCGGCAGGGATGAATCAAAGGCCAGTAATCCGGCCCAGCACGGTGCCATTTTTACGTCGAGCAACGCATGTGCCCAACTCGCTAAAACACCTTCGGCGCTCAGGATTTGAATTGCCTGTGGGACAGGTAAGGCCAGAACTGCTTGATCGAAGCCGTCAGTTGTTCCATCCGAGAATGTGACTTTAACAAAATTCCCAGACACCTCTAAATTTGCGACACCAAACTCAAAATGCAACGGTATTCGCCCCATCAATGGTTTTGCCAACGCGCTCATGGTCGGCACCCCTTCTGCTTCGCCGAACCCATTCCATTGAGCAGTGTCAGCATCTGTCAGGAATGATTTAAAGGGATCAGAAATCGCGGACACTGTGGGTGCACCATGATTAAACGCACCAAACGGCGTGCGCCGGGTCGCCAAGCGACCGCCGACTCCGCGGCTTTTATCCACCACAATAGGTTGATCTCCAGCGGCCAGAAGGGCCTTGGCGGCAGAAAGCCCCGCCATTCCTGCTCCGATTACCAAAACACGGCTCGACATTTTCGTCGAAACTCCCAAATAAGGTTGATGAACGATTTGAACCAAACCGAAGTGTCAGAAGACAAAGAGCAGATTTCCATCTTTTACGATGGGTCCTGTCCGCTGTGTGTAAGGGAGATTGGGTTTCTGCAACGTTCGTTCAAGGAGGAAACTGTTAATTGGCAAAATATTGCCAGTGTGGATGATGCCGATGCCGCACACCAAGAGGTTGCGCCTGGACTATCTCGCCAACTCGCGATGAAACGGTTTCACATCCGAAATGAGTGGGGTGAACTGGTTTCTGGGGCAGGTGCATTTGTTACAATCTGGAAGCTTCATCCCCGCTTTGGCCGCATTGCAAATCTCCTGGACCGACAGCCAATTCTCTGGTGTTTGGACATGATGTATAACGGATTTTTGATCATCCGCCCCGCCCTACAAAAGCTAGCACGCAAACGCTTTTCAGAAAAATCTGGGTGACACGCCAACCAATATGAACAGTTGTCTCGCTAGATCGCTGCAATTGCTTTTTGAAGCGCCGCGGTAATGGTTACCCCTTCTGCAACAGCTTTTCCACGATTTGCCAAACGTCGGTCTCCCGGCAGTCGCGTCCCATCTTGTTCCTCGATCGACAACACCAATTCTGTTAGTCGGTCTGTATAGGAGCCACCAAACACGGTTGGATTAATCGCCAAAATGAGTTGTCCGGTTCCCGGAGGCGGTCCCGCGCCATCAAAAAAACTCGTAGTATTTGCAGAATGGTTTGCCCCAACAAGTGTGGCGGAGAGCATCTCAACCATTAATGCAAGTGCGGTCCCTTTTGCACCGCCCATGGGCAACATTGTTCCGGCGAGGCCGGCTTCTGCATCTGTTGTAGGATTGCCCTCAGGATCGAGCGCCCAACCTTCCGGAATAGGATCGCCGCGCTGAGCGGCAGCCATTATGTTCCCGCGAGCAACACGCGAAACCGATAAATCGACCACCAACGAATTTCGGTCCTTTTGCGGACTGGCAAAGGCGATTGGATTGGTTCCATAAATCGCTCGACTTCCACCCCATGGCGCAATGGAGGCCGGTGCATTTGCGAACATCAGAGCCACCAGGCCTTTATCAGCCAGCTTTTCCACATGATGACCCGTAACGCCGCAATGGTTGGAATGATGGACACCAAGCATCGCGATGCCTTGAGCCTTAGTCACACCAACAAGTTCCTTCAGACCCACATTCAACGCCGGATATGCAAATCCGGATTTACCATCGACCAATACTGCACCCGGCGAGGGTTTACTAATTTCAGGAACCGCGTGACCGTCTGCTTTGCCAGTTTTGGCTTGAGCACCATAACCTTGAAGCCGTGACAAGCCATGACCTTTCAGGCCATCGGCCTCTGCAGCCACCAACGCTTCAGCAACAATATCCGCGTTCTCGCGAGAGGTGTTGAATCCGAACAATGTGTCAGATGCAAAAGCACGTGCTTCTGCCAAGCTTACAATGCGGTCTTCCATGAGTTTCCTGCTGTTATGAGTTGAGTATCGACAATACGTTTGCCACAGTCACTTCCGAAACTCGTACATTGCTTTCCTGGGTAACACCAGCAATGTGCGGCGTGAGAATGATATTTGGAATGCCATCAAACTGGCCGCCATCTTCAGCGGAAACCGGCTCGCTTGCGAAGACGTCTAGCGCAGCGCCTCCAAGATGTCCGTCTCGCATTGCGTTTGCCAGCGCCGCTTCATCCACAACACCGCCGCGCGCAGCATTGATGAGAATTGCGTCTGGTTTCATCGCCTTTATAGCTGAAGCATTGATGAGATTAGAGGTGGCGTCTGTCAACGGAACGTGGAGGCTGACGACATCTGAAACTGACAATAGCTCATTCAGTTCCACTTTTCGAACCCCATCCCAAAGTGGGGATGCGGCCTCAAGAAAGGGGTCATAACCGATTATCGTCATGCCAAGACTTGCGGCACGTTTCGCCGTTTCACGGGCAATGGCGCCAAATCCAACAAGACCCAGCATTTTACCGCTGATTTCGCGGCCCATCAATTTACTACGTGGCCAACTTCCTGACACCACATCCGGAGTGGATAGAAAGGCTGTGCGTAGTAAGATGAGGGCGTTTGTTATGACATATTCGGCGACAGATAAGTCGTTCGCACCTGTAGCCGGACAGACCTCGATGCCACGTACGGCGCACGCTTTAACATCAATATTGTCCAGACCGACGCCAAGTCGTCCGATAACCTTCAGCTCTGTACCGGCCTCCAGCAACGCACCGCGCACCTGCGTACGGTTTCTGACAATAAGCGCTTTTGCACCTCGGACCGCTTCAAGAAGTGCGTCAGGGTCGTCAGCCAGCGCAGGCGCATAAAGCACGTCGAATTCATGGCGGGCCACCTCTAGGGCGGCCTCATCCATAAACTCGCTGACAACTATGTCAGCCATAAACAGTCTCCGATCTATGCGCTGCGATATAGCTTGGTCATAACAAATTCCCGATGCCCTAGCGCTTCCGCTGCAGTAAACCGACCATTTGCGGTACGTCTGATCATTTCAATCAACGCATCACCGGCTTGATCGATGGTCATCTCTCGACGCAAAATACCACTGACATCCACATCAACGTGCTCAGACATTGTGCGCACTGTACGTGGATTGGCGGTGATTTTGATAACGGGCACAATCGCATTGCCAACGACGTTGCCCTGACCTGTCGGGAACGTATGAGCCACGTATCCGGCAGCGGCCATCAATGTTACGCATTCTGCAGCGGCAGAAGACGTGTCCATGAAGTACAGGCCCTTACCTTTGGCCGGGGCTTCCGCAGGATCAAGAATGTCGATGAATTTTGATGTGCGGCCAATCTTCTCCAAATTACCGAGCGCTTTTTCTTCAATCGTTGTCAGGCCGCCCAAAATGTTACCCTTTGTCGGCTGACTGTCAGAAAGATCATCTGTCTGATGAGCGAAAATGACGTCATCCTGATATGCCTTCCACATGGCATACCACCGCTCGCCAACTTCTTCATCGATAGCGCGTGCTTTACACAAATGCTCTGCACCGGTGATTTCCGATGTTTCACCAAACACGCCATAAATGCCTTTTGGAAGCAATTTATCGTACATGTTACCAACAGTTGGGCATGAACCAAGACCGGTAGTGGTATCAGATTCACCACATTTTGTAGAAATCCAAAGATCTGAAATGTCGCATTCTTCGCGTTGCAGCTCAGTAGCCCAATGAACGAATTCTTTTGCCTTGCGCGATGCATCCATGATGGTTTTCAGATCACCATTTTGCTCAATGGAAAAGGCTGCTACAGGCTTCCCGGTTTCGGCAATGCCGTCGGCGATTTTCTGCGTCCAGCTCGGCTCAATGCCAATCACCACAACAGCGGCAACATTTGGATTAGCGCCTGTACCGATCATTGTACGGAAGTGAAGGTCGAGGTCCTCCCCGAACTGGAGCCGCCCGTAAGCATGTGGCAGTGCCTGTGTGCCCTTGATATTATTAGCAACAGCTTCACAGGCTGCGTTGGAGATATCGTCAACCGGCAGAATGACGACATGATTTCGAATGCCAACACGGCCGTTTTCGCGGCGGTAGCCAAAAATTCTATCTGTGCTCATGATATAACCCTACCAACGCTTTGTTTTGAGATTTTGTGTGTGAACATGGCCGCCTTTTTCGGCAGAGCCGACAAACTTTCCAATATCCTGACCATATTTGATGGCTGTGTCCCCAGCGCTCAAATCAGATAACGCAACCTTGTGACCAATTGGCACATCAGCTTTAGCAGTGAGGTTAAATGAAGAATTATCTTCGGTCACAACACACAACATATCAGTGCCGGCGGTCAGTCCTTCTACGACTACAACGCCCACATTATCTTTTTTGTCATGCACCAACAGATGCGGAATGCTCATAATTGTATCGCTGGACCTGCCAACGCTCCTGATTGTTTTGGTATCGGTGGGTAGCCACTCTCTGATCGAGAGCGTGCTTTCAGTCTTATATAAGACATAAGACAGATGACACTGTCAACGCCGAGTGGTAGCGTTAGTCACTGAAAATCAAAACTGCGCGTGGAACGTCTATGAACAAAGCCGAACAAAATCGGCCAACAACGGATCAAACATCACGGTCGCTTGGCTTTAAGCCATTGTATGCACAGGTAAAAAGCCAACTCCTGCAACGCCTGATAGACAAGATCTGGATTCCGGGTGAAGCATTGCCAAGCGAGCAACAATTGGCAAATGAGCTGGGCGTAAGTCAGGGAACTGTAAGAAAAGCTCTCGACGAACTAACAGATGAGAACATCGTTGTACGCCGACAGGGCCGTGGCACATTCGTTGCCGAACATACCCAGGAACGTGCATTATTCCAGTATTTCATGTTGTCACCGGACGAAGGGGCGAAGGGCGAAGACCACTTTCCCCAGAGCCAGGTGCTTGACCTCACAGGCGGCTCTGGGACGCACAGGGAGCGCGCGGCGCTGAATCTGGCCGCGAACGATCATGTGTGGCGCCTTGAGCGAAATCGATCTGTTAATGGCAGCCCACTTATAGCGGAGAAAATTGTCGTTCCAAAAGCGCTGTTTGAAAGACTAGATACAATCAAACCGCTACCAAATAATGTGTATGCTCTGTTTGACCAGAGCTTTGGACAATCCATTGTACGTGCAGAGGAACGACTAAAAGCGGTTGGCGCAAACGAAGCCGTTGCGAAACGTCTTGGCTGCACGCCAGAAACTCCGGTTTTGAAGATCGACCGCATCGCTTATGCTATGTCTGGCAAACCGGTTGAGTGGCGCGTGTCGCACTGCATGACAGACAATTTTCACTACGTTTCAAGTTTGAAGTAATCATGTGCAACTAGCGTTTTGACAAAATCCAGTTGATTTCCTGCCGCCAGTCAATCATGCGAATTGGCGTCCCGTGCTTGCCGGTGTTAAAGAGCCTCATGCGGACGGGGTAATCCGGTTGCGCAACCTTTATACTGTCGAAAAGTGATTTGGTTTTCCCCCAAGGAAAGGCGCTGTCCAGGGTTCCATGGCCAAATACCAGAGGCAATGGCGTTGCACCCGCCTTCAAATATGGGCTGGCGAGGAACCTATTGTCAGCAAAGGTTGCGAGCATGATAACCCCTGCTAAAGGCGGTGCGGGAACAGTGCCCGCCATATATTGCCAACAAATCTGACCGCCCATGGAACCACACGCTAAGATCAATTTGGCGTTAGGTGCCTTAGAAGCGTAGTGACTCAACAAAGCGGCAACGTCCTGCGCGCCACGCTGTTCAAAATCTGTGATACTGGGAACCACGTAGAGTCCGTTGTTACGAACCGCCAAATTCTTAAGCCTGTTGAAATTACCACCAAAATTCCAGTCACTTATGCCTTGTCGTCTATCACCACCACGGCCATGCAAATAAACAAGAATCCATTTTGCTCCACGCAATTTCCCGGTTCGGGCGTACTCGATTTGACCACTGTTGAGCCTAAGAGAACGGTTTTCCTGCCCTTTGCGTCCGCGCATTGAGACAAAATAGCCTTTAACTTTTGCCCCCCGGATTTCATCGCGATCATGGATATCACGCTCCACCCGATAGTCGAACCGGGCGAAATCACCGTTTGCGCTTTTCTCCAAAACCTTGGGATAGGAAAACAGTTTTTCTTTGTAGCCCTTAAGCGATTGGGCGGAGCTTGCCGCAGGAAAAAGGAACGCAAGGGCAATGAAAATTCTGACAAATGGTCTCATTGCGGTTTCCAAAGTCTGTTTGGGTCAAATTTATGGACATCCTGCAGCAACTCAATACACCGTTTTGCCTGATGGTGAACCGTCCGAGCGCCTTTGTCAGCGTTTGACACGGTTGCGTTTCCGACCGTTCCAGCAACGTTTAAATCTTGTGCCTTCCACCCAAATTGCGCAGGCCCGTGAGCACGCAGGTGTTTAAACTCCTGAGCAAAATCTAATTGGGTTGACTTGAAATCTCTGGCATTCTCCATGCGCACGAGATCAGGTCTCAAATGCAACATTATCGATGTTTCTACATCGCAGCCATGGATGCCATATTTGCGTTCATCGGGATCAAAACAACCTTCCGGTAAACCAAAACGCATCCACCCTGTGGAAACACACAGCATATCGAACCGAACACGTAATTCCCTTGCAACAATATCTATGATCGGAACATTTCCACCGTGAGAGTTAATCAGCACCAGTTTTCGGACCCCGGCGCGATGCACGCTTTCGCCAATTTCGATCCAAGCCTTGATAACCGTATCCCAGGAAAAGGTCAGCGTCCCAGGCGATGATATATGCTCGTTGGATTTTCCGATTTCCTGAATGGGCAGAAACGTCGCTGGCAAATCTTCAGGCAGCAAATCGACACAGGCTTCCACCATGCCTTGCGCAATAGCAGCGTCCGTCGCAACGGGCAGATGGGGTCCATGTTGCTCTATTGCCGCCACAGGAAGGACAGCGATCCAATCACTGGTATTGGCAGGATTGAAGTCTGTGGTTGGCATGTTGCGCCAATAAGGTTCTGGAAATCGATCTCTGGTCATTTTGCGTCCTTTGGTAAGCTGCGCCCCCAACAGCAAATCACTTTCAAAACCTATAGCCGAGGGATCCAAGCTTGGCGACCGGCTTCCCGGATGAAATCACGAGACTTTGCCATTCAATATTAGCAGTGCGGGCATTCAAGGCCTCAAATTCTTGACAATCCGGCGTAAAAAATATAGGATTATTGTCCTATTATTAAAAAATGGTTTTCCATGATCCCTATCGATCACACTTTCCTCACACGCATTTCGCCTAGATTTCGAGGCAAACAAGCCGCAGCCCAATTTCAGATCATCAGCAAGATAGCCCCGGTCTTCCAAGATACAACGAGGCGCTATGATATTCACACCCGGCTCAGAATAGCTCATTTTTTAGCGCAAATCCTTCATGAATCGGCTGGGCTGCGCACGACAGAAGAGTTTGCAAGTGGTGCAGCCTATGAAGGTCGCCTGTCACTTGGAAACACAGAATCAGGAGATGGCCGCCGATTTAAAGGGCGCGGGTTGCTTCAACTCACAGGACGCGCAAATTATAGACGTCTTGGTGATAAGTTGAAAATTGACCTTCTGTCAGATCCGCAGCGCGCCGCCGAGCCAGAATTGTCGCTGATCATTGCGTGTGAATATTGGAAACAACACAACATCAATGATAGTGCGGACCGAGACGATGTTCGAGCGGTAACAAAGGCTGTTAATGGCGGATTAAATGGCCTGGCTGACCGACAGCGTCATTTGGCGAGGATAAAGCGTGAACTGGGCCGTGCCAACATTCAGCCGCTCCGCCAGATGCCCTATTTGCGACGCGGTGCAACAGGAGAGGCAGTTGCCAAACTTCAGAGCAAGCTCGTCAGCGCCGGGCATAAGATTGCTATAGATGGTGACTTTGGGCCACAAACAGATCGTGCACTGCGCACTTTTCAGGAAAAAACAGGTCTGATGGTCGATGGAATTTTTGGACCTGCTACATGTTTCAAGCTATCGGTCAGCGCATCGAATCATTAGATGTATACGCTCTTGTAGCCATGCAACCAATTTCCGAAAAACCTTTGAGCAATTTGAGATACAAAAAACCGGCTCTCTGAAGGGGAGATACGAACTGGTATGGCATTTCAGCTTTAATAATTCCTACCGGGGCCAACCTGAACTTTAAAAAATTACTTATTTTAGAAAATAAAGTATTATTTTTCAATTACTTAAATTATAGGCTGGAAAGAAACAGCTTGGCAAAGCAATTGACGGCAATCATTTGCCGTACTTGTACCCTAGCACTTTTTCAAGCTCGAAATGTCTAAAAGCGTCATCAAACGTATCAAATTTGCGACATTAATTGTCTCATTTGCCCCTTTAACCATTCTCCCTGACCTCTATGCTGTCGGCTTACCAATCCTGGGGAGGGAGCTCTTAATGTCGATTAAACCTGCGTTAACAGACCTACCGATTAGAACCGCAGAAAGTGGTTTTTATCGGGGGTTTAGCCGAGATGTTACAATCTCGTCGAAGTTTTTGATTGGTGGCCTAGTTATTTGGGCTGTCGCATTTCCGGACCAAGCTGGTTCCGTTCTTAATAAATTTAACACATTCATTCTTGCGAATTTTGCATCTTGGTACATTTGGGTTGTCGCCCTTTTCGTAATTATTTGTATTGTTCTTGCAATCTGGCCGACAGCCGGACGCCTGAATCTGGGCACCAAAGATGAAAAGCCGGAATTCTCTAACTTCTCCTGGTTTTCGATGATGTTCGGCGCCGGTATTGGTGTCGGCATGTTGACGTGGGCTGTTGCTGAACCCGTCTATCACTTCAACAATAACCCGGAAGTGATTCAGGGTCTGGCAACCGGAGCTGGTGCAGACAATATTCGAAACGCTTATAAGTGGTCATTCCTGCACTGGGGCCTTGGCGCGTGGGCTTGTTATGCGATTGCAGGACTTGCACTCGCGTTCTTCAGCTATCGCCGTGGGCTTCCCCTTACCATTCGCTCATCACTGACACCGTTGTTTGGAAAGTCTCTATCAGGCACACTCGGTCACGTGATCGATATTGTCGCTGTGGTCGCCACTATTTTGGGTGTTGCGCAAACACTCGGCTTTGGCGTTGAGCAATTTGTTGCAGGGCTGTCCCGTGTGGGCATCAATGGCCTTACCAATGAAAATGGTACAGCATCATCACTCGGCATTATCGTCGCCATCGTGATAATCATGGGTGCGTCCACGTTATCTGCGCTTTCCGGCGTAGGTAAAGGTATCAAGTGGCTATCCAATATTAACATGGTACTCAGCATCTTCCTGCTTGGCTTCTTCCTTATATTCGGTTCCACATGGTTTGGCCTAAGCGCCCTCGTCCTTGGTATCTTTGATTATCTGGTAGCGTTTCCGGATATGATGTTCCGGGTCTGGAAAGCGGACGGTACTGAAGTTGGCGACAAGTTGGCTGGCTGGCAAGGTGCATGGTCTGTATTCTACTGGGCTTGGTGGGTCGCATTTGCCCCGTTTGTGGGCCTCTTCCTGGCGCGTATCTCCCGTGGTCGTACAATCCGCGAGTTCGTATTAGGTGCGATGATCGTGCCGTCCATCATGTGTTTCGTATGGTTCACATGGGCCGGTGGTACCGCTATTGATCTGGAGTTGAATGGCGCTGCGAACGGCATCATTTCATCTGCTCCCGATGGCGATAAAATCTTCGCTATGACCGAGTTCATGTTGTCACCAATTCTTGGATGGCTCATGGCTGTAATGATCGTGGTTCTTCTAATGACATATCTGGTGACGTCTGCGGATAGTGCCGTACTGATCGTGAACACAATCAACGCCGCAGGCGATGAAGGACCCAAAGCCCGTCCTCACATCATCTTCTGGGGTGTTGCGCTAGGATCGGTGGTGGCGGCCCTACTTTTGGTCGGGGGGTTGAAAGCCATCCAGACCGCAATGGTGATCGGCGCCTTACCATTTTCGATGGTAATGGTGCTCATGTGCGTCGCGCTTGTAAAGGCCATCTACAATGACGGAAAACGAGAAGCGGCAGGTCAGGAAACTGTTGTTGAACCGGCTGAATAGACCCAAATAAAATACAAAACCCGCTGTCATTTACAGCGGGTTTTTTCCTTCTTCTGAATACCAATTTTTGTGAAAAAGTGCCGCTAGGTGTTTGCGGCAATTGCCCACAAAACCAGTGTTGCCAGAACAATGTAACGTCCTATTTTGGCAATGCTGACCAAAAGTAAAAACCGCCAAAACGGCTCACGCAACACACCTGCTACCACCGTAAGAGGATCACCGACCACAGGTGCCCAGCTGAGTAACAGGGACCAGCGGCCATATTTATAGTACCAGGCTTTGGAGCGCTCTAGCATTAAAGGGCGAACTGGAAACCAGCGCTTGTCTTTGAAAGACTCAATGCCACGGCCCAAAATCCAGTTGATTACCGAGCCAGTAATATTCCCCACGCTAGCAATGACAACAAGTATCACGACGCGAGAAGAATCGGCGGCAATCAAACTGCTCAGAACCAGTTCTGACTGCGCCGGCAGGATAGTTGCCGCCACCAACGCACTCAGAAACAGGCCGATATAGCCGGTCAGCCTGTTCTCATTTCAGGGTATTTGCAAGCCAAGTCGCGCTTATACAGTTTCCCATTGGCCGCTCTCGCCTGCACGGAAAATAGCATCGATTAGTTTCTGATTGTTTTTGGAACTCTCAAGGCTGAAAATTTCCTCATCACCTTTCAGATCATCACTGGCAACAGCGCGAGCAAAAGCTTCCACCTGACAGCAATATTGGTTCACGCCAGCAAACCTGTATTTACGCTCTTCACTATGATCTGCATTGTGCCAAGTGACAACATCTGCGTCGTAGAGCCCGGCATTGAAAGGCGCTGCAACTTCTATCCATCCCTTGTCACCGTGGAATGAAATCTCCTGACGCAATGCCATTTGTGTCGACACATACATGGTCATTTCGAAGTCACCAAAATCAGCTCGGCATGAGGTAAAGATATCAGTCCCAAATTTAGGGTCACGATCCACACGTGCAGATACACGTTGCGCCTCAGCACCGGTAGCAAATCTTGTTCCAACGGTTGGATAAACGCCGATATCGGGCAAGGCACCCCCGCCCAGTTCCGCAATATTGCGCATATTGCTCGGGTCCACATTAAAATATGTAAAAGCTGCCTGAACATGGCGCAGCGTTCCAATTGCACCCTCGGCAATCAAAGCACGTACTTTGTGCCATTGAGGATGATAGGTCACCATGAATGCTTCTGTGACGAGAACATTGTTGTTATCACGAGCTTTTATAATCCCATCTATCTGATCTGCATGAAGCGCTATGGGCTTTTCACAAAGCACATGTTTGCCTGCGTTAGCGGCTTTGATCGCCCATTCAACATGCTGGGAAGTTGGAAGTGGAATGTAAACAGCATCAACAAGGTCACTCGAAAGCATTTCTTCGTAGCTTCCAAAAGTGTTCGGAATATCGAACCTGGCTGCGACAGTTTTGGCACGATCTTCATTGCGACTGGCAATTGCAGAAACATAACCGTTGCTAGCCAGCATGATTGCAGGGATAACCTGCTCAATTCCGATCTTTGCAGTCGATAAAATTCCCCAGCGCAACATAGTCATTCCTCCAATTAAACCAGAGCGAACCATAACAAAGTTTGTGTTCAAATGGTCAACTCACACACGCCTGATATATCGGTGTGTCTGAAATAAACCAACCGCTTATTACGGATATAACAGTTCTGGGATGCTGGCCTTCTGAGGTGAAACATGGCAATCCTCTCCAGCAAAACATAGGGCAATTTCGACATGACATCATCCATTCTGGGAACGTGGAGACTTTTAAGTTGGTATAATGAACTATCAGATGGGTCCCGCACCTACCCTCTTGGAGAAGAAGCCAAAGGCTTCATAAGCTACTCACCAGACGGATATGTTTTTGTGCAGATGATGGCCGCAGGTCGGAAACTTTACCGAATAAATGATCCGTTTGGCGGCTCCTTGGAAGAAGATGCAGCGGCGATCAAATCTCAGATATCCTACTCTGGGTCCTATTTTGAAAGAGACAATCAAGTTGTGCATATTGTGGAAGCAGCAACGTGTCCAAACTGGGTTGGAACACAGCAGATCAGAAACGTTGCTTTTAGCGGTTCAAACCTGTTGCTAAGTGCAGAAGGCGCAAAATTTCAGGGGCAAACCGTCACAGCTTTCGTCTTATGGGAGAAAGCCTCCGCAAAGCCAAATTAAGATAAAGAATTGGATCTATTGCCATCAGGCAATACGTAGATACACACTTTGCATGTGGGCTGGCACCACATGCAAAACAGCAACAAACCCAAGCGCAGCTGACATTCAGAGGGAGCGCCGGAAATTCCAGCAGATGTTAACAAACGAGAAAATAGGTCTCAATTACCGATTTGTATGGTTTATTGTAAGTTGTTGTTAGTTGATATTCTTGAGTTTTCCGCAATTCTGCCTTGCAATTTCCTCATTTCACGCCTATCTGACCGCCATCGATATTTGCCGATATACTGGGTTACCCGCTCCGCCACTGACGGAAGCGCACGTTTCAGACTTTCTTCAAATTCGACAAACCGGAAGATGGTTTATTGAAATCTATCAACTTCCACGTGCTAAACGTTAGTGTAAAGGACATTACTATGATTACCGGCACCGTTAAATTCTTCAACGACCAAAAAGGTTTCGGCTTCATTGAGCCAGAAGATGGTTCTAAAGACGTATTCGTACACATTACTGCTGTAGAGCGTTCCGGCATGGCCGGCCTTGCAGAAGGTCAAAAAGTACGTTTCGAAACAGACATCGACGCACGTAACGGCAAAACTGCTGTTAGCGCAATTGAAGCTGCATAATCGACGCATTGGCCGAGCAGGCTAGTCGTTAAAGATTTAAGGGCGCTGTTTCAGGGCAGCGCCTTTTTTCTTGTTCCGTACATTTCCAGTAGACTGTTACGAACAATAGGCCTCAATACCATCCAGACAACCAGTCCAACCATTGGTGTGACTTGTCTGGGTCTTTTCATCAGCAATATGCCGATGCTCCACAATCACCTCGGTCTTATCTCCATGCGATACAAAACGCACGGTCACCTGCTCTTGTGCCTTGTCACCATGTTCGGGCGAACTTCCCGACTGCCATGAATATGACAACAAGTGTGGCCGTTCTATTTTCAGGAATCGCCCAATGATCCAGATTGTAGAACCATCAGGGAGTAGGTTTGCAATCCTGTAAGCGCCCCCCACACGAAGGTCCATTTCGCATTGCGGACATGAGATATGAGCTGGTCCCCACCATTTTTGGATGTGCTCGGCTTCTGTCCACGCCTTAAACACCTGGTCCGGCGTTCCTCGAACCACCCGGCGTATCAAGACTGATAAATCGAGTGGCTTTTCATCGTTGAGTGGCATCAGTTTTCTTCCAACTTGTTGGAATGCGTTGGATCGCCAAATTGATTTTCCATATGCCGTTCCAGCCCATCAAGAGCTTCTCCCCAGAAGGTCGTGTATTGGTCGATCCAACTCATTGCGTCGTGCAATACATCCGCCTTCAATGAGCACACGCTGGTGCGGCCAACTATTTCCCGATCAATGAGCTTGGCGTTCTCCAAAACTTTCAAATGTTTTGAAACCGCATTCAACGACATGTCAAAGGGTTCAGCCAATGCGGACACAGTTCCATTGGCCTCAGCTAAACGAGACACTATGGAGCGGCGCGTGGTGTCGGACAGGGCATGAAACACAAGGTCCAATTTCTCATCCTTTGAGGGAACCATTGCGGTGTTTGATTTTTTCATATTGTAAAACCCTCAACCATATGGTTGAATAAATTGACTATGCGTTAGATGCAAGTTTTTTTTGGAAGGAAAAACATGTCCACACACATTCATCAGGAAGTTTTCCTCAGAGCTGATCCAATAGATGTCTACAGGGCGTTTATGGATGAAAAGACCCATAGTGCGTTTACTGGTGGTACGTCCCACATTGATCCAAATGAAGGTGGCCTTGTTACAATGCATGACGGCCAGATCGTCGCTAGAAACATAGAGTTGGAACCAGGCCGTAAAATTGTCCAAGCATGGCGTGTAGCTCCATGGGATGACGGCGTCTACACAATGTTACGCATGAAGTTTGAAGTTGAAAATGATGGAACCCGCGTAACGCTCGACCAAACCGGCTGTCCTGAAGAGATGGTCGATCATCTCGCTGAAGGTTGGGAAGCGCGCTATTGGACACCTCTCAGGACGTATTTTGAAAGTAATGGTTAGCGAAAGCCATTGCGATGGGCGAATAGGCCACCGCCCAACAAAGCGCCAACCAATATGAAAAGTGCCATCATACCCTGCCCGTTAAATGCGTCCAAAACCGCACCAGAAGCTACCGGACCAACAATACTGCCCAATGTGTAAAACATGGCAATTGCAGTCATAGCTGCAGGTATTTGTGTATTTTCCTGATGATTGCCAGCCTCGATAACGGCTAGTGTATTCAACCCACCAGCTGCCCCTCCCAGAAAAAACAAAGCAATCAGCGACACCACAAACACGCCAGCAAATACGTATATGATAATGCCGCCGACAATGATCGTGACCACACAGACCATCTGCGCAAAGAAGTAACTCTGACGATCTGCCAGATAACCAAGTGCGGGCTGTAGCAATGTTCCCCCAAATCCGAATGAGCTCACCAAAATGGCACTTATTCCCAAAGAGAAATTTACGTTCTCAAAGTAAAGCGGCAATAGGGCGATGGATGAGTTTTCAATGAAACCGGCAATGAGAGCTGCCACAAGGGCCATTGAAATAGCACGCAATAAAATTCGTTTCGAAAACGGCAAGCGGTCGGCGGCCATAACTTGGTCTGATAAAACCGTATTGGTAAAAAGAAATGCAAGCTGTCCCACGAGAACAATACAAATGCAGGTCCAAATAACCCAATCCATATTGGGCAATACGAACAGCAGTGGGCCAAGACCGATACCCAGACCCATAAGCGCTTCATGGAATCCAATCGTGCGGCCTCGAACTTGGTCGTCGCTTAGATGTACCACAAGGGTGTCACAATTTACCCATCTTACAATTAATCCCAAACCCATTGCCACAGATGCTGCAAAGACCCCCAAAAACGAGATAGGTAAAAGTAAAAACATGAGTCCACTTAGAGTACATACAAATGCCAGACTATTGGCATGACGACTGCCGAGGGTGGTTATGAGACGGGGAACAAACGGGCCGGCTGCAAACACGACCACCCATGAAATGGCAACAAAGACACCAATTGTAAAACTATCTGTCCCCCAGGCCGAAAGCAGCTGGGAAAGCAAAATTGGGAACGCTCCAACCTGAACAATTTGAAACAGGAGAGAGCCAACAAACAACGTTGCAATACCTCCAACCGGTTTCAATTTCTTAATCATATTGAATGTCTTGTCTGGTTTATTCGAAGGGAAAACGCATCGTCCGATCGCGCCAAACTTGGTTCACGCAACACGAAAAAGCCGCAAAGCTGGTCTGTGTCGCATAAAGCTGATTGAGCGGTTAAGTGCGATTTAACAAGGTTTTCCGTAGGTTTTTTGATCAGCTAGGGCGAAATTGAGTAAAATACCTCTACTTTATATCAAATTGTACGTTTTTTTGGCAACGACAAGTTGCCAATCAAGTGATATTCGGCGCAACCTTTAAATATGTATGCACCATACAGTCAAAGGATCAGAAATGTCTCTCGCAACTGCACAAGTCTTACAAACCCCGAAAAACCTTTATTCACCCAACGATATCGTTGCAAAAAAGTGCCCGCACCATGCCGGAATGCGCACTGCAGCAAAGAAAAGCAACACACAAGTTGTGGATGAAACCAAGGCTTGGATGACAAGGCAGTTGCCGTGCATTGCAGGGCGGCGAGAAGTTAATCGCGGCCGATACATGGTACGCGCGGCGACCAAAGCCAACGTTCCAAAAATCTTTGAAGAGTACAAATCTCTACTGCAAACAGGGGATGCCGTTGCCTGTCTCTACATATTTAACGATGAACGGTATTATGAGGGTCGCTCGGAAACCTCAAAGGTATTTCACTACCTTGCCGATCAGATGCAAGGCATCAGCTCCGTTCCCGCCCACGATCTGGCAACCGGCGCGGCGTTGACAACCAGCATAGAATTACGCTGTCCGGTAACCAATGAGATGACACTTTACGATGATTTTGAGTGCATCGCGTTTTGTCCACAATCTGGAGAACGGACGGACATACTTTATGACCCCTTGATGTACGCGCCCTATGCTGCCGTCAACATGTCTTCAGACATGTACGCTTTCTCAAAGTTCGTGGCAGATAGTGCTTTCAGTGCTTGGCGCAAGCCAGTCTATGAAGAGAGTGATATCGAAAAAATTGAGAAGCTGTTTTCTCAGTGTGTCACCAGGTGGCAGCGTGTCGCAACAACAACAATTCGAAACTATGAAGCCCTAACTGATACAGCCATTTGTCCTGTTCATGTGACCGATGATGAGCATCACTGGATCGCGTTTCACAAAGACCCAGCTTTTGCCGAACAGGTTAAAGAAGTGCACAAGCATGAGCTACCGATCGGATACGGCACACGCATCACCAATTGCTGGTTGGAGTATTTCAAAGGAAACAAGGATTTCAAGGCAACCGGCCTCGCACGAGATGGAGAGCCCGTTTGATAACCATATTTCCAGATTGTCAACAACCTACCTCCTGAGGTTTCAGATTTTGAAAAAATCGCCCTTTACTTGAACGGCAGAACGCTGCAAATTGCGGACGCGGGAACAAGAGTATTGGCTTTGACAATGACGTGTAACAGTAAGGACGCAATCTCGGCGTCTTCAGACGAGTTTATTGAAAATGTTTTCGGGGCCTTTGCGCGTGCACTGAGCGACAAAATGGACAATGCCGTACAGGCAGCTGTCAATCTCAGCAGTTCTGCATGCTATTCAATAGTTCAAGTTGGCTCCGAGCCCAACGCTTCCATTGAAACACTGCGCCGGATGTTGTCCCTCGAACATTCGTCAACAGTGCGTCTTATCAATGGACTTGAGAAAAAGGGACTACTCAAGCGTGTACGTGGCACAGCACATGACCGGCGTGAAGTTAGTGTAGTGCTGACTGACTTGGGCGAGACGTATTTTACTAAAATTTTGGATGCACGACGCTCTATTCTGGAAAGCGCGGTTGCCCGCCTTGATCTGGAAGAGAAATCCATGATGTTGAGGCTGATTGGAAAAATGATGCCAGCAATCGTGGATGGTGGTGACGATCAACATTACGTCTGTCGCCTGTGCGAGCTTGAAGTCTGTCCTCAGGAAATTTGCCCGGTCAATCTGGCGCACCCTCAGTTTTATGAACTTCCTGATAAGCCATTCAAGCGGAAAGAAGGTTGCCGTTCGGGTACCGTGAACTAGACCAGAAACGTTGATCACCGCCTGGCCAGTTTTCTGATTTAAAACACTACAGAGGTCTTCCGCCTCTATATGTATTTGCGAAGAAGGCCAGTGTGCACCTTGATCATGCTGTCATCTTCCGACAATTCCTCAATCATATTCAAAGAAAAATTGACCATGGCGGTTTTCTCATGATCATTTTTAGCTTTGAAGCTGATAATCTTATCAAACAAACAACTGACAGCTTTGTCAGCCTCGCCCATCTTGTTTTCAGTCGCATCATTATCAAGCATATTTTGCAGCGATGAACGATAGTTCCTAAAAGCTTCCATCAGCTCACCCAAACTATCTGCCCGCTGTTCTAATTGACCAAACAATGCTCGCTCTCCCGATCTCAAATTCTTGCCACCTAAAGTTTATAATTTGCAGGTTGTGTGATTACAATGTTTCAATCATTAAATGAATATGTATGCAGTATGCATAGAAATTTTGACGTCTACCGACGCAAGGAATTCTCTTCTCGCAGAACAAAAAGAAAATGCTTTTATACTGAAAATAAAAAGTTTTTCGTCACAACACACGCCGTGGCAAGTCTGTGTACAACTTTTACAAGGACTGAATAAAAGCCTGGGCAGCAGAACCATGCTCATGTCGCAAACGCTCAATATCCATGGAAACTGGATTTCCTGCTTCTACCGTCCATCTGCCGCCAATCATTACTCGGTCTGCCGAATGGGCACCACACAGCACCAAACCAGCTAATGGATCGCCTGCACCAGAAAATCGCAGTTCATCCAACTTGTAGAAAGCCAAGTCTGCCTGCTTGCCGACTGCAATCTTTCCAAGATCGTCTCTGCCCAAGCATTTTGCCGAGCCTTCGGTAGCCCATCTGTAACAATCGTCATGAGTCACGGACGCAGCATCGTAAGTCAGCCGGTTGATCATCAGCGCATGACGGATACTCTCCATCAAATTTGAATTGTCATTTGATGCTGATCCATCCACGCCTAGGCCAACCGGAGACCCCGCCGCTTCCAACTCTTTGGTCCGGCACTGCCCCGAGGCAAGCGTCATATTAGAGGTAGGGCAGTGACAGACCCCTACTTTATGCTTGCCGAGGCGCTGCACTTCATCATCATTGAAATGGATGCCGTGCGCCAACCAGACACGATGGTTGAGCCAGCCCACATCTTCCAGATAATCCACCGGACGCATGCCATAATTTGCAAGGCAATAGGCATCCTCATCCAATGTTTCAGCTAGATGTGTGTGAAGCCGGCAATCATGCTTTTCTGCAAGTGCGGCACTCTCCGTCATCAACCGGCGAGACACAGTAAAGGGCGCACAAGGTGCCAAAGCCACCTGAAACTGCGCACCGTCTGAAGTATCATGGTACCGATTGAGTACTCGTTCACAATCTGCCAAAATCGTGTCTTCATCCTGAACGACAGTATCTGGAGGCAGCCCACCGTCTTTGACGCTCAGGTTCATGGATCCCCGCGTCAGCGTCATACGAATCCCTAACTTTTCAGCCTCTTCCATCTGAATGTCCATCGCATCCTCAAGACCATCGGGATACAAATACTGATGATCAGATGCGCAAGTGCAGCCGGACATCATCAATTCTGTCAGTGCCAACCTTGTTGCCAGACGAAACGCATCTGGCTTCACATTTTCTGCCCAGATCGGATAAAGCGCTTCCAGCCAGGGAAACAACTCCTTGTTTATGGCAGAAGGATGGGCGCGGGTCAGAGTTTGAAAAAAGTGGTGATGGGTGTTGATCAGGCCCGGAATAATCACATGGCTGGAAGCGTCAAATATCTGAGTGACAGCGCTTTCCGGCACGCCACCAGAAGGCACCAGTTCGACAATCTTGCGATTATCTATGACAACGCCACCGCCAGCATTTTCAGCCAGAATTGCGAGGGGATTCTTAATCCAATGTGGCATAATTAATTTCCAGCTGATGGTTGAACTATCGATCGAAGGCGAGTTTTAAACCAAAGCCCACAAAGATTGTTCCTGCAACACGCAAAATCGCTCTGCGGAACTTTTTGTATAAAGCAGTCACACGATCCTGTGCTGCAAATAAACTGCATAGCGAATACCAGAACCAAGACGTGCCAACTATCAAGCAGAATGCCGAAAATGTCATCCACAAAGGCGCACCTTCCGGGATGGCCACTGCAAAAAGCGAGGCGGCAAAAGCAGCTGTCTTGGGATTGGATAGATTTGTGAATAGCCCAGCACGAAAGGCACCAGCCGGTGTTATCTTAAATGGCTTTTCTGGAATGTCGGCGGAGCGCCACATACTGATGCCCACATACATCAGATATGCCGCTCCAGCGAACTTCAAAATAGTCCAGGCCCAAGGGAAGAGCGCGAAGACAATCTTGAGGCCAAAGAGCCCGGCCAGAGCCCAGAAAATTGACCCAACAGCAATACCAAGTGCTGTTAGAAGCCCAGCATTTCGGCCATGTGCGGCGGCCACATGCGTAACCACGAAAAAATTTGGCCCAGGTGAAACAACACCAGCTATCCAAATCAACCAGAGCGGCGCAAGAATTGAAATTGCTGTCACACCAAATCCTCACTTTGCATGTCCGATGCATCATAGGGCACAAACGTAACGTTCTATACATTCAGGAAACATTTTTCTTTGCCACTATGAAAATGCTGCTGCGTCCTATAAAGCAGCGCGCATGAAACAAGATCAAACTATATTTCCAGAAAACTTCCCTGCTCTGTCAACCGATGAAGCTTTTGATTTTTACGAAAGCGTCCGCGGGCGCCTTCCAATTGCTACCTTCAAAAATTCCGCAAAGGCAGTCGCCAATCTGGGAGAATTGGAAGACGAGTTTGATGTCTTTGTCTTCGATGCATATGGCGTTTTGAACAAGGGGCTAGAAGCTGTTCCTGGTGCAGCCCACAGAATAGCCGCGTTACAAGCAGCGGGAAAAAAGGCGTTTGTCCTGACAAACGGCGCAAGTTTTCCAGCACAAAAATCCCAGGATAAATTCAATCGGCTCAACATGTCTTTCACGCTGGATGAAATAGTTCCCAGCCGGACCGCAGCAGAACGCGCGCTGCTTGATCATTCTGAAGTGCAACACTGGGGCGTTATTTCCGGATACCCGCTGGAACCATCTGACTTACCAGTACCCTTCACAATCGTGGCGGATGATCTGGCAGCATATAATAAGGTTGATGGTATTCTTTTTCTAAGCGCGATTGGTTTTACACCACAAAAATATCAATGCCTGCAAAAGGCAATGGCGCAAAACCCACGCCCCCTCATTGTTGCCAACCCGGATGTGGTGGCACCGCAACAAGGTTTCTTCTCACTAGAGCCAGGATTTCATTCTCATACACTTGCGGATGAGTTGGGCATTGAACCGGAATTTCAGGGAAAGCCCTTTAGCGCTATTTACGACATTGTTGTTCAGAGACTTCCTACACCGGTTGCACCTCATCGCATTGCTATGATGGGAGACACATTGCACACCGATATTCTTGGCGGTGCCGCAATGGGCTGGCGTACAGTATTGGTGACAGATCATGGGCTCTTTGAAGGCAAAGATGTCCGCCATTACATCGAAAAAAGCGGGATTATCCCCGACTTTATAGTGCCAAATATTTAGATGGAATTGCCGTCCTAGCCAGCGCGGCTTACTGGCTGGCGATGATAGCTCGCCATAAGATCATGAAATTTCTCGCCTTGAATAGCGATGTGATCTCGCAGCACCATTCCCACCTTTTCTGCATCTCCCATTTCAAGGGCGGAAAGGATGTTTTGGTGCTCATCCATTGATTGTCTCATGCGTCCACGAACGCGCAACTGCAATCTCCGGAAAGGTTGCAGCCGTTTATGGAGGCGCTTGGCTTCTCCCATGAGGAAACTGTTGCCGCTCGCTTCGTATAACAAATGATGAAACTGTTCATTGGCTCGGTAGTATGCATCGGTGTCTCCACCTTCCAACGCTTCGGTGCAAGCATGTTCTGCAGATTTCAGCTCTGCCAATCGCGCATCTGTTAACCGACGTGCAGCCAACCGTCCGCACAAGGATTCCAGCTCCGCCATCACTTCAAACATTTCAACCAACTCTACAAAGCCGGGATGTCGCACAAATGCGCCGCGCCTTGGTATCAATTCCACAAGGCCGGATGCTGCGAGCATCTGCAATGCTTCACGAATGGGGGTACGAGAGACCTTGAATTGCTCAGACAGGCTGACTTCATCAAGGCGCGCGCCGTCATCATAGGCACCTGTGATAATGGCCTGTTCCAATTCCTGACGGACATGATCTGCGGCACGGACTGACATAACAGAAATCTAGCAGGTTAGAATTTATGCAACAACAATTTTCTTGTATACAAAAATGTTGACTTTGAATGCAAAGCAGATATCCTTTTTCGCAAGCCTGAATGCCAAAACGGCAGGGGTGGAATGATTTGATCATAAATCTGCTGGGAGGAAACAGCATGAATTTCAAGAAATTTACCGCAGCTCTGGCGCTGTCCGCCGCTGTATGCGTTGCAGGCAGCACTGCATATGCCAAAGAACTACGCTTATCGCATCAATGGTCTACAAAGGACGTGCGCCACCAGGTAGCTCAGATGGTTGCAGACCATGTGAAAGAGGCTGATGTTGATCTGGACATCAAAATATTCCCGTCCAAATCTCTCTTTAAGCCACGCGAGCAATATAAGCCGCTGAGCCGTGGCCAGTTGGACATGACTGTGTTTCCTTTGGCATATGCCGCAGGCCAACGTCCGGCGTTTAACCTGACACTGATGCCGGGCATGGTGAAAAACCATGACCACGCCGCGCGCCTGAACAAAAGTGACTTCATGAAAGCATTGGAAGCCCAAATGGCTGAAGATGATGTGATGATCCTCGTACACGGCTACCTAGCAGGTGGCTTCGCCGGCAAAGACGGATGCATTACATCGCCAGATGATGTGAAGGGCCTTCAGACGCGCGCTGCCGGTAAGTCATTTGAGCAGATGCTGGCTGGTGCCGGTGCATCAATTGCATCAATGGCATCTTCTGAAATCTACAACGCGATGCAGACTGGTGTTTTGCAGGCAGCAAACACATCTTCATCCAGCTTCGTTTCCTATCGCATCTATGAGCAGGTCAAGTGCTATACGCCCGCTGGTGATGTTGCACTGTGGTTCATGTATCAACCCCTGATGATGACCAAAAGCACGTTTGAAGGTTTGAGCGAAGCTCAGCAAGCTGCGCTGAAAGAAGGCGCTGCCAAAGCAGAAGCTTACTATCTTGCCGAAGCGAAAAAACAGGATGCTGCTTCAGCCAAAGCGTTTGCGGATGCCGGAGTGGAAATCAAAGAAATGACTGCTGAAGAGTTTGAAGCATGGCGCACCATCGCCAAAGACACATCTTACAAGCTGTTCGTCGAGCAAACACCAGATGGTCAGAAATTGTTAGATATGGCGCTGTCCGTCGAGTAACAGCGTTAGCAACTTCAACCTGTCTTACTGACAGTCTTTCAGGGCGGCTTTCCAAAAAGCCGCCCTGCTGATAACGAAATCTTGCTTCAGGAATAGTGTTCATGTCTGCTCCGTCAGCCCTGAAAGTTGCCAAACATGGTGGCAATCCGGTTTTACGCGCCATCGGCTTCATCTCACAGATTTGCGGATTTTTATCAGCCGGAATGATCATCGCCGCTGTCTGCATAACTTGCCAGATGATCTTTGTGCGTTTTGTCTTGAATCAGTCGACCATTTGGCAAACAGAGGCGGTTGTTTACCTCGTTGTAGCGGCCACATTAATTGGCCTGCCCTACGTCCAAAAACTGCGCGGACATGTGAATGTGGATTTATTGGCACTGATTTTACCACTTGGCCTGCGTAAAATTTTGGCAATTGTAACTTTGGGTGCAGGTATGGCTGTGATCGCAATCATGCTGTTTTACGGTTATGAAATGTGGCACACAGCTTGGTCACGCGGCTGGACTTCTGACACCGTATGGGGTGTACGGCTTTGGATCCCCTATCTTGCCGTACCGATTGGCTTCTTGTTGTACTTGTTACAACTGGGCGCAGACATGTACGCAACCATTGTGAACATTGAGGCACCTTTCAGCATTGATGAAGGGGAGGCTCTCTAATGGACCCGTTAGTACTTGGCGGCTTTGTCGCTTTTGCCACGATCTTCGTTCTTTTTTCCGGTGTCTCGGTTGCCACCGGCCTATTGATTGTATCAGCAGGCTTTCTGCTAACATTTGATGGCCTGCGTTCACTGGAATTGATGCCTGAAATATTCTTTGGGAAACTTGACAGTTTTGCGCTGCTTTCAATTCCCATGTTCATCATAATGGGAGCATCCATTGCGTCCACGCGCGCTGGTGCCGATTTATATGAAGCGCTTGATCGTTGGTTGACCCGTGTACCTGGCGGTCTGGTGATTTCGAATTTGGGTGCCTGCGCCCTCTTTGCCGCCATGTCCGGCTCATCACCCGCTACATGTGCAGCTATTGGCAAAATGGGCATTCCTGAAATGCGCAAGCGCGGATATCCAGACGGTGTCGCAGCCGGCTCGATCGCTGCCGGTGGAACACTGGGAATCCTGATACCGCCATCCGTCACGATGATTGTCTATGGCATAGCAACTGAAACTTCCATCGGCAGACTATTCCTTGCTGGCGTAGTTCCAGGCCTATTACTCGTTGCATTGTTTATGGCGTGGTCCATCTACGATACATGGCGCAAGGCCGATGCCAGTGCGTTTTCACCACGCAGTTTTTCCTGGCGCGAACGTATTGAAATTCTGCCAAGGGTCTTGCCTTTCATCGCAATTATTCTTGGCGTGCTCTACGCCATGTATGGTGGCATCGCCACGCCATCGGAAACGGCAGCCGTGGGTGCAATTCTGTGTCTTGTCATCGCCATGGTGATTTACAAGTTGTGGAACCCAAAAGATTTATGGGTCGTGCTACGCGACAGCACACGCGAAAGCGTCATGATCCTGTTTATCATCGGCGCTGCGGGCGTGTTCTCCTACATGCTATCCAGTCTTTACATTACCCAATCCATCGCAGAGTGGATCGGCACGCTCAATGTCAATCGCTGGGTGTTGATGTTTGCAATCAATATCTTCCTTTTGATAGCGGGCTTCTTCCTGCCACCGGTCGCCGTGATTTTGATGGCCGCACCCGTTCTGCTGCCCATCGTGATTGCAGCAGGTTTCGATCCTTATTGGTTCGCTGTTGTGCTAACCATCAATATGGAAATTGGTCTGATCTCGCCGCCAGTTGGCCTCAATCTTTATGTCATCAATGGAATTGCGCCAGACATATCATTACGTACAATTCTGCTTGGTTCGTTACCCTATGTGGCCTGCATGGTAATCGCAATTGTGCTGCTGTGCATCTTTCCTTGGCTCGCCACAGGTCTACCCGAATTGGTTATGGGCCAAGCGGTTTAGTGTAACGAGAGGACTAGAAAATGCCACGTTCCAATTTTTTGCAAGATCTGTTGGGAACCGTATTTGATAGAAGCAATGTTATACGGTCCAGCGACGATAGACGCCCAATTAATGAGCTTTGCGAAGCCCTGCTGTCCAATCGCGGGGAAGTCTCCGCCAAGACAATTGGCACAGCGCTTTTATCCAGATACGAGAGCTTGGAAAACAATGAAAAAGCTGCGTTCTTCCAACATTTGACCGACGAATTGGATGTAGACGCAGAAGCTATAGCAAATGCGGCCGATACCTACGGAGAGGATCGTAGCCCGAAAAACCTCGATGCGCTCTTGCAGGTATCAGAACCAAAGCGACAAGAGCTGCTTCGTCGGCTCAATCAAGGTTCAGATGCAACCAGCCGCATAGTGGCAATGCGCAAAGACCTTTTGAGCCAACTTCGCAAAGAGCCAGCGTTCAAGCGAGCAGACCTTGATTTCCAGCACTTACTGTCTTCCTGGTTTAATCGTGGTTTCTTGGTGCTCCGCCGTATTTCCTGGCAAACACCAGCAAATATTCTGGAAAAGATCATCGCGTATGAAGCCGTCCACGCCATCAATGACTGGGTTGAACTACGTGCAAGGCTGGAGCCGGAAGATCGCCGCTGCTTTGCTTTTTTTCATCCTTCAATGCCAGATGAGCCTTTGGTCTTTGTTGAAGTCGCTCTGACAAAAGGCGTACCAACCTCAATCCAATCCGTTCTTTCACAGGACAGACCCGCCTTAGCTGGAGAAGCAGCTGACACGGCCGTTTTCTATTCCATTTCAAATTGTCAGCAGGGCCTCAAAGGCATCTCATTCGGTAATTCCCTTATAAAACAGGTGGCTTCTGATTTATCTATTGCACTGCCTGGATTGAAGACGTTTGTAACCCTTTCGCCCGTACCTGGGTTTGCGAAATGGGCAAAAGAACAAGCAAAAGAGAACGCATCACATCCAGCGATGCAGTTGGGGCAAAACAACGAAGACAGAAATGAACTAGCTGCCCAACTAGCAAGCTATTACCTCACAAAGGTAAAACGACATGATGGATTTCCCATGGATAGTGTCGCGCGCTTTCATTTGGGAAACGGTGCAGAACTTCATGCAGCGCACCCGAATGCCGATCTTTCAGAAAACGGCCAGGAACAAAGTTATGGGGTCATGGTCAATTACCTCTATCGACTAAACAAAGTGGAAGCCAACCATCAGGAATTTGCGGAATTTAACACCATTGCTCAGAGCTCGACTATTTCCAGCATGGCGCAAAAAGCAGAAAAGCTGATTTCTCAAAACAACAACCAGCCGTCGCATTCTGACGATCAGCCGACCCGGAGACACGCCAATGGCTAATGTACTTTATGACGCTTTATTTGCGCCGCATCTGGGCAAACAAACACCGTTTCTGATCGACGCAAATGGGCAAGTGACCACCCATGACGCCTTTCTTAAGATCGTTGCGCGCTTTGCCCATGCAATATGTGCAAAGGATGTCCAACCGGGTGATCGTATTGTCGCGCAAGTGGCCAAATCAACTGAAGCTTTGGCACTTTACGCAGCAAGTGTTCAATCAGGCGCAGTGTTCCTGCCATTGAACACAGCTTACACTGCGAAGGAAATTGCCTATTTCGTGGAAGATGCTGCACCCAAGCTCATTCTTTGCGATGACAGTTCCTATGATGCTTTAAGAGGCATCGCCGCAAGTACGGGCGCCAATCTGATGACACTTGATGCAGATGGAAATGGATCGTTTCCTAGAGCCGCTGCCGGACAATCAGATTTTTTCCCCACTGTGGCACGCTCCGCAGATGATCTTGCAGCTTTTCTCTATACATCCGGCACAACGGGGCGCTCTAAAGGAGCGATGCTGAGCCACAATAATTTATTATCTAACGCGACGGTTTTGAAGGACTATTGGCATTTCACGTCAGATGATTGTCTGCTTCACGCCTTGCCAATTTTCCATACACACGGGCTTTTCGTTGGTTCAAATGTTAGTCTTTTAGCCGGCGGAAGCGTTATATTCCTGCCCAGCTTTAAAACAGACGACATGATTGCGAACCTACCGAAAGCCACGGCAATGATGGGTGTGCCCACATTCTATACGCGTTTGCTTGATGACGATCGCTTCACAGGCGAGCTTGTCGCGCATATGAGGCTTTTCGTATCCGGTTCCGCACCGTTGCTTGCTGAAACACATAAGGAATTTGAGACCCGCACGGGGCACCGCATCCTGGAACGCTACGGCATGACAGAAACCAACATGATCACATCGAATCCATATGATGGCCCTCGGCGAGCAGGAACTGTCGGTTTTCCCCTGCCCGGTATTGATATCAGAATTGCAGAGCCAGACACCGGGGCAAAACTTCCTCAAGGCGACATCGGTGTAGTGGAATTGAAAGGGCCTAACGTCTTTCAGGGCTATTGGCAAATGCCGGAAAAAACCAAAACGGAATTTCGCGAAGATGGTTATTTCATTACCGGTGATATGGGTATGATTGATGATCAGGGATATCTGCAGATCGTCGGGCGTGCGAAAGACCTAATCATTTCTGGTGGCTATAATATTTACCCAAAAGAGGTTGAAATTCTTCTGGACGATCAGGACGGCATTAAAGAATCTGCCGTCATTGGTGTTCCACATCCAGATTTTGGTGAAGCGGTTGTGGGGGTCATCGTGGCCGAAAACGGCAAAGCAATTGAAACATCAAAAGTGCTGGAAACCATTCGGCAGGATATTGCACGTTTCAAACAACCCAAACAACTGTTTGAAGTGTCCGAATTGCCACGAAACACAATGGGCAAAGTCCAGAAAAATGTCTTGCGCGAGCAATACAAAAATACATTTTCCTAAGACAAGTCTACTTACCGGCATAGACAACCATTTACATTTTGATCTGGAATGGAGCATAACGGACTAAGGCTCCTCCCGGCTCGGTCACCAACATGAAATCCCTGGTTGTATATTGTCACCCATGCGCAGACAGTTTTTGCGCCGCCATGAAATCACAAGTCGTCAACGCGTTGGAACGCGCCGGGCATGAAGTTCGGGTACATGATTTGTATGCCGAAAATTTTGATCCAGTCATGTCAGACCCGGAACGGCGTGCTTATCACGATGCGGGGACAAATGAGATCCCGGTTAAAGACTACATCACCAACATACAATGGTGCGACACTCTTGTTCTGGTCTACCCAACCTGGTGGTATGGCCTGCCCGCTATGCTGAAAGGATGGCTCGATCGTGTGTGGGTTCCACATGTAACCTTCGTCATGCCAACCAAGACAACACCTATCAAACCAAACATGCAGCACATCAAAAGGCTGGCGGCTGTCACAACCTGTGGCGCATCTTGGAGCATTTCAAAGCTCATCGGAGAGCCGGGGAAAAAGACCGTACTGCGTGGCATTCGTGCCTTGTGCGCGCCGGGCTGTAAAACGCTTTACATGGCTCACTATAAAATGGACACAACCAGCGAGGCTGACTTGAAAGCCTATCTGAATAAAATTGACCGAAAGATGGATCGGTTCGCGAGCCGCAACACATAAGAATGCGGGTCAATACCGCACCGCAATTCGTTCGTCACAGGACTGTCACGCACAGGCTTTATGCAAACATGTAAGACGGATAATAATCAGATCCAATAGAAAACACATAAGCAAACGGTTACTTCCATGGCGTTCAATCACAAAAAATCCATATCGCTCCGCATCACGCAGGCAGCACGCGCTCAAAGAACTTATTCGGCAAAGCTATTGTCCGAAATCGGATTGCACCCTGGACAGGAAACCGTTCTGAAGTCTCTTAATAAGGAAGACGGCCAAAGCATGAGCGAACTGGCCTCTGAGCTTGGCGTACGCCCACCCACTGTCACAAAAATGATCAACCGCCTGTCCGCACAAGGCTATGTAGAACGTCGCGCCTCTAAGACCGACGGTCGCCAATCACACGTCTACTTGTCGGCAGCCGGAATTGCGCTTCTAAGCGATATCGACAAGGCTTGGAAATCCTTGGAAAAGGCATCCATGAAGGGCATCGAAGATAAAGACCGCAAGATGATACGCAAACTGCTCAAGCAGATTGAACGGAACCTAAATGCGGGCCCGCTTGACGATATGGATGACAACGACTGAGCCCTGCATATTTTATGCTGCGGGCATTTAAACTGCTTGACTGGAAAAACTTAGCCTGTAGCTTCCCCAACGTTCGAAAGCGAACTGGCGTGACCGAATCCCGGGCGCTATGTTGACCAAACAAAGGGACACCAAAACATATGTTAAAAAAACTAGCACTTGCCGCCACATCCATTCCCGCACTCTCCAATCAAGTGATGGCCCATGCCGACCCTCACGCCCATGGCGTTGTGATGGCACAGGTTCCACACCTTCATTTCGGTTCTGATCAGGTTATCGCGTTTGGCGCCGTTGGTGTATTCGTAGCGGGCTTGATAGTTGCAGTTGTCATAACAGGGTCTGCCACAAAAGCCCCCCGCAAGCGGCGCTAAAGATCAGGGCGAACAGCCCTATTTTAAGTTTGAAAACACCAACAAATGCGAGCGCAGTCAGCACGAGGGCTGCGCCGTTTACGCTACTCCATTGAGGTAAATCCAATTCCATCCATGCAATGTTGATGCGTATTTGTTCACGGAACAAGACCTGCAAAGCAAACCAGAATGCCAAATTGGCAATCACACCGACGACCGCCGCGGTGATTGCAGACAGTGCGCCTGACAGTTTTGGGTTCGCCTGGATGCGATCTAGATACGGTGCGCCAGCGAATATCCAAAGGAAGCTGGGTGCAAACGTGACCCACAGCGTCATGAGAGCACCGAGTACACCGCCAACACTTGGCGAAAACGGTGCCCCGGTTGCAAATCCGGCCTGAAAGCCGACAAAGACATTCACCAGAACCAGCGGCCCCGGCGTTGTTTCTGCCAAGCCTAGACCATCCAGCATGGCTCCTGGTGCCATCCAGCCGTAGAGCTCAACGGCTTGCTGGCCGACATAGGACAAAACGGCATAAGCGCCGCCAAAAGTAACGACTGCAATTTTTGAAAAGAACAAGCCCAACTGAGAGACAGTGTTGTCTGACCCAAGCAAAATAAGCGCCAAGGCAATCGGTAGCGCCCACATGGCGGCGCTGATCAACGCCGGAAGCATGCTTGCATTTTGGGGAGAAGCATTGCGCTCTGGCGGCGAAGATGAATCGCTCAGGAAAACGGCCCCCAAGACACCGGCTGAGAGCACGACAATAGGAAATGGTATTTGAAACACGGCCAGACTGAGAAATGCCACCATCGCAATGGCCAGCGAAATTTGACCTTTCAATGCGCGTCGTCCAACCTTCAACAAGGCCTGCGCAACAATGGCTAAAACAGCAGCTTTAATTCCAAAGAAGATGCCCTCTACAACAGGCAAAGTGCCAAATTTTGCATAGAGGAAACTCAACAGCAGCATCACCAGCGCGCCAGGCAACACAAACATTAAACCCGCCGCCACGCCCCCCCGAATGCCATGTGTCATCCATCCCGCATAGGTTGCCAACTGCTGCGCTTCAGGACCTGGGAGAAGCATGCAAAAATTGAGTGCTCTCAAATAACGTTCCTCTGACAACCAGCCTTTTTCTTCAACAAGTAACCGATGCATGGTAGCGATTTGGCCGGCAGGCCCTCCAAACGAGAGCAAGCCAATCTTCGTCCACACCTTAAAGGCAACGGCAAAAGGAACCAGTTCGGTCTGAGTAATTTTGGTCATATCTCTGCCACCCTACAAAGTTTGGTTTTTAAGGTGCACGAGGGTCCAGACATGATCGCAGAACGCAATTACATCTTCGCTCGACACACCTTGCAAAAGCTGACTGGTGGCAGGTTGTTGTAAAAATGGAATGACAGTTCTTGTCAAAATGGGAAAGTTCTGAAAATCAAATTCTTCAAGCAGCGCATTCAACGGATTGCCACCTTCTTGAAAGATTGTGGTGTTCGCATCAGCGCTTTCAAGCTCAATTTGCACCTTGGCTCTGTGAGCTGCCGGGACAAATCGATAGTCTGACAAAGGATCGATGAACCGGGCCATGGCCCACGCAACAAATGCATGCTCGATTGTATTGTCAAACAGCCAAAGACGGGAAGAACCAAGCACACCTGTCTTACCTTCCACCACACTGACAGTTTCACCACCGGCCTCTTCAAAAGCTTCCAAACCTCCAGGAATATCCTCGACCTCACAATCAAAATCGCGCATTAAAATTGCTGCCGAAATACTGCGTTCATGGCCGTGCACACAGAACAATCGTAATTTTGAAATATCTCGAAAGAGCCCAGCATGTTTTGGGATCTCCGCAAGATCTGGTGCCAACACGGCACCCGGTATTGTTCTTGGTGTTGCTGCCATAGCGCGCGACCGACGCACATCCAGGATCAGAGTTTTCTCTGGTGTATTCATAGACAAAGCAGAGTGGCCTCTGGACAGAGTATCACCAGCACAATAGGACATAGATAGAGTAGAGTTAGTCATAGCGTTCTCCCAAGCCAGAGCTTCCACGTTTGCAGAGCTTTGGACATCTTGGGCGGTTCTTGGGCAACCAACGCCTAACCGGGAGACCGCAGGGTCCCGATTTGCTATTAATGACTTATAGTAATCGCAAAGGCAAGCATTGCTGTTTTTGCAACACATACACTTTGGAGGCTTTATGCCAAAAATTGACGTTGATCTTCTGGTGATGGCAGATTTGGGCGACTATGTGATGGAGCGCCTTGATGCAAATTTCCGCACGCACAAACTCTATGAAGCAGACGATCCCGATCAGTTGATTGCAGATGTCGGATCTAAAGTACGTGGCATTGCAGCAGGTGCTCACAAAGCTGTCGACGTTACTCTTATGGACAAGCTTCCAAACCTGGAGATCGCTTCAAATTTCGGCGTTGGTTACGACAATGTAGACGCAAATTCTGCAGGTACACGCGGTGTCATCGTGACGAATACACCCGACGTGCTATCTGATGAGGTAGCAGACACCGCCATTGGATTAATGATCAATGCTGTTCGGGAATTACCGCAAGCGGAGCAATTTCTACGCGCAGGACATTGGGAAAAGGACAATTATCCGCTGACAAAAAACACGCTTCGTGGCAAACGGCTTGGCATTGCTGGCTTGGGCCGTATCGGCAAGGCAATTGCCACACGCGCGGAAGCTTTTGGCCTTAGCGTCGCCTATTTCGGGCGTACCAATCAGAACCTGGAATACGACTACTATGACAGCCTGGTCAGCTTGGCACAGAATGTCGACATTATCATTAGTGTGCTGCCCGGCGGCGCGGCCACAAACAAGGCTGTGAATGCTGAGGTTTTTGCTGCGCTGGGTTCAGAGGGAACATTTGTCAATATTGGTCGCGGTTCTGCGGTTGATGAACCGGCGATGATTGAAGCTCTCAAGAACGGTACGATACAATCTGCCGGCCTTGATGTGTTCGACAAGGAACCGCATGTGCCACAAGCGCTCATCGATCTGCCTAACGCTGTTCTTTTGCCACATGTCGGCTCAGCATCGGTGCACACGCGCGATGCCATGGGTCAATTGGTAGTCGACAATCTGACCAACTGGTTTGAAAACGGCAAGCCAATCACGCCGGTGGCGGAGACACCGTTCCCTACAAAGTAGCACTTTGCAGGGATGTTAGTGTTAGCCCTTTGGAACCGGGCAGGATGTGGCCAGCAAATTTCTCAGCGGCCTGTCATTGCAGGTAAATGTGCAACTGTAGCGAATGATCTGAGGACCCGACCGGGCCGGTTTCATTGCTAACGCTTCGAACACCGGCCCAGCGCCGGTGTTCACCAACCGCATCAAGGCATGAGGAAAGGCTTTTTCGGCGTCATGCATGAAGAGGCTTGCATCCCGCCAGTTGAACAAGGCTTCATATTCTGATGCCTCACCATTTGATGGGATGAGGGTCGCCCGACCCGCAAAGTCTCCGGCTTCATTGGGCTCAAGACGAAATACATAAGTCTCGTTGGATTTGTTACGCCAAGTTAGCGGACGCCCCACATCACCCGGATCATACCGCGTCAATGCCTGAGATCGGCATTCGGCCCGCAGCTCTGCGCGCTCTTGCCCTTGCGCACTTGCAGGTAGGAGCAACGCTAGAGCCGCAACAACAACCCAACTATACCTCATGTAAATCCCCTTACAGCGTCCAACCACCGTCAATCACGTGCGTCGTACCCGTGGTAAACGCACTCTCGTCTGCACCAAGATAGACCACAAGTGCCGCAATTTCTTCCGCCGTAGCAACGCGCCCCATCGGTTGGCGCGAGACAAACATTTCATGGGCCTTTTCATAAGAACCAACTTCTTCACCAAGAGCTGCAACTCGTGCTTCCCAAGATGGAGAATGAACAGTTCCCGGACAAATCGCATTGCAGCGAATACCCTGCTTGATGTGATCCATAGCAACAGCTTTGGTCAGTCCAATAACGGCTGCCTTGGTAGCACCATACACATAGCGATTTGGAGCACCTTTTAAAGATGACGCACCAGAAGACATGTTGATTATCGAGCCACCGCCGTTTTCAAGCATGGCGGGAAGAAACGCCGAAATCATACGGTGCATGGATTTCACATTGAGATCGAAAGAGAAGTCCCAGTCTTTTTCCGAACATTCCAACACCGTCCCGTGGTGCACAAACCCAGCACAATTGAACAAGATATCAACCGACCCAAGCTGTTCCGCCAACGCATTCACAGCCTCAGTATTGCAGACATCCAAGGCAAGACACTGCGCAATGCCCTCTGCCTCCAGCCCATCTAATGCGGATGCATTTAAGTCTGTGGCAATGACATGCGCACCTTCCTTGGCGTACGCCAAAGCGGTTGAGCGACCAATTCCGTTTGCTGCAGCCGTTATGATTGCGCGCTTTCCTGAAAGCCGTCCCATAAAACCCTCCTTAGTAAATTCTCTAGTGATTATCGCGTGGAATTTTTGTTGCCACTTCGCGGTACTTGACGGCTGGTTTCAAAACCATGCCTTCATCGAATTGTGCCACCATATCTCGCTGGATTTCCTGCCAAGGTGTCTGACTGTCCGGATATTTGAACCCACCTGCAGCCTCCAAATCAGCGAAGCGCTGCTTCAGCTCTTCATCATTGATGAGAATGTTAGCTTCACCTTTTTTCAAATCAATCCGCACCCGGTCTCCGGTTTGGACAATCGCCAAACCGCCACCGGCCGCAGCTTCAGGCGATGCATTCAAAATGGAAGGTGAACCAGATGTGCCAGACTGGCGACCATCGCCGATACAAGGCAGCGCATGAATACCTTTCTTGATGAGGTAAGCCGGCGGTTGCATATTCACAACTTCCGCCCCACCCGGATACCCAATTGGGCCCGTGCCACGAATGAACAACATGCAATTCTCATCGATGTTGTTTGCCGGGTCATCGATCCGATCGTGGTAGTCTTCCGGTCCTTCAAAAACGAATGCCGTACCTTCAAATGCTTCTGGATCAGCCGCATTGGACAGATAGCGATCGCGGAACTCCCGCGAAATTACACTCGTTTTCATGATCGCCGAATTGAAGAGGTTGCCCTTTAAATTGATAAAGCCAGCCTCACCCACCATCGGCTTGTCATAGGGCAAAATGACGTCTTCATTTTCAATTTCAGCTGCCTTGCAATTGTCGCCAATGCTCGAGCCGTTTGCCGTAACAGCACTTGGATGCGGCAGGACACCAGCCTTCATCAATTCGGACACCACCGCTGGCACACCGCCTGCTCTATGGTAATCTTCGCCTAGATACTTTCCAGCCGGTTGCAGATTTACAAGCAATGGAATTGCGTGGCCAATATTTTGCCAATCATCATTGTCCAATGGCACACCCAGATGGCGAGCGATCGCGTTGAGGTGAATTGGCGCATTGGTTGAACCACCAATTGCGGAATTCACGACAATGGCATTCTCAAAGGCTTCACGGGTCATGATATCGGATGGCTTCAAATCTTCTGACACCATATCAACGATGCGTTTACCAGTTTCATAGGCAATTTGACCGCGTTCGCGATAGGGTGCGGGAATCGCCGCGGAGCCTGGCAATTGCATACCAAGCGCTTCTGCAAGGGAATTCATGGTTGTCGCCGTGCCCATGGTGTTGCAATAGCCAACAGAAGGCGCGGAAGAAGAAACAATTTCCATAAACTCTTCGTAGTCAATTTCCTTTGTAGCCAACTGTTCGCGGGCTTTCCAGACAATCGTGCCAGATCCTGTGCGTTCGCCCTTGTGCCAACCATTCAGCATGGGCCCAACAGAAAGTGCAATAGCTGGAATGTTCACAGTAGCAGCAGCCATGAGACATGCTGGCGTGGTTTTGTCACATCCGATTGTCAAAACAACACCGTCCAGCGGGTAGCCGAACAGCAGCTCTACGAGACCAAGATAGGCAAGATTACGGTCCAAAGTAGCCGTAGGTCGCTTGCCGGTTTCCTGAATAGGATGCACAGGAAATTCAAACGCAATTGCGCCAGATGCTTCAATGCCTGACCTCACGCGTTTTGCCAATTCAATATGGTGACGGTTACACGGCGACAAGTCAGAACCGGTCTGCGCAATACCGATGATCGGCTTGCCGGACTGCAGTTCTTCCCGGGTGAGTCCGAAGTTTAGATAGCGCTCAAGGTACAGCGCTGTCATGCCCGGATTTTCCGGATTGTCGAACCACAATTGTGAGCGAAGTTTTGGTGGCTTAATGTCCCTCGAAGAACTCATGGATTCCCTGTCCGTAATTTCAATCTTTTTGAATTTGCTTATCGGCATTACATGCGCCTAAATGCACTCTAAAAGCAACCGGGAGACGCGCTAACAATGACTGCTCTGACAACAATTTCTGGCTTTGATCGCATTGGTGAAGAAAATGCCTTTGCAGTTTTGGCGCGGGCCACCGCATTGGCAGCACAAGGCAAAGACATTATAAATCTTGGAATAGGTCAGCCAGATTTTGAAACGCCGCCGCACATTGTGGAGGCCGCCATAAAGGCGCTTAAAGACGGCCACCACGGCTACACGCCAGCGACAGGAATACTGCCACTGCGTGAAGCGGTCTCTGCTGATATTCACGGGCGGTATGGTGCCGAAGTGTCTCCTGAAAACATTATGATCATGCCGGGTGGCAAAGTAACGATGTATGCAGCGATCCTGCTCTTTGGTCAGCCTGGCGCTGAAATATTATATCCAGACCCTGGTTTCCCCATTTACCGTTCTATGATTGAATTCACTGGTGCAACGCCAATACCTGTCCCGATCCGCGAAGAAAATGGATTTGCATTCTCAGCAGAGGAAACCCTGTCCCTGATCACCGACAAAACCCGGCTTGTGATTATCAATTCGCCAGCAAACCCGACAGGTGGAGTTACACCAAAAGCTGAAATTGATGCGTTGGTGAAGGGCCTGACCGAGCGTCCTGACATCGCTATTATGTCCGATGAGATTTATGATCGCATGACCTATGATGGCGAGCAGCACGTCTCCCTTCTCAGTTACCCCGAAATTGCTGACAGGCTAATTGTCCTCAACGGGTGGTCCAAAACCTATGCCATGACCGGATGGCGTATGGGCTGGTCTGTGTGGCCTGACAGCCTTTATGACAAGGTGCGAAAACTGGCGGTCAACGCATGGTCCTGCGTCAACGCACCCTCGCAATATGCTGGAATGGCAGCACTTCAAGGCCCGCAAGAGGCGGTCGGAGAGATGATGTCGGCCTTTGACCACCGCCGAAAAATTGTGGTTGAGCAATTGAACGCGCTCCAAGGCGTCTCATGCGCGGTTCCAAAAGGTGCCTTTTACGCGTTTCCAAATATCAAGGAAACAGGTTGGCAGGCGAAAAAGCTGGCAAGCGCATTGTTAGAAGATGCCGGAGTGGCAGTCATTGGCGGCCCGGACTTTGGTATTCTTGGAGAGGGATATATTCGCCTCTCATATGCCAATTCGGCCGAAAACATTGAACGTGCAATCGGCCGAATGGCTGAGTTCATAAGCCGTTAGGCAGCTTCAACGCGCTGCAGGAAGCGATCAATTTCATCCTGCAGTGCATCAGATTGGTGGCTAAGCGTTTGTGACGCCTGCAACACCTGACTTGAAGAAGACGTCGTTTCATTTATCGCCTCCTGAACATCGCCCATATTTTCTGCAACAGCGCTGGCACCGGTAGAAACCTGCTGCACATTTTGGCTGATTTCCTGCGTGGCTGCGGCTTGTTCATTTGCAGCAGCAGAAATTGCACCAATGTACTCAGTTACAGTACTGACGCGTTCAGTAATGGACGTAATCGACTCCACAGCCTCGCCAGTAGAAGTTTGAATACTTGTCACTTGAGCGGAAATATCTTCTGTTGCTTTCGCTGTCTGGTTGGCAAGAGCCTTAACCTCGGCCGCCACAACAGCAAATCCTTTACCCATTTCACCAGCTCTTGCTGCTTCAATGGTTGCATTCAACGCCAACAGGTTTGTCTGTTCTGCGATATCCTGAATTAGAGAAATCACATCACCAATTTTGCTTGCGGCAGAGGCGAGCATGTCGACCTTTTGACTTGAAGTCTCCGCCGCCTCTGTTGCGCTGCTAACTGCATCATTGGTTTGCTCAATTTGACGAGCAATTTCTCCGATTGAGCTGCTCAATTCTTCCGCTGCAGACGCAACAGTTTGAACATTCGCCAATGCCTGCTCAGACGCCGTGCTGGAATCTGCCGTTTTCTGAGATGCCGCATGGGCGATACCGGAAAGACCCTCTGCCGTTTCATTGAGCATAGTTGAATTCTGAGTAACCTCACCCAAAACGGCTTTTACGTTTTCGCGGAATTCGGCAATCATACTTTCAATTGCGTCTTGACGTGCTGCCTGAGTTGCCTGTTCCTTCTGGGAAACGCCCTCAAGCTTAGTCCTCTCAATCGCACTGGTTTTAAAAATTTCGACAGCCTTACTCATGAGGCCAATTTCATCTGCCCGTTGCACACCTGAAATGTCGACTTCCAGATCGTTTTCCGAAAGACGTTTCATTTGTCCAGTCAGGTCAGAAATTGGTGCTGTAATCGATCTGACAACCATCACAGCAACTACGACCATAGCAACCAACAATGCAACAGCCAAAATTGCAGTATTGCGCAGTTGCGCCTGATTCTCGGAAGATAGAGCCGTTGCATCAGATACAAGTTCGCCTGCCAACACATCTTCCCGTTCTTTCAAAAGATCGATTCGATTAGTACTCGCATCAAACCAGTCTTTACCAGTAAAGCCGTTGAGGTCACCGCCAAAGACAGAGCCGTCAGCAATTTCACGCATTTGGTTGACCAATGCTTGCTGTTCAGAATTGCGAACCGGATCAAAGAATTCCTGGCCATGTTTCAAATTGCGTTCTGCAATTTGAAAGAATGTTTCCTGCGCACTACGCAACTGAAGAAACTTGCTAAACACACCTTGCGAGAACGCGCCGCTTCCAAAGCCAGCGGCTCCCATAGCACGTTCTATCCCAGCGCGCTCCTTGCCCTGCAAAACAGCGGTATAGGCCTCTACATCATGCACAAGGCCACCATCTTTTCCGATAGAACTCATGCCTTCAACAATTTTCAATAACTTCGAAATTGTCGGAGAATAGTAGCCAGCCATTTGGCCAACACTGCGTGATAAATCGTCTACCTCTGATCGAACGACCGTCAGTTCAGCTAAGGCCGTTGCGGCAACGCTCTCACTTTCAATCATTTCTGCGGTAAAACCTGCCCCGTCAGCAGCACTCAAATCCGCCTGATATGCCTCAAGGGCTAAATCTGTACTGGATCTTTGCTCACTAACTTCGCTAGCTAACTGTCGACCTTTTGAGCCGATAAAACCTGCGGAGTAACCACGCTCTTTCTGTAATTCGTGAACCAAAAGACTTATCGTAGGCGCAAGTTTTGCAACGCTTGCAACCTGCTTGGCAGCGGAAGCGTTTTTATACGCTGATAAAAATGGAGGTGCGGAAACAGCAATAAAACCCAAAACCATGATTCCGCAAAGAAACACGATACGAGTACGAATTTTGAAAGAGGATACGTTCATGGCCCAACCATTTAACTTGAATTCATCTCCGACAAGACTACCCAGTAAAGGTTTAAGAATATTAAAATAAAAAAATTACTTCATTCGGATACGACTTTCGATAGAAATTAGTCTATGAACAATACTTATTTCTTGGGCGGGGCGTCCATCAAAAATGGGTTTGACGGCTCTGAAGTGGCTTTGGGGGCAAGATCGCTGTCTGACGTATCGTTATTTGGCAAAGACAAGGCTGCTTTGCCTTCCAGCTCTTCGGCATCTTTCGGCAAAGGCACTGATACAGAGCCAGGGGGATCAGGGCTTACTTCTACTGGCTCATCTGCTTGTTCTGGACCCGGGTCAACCGGTTCCGAAAAGTTTGGTGCAATTTTCTCCGGAACATGCGCAAGCGTGGCATCGTGACTTTGCTTGATCTCAGGCGGTTCATCAAGCGTAGAAATCATTGGTTCGGGCACAAAATCCAGCGCGCTCGCACCTGATGAGATAGGTAATTTCGGCAAGGGTATCGCCGCTTCTCCAACCGGCTGCAGAAGCCGACGCTCAATCGCAATTGATTTGATCAAAGCATAAATCGATGCGCCAATTTTCAGCTCAAGATCTCTCACAGAGGCAGCAGTTATGCGGGAGCGCAATCTTGGTCCGCCGCCATCTTCTCCCAGCCTCAAAACAACTTCTGCATAACCTTTGTCATCCAATTGGATCGTTTCAATCTGCGCTGGAAGTTGGTTGCGAATGGAGATTCCAGGAATCGGAGACGCGGCAAGAGACACGTCGCGTGCCCGTATGCGCAATCGCACATCTGCACCTTCGGAAAGCTCACTGCGTGTAATCTCAAATGCGAGAGGTGGTTCAGTCTGAAGCATCAGCTGCGTGAGGCCGGAGACGTCATCATGACGAGACACCTTTGCCGGCACCAACGCACCCGCCTCATGACGCCCCGTAGCGCCTCCCAAATCGACCCTTGTCAATATGTCGCTGAGGGGACCATAGGCAATCGTTTTGCCACGAGATAAAACCACAAGGTCATCAGCAATTCGCGCAACCTCGTCCATAGAATGGCTGACATAACAAATCGGAATATGACTTTCTTGCGCGATACGTTCAATGAACGGCAAAATATCTTGCTTTCGTGCATTATCCAGAGATGCTAGTGGTTCATCAAGCAGCAACATGCGCGGATCAGAAAGTAAGGCCCTACCAATTGCGACTCGTTGCTGCTCTCCTCCAGATAGATTGGCGGGTTTACGGTTCAAAAAGCCCTCAAGCGACAACAAGCCAACAACATCATCAAATTTGAGTTTTGGCTTACGACCACCTGCCCAATTACTATAGTTCAAATTTCGTTCAACCGATAAGTGCGGAAACAGCCGACTGTCCTGAAAAACCATTCCGACGCGGCGGTCTTCGACAGACATATTTATTTGTTCATCGCTGTCAAAGACAACAGTATCGCCCACCCGAATAAATCCGGTATGCGGCGTTTTTAAGCCCGCCAACATATGAATGAGAGATGTCTTGCCTGCACCAGAATGACCAAAAACAGCTGTTGCAAGACCGAAGGATTTGAAATCTGCACGCAACTGGAATGTCCCAAACACACCGTGTAAACGGACCTCAAGATTGGAACCGCCAACAGGATCAGACATGGCGGTCCTCCCGTTTGTCTCTGGTTCGCCGCGCCATACGAGCGACAAAAATTTCAGACAGAACCACTGCCACAATCGCAATAATGAGCGATATCAAAGTCAGTCGAAACGCGGGCCCTTCTCCACCCGGACGTTGCAACTCTGTATAAATCGCAAGCGCAAGCGTGCGCGTTTCGCCAGGTATATTCGCAGCAAATGTGATTGTGGCACCGAATTCTCCAAGCGCCTTTGCAAAGCCCAGAACGGCGCCCGCAATTAACCCTGGTGCCGCCAAAGGTAGGCTGACGGTCAGCCAAAGCTTCAAACGGCCGGCACCCAGTGAACGCGCGGCAACTTCAAGCCCAGGATCAACCGCATCGAAAGCCTGTCGGATTGGCCTCACCATCAAAGGAAACGCCATCACTGAGGCGGCTATGGCAGCGCCAACCCAAGTAAACGCCAAACCGGTGTCAAACAGAGCAGCAAGCGCGCCGCCAATCGGCCCATTGCGCCCGAATGCAAGAAGCAGCAGATAGCCAGTTACAACCGGCGGCATAACCAGTGGCATGAAAACAAGGGCGTTTAAAAGCCCTCGTCCCCAAAACCGTTTTCGGGAAAGGATGTAGGCAACATAGATTGCAAATGGCAGCGTAATGATCAGCGACAAAGATGCCACACGCAGAGACAGAAGAAGTGCGCTGAACTCTCCTGATGTCATGGCGCCAAAAACCCGTGTTTTGCCCAAACATCCGCAAACGCCCTACTGCGCAATTTCACCACGAAGTCAAAGGCGGTCCAGGGCTTGGTACCGATTGCGATTGCCCAATATTGAATAGGTGGGTGCAGTCTCGGTAAAAACACGGCCTGAATTGCGAGATCCGGGACCAACTCAGCATCGGTCGCATAAACAATAGCACCCTCAACTTCTCCTCGAGAAACCAGTGCCAATGCAACACGCACATTGTCGGTTGGCACCAAGGATGGTTGCAAACTATCCCACTGCCCAAGGGCAACCAGAGCGGCCTTTGCATAGCGGCCGACAGGGACCGCTTGCGGTTCGCCTATGGCGATACGACCGCGGTCCGCAAGTGCTTGCAGCCTCTCGTCCAAGGTACCAACCAATTTAACGTCTTTGCGGCTCACCAATACCAGTCGATTGCGAGCAACCAAAGTAGCAGCCTGCGCTTCGATAATACCTTCATCGGCCAGATAATCGATCCACTCACGATCAGCAGATACAAACACATTAGCAGGAGCGCCCGCCACAATCTGACGTGCCAAGATACCCGTCCCGGCGACCGAAAGTGTTACCAGCCCAGATGGGTAATCCGTCTCATATGTTGAAATCGCGCTTTCCAGCACATCAGTCAGGCTGCTCGCAGCAAAAACAGTAAAAGGTGCAGGTGGTTCAAGCGCGCAAACTGGTCGTAGAAAAACCATCAAACACGCAAAAAATGCGACGCAAACCGCATAGGTCGAAAAGGATTTTTGCCCCCTGCGCAACATCCGCTGTGTCCCGGTTCATCAACGTTTCAGAGTTGAAGCTTCACGTGCCAGTTTTTCTATGTGTGCCCAATCCCCGTCAACAACCGATTGCTTTGGTGCAACCCAGGAGCCTCCGACGCAAACCACATTGGGCAAGGCCAGATAATCACCTGCATTTTTCAATGAGACACCGCCTGTGGGGCAGAAACGCAAGTCAGCAAGCGGAGATGACAAAGCTTTCAAATAGGAAGCACCGCCTGCCTGTTCAGCGGGGAAAAACTTCATGTGCGAGTAACCACGCTCCATAATTTGCATAGCTTCGCTGGCGGTCGCAACACCGGGTAACAACGGTGCCGGACTGCCTTCTGCAGCATCAAGCAAATTTGGTGCACAACCCGGACTCACCAAGAACTTTGCGCCTGCCTTGACGCATTCTTCCAGTTGCGTGGATGTGAGAACTGTTCCTGCGCCAATATCGGCGCCTTCGACCTCATCTGCAATCGCACGAATAGCGTCTAATGCAGCAGACGTGCGCAAGGTCACTTCAAGTGCAGTCAAACCTCCTGCCACAAGGGCGCGGGCAAGTGGAACAGCCGTACTCGCATCTTCAATGATGAGAACCGGAACGACGGGTGCACGGGTTAAAACCGGGCGTAAAAGATCAATGTTCTGTGTCATGGGTTTCTTCTAACCCAGTCGGGTGTCTAACGTCGAGAGTGTTTTTTAACTCCGCCCAAACAGCTCCAGTGCCTCATCAAAGCTGACACTTCCAAGTGACGGCGAAGGAAGTTTAGATGCCAGTGCCTTCTCTTCAAAGGTAATCGGAGTCGCAAGACCGGGTATCCCGTCTCTTTCAATGCGCATTCCACGCCCAACAAACTGAGGATCGTTCAGCGCTTCGCCCACATCGTGGATTGGGCCAGCCGGTACCGTTGCGTTTTCCAATACAGCGAGAAGCTCTTCACGCCGCCACAATGACAAGTGCTTTTCCAATTGCGATATCAATTGATCGCGATGTTTTACCCGTCCCGAATTGGTAGCATATCGATCATCGTTGCTAAGGTTTTGACAGTTCAGAACATTGCACAATCGCAAAAATTGCCCGTCATTGCCCACAGCAATAATAACGTGACCGTCCTGCACAGTAAAAACCTGATAGGGTACAATATTAGGGTGAGCGTTACCCATCCGTTGTGGCGCGACACCACTGGCCAGATAGTTCATGGCTTGGTTTGCTAGAACCCCTGTCATCGTATCCAGCAACGCCATATCTATCTGCTGGCCAAGACCGGTCGTCGTCCGTGCTGCCAGGGCAGCCTGAATGGCGATAACCGAGTAGAGCCCGGTAAAAATATCTGCGAAAGCCGTTCCCATTTTCTGGGGCTCGCCGTCTGGATCACCTGTTAGCGACATAATTCCAGAAAGACCCTGTACCATCAAATCATACCCGGCTTGAGAGGCTTTGGGACCATTTTGTCCAAAACCGGTTATGGAGCAATATATAAGAGCCGGATGTTTTTCGCGCATCGCTGCGGGATCAAGTCCGAACTTTACTAAGCCCCCAACCTTAAAATTTTCCAACAAGACATCCGCACAAGCTGCCAATTGTTTCACTTGTTGCAAATCATCGATGACACAGAGATCAGCGACAAGTGAGTGTTTGCCGCGATTACACGCATGAAAATAAGCTGCATCGCGACTTCCATCATCGCGTTCAATGAAAGGAGGCCCCCAGCCTCTTGTATCATCCCCATGCGGACTTTCTACTTTCACCACAGTGGCGCCAAGATCTGCCAGCAATTGCCCGGCAAAAGGTCCAGCTAAAACTCTGGATAAATCCAGCACTTTCAAACCTGTAAGCGGTGCTCGCATAAATTAGAAAAACGCCTGAAGACCTGTTTGTGCACGGCCAAGAATGAGCGCGTGCACATCATGTGTGCCTTCATACGTGTTGACGGTTTCAAGATTTTGGGCGTGTCGCATCACATGATACTCTCCAGAGATACCGTTGCCGCCATGCATATCCCTGGCCTGGCGCGCAATATCCAAGGCTTTCCCGCAATTGTTACGTTTTATCAGCGATATCATTTCCGGCGCACTTTTGCCTTCATCCATCAAACGTCCAACCCGCAGAGCTGCCTGTAACCCAAGCGCTATTTCAGTTTGCATGTCTGCCAGCTTCTTTTGGAACAATTGCGTTCCAGCCAAAGGTTTTTTGAATTGCTCACGCTCCAAACCATAGGCTCTGGCGCGCAGCCAGCAATCTTCTGCCGCTCCCATAACACCCCAGCCAATTCCGTACCGAGCTCGATTCAAACACCCGAACGGTCCCTTCAGTCCAGAAATATTCGGCAGTAATGCATCCTCTCCCATTTCAACATTATCCATAACAATTTCACCTGTTATGGAAGCCCGCAAAGATAGTTTGTTGCCAATTTTTGGAGCTGTCAGACCTGGCATGCCCTTTTCGAGGATAAACCCACGAATGGCGCCGTCATGCGCGTCAGACTTTGCCCAAACCACAAAAACATCCGCAATGGGCGAATTGGAAATCCACATTTTTGAGCCTGACAGTCGATAGCCATCAGGCGTTTTTACAGCCCGCGTTTTCATACCCGCAGGATCCGAACCGGCATCAGGCTCTGTCAAACCAAAGCAGCCAATCCATTCCCCACATGCCAATTTTGGCAAGAATTTTTGACGCTGTTCCTCTGAACCGTACGCAAAAATGGGGTACATCACTAGAGAAGACTGCACGCTCATCATGGAGCGATAGCCGCTATCGATACGTTCAATTTCACGTGCAATCAAACCGTAGCTGACATATCCAGCATCCGCGCCACCATAAGCTTCCGGGATGGTAGCACCCAACAGTCCCATTTCTCCCATTTCTACAAAAATGGCAGGATCTGTTTCTTCTTGCGCATAGGCTTCGAGAACACGCGGTTGAAGTTTTTCAGCAGCAAAGCTTCGTGCTGCCTCACAAATTATTCGCTCATCTTCACTGAGCTGTTCCATCAATAGGAATGGGTCTTCCCACTGAAACCTGGCCTGAGCCGGCGCATTTTGTGTTGAAATTCCAGTGTCCATGGCAAACCTTTGCGAAATAAAGCCATTCACGAATAAGTCAGTCAAAGATGGCCGGAGTCCGAACCCTAATCTGCCGTCCAGCCTGCATCAACAAGAAGCGGAATTCCGGTCACCATTGCCGACGCATCTGACGCCAGAAATAGCACCGCCCCCATGATGTCTTCAACTTCACCAATCCTGTTCAGTTTTATTTTGGACTTAATCCATGCAAGCCGTTCCGGATTGGAAAAAGTACTTTCGGTGAGTGGTGTCTTGATAAAGGTGGGCGCCAAGGTGTTAACACGGATATTATGAACGCCGAGCTCTATTGCCATAGATTTCGTAAGGCCTTCAATCGCATGCTTGGTGGCAGCATAGACGGCACGATCTTGGCCGCCGACCTGTCCCATTTGAGACGAGGTATGAATGATTGAACCTTCGATCTTATGTTCAACCATAGCGCGCGCCACACACTGCGCGACAAAATATGCACCCTTTACATTGACATTTACAACTGCATCAAAATCGGTAACCTCTGTGTCAAGAAAAGCGCTATGTCGCGCCAGGCCGGCATTGTTGACCAAAACATTGAATGGGCCGTTGTTCACAATTTCAGTCTCGACAGCCAAACATGCAGTTTTCGGATCTGAAACATCAAGTGCCAATGCACTGGCCGCAAAGCCTGCATCTTTAAATGCATCCACTGTTTCGGCTAGAGACTCTACACCTCTGGCAGCCAAAACAACATGAGCGCCAGCTTCGGCAAGGGCGACTGCTGCCCCCAAACCGATCCCCCTGGATGCTCCTGTCACAAGGGCACGACGACCGTCCAACCGAAACGATGGTGTTTTTGGCAAGGTGGTCATAATTCTTCCCGTTAGTTGTCAACGAAATATCCCCCAACTTGGGTGAAGCAATGACATTCTGTTGTCAAATTATTCTTGCTTGCCTTCTCTGCAGTCCTATCGCAAAAAATGTCATCTATAAAACTTCGGGGACGATATGAACTCAAATGTAGCTTCAATCTCAGTTATTGGCGCAGGCTTGATCGGAAAAAGGCATATTCATCATATCAGCAGGGAAGCAGAACTGGCTTCAATTGTGGATCCAGATCACGCGGCCAAAGACCTCGCGGCAGAACTCAATGTGCCCTATTTTAGTAGTATATCGCAGATGATATCTTCCAACCGCCCAGATGGCGCCGTTATCGCGACACCAAACCGACTTCACGAGACCCACGGAATTGAATGCCTGCAAGAGGGTTTGCCTGTCCTCATAGAAAAACCCATCACTTCTGATCTGGCATCAGCCGAAAGACTGGTAACTATCAGCGAAGACCTGAATACTCCTATCCTTGTAGGGCAGCACAGACGTCACAATCCGCTTATTAAAGCTGCTAAAGAGGTTATTGAAAAGGGGTCGCTCGGCGAAATCCAGGCAATTCAGGGAACCTGCTGGCTGTTTAAGCCAGATGATTATTTTGATACCGCATGGCGTGTTGGCGCGGGTTCGGGTCCAATCCTCATCAACCTGATCCATGATATAGATTTGATGCGCTATCTGTGCGGTGAAATCGAAACCGTTCAAGCTTTGAAGTCAAGTAGGGTACGCGGTCTCGGTGTGGAGGAAACAGCCGCCATCATGATGCGGTTTTGTAACGGTATCCTTTGCACTTTCAGCCTGTCTGATGTGATTGCTTCTCCCTTGAGTTGGGAGTTAAGCTCCGGCGAGAATTCAGCTTATCCGATGTGTGGTGGCTCTTGTTATCATTTTGGAGGAACACACGGATCCCTATCTTTGCCTGATTTTGGTCTTTGGCATCACGTTGGTTTACGTAGTTGGTGGTCAGGTTTGAGCCGGGCGAGTTTACCGTATGAGCGTGTTGACCCTTTGGCTGTTCAGGCGCGTCATTTTTCGGATGTGTGTTTGGGTAAGTCTGCGCCTCTTGTTTCTGGCCGGGAAGGTCTTGAGACTTTGCGGGTTATTGAGGCGATTATCACGGCGGCTGAGTGCGAAGAGACGATTGAGGTTGCGTCCCGGGTTTGAAGAGGTGTCTTTGAAGGGATTTTTTGCGCCTTGGTTCCGTCATTTTGGGAACACTGCACCTTGCAGGGATATTAGCAACGGCCTTTAAGTTTGTTCTCGCTGCGCCTGCCTGGGTTCAGTGGCCCAGCGTTGACATTATTGGGTTCCACCCTTGCATTAACATTAGCAACCTTCTTTTCCACTGCCACGGCTTCAGAACGCAAAAGCCCCGGAGCAACTTTTGAGGGTTGTTCCGGGGCTTTTGTTTGTTTTGTAAAAGAATCTGTTTACGGCCTGCATTTTGCAGGTCTGGCAGCGA
>JBDWQA010000004.1:0-6469 GCA_039986835.1 Hyphomicrobiales bacterium
AAAATCAAAACGGGATGTTTCACGACCTACGAGAATGTTCTCGCCGATTGTGATCCATGCATCGCCAAGCTCAACTTCACCTTCGTTGGAACCGGAAATAGCGAACTGACCAACAACCATGCCAACTTCTGTCATGGAAGATGCGTTAACAACGAGCTCGAAGTTTGAATTCAAGAATGACTGGTCGTCTTTGTCGTCATCATCATCGTCATCACCAACGCCAATTTCAGCGCGTACACGGCCAGAGAACTTGAGGCAAGTTTCTGTACCTGGGATGTAATGGAAACCAGCGCCGAATGCGTCACAAACTTTAACGTAATCAACTGGCTCTACAACTGGCAAATCAGCAGCTTGTGCGCCTGTAACGGCAACAAGAGCAGCGGCTGAACCGAGCAAAATACTCTTTTTCATAATATGACCCCCAAAGTCATTTAACATCTCGGCTTAAGCGGAGAGGTCAATGAACCTCTCGCCTCAACCTTCTAAAGTAGAAACTATTAATCTCTATACTGGATATCCGAGAGGTGTTGCCTCAAAAAATGCCCTAGATGAATCAAATTTCCATGCATGAGGAGTACCAATATTGATATTAATATCAATGATAATAATTGCCATAATTTCTTGATACAGCAGTAAAATCCACATTGTGGATTTTCAGTCACAATTTTGTGCGACGTTTTGTTTATTTGACTGATTTAACTCGAACTATAAGCAAGATTTTTAGAGCTAAAAGTTACGCTGCACGCGCAGCTTAACCTCCCAATTGTCATCCTCACCTTTGGATAGTTCGCTTCCAAGCACAGTGTCGTCATAGTCATAGCCTTCGTACATCGCGCCAAGGCGAATACGGAGCTCTCGAACGGGTTGATAATAGAGCGTTGCACCCAGTTGCCAAATATCGGCCTGATCTATGAAATCATGGAAGGATGCGGTCGTTTCCAAAGTTAACTTCTTGGATAATTTCTGGTTCAGCGCGCCGAGAACATACCAGCCGTCAAGCGTTTCTTCTATGTCACTAGCCGTATCACTCAACTGCGCTTCGTAGATGTTGCGCCCGCCGATATACCGCATTGCCCCGTCAGCGTAGGCTGCTACAAATTTCAGTTTGGTTTTCTTGCCAAATTTCAATTCCGTTCCCGCTTGGACTGCAAACCCAAACTCCTCAAATGTGCCACGATCGGTATCAGCTCTAATTTGATGTACTGTGCCCGATAGCTGTGCTGATCCCCATGCTTGAGACACCCGCAGGCTTGCGACGATTTCCGGAATTTTCATTCCGCCATAGGTAATGTTCTTCGAAAAGGTCGGACCAGTTGTTGTTTCTGCAATTTTTGCCTGCCGGTCCCGACCGTCTTCCAAACCCAGGGTCGCGCTCACTCCCTTGCCCAATGGCATTATGTAGGTGAATTGATTGAGTGCTTCGTCTGTATAAAATCCATAGAAAATCCCGTAACCACCGCCGAAGTCGTACCGGGAGCGTTCGCGGCCAACCAGAATGTTTTCGCCAATTGTTATCCACGCGTCGCGCAGCGACAAAGTGTCTTCCTTGTTGTTGTTGAGGACAAATCTGCTCGTCACCAAGCCAATTTCAGTCATGGAAGCCGCATCGGCAACAAATTCAATCTCTCTGTCGAAGAATACAGTGTCTTCTGCATTGAAACTGTTTGTGTTGTGCCCCCTCTCCTTTACGCCTATCTCGGCGCGCACATAGCCTGAGAACTTCAGGCACGTTTCAGTGCCGGGAATGTAATGATAGCCTTTGCCAAAAGCATCGCACACGCGCACATAGTTGACCGGGTCACTAAGGAGTAGCCTTTCCGCAGACGACGCGGCAACACCTTCGCTCAAAACGAGCAAGGGAAAGACGAGATATTTAAAAAGCTTTGGAGCGTACTCTTTTAAAAATCGCATTCCAAGTGTCACCATGGTTCGCGTTAATTTATCAATTTTTTCAAGTATTTATAAAATTTTTAGCGGACTTTACACTGCGTTGAGTGAACGCCCACCTGATTTTTCATTTACAATCTGTAAACATACTTGGTTAATGAACTCTCAACGGCACGACATACCGATCTAGCGTTTTCTCCTTTAAATAGAAAAGCCCGGCGCGCGGCCGGGCTTCTCTGTCTCGTATAAGGTCAAACCAGAAGATTGGTTTAGAAGTTGCGCTGGATCCGCATTTTGGCTTCCCAATTGTCGGAATCGCCAGCTTCGGTGCCCAATGCAACATTTTCTTCTGTGCTGATATCGGTGTATTGGCCACCCACACGAACGAGCAGGTTTTCAACCACTTCATATGTCGCAGTTGCGCCCACCTGCCAGAGCTGAGCTTGATCCTGGAAGTCGTGGTATGAGAATTGACCACCCAGTTCGAACCCACCGCCAAAGTCGTGGTTCAAGCCGGCCAAAGCATACCAACCATCAAGGGTGTCTGTGATATTACCAGTTATAACATCTACAGTCGCTTCATAGTAATCCTCGCCACCAATATAGTGCATCGCACCATCGGCATATGCACCAACAACCTTGAATTTTGTCATCGCACCAATGTTGAGCTCAACACCGGCCTGCACCGCAAAGCCATAATCTTCATCCAACACGCCTTCCGCAACACCGCCATTTACAACAGCTGAGGTGTATGGAGCATCAGGCGCGTACTCTGTCAGAGATCGGATTTGATGAAGCGCACCAGAAACTTGAGCAGAACCCCAGCCCTGTGACAAGCGCAAGCTTGCAACGACCTCTGGAATTTCCATGCCACCGTAAGCGGCGTCTTTGCCTATATAAGCACCAGTAGCAATCGTTGCAGTGTTTGTTATAGAGCCGCCCCCAGTGTCAAAGGCCGAGGTAAGGGTAATCGCTGTGCCAGAACCATTGTATTGTGCGATTTTAGCACGGCGGTCGCGGCCATCTTCAAGTCCAAGCGTCGCGCTAAAACCGTTGCCGAACGGCATGATAAAGGTGAACTGATTCAGGCCTTCATCCACATAAAGTCCGTCATACATGCCATAACCACCACCGAAATCGTAGCGGGATGTTTCACGACCTACGAGAATATTCTCGCCGATAGTGATCCATGCATCTTCAACGGCCACATCACCTTCATTCTCGCCAACAACGGAGAACTGACCAACAACCATGCCGATTTCAGTCATGGAAGACGCGTTTACGACCAATTCAAACTTTGAATTGAGGAATGTCGTGTCATCTTTGTCATCGTCGTGGTCATCACCGCCACGGCCACCAATTTCAGCACGCACATAGCCAGAGAATTTCAGGCAGGTTTCGGTACCAGGTATGTAATGAAAGCCAGCGCCGAATGCATCACACACACGGACATAGTCTACGGGCTCGACAACAGGCAAGTCTGCAGCTTGCGCGCCTGATACGGCAAAAAGTGCTGCTGCAGAACCCAATAGGAGGGTTTTGTTCAACATAGTTTCGTCCAATCGTATCTCGGATGCTTGAGTGCCTCAAAACCGGCCCCAAAGATCCTGTTCAAGCCCCCCTTACGCGAATGTTGCCGCAGGCTGAATCAGATCGATTGCAGTGATTGTTTATTAGCAGAAATGACGGTGTTGTAATTGTAATAATGCGTGAGATACCGCCTCTACGCGCAATTTCGATATGCATGTTGCACTGCGGCCACAAATTATCGCCCGGCAGGGCGCCAAAAACAGCAAAAGGCCCGGCAGTTGCCTACCGGGCCTTTCTAAAGATCTGAAAACTCAGACCAACTTATTCAGACAAGATTAGAAGTTACGCTGTACACGCAGTTTGGCTTCCCATGTATCTCTATCTGCTGGCGTCCTATCAGTACGTACAGGACCGTCAGTATCGTTGATGGCGTTAGAATATGTATCGCCAAATGAGGGATCATAGTCTAGCGACGTATAAACGCCAGCAAGACTCACCAAAAGGTTTTCTACAACTTCATATTCGAGAGTCGCACCAACCTGCCATAGTTCAGCCTGGTCATCATAATCATAGTAAGAACCAGTCAATGAACCAGTCAAACCATCGCCAAAACCGTGCTGTGCAGCAGCCAGCACATACCAGCCGGTTTGAGTATCAATGCTAGTTGCTAGTGTATCAACGCCATCATTTACGTAAGTTACAACGGCATCCGCAAAATTTTCTCCGCCAATGTAATGCATTGCACCATCAGCATACCCACCAACCAACTTGACTTTGGACATGGTGCCCACATTCAATTCAACACCAGCCTGGACAGCAAAACCAAACTCGTCATCATACTCCGACGTACTTGAGGTGGCGAATATGTTGGCACCCGGATTGGAATAATCCATGACACGGATCTGATGTAGTGCACCAGAAACCTGTGCTGAGCCCCAGCCCTGAGAGATACGCAAGCTAGCTACAATTTCTGGAATTTCCATACCCGCATAGTTGGATTCAAAAAAGCCGAAAACAGAACTAGCATCATAAGCAACAATCATTGGGGCTAATGTCGGACCAGCTGTATTAGTAACTACATCCTCTACAAGCGCAGCCGCGATTCCACCACGACGATCGCGTTGATCTTCAAGACCCAATGTCATGGAAACACCATTGCCGAATGGCATGATAAATGTGAACTGGTTGATGCCTTCATCAACGTATCGACCATCATAAATGCCGTAACCGCCACCAAAGTCAAAACGGGATGTTTCACGACCTACGAGAATGTTCTCGCCAATTGTGATCCACGCATCGCCAAGCTCAACTTCACCTTCGTTGGAACCTTCAATAGCAAACTGGCCAACAATCATGCCAATTTCAGTCATGGATGATGCATTAACAACGAGCTCAAAGTTTGAGTTCAGGAATGACTCATCGTCTTTGTCGTCATCATCATCATCATCACCAACGCCGATTTCAGCGCGGACACGGCCGGAGAATTTGAGGCATGTTTCTGTGCCTGGGATGTAGTGAAAGCCGGAGCCGAAGGCGTCACAAACTTTAACATAATCAACTGGCTCAATAATTGGCAAATCTGCAGCCTGTGCGCCTGTAACGGCAACAAGAGCAGCGGCTGAACCGAGCAAAATGCTCTTTTTCATAATATGAACTCCAAAATCATTCGGTATCGGGATGCCCGCTGCTGGTTCACAGAACCTTAGCTTCAGCCCTTAGGTGGGATTGATTGATTATCTTGGAGGTTTGCCCGGAAGGTGTTGCCCGGAAGGTGTTGCCCAAACGGTGTACCTGTAGATGAATCGCTCTTAACGCAGATGAGCCATTTAAGCTCCTGATAAAAATATCAAATCTATAGTTAACAACGTGTAAACAAAAATCGCATCTCTTGGTTGAAATTGCACTTTTGCAATCCCCTTCAAACAGCAAAAGGCCCGGCAGTTGCCTGCCGAGCCTTTCTAAAGATCTGAAACTCAGACCAACTTAATCAGACAAGATTAGAAGTTACGCTGTACGCGCAGTTTAGCTTCCCAAGTGTCTGTGTCAGCTGGAGTGTCATCCTGATAAGTCAATGTTGTTGTATCTACAACTGGATCGGCACCAGCGCTCCAAGAGTCTTTGTATGCACTATCGTACTCAGTAGATGTATAAACACCCGCGATAGACACGAGAAGGTTCTCTACAACTTCATACTCGAGAGTTGCACCGACTTGCCACAATTCTGCTTGGTCGTCGAAGTCGTGATAAGAACCGGTCAAAGAGCCAGTCAAACCGCCGCCAAAACCGTGCTGCGCAGCAGCAAGCACATACCAGCCGGTATTTGTGTCAATGCTATAGCTTTGCGGCACACCATTATCATCTACCAGATAATCAACATAGGCTTCAGCAAAATCTGATCCACCAATGTAATGCAAAGCGCCGTCAGCATAACCGCCAACAACCTTAATCTTAGAGGAAGTACCTACATTGATTTCAGCACCAGCCTGGATAGCAAAACCAAACTCATCGTCCAGCTCTGTTCCAGAAGCACCACCACCGGTAGCAGTGTTAATGTCGATATCGCCAGCTTCCATCACACGAATCTGGTGAAGAGCACCAGAAACCTGTGCTGAACCCCAACCTTGTGAAATACGCAGGCTAGCTACAATCTCAGGAATTTCCATTCCACCATAGTTGGAGTCTGCACCAGACGACCAAGCATTAAGGAAGCGCTCACCTGCTGCAGCATTAGCATCAGCAGTAATTGGGTCAACAGCAGTGTTGATGGTCGTTACAGAAAAGCCATCCACAAACACACGATTGTTGATCTGAGCACGACGATCACGTTGATCTTCCAAACCCAATGTCAGGGAAACACCGTTGCCGAAAGGCATGATGAATGTGAACTGGTTGATGCCTTCATCAACATACAAACCGTCATAGATGCCGTAACCGCCACCAAAATCAAAACGGGATGTTTCACGACCTACGAGAATGTTCTCGCCGATTGTGATCCATGCATCGCCAAGCTCAACTTCACCTTCGTTGGAACCGGAAATAGCGAACTGACCAA
>JBDWQA010000005.1:0-111253 GCA_039986835.1 Hyphomicrobiales bacterium
ACAGGGCCAACAGGGCCAACAGGGCCAACAGGGCCAACAGGGCCAACAGGGCCAACAGGGCCAACAGGGCCAACAGGGCCAACAGGGCCAACAGGGCCAACAGGGCCAACAGGGCCAAGCCGGTTTTCGGCCGGGCGTGCCTCAAAATTCAGGTGGGCAGACTGCGGGGCAGTTCCAACCTCAATCAAGACAAGGCGGCGTTATCCCTCCTGTTCCGGGGACATCTCCAAAGTCTCAATCTACTCAGCAAGGTATGCAGCCGCAACAACCATTCGCGCCGCAAAATTTTGGCCCAGTTGGTCAAAACCCAATCGGCCAAACCAGACCGTCGCAACCTTCGCAGCCATTTCAACCAACTTGGCCGCAACAAACAGGTTCTGGTATTCCTCGCTTGCAAGGTCAGCAACAGGCAGGGCTGCGGGAGCCGCCTATGCTTTATGAGATTGGCATAGCGTTGGACACTTGTCGCAAAGCGCGTTTTGCAGCAGGTGCGCCGGAAATAGAAATTTGTCGGTATCTGGCTCAATTGTCCAATGTAAACCCCAGTGCCTATCAAAGGTATGTCGGTCAAATTCAGGCACTACGACAGACCCGGGATCAGATTGCTAACCAGCAAGGTGGAACAGATGTTGGAAGCCCGACAACTTCCATGGAAGTTGCCTCATGGGGTGGTGTGGTCAGATCTGGTCCGGGAATGGACACTAATCGGATAGACAGCCTAAAAGAGGGTGAAGTTGTTGAAATATTGCAGGATTCTGGCGTATTCATGAATGGGTATAATTGGTTCCAGATCAGATATCGTGGCAACAAAACCGGATATCAGTGGGGTGGCATTATGTGCGGACGCTATCAACCTGTTCCGGGTGTCCATGAGGTATGTAACTAGCTGCTCTGCAGCCGGTTCAATCTTTTAACCCTGCGGATATCAATAAAGACGCTTTTGCTGAGATGCACTCAACTAGGTGCACGAATCCCGCTTCATCGCAATCCTGCGGTGGATATAATTCCTGACAACAACTAGGTTACGAAAAAGCTCTTGAAAAGCTGTATTGGAGGATCTCGCATGACTTTGAAATCTCGCACTTGGCAACGTGGCACCTCGCCTGAGGTGAAATTTACCGAACTTGGATTCGGAGCAGGTGGCATTGGAAATCTATACCGCGCTGTGAGTGACGAGGACAGCGATGCGACTTTGCAGGCTGCATGGGATGCAGGAATTCGATATTTCGATGTGGCACCGCTATATGGGTTTGGATTGGCGGAGACCCGACTTAACAGATTTTTGCGAGACAAAGATCGTGACAGCTACGTTCTTTCAACAAAAATTGGCCGTTTACTTAAATCGGCAACACCCGACACGCGCGATGCTATTGGCAAATTTTTTGACGTGCCAAGCCGCAAAGAACAGTTCGACTACAGCTATGACGGTGTCATGCGCTCGGTCGAGTTCTCAATGGAACGTTTGGGCGCGGATCGTATTGACATTCTAATGGCCCACGATCTGGATATTTTCTCACACGGCAGCCAGGAAGCGCTCGATCCTTGGATGGATCAGTTTTTGACGAGTGGATATAAAGCGTTGTTGTCATTGCGTGAGCAGGGCGTCATTGCTGGGTTTGGGGCTGGCGTAAATGAATGGGAAGCATGCCAATACATGTCTGAACGCGGCGATTTCGATATTTTCCTGCTGGCAGGGCGCTACACGTTATTGGAACAAGAAGCTCTCAATAGTTTCCTACCGCTTTGCGAAGAACGTGGCATGGGCATCATTCTTGGTGGTCCATATAATTCGGGTATTCTTGCCACGGGTGCAGTTCCTGGCGCGAAATACAATTATTCCGATGCGTCACCGGAAATTTTGGATCGTGTGAGTAAAATTGAAGCGGTATGTAAGGCGCATGATGTCTCGCTCGTTAATGCGGCATTTCAATTCCCTCTGGGCCATCCAAATGTGATGTCGGTCATTCCAGGTGCCCAACGTGCCCAAGAAGTAAATTCAAACCTGGTGGCATCCCAGGCCGAAATCCCTGTCGAGCTTTGGACGGCTTTGAAAAAGGAAGGCTTGCTGCGCGAAGATGCGCCAACGCCAGCTTAGCCGTATTTGAGACATCAGGAATTTTGCAGATGAGTATTCGTATCGAACTTGGCATTGCCCGGTTTTCCGAATTGGAACAGGAGTTGGTGTCGAACGACCGGGTTAGCGTCAGCGCGTTCAAGTATAGTTCCGGCGTAAAGGCACTAAGGTTGAAGACGCCGAAAGCTGATATTGTTGTGTTGCCGTATCAGGGGCAACAAATCTGGCGCGCTGAATTTGGAGGAAGAGACATCACCATGGGGTCGATGTTTTCCGAACCAGTTGATACGCAGGTATATCTTGAAACATATGGCGCGTTTTTCATCCATTGTGGCCTGACAGGCTTGGGAGCACCAGGTCCAAAGGACAGTCATCCGTTGCATGGTGAGTTACCGAACGCGCCATTTCAAAATGCCTGGTTAGAGCTTGATGAGCGCACGGGAACCGTAGCTGTTTGTGGCACATACAAATATACAGTCGCGTTTTCATGTAACTATCTGGCAACAGCAAAGATCATTCTTGGATTGGATGACAACTTTCTGACAGTAGATTTGTCAGTTGAGAACAAACGAAATGTCCCGATGGATTTGATGTATCTCGGGCATGCGAATTTCAGACCAGTTGACTACGGTGAACTTGTCTATGCAGCTAAGTATACGCCCGAACATGTAAGGGTCAGAAAATCCATTCCATCTCACATTTCCCCGCCGGAAGGCTATGTGGAATTGATAGAGGAACTCGCGAAGGACCCCGCCAAACACCACACGTTTGATCCTCAGATCAGCTTTGATCCAGAAGTGGTATTTGCGGTGGATATGATGACCGGGGATGATGGCTGGACACACGCTATCCAGAAACATCCAAATGGTGTTTCAGATTTTATCTCCTATCAGCCCCACCAGGCGCCCGTAACGGGGCGCTGGCTTTGTCGCACAGCAGACCAGCAAGGGCTTGGCATCGCATTTCCAGCCACAAGCGGAGTGGAGGGCTACCATGCGGAAAAAGACAAGGGGCTCTATGTGGAACTTGCAGCTAAGGAAACCTGGAATATCTCAATGCTTATGGGTGTACTGAATGAAGCAGAAACAAACGCCATGGAACGGACTATTGATCAGATAGTCGGCCGGTAAAATGCGCTGGCGCAGTCTGTGATTACAGGCCATAAAACTCGGTTGCCGTCTTACCCATAATTTTCTGCCGTTCTTCATCGGCTAAATCTGAAAGCAACTCTTGGGTCACATTAAACCACTGAACATAGGAGCCGCTCAATTCCAGTACGGGCCAATCGCTCCCCCACATTAAGCGGTCGGGTCCAAACGTTTTGAGCAGATGATCGCTAATGGGCATCAGTGTTTTGGCTTGCCAGCCTGGTCCCTGTTCTGTTGCGACACCGGACAGTTTACAAAATATGTTGGGATTTTGCGCCAGTTTAGACATGCCGTTCTCCCAAGCCCTGCCAGCAGCTTGCCCGTTTGCAATAACCGGTTTTGCGGCGTGATCGATGACAATACGTAATTCAGGGATGTTTTGAGAGAGAGAATGTATCACTTCCAGATGGCGCGGCTGGATAAGTGCATCAAAACACAAGCCAAGTTGTGGCAACAAACTAATGTTCTTTTGTACTTGTGGACGCAGAACCCAGTTGGAGTCTTCAATTCCCTGCAGAACAGGGCGAATGCTCTTCACTTTCGGGTTTTTCGCAAGTGATTCCAGTTCATTGGCACTCGAGGGGTTGTCCAGATCCACCCAGGCAACCACACCTGCAACAAACTTGTTACTTGCTGAAATGTCCAGCATCGCCTCGTTTTCAACTAAGCTTTCAGCAGCCTGTACTAAAACGGTTTTCGCGATACCTAAATGAGACAGATAGTGCGACAGATGAACGGGTTCATAGTCGCGGCGGATGCCCGAAATATCATCTGAAATCCAGTCATAGATTCCGCAGTCAATTTTCCAAAAATGATGATGAGCATCTACAAATTCCATCGTTCTACTGTCCTTCTTCATGTTCAAGAATGGCTGCAGCGGCCCCTTCGTCTGTCACCAGCACATCAAATCCAATTCGCTTGATGGCGGCAACAATTGCTTCGCTGCGATGGACACCGCCACTTGCCAGAATTTTCAGCTTTGATGTTTCAATATCCTGTAGGCCTACGGACATCACACGATCCCGAATTGGATGGACGATATCTTTTCCATCCCGTCCAATGAAATTGCATAAAACATCCGCAACGCAGCCAGCATCAATGAGCGCCTGCAAATCTTCTTCAGAAATCAAAGGACGGGCAGAAGAAGTGCAGTTCGGCCCAATATCTCCAACGCTAATAACTGCAATGTCTAGGTTTTTAGACATCCGAAAAATGGTTTCTAGGCCGCAGCGCTCAATCAGACTTTGTTTGGTTTGTGCAGAATCGACAATCAATGGGGATGGAAATAAATAGCAGTCCGCGCCAATTGCGTTACCCAGCCTCCAACAATATTCGACAGGATTCGGCGGAAGCGGTTCAACCGCACCACCCAGCAATGGGAGCACCTTTACACCCTGGCGTACGCTGGGCCGAAAGCTGACCAGAGAGGCAGTCAAAGTGCGTCCCCAGCCTACTCCAATAGTCATATTGTCGCTAATTGCATTTGATAGATACTTGCCAAGTGCAAGGCCGACGGCGTCGGATGTTTCATCGTGATTGTCGCCACTTGGAATGACGATGGCCTCATTTAAACCAAGGTGTTTTTCAAGCCGAATGCCTAGTTGAACGCAGCGTTCTTCAGCCTCTTCAATCCAAAACCGAACTTCACGCCGTTGTCTTGCATCTTCCAAAAGGCGTATGACGGTGGTGCGACTGACACCCAGTTTTTCAGCGATTTCCCGCTGAGTTCGTCCGTGTGAATAATACATCCATGTAGCGCGCAAGCGCAGTGCGTCTGAGCTGTCGAACGATTTTCTACGCGACGATTGCTTCTTTTCCAAGGGCTTCCCCCACCACTGCCTAATTGGTTTTCACAGCCAAATTCTTTTTTTATATAGCAGCTTAGATCAATATGAGCGGCCTATTGTGAGGCTCTTATTGAGCCGAGCATACTCAATAACTGACTTAACACAATGATTTTTGACATTTGTTGATTGTACTACGCAAAAGTGTTGACGAATGCCTAGGGATTGTAGCAGGCTGTGAAAGCAAGCAACGAAAAAGTTGTTAGTTCCAATGGGAGGACATAATGAAATTAGGTTTTAAATCGCTCCTCGCGGGCGTGGCCGCTGCTGCTGTTCTTGGCACAGCAGGTCAAAGTTTCGCAGGCGAGTTTGATGGCGTAACGGTGAATATTCTCACCCGCCCTGGTCCTGTGATTGCCAAACCCTTGGTTGACCACGGTAAAGTATTTACAGAAATGACTGGCGCAGAAATTCGCGTGAACGAAGTGCCATTCGCTGAAATTTTCCAAAAGTTGCTGACCGATTGGGCAACTGGCACCAACTCTATTGACGTTGGCGTATTTGCCTCTGGTTGGGCTGTTGAACTGGTTGACGGTGACCTCGTTGAGAACCTCGATCCTTACATCGCTAAAGATGACAAGATCGACATCGACGACATCGCGCCGTACTTCCGCGAGTATAACCAAAAAATTGGTGGTAGCACTTATCTGATCACCGTCGATGGTGACTTCCAGATGATGTATTATCGTCGTGACATTCTGGATAAGCTTGGCCTGACACCTCCACGTGACTGGCCTGAGTACCTAAAAGTCGCTGAAGCCATGCACGGCATGGATTTGAATGGCGATGGCGAGGCAGACTACGGTTCTTGCATCTTTAAGAAGCGTAATGCGCAATCTTACTTTGCTATCGGTTCAATGGCTGCTGGTTTCTCGCAGACAAAGGGTACAGGTGAAGGTCTTTGGTTTGATCCAGAAACAATGAAGCCGAAAATCAACAATGCAGCTTGGGCTGAAGCTTTCCGCGTTTACAAAGAAACCGGCAAGTATGGTCCGCCTGAAGAATTGAACCACGACATCGGCGATACCCGCAGTCTGGTACAAGCTGGGCGTTGCGGCATGGTTATCGATTGGGGTGACATTGGTCCGCTTTCCATCGATGAATCAGGCGCGGCGATTAAAGACAAAATCGGTGCAGTCATCATGCCGGGCTCTCGCAAGGTTCTGAACCCTGCAAGTGGCGAGTTGGAAATGTGCACAGATGCACTTTGCCCACACGCTGTTGATGGCGTGAACCATGCTCCATTTGCTGCTTTCGGTGGCTGGGCTGGTGCTATCAACAAAAAGTCCGATGCCAAAGTTAAGGCTGCAGCGTATGCATTCCTTTCCTATGTCAATCAGGCTGAGCAATCCAATGTCGACGTGACAATGGGCTGGACCGGTTACAACCCTTATCGTAACTCACAGCTTAACGACACAACGAAGTGGGTCGAAGCAGGATTCTCACAAGAGTTCGCTGACAACTATCTTGGTGCTATTAAGGAAAGCCTGAACCATCCGAACATGGCGTCTGATGTTCGCATTCCAGGTGCTCAGCAATACACAGGTGTGGTGCTCGATCGTGAATTGGCAAGGTTCCTTGCTGATGAAATCACAGCTGAGCAAGCTCTGGCTAACATCGAAGCAGGTTGGGAAGAAATCACGGAAGACTTTGGCCGTGATACACAGGCCCAAATGTACAAACTCTCCCTTGGTATTACCAACTAAGATACCAACAAAGGTGTTTGACGTATGACCTCGACGACACGTCGGGTTGAGAATGGCCAGCCGGGTACAGGCCCGGCTGGCCACGATCACCCTCTCTCACGCAGCGCCAGAATGAACGAATGGATAGACGGTCATGCCCGTCAACTGTTCATCATGCCTGCCGTGATCATGATCTTAATTTTTTCTATTTTTCCTCTGGTCGCCTCCCTCATTATCGCGTTTTCGCGGATCAGGTTGAAGGCGGGCGGATATCAGGTCCGATTTGTTGGATTTCAGAACTTCTCCAAGCAGATTTTTGGTTCTGAGCAATTTCACTTTTTGGGTACCTTCACCACGCTCAGTATTCTTGGGTGGGTTGTTGGTTTGGCTGCAAGCGGCAGTATAGCTTGGTGGATGTATCGTTATGTGCGCCAGCAGTTTTCGATCGTCGGCTTCATTGGGCGATTGATCACAGCTTTTGTTGGTCTCGCCTTGGCCTGGATGTTTGCAGCGACGTTTTTCAGTGGAAATCAATTTGGCACTTTAGGCGTTACTCTGTTTTACGTTTTCGTGGGATGTGGCCTTCAATTCCTCATTGGCCTTGGGCTGGCATTCCTGTGCTCACAGCCCATTCGTGGCCGCAATGCATTCCGTGTTATGTTCTTCATTCCAATGATGATTACTCCAATTGGTGTGGGATATATTTTCCGCATGTTGGCGGACACTACAAAAGGCCCGTTTGCACCAGTTTGGCAATGGGTCGGTCTGGGGGATTTTACGTGGGCGACAGACCCTTGGGCAGCACGCATCTTTATTATTGTTGGAGATAGTTGGCAGTGGATTCCATTCATTTTCATCATTCTATTGGCCGCCTTTGAAAACATCCCCCGTGACTATGTTGAGGCCGGGGAAGTAGATGGTGCTAGCAATTGGCAGATTTTCAAGGAAATCAGCTGGCCACAAGTTATGCCGGTGGCAGTTACCGTGATGCTGATCCGCGTGATTGAAGGTTTCAAGATTGTTGATTTGCCGAATATCATGACATCTGGTGGACCTGGAATTGCTACAGAATCCATGTCTTTACACTCTCTTTTCGCGTGGCGATCATTGGACTTAGGTCAGTCGGCAGCCATCGCCTATCTGCTGTTGTTCGTAACAGTTGTCATCTGCGTATCGTTCTTCAATCTCGTGGTGGTTAACCGAATGAGGCAATCATGACGGATATTCCAAAACACTATCAGCCCACATTCTTCCAACGCCTTTTTGAGCCGCCCACAATTGGAAAAATGGCTGTTGGAACAAAGGTTGTCGTCTACACCCTTTTGTTGATCTGGTCTGCATTTGTACTTTTCCCGATCTACTGGCTGTTCATTACGTCTTTCAAAACGGCGGCGGATGTGAACGGTGGACCCTACTACCTGCCTTTCATCGATTTCATGCCGAGCCTGCATGCGTGGCATGAGTTGTTTATCATCGACTACGAAGACACGCTGCGCGCATATTTTAACTCCATTGTGATCTCTTTGGCCGCAACGGGATTGGCCGTATTGATAGGGTCAATGGCTGCCTACGCGCTTGCGCGTGTTAAGTATCAGCCAAACCTTGTAACCATACTCTTGTTCATTTTGACCATGATCGGGGTGTTGGTCGCCATCGGTTCCTATGGTGTGGATTGGTGGTTGGTAACGGCCGTTGCTGTCGCAGTGTTCTTCTTTCTGATGAAAGCTATTTCGTCTCGTTACCAAATATTGCTGCACAATGGAGACATCCTATTTTGGATGATTTCTCAGCGTATTTTGGCACCAATTGTAGTCGTGGTACCGATCTATATGATGTTCCAGTCCGTCCGATTGCTGGATACACACATCGCAATTATTCTCACCTACACAGTGGTGAACCTGCCCATTGTGATCTGGTTGATGTATGATTTCTTCAGCTCCATCCCGAAGGACTTGGAAGAAAGCGCGCAGTTGGATGGCGCGACCATGATCATGACATTTCGCGAAGTCGTCTTGCCTTTGTCCCGCGCAGGATTAGCGGCGACGACCCTGTTGGTCATGATCCTGTGTTGGAACGAGTACCTGCTGGCCTTGTTCCTCTCCACAGCGAAAGCCCAGACCATGCCAATACTCGTTGCTGCCATGAATGCTGGAGAACGAGGCATTTTATGGTGGTCTATGTCTGTGGTGATTATCGTCATGATTATTCCCGTCGTCTTCCTAGCGATGGTGCTGCAACGTTACATTTCAAAAGGCGTCTTGCTGGGAGCCGTTAAAGGATGAGTACTGAAGTGAAAAATGCTCCTGCATTAGATGCAAAACGCCTCGTTATTCGGAAGATGAACAAGCACTACGGCACATTTCACGCCGTAAAAGACTTGGATATTGAGGTTGAACCTGGTGAGTTTCTGGTTCTGCTTGGGCCGTCTGGTTGTGGCAAGTCAACTGCGCTGCGCATGATAGCCGGGCTGGAAGAGATCACTTCCGGCGAGGTAATTATGGGCGATCGTGATGTGACACACATCCTGCCGAAATATCGCGATATCGCCATGGTATTTCAATCCTATGCGCTTTATCCTCATAAGACGGTTGCAGAGAATATAGGATTTCCGTTGAAGGTTGCTGGTATCCCGCCAGAGCAACGCGAAAAGTCTGTGCATGATGCCGCAGCCCAGGTGCAAATGGAAACTCTACTGGAACGCTATCCACGTGAATTGTCTGGTGGTCAGCGTCAGCGTGTAGCTCTTGCACGAGCTATCATTCGCCGTCCTTCGGCGTTTTTGATGGATGAACCGCTCTCCAATCTGGATGCAAAATTGCGTGGTTTCATGCGCGCCGAGCTGAAGCACATGCAGCACGAATTGGGTGTCACCACAATATATGTGACGCACGATCAGATTGAGGCAATGACATTGGCGCACCGCGTTGCAATCATGCGCGATGGAGTGTTGCAACAATTGGGTACACCGGCCGAAGTCTATACAAATCCTGCAAACTTATTTGTTGCAGGCTTTATGGGGTCACCTCCAATGAACTTCGTTGAAGGTGGTGTGAACAACGATGTGCTTACTTTTGGCGACAACAAGATCAACCTATCCGCAGCTCCGGAAGGTGAAAATGTCACACTGGGTTTCAGGCCAGAGGATGCAACAGTTGTAAAAGCTGGTGAAGGCCGGTTTGACGCGAAAGTATACACCGCTGAAATGACTGGTGATTTAACACTGGTTACAATGCGCCTGGGTAAATCCATGATGACGGTCAAAATGCCGAAGGACTTCATGGTTGATTTTGATGAATTGGTGGGCATCGAGTTCCCGTCCGATTTGGCGTATTTATTCACCACCAAAGATGGTGCTCGTCTATCCGCAACTGTCGCCTAACGTAAGAGGTCTACCTTGTCGCAGCTACCTGCCTCAATGCGCGCGGTCGTTTTGCGGGGGCGGGGATTTGAAAACCTTGCGCTCGAAACGGTGCCACTTCCCGTGCCTGGTCCAGGTCAGGCATTGGTGCGGGTAGACGCTGCTGGTATTTGTGCATCCCTTGTGAAGATGATCGCACAAGGTAACGACCACACTTATCTTTACGGTTGGGACTTAGCCCAATACCCGGCCATTCTTGGAGATGAAGGGTCGGTCGCCTTGGTCGCGGTGGGCGAGGGGCTGAGCGACCAATATGTACTTGGAACACGTTTTGTGGTTCAGCCTGCCGTAGATGTAGCTCCTATTAACCATGCGGAACGCTACAGAAACAATGGGCGAGGTGTTTCAAAAATTGCCTGTGGGTACACGCTTCCAGGGCATTTGGCGGAATACATGCTCATTCCTGAAGAGGTGTTTTCGGCAAAATGTCTTGTCCCGGTTCCGAACCATAAAATGCCATTTGCGCACGCCGCTATTTCTGAGCCGATCTCTTGCTGCGTATCTGGCCAATTTCATCACGTACATCTGCATCAAACAGATTTGACAAGTTCAAGAACCGCTGAACCTGGCCTTAAGAATGGCGGCACGTGTGTGATCATAGGGCTGGGCGCAATGGGGCGTATGCATGTCGATGTAGCACTGGCACAATCTGCATCAGTCGTCATAGGTTCTGACCCTATGCAGGTCAGGCGCGAGCGTACTATCGAAACGCTTTCCAGCAAAGCCAGCGCCAATAATTGCAAATTGCTAGCGGTCGATCCTGCCGACTTGCAAGACACTGTAGATGGCATCACTGATGGCAGAGGAGTCGATGATCTGATCATTGCAGTTGGCCACCCGACGGTGATTGAAAATTCACTGCCGCTGCTTGGCAAAGGGGGCGTGGCAAACCTCTTCGGTGGGTTGAAGAAAGGCCAGGAATTCGTGTCGCTTAATGCGAATAATATCCATTATTCCGAGACCATGATTACCGGTTCTTCTGGCGGCACCGCGTGGGATATCGCTCAAACATTGGACTGGATGGCTGCAGGCTCCATTGATGCCTCTCAACACATTGCGAAAATTGGGAGCCTCGAACATGCAATCGAGATGATCCATGACGTTAAGGATCAAAAACTGGACGGAAAGGCAGTTCTGTACCCTCACCATGCAACGGATTCTGCTTTTGATGTTTCCAGCTGGACTGCGGAAGACGAACACAGACACCTTGCTGGAGGTGGATAGGTCGTGGGGCGTACCTTCGTCGGGATAGGCTTTGGGGCCATCCAAACTGGGTTGTTCTTGCGTGAGGCGCAGGCCTCGGGCGCATTTGATCGTTTTGTCGTTGCTATGCGGCGTCCAGAGCTAGTCGATGCGGTCAATCGAACCGGTACAGTTGTTGTGAACATCGCGCTACCCGATGGCATTAAGGTCGAGACCTATCAGCGCATAGAAGCTCGCTGCTTGCAAAACCCAGACGATCTTGCAGATTTGAAGCATGATTTGGTAAGCGCTGAAGAAATTTCGGTGGCGGTTTCTAGTGTTGATGACTACGTCACCAAGGCGCCAAACAGCCTTCACATTCTGCTGGCCGAAGCTGTTTTGGAGAAATTGAAGATCGGAGCGGTAAAGTCGCTGATCTATTCTTCCGAAAATCACAACGCCGCCGCGAGTCTCCTTGAAGATGCGATAATGTCGGCGATACCACCTGCGCATAAAACCAGTGCACTTAATGTGTTTCAAACTGCGGATACAGTCATTGGAAAAATGTCGCGGGTGATTACGGATAGGGATGAAATTGACCGTGCCGGCCTGACCACTTCGTCGCCGGATGGGACGCGGGCTTTTCTGGTCGAAGCGTTTAACCGGATTTTGATGAGCAAGGTAGATCTGGAGCGAACTAGCGGGCGTGGCATCTCGCAGTTCATTGAAAGAGCTGACTTGAAGCCGTATGAGCACGCAAAAATTCACGGCCACAACGCAACGCATGCTGGCTTTGCCTATGTTGGCAATGTACTGGGGTTGGAATGGATGGCAGATGTCGCAGCAGTGCCGGATGTTCGCAATTTTTTCCGGGACGCATTTTTAGAAGAATCCGGTGCGGCTTTGATAAGACTTCACAGAGGAAATGACCCGCTCTTTTCCAATGAAGGCTATCAAACCTATGTCGATGATTTGCTGGAACGGATGGCAAATCCCTGGCTACGCGATACATGCGCTCGAATAGGCCGTGATGTGGTTCGTAAATTGGGCTGGGATGATCGTCTGATTGGAACAGTTCGCCTGATCCATGGGCAAGGGCTTTCAGCGAACCGATATGGGTTTGCCGCTCTCGCTGGTTTTGAAGTGTTGAGAAAACCGACCACCGAAATGATTGAACCTTGGATGGCAGCAGGCGCTTCGACGGAAGAAGCCTCCCGAATGGCTGATTGGTTAAATGAATTGCTGCCAGACTATCAGGCGTGGCGAGACCATCTGAAAAACTTACCCATACCAACTAATACTTTTGAATTCCCTCCACAAGATAAATCAAATTAAGGAAAGACCCATGACAAAACATCGCCTGAATCGCTTTTTGGGAGCTGATGGAAAATGCTTTGACGTTGCCATTGATCACGGCTTCTTCAACGAACCCGGTTTCCTGGCCGGCATTGAAGATATGCGCGATGCAGTGGCAACCGTAGTGGATGCGCAACCGGACGCGGTGCAATTATCTCCAGGCATGGCAAGGCATCTACAATCTATTCCAGGAAAAGCAAAACCTTCGCTGGTTCTGAGAACCGATGTTGCAAACATTTACGCCAAGGAATTACCTCAGTATCTGTTTTCCCAGATAGTTGAAAATGCTGTTGAACAAGCTGTGCAATTGGATGCGGCATGTCTTTGCGTTAACTTGTTGCTTATGCCAAATCAGCCCGAGGTCCATGCGCAATGCGTAAGTAATATCGCCCGTCTGAAACCGAAGGCGGATGCAGCCGGTATGCCTTTGATGGTTGAGCCTTTAGTGATGCAGGATAATGCGAAAGCTGGGGGCTATATGGTCAATGGTGACCTTGCGCTCGTGCGCACGTTGGTACGTCAGGCTGTTGAAATGGGGGCAGACGTTATCAAAGCTGACCCGACTGACGATGTCAGCGAATATCACAAGGTCGTGGAAGCCGCTTCCGGTATTCCAATTCTCGTGCGCGGCGGTGGACGTGTGTCAGATGCGGAACTTATGGCGCGCACCGAACAATTGATGGGGCAGGGTGCCATGGGCATTGTCTATGGGCGCAATGTCATTCAACATGACAATCCCGGTGCGATCACCCGTGCTTTGATGGCGATTGTACATGAGGGCACATCTGCAAAAGATGCGCTCGTCATGATGCAGGAGGCTTAACTCATGAAGGACGTTCGTTTTGGAGTTATTGGTGGTGGATTGATGGGTAAGGAGTTCGCCTCGGCGGCTGCCAGATGGCTCCATCTTAATTACGCAGATGCCCGTCCCGTTATCACTGGTATTTGCGACGTAGACGCAGATGCCCGTACATGGTTCACGCACAACATACCGACCTGCTCTCTAAGCACCGGCGATTATCATCAGATGCTGGCCAGCGATGAGATTGACGCGATCTATTGCGCGGTACCGCATAATCTGCATCAGGAACTCTATTGCAACATCATCAAAGCCGGAAAACACCTGATGGGAGAAAAGCCATTCGGTATCGATAAAGCGGCAAACAATGCCATCATGGACTGTATTGATGCACATCCTGATGTGCTGGTTCGTTCCAGTTCAGAATTTCCGTTTTTCCCCGGCGCCATGGCTATATCCAAAGCTATTGAGGGGAAAGAATTCGGTCAGGTCATCGGCGTCCATGCGGGGTTTTATCATTCATCTGACCTGAACCCGAATAAGGCGATTAACTGGAAACGCATGATCGCCGTAAACGGCGCGTATGGATGTATGGGAGATCTAGGATTGCATGTGATGCATATCCCGTTGCGATTTGGATGGAAGCCAACACGTATTGCGGCTCAGTTGACAAATATCATGACCACGCGACCCGATGGCAAGGGTGGAAACGTTCCGTGTGAAACATGGGACAATGGATCTATCCACACGATTGTCGAAGGGCACGGGGAGCCGTTTCCACTGACAATGGAGACCAAGCGTATTGCGCCAGGCGAGACCAACACGTGGTTTTTGAAAGTTGAGGGCACGAAGAAGTCCATGGAGTATTCCACAAAATACCCAAAAACCTTGAAAGTGCTGGATTATGAAAGCGGCAGGCCTCAAGCATGGCAGCATATTGATTTGGGTTATTCATCTGCGTACCCAGCCATCACCGGCGGCATTTTCGAATTTGGCTTTCCTGATAGTTTTCAACAGATGTGGTGTGCGTTTGTCGATGAATTGGTGAATGGCAAAGAGGGTATGTCTCAATCGTTTCATTGTGCTACACCTTCCGAAACTGCCGGGAGTCATGACATTATGACTGCGGCAATCGACAACGCCATTTGACGGAGACGCGCGTGCCGAGACTTTATATTTGCGGTGAAGCATTGATCGATTTTGTGCCAATGAAGGGTGCTGAAGGCCAGTCTGGATACGAGCCAAAGCCGGGGGGGTCGCCCTACAATGCCGCCAAAGCAGCTGCGCGCGCAGGTGCTGATGTGAGTTTTCTAGGTGCCATGTCTAACGATTTTTTTGGCGATCAATTGAAAGACCATCTTGAGGAAAGTGGTGTTTATTGCGACGCAGTTCCGCGTAGTCCGCATCCTAGCACATTGGCGTTTGTCGACCTGAGCACAGGCGATCCGAGATACGCGTTTTTCAACAATAATGCGTCGACCGCAAATATGGCGCCGATTCCTGCAATGATACAGCCTCAACCGGGGGATATACTGGATGTGGGGTCTATCTCACTTATCGATTTGCCGGGCGCGGATAACATAACTGAATTTGCAGTGTCGATGAGCAGTCAGATGATGCTTGCGATTGACCCCAATGCCCGTCCGAGCATGATCGAAGATTGGCCCGCCTGGCGTGCGCGAATGGCGCGCCTGCTGGACGTTGCAACCATCATCAAACTCAGTGTTGAAGATCTTGAGGTTATTGAACCGCACCATACGCCCGATCAATTTGCAGAGTTACGCATAAATGCCGGTACGGGCCTTGTAATTGTAACAGATGGCGGCAATGGCGCGACAGGGTATACCGGAAGCGCTAAATTCCAAGCCAAGACCCCTCAGATTGAACTGGCTGATACTGTTGGTGCTGGTGACACACTAATGGGCACTACTTTGGCTTGGATACTGCATCAAGAGATTCAGGATGCGGACGGTCTTAGGGGTCTGGGAGAAGGTGATCTGAAAAATATGCTCACTTTCGCTGCCAGCGCAGCTGCGATAAATTGCCAAAGCGTAGGCTGTAATCCTCCCACGCGCGCTGAAATCGAAGCGTTTTTAGCAGCAAATGGCTAATCTGATCATATGAACAGGGCTTACAGATCAGCCTCCTATCGGGATTCCGCCAACGGAATTGTCTGTGCTGGGAACTGGATTGTCGATATTGTTCACTCGATTGACCACTGGCCCAAAAAAAATGATTTGGCGCGCATTTCCGACGCGACTCTAGGCATTGGCGGTGGTGCGGCCAATGTCACAACCAACCTTGCCGAGTTAAGTCCGGACCTGTCGCTCTTTCCAGTAGGCTGTATTGGGCATGATGACTATGGCCGGTTTGTATTGGAACATTTGAAAAGATTGAATGTCGGGATGGATCATCTCGTTCAGTTGCCTGATGTAGAGACTGCGCATACCCATGTCATGAATGTGGTGGGAGAAAGCAGGACTTTTTTCTATGCCGGAGGCGCAAACGACAAGTTTAGTCAGGCCCATGTCGATATCGCGTCATTAGCTAGGCACCAGCCAAAGCTATTCTATCTCGGCTATATCATGCTGCTGGAACAGATGGATTTGTTACGCGCGGATGGCAGGACCAGCGCTGCTGAAATCCTGGGGCAGGCGCGTGAAAATGGTATGATCACATGTGTTGATCTGGTGTCTGCCGCCCACGCGGAGTATTCCAAGATCGTTGCAGCCTCTGCGCCGTACATAGACTATCTGGTTCTGAATGAAACAGAAGCTGCAAGGGCAACGGGTATCGAAAATTCACCAGATATGAAAGGTTCTCTGTCGAAGGCTGGCCGGACCCTAATCGCATCGGGCGTCAACGAGGCGGTTGTCATTCATATACCAGGTGTAGCTATGTGGGCGGATGCGAATGGGGATGAGTTTTGGGTAACCGCAGCGCCAATCGCAGAAAATGAAATTATCAGCCCTGTTGGGGCTGGCGATGCATTTTGCTCAGGTATCTTGTTTGGAATACACGAGGGGCTTGGGCCAGAGCGAACAATGAAGCTTGCGCACACCCTGGCGGCTGCCAATTTGAAAGTTCCAACGGCAAACGGTGGGATCCCTCATAAGGACGAGTTGCCAGCCCTGATTGGAGGCCCCATAGCAACAAACACAAATACTAAATAGAGTGTTATAGTGACAAGCTGTTAAATTCGTTCACCATCCACATTTTAAATAGTGGAGTGCAGGGTATAAGGCTCTCGTTTACCAATTGGATCATCACACCGTTAAAGCAAAAAAGCGTCTTCTGCAGGCTTCTCTGCTACGGCTGGTTTTGGCGCTACTTTGGCAGTTGGCGCGTTGTATCCACGCGGTGTTGGCCCGAAATAACTATCGGACCTAATAAACGGACGGGGGGTCAGTACAACAGCACACAAGCGTTGGTATACAGATTTGGGAGCAACCGGCTTGCATAGCAATTCGTGGATTCCAAGGCGCGTCGCCTGTTGTACGCGTGCACGTTCAGTATGCGCTGTCACCATAATGACGGGTAAGAAGGGATCCTGGCTGTCTTCATTTCGGATCTGGCGCATAACCTCAGGACCAGAGAAGACAGGCATTTCCCAATCAAGAAATAGAACATCAGGTTGCTTTTCATTAATTGCATGTAAGCAGTCCGCGCCATCCGCTGCTTCATGCATATTGCGGATGCCAAATCCGCGCAGCACAGATTTCATCACAGTTCTGAAATAAGAACTGTCATCTGCTATAATGACTGAAAGCTCTGAAAAGTCGTGCACAAATTGCTCCCGTTTCCGCCGCGAGTGTGCGTAGCAAAGCCTTAAAAATTTGCAAAGCAAATCGCCAGTTAAAAGCGAAATTTGCACTTTAATGGCCTGCGTTTCTAACTTTGCGTCAATTTATTGAGACTATTCACTCTCTGGTTGCTGTTAGGTATTTTGCAGCCATTCGTTAATGCGGCGAGACGCTTCTCGCAACTCTTCGTGATCGCGTGCAAAACACATGCGTAAAAAGCCGGATCCACCATCGCCAAACGCTTCTCCCGGAGACATTGCCAAGCCTAGATCATCCACCAATTGGATGCCTAGGTCTTCTGTATTGGAAAAGCCATCCAATCCCACGAATAGATAAAATGCGCCCTTGGGGCGTTCAAATCTGGCTTTGCCGCTGGCCTCCAAACCATCGCATAAAATATTGCGGCCGATTTGACAGGAAGCGACTTGCGTAGAGACAAATGTGTCACCCTCGTTCAGTGCTGTTAACGCTGCCTGCTGCATGAAGGTTGCAACACCGGATGTTGAATATTGTACCAGATTTTCAAAAACTTGCTCAAGCTGCGGTGGAGCCGAAATCCACCCGATACGCCAACCCGTCATGGCCCAGTTCTTCGAAAACGTGTTCACGAAAACGATTTTTTCGTCGTCTTCCATTATGTCGTAAAATGAGGGTGCGCGTGTGCCAGCATAATAGAAGCGGCTGTAGACCTCGTCTGCTATGATCCAAAGATCATGCTGTCTTGCCAGGGCAAGCAGCTCTTTCAGTAGTGCTTCTGATGCGACCCAACCAGTAGGATTGCAAGGTGAATTAACGAACAATGCGCGTGTTTTAGGTGTGATCGCGCGCTCCATTGCATCCAGATCAAGCGACCAGGCACTGTTTTCAAATTGCATCGGGACAGTGACAGGTTTGGTCCCCATTATACCAAGAGCTGCTGCGAAATTCGGCCACGCTGGTGTTGGTAGGATAACTTCATCATTGGCTCCGGCGATTGCTTGAATCGCAAGTTGAATGGCCTGCATACCAGAGCCGGTCACAACAAAGCGCTCTGAAGGCAGGTCCCGATCATAGTGCCGCAGATGATAGGATTTGAGAGCACTGCGCAGTTCCGGCAGGCCCTTTTGATGAGTGTAAAATGTTTCACCTCTGGCAAGCGATGCGTTCGCGGCTTCGCGAATGAATTCAGGTGTTGGAAGGTGCCCTTCGCCAGCCAGCAGTGGAATAATATCCTTGCCGCTGTTTCGCGCATGATTCATCACTCGGACAATTCCGCTTTCTGGAGCCGCGGCCGCCTCCGGACGCAAAGCATTCAGCATCTCATCAGCGTTCATACATCACCTTATTTCCAGAGCAGTACGCAGAAAGCACGTGCAGTTTTGATTTGCCATGTTCGCAGGATGCAAGGCAAACAAAAACCGGCCCTGACGTGTCAAGGCCGGTGAATTTCTTGTGTCTGTATTTTAAGATTTTTTCGCAAGTAAATCGCGGATCTCCATGAGAAGTTCTTCTTCCCGTGGTGTCTTTGGTGGCTCTGCCGGTTTCGCTTCTTCTTTTTTCTTCATGTTGTTCACAGCCTTGACCACCAGGAACAAAATGAAAGCGATAATCGCAAAATTTACAGCCGCTGTCAGGAAGTTACCATAAGCCAATACGGCCCCTTGTTCCTTGGCGGCATCCAGTGTGTTTGCCTCAACACTTGAGGCCAGACCAACAAAATAATTGCTGAAATCGAGGCCACCAAATATCGCGCCGACAATCGGCATGATGATGTCATCCACCATGGATTTAACAATGCCGCCGAATGATGCCCCGATAATAACACCAATAGCGAGATCGAGTACGTTGCCTTTCAAGGCAAATTCTTTGAATTCCTTAAGCATGTTCACCCCTTGATTCTGCTTTTTAACGAGGAAAATCATGGCCCTACTTTTATGGCAAAGGCAAGTTCTATGGTGGACTTTGTGATGACTTTCGCCAAATCCACAAGACGGCTAAGGTAAAAGAAAACAAATACCCTTGGAGGAGGGGAGCATGCTGGCAGGTTGGGTTGTCGTGGCTGCGGCGCTCTTTTATATCGTGCTGTTGTTCCTGGTTGCCACATTTGGCGACCGGTCTGCGGGTCGGCGTGGCGGTGTAAAGGCAGGGTTTTCTAAGCGTTTATCTGCCCGACCAACCCTGTACGCCCTCTCGCTAGCCGTCTATTGCACCAGCTGGACATTTTTTGGGTCTGTAGGGCTGGCTGCAACCACTGGCTGGGACTTTATCGGAATTTACACCGGCCCAATTCTGGTGTTCACACTCGGTTACCCATTAGTGCGCCATATTGTCGCTATTTCCAAGGCGCAACGTATTACATCAGTTGCTGATTTTATCTCGGCCCGCTATGGGAAAAGCCAGCTAGTCGCCATGGTGGCAACTTTGATAGCAGTTGTCGGGTCCGTTCCTTATATAGCGCTGCAGCTAAAGGCCGTGTCGTCTTCTCTAGCGGCAACGGTTTTGCGATCAGAGAATGGGCGCGCTGCTGATATTTCATTGCCATTTTTTGGAGATATTGCGCTGCTGGTGGCGGTCACCATGGCCCTTTTCGCCATCTTGTTTGGTACAAGGCACAGTGATGCAACGGAGCATCAGGAGGGCCTGATGCTGGCGGTTGCAACCGAAAGCATGGTCAAGTTAGTCGCGTTTGTCAGCATTGGTGTGTTTGCCCTAACGGTGTTGTTCGACAGCCCGGCGGCACTGCTGGCCGCGGCACAGGAGGCCGGCGATATTCTGCCACTCTACGATGCCCCCTTCAATTGGGGACAGCTTGCCATTTTCACACTGCTTAGCGGCGTTGCAATTTTGTTATTGCCGCGCCAATTTCATGTGACGGTTGTGGAGAATAATGATAGCAGTGAGCTGAAGCGTGCTGCCTGGCTTTTCCCATTATATCTTGTGGCGATTAATCTCTTTGTGGTGCCAATTGCAATAGCCGGTCGCCTGACATTGGGGCCCGATGTTAGCGGTGATTTGTTCGTGTTGGCACTGCCACTGTCAACGGACGCTGTGGGTTTTGCCGTCTTTGCATTTATCGGTGGCCTGTCTGCAGCCACCGCCATGGTTATTGTCGCGGCTGTCGCGCTTTCAATCATGATTTCCAATCAGATTGTCTTGCCGATTTTGTTGCGTGGTTCGGGTGATCAGCTCGCCGGAAAGGACATGACCCGCATTGTTCTGGTGGTGCGCAGGGTCGCCATTTTTGCGGTATTGGCACTGGCATATTTGTATTATGCGGTCGCAGGAGACAGTGCGGCATTGGCGTCAATCGGTTTGTTATCATTCGCGGCGATCGCGCAATTGGCGCCTGCCTTTTTGGGAGGTTTGTTTTGGCGCCGCGCGACAGCGCGCGGTGCAGTTGCCGCAATGACAATGGGGTTTGCCGTCTGGTTCTATACCTTGCTTTTGCCAAGTTTTGTGAACAGCAGCGCCACGCTTGCATCTTTTTTGGCTGAAGGGCCGTTTCATGTAAGCTGGTTACGGCCAGAGCATCTGTTTGGCTTGGAGTTACCACGCCTGACTCATGGTGTACTTTGGTCACTGGCTGCAAACATATTTGGGTTTGTTGTGTTTTCCTATGGGCGTAAACCACTTCCACTGGAGCGTCTGCAAGCTGACAGCTTTGTTCAAAATACCTTACCAAACCCCGGCACGGTTTTGGCGCATCGGCGCTCATGGCAGGCAACTATCACGGTGGGTGAGCTACAGGAAACAATTGGGCGCTATCTGGGTGAAGAGCGTACGGTGCGTGCGTTTAATGCCTACGCCAAAGATAACCGTGTAGATTTACGGCCCTATATATTAGCTGATCCTGCCCTGATCAGTCACTCCGAGCAATTACTGGCCTCTGCTATTGGTGCTGCATCCTCACGCTTGGTGTTCTCGCTCCTCATGCAACGCGGAGATGCCGAATCGCATGTGTCGTTGGCGCTGCTGGATGATGCTTCGCAAGCCATTCAGTACAACCGGGACTTGTTGCAAAGCGCGCTCGATCACGTGTGGCAGGGCATTGCCGTGTTTGACTTGAACTTGCGTTTAATCTGTTGGAATCAACACTTCAGGGGCTTTTTGAACCTCCCGACAGAGTTTGGGCAAGTGGGGACATCTCTTGGGGACGTGGTGCGCTATGGGGTTGAAAACGGTCACTATGGCGCTGGCAATGCGTCCTCAATGATAGACGCGCGTTTAAAGCAACTTGTTGAAGCACCTAGTATCTTTGAAGAGACGTTTTTACCCACCGGACAAGTTTTAGAGGTGCGTACAAATCGAATGCCTGATGGCGGTATTGTGGTCACCTATACCGATGTCAGTGAACGGGCCGCCAACAAGAGAACTCTGGAAGAGGTCAATCAGGCCTTGGAAGAACGTGTGAAAGTGCGAACCGAAGAGCTGACGTTGCTCAATGGTCAGTTGGAACAGGCCAGCCGCATGGCTCATGATGCAAATATCAGTAAAACCAAATTTCTGGCGGCCGCCGGTCATGATATCCTGCAACCACTAAATGCCGCCAGATTATACACCACAGCACTCAGTGAACGCTTGTCGGATCAGCAGCATTTGGAAAGCGCGCATCATGTGGAGGCCGCGCTGAGCTCAGTGGAAGATATTTTAAGCGCCTTGCTCGATATCTCGCGTCTTGATGCGGGTGCGATGACGACTGAATTGACCGTCTTGTCTCTGGATGAATTGTTGGAACAATTGCGCGTTGAGTTCCTTCCAATGGCGGAGGAAAAGTCTCTATCTTTTCACATTGTTGAAAGTGGTCTTTTCGTGCGCTCCGACCGTCGTTTGCTGCGCAGGCTTTTACAAAATTTAATTTCCAACGCAATCAAATATACGCCAAAAGGGCGTGTGCTCGTTGGGTGCCGTCGTGGTTACCACCGCATAACAGTGCACGTTTACGACACGGGTATTGGCATTCCTATTTCGAAGCAAAAAGAAATCTTTGGCGAGTTTCAAAGGTTGGAGTCCGGCATCCGAGCGGCTCCGGGCTTGGGCTTGGGGCTGTCCATTGTTGAACGCTTATCCAAGGTTCTGGAGCACCCCATTGAATTGGAGTCTCGCCTTGGACGTGGAACCCGGTTCTCCATAAGTCTGCCAGCCGCAAGTCCGCTTGGGTTGCCTGCTGAAGCAGCGCGAACCGCACCGGTAACTAGCGCTCAACTTGATGGCTTGCTAATTTTATGTATCGACAATGAAGTCCAGATTTTAGACGGCATGAGGATATTACTGGAAGGCTGGGGTTGCGACGTGATGACTGCGCTTAGTCAGGATGAAGCAACCGAGACCATCGAGGCAGAGCGGAGACAATCAGGACGTCTGCCAAAGGTCGTTTTGTTGGACTATCATCTGGATGGAAGCACACGTGGCGTAGAAGTTTTCGCGCGCCTGCGATGGCGATTTGATGGCGGATTGCCGGGCGTTCTCATAACTGCTGATAGGTCAACAGATGTGCGAGACGAAGCTGCAGCTAAAAACATGCCCGTGCTCAATAAACCTTTGAAACCCGCCGCTCTTCGCAGCCTCTTACAGCAGATCAGCCGTGTTGACCAGCACAGGGAACAGCCTCCCGCTGCAGAATAGTCCATATGGACATCGAACGCGCAGGCTTCCTGCAGTTGATCTTGAAGTGATAGTTCACTTCATAGGTAAGCCTGCCGCCGGTTTGATGGGATGACTGCTCCGCAAGGTTCCAGGGTCATATTGACAAATATTATTTTCTATTTATGTTAATTAACTAATTTAGGAAATAGTATGTCAAATCTCGCACACACATTTGCAGCGCTTGGTGATGCGACCCGTTTTGCAATCGTTGAGCGTCTTTTGAAACAAGGCGAATTGCCGGCAGGCGATCTGTTAGATGTCGGCAGGCTTTCAGCGCCAGCAATCTCACGACACTTAAAAGTGCTTCGCAGCGCTGGAATTGTTGAACAGCGCGTCGATAAGCAGCGGCGGATTTATTCCGTTCGTCCGGAGGCGGTTCAGGCCATTGGGGCATGGTCAATGAGCTATAGAGAATTCTGGCAGGGAAGTCTGGATAGACTTGAACTTGTGCTAAATCAGGAATGTGATCAATCATGAATGTTTACAAGACTGAGAGGATTTTCAAGGCAGCCCAGAATACTGTTTTCAGCTACATCACCGAAACTGAACATCTTCTCAGTTGGTGGGGTCCAGAAGGCCTCAGCATCAAAGAGCACAATTTGGATTTGTCGCAGCTGGGACCATGGTCATCCACCTTGGTGAATGCCGAAGGCGGTATTCATAAAATGAGTGGCGAAGTATTTGCTTTTAACCCACCAACATCTGTCGAGTTTACCTGGGCTTGGCACAACAATCATGATGAGCGAGGCCGCGAAACCCGTGTTAGGTTAGAGGTTAGTGCGGCTGAAAATGGCGGAACGAAACTTGTGCTGACTCATTCTGGCTTTGAAAGCAGAGAAGTCGCTGACAAACACGACATTGGCTGGTCCTCAGCTCTTAGAAAGTTGGAACGTATGGCTAACTCATAAACTTTATAACTGTCAGAGGAAAGCAAGATGCCGAAATTTATATTTGCATATCATGGTGGCGGGAAACCTGAAACGCCGGAGGCTGGTGCTGAAATGATGGAGAAGTGGAACGCGTGGCTGGAAAGTCTTGGAGCGGCGGCGATAAACCCCGGCAATCCTGTTGGCATGTCGAAAACTGTCAGCGCTTCTGGTGTAGCTGACAATGGTGGTTCGAATCCCTTGTCAGGTTTTTCCGTAATTGAAGCCGATACAATTGATAATGCGACAGCCATGGCGAAGAATTGCCCGCACCTTGAGATGAGTAACGGAACAATCGAAGTTGCAGAAATGATGGACATGTAATTTGCTGCATTTTGCAGGGGGGGAACGATCTGATGGAAATGTTGACAACACATATTAGTTGGCTGGCAGTGTTGATTGGTACTGTTGTGTCATTTATGGCAGGTTGGCTGTGGTATTCACCCATTCTATTCGGCACAAAATGGGCCGAAGGTGTTGGTGTTGAGATGGGAACAGCAAGCGACATGCCAATTGGTGCCATGGTGTTTCAAGGCCTTGGTCTGCTGCTGCTGAGTTGGTTTATCGGTGTGATGAGCGGAGCTAATTTGACAGCGGTTGCGGTGCTTGGAACGCTTGCATTTGTTGCTCTGTCGTACTCTGGTGGACTGTTTACAAAGAAATCCGCATACGCACGCTTTGTGGATGCAGGCTATTGGATTGTGTCAGTTATCATAATGCTCATCGCACATGGGTTGCTAGGTGGAAGCGCACCGGTTGTGGCTTAGTCGACCAAATGCCAATCATCTGAATTGACGTCTAAAAAAGCCTCGATGGCGGCTGTCGCGATTACGTGGTGACCGTCCTTATGCGGGTCGTCAACATCCAGACCGCCCTTGACCACAACGACCTCGGCCTTTCCGCGGGGGAGTTTCGAAGCGACACTTGCAACATCAACTGCTTCAGGTTGTTGGACAGCAATCGTCACCTTCACCAGCATATCCTTGTGATCGTAGCCTAGAGACGAAAACAAGGTGATAGACGAGTGGTGGATAGCATCGTTAACAGCTCTACAGGCTGCTTTCGTATAGTCGCCCCCATACAAATCATTACCAGTGCCCATTTCCAGAATGATGCGTTTCAAGCTCATTGGGCACGCTCCATGTCGAAGGATACCAAGATTGCACAATTTGCAATCACAGTTAGTCCATTGCCATCGGGCTTTGGAACATTGAGCCCGCCGTGGGTGACGTTTACGGTTGGTTGGCCGTAGGGAAACACGGCTTCAAGTGCGGCAATATTTACTTCATCAGGTTTTTGAACGCCCATTTCAACATCGATCAGCATGGATTCCTTGGGAAAATCAAACAATTCAGCGACGGAAATTGAATTGTGCCAAAGGGCATTCTTCAAAGCCCGAACACAGGCTTCCGTATAATCTTCCCGGCGCAGAGATGTGCCCATGCCAAATTCTGCTATTACGCGTTTTTTTGCCATTGTATCCCCAATGAGAGTTTATGTGCTATCCGGTGTTCGTATCCGGCGTTGCCGCCTGCCAGTGTCCAGATTCAATCCGCGCAGCTGCAATAACGGCCTGGGTTCTGCTATCGACGTTGAGCTTTTGTAATATGGCAGATACATGCGCCTTGATTGTGGCTTCTGATACGCCCAATTCATATGCAATCTGCTTGTTCAACAGTCCTTCACTCAACATCATTAAAACGCGGACCTGCTGTGGGGTCAGGGTGGACAATCGCGATACCATATCCGCTGTGGCGTCATCTACAGGTGATGCCAAGTCTACCCCTTCTGGGACCCAGATGTTACCGGACAATACAGTTTCAATGGCGTCACGCATGACATCAATGCCCATGGATTTAGGAATATAGCCACTTGCTCCCAGCTCCATGCAACGGTGAACCGTTGATGGGTCTTCCTTGCCAGATACTACAATCAATGGATTGGCTGGGTATTGTGCGCGCAGGTATATCAAGCCAGAAAACCCTCTGGCACCCGGCATAGACAGGTCAAACAATATCAAATCAGTATCAGGCTGTGCGTCCAGCGCCGACGTCACTTCATCCAGCGCTCCGGCTTCGTGAATGATTGCTTCGGCATACAGGGCCTCAACGGCTTGTCGCAACGCACCACGAAAAAGAGGATGATCGTCGGCTATGATTATGTGCTGAAGATTTGTCATACTCTACGCCTTGGCTGCAATGCACGCCGTTCGACGCTTCCCTCCCAATTCATTCCAGACCCAGCATGTATAGAAGCACTCAAGCTTTGCTCAAACAAGAAAAGCTCATATTACTAGCGGGTGACATAACTGTCTAACACAGTTTGTAGTCATGTGTTTTACACAAGTGCAGTGCTTGGCAAAGACAAGAAGGACAAATTACGTTAGATACCTTTGCGGAATAGGTTTTGCTTGGAAAGTTGATTCGCAACTTTGAAGGCAATTCACAATTTTGGTCTCGTTAAACGTACCGGCAAGGCGAAATGTCAAAATCCTATTGGCGCTCAGCGAAAGCAAAAATCTTTATCATTGTTGCGCTTCTATTGGCGGTGTTGATCGGCGCACCAATTTTTGCAGCTACACTGCAGCCCAATCTCATTGTCGGTTTTCCGCCAGTTTTACTCTTCTTTTGCTTAGGCATGCCACTTGCCCTGCTGATTTTGACAATGGTCAAATCATCTATGCAGCAAGGCCATGATCGAACTTATGAAGTAGACACAGAAGACAAACTACGCCGCCGTGCCGTGCCAAAGCGCCTGAAATCATTTCCCGTAAAGGCAGAAGAAGTTGCGGAAGCACATTGGCCAAAGGGCGAGCGACCGCAGGATAAAGATGCGGGAGAAACCACTACATGATCCGTCTTAAAATTCTAAACGCCTTCTTTTTCGGCACTATTGTTTTGCTTTGTATTCTTGGCCTTCTGGAACGTTTGGGCTTATCCGGTGATTTGGTCGCGCGGATGCTCTTTGCCTTGGCGCTTGTATACACGTTGTTTGCAGGCATTCGCGCTCGTAGCGTGCAGACCAACAATATGTTCGTCGATGGCTATCGCATGACCCCTTTGCCCAACGGTCTGGCCATGGCAATGGTTGTAACTGGAGCGCTTGGCTATAGTTTCTGGCCCGGTGCGGTTTACGCAAATCAGATTGGCGGTCTGGTTGTGCCTTTGGGTGTGATGGGAGGGCTTGCATTGATGGGGGCTTTGTTTGTTCCCCATCTCAGGCGCGCCGACGTTCTAACGCCGATGGAGTTTCTCCAGCAACGCTTCAGCTCTCGCATTTTACTTCTATTGGCCACAGCGCTGTCGGCCATTTCTATAATTCTGGTTCTGGTAGGCCAGGTTTCTTTCTTGTCGGGATTGAGTGCGCGTTTTACCACTGCTGAGCCTGAAGCTGCCCTGTTGGTTATCCTGATAGGCGTGGCACTTCCGTTAGTTTTGGGCGGTATGCGTGCTGCAAGCTGGCTTCAGATGACAATGGCGATACTGGCGGGGTTTGGTTTCCTGTTGTTTTTGTCTTGGATGGCCATGGACGTATCAGGTTTTCCAATTCCATATCTCATGGCCAGTGATGCCCTGTCTGCAACCAAGCTTTTGCAAGAGGACGCGGTGGTGCGTGGCATAGCTCAGGTATCAGACACGTATTGGCTGGAGTTGGTGCCGACGAATTGGCGCATAATCAGCCTCAGCTTGTTGGGGCTGGCTGTAGGGGTAAGCGCATTTCCTCCGTTGCTTGCGCGCTCGCAAACAGCGCGTAGTTCAAAGGAGAGCGATGCAAGTATCGCATGGGCAATTATCTTTCTAACCGCATTGATTTGTACGCTGCCAATTTACGCGATTTTTCTCAGGCTTCAGCTCACAGAGTTTTTAACCGGTTTAAGTGTTGCAGACCTAAGCCGGTCTGCGCCTTTTCTATTTGATATCAAGTCTGGCCTAAGCTTGTGCGGTGCCGCCATCAGTGATGCTCAAGGCGCGATTGCAGCATGCGGTGAAGGTGCACGTCTAAGTGCAACCGATTTATCAATTTCGCCAGCCGCTTTCATGACAATTGTACCAGACTTGCTGGTTGGTATGGGAAGGGAAATCCCACAGACAATTTCTGCAATGCTGGCTTGTGGCGCATTAGCATCTCTCATCGCAGTGGTGTCCGCATGCTTTATCTCATTGGCGCATCACTTGGCGTTAGATCTATACGGTAAATTTCTTGGCAGAAATGCGCCGATGAGCAGAGTTGTGTTCTTGGTTCGCGTATCCGTCTTGCTGGTTGCTGTCGGTACATATTGGCTGCTTACCTGGCCGCCATTTGCAACATATTTAAAAACACCGGAGACTCTAATACTTGCAGGCTTTGCTGTCGCTGCGGGCGGGCTTTTTCCAGTTTTTGTATTGGGTATTTGGAGCCAAAGAGCCGGAAAAATCGCTGCTTGTGTGGCGCTTTTGGTCGGCTCTGGCACAACCATTGCTGTGTTAGGTGCGCTACTGGGTGTAGATGGATTCGCGCAAGTCGCCTTCTCCATCAACACATTGTTGGGCGCTGATTATCCAATAGCAGCAGCTGGTATACCAGGTGCTGTTGTCGGAGTTTTTATCGGTTTTTCGTTTGCCAGGTTAGCACCCGTAAAACTTGATAACCAAATCATCGAACGTCTTAGCGGGGCGTAACTTGCTCGTTTTTGCTAAAGGCTGAGATCAGCTTTGGAAGTCCGCGCAGGGCGAGCCATGCCGCCGTTACAACGTTGCCCAGTACAAATATCGGTAAAAGCCATATGACTGCGGTTATCTTGTTTGTTTCCACAATATAGATCACTGCTGCTGACAGAATAAAGCCGATGTATAGATCGGTTAAGGTTACAACTCCCCAGGGTTTTTGAAGCAGGAAATCACCAGCCGCTCCAAAATCCCCGACCGCAATTGCCCATACAATCAACACTGTCAGCGCAACGCCCAATAATCCGGCCACTAACCGCATCATTCAACTCCCAACTTTGCAGATTCTATTGCGCCATATCTTTTTTAAGGTCTTGGACCACACCAAAAAAGCGGCGCATCATTTGCTCACTCATATCGAGTGCTTGTTCCATGTCAGCCATATCGGGCGCTTCATCACGCTCTTTCTCAAGCGCCTCCACTCTGGCCTCCAATTTTGCAATACGGTTTTTGAAGCGTGTTTCGGTGTTTTTGGAGGTATCCTTAAATGGCTTGCATTGCCAAACACCTTGTTCTTCGGCGCAGCGGGACATTGCTCCGGTTTTGAGGTCAACCCGTAGATATGCTTTGCCATCTGCCTCTTCCAATTCAATCACTTGAAAGCGCTCCGCATATGCATTTGAAATCTGCACCAGTGAGAAAGCAGCAACGATTCCAGCGATGCACAGGTAAGCTGATGTTTTTGACAGTGTTTTCATAACGACTCCGTTCCATTATTGCTGCTTATATCTGCAGATCATGGCATTGCAATGATTGACAGTCGGTGGCAGATCAGATTTCAACTATGGTGTACTTATAAGGCTTCTACGAAATTCATGTCTGACAGGTTTATATTTAAATTACTGACGCTGGAACAATGGCACGCTTTCAAGGCGAAGAACATTTTCACCGGTGCTCCGGTTGATGTTGCAGATGGATATATACATTTTTCCTCATCTGCGCAGGTGGCGGAAACCGCGGCAAAATATTTCTCTGACCTGCCGAATGTCGTTTTGGCTGAAGTCGATACAGAGAAATTATCAACTCCAGTTGTCTGGGAACCATCGCGAGGTGGTGCTTTGTTTCCTCATCTGTATGCCACGCTGCCAAGGAGTGCCGTCACGAGAACGACAGAACTGGAGAAAGATACTGCAGGGCAATTTATCTTTCCGGACTGGGTAGTTGGCATTTGATGATCGATTTTCTCTCTCAGGTAGGCCGAAAGGGATTGCAATTTCTCAGCCCGGAATTTGCTCATGAGATTACTACATCTGCCATGAAGGCCGGTATACACCCCAAAGCGTCAAAACCGGATGATCCGCGATTGGGTGTCCAGATTTTGGGACAGAAATTTTCAAACCCGATTGGCATGGCTGCTGGGTTCGACAAAAACGGACTGGTTTATAATCCACTACATAAGATGGGTTTCGGATTTGCCGAAGTTGGAACCGTCACTCCGCAACCCCAGGTCGGCAACAAAAAACCGCGTGCATTCAGGCTTCCCGAGTTTCAAGCCATCATTAATCGCTATGGCTTCAACAATGAAGGTGTTGAGAAACTGAAAGTGCGCCTGGAAGGTGCAGCACCCATTGGAATTCTGGGCATTAATGTAGGTGCTAACAAGACCACAGATGACAAGGCCGCTGACTATGCGGCCTGTATCGCAGCGCTCGCCAAATATGCCAGCTATATAACTGTCAACATTTCATCTCCGAATACTCCGGGTTTACGTGCATTACAGGTAGGTGAAGCTCTTGATAGTCTGCTAGCACGTGTCGTGGATGCGCGTAATGAGGCCTCCAAAGGTGATTTGCCAAAACCGCTTCTGTTGAAAATTGCCCCTGATGTCAGCGAGATACATCTGGACGCCATCGTTAAATCTGTTGCTGATCACAGGTTGGATGGCATGATTGTGTCCAACACCACTTTGGACCGCTCGCTGGTTCAGGGAGTAAAATTGGCAAGTGAAGCTGGAGGCCTCTCTGGCGCTCCACTCTTTGAGCGATCAACTATCTTTCTGGCGAAAACACGCGAGCGAGTTGGTCCACATTTGCCTCTTGTTGGCGTCGGTGGCATCAGCAATGGCGCGCAGGCAGTTCAGAAACTGGAGGCTGGCGCAAACCTCATCCAGCTTTATAGCGGTCTTGTCTACCAAGGCTTACCCTTGTTGGATGATATAAAATCAGAGATGATTAAAGCGTTAGAAAAGCAGGATGTTTCCCGCATTTCAGTACTCACGAGCAGCAATGTCAGAGAGTGGGCTTCGAAGCAGATGGACTAGTTTGCGAAGGTTTCGACAACACGTCGTTTTGATACAAACCACAAACTTAACCCGCGCGCACCCAAGAAGACCCACATTGCGATCCACAACCCTGTATTTCCATAAATAGGAAATAGTGTCCACCAAGCAGCTAGATACAAAAGCAGCGACAGGATCATCATATTGCGCATGTCTCGGGACCATGTGGCGCCTATGAACACACCATCCATTATAAACGCCATGACACCCACAATTGGTGTCATTGCGGCGAACAGCAGGTAGGCGCGAGCTATTTCTCGTACATTTGGTTCAGTGGTCATAATATCAATCAACCATGGGCCACCCAGCCAGAATAAAACTGCGAGAAGAACCGCCATTCCAAACCCCCACAAGCTGGTGAGTCGGACCGATGCCTCGAATCCTGCGCGATATTTTGCACCGACAGCGCGGCCACCAAGCTGTTCTGCCGCAACAGCCAGTCCATCCAGAAAATATCCGCCTGTCAGGAAAAAGTGGATCAGAACGGCATTTGCCGCCAACAATAAATCGCCTTGCCGCGCGCCCTGCGCCGTGAAGAACGCAAAGGCAAACAAGAGGATGAACGATCGGATCATGATGTCACGGTTCAATGCAAACATTTTTACAAGCGATTGACGGTCAAAGATGCGGGATTTACTTGGGCGTTCCGAACTGGAAAACCGCTTGGATATTTGAAAGTAAATCATGGTGCAGCCAAGTGCCGCTGCAATTGCTTCCGCCAGAAATGTGCCCCATGCAATGCCGGCAACGCCAAACTCGAAATGTAAAACCAGCACTGCGTTGAAGGTTATATTCAGACCGTTGAGAACCGTTTGCAGGAATAATCCGGTGCCGGACTTTCCAAGGCCCAGATACCAGCCCAAAACCGCATAATTAATCAGAGAAAATGGCGTCGCCAACACACGTATGGTGAAGTAAGCCCGGACCGCTTCATCCACCGCGGCGCTGGGCTGCATGAAATACAGTCCGATTTCCAGAAATGGTTTGCTCAAAGCAATGGTCAATAGCCCGAGTGCCAGCGCAAGAAGAACTGCGCGATAATAAACAGCTTGCTGTTCTTTCGTATCTGCTCGGCCCATAGCTTGTGCCGTTAAACCGGTTGTGCCAGCACGTAGAAAGTTAAAGCCACCAAATATTATGTCAAATATGATCGCGCCAACGGCGATACCTCCAATCAACGCAGCATTACCCAACTGGCCGATAACGGCTGTGTCGACAATTCCCAGAAGCGGCGTAGAAAGATAAGCCAGCGTCATGGGCACTGCCATGCCGACAACAACCCGGTTATTAACTGGGAAGGCCCTATCGACCGCCAGTGGCGATTGCGTCTGCTCGTGGTTTTTCGAATCAGATGACATGTAAGAGCTTTCTCTGGCGGACGCGCACTCTATGTTTCATACAGCACCAAGAAAAGTTCAAAGTTTATTGTCAATGACACAGAATTCATCGCTGCCAATTGTTCATCACCCTGCCTACGACGCGGCTGACTTGCCGGATGAGCACAGGTTCCCAATGAGAAAGTTTCGCCGATTGGCAGAAATTCTGATGGAGGAAGGTTTGGTGCCCCCCGGTATGTTTCATACGCCTCTTCCGGCGCCAGTAAGTTGGCTCAATCTAGCGCATAGTCCCACATATGTGGATCAGGTTTTAAATGGCACCTTGCCACTTCAGATCGCCAAGGAAGTTGGCTTCCCGCTATACAATGACAAAGCAGGGCGCGCCATTGCTCATCGTGGACGTTGTGCCACAGCAGGCACCGTCTTAACTGCAACTTTGGCTTTGGAGCATGGTCTCGCCTGCAATACAGCTGGTGGTAGCCATCACGCTAGATATGAAAAGGGTGCAGGGTTTTGTGTGTTTAATGACGTGGCGGTTGCCGTTCGGGTCCTGCAAGCAGATCGACGCATTGAGACCGCCTTGATAATTGACCTGGATGTCCATCAGGGCGATGGCACAGCGCGCATTTTCAGCTCGGATACTTGCGTATTTACCGCGTCGCTGCATGCGGAGAGAAATTATCCTCATCCAAAGGCAAAGTCCGATCTGGATATTGCTTTGCCGGACCATACTGAAGACGACAACTATCTTGCGGCGCTCGATGGAATGCTGGAACAGCTGTTTGCCCGCACCAATCCGGATATCGTGTTTTACAACGCTGGCGTCGACCCGCATGTGGATGATCGCCTGGGTCGACTGAGTTTAAGTGATGCCGGACTTGCTGTACGCGATGAACGCGTTTTGACCTGGTGCCAGAGTAGGGGCCTTCCGGTCGCTTGTGTTATTGGTGGAGGATATTCCAAAGACATTGACGCCTTGGGAAACCGCCACGCGACAATCCACCGTGTTGCGAGAAATCTCGTTCGCTAGCTACGCATTTTCATGACACGCAACAAAAACCATACAGGCACCACGATAACCGCCCCTAGAACAATATATGCCAGGAAGTCTTCCAGAGAGTTGAACACGCTGATGAAGGCGCGCTCAACGAATGAGAACAGGTTTTGAACGAGTTCAAGAGGGTGCAGCTGGAATGCAGACAGAACAAAACCGACCACCAATGACAGGATGATCAAACGCACGGCAACGCGCAAAGGTGTGTCACCCATGAAGCGCTCCAGACCGGAGCGATTATCTTGCATTTGGTTTCTATCAGTCATTATGCTTCCTTATGAATCTCCACTTGATGTGGGTATGGAATAGAGATTCCGCCAGCATCAAATGCTTCCTTCACATTTTTTAGGAGCGCAAATTTGAATTCCCAATAGTCTGAACCGAGGCACCACACACGCAGTTGAATGTCGACGGAGGAGTCATTCAAGGTGACAACACGTGCCCACGGTTCCGGCTCCGCATGTCCGCGTCCATCCTTTCTCACTTCTTCCAGAATAATGTCCGTCGCCTTGTCTATGTCATCGCTGTAATCGATACCAAAGGTCACATCCAGACGCCGTTTGGAGTGATGTGAGTAGTTGGCAATGGTTGAACCCCACGCATCACCATTGGGCACAACAATCTTTACGTTTTGTGGTGTGGTCAGCTCGGTGAAAAATAGATTGACCTCTTCAACCGTACCGCCTTCGCCGCCAATTTCAACAAATTGACCCAGTTTGTAAGGTCGAAAAATCACCAGCATCACACCTGCTGCGACGTGCGATAAAGTGCCCTGAAGCGCTAAACCGATTGCAAGTGTGGCGGCACCCAGTACCGCTACGAGACTTGTTGCCTGAAAGCCAAACAATTGCAAAACAGCAATGATGACGACAATCATAATCAGGTAGAATGCGATTGAAGAGAAGAAGAGACCGAGTGTGTCGTCAAGGCGCTCACTTGCTATGACACGCTTTCGAATGATGCGCCTCACAAGACCTGCCACCCAGAAACCGACAATCAGAAACAAAATTGCTTTTGCAACATCCCAAAGGAATGGCGTGTAGTTTTCGATCAATGTTTGAGCAAGTCCGGTGGCGTCTTCCATGTTATCTCTTTGTATTTTGAATCAAATCCATGTCTTACACAGCTTTATGCAGGTTCTTTGTAACGGCTACAAGAGCATGAATTCAGTCGGGTAACGTGCTATTGCACGCTATCCTCTCTTGGGAGTAGCGCCTCAAGCGTTTCTATATTGTCAGCCTCCCTTGTGGGCTTATCCCATCTCAACCGTGAAATGCGCGGAAAGCGCATGGCCACTCCTGACTTGTGTCGCGTTGAACGATTAAGGCCTTCAAACGCAACTTCTAAGACCAGACCGTTCTCGCCGTCGTGGGTTACTTCTCGAACGGGTCCAAATCGATTGGTCGTATTATTCCTGACAAATCGATCTATTTGTTTCAACTCATCATCGGTAAAACCGAAATAGGCTTTCCCAACGGGCACAATTTCTGAGCCGCGCCAAACACCAAATGTATAGTCAGAATAGAACGAAGAGCGCTTGCCATGGCCGCGCTGCGCGTACATCAAAACCGCATCGATTATGAAAGGGTCGCGTTTCCACTTGAACCAAAGGCCACGTGGGCGACCGGGTACATAAGAACTGTCCCAACGCTTGAACATCAAGCCTTCAACAGCATCCGCATCCTCCGCCGCACCATGCAAGCCTGGTTGCTTTCGAGCCGCAGCTGCAGCTTCCCAAGTATCGAAGTGCACCAATGGTGAGACATCAATTCGATCCAATTGATGTTGGCCGAGCAGCGCTTCCAGCTGCGCACGCCGTTGTGAAAAAGGAAGAGCGCGCAGATCTTCGCTCCCCAGCGCCAATATATCATATGCGCGAATGTAAGCTGGGTATTTTTGCATCATTTTTGCGGAGACGGTTTTTCGGTTGAGCCGTTGTTGCAGAACATTAAATGGCTGGACACGCCCCTCAATCAATACAAGCAATTCACCATCAATGGCCGCGTTAAAATCAATGTTCTCCAGCAGATCAGGAAATGCTCTGGCGATATCTTCACCGGTACGCGAGTAAAGACCTTTCCGCACAACACCGTCCGCATCAGTCCCTGACGCTGCCTGCACGCGAATTCCATCCCATTTGAACTCAGCAGAAAAATCGGCGGGATCCAGCTTATCAAAATCAACATCATCAATGGGATGCGCCAGCATCGCCGGTCGGAATGGAGCAGGATTGGTGTTCGTGGGGATAGAGCCAATGCCTTCTACCCAAGCAAAAAGAGTTTCATATGGTGGCTCCAGACCATGCCAGATTTCTTCTATTTCGTCGGCATCCCTGTCGCCCAGTTGGGCAAGAGCTGTCTTGGCCAAGCGCCCTGACACACCAACCCTCAACCCTCCAGTCAGAAGTTTTATCAGTGCGTATCGCCCTGAACTGTCCAAACGATCGAGCCAGCTTTCCACCAACGCCGGCGTTTCGCGCTTGGCGGTTTGCAAGAGCGTGTTTACCACATCGCTGAGATGCAACTCGGAGTTCAATTTCACCTCTGATGGTTGTTCTGGCCAAGCCAGAGCAATGGTTTCGGCAAGGTCGCCAACATAGTCATAGGACAGCGCAAACAATTCTGGGTCCATGCGCGCTTGAATGAGCTCGCGCAACATGGCCGGTTTTGCGCTTGGGATGTCTAGCTCTCCGGTTATAGCTGCAAGCGCAAAGCCACGTTCCGGGTCGGGTGTATTGGAAAAATAATCACGCAGCAAACGCAGCTTTCCATTGCGTTGTGGAGTTAAAATCAGCCGGTCCAACAACAGAGCGAAATGCCGCATTATTCGGCCTCTTCTTCGTAGCCAATTAGCGACAAGGGTCGAGCTTTAAAGCCGTTTAACTCACACCATCGCGTTAAAGCATCCTCACGGCCATGGGTAATCCAGACTTCGTGAGGGGAGATTTCGCGGATTGTGGTCAACAGATCATCCCAATCGCAATGGTCAGATAAGATCAATGGTAGTTCGACACCGCGTTGTTTGGCTCTTTGCCGAACTTGCATCCAACCAGAAGCAAACGCTGGAATCGGATCAGGGAAACGTCGCGCCCATTTATCTGCAAAGGCTGACGGTGGGCCAACCACTATTGCGCCTGCAAAGTCTCCTTTTTTGCCATTTTGCAAGGTTGCTGGCGATAATGTACCAAGATCTATGCCTTTTGACTGGTAGTAATCACAAAGCTTTTGCATCGCTCCGTGTATGAAAATCGGTTTGTTATATCCAGCTTCTCGAATAAGTGCGATGACACGTTGCGCTTTACCTAGCGCGTAAGCGCCCACAAGATGTGCCCGTTCAGGAAATTGCGCCACTGATGTCAGTAGCTTTTGTATTTCGGCCCTGTCATCGGGGTGCCTGAAAACCGGCAGGGCAAACGTGGCTTCAGTTATGAATACATCACATTCTACTGGTTCGAAGGATGTGCATGTGGGGTCGTTCCCACGCTTGTAGTCGCCCGACGCAACAATACGCATTCCTTTGTGTTCAACTGCGATTTGAGCTGATCCCAGCACATGCCCTGCAGGATGAAAGGAGACGCTTGTCTCTCCGATTGATTGCTTTGTGCCGATCTCCGCAACTTGCGTGGATACCGCATGATTTTCGCCACAGCGGAGCGCCATAATGTCAAGAGTTTCTTGCGTTGCCAGAACGTGTTTGTGGCCGGGGCGAGCATGGTCGGAATGGCCATGTGTGATCAGCGCGCGATCCACTGGCTTTACCGGATCGATGTAAAAATTGCCGAGCGGACAAAATAGGCCGCTGGGAGTGGGATGTAGCAGGTCGTCATATCGCATTGGAAAAACCTAGTGCGGAATTGACATGTTTACACCCTGCTTTCGTTGTTTCCGTAGTTTTTTCAAACAATAATCTCCCATTTGATCTCCATCAATGCCGGATCCAACAGCGCCTGCAAGTGTGAATGTCGTCAACAGAAGGGGAGTGGAAATGCCAGATTCTTTAGTACAATCATCCAGGTTCAGTAGAGCAGCCGAAGCGCTTGACAATATCGAAGGTTCTGCAAAACAAACCTTGGACGCATTTGAACTTGGCCAATATCCCTACAAGTCGAAGCTGCAACGCAGGTTTTATGAACGGCAAAAGGCGGCACTTCAGGTCGAGCTTTTGAAAGTTCAAGATTGGGTGCGCGCAAGCGGTGAGAAAATCGTTCTGCTATTTGAGGGCAGGGACGCGGCGGGTAAGGGTGGCACGATTAAAAGGTTCACTGAGCATTTAAATCCGCGCGGTGCTCGCGTTGTCGCTCTAGATAAGCCTACAGATCGCGAAAAGACACAGTGGTATTTTCAAAGATACATTCATCATCTCCCGGCTGGTGGCGAAATCGTGTTGTTTGATCGGTCTTGGTATAATCGGGCTGGCGTAGAGCGGGTTATGGGTTTTTGCGATCCCGCCGAATATCTTGAATTTATGCGACAGGCACCGGAGTTTGAACGGATGATGGTGCGCAGCGGCGTGCGCTTGTTCAAGTACTGGTTTTCTGTGACGCAGGATGAGCAGATAAAGCGCTTTAAAGCGCGCGAAACTGAGCCTTTGAAGAAGTGGAAATTATCCCCAATTGACCGTTTGTCCATCGACAAATGGGATGACTATACTGAAGCGAAAGAAGCGATGTTCTTCTATACCGATACGGCAGATGCACCTTGGGTTAGTATTAAGTCCAACGACAAAAAACGAGCGCGCCTAAATTGCCTGCGTCATTTTTTGAATGAAATTCCTTATCCCGACAAGGATTTGAAAATCATAAAACAGCCAGACCCGTTGATTGTTAGCCGAGGTTCGGATGCCATACGGCATAGCGAACATATTTTTGGAAAAACACTACACCCAGATCAGCAACGTACCAGAAACTCGGTAGACTAGAAATTGAGCGATTGCGGGAATGTGTTCCCCCCTTATAGGGCGGTTTGCACCCAGCTACCCTCCCTACGTTTTCGCACTCGCTCAATACAGGTTAGGTTGAGGGTTCACCCCCGATTTTGGGTTCTCAACCTAACCGCCTGAAATAAACACACTTCGCAAACGCCAATTTGATTTCTATGTTGAGCTGATAACGCCAATGAAATCGAGCTTATGTGAAACTGCATTCCCCAACAGAACCTTCAAAGCTGCTGCCGCAAGTTTTCACAAACTGGTTTCAGTCTCGAAACTGGACGCCCCGCCCGCACCAGCTTGAGCTACTTGCATGTGTCAAAAACGGTCAGTCAACTTTGCTGATTGCCCCAACCGGTGCTGGTAAAACGTTGGCAGGGTTCTTACCAACGCTTGTGGATTTATATCATGAGGATGGTCTTCGCCGAAAACCGGGAACAGCATTTTACGGGCCTCACACCCTGTATGTTTCGCCTTTAAAAGCGTTGGCTGTCGATATCGCTCGCAATCTGGAAACGCCAATCGCAGAGATGAAATTGCCGGTCACCGTCGAAACCCGGACAGGCGATACGCCAGCACATAAAAGGCAGCGACAAAAAGAACGACCGCCGGATATCCTGCTGACGACACCTGAGCAAATAGCGCTCTTGTTGTCTGATAAAAATGCACCGCGCTTTTTCAAACACGTCAAAACGATCATTTTTGACGAGCTTCATTCGCTTGTTGTGTCAAAGCGCGGTGATTTACTGTCCCTAGGGTTGGCAAGACTATTCAAGCATGCACCGGATCTAACCACTATCGGGTTGTCTGCTACGGTGGCCAATCCGGGTGATCTGCAGGCGTGGCTTGTCCCACAAGCCCAACATATCGATGGAGAGGTCAGTGAATCTGGCCTGATTGAGATCAAGGGCGGTGCAAAGCCCGACATATCAATTTTGGAGTCCGAGGAACGATTGCCATGGGCCGGACACACCGCGCTTTACGCAATTGACGATATCTACCAGCAAATAATGCAGCACAAGACGACATTGCTGTTCGTCAATACGAGGTTTCAGGCAGAGTTGCTGTTTCAGGAGCTGTGGCGGGCTAATGACGAGGGCCTTCCTATCGCCATGCATCACGGCTCGCTTGACGTGGCACAAAGGCGCAAAGTTGAGGCTGCCATGGGAACAGGTAGTTTGCGCGCCATTGTTGCCACATCCACCCTGGATTTGGGGATAGACTGGGGCGATGTCGAACTGGTTATTCACGTGGGCGCGCCCAAGGGTGCCAGTCGTCTTGCCCAGCGAATTGGTCGTTCCAACCACCGTATGGACGTCCCATCAAAGGGAGTTCTTGTCCCTGCAAATCGGTTTGAAGTGCTGGAGTGTAAAGCTGCTCTGGATGCCAATTACATTGGAGCGCAGGACACACCGCGTCTGCATAGTGGTTCGTTGGATGTGCTGTGTCAGCATGTGCTGGGGATGGCTTGTGCGGCACCTTTTTTAGATGATGATTTGTTTGTCGAGGTTGTATCGGCAGCACCTTATGCCAATCTGTCCCGTAAAACATTTGACCAAATTGTGCAGTTTGTGGCCACAGGCGGGTATGCTCTCAAAAGCTATGAGCGTTATGCTAAAATCCGCAAAACTGAGGATGGCACTTGGCGGTTGACCCACCCCAGATTGGCACAGCAATACCGCATAAATGTTGGAACGATTATTGAAAATCCAACACTGCTGGTGCGTCTGACGAGCCGTCGCGACGGTCGTATTGGACGCGGTGGACGCGTGCTTGGCAAGGTGGAAGAGTACTTTTTGGAAACTCTGGAAGCTGGCGATACATTTTTATTTGCAGGGCAAATCGTGCGCTTTGAAGGAATTCGCGAAAATGAAGCACTTGTTACAAAAAGTACTGCAGAAACTCCCAAGGTGCCAAGCTTTGCGGGCGGGAAGTTTCCTCTGTCCACCTATCTGGCTGAAGGTGTGAGAGAGCTTTTATCTTGTGACGAAAATTGGGATGAACTTCCAGGTCAAGTGGCTGAATGGCTGAATATTCAAAAACTGCGTTCGATCTTACCTAGCAAAAGTGAGTTGCTGATCGAGACGTTTCCACGTGCCGACAAAAGTTACCTGATTGCTTACCCCTTCGAGGGTCGACTGGCGCATCAGACACTTGGAATGTTGTTGACTCGCAGACTGGAGCGCATGAAGGCTCGCCCTCTTGGTTTTGTAGCAACTGACTATGCATTGGGTGTTTGGTGTCTGAGAGACCTGTCAGTAATGATTCAGAATGGCGAGTTGTCTTTAGATACTTTGTTTGACGAAGACATGTTGGGAGATGATCTGGAAGCCTGGATGCGCGAAAGCTTTTTGATGAAGCGAACATTCCGGTACGCCGCTTTGATCGCTGGATTGATAGAGAAGCGACACCCGGGCAAAGAAAAATCTGGCCGTCAAGTCACGGTCTCATCTGATTTGATTTATGATGTGCTCAATGAGCATGAGCCCGACCATATTCTCCTGCAGGCGGCATGGGCCGACGCGTCCACAGGTCTTCTGGACATCACACGATTGGGAGATATGCTATCAAGAACAAGGAATCACCTGCTTCATAAACCACTAGATCGGATTTCACCTTTGGCTGTTCCGGTCATGATGCAAATTGGAAAAGAACCAGTTTTTGGTAGCGCGGACGAGATGATCCTGTCCGAAGTTGCTGGAAACACAAGCCCCTTGGACGATTTGATTGAAGAAGCTATGCGGATATGAGTTGGGCAACTAAATAATGAGCGTCGCTGAAAGTGCTCATCATTCAAGGCCAGCCGGGTGTTGTGCCATCAATTTGATGGGACAACATTTTTATGCCTTCGCGAGCGGGGTTTTGTACTGGCCATCACAAAGCACATTGATTGTTGCAGACCTGCATTTGGAAAAGGGGTCGAGCTTTGCCCGCAAAGGTCTGTTCCTTCCGCCCTATGACAGTCGGGCAACGCTGGCGCGCCTGACCACAATTGTCGATTCTCTTACCCCGGACACCATCATTGCGCTTGGGGACAGTTTTCACGACAAGGAAGGAGCTGACAGATTGTGTGCCAAAGATCATGCGATACTGTCTGCGATGCAAGTCGGGCGTGAATGGATTTGGATTGCGGGCAATCATGATCCGTTGCCGCCACAAGAGGTTGGCGGCATTGCAATGGACGAGTTGTGTTTTGGCACTTTAATTTTCCGTCATGAACCTGTGCCAGGAGCAACTGGAGAAATTGCGGGCCATTTGCATCCATGTGCGAAAGTTAGAAGCCGCGCGAGATCCGTGCGCCGCTCTTGCTTCATCGAAGATGGAAACCGGCTTATTTTACCTGCTTTTGGTGCATTAACCGGTGGCCTGAATATCCTTGATTCTTCATATGATGGATTATTCTCATCACCTCGTATTCATATGCTGGGCGATGAGCAAATATACTCAATTCCCTTTAAGGAATGCAGGCCCGATAAAAAGATGTGATAGTGAACGTGAGATTATAGCATCTGAACGCCAGCACCAAAAACAAGTGAAATGATAGCACCTGCGGTTAAGTGAGTTCTTAGCTTTGCAAACCATCTTGGCAGTTGCTCAGCAGCAGCTGAACGCAAATCAAAATACAATTGTCCCAGAAAGCCAAGTGCCAAGACCATCAACCCTATAGGTAAGTTTTGCAACAGCACACAGGTCCAGCCGAGCAATGATGGCAAGACACTTAGGCAAAGCTGCCACTTTTGTGCTTGTTTATCGTGTAGGTTAAGTGCTGTGCCCCATCGAATGCCACCAAGAAAAGATAGGATAACCGCACCATAAACCAATAGCGCCAACCCAATGAAGGATTGTAATTCGATGTCTGAGCGAAAAATCAGTATTCCAATGGACGCCGTAAAGAACGGAATGAGACCTGTATAACCCAGCCATTTGGCGACGGTGGCTGGCGCTTCGTCAGGTTGGATTGGATCGTTCGAAATGATCGTCATCTGGATGCCTTATGAAATTTTACTCTCGACGGAATACAAGACCGCCAAACCAGCCGACAAAAATCGCAAGCAAGACAGCAAATGCACCAAATAGAAGGCCTTGCTCACGGCTGAAGTCATAAACCAATTGTTCGAAGCCTGCCTTGGACACCCATAGTGTTTGTTCATCGTGTGCCAACAAAGCGCCTTGCACGAATATGAAAACCTCTACCCGGTAAGTGCCAACAGGAACACGTGGCGGTATCCTGATATGGCTTTTGAACAGCTTTTTGTTCAGGAATTCTACGCCGTCTGTTTTCATCGAAAACAGATCATTGTTAGCTTTTAAGCGTCTATAGGCTTGAGCAAACTCCGAAGCATTGCCAGGTGCTTCAATGCTATCCGTGGCTACAGGAAAGATTATGTTTTCCAGACCGATCTGATTGGTTTGTAACGCCAATGATTGGGCAATATCGTCAGGTGGGCGATTTGAATTCAAGGCGTAGAAAGACGGGATACTCAGAAACGTTCGTGAATTTCGATTAATCCACACGCCGAAAATACGCTCCTTTTTACGTGTAACAACATCAACCGGTGGTCCCTTGACCACAACAACCACATCGTAATCTGCCGCGCGTGATACAGTGCTTCCGTCGCGCTCGATACTGCCAAAGACGGTTATTTCCGTTCCAGAAAAATTAGATGTAATACCCACCCGTTCTGCTGAAAGCGCCATAGTAACGGACTCTGCTCCTGCGGAGCTGCTCACAAATGACAGTATAAGCGCTATCAGAAGGTAACGTGTCATCCGCCACTTCCGATCATCAGTCGCAAGACGGAAAACGAGTACAGTTCTTCCGGTTTTAATACCAGGTTCACAGCAAAACGCATGCCCACAGCCAGAACCAGAAGCCCTAGAAGTGCGCGCAGTTGTTCCCCGCGTAACTTTTGCCCGAGTTGAGCGCCAAACTGCGCGCCAAACACGCCGCCAATCATGAGGCAAAGTGCCAGCACAACATCAACAGTCTGATTGGTGCTTGCGTGCAAAACGGTCGCCACAGACATGGTCACGAGGATGTAAATCAGTGAAGTACCAATCACGATGGATGTGGGAACGCGTAAAAGGTAGATGAGCGCCGGCACCATAATGAACCCGCCACCAATACCCAGTACAGACCCCATGAATCCAATCGAAATGCCAAGGCCCAAAACCGGCATCACGCTGACATAAAGCTTGGAACGACGAAACTTCATCTTCATGGGAAGACCCAGCACCCAGCTATGCTGGCCCGGCATCCGGGCGGGAGGTCTATTCCCTTCGCGCGAATTAATCATGGCGCGTATGGATTCGCGAAGCATCAAAATTCCGATTGAACTCAGGAACGTCAGGTATGAAACCGATATTATGAGATCCAATTGCCCCACATCGCGCAAAAGGCGGAAGACGAATACGCCAAGCGAGGAACCAACAATACCACCTGCTATCAGCATGCTAGCAAGTTTCAGGTCTATGGCCTGCTTACGCCAGTAGGATAATGCGCCGGAGGTGGAAGATGCGACGGTTTGTGATGTCACAGTTGCCACGGCCACTGCGGGTGGTATCCCTGTAAAAATTAGCAGGGGTGTCAGAAGAAAACCTCCGCCAACACCAAACAATCCGGAAATGAACCCAACTGCCGCGCCCATCCCAAGCAGCATTAAAATGCTGACTGGCAATTCGGCTATGGGCAGGTAAATCTGCACTGGGCGTTATCTTTTGGTTGTGCGCATGATGGCGCGTGAACAGATTGATTTGCGGTGTCACATTGATGCTGTGATAAACGCCTGCTTCACCGCTGTGTCAATATCCCGAATAGCCACGAAACGACTTAAATGCGAGATTCAGGCGCTGCGCTATCCAGATTACCGCTGATCGTCCCAACCTGTTCAAAAATTGCTTGAATGTTGTCGTCAACGCTCGGCGCTTCACTGCCAGCGGTTTGACTGTGCTTTGCCAGACGTTTTTCTGCATCGACCGGGATCTGAACTGCCAGCCAACCTTCTTTCGGCATGGATACATTGTTAGCATTCGCAGGCAATTTTGTGGAGCGCCATTGTGCAACTTTTGCGTCCAGTTTTTGCCGTACTACCGTTAGCAAATCCTGTCCCAACGCATCGCGTTTCGCAACTGCGTCGGGGTCATTGTCTTTGGCAGCAACAGCGAACCAAAAATATGCTTCTTCAAGGTCTGTCGTAACTCCCATGCCACGTGCATGGAGGATAGCCAGGTTGAATTGCCCGTCCTTGATACCTGCTTCTGCTGCTTTCGTGAACCATTTCGCAGCTGTTGCAAAATCAGGCTTTCCAAGTGAGCCCTGTGCGTGCAGAACGCCCAGATTATACATCGCCTTGGTGTTACCTTTTTCTGCAGCTTTTTCATAAAGTGCCGCGGCCTTCGGTTTATTCTGCTGTGCGCCACGGCCATGTTCCAAAAGGCTTCCCAAACGATAAAGCGCTGGTGCAAGACCTTGTGAGGCAGCTCGTTGATACCAGCTCACGGCTTTTTGCATGTCAGGCTTAACGCCAAACCCATCGGCGTAGCGGCTACCAATTTCAAATTGCGCAACCGGGTCGCCGGTTGCTGCTTTGTAGCGAAGCCCAATTGGGCCTATTCCCTTTTCAGGCGCCGGCGCAACAAATGAACCAAAGATCTTCTCTGCAGGCGCCGTTTCAGATGATTTTGGGCGTGCCACCGGCATAGCAATTTTGGAGGATTTTTCAGCGTCCGATGTATCCTTTTCAGAATACCACATTCGGGCACCGGGGGGCGCTGGCAATCGATCCGGAATTTTCTGATCAATGATGCGTGATGTCTTTGCGCTTCCAGACTTGTCGAACGTATTGGAAACTAACCTATTAGCACGCGTGCTGCCCGTTGATCCGGAAATGCTGCCGGTCGTCAAAGGTTCCGCTGTTGTGCCACCGTCTCGGCTTTGCAGCGCCAGTGCGACGGCAGCAATGATCAAAGTCAGGCCAAGACATATGCCCACAATTTTTTTGCGATTGCTTGGATCGCTATCTGTTTCAACAGCCTCACGCTGACGCGACAAAATTTTCTCAGCGCGCTGTTTGATCTTCTTGATGGAAGCCGTTTCGGATGGTTTTTCTGCTTTTGGGTCGGGGCGGTTGGTCGATCGGTTGCTTGTTGCCCGGCGTGCGGCAGAAATGTAGTCCATTCCTGGCTTGGAACCAGTGGAGCCCTTAGCTTTATTCCTCTGCGTTTCTGGCGGCAGAACTTCATGGTGTTTAGGCTTGCGATGTTGCTTGGGACCCTCGCCTGCGCCTGTATCAGATATCTTGGCATTTAAGGCGTCAGTGCGCGCGTCGCGCTGCGTTTGAAGGCGATTTACGCCGCTTTCCAGATCATAGATTTTATCCAGCAGGATTGTCAGTGTATCTGGCACAGAATTGAGCGAACGTTGCAACGCGTCTTCTGGGCGGGCATTTGCTTGCGTCGACTTTACCAGAGCGGACAGGTCATCCAGTGTCTGGCGACTTCGGGCGTCCAATCCGCGTTCCAGCCGATCCAGTGCTTCGTTGAGCGGTTGGATGAGAGCATCCGTAACTGCTGTCGAAACGGCCTTTGCGTCCTGCGTCGGCTCCGCATTCGCTGTCATCTGTGCGACTTTGGCTTCATTTTTTGAAACCTTGGAGACATGTTGCTCCAGGGTCTCCATAACCGTGCCAAGTTGACCTTCAATTCGAGATAAGTCGTCTTGAAGTTCCGCGTGAGAGGCTCTCATAACCTCTTGCGCAGCATCTTGATCTGTCGCAGCCAGGGCGGGAGCTTCTTCAATTTTCTTTTCGAGGCTTTCGATTTGTGCGGCCAATTGCTGCATTAGCGATGTTTGATGAGAGTTTTGCTGTGAGATGCTTTCTTGTGCGCGTCTGTCAGCCTCAAGAGATGCTGCATCAAATCGCTTCATGGTGTCATCAAGACGGCAAAGCAAGGCATCAAAACGCTGTTTGAAAAATGTTGTCTGCTCTGACGTATCAAATGAACCCAGCGTGGTTTGCTGCTCAAGTAGTAATGCTTCGAGGCGGCCTACTGTATGTTCGATTGTTTCCAGCGTTTCACGCGGTGGTAAGAAGCTGATCAAGCTTTGGGCATTGGGCTGTTGTTGCGCAATTTCTGACGGAAGGTTTGATAAAACGCTTTCCAAACGATCCAGTTGTTCTTGAATTGCCTGTGGAGCGGCACTGGGATTTTTATCTTTTCCAACTTTTTCCAGTTTTTGAACAGTAACGTCCAAGAGGCTGGCAACGTCGCGCGTCAAAGCGGGTTTGATGGCTTTCAAAGAAGCTTCCAACTCGCTGATCTGCTGGCGTAGCTGGGGAATTTGTTCAGATGTGTTCGCGACTTGACCAAACCCGCTTTGCAGACGCACTTGCTCGTCAGCAAGGCGTTGAAAGTTTTCGCCAAGTCTTTCCTGATCTGCTTGCAATTTGACTTGAAGCTTTGCCAAAGGCTGAAGAACGGCAATGTCTTGCTTGGTAGGAAAGCCGGTTAGCCGTTCTTCCAGTTTGCTCAGGCTTGCTTCCAGTTGAGCCCGGATATGGTCGTTTTCGGGTTGTGCGTTGGCCTTGGTGTCAGCAAGTAGCGAGTTTATCTTGTCACCCAGCCCACCAAAATGCCGTTCCAATTTTTCGTCAAGCTCGCTTAGGTCAGGCAGGTCAGATTGGGGTTTTTGGATCGGTGCCGGTTCTGAACTTGGTGCCGCAGCTTGTTCAGTAAGCGTTCTTTCAACAGCCATTTCAATGTCTGTCGGCGTTTGTTTGGTTATTTCCAGATCTATATCGGCCAGAGGCTCTTTTGCTGGCGATGCAGTTTCCTCAAGGGTATGAGAACCATCTGCAATTCTGTCCTTCAACGCAGAAATACGCGCCTTTAAACTATCCAATGCTTGTGTATCAGACGTCGCTGGAGGTATCTCCGATTGAGCGGCCTCTTCGATCACGGCAGCTATTTTAGCCTTTGACGCTTGTACGTCATCTGTCTGCTCGGAAGTCGGGCTTTTAAGGCCGTTTAGCTGCTCACTTAAATCATCAATCGCATGGATAAGGGCTATTGCATCAGCGTCCAGGTCTTCTTCAGCTGGAGCCTTCATAACGCTCTGCTCCAGCTCTTGTTGTGCCAGAAGTGCGGCGCGCTCAGCATCGGCCCGACTGTTATGTTGCGTCAGCAAGAGTTTTTTTAGTGCGTTCTCGTTTTCAGAAAATGCCTCGCGCGAATGATCATGCTGAACCGCCTCTTGCAGCCACGTCTCCAAAGACATCCCGTTTCGTTTTGCAGCCTCTATAACAAGGTTGAAAACGTCAGCAGATTGGGTGCCATCCGCTGGTCTAGCGGTTCTGGTAGACTTGGCTGACTTGCGTTTCACAACGGTCACGGAACAAGACTCTCTCTCAGTTGTTCGATGGAATCCACGCGAAGTCACGATTCTCTCGAAAAGCTTAATTTCCGAAAAGTTCAACGTTTATGGTAAATATGTCGTTAATTTTCGTAGTATTTTGCCCTGTTCGTGTGCTGCTGAAGCTGCTGTGGGTTCTAAGGCCGCAGTCTAGTTTGTTGCTATGGTATGGACAGTTTTCATCTCATCCGCTAATCGACAGGGTCTGCTGTATGGCTGTTTTATTGTGGGAGTTTTTATGTCTAAATCCAAGCCGGGAAGCAGTGACAACCTGACCAAAGTAATGGAAACGGTTTCCTCTCGCGCGCAACGTGCTGGACAAGGCGAAGACACAACCGAAAACTCTTTTACTATCGGTCAACTTGCTCGCGAATTCTACGTAACCTTGCGAACACTCCGGTTTTATGAGGACCGTGGCCTTGTCAGCCCACGTCGTGACGGAACAACCCGAATTTATAGTCGCCGAGACAGAGCAAGGCTGAAACTTGTTTTAATGGGTAAAAAAGTTGGTTTCTCTCTCACTGAAATTCGTGAGATGCTTGATCTTTATGATTTGAAAGATGGTCAAGTGGTGCAACTGCGTGTCGCGTTGAAACGGTTTCAAGAGCAAGTGGATGTCTTACGCGAGCAACGCAATGACATTGAGCAGGCCATTGAGGAATTGGAACGGACTGTGGATGTCGTTGCGGGAATGCTTCGCGAAAAAGAGACAGCTTCAAGCTAGCAGAGAAACTCGCTTCTGACGTGCAGATCAAATCAATACCGACAAAGGGCGCGGCCCAAAAATATGTCTCTGCAGCTTTGTGATGGATTCTGATTGAGCCCAACTCATACCTTAAAATTAGAAATATAAAATACAATTTAAAATAGTATATACTCTGATTTATAAAGTGTTTTTCTCTTTTAGCGTGCTTTGTAAGGTTTTTTATCACAATTATTGACTTAAAAAGGAATAAATGCCAATAAAACATGTCTCTTTAGGTGAAGAAAATCAAAAATGACGACGCTTTCTCATGCATCTGTCTGGGCTGCTATTGACGCGATTGCTTCTAAGAATGAGTTATCCCCGTCCGGGTTAGCACGCAAGGCAGGGCTTGACCCCACGACCTTCAATCGTTCCAAGCGTACAGCAAATGATGGCCGCGAACGCTGGCCGTCTACAGAATCTATTGCCAAAGTACTGACCGCAATCAATGCCGACGTTGATGAGTTCATGGCTCTGATGACGGGCGCTGATACCGCTTATGAAACCATTCGACCAAAACGTACTATTCCACTGCTGGGCTTTGCGCAGGCGGGGAAGGGTGGTTTTTTTGATGATAGCGGATTTCCCGAGGGGCAGGGCTGGGATGAGATTGAATTCCCGGGCGATGGCGGTGAAGCGGTTTATGCGTTGGAGGTCACCGGAGATAGTATGATGCCGCTGTTTCGTGATGGTGACAGAATTATTGTGTCTCCAAACGCACAGATAAGGCGCGGAGATCGCGTTGTTGTGAAGACCCTGGATGGACAAGTGCTGGCCAAAACACTGGCGCGACAAACGGCAAAAACAATTGAACTTGAATCGCTGAACCCTGATCATAAAAATATCACTTTTGAACAAAAAGATATTGATTGGATGGTGCGTATTTTGTGGGCCAGCCAATAAGGCGGTGTTCAATCTATCATGTTGTCGATTGCCAAAATTGCTAGTCTGGTACTGACTGTTGGTTGGGCGTCTTCAGGCGTTGCTCAGACAAATGTCAAAAATATTCCACGTGTCAGCCGTGACGTCACACCAAAGGGCGTGACGCCTGGTCCCCAAATTACCGCACCACTTAAACGCATACCTGGTGTCGCGCCACCTCCGCCTGAAGTGAAGACAAGAAACCTTTATCGTATTCGTGTTATTGATACGGCCACCTTCGAGGGCAATTACCTGGGACGAGTTTGGCGGGTGGAGTTGCCTGAGGCCATAGGCCTGAAACGAGACGAGACTTGTTCCACCCTTGACGGCAATGATTGGCCTTGTGGGCAAATGCTTACGAGAAAGTTGCAGAGACATATCCGGTTAAGCGCATTCAAATGTGACTTTGCCTGGCAATCTCAAGATGAACCGCTGAACATTTCATGCATGTTACGTGGTGAGGACATTCAAAAAACCGTCTTGTCTGAGGGGTGGGCGCGGGTTTCCAAGGATGCGCCAGACGATTTGCGAAGGCTTGTGAACAAGGCCCAGCAAAAACCGATCAATATTTACAATCCGCCAGAAGGAGACTTGTCAGCTCTGAAAATCTGGACACGTGAAGGCAGTGCTGCAGATCTGCCTCCACCGCCGGATTTGCCAACTGCGGATATTTTAGGTCCGCTCTCTGAGCCACAGGTTTTAGAATAAAGTTGAGAGGAGCCAGGTTTTTTAAACTGGCTCCCCAAATATCTTAAGTTGTCAAAGCACCGTTTAATGCTTGGTCGATCAGGTTAGATGTTTCGTCCAGACCGTATAGCGCTGCAAAAGATCCAAACCGTGGTCCCTGATCCTGGCCGAGCAGGACCTGGTAGAGCGCTTGGAACCAAGCACGCAGAGGTTCAAACTCGTGTTCTTTGCCAACTGCATACACTTCGTTTTGGATCGTTTCGCCATCAGCATCCCGTGGTAGAGCATCCAATTTTGCTTTTAGGTCTGCAAGAGCTGCGCGCTCTTGATCGCTCGGCGCACGGAAGACCTTACTCGGTTTAACAAAATCTTCGAAATAGCGAATCGCGTAGCCGACCATTTCATCAAGCTTTGGATGGCTTTCCGCAGTGGCTCCTGCAGCATACCTGGAAATGAAGCCCCACAAGACGGTTTTGTCCGATGCATTGGATGCACTGACAAGATTTAGTAGCATTGCAAACGAGACGGGCATGTCCACACTCGGGCGCGCGCCGCTGTGAATGTGCCAAATCGGGCTGGTCAGTTTCTTGTCAGCTTCCAAGCCTTCGAATGCATTCAGATGCTGAAAATACTCATCGACCGTTTTCGGAATAATATCAAAATGAAGACGCTTTGCCGTTTTTGGCTTTACAAACATGAATTGTGACAGGCTTTCAGGTGTCGCATATGCAAGCCAGTCTTCAATCGAAAGGCCGTTGCCCTTTGATTTTGAAATCTTTTGACCTTTTTCATCTAGGAAAAGCTCATAGTTGAAACCTTCAGGCGCGCGTTTTCCGAGCGCACGACAAATTTTGCTGGAAAGTTGGACGGAATCTATCAAATCCTTCCCCGCCATTTCATAGCTTACATCCAGTGCCGCCCAGCGCATCGCCCAGTCAGCTTTCCATTGGCATTTTACGGCACCTCCAGTGACTGGCACTTCAACTAGTTCGTTGGTTTCTGGGTCCCTGTAGGATACCGTGCCAGCTTCTACGTTGCGCGTTTCCATGGGCACCTGAAGCACAATGCCGGTTCGTGGGCATATCGGTAGGAAGGGCGAATAGGTGGCCCGACGGTCAGGTCCGAGCGTCGGGAGTATAATGGCCATGATGTCATCGTAAACTGACAGCATTTTCAAAAGTGTCTCATCGAATACGCCTTTCTTGTAGTAATCTGTAGAACTGGCAAACTCATAGTCAAAACCAAAACTGTCTAAAAACGCACGCAGACGTGCATTGTTTGCCGCACCAAATGATGGGTACTCGTTGCTGAATGGATCTGGCACAACGGTGAGTGGCTTGCCAAGATAGGCCGTTAGCATTTCCTTGTTCGGGACATTATCCGGCACTTTGCGCAGGCCATCCATATCATCAGAAAAAGACAGGAGGCGGGTTGGGATTTTGTCTTCGGTTAAAAGACGAAACGCATTGCGGACCATGCTGGTTCGTGCAACCTCTCCGAAAGTGCCGATATGTGGCAGGCCTGATGGGCCATATCCGGTTTCAAAAAGGACAGGTTTGTCTGGTGTTTTACCGTTGAAACGCTTGAGAATCTTACGTGCTTCTTCAAATGGCCAGGCCTTGGAGGTCTGGGCCGCGGCGACAAGGTCTGCATCCATTGGGATCGCGTGAGGCGTTGAAGAAGTCATGTAAAATCTCTCGTGGTGTCAAAATTTGTGGCAGAAAACTGAAAAATTCACTTTTGTGCGCTGTTTACGCGCCCATATGTATCGTGAAGTGTTAAACCGTCAATCAACAGAATCCAGAATTAAGGCTCCGAAGAGGTATTACCTTGAGAGCAAAACGGGAAAGAACATCCAATGTCTGAGCAAATTGCAGTTCAAGAAGCCCTCATCTACGCTATGGTCACAGTCTCCGCTGCTGACAGCAATATGACGGATGCTGAGTTGAAGACTATAGGCGATCTCGTGAAGGGGCTGCCCATTTTTATTGACTATGACCCGGAAGCTCTATTGCTGACTGCTTCCTCTTGTGCTGACAAGCTTCAGGGCGAAAATGGTTTGTCAGATGTCCTGAATTTAATCGCAGATAGTCTTGAGCCACGCTTATACGACACCGCATATGCCTTGGCTGTAGAGGTGGCTGCGGCAGACGGAAAGTTGGAACGCGAGGAGTTGCGGCTTTTGCAGATGCTACGTAATCGCTTGAGCTTGGATCGCTTGACAGTGGCCGCGATTGAACGCAGCGCAATTGCACGCTTTAGAACAGCGTAACTTCATGGCAGAGTTTATTGCGATGAACCGTTTTAAAGTTGCTTTGGGTTCTGAAGCAGATTTTGAAGATGTGTGGCTCAGCCGCGAAAGTAAGCTGGGAGCTGTACCGGGGTTCAACTCGTTCAAGATGTTAAAAGGCGAAAGTCGCACAGATCACACTCTATATGTGTCGCATTCAACATGGGACACATATGAAGCATTCATTGCATGGACTAAGAGTGAGGCTTTCCGGGCTGCTCATAAAAATGTGGGAGACAAAAAGCCGCTTTATCTCGAAGCTCCCAATTTTGAAGGTTTCAGCGTTATTCAGACTGAGGCTGCTGTCTGAGTCTGATCAATATCGCCCTGGCCTGTCACGTGAAGCTCCACATCATTGGCCTTGCATAAGTCAATGATGCGTTGAGGCGGGGCAATATCTGTCACAAATACATCAAGGTCTGCAATATTGGCGACCAAAGCAGGTGCGCGGCGGTTAAATTTCATGTTGTCGGCGACAAGTATCTTAAGACGCGCCTGTTCGAAAATAGCTTTGGTGACTTGAACCTCGCGATAATCAAAGTCCAATAGCGCACCGTCTGCATCAATTGCAGAGATGCCAATGACGGCATAATCCACTTTGAATTGGCGGAACATGTCGCTCGCCAAAGAACCAACGATGCCACCATCTGATTTTCGAACCATGCCGCCGGCTACAACGACATCAATATCTTTGACGTCACCTAAAGTATTGGCAACATTTAGATTGTTGGTAATGACCAGCAAACCGGAATGGCGTTTAAGCTCACTTGCGACCTGCTCAGTTGTTGTACCGATATTCAGAATTAGCGAAGCATCATCGCTAATGAGCCCAGCTGCCGTTTGTGCAATCGCCTGTTTTGCATCGGCTGCCATACTTCTGCGCGAAAGATATGCAATGTTACTGACGGTCGATGGGTAAATTGCCCCGCCGTGAATGCGTTGCAGTAGCTTCATCGAACACAAATCGTTCAGGTCTTTGCGGATAGTTTGCGGGCTAACATTAAAAATCTTTGCTAACCCCTCAACATCTACACGCCCATCTTGGCGTGCGCGGTCAACAATATCGCTTTGTCGGGGATGCAGAACAGACATTCTTATACTTTCGTTATTTTTCGTATGGTCGCAAAGATTTTCGATTTCGGCAAGATTTTTTCACTTGACTTTCATTTTGGTGCGTTTCAAGTTTCGTTTGTTCCATAAACCGGAATACTGGCACGCCCACGGGAGGGTGTGCAGTTTAGTGGAGGAGATCCCAATGAAAAAGCTTTTATTGGCTTCGGCAGGCGCCGTAGCCATCACACTTGCTGCTGGCTCGGCGCAGGCCGACATGGACGCAGCAAAACGCTGGCTCGACAGCGAGTTTGACGTATCCACATTATCTAAAGATGAGCAAATGCAGGAAATGCAATGGTTCATCGATGCAGCAAAGCCATTTGCTGGTATGGAAATTAATGTGCTGTCGGAAACAATTCCGACCCACACATATGAATCAAAAACACTGACCAAGGCTTTTGAAGAAATCACGGGCATTAAGGTCAACCATCAGCTGTTGGGTGAAGGCGAAGTCGTTCAGGCTGTGCAAACCCAAATGCAGACAAACCGCAACCTGTATGACGCGTACATCAATGATTCTGATTTGATCGGAACTCACTCTCGTCTGCAGTTAGCTGTAAACTTGTCCGATTTCATGGAAGGTGAAGGCAAAGACGTCACGAACCCGATGCTGGACGTTGCAGATTTCATGGGTGCTGCGTTTACAACCGGACCAGATGGCAAACTTTATCAGCTTCCTGATCAGCAATTCGCAAACCTTTATTGGTTCCGTAAAGACTGGTTCGATCGCGAAGATTTCAAAACTGCATTTAAAGAAAAATATGGATATGAGCTTGGTGTGCCGGTCAACTGGTCTGCATATGAAGACATCGCTGAATTCTTTTCTGAAGATGTAAAAGAAATTGATGGAACCCAAATCTATGGTCACATGGATTACGGTAAACGTGCTCCCGATCTTGGTTGGCGCATGACTGACGCCTGGCTTTCAATGGCTGGCGCTGGTTCTGTTGGCTTGCCGAACGGTCGTCCAATCGACGAATGGGGCATCCGCATGGAAGAGGGTTCCTGTAACCCAGCTGGTGCGTCTGTCACACGCGGTGGCGGAACCAATGGTCCAGCTGCGGTCTACGCGATCCGCAAATGGGACGAATGGCTGCGCAAGTATGCTCCGCCAGCAGCTGCTGATTATGACTTCTACCAGTCGCTGCCAGCTCTATCTCAAGGTAACGTTGCACAACAGATTTTCTGGTACACAGCGTTTACTGCCGACATGGTGAAATCACAGGCTGAAGGTAACAACACTGTTGATGCCGACGGCAATGTGCAATGGCGCATGGCTCCATCACCACATGGCCCATACTGGGAAACTGGTCAGAAGCTCGGCTATCAGGATGCTGGTTCCTGGACATTGTTTAAATCCACACCGGTTGATCGTCAAAAAGCGGCTTGGCTCTATGCACAGTTTGTGGTTTCCAAAACAGTGGACGTGAAGAAAAGCCACGTTGGTTTGACATTCGTTCGTGACAGCACCGTCAACCACGAAAGCTTCACCGAGCGCGCTCCACAATTGGGTGGTTTGGTCGAATTCTATCGCTCTCCTGATCGTGTTCTGTGGACACCAACAGGCGTGAATGTTCCTGATTATCCAAAGCTGGCTCAACTATGGTGGCAGAACATTGGTGATGTGAATTCTGGTACATTTACACCGCAAGAAGCAATGGATCGTCTTGCTGGTGAAATGGATCAGGTCATGAGCCGCATGCAGCGTGCTGACGAAGCCAACAATACTTATGGTGGTTGTGGTCCTCGTTTGAACGATGAAAAAGACGCAGCTGAGTGGCTTGGCAAAGGTGGCGCTAAAGCAGCCCTTGCAAATGAAAAACCACAAGGCGAGACCATCAATTATGATGAACTCGTCAAGCGTTGGACATCTAACTAAAGCAGACGCCGCCAGGGCTTCCGTCCTGGCGGGTTCTAGTTGGCCAGTGGAACAACTCCACTTGCATTCCTCCCATTCTGTGGGGTCGGTTCTTATTGATCCCACAGAATGTTTGACGCAGAGTGCTCAACCGGCCAACGCGCCTTGTGCGCCCTTCATTCTTTCTATTACGACATCAAGCTAAGGCCTGAAATTAATGTCCCTTGAATTAAAAGAGATATCCAAAAGGATTGATGGACAGACGCACATTTATCCCACCTCTATGACTTTGGAGCCGGGCAGTTTCAATGTGCTTTTGGGAACCACGCTTTCTGGAAAAACGACATTGATGCAATTGATGGCTGGGCTAGAAAAGCCCACAAGCGGCCAGCTCTTTTTCAATGGTGTAGATGTAACCAACACCAAGGTGCAAAACCGCAACGTCTCCATGGTGTATCAACAGTTCATTAACTATCCGAATTTCAATGTTTTCGACAATATTGCCTCTCCATTGCGGGTTGCAGGCCTGCCAGATGCAGAAATTAAAAGCCGTGTCGGTCGTTTTGCAGAATTGCTACGTTTGTCACCCATGCTCCAACGCAAGCCATCGGAATTGTCTGGCGGACAGCAACAACGTATCGCAATTGCACGTTCTCTAGTGAAAGATTCTGAACTGATCCTACTGGACGAACCACTTGCGAATCTCGATTTCAAGTTGCGCGAGGAGTTGCGCGACGAGTTGCCAAAACTCTTTGCCGAGAAAAACTGTGTTGTGGTCTATGCGACGACAGAGCCAGTTGAAGCGCTTTTGTTTGGTGGTTATACCGCTGCGCTTCACGAAGGCCGGGTAACACAGTTTGGCTCAACGGGGTCTATCTATCGAGAGCCTGATGACCTTATAAGCGCCAAGGTGTTTTCTGAGCCGCCAATAAATACCGCTAATGTCAAAAAACAAGGTGCGGAGTTTGTTTTGGCGAATACCATTCGCTGGAAGGCTCCAGATGCTTTGGCAGGTTTGCCGGACGCCACATACATTATGGGTCTACGACCGCATCTGGTGGGTCCGCAAGCACACGGAAAACAGTCAGTCCAAATTGAAGGTGAGGTTTTGATTGCAGAGCTATCCGGCTCTGAGAGCATTTTGCACTTTACCTTTGACGACAATACTTGGGTTTCCCTTGCACATGGCGTCAGTACTGCAAAAATTGGCGAGCATTCCACATTCCATGCAGATGTTTCAGACGCCTTTTACTTCCATGCCGATGGCAAACGTATTCGGGCATAGGGGAGAAGAACAATGGCCAAAATAACCTTATCTGACTTGCGTCACTCATACATGCCTAACCCATCCAACGATGAGGATTGGGCTTTGAAGTATCTCGATTTGTCCTGGGACGATGGTGGTGCTTATGCATTGCTGGGTCCGTCTGGCTGCGGCAAGACAACATTGCTCAACATCATTTCGGGTCTTCTGGTACCAAGCCATGGTCGAATTCTCTTCGATGAAAATGACGTGACCGCCTTGGCACCCGATGAGCGCCGCATCGCTCAGGTGTTCCAGTTCCCGGTTGTGTACGACACCATGACGGTTTTCGACAACCTAGCATTTCCTTTGCGAAATCGAGGAATGGCGGAGCCGGAAGTCAAAGCGCGCGTCAACGAAATCGCGGAAATGACAGACCTGACACCGATGTTGAAACAACGTGCTTCTGGGCTGACGGCTGATGGAAAGCAGAAAATTTCGTTGGGCCGCGGTTTGGTGCGAACCGATGTCAATGCGATCCTGTTTGATGAGCCACTTACTGTGATCGACCCACATTTGAAGTGGCAACTACGTTCCAAATTGAAGGAACTTCATCAGCGTGTGGCGAACACAATGATCTACGTCACGCACGATCAGACAGAAGCTCTGACCTTTGCCGACAAAGTTGTGGTTATGAATGTGGGCGAGGTTGTTCAAGTTGGAACGCCTGTCGAACTGTTTGAAAAACCACAGCATACCTTCGTTGGCCACTTTATCGGGTCGCCCGGTATGAATGTGCTTGCCTGCGACATAAACAACGGCAAAGCTTTCCTTGCAGGCACTGAAATGAAAACGTCTAACAAGGCGGACAGCAAAAGCGGCAAAACTGAAATTGGCATCAGGCCGGAATTCATCTCGTTTGCCGATGAAGGATTGCCAGTTGAGGTTACGCGCGTCAGCGATGCAGGACGGTTTAGCGTCGTGGATGTCATGCACAAAGATCTTGCGATCAAATTGCTCGTCAATGAAGGGGAAAATATCCCATCAGAGGGTGCAAAAATTGCCATGAAACCGGAACAGAGCCGCATCTATGCAGATGGCTGGCTGATTGAGGAGGCTTCGGCATGAACAAGACCGTAAACCAAAAGGCATGGTTCTTCGTCACGCCGGTTCTTATTTTGGTGGCGTTTAACGCGATCATTCCTTTGATGACAGTGGTCAACTACTCGGTTCAGGAAACCTTTGGCGACAATACGTTCTTTTGGGCTGGCGTTCTCTGGTTTCAGGAAGTTCTGAATTCCTCTCGCTTCCATGAAGCCATGGGCCGGCAGCTGCTCTTCACTTTCTCAATTCTGGCAATTGAGATACCGCTCGGTGTCATCATTGCACTTGCTATGCCGCGCAAGGGGCCTTGGGTATCAGTTTGCCTGGTTCTAATGGCCATGCCACTCCTAATTCCCTGGAATGTGGTTGGTGCTATGTGGAACATCTTTGCGCTACCCGACATCGGGCTACTTGGGCGCACGCTCAATGAGCTAGGATTCGACTATAACTTCACTAGGCAAATTGGCGATGCTTGGTTCACGCTGCTGCTTATGGATGTCTGGCACTGGACATCACTTGTTGTTCTGCTGGCCTATGCTGGTTTGGTTTCTATTCCTGATGCATACTATCAAGCCGCAAAAATTGACGGTGCAAGCAACTGGTCCATCTTCCGGTTTATTCAATTGCCAAAGATGAAGCGCGTGTTGACGATTGCGATTTTGCTAAGGTTTATGGACAGCTTCAACATCTACACCGAGCCGTTCGTGCTAACAGGTGGTGGTCCTGGAAACTCGACCACTTTGCTTTCCATCGACCTTGTAAAAATTGCTCTCGGGCAGTTCGATCTTGGGCCAGCGGCTGCCATGTCGCTCGTTTACTTCCTCATCATTTTGCTGCTCAGCTGGGTGTTTTACACCTTGATGATGCGCGATGAAGAACAATAGGAGATGACCATGATACGTCGTCGCAGTCTTATCCCGATCATCTATATTATATTTTTGATGTTGCCGATCTATTGGCTGGTCAACATGTCATTCAAAACCACGAATGAAATTCTGGGTACGTTCTCATTGTTCCCGCTTGAATTCACTTTGGAGAACTACAAAACTATCTTTACGGATTCCACCTGGTATTTGGGCTACGCTAACTCACTTCTCTATGTGATGATCAACACCGCACTGTCAGTGTGTGTCGCGCTGCCTGCCGCTTATGCGTTTTCACGCTATCGGTTCTTGGGTGATAAACATCTGTTTTTCTGGCTTCTGACCAACCGCATGGCACCTGCTGCAGTTTTCGCATTGCCATTTTTCCAACTTTACTCATCGGTAGGATTGTTCGATACGCACGTTGCGGTGGCCTTGGCGCATACCTTGTTCAATATCCCATTGGCCGTTTGGATTTTGGAAGGTTTCATGTCCGGGGTTCCCAAACAATTGGATGAGACAGCCTATGTTGACGGTTATTCGTTTCAGGCGTTCTTTGTGAAAATCTTCATCCCGACAATCGCGTCGGGTATTGGTGTGGCGGCATTCTTCTGTTTCATGTTCTCATGGGTAGAATTGCTTCTTGCCAAGACGCTGACAGCTGTTGTGGCTAAGCCGATTGCGGCCACAATGACCAGAACAGCATCAACTTCGGGGTATGAGCTGGGATTGTTAGCTGCGGCAGGCACATTGACCATTATACCTGGAGCGTTCGTCATTTATTTTGTTCGCAACTACATCGCCAAGGGCTTCGCCCTCGGGCGCGTGTAACAGGCAAGAGGAGAAAGCATCATGGGTCTTTCATGGATGGCATGGACCTGGCCAACAGCAGCGTTCTTCATTTTCATTGCATGTGCGATTGGCTCAATGGCCGTGTGGGAATATTTCAGCCCAGGGGGAGGGCCTCGTAGAGGCGTTTTCCTAATCGACACAACGCGCGGTGACCGACTTTTCATTTCATTACTCGGAAGCGCGTTTATCTTTCTCGCATGGCTTGGGTTGATGGGCCCCCTTTTGTGGGTACCCCTCGGGATTGCAATTGCTTGGGCAATTTTTGTCTTTCTGTTTGTTTAACGAATGAAAGCATCGAACTAAAAGCGGGAAGCCTTTGCGGCTTTCCGCGTTTTCATATTTAAAACCAACAAATTCTGTTTTGTCTGCCTCTGCTAAGGAAAGCGCTTTGTGACCGTCTTTCAATAGCTTGGCGTCTCTCGGGCTTGCGCTCATTGTTTTGGCATGAGAAAAGGGCGTCATGGCATCTGACCTTCCCCCATCAGCTGCGCTATTGCTGCAAAATTCATCCGTTCAAGTCGCGCTCACAATGGTGATTGCTGCGTTTGGAGCCGGAATCGCCTTTGCAGTTGGCGCACCCGCACCGTTTCTAATCGGACCTGCATTGCTTGTAGCGCTGTCAGGTTTGTTTGGCTTGCCAGTGCATATCCCGGTTTGGCTTCGCAACCTTTGCTTCATCATAATTGGCTTGTCTATGGGGGCTGGTGTGACGCCTGACGTAGTCACCACAGCGAAGCAATGGCCGTTAAGTTTCGTAATTCTTGCTATTGCGTTGGTGCTTATAATTCTGATTGGCAAGTGGATGCTGACCAGCAGATGGCGTTATGATGCCATGACTGCATTGCTAGCAGTGGTACCTGGCCACTTAAGCTATGTCTTGGGGCTCTCTGCAGAAACCAAAGGTGATCTTGCTACCATTGGGATTGTTCAAAGCATTCGCTTGTTGGCGCTGACGATTTTGGTGCCATTTGCAATTGTATTGATTGGCGTTGATGCCGGCGCTTCTTCTGGCGTTCTGGTTGTAATGCCTTGGTTAGCCTTTGTCGTAAGCATGGTGGCCGCCTTCATAGGTGGATTTGTGCTGGATCGTTTGAGACTACCCGCTGCGTATCTCATTGCCGGGCTTTTTTTCTCAACAGGAAGCCACATTACTGGCGCGATTGATGGCACTGTGACCCCACTCATCGGAACGCCCGCCTTTATCACCATGGGTGCATTGATCGGCACCCGGTTTTCTGGCGTAACTTTCGCAATGCTGAAACGTGCGTTTGTGGCCGGAACATGTGTTACATTGGTGGCTTTTGGATTGTCCGCTTTTGCAGCGTGGCTGGTTTCTCTCTTTGTCGACGCGCCGATTAGCCAGGTCCTGATTGCCTTTGCACCCGGCGGCGTTGAAACCATGGCGGCGATGGCCATCTCAATGAATGCTGATCCGGCGTTTGTTGCAGCCCATCATGTTATGCGCCTGCTGATATTGACCTTCCTTGCGCCTCTCATGCTTGGAATGGCACGCTCGTCTGACAGCGCTACGAAGTTGAACAGCTGATTGCCCAAAGAAAAACCCTCCCAACAGGAGTTGGAAGGGTTAGTTTGCGCTGTAAATACTTGATTTGGATTTATGCAAAGGCTGGTTCGCTTACGATTGAGTAGCGAACATTGCACTGTGAGCGGTCTTGTTCAGACATGTTGCGCCATAATTGTTCTGCCTTTTTGCGGCATTCCATCGGGCCGACAACTTGCTGTGTGCCATCAATAACCTGGCTAAAATCAGTGGAGGTAAATTCGCCTCCGACAATCCAAAAACGTCCGTCCTGCATTTCATTATCCTCCTGGTTTGATTAAGCGTCGGACTTTCGGGATTGAAGTCCGACGCGCGTGGTTAGAGTTAGGCTGCTTTAGTAAATTGAGCTGTTTCAGTAGATTCACCCATGGCGGTAGTAGATGACTGTCCACCTGCGATTGCCACGCTAACTGCATCGAAATATCCGGTGCCAACTTCACGCTGGTGGCGTGTTGCAGTGTAGCCATCAGCTTCTGAAGCGAACTCTGCCTGTTGTAGTTCAGAATATGCTGCCATACCGCGATCTTTGTAGCCACGCGCCAGCTCAAACATGCCGTGGTTCAATTGGTGGAAGCCAGCAAGCGTAACGAACTGGAACTTGTAGCCCATCGCTCCCAGCTCACGTTGGTACACCGCAATGGTTTCCTTATCCAGATTTGCTTCCCAGTTGAAGGATGGCGAGCAGTTGTATGCCATCATCTTGCCAGGGAATTCATTCTGGACCGCTTCAGCAAAGCGACGTGCATCATCCAGATTGGGCTTGGAAGTTTCCCACCAGATCAAATCAGCATGCTTGGCAAATGCCAGACCACGCTTGATGCAATGATCAACTCCTGTGCCATCTTTCAAGCGGAAGAAGCCTTCTGGTGTGCGCTCGCCTGTCAGGAATTCATGATCACGCTCATCGATATCTGATGTGATGAGTTTAGCAGATTCCGCGTCAGTCCGAGCAACGATAAGAGTTGATACGCCGCATGTATCAGCGGCAAGTCGCGCTGCATTGAGGTTGCGGATGTGCGCTTGTGTCGGAATCAGAACTTTGCCGCCTAGGTGGCCACATTTCTTTTCAGAGGCCAGCTGATCTTCAAAGTGGACACCAGCAACACCTGCTTCGATGTAAGCTTTCATGATCTCAAAGCAGTTTAAAGGTCCACCAAAGCCAGCTTCAGCATCGGCAACAATAGGTACGAACCAATCGCGCTCTGCTCCGCCTTCACTGTGCTCAATCTGATCGGCACGTTGCAGTGTGCGGTTGATTTTGCGCGCCAGCTCTGGGCCAGAATTTGCAGGGTAGAGGCTTTGATCAGGATACATTGCTCCGGCAACGTTTGCGTCAGCAGCAACTTGCCAACCGGACAGATAAATCGCTTTCAATCCAGCGCGTGCCATCTGCATGGCCTGATTGCCCGACATTGCGCCAAGTGCGTTGATGTAGTCTTCTGACTTCAAAAGATCCCATAATTTGCGGGCGCCCTTGTCGGCCAGTGTGTATTCAATGTTTACGGAGCCGCGCAACTTAGTCACTTCTTCAGGACTATAAGGACGCTCGATATACTGAAAGCGGTCCTGCGCAGTATTAGGGACCAGTTCGTTGATTGTGTTCTTCGCCATTCTCTTGGCTCCTTAAATTCGAAGTGCCGGTATGCAAGCCGGTCTTTGTGTTAACGCTGCGCCGCAAAAGGTAGTCTTTAGCGACTAGGAAAACTCGTTTGAAAGTGCTTCAAAAAGAGATTTCACAAATTCACAAAATATTTTCATAAATCGCTTTAATACGCCTATTTCATTGTTTTCTTGCGATATTGATTTCATTTTTGAAATTTAATTACAATATCTAATCGATTTTTCTGTGAAAGAATGATGTGATTGTGTAAATTTCCATTTGTAAATTTTGTAATTTTGTAAATTTTGTAAATTTTTTGACCTTTAGGGCTGGACTTTTTGCACTGCACAGTTTTCACTGTGAGCGCGCATAATTTAGAAGGATTGACAGCGTGCAAGGCGTCGAAAATAAGCTTTTTATTGGACCTCGTTTGCGTCGTATCAGGCGTGACCTGGGTTTGACACAGGCACGCATGGCTGAAGAGCTGGATATCTCGCCAAGCTATCTCAACCTGATCGAACGCGGCCAACGGCCTGCTACAGCGCAATTTCTTATAAAACTGGCTGGTACTTATGATGTTGATATCCGTGCATTGGCGTCTGACACGGAACATCAGGCCCTGGGAGAACTACGAGAAATATTTGCAGACCCTGTATTGGCCGGTACATCTGGGTCGATTCCCCAACAGGAACTTCGCGATTTAACAGAGCACAGCCCGAGTGTGGCAGATGCGGTGTTGCGTCTTTATCATGCTTACAGCAATGCAAAGCTGTCCGGTGACCGGCTGGCGGGAGCTGCCGCTGGTATGCATGGCGAGGGGCATGCCCATGATGGGTCGCACAGTCTTTCAAATCCGATGGATGAAATTCGCGACATGATACGTGGTGCCAATAATTATTATCCGGAGTTGGACCAGATAGCGGAGGAGCTGTACGCAGGTTTTCGCCAGCAAGACGATGAGATTTATGCGCCCATGCGCAAACATCTGCGGGAAGTGCGCAGCATTGACGTGCGTGTCATGCCTGAAGATGTCATGCGTGGCGAATTGCGCCGGTTCGATCGGCATCGCAAGCGGTTGATGTTGTCAGAACTCATGGAGACAGCCGGACGCACCTTCCAGATTGCTTATCATTTGGCCTTCACAGAAGCAGGCAAAACCATAGATGAGCTGGTGGAGCGTGCATCTTTGAAAGATGCGGTCACAAAACGTTTGGCGCGCGTTGCATTTGCAAACTACTTCGCAGGTGCATTGATGATGCCTTACAGTCGGTTTCTGGATGCCGCAGAAACGCTAGGCTATGATATTGACATTCTGGGCCAGCGTTTTGGCGCAAGCTATGAACAGGTTGCACATCGCTTGACAACGCTCCAGCGGCAAAGTGCGCGTGGTATTCCATTCTTTTTCATCCGTTTGGACAATGCGGGGAATATCTCCAAGCGTTTCTCCTCCGGGAAGTTTCACTTTTCAAAATTTGGCGGAACTTGCCCACTTTGGAATGTACATTCCACATTCAGCGCGCCAGGGAAAATTCTGACGCAAATTGTTGAGATGCCTGATGGTGTTCAATATTTCAGTCTGGCGCGCACTGTGCGCCGCGCCATTACGCCGTTTTCAGAGCCAGAGCCACAACTGGCAATCGGTTTGGGGTGCGAGCTGAGATATGCGCATCGCCTTGTCTATGCAAAAGGTCAGAATCTGGACACACCAAATTCAACGCCAATCGGCATCAATTGTCAGCTTTGCGACCGCGCAGACTGTCGGCAGCGCGCAGCACCGCCACTCACCAAGGTATTGGATGTGGATGAGCATCGAAGAGGTATTTCACCCTTCGGATTTATTGCCGAAGACGCTTAAAAAACAGCGCCTTACCCGCGAGGGTAAAGCGCTGCTTGCTTCCAGGAGGCAGGGGAGGGAGAGAGTTAGCCGCCTGTCAGAACCTGGTATTCAGCTTCGTCCAACATGCCATCGCCATTGGCATCCGCAGCTGTCAGTTGATCATCAGTGAGGTCCGGCAATAGAGTTTTCACTTCGTCCATGGAAAGCATTCCATCGCCATCGGTGTCTACTGTTGCAAATTCAACGGCTTGAGCCATTGCAACGCTGGAAACACCAGCAAAGAGAGTAGCGAAAAGTGCGGACTTCAGTTTCATTGCATTCGTCATAGTCAGTCTCCGTTGTTGGACTGTTCTTGTTGAACAAGACGGACAATGACAGCCGGGTGTGTTCGCAATTTTGAGAAGGCGTGACAAGGCAAAGGTCATTTTGTGGATGAACTGTGGGTGACACTCCGCAAGGTTCTGTGACATAGAGCAGGCTTTAGCTCACAACTTCAGCATGGATTTAAAAGGGACAGTATGTCTTTCGATTTTGACAAGGTTATTCCCCGTCGCAATACACACTCGCAAAAATGGGACAGCATGGAAGCACGGCTTGGTCTAAGCGATCCTGACACTTTGCCCATGTGGGTTGCCGATATGGACTTTGCAGCACCCCCCGCCGTTGGAGAGTATCTGGCAAACAAAATCGCACATGGTGTGTATGGTTATTTTGGGGAGGATGCTGATTATAAAGAGGCAATCTGCAATTGGATGCGCACGCGTCACCAGTTTGACGTAGACCCTGACTGGCTTGTAACGACGCATGGTGTTGTCGCGGGCGTGGGTGTATCGCTTCAGGCCTTCAGTGAGCTTGGCGATGGCGTTGTTGTTTTTTCGCCGGTTTATCACGCATTTGGCAATACTATCCGCGCGGCTAGCAGGAAGCTGATTGAGAGCGAGCTCAATGTCGTGGATGGCCGCTATGAAATGGATTTGGAAACGCTTCAGACCCAAATTGATACGAAAACAAAAATCGTAGTCTTATGTTCGCCGCATAATCCGGGCGGACGTGTCTGGTCCCGGGATGAACTTATTGCGCTTTGCAAATTCTGTGAGCGAAATGATTTGATTCTGATATCTGATGAAATTCACCATGATCTGGTTTTTGATGGAAAGAAGCATTGGGTCACCGCGAACGCCTATCCGGAAATTGCTGACAGGCTGGTAACGCTGACCGCAGCGACTAAGACCTTCAACATTGCTGGTTGCTTGACGGGCAACGCTATCATTTCAAACAAAGCCATGCGGTCGAAATTCAAAAGTGTGCTGGCCGGCTGCGGGTCTTTGTCACCTAACGGTATTGGTGTGGAGATGGTAACAGCTGCATACTCAGCTGGTGCGGATTGGGTAGATGCCGTTGTTCCTTATATCCAAGCAAATCGTGACCTCTTAGATGAGGCGCTTGTGAAAATAGTGCCTGGTGTCAAGGTTATGAAATTGGAAGCGACGTATCTGGCTTGGTATGATTTTTCAGATACTGTTTATTCCGCTGAACAAGCGACAGATCTTATCGAAAATACAGCGAAAATTGGCACTAGCCGTGGGCCTTCTTTTGGCAAGGGTGGGGAGACATGGTTGCGGTTCAATATTGCATGTCCGCGTGCGACTTTGGAAGACGCAATTGCTCGGCTGCGAAGGGCATTTGGTAACCAATAGTAAGATCGGTGTGGAAGACGCGTGGCTGACTAATTTACCGGAAGCGCGTCTTCAAGCCCGAGGAGAGGTGCGAGCATCGGGTTCGGTGCAACTAAATCATCGATCGTATAGCCGCTCAAAACCTCAAAGAACGCATTTAATGCTTCACGCAGTGCCCCGTTTAACGCACAGCTCCCGACTAAGGGGCAATCAGCTGCATCGTCTTCAAAGCATTCAGCCATAGCAAAATTTTCCTCGGTGGACTTAACGACTGCCAGCAAAGTGATATCACGTGCTGGCATTGCCAAACGAACGCCGCCATTCCTGCCACGAACCGTTTCCATAAAGCCCGCTTCAACAAGCGGTTGTAAAATTTTGAACAAAAACAAATCAGACACCGAATAAGCTTCGGCAATGGTGCCCACGCGGCTGAGCTGACCCTCATTGGCAGCACAGTACATCAGCATTCGAATGGCATAATTTGTCTGACGTGTCAGGCGCATGAATCAGCTCCGCATTTGTAGTTTAGAAATATTCTAAATAACATGAATAAAAAATTCAAGTTTTTTGTCATTTCAGATTGACGTCTCAGGAAGGCTCCCATAAAACATGATCATTATATTCATGTTTAGGTTGGAGCAGCAATTTTTCGCTGTAACCTGAGAAATAGGAAGCAAAATGACACATACAATCTCTCGATTGACGAAAGTAGCTGGAGTAGCTGCTTTCGCAATAAGCCTATTGGGTGGAACCGCTCTGGTATCAGCCGAAGGCGAGCTCAATCTTTATTCTTCACGCCACTACGATACTGATGAGCGTCTCTACTCAGAGTTTGAAGAGCAAACTGGAATCACAATCAACCGCATCGAAGGTAAAGCGGATGAACTGATCGCGAGAATGGAAGCAGAGGGCGCGAACAGCCCGGCTGATATCCTTTTGACCGTGGACATTTCACGCGTGGTTCGCGCTGAAGACAAGGGGCTTTTGGCTCCCGTAGAAAGTGATGTGCTGAACCGTCGCCTTCCTTCACATTTGCGCAATCCAGAAGGGCTTTGGTTCAGTTTCTCACAACGTTCCCGAATTTTCTTCTATGATAAAGAAAAAGTGGCGAACCCACCTTTGACCTACACTGACTTGGCAAAGCCTGAGTATAAAGGCATGATTTGCGCAAGATCGAGCACAAACACTTACCAAATCTCTCTTCTTTCATCTGTGATAGCGCACTATGGCGAAGCAGCTGCATCAGATTGGGCAAAAGCGGTCCGCGAAAATATGGCAAGAGCGCCTCAGGGCGGCGATACCGATCAACTTCGTGGCATCGTATCAGGTGAGTGCGCAATTTCCGTGTCAAACACATATTACTTTGCCAGAGCTCTGCGCAAAGATGTGAAAAACCTGTCTGCCTCTACCGATAAAATCGGTTGGGTCTTCCCTGACCAGTCTGGAAATGGCGCTCACATGAACATCTCTGCAGGTGGTGTGGCAAAAAATGCGCCGAACCGGGAAAATGCAGTGAAGTTTCTTGAGTACCTCGTAAGCGATAGCGCTCAGGAATATTTCTCAGCAGGTAATGACGAATATCCAGCGGTTCCAGGGGTTGCACTTAGCGAATCTGTCGCGAAACTTGGCCTGTTCCGTCAGGATGCTATCAACCTGTCTGAGGTTGCCAAGAATGCGGCAAAAGCAACTGAGATTTTCAACGCGGTTGGTTGGGAATAGTTGAATGGGTCTTAGAGGCCTAACGAATAGGGTAAGCGTTTAAAGCCTCTCCGCCTAACGCTTACCTTGACGCAGACGCTCTGATTGGTCTCCGCAATTCCGATCAGGGCGTTTTGCTATTTAAAAGCCGCAACCACTTCGGGTGGTCTGGTCTATTGGCCGACCACTGCAGTGTTGCCGATACCGCCGGTATCGAAGTTTTGTCGTGTATCCTTGGCAATAGCGCGACACAGTATTAGAACTGGAATTGTGCCTAGCGCAACAATAACAAGCGAAGGCACCGCCGCTTGCTCCAGCCGTTCATCTGAAGCCAGCCTATAAGCCTGAACTGCCAACGTGTCGAAGTTAAACGGGCGCATTATCAATGTGGCTGGCAGTTCTTTCATGACATCCACGAAGACAATAAGGAGCGCAGTGAGCAGACTGCCGGATATCAACGGAATGTGAACATGTGCTAGCATACGCGCTTCTGTGCGGCCAAGAGATCTGGCCGCATCATCCAAACTTGGTTTGATGTTTCCAAGGCCCGCATCAATAGAGCCGAGAGCCGCTGCCATGAAGCGGACGAGATAGGCGACCACGAGAAGTCCGATAGAGCCAGTAAACAGCAAGCCAGTTGAGAAACCAAACTGGCTTCTGGCAAACGCATCCAGCCAATTATCGAGGCTTGCAAAAGGCACAAGCAAGCCCACTGCAATAACGCCACCCGGAATAGCGTAGCCAATACCTGCCAGTAATTTGGCGCTACGTGCGGCAATACCAGGCACCATTCTTGCGCAATAGGCGATCAGCAACGCGCCAACAACGGTGACCACGGCTGCAAGTCCGGCCAGAGTCAATGAGTTTGAGGTGAAACCCAAATAGCGATCAGTGAGAAAACTCTGTTCTGACCCAATCGCCATTAACAGCAACATAATGCCGGGAATGACGAACCCCATAGCAACCGGAAATGCACAGAACAAGATGGCGCCAAGGGCCCGCATCCCCCTCAGGTGTTGGGGTGCAATCCCGTCATTCTTTTTTCCCGCCGGGAAGCGTTGCGCGGCACCGCGTTCCGTACGCTCAACGACAGCGAGTAACAATGCTGCCCCAAGCAGGCACACTGCCAGTTGCGTCGCCATACCCCGGTCGCCCATTGCAAACCAGGCTCTATAAATGCCGGTCGCAAATGTCTGGACGTTAAAATGCGCCACAGTGCCAAAATCAGCAATTGTCTCCATTAGTGCCAGAGTAATGCCGGCCACTATTGCTGGCCGCGCCATTGGCAGGCTAACGCTTTTAAATGCACCCCATGGGCCGCGTCCCAGCATGCGTGCAGCCTGATGAGCGCTGGCTGATTGTTGCAAAAAAGCAGTGCGTGCCAGAAGGTACACATAGGGATACAGCACGAATGTCAGCATGGCTGCCGCGCCTCCCAATGAGCGAATTTCCGGGAACCAGTAGTCACGTGGGCCAAGATTGAAAACAGTTCTTAGAGCAGTTTGGACCGGGCCCGGATGGTCCAGCAAATTTGTGTATGCGTAGGCCAGAACATATGCCGGGAAAGCAAGTGGCATTGCCAATGCGAATTCAAAGAAACGTTGTCCCGGAAACCGGCAATTGGTCACCAACCAGGCAGCACCTGTTCCAATAATTCCTGTTCCAATTGCCACCAAGAACACCAATTGAAGCGTGTTCCAGATATAGCCGGGCAAGACACTGTCGATTAGCGCTGCCCAACGGCTTCCATCTGCGCCTAGAGCAGTAATAATGACGGAGGCAATTGGTAGTAAACAAAGAGCAGCAAAACTCCAGGCGGCCAGACGCAACAGGGTATTCCTTCACTATAGTTCAGCGGTTTGCCACATGCTGACGGTGACAAAACTCTAAACAAGAACAGATGTTTTCTGGCCAGGTAGAGCGCTGTTAAAAATCTGAGTATATAAGTCTGATTTTAGCCAAATCTTGCCCGCCGCACAAGCTGGGGAAGGTGGGAGCCAAAAGAGCGGTCAGAAACCAACCGCTCGATTTATGTTAGAGCCACTTGTCATAGTCAGAAACCAGCAAATGCGTTGGATCGACATCCTCTTCAATCTCGGCAAAACGCCCAATGGGGTCTGCAAATATATTGTCTGTCATGTCGTCATTAACGGTGGACACTTCGCCGATCAAAACATCACTGTCTTCGCCCCAGAAACTGTGCCAGTTGCCCTGTAGTAATGTCACGCTTTCGCCTGGGGACAAACGCAATACATCCCCAGCTTTTTGCGTGCGTGGAATGCCATCACAATGAACGGTCACATCAGTATCGTGATCGATGCTGCCATCTTCCAGCGAGTTGAATAGTTTGAGCGCAAGAATGCCGCCGCCGCGATTGATGATATCTTCAGCTTTCACCACATGGCGATGCATGGGTGACAATTGTTCCTTACGCGAAATCATGATCTTTTCCGCGTAGCACATGCCGCCACCCTTTTTCAGATCTTCCTGATTACCATTGCGAACGGTAAACAGAAACAGACCCATCTCTTCATATTTCTCTGCGCCATAGTCTGTAATGTCCCAGCCGAGGCGGGCATCGACAATATTATTGATGTCGGCGCGGCGGGCCTTCATTTCTGCTGGCGAAAAGTAAGCAAATGGAGGGAGCAGAAAGCCAAAGGAACGAATGAACTCATCGGCTTCTGCCATAATCTGATTGACTGTTGAACGCTTCATATCGATCCTTTTGTGCTGACTTGTCGCGCAACCACTAAAGCAGGCTTACGCACCTTATGAGCCAGTTTCTATGCGAACTTGGCCATTGCAACAACAAATTTTGCTGAGGGTTTTCCGTCACCCGATCTTTCAACTTACACGGCAGCGTCAATGGCGGCCTTCTCTGGGATGCTCGGTTGCGCACCGAAAATTGTGCAGGCAAGGCTGCCAGCTGCGGCAGCGCGTGCCAGGGCTTCCCCGACCTCAAAACCCTGATCGAGCGCAGCGGCAAACGCGCCGGTGAATGTATCGCCCGCCGCCGTGGTATCTTTTACATCTACCGGCAGCGACGCCCCATAATGCTCGCCCGCTACGCCATAACTGTAGGCCCCTTCCGGCCCGAGTGTCACAATAACATTGTTGCCGGACTTTACCGCCAATGCCTTCGCTGCGGCTTTTGGGTCTTCCCCAACGCGAATACCTGCGCCCTCTGCGACAATCAGTGCTTCGGTTTCGTTGACGATAAGCCAGTCTATGTTGGCAAGTGCGGAATCGCTTAGTGGGCCAGCCGGGGCGGCATTGTGCAACGTAACAAAGTTTTTGGCCTTGGCCTTCGCATGAACGCGCAAAACTTCACCTTCGGGAACTTCGTTTTGGGTCAGAAGAAACCCGCTGTCCTGCGGAGAATTCTCATCGAATTGCGCGCTCACCACCATTGTATTGGCACCCCCGGCGACGGCAATGGCGTTTTCGCCGCTGTCATCCACGTTGATGCTGGCAATTCCGGTGGGTTCGCTCACCCGCGCGACGCCAGACAAATCAACGCCGCCCGCTTGCAAGAATTCCAGCGCCAGCGCCGCAAATGCGTCGTCTCCAACCGCGCCGACCATGGCGGTTTCGCTGCCAGCACGTTTGGCTGCAAGCGCCTGGTTTGCGCCTTTGCCGCCCGGTATCAGCTTGTAGGCGTCGCCCTTAACTGTTTCTCCAGGGCCGGGCAGGCGCGGCACCCGCGTTACAATGTCCAGATTGATAGAGCCGAAAACGATAATCATAAAACTTGATCCGGTTGGAGAGCGCCAAAGCCTGCATTAGACAGGTTTTCGCAATGTGAGATCAAGTGTCAAACATGTGGGGTGAAAGTCAAGAACGGCGCACAACAAAGCGTGCGCAGGCCTTGAGTATTGAATGATCCATCAGGATTTGCAGGCGGGTAGTTTTGCCAGGGCCACTGCATTGCTGCCAAAAGTGCCAGACGTTCCGCCGGAAACAGAAATGCCGGCACCTTCAATTTCCGAGCCGGAAACGGTGATTTCACGCGCGCCCGCGGTATCATCCACATCCACCGTAAAGGCGACAGGTTGGCCCTTGATCAAATTACTCAGGCTCAGGGTCACCTTGTTGTCACCATCTTTCACAACCGGCGCGCTGATAACAAAAGACTGACCCGAAACCAGCACAAATGGCTGAAACACTTCCACGCCCGCGCCGGCATCCGTCACATCGAATATCAACCCAGAGCTGGAACCGGACAGGTCAATGGTCACATCCACAGCGCCCGGCGCGCATCCGCCTGTATTGGCAATGATGAACCGGTCTTTCGGCGCGCCCTCGCGAAACGTTACCTCCACATTGGCCAATGCGGGCACGGCGCCCAGCATGGTTGATAGAGCGGCGCCTGCGAGAATGGATGGAATGCGTGTCATTATGTACCCCTGTTGAAATGGATTTCACCAGGTAAGATGGAACAGCAAAGTGTCGCGTCAACCGCTATGAGCCAGTTGCGCGTCTGTTACACACTGGTGAACCGCCTGCTAAACGTCGGGGCGTTTCAACTGTTGCGCCATGCGCAACCAGAAAATCGCATCTTTCAACGCGCCAGCCTGCGCGCAGTCCGCGCCCATTTCCTGCGCAATGCTGGCGGCTTGCAACCCGTATTGCGCACGCAAGTCCCGCACGGCCCACCGCAACCGCCATTTCCCAAGGACATAAGAGCCAAAACCTAACGGGCCACGCCACCCTGCTACAAAAGCCCTGCGAAAAATGATCATAGTGCGTTCCAAAATGAATATCTAAAATCGTATTTTTTGTACTATTACACCATAAATCATAATTTAAATGCTAGTTTGTTAAAAATCGTAAAGCGAGTCTCTGTGGTGTGACCTACGATTAAACGAGTCTGCCTCCATCGGAGGAAGCGCTTTTGTCACTCGCAAGTATCTTTGGAAGCAATCTCAGAATTCAGCGCAAAGCGCTTGGCATCACACAGGCGGAACTTGCTGAACGGCTGGATATGTCAATTGAGATGATAAGTAAGTTGGAGCGCGGAGTCGCATCTCCATCGTTCCCCACTGTAAAGCGCATCGCAGACAATATTGGCGTGCCAGAAGTACTGTTCTTCAGCATCGGCACCCAAACAGTTCCGGCAGGCGAGTATGGACGGCTTCTGACGCGAGTTCAGGCAAGTTTGGCACGGATGAACGAGGATCAACTGGCGCGGGCAGAGAAGGTGTTGGCTGTGTTGGTTGATTGACATCTGATAATAGTTGTCGAACTGCCCGCATCGGTCTCCGGCTCAAACCGGAGGTAAAAGACAAGTTTTGATACGCCTGAGCGTCCAAGTTTCCAAGCGCGCATTACGAAGCTGCTAATCAACTCAACCACTCGTCATCACAGGAACAAGTCCCTGGATGGCGGAGGAATCGTTGGCTTGAGGAGAGAAGCGTTGGAGCAATTAGGTGAAGGTATACTTAATTTTAACGCCCTTGATTTGCACAGGCATTCTCATGCTCAGCTAGACCTCACCTCCTATACAAGTTAGTCTCAATCCATCAATCCCAAGGGTCATCATGCGCAAAATCACCACCGTTCTCATCGCCGCCATTGCAGCGTTGCACGCCTATATCGCATGGTTTGAAATCTTTGCCTGGGAGACCCGTGGCCCGAAAGTGTTTGCATCTTTTCCACCGGAGTTGTTTAGCCAAACCACAGACATGGCGGCCAATCAGGGACTTTATAACGGGTTCTTGGTGGCCGGGCTTGTGTGGGCCTTGTTCATCAAGGACACCAAGTGGAAGCAAAATGTTGCCACGTGTTTTCTGTTATTTGTGGCAGTGGCTGGCGTGTTTGGTGCCTTTACCGTTTCGGCCAGTATCCTCTATGTTCAAACCGTGCCTGCAATAATTGCTCTGGGGTTGGTGCATTTTTATCGTCCTGCATGAAGGGCCACCCACGCAACAAAACGACCCGCCAGCTGCAAAACCACATGCGGGGTGCATTGCATTGTATTGTGATTGGTGATTGGCCAGCTTTTAACACAAGAATATCAGCTCGCATGTTTTGCATGAGAAAAACAAAGGAGGTGGGCATATGTATCTAATCAAAGGCCCGCTGTACTGAATTTCTACTTTCTTAATGAGTGAAAAAGCCGCGTTAGACTGTCGCAGATGCGAAAATATTTTCCCAATACTCCTGTTGGAAATGTCATGTAGATGGCACGTTAAGTTCGATCGGATGTGCAACTAAGGCGCGTAAAAATAGAAAAAACATATTAAAATCAGAAAGATAGATGAATCAAACCCGTCAGATCTCGCAGGAAATGGATCTGGATGTTTTCTCGATCAGAATTTGGTAAACAAAAAATTGATAATATAGCTGGGAGTCTCTGTAATAATTTATCAATTTTTTTCGATGATTTTTTTAATCAACAAATAAATATTCAGACCGGGGCCCGGAAATGTTCAGTCAGTTAAACGGTATTCACCGAAATATATTTGTTGGTTTGTTCGTAATTCTTGCTATCGGTGTTGTTGATTACGGGATTTCTCGTACTGTAGACATTGCCGTTAGTTCTGATGCTAGTCGGAAGGCAACCGACTGGGCTGAATACATGAAGAACAAGGTTCCTGACCTCAAAAAACTTATTGCAACTGGTAAACCGACAGATGTGCAAATTCGAGAAATTCAGGAAAGCTCGAATGCGGGAGATGTTTTCCGCTTCAAACTTTTTAACGCTGATGCGAACTTGGTTCTGGTTTCGGACGAATTAGAGGCTACCGGTGGTGAGTTTGTACTTGGAGACCACAATGGCAAAGCCGCAAAAGTTCTGGAAACGGGCGAAATTCAATTGGAATTTGGTGACGGCACGCAAAAGGCAAATCGGCCCGATTTGTATGTGGAAACCTACGTACCAATAATCGGCGTAAATGCAGAAGTTTTGGGTGTGGCAGAAGTATATCTGGATCAGACTCCCATTTCGGCACTTTTTCACAGGTGGTTTAGTCTTCTGGCATTGGGTATTGGGGGAGTGTTGCTTGTAATGTTTATCCTCCCTTATGTCGCCTTTCTGCAGAAGAGCAACGCCAACAATCGGTCTCGAGAAAAAGCGAATTACCTTGCTCACTATGATCAACTTGCCAATCTGTTCAATCGCCGAGGGTTGATGGAAACATTTGAAGAACGGTGGGCCAACGGTAGCATTGATATGAAGAATATGGCTGTCGTATTTCTGGATATCGATCAGTTCAAGATCATCAACGACACCTATGGGCACACAGCTGGAGATACGTTTTTAACGCATGTGGGCGAGTGTATTTCCAGCGCCATTGACTCCGAGGATCTTGCCGGGCGCATGGGCGGCGATGAATTCATGATTATTCTGGAGCGAGACAGTGTTGATGATGTTCAGGCGGTGATGGAGAAAATTCGCACTATGGTTGCCACGCCTGTTCAGCATGATGGCAATACCATTGTCGGGCATGTGAGTGTTGGCATTCACTATGAAGACGCGGAACTGACAATTGGCCAGCGTATGCAAAAGGCTGATGTTGCCCTCTATCAGTCCAAGATCGACGGTCGCAATGTCTGCCGAACATTTACGGCTGGGATGGAAGCCAGAACACTGCGCCGGCGACATGTAGAGGCGGCGATCCTGACAGGTCTGGCGGAAGAGCGGTTCGAAGTCTATTTCCAACCTCTATTGCATCAAAAAACCAAGGAATGTGCGGGTTTTGAAGCTTTGCTTCGCCTTTGGGACAAGAACGGAGATGCCATTTCTCCAGCTGAATTCATCCCAATAGCGGAATCAATAGGCGCGATAAACGAACTGGGCCTTTGGGTGCTGGAAACCGCCCTGAAATCCGTGGTGAATTGGCCAGATAACTACTTTGTGTCGGTAAACCTGTCTGCCCGGCAGTTCGACGATCAGACGCTGGTTTCAAACGTAAGGCGGCTGCTGGACGAAACAGGTGTGCGGCCGGAATACCTTGAACTTGAGGTTACTGAAAGCCTGCTGATGGAAAACACGGAATCTATATCTGTTCAACTGGAGGAACTGCGTGAAACCGGTGTTTCGCTTGCGATGGATGATTTTGGAACTGGATATTCCAGTCTCGGATATTTGTGGAAATTCGGCTTTGACAAATTGAAGATTGACCAGTCATTCATCTCAGGTCTTGAAGTCAATACTGACAAGACAAAAGACATTCTGGATACGATCATCGTGCTCGGGCACAAACTTGGCATGACAGTTACCGCGGAAGGCATTGAAACTGACCTTCAGGAAAAGATACTGTCATCGATGGATTGTGATCATATCCAAGGTTATAAATATGGAAAACCCATGCCATCAGCTGATCTGCCGAACTACTTCCTGAAAATGGTAAGTACTAATTTGGAGACGGCCGACATTGTTCCAATGAAGCGAGCCGGTTCAGCGGGTTGAGTTATTAAGAACTAAGTTCCCTGCATCTGCTTCTGGGTGTTTGGCTTTCATCTTTCCAAGTCCGCGAAATCAGGCTGCCATTTGTAAATGATAGCCTGATTTTGGGAGTAGTAGGCTATCTAGTTGCATGCTGTTCCAGACAACGTGCAGGTGATTTTGCCCGGAAATCGACTGTCTGAGCCGCAAGTTGAATGCTTTTTGACCGCATTCTTGTAAAAACTATATTTCATCCCGTGCTTTGCTGCTGCCCGCTTTTCCCAAGCATCTCGTGCGCCAGCTTTGGCACCAGTTTTACTCTGGTGGGCCCATTTGGCTGTTATTTTACCGGATTTGCAAAAGGCAATGGGAGCAGATGGTTTGCCTTTGGCTTGGCAAGTCCATAGTTTCCGATCATTGCCTTGGTGAGTTTCGCGCTTGCAATCAAAATTGGTCTTATGGGCCCTTTCCCAGCTGCCAAATATTGCACTGTATTTGGCTTTTGCCTTCATTTCCCAGTTATAAATAGCGGATTTCTTTGCTTTTTTCTTCTGGTAGTAGGCTTTACCCTCAGCTTTGAGCATAGGTTTAGTCGTACCCGCAGAGGCTTCCGTTGCGCTACCTATTGCCCCAAGTCCGCCCAGAGCTGTTGCCAGTGCGAATACTGCAAGCATGCTTTTGATCGTTCTCATTTTGCGTTCCCTCATCAAAATATGTGTGATGAAAGATGTAGCGGTAGATGCTTGAACAGTTGCTGACTTGGATATTCAGGTTCAGTTCACTGGGGAGATTCTGGCCAGCTGTCCGGCAGATGATTCCGAGTAACTGTCAAACAAAAAAACAGACTGTCATGAACAAATGACAGTCTGCTTTTGGGAGTGGTAGGTGGTTTATTTGCATGGTGTTCCAGTCAATGTGCAGGTGATTTTACCTGGAAATTGACTGTCTGAACCGCAAGTGGAGTGCTTGTCTTTTGCGTTTTTGTAGAAGCTGTATTTGATGCCGTGTCTTTCAGCAGCGCCTTTTTCCCAAGCGTCACGAACGCCTGCTTTTGCGCCAGCTTCAGTGGAGTGATACCATTTGGCTTTGAGTTTGCCTGATACGCACATCTGAATTTTAGCTACCGGTTTTCCGTTGGCTTTACAGGTCCAAAGTTTTTTGCCATTGCCTTGGTGAAATTTGCTATCGCAGTCAAAGCTGGTTTTCTTTGCTTTTTCCCATTTGCCGTATTTCATGCCGTGTTTGATAACAGCTTTCTTTTCCCAGCGACCAACCGCTGAACTTTTTGCTTTTTCTTTTTTATAGTAGGTCATGCCTGAAACGCTGAGCATCGGCTTTACGTCGTTTGCCGCTGCTGCTTCGGTAGAACCGCCTATTGCGGAGAAACCGCCGATGACGGTGGCGAGAGTAAGGGTTGCGAGTGTGCTGGTGAGCATTTTCATTTTGTGTTTCCTTTTCCTAAGTTGATTGCAACTACAGGATTAACCAACTTTATTTGAACGATAGCTGATCTCACCATTCAGTTTGAGTTCATTGTTACAGGTTTGCTGCAAAACACTGTATGACTCTACCCAAAGCGAGCAGTTTTGGGGTTGGCTAGAATGACACAACAAAAACCGGGTTTGCGCAAAGCACAAATGGAAGATGCCCCGGCGCTGACTGCTTGCATAGATGCCACCTACGCGCGTTACGTGGAAAGCATATCAAACTTGCCGGCCGTCTCGGAAGAGGTGGCTGAAGAAATCTTAGCAAATTAGGTCTGGGTAGCTATTGATTGTTCAAGCATTGTAGGTGGTCTGTTTCTCATTCCTCAATCCGAATTCATGAAAGTGAGCAATCTGGCGGTCGATTTTGATCAGGGCGGCAAATGGATTGGCCGAAAGATGAGATGGACCTTGCCGAGTTTGAAGCAAGGCAGCAGGGGTTTGCCGAATTGCGTCTAATCACGCATTCGGATTGCATCAATTGAATGCTTTATGACTTTTATGCTCTCGGAATTCGTCTGTGTTACATTGAAGCGCATGAAATCAGTTGCAGATTGGGAATGGCTGAACACATTTCCCGGTGCCAGCACGACGCCTTCATGCACTGAAATTTTTGCAATCTCAGCAGCATCGATTTCGTCCGGCAAGCGGCACCAAAGATAAAACCCTCCTCGTGGCTGGATCCATGGGTGTATTCCCAGATTGCTGAGTTTGGTCGACATCTCTTGACGGTGTTTGTCAAGCTTGGTTCGAATGCCACTTAAATGCTTCCTGTAAGTGCCGTCACTAAGCGTGGTGTAAACCAGTTCCGCAGCGACTGGGCTTGGGCCTCCAAAATTCGTCGCTACTTGAAGGTCCAGAAGACCCTCGACCCAATCTGCACGCGCAGCGATGAACCCACAGCGGATAGACGCTGACAGAGTTTTTGAAAAGCTACCGATTTTTATCACTCTGGAAAGGCCATCAAGCGCTGCTAGACGAGGTGATGGCTCTGGCTCAAAATCGGCAAAGATATCGTCTTCAATGATAGTTAAATCATGCGCCGCAGCATGTAACATTATCTGATGCGCTGTCTGCGGCGAGACGCTCGCTCCTGTTGGATTATGAAGTGCGCTATTGGTGATATAAAGACGCGGGCGATGTGTGGTCAGCATTTTGGCAAAAATGTCGGTGTCCGGGCCAGACTTTGTAAATGGCACACTGACAATTTTCACGCGATGTGCCCGCAGTAGCGCCTGAAAGTTGAAATAGCACGGATCATCCACCAGTACCGTATCTCCCGGTTGAAGCAGAAAACGGCAAATGAGATCAATTGCTTGTGTTCCCGAAGATGTGAGCAAAATCTGGTCTGACCCGGTTTCAATTCCTTGGGATGCAAACCGGCGAGCCAATAAATGTCTCAAGGATAAAGACCCTCGCGTGGCACCATAGTCAGTTAGGATGGCTTCTTCTGTCCGTGCCAAGCTGCGTATTGCTCGTCTGATCGCGGCATTTGGAAGCCAATCGGAAGGCAGCCAGCCGCATCCAGGACGTTGCGTTTCCGGGCCACTGTCGAGTGATTGCCTGGCCACCCACAAAGGATCGATTTCCCGCTCCAGCCTGGGCGCAACTTCCTTCAATGCGAATGGTGGTAAGCCCCCAGCCACATAGAAACCCGAACCGGGCCGAGATCGGATAATACCTTCCGCGGCAAGACGGTCATATGCCTCAACTACAGTGGAGGGAGAAACTTGCATGGATTTAGCAAACCCGCGAATTGACGGTACTTTTTCTCCAGCCGTCAAAACCCCGCTGGAAATGCGATCTTTAATTTCCTTCATAACGCTTCCGGTTCTCGTCGCCGTTTGCGTGCTTTTAGATGTCGTCCTGTTCAACCGTAGTGCTCCTTAGATCAGTACAGTTCTATCATACTGTACTGAACTGTGACTGTCCTCTTCTTATCAATCCAGATATCGAAACATCATGATCGGGAGAAAGAAATGAATGGAAAAACAACGATTGTTGGAGCCGGTTGGTGGAATGGCTTGCTTGGTATTTTGATATTCAGCGCCTCATTGCCGGCAACGCGTGTGGCGGTTGCTGATTTCTCACCGATATTTTTAACATGTGCGCGTGCAGTGATTGCTGCGTTTTTGGGTATGTCGCTTCTAATTGTTCTTAGGCAAAAGAAACCGGAAGTTAGTGATCTTGTATCACTGGCAGTCGTCGCGACCGGTGTCGTCGTTGGATTTCCGCTGCTCACCGCGCTTGCACTTCAGCATATCACTTCCGCCCATTCCATTGTGTTCATTGGTATTTTGCCATTGGTGACTGCAATATTTGGTGTAATTCGTGGAGGTGAACGACCGAAGGCTGCATTTTGGTTGTTCTCACTTCTGGGGGCGCTGCTTGTTGCCGGATTTGCCCTGCTGGAAGGTTCTGACGCCTCGCTCACTGGTGATTTGCTAATGATTGGCGCAATCCTTGTGTGTGGCCTCGGATACGCGGAAGGCGCTATGTTGTCCAAACGCCTTGGTGGATGGCAAGTTATTTCATGGGCGCTGGTTCTCTCATTGCCGTTTATGGCATTTATGGCGGTTTTTGATCTGCCAGCTGTTTGGGGTGATATAAGCACTGGCGCATGGGCCGGGCTGGCCTACGTCTCTGTATTCAGCATGTTGGTGGGCTTTGTCTTCTGGTATCGTGGCCTTGCACTTGGTGGTATCGCCACTGTTGGGCAACTTCAGCTCCTTCAACCCTTTTTTGGTCTGGCATTGGCCAGTGCCCTGCTTGGAGAACCAATTGCCTGGTCGATGATCATTGTTTCAATACTGGTCATTTTCTGCGTTGCGGGTGCGAAGAGGTTTGCCTGACGGGTTATATGCAGCACTTTTCTAGAACAATTGGGCTATCTCCTCAGACAATAGATGATCTTCGTTTCAGACGGTGGTATTGAGACCGCTGAATTAAGGCGGAGCAGTTACCTATGACCCCAAAAGATAGTCAATCAGTTGTCATTATCGGCGGTAGCCATGCGGCTGCAGAGGCAATTCCGGTCTTGCGGCAAAAGGGTTGGGAAGGGCGTATTGTTTTAATTGGTGATGAGCCGTGCTTGCCGTACCAGCGTCCACCGCTGTCAAAAGCTTACTATCAAGGCGTCATGGATGAAGAAAAAATTCTGATACGGGCGGCAGCAACATATGAGCAGGCAAATATTGAGATGATGCTTGGCCGCCGCGCTATGCGAATTGATCGCGATACGAGAAGTATTTTACTGGATGATGGCACTGCTGTAAATTATAGTAAACTGATACTGGCAACCGGCACACGACCCCGCAAGTTGTCATCAGAAGGTGCTGATCTACCGAACATTAATTACCTGAAGACGTTACAGGATGTAGATCGTATCAAGTCTCAACTTACAGCCGATTCAAGACTTCTTATCGTTGGAGCAGGTTACATCGGCTTGGAAGTTGCCGCTTCAGCAGTAAAACAAGGTGTTCAAGTAACAGTTTTAGAGGCCGAAGATCGCGTTTTAACGCGCGTGACAAGTCCAGTTGTTTCCCATTTCTATGAGCGGATACATAAGGCTGCAGGGGTGGACATACGTTTGGGCGCTCGTCTTGAGAACTTCCGGCAATCCGAAAACGGCACCTTTGCCGAACTTGCTGATGGTGACCAACTTCTATTCGATTGCGCAGTTGTGGGCATTGGTGTGCTGCCAAATACTGAATTGGCACAAGATGCTGAAATTTCCTGTGACAATGGCATTTTGGTCGATGAGTTCACCAAAACCAGCGACCCGAATATTTATGCCGTTGGAGATTGCAGCAATCATCCCAGCTATATCTATGATCGGCGTCTGCGACTGGAATCTGTGCCTAACGCAGTACAGCAAGCGAAAACCGCAGCTATGTCCATTTGTGGAGAAGACGTTGCCTACGACCAGGTGCCTTGGTTTTGGTCAGATCAATATGATGTGAAACTACAAACTGTGGGCCTGCTGCAAGGGTATGATCAAACTGTTGTCAGGGGTGATCCTGATTCACTGAAATTTGCGGCTTTCTATTTGCGGTCAGGTCGCTTGATCGCAATGGACGCCATTAACTCACCCGTCGAATTCATGACGTCGAAAAAACTGATAGCTGGCAAGTCGATGCCTGACCCAATGCGCTTGGCGGATGGCAGCGTTTCTATGAAAGAAATTTTGTAACCCAGTTGTGTTCTTGGTGCGAAGTTATCTGAAATTTATTCCAGATTGATGCCAGCGGTTACACGAAGAAGCAGGCTGACGAGCTCTGCCTGCCGAGACGTTTCAGTCTTGGTGAAGAGCGAACGCAGTTGGGTGCGCACGGTGTTAATACTGATATTTCTTTCTGCAGCGAATTCCTCCGGGCTAAAACCTTGGGCAATTTCCAATGCAAGAAGAGCCTCAGCTTTCGTAAGCCCATATGAAGTTGCAAACAACTTTATTGCGGTTGTCCGTTTAACGCTGGGGTCAAATAACAGCACGCTTACTGTAGATTCTTTAAAACCAGATTTGTTTGCTCCCATCGGAGCTAACATAATGCTATAAGGCCTCTTACGAGAAGGGCGGCTAACTCTTACTAAACCGCCAGTCCGAGCTAAGCGCGGGACTGTATTGGAATTCATGGTTTCAAGCATGCCATCGAATTCCATTTTTGCCTTTCGATCATGAATAATCAGGCCGTTCTTTCCAAGAGAAATGCCGTCCTCAGTAGCTAAAAGTCGTTCTGCGGATTTGTTGACAAATATCGGTGTTTTGGACTCCCCAAAGATGAGTAAGCCAAAATCAACCAAGTCTAATACACTATTTGCTTGAACCAGTGCCTGCTCAAACTTGTTAAATCGCTTTTGAAAACTCATCGCACGGATGTAGTGTTTGCCAATAAAAGCCATCTGTGAAAGATGTTCGGCTTCTATCTCACTGTCGCCATGGCCTCTTACAAAGCCACAAGCAAGCGCATTTACCAAGCCTTTCTTCCATACGGTAACGCCTTCGGAGTGTAGTCCCCAAGGCTCGCTGGTATGTTTATACATATCGCTTGCGAAGTATTCCTCATCAGATACAAATGCGCGCCGCAATACGGGAACACCCAAGGGAATACGAGGAAGATTTTGCATCATTGAATTTCGCTCGGGCGTCTTGAATGATTTAAGCATCACTTCGGCAGCTTGATCCGGAATATTATGATAACCCAGCAAGTTGTTTCGGCCGAAGAAGGGCCAGATCTCACAAACAATCAGGCCTGTACCATCTGTTAAGTTACTGAAGGCCTCCAATGCCCGCGGATGATCGAATTTGTCACCAATACAATCATATATGGTGTCTATCGTGTAGAGCAGCTTTTCTTGCAACTTTTCGTCCCTTTGAAGTCAATTCGAGTCGCGCTGTAAACAGAGCCCAAATTGGCCGCATGAATACGGCTAATCTTGGTTCTTATATCGATGTCTTCTTTCTGGGGTGGCTCAAAATTCGCAAAAGGTTAACTCCAGTCAACAGATGTAGTGACATCCGAATATGGGAAGGGCGAATAAACAAATAACTTTGCAATTCGTGTAGTTTTACCTTCACGCTACTAAATGCAGTATTGTTTTGCTCCGGCGCTGCATAGACTTGGGTTTGGAATATCTAGCGCGGCAAATGAATAAAATTTGAATATTCTGATGCTTGGAATGAAACAACAGATGTCAGTTAAGCTTAACGTCAATTTACGATGTTTTAATTGGCTTTTTGGGAGATGCACAAGGTTGTTTTCGCATCAAAGAAGACCGTTTCAGACACGAGAAGTGCAATTGTCCGTCGCTCAACTTAATTCAATTGAATTCTGATCAGTTCCTCGGACATCTGTGGTTCAAGAGCTCTCAGGATTTGCGTTTGTTCGCAATAGGTTTCGCTGATAGGCTAGTAACAACCGCAAAATCTTGGGAAATGTCATGAAGTTATCCGTGTGCTTGGCGATATTGGTGCCAGTAGTGTTTTTGATGCCTATTTATGGGCTTATGTCAGCTCAAGCACAGCATTTGGAAGTGCCAGTTATTGAGTATGCAGATGAGGACCTCCCCACCTGCAGTTTTGGGCGCGTCAAAGGGTTGAAGGCAGATGGTGATGGCTTTCTTGCTGTACGCTCCGGCCCTGCATCCAGTTATCGCAAGCTTGATGAATTGGTAAATGGCGATGAAGTGTGGATGTATGATAAAAAAGGGCGCTGGATTGGTGTTCTTTACGCTGCAGAAAATCCAGGTTGCGGTCCGGTTAAAAAGAACCGGCCGGTGCCCTATAAGGGTAAAAAAGGCTGGGTCCATGAAAACTGGATTGAGCTAATTTCTGGTTAGCGGAATCAGAGAGCGAGCATCAGGTGAAGCGAAAACCTGACGGGTAGGCGTGATGCCCGTCAAAATCTCCTTTTCCTATTTCGATACCAGCCGATCGAAGCGTGGCGTAACCCATCGTAAGATGGAAGAAGAAATTCGGAATTGCATAAAGGGTTACGAAGTCTTTTGCGGGCTGAACTAGTTCAGCCATGCCCGCCGTATGTCGGATTTCTCGTTGATTTGAACCCTTGAAGTCTGCTTTGGTGATTGCAGTGAAAGTATCAGCCAGCGTTCTACTGCGTTGCAGGAGGCCAGCAGCATTGGAAGCATCGGGAAGCAGCTCCGGAACATCGCGCCCTAGCAGCGGAAAAACTGTTCTCAGTGCATAACCTTGCGAGACACCAAAGTGTTCTCCGGCACTAAATGTATCGGGAACAAGAGCGTGGGTTAGTAGTTGCGCTTGTTTGGAATCAAGTTTCGATACAATTGCCTCAATTTGCCGATTGTAGTGCTTAAAAACCGGAATAGTCGTGTGAAACAAATCGTCATCCGTCATTGAAACAATCCTCTGCGGTGATTTGACGTGCAGTATAGAGTAAGTCTTCGGATTAAGGTGTAAGGTTTCGCACTTTCATGGTGGCAGGGAGTTTACCTTGCTGCCTATGCAGAGAATTTGATACGGTCCGCCAACCACACTCGCGCCAGACAGTTCATGTAATGTGAAAGGTAACTTCTAACGCTATGTCGGTATGGTCCAGACGACTTAATTTAGCACTTTACCTGTTGTGGGTCCTGCTTGCCATGTTGAGCGTATGGCTCTTGTTGCGTGGACTTACCGGGTATACAAATTCACTGTATCTGGCGCTTATTCCCTTGTCTTTGATGTATATCGTAAAGAGAAAAAATACGGCGTGGAAGCGCAACAAAGTGAATTGAGGCGCACTCAAAATTTTGTCATATGAAAATGGAGCCAGCCATGTATGCGCGTGTCACTACCTATCAATGCGACCCAAAACAACTAGACGGTATGGCAGCCCAAATGCCAGCTATCAAAAAAGCGGTGGAAGCGATCGAGGGGATTCTCAGTACTTACACCGTTTGGCGCGCAGATGGGCAGGGCGTTACGATGTCAATCTATTCCAGTGAGGCTGCGGCAGATCAGGCTATTGAACAAGTTAAGGCGGTTTGGACCGATATGGCGGGCTATATTGTCGACACTCCAGTGATAGAAGCATACGACAGTGTTGCCCATATCAAGGGCTAGTGTTTGTTTCTTACTCAGAACCGGTCAATCTTTGAAAATACCGGTCTTCAAACCATCCATGCTTTCCACATTTTTTTCTTGCCAGTATTCCTCAATACCACTTTGTCCCTTTACGGCAGCCCATCGATCAAGGTTTTCGCGTTCCTTCTCATAGGTAAAAAGCGGAACACCATAACCGCATGATGTCTTTACAAGATCAAAGTGGAGCAGGACGAGTTGGCGCATACCAAGTGGCGCGTCACCGTCAAAATGTCTGTTGAGAAAAAGGGTGAATTTGTCATCGCTGCGGTGCAGAACTTCTCCTTTGCCGTAGAGACGCAGAATGCGGGGAGGACCTTCAACTGCGCAGAACATAATAGTCATCCGCCCGTCCACAAGCATATGGGCTGCGGTTTCATTTCCGCTTCCTGTTTTATCCAGATAAACCACAGAATTATCATCTACAATTCGCAGGCACTCTGTGCTGCGTGGTGAAATATTCACGCGACTGTCGCTGGTCGCTGAGCCCGTGAAGAATACCTTCTGGCGGAAAATGAAGTCTTTGAGATGTTCATCCAGGCTCAAAAAATCTTTAGCCATCATATTCCTTTCAGACAGAGTTTCCGCCGTATAGTACCAAGCCGCTTATGCGATGGGTGTTTATTCAGCAGGTGGGCTTGGAAAGGATTTGTAACTCTTTTTTGTATTCCTCAGTTGCTTCTAAGCCCTTGGGTGTCAATCCGTAAATACCGGTTTGTATTCTTTCAAACCAGCCATAGTGGTCATCGGACATAATCCGCCTTGCTATGTCTACCGTCGAAAGCCGGGCGACTTCCGATGCCTTGGTGGGCCCTTCTTTTTGCAAAACCAATATGCAGCGCAAGGCATCTTGCCGATATGCCGTCATCAGGCCCTGCCGGGTTGTGCCGCCCGTATTCGGGTCACCAACGCGCTTTGAAAACTCACGCAACAAACGTGCTTTCTTTGTCTTCGATTGGCGTGGTTTGTAGGGAGCAGGGTCTAAGTGCACTTCAACAAATGCATCTTTCATTCGGACGGTTATGAGACCCAGTCCCAATCGTCGGCACAGTGTCTTGTTGTTCTTTAATGCCTTAAGAAACGCTTTTCCTGATCCTCGCGGAACGGCGACATATACATTGTCAGTTATGGTCTGCCGCTCGATCCCCTGATGAAATAAGGAGAGTGAAAACCCTGTCTTCAATTCAACAACAACCGGCTCATCAAGGTCACGTACAGCCAAGACATCTGCGGCACCCACTTCTCCTTTTACTGTGTAGCCTTGCCCTTCAAGCAATTGCTTAATGGGGGCATAAAGATCAGTCTCACGTGGCTTGGTATTGGACATAAAACTCGATAACCCCAAAAAGCTTAACTTTTTAAACCATTAAATTTCTGCCGTTTGGGAAAATCCGCCTAAATCACCGCTTTTTCAGTGAATGGTTGATTGTTGACAATGCGTTGAAAGGCAAAAGGTGAAAGATCCAAAGTGCGATACTCACCATAAGTTATCAATTCCGAAATACCGCGCCCTACAGCAGGTGATTGTTGAAAGCCATGCCCTGAAAAGCCATTCACAAATAGAAAATTCTCAACTTTTGTATGGGGACCCAGAATGGCGTTTTGATCAAACGTATTATATGCGTAGTGCCCCACCCAGGAATTGATCAGCTTGATTGCCTCAAATTGGGGAATACGGTTCGCAATTATGGGCCATGCCTTTGCTTCCCAAAGGTCGTGGTCTTGCGCAAAATCATCATAGTCCACCGCCGGATCGTCGTCCGATGCGCAGCCAGCAAGATAGTGAGTGCCGTCTGTGCGCATATGTACGCCGCTGGGATCAATTGTAAGGGGCAAATCACGATCAAGCGGTTGTTCTGCATCAAAAATGAATGTGTAGCGCTTGCGTGGTTCGACGGGAATTTCAATCCCCGCCATGCGCGAGGTGAGAACTGCTCGCGGACCTGACGCATTTACAACGGTCTCGCACCGCACAACATCTCCGGACCGCAGAGTTAAGCTTTCAACTCGCGTGCCGGCTTTGTTGCGCGTCAACGCAACAACTTGATTTGTTATATACTCAGTACCTTGTTCGCGTGCTGATCGCTTCCACCAATCAAACAGCGTATTTCCGTCAAAATACCCTTCATCAATCAGGTTGTGATTGCCGCCGATAATGTCATCAAGCTGATAAAACGGATAGTCTCTATAGATTTCCTCACGCGTCATGAATTTGGTGCCCGCGCCGCACGCTACTTGCAGTTTTTGGCAATCGCGTAGGACGTTTGCAAAGGTCTCATTGTCAGCAAGATACATGTAGCCGAAACTGTGTATGGATAGCTGTGGGACGCGTGGATCGTCGTTCATGTAGTGTTGGAAGTTTTTGACGAACTCGGCAGCGAATTGCGACATGCGCACGTTGATTTCGTTTGAAAATTGCTGCCGCATGCAGCTGTTGGTGTGGGCTGTTGATGTGAACTCATATGTGGGATCTTGTTCAACCACTAGTATCGAACCATCAAAGTCTGGATTACTTGATAAAAACCAGGCGACTGAAGATCCGTACATCGCACCACCGACAATGACCACGTCATAGTTGGCTCGCTTTGGAAGGCCCAATTCTCCGCACATGGCACTTTTCCCTTCTTTTGCGATACAAGCTGATTGGACAGCACGACAGGTTTACGGTCCTTGTCAAACCCTCTAGTGCATTCTTCCACCAGTGCAGATTACTCGGAAAGACTCCATGAAAATTAAACTATCCGAAGACAAAAAGACAGAATTCACGGGAAAATTGATTTCTCTGTTTCAGGATGAATTCGATCTTGATTTATCTGAGTTTCGAGCCGGCGAGGTGTTGCAGTTGTGCACGGATGTTCTGTGCCCTGCCATTTACAATCAAGCGGTTCAAGATGTTCGGGATTACATGCAAACCAAGCTTGACGATTTGGATGGCGAGATTTACGTCGACCCTTAGCGGGTTCAGGCCAGCGCCGCCAATGTTAGAAGCGTAAGCACACTTGTTACAATAATGATCTGGGCAATGGCATCTGTGCGAATATTATAGAGCATAGCGAGGCTGAATGACATAGCGCCTGCTGGCGCTGCCGCCCCCAAAAGAAACAACCCTTTTCCAGGATCATCAGCGGCAAAAAATTCAAGCCCTAGCCAGATACTCGCTGGAAACAGGAGCAGCTTGATCAGTGTAAAACTGACCACGGTGCCATCGAGTTGGAATTGAGTTTGAGAGAGCACCACACCCAATGCAAACAAAGCCACAGGTGCCGCGCCCGCTCCGGAGAAGTCGACAAAAGTATTGATGGGCGACGGCACGGAGATGCCTAACAAATTCAAACCGACACCAAATATGATGGCCTGTATCATTGGCAGCTTGGCGATGCTGAGTACAACAGCTGATACGCGTGCCTTCCCAATGCTGATGATTTGCAACGCAAGCATAGAGCAACCAAAGGCCAGAATGGCATCAAGCGTCACAATGGCCGTAACCGGCAAAACGTTTTCCTGGCCATAAAGCAATACTGACATGGGTAAGACATAGAGGGCATTGTTGCCAAATATGCCGCAAAATCCCAGCAGCAACGCTTCGCCGGCAGAGCGCTTGAAGACACGGTAGGCTAGTAGAAAGCCAACCGTAAAAATGATTGCCTGAACACCTGCGTAAATAGCTACCGGGACAATGCTGAAGCTGCTGATGGGAGTATTTGCTATGACGCCAAAGATAAAAACCGGCAGCAAAATGGACATGGCAAATCGGTTCAACAGCCTTGCATCATCAACGCTGGTCTTACCGGTTCTGCCCATGGCAAATCCAAAAGCCATGATGGTGAACACCGGCAAAATAGGGTCCAATAGGACCTCAAGAATTTCCAACTATTTAGCCCCGTTGGTTACAGGTTAAACTCGCCAGCTTAAAAGCGCTTTTTCTGCACGTCCGATAATCCAGCTCACCAATACGCCCAATATGGACAGAAGGGCAACGCCGGTGAATAATCGCTCAAGATCGTAAAGCGAGCCAGCCTCCAGAATGTAAGCGCCAACGCCAAATTCTGCGCCCAACATTTCTGCTGCGACCAGTAATATAATCGCAATCGCAAGGGAAATGCGGAGTCCTGACAATATGCCGGGGAGGGCACCGGGCAACACAATTTTCCGTACAATTGATTGCCAGGATAGACCAAAACTCTGGCCCATGCGTATCAGCGTTCTGTCTACATTATCAACGGCACCGTAGGTGGCAACCACAGTAGGTGTAAAAGTACCGAGTGCAATAAGGGCGTATTTTGACCCTTCATCGATACCAAACCAAATTACGAAAAGAGGCAGTAGAGCAATTTTGGGAATTGGAAACAGGGCTGCAAGCAGGGGTACAAGGCCCGCGCGTGCAATAGAGAAAAGGCCGATCATGATTCCGACAAGAATGCCTAAGCTGACCCCCAAAGCAGAACCAACAGCAAATCGCGTCAATGAAGGAAACAGGTGCTGAAAGAGAACACCGCTGTCCCACAACGCACCAAAGGTTTTCAGTACATCGCTTGGGCGAGGAAGCGTGAGATTGGAAATCCAGCCCTGACGTGCCCCGATTTCTACAAAAATTAACAGCAGCGCAAACACAATAAACCCGAGGAAGCGAATAGGTTTCGGACTAAACCCCCCACCGCGGAAGGGGACTGGGTTGCGACCGGATGATGAGCCACCCTCAGCCATGCACGAGTTCCATGTCGGCAGCTTGTGCCTCGTCGCGCATGAGCGCCCATAGGTGCTTTTGTTTCGCCTCCAGATCCGCGCTCCATTGACCTCTTTCGGAAAGAGGTGTCTCTATTGTAACGATTTCACGGATTTGACCTGGACGTCTGGACAGGACAACAACGCGGTTTCCCAAACGAACCGCCTCTTGCAGATTGTGAGTAACGTAAACGGCTGTGAAAGGCTGGCGTTGCCAAAGCTCCACCAAATCTTCCATGAGTAAATCTCGGGTTTGACTGTCCAGCGCAGAGAGCGGTTCGTCCATCAGCATAACCGCCGGATTAACGGCCAGAGCTCGTGCAATTGCAACTCGTTGCTTCATGCCGCCGGAAAGCTGCTTGGGCAGGGCATTTGAAAAATCAGAAAGAGAAGTGCGCCCAAGAACTCCGTCAACAATGCGACTCCGCTCAGCCGCATTAAGCCCGTGATCTTCGAGCACCAATGAAATATTGCCAGAAACGCTTCGCCAAGGCAGCAGCGCAAAATCCTGAAAGACAAATGTCAGCGGATTTAGCGAGTTTTCAGGCGGTGTTCCAATTTGTTCGACCAAGCCAGAGTTTGGTTGTTCCAGCCCACCAATGAGACGCAGTAAAGTTGATTTCCCGCACCCAGAGGGGCCAACGATGCAAACGATCTCGCCCGATGGAATTGTCAGACTGACAGCGCGCAAGACCTCTGTCTCTCCATATGAGTGACAGATATTGTGAAGTTGAAGGTCCATACAAACGCCGGATCATATCTTTGCAAACCTGACCGTCAGCCGTGTTTGCAAAGAATGTTTTGCTAGTTAAATCGTGGAAACATATGAACTATCGACCAGAGTATCGAATCCGATTCTGTCCTTCACCAGTTTTTCCGCTTTGAACCAGTCCAGCTGATCTTTTAGAGATGCCGCATTCATAGCCGCACCTTTGTTGATACGCATTGCGCCATTGATTATGGAAGGGGCAGCTTTTTCATATGGGCGGTCTGTATATACATATTTGTGGATCAGTTTCACCATGTCTTCTGCTGCAGCGTCGCCCGCCGTTTTGTCGACAAGTGCTGCGTTGAAGTCATCAGCACCCTTGCCAAATGCGGCAAGGAACGCTTCGGTCTTGGAGCGCTCATTTGCAGCATTGTTGGCCGATGTGAAGACCGTGGTTACTTGGTAGTTTGGAATGTAATCAGCGACATTACCGATAATATGGACAGCGCCACCGCCGGCCAATGGTTTGGCGATATGTGGGACAATGGACCATGCATCGATTTGACCAGATTTTAGTGCGCCGATGATAGCACCGACTTTTTGCAGTGGCTTAAAGCTGACGGACACGCCTTCTTTCTGTGCGATTTTTGAACCCATATAGTGGAAAGATGATCCCGCTTGCGAAATGCCAAATGTCTTGCCTTCAAGTTTAGATGGATCGGTCAGGCCGGAATCATATGCTGCCTTGGAGGCCAGAATTTTTTGGCCATCAATACCTGCTTCTTCAGACAATGCGCCGCCGATAACTTTCGCGGCACCTTTTTCTGCAAGATTTATAAGTCCGCCGGAAACAGCGGTGACCGCATAGTCGGCATCGCCAGAAGCAATTGCGACAGCCATTGGCTGCGCCGCCTGAAAGAACTTGAACTCCACATCAAGCCCAGCTTCAGCAAAATATCCGCGCTCAAAAGCAACAAAACTTGCGGCGTGGCTGGTAAAGCGCAAAGCACCAACAGTTATTTTAGAGCTATGGCTGCCAGCAAATGCTGGCAGACCCAAAGCGCCTGTTGCTGCAGCAGCACCCATAAAGCCGAGCGTCTGGCGACGAGTGAAGTTAGTCATTGCATATTCTCCCTTAAAATCACGCACCTTGCCAGCGCGTTATTGAATGGCAACTTAGCGGCTTTTGAACAGCCGTCAATTATATGAATTCATGTCAGTTTGCTCTGAGGAGTTCAAGCACTCAGATCGCTGCGGGAAGTGCCCAGATTTTCATGCCGTACACGCATATCACTGAAAAGAGAAATATAGTCGATGTTGACATAATTCATCTCCAGATCCAGTGCCGTTTGGAAGTTCTCTTCGTCCGGTTTGTCTGAATAGAACATAACCTCCAGACCATGCGCCTGACACGATTTGACACGTCCAGCGGTAAAAGAATCCTGGTGAAACTCCACGATTGATGCATGATGAGTTTCAAGTGCCGCTTCGGCGCTGCCTGCGTCATTCCAGTGAATCATACGTCGGACTTCCGGAATGCTGACATGCATTTGCCTGCGCATCTCTGGGTCGAAAGAGAATGTAAAGCATTGCTCAGCAATGCCGAGTTTCCTGACAACTTTTGCAATATTGGAACAGTCAGCTTTCTTTACTTCCAGATAAAAACCGGCCCTATCAGCAAACATCCCCAGAAACGCATCCAGGCGTGGGACACGTTCTCCGGCAAACGTTGGATCGTGCCAGCTGCCTGCATCAAGTGCATCAATCTGCATACTGGTGAGTTCTGCAATCGCACCGCTACCATTCGTTGTACGATCCACAGTTTCATCATGCATCACATACAACACGCCGTCGCTCGATTGGCGAATGTCCAGTTCAATAATCGCCCCACCAATTTCTATGGCTTTCTGAGCAGAGGAAAACGTGTTTTCCGGCGCATCAAATCGGGCACCACGATGGCAAACAATCTTTGTGGAAGTCATGGTCAGAGGCCCTTGTTAAATTGCAACTGGCGCGTGAATACACCGCTCATGGCGTCAAAACTGTGACGCTATGTTGGTGCGGTGAATTTTATTCAGGCTGCTCTTTTGATGCTCAACTAGTAGCCCATCATGCCTCTGATAAATGGCAAAACACTGGCAGCAAAAATCCCAACCCCACCGCCGATGGCAAGGCGCAGGCCCAAGCCTCCCAAACTGGGTGCGCATGCAGATAAGATACCGCAAACAACAGCATACCAAGCGATTGTGGTTGCATCGATTTCCATAGGTCTCTCCCGATTTTTGTACGATGGTTAGTTCTGGGCAACAATGTGTCAAGTTACGGTAAGGTCAGATTCTCAATTGGATCGTGTTCAGCAACAAAGTGACCGGGGTATTTCTCTTCCAGTTTCGGAATGTAAGCCGCATTGATTTTGATTTGTGAAGGCAAAAATCGAAGGCGTGCAGATGGATCAATCGGCGAAGAGAGTTCACCTTTCAAACGGATGCGCTTGCGCGTTTTCTCAATGTTTGGGTCTGGGATTGGAACAGCAGAAATGAGTTGCTTCGTATAGGGGTGTTGCGGATTTTTGAACAGTACATCTCGGTCGGCAAACTCCACCACATTGCCAAGATACATGACCAAAATGCGGTGTGAGATTTCGCGCACCACTGAAAGGTCATGCGAGATGAACAGGAAAGACAAGCCAGACTCTTCCTGCATACTTATAAGTAATTCCAGGATTTGAGCTTGAATAGAGACGTCCAAAGCCGAGACGGCTTCATCACATATAACAAGTTTGGGCTTGAGGATGGTGGCACGTGCAATTCCCACACGTTGGTTTTGACCACCAGATAACTCATGTGGATATCGGTTGATCATGGATGGCTCCAGACCAACCCGTTCCATGTGAGACGCAACTTCAAGCTTCATACTTGTTTTTGAGAGTTCACGCCTGAATATTCGCAAGGGCTCCCTGATGGATTCGCCAACCGTCATAGACGGATTAAGGCTCGCCATAGGGTCCTGAAATACAATCTGGAGGTCTTCACGATTTTGCTTCATAGCCTCGTGGTCCAACGTTGACAGGTTGGATCCAAGCCAGGTAACTGCGCCTCCTGTCGGCGGAATTAACTGAAGAACTGCGCGTGCTAGTGTGGATTTGCCGGAGCCAGACTCCCCCACAATGCCGATTGTTTCTCCTGGTCGCAGCGTGAAACTGACCCCATTCACCGCGGGCAAAACGATGGGACGTGCTAAAAGTCCGCGCGGAATTTTAAAGTGCACTTTAACATCATCAATGCTTAAGAAGCCTGCGTTTATCAATTCATTTTTCTTCGGTTCTATATATGCTTTCACCTGACGTGATGTATCTGCATCGCGGTCAATGCGCGGCATCGCATCCAGCAACATTTTTGTATAGGGGTGCTGTGATCGATAGAATATTTCGTCCGCAGTGCCTTCTTCTACGTAGGCACCATGTCGCATAACCTGAAGGCGGTCGCACATACGAGCAACAACACCCATATCATGCGTAATCAGGGCAATTGCCGTTCCTTGATCGCGCCGCAATTCATCCATCAGGTCGAGAATTTCGGCTTGTATTGTGACATCAAGAGCGGTGGTTGGCTCATCAGCGATCAATAATTTGGGGCCACACAACATGGCCATTGCAATCATGACCCTTTGGCGCATGCCTCCGGATAGTTCGTGAGGGTATTGTTGCAGTCTTTGCTTTGCAACGGGGATGCGCACGCGTTCCAGCCATTCCAAACATTTGGCATCCGCATTTTGTCCAGTCATACGTTGGTGAGTTTTCAGCACTTCGCGCATTTGTGTGCCGATTTTCATATGTGGGGTCAACGATGTCAGCGGATCCTGAAAAATCATAGAGATTTCCCTCCCGCGAATTTTGTTCAGCTCTGGCAACGCCATGCTGAGCAGGTTCTGGCCATTAAAATCAATGACTCCTGATGCGCTTCCGTTTTTATGCAAAAGGCCCATAGCAGCCAGAAAAGTCTGACTTTTGCCGGATCCCGACTCGCCAACTACACCGAGACATTCACCGGGTTTGATATGGCAATCGATGCCGCGAACGGCTTTCACTACTCCATCATGCGTGTTGAATTTTACCTGCAGTCCTTTGATGTCAAGGAGTGGTTTTGTCATCATAAAACGCTCCTATTGGTCTTTGGGATCAAATGCATCGCGCAGCCCATCTCCAATAAACAAAAGACTCAACAATAAGGTCACCAAAAAGCCCGCTGGAAACCAGAGAAGCCATGGCATCACTTCAAATACATCTGCGCCGGCAGCAATGAGTGTTCCAAGAGAGGTCAGCGGCTCCTGCACACCAAATCCGAGATAGGATAAAAAGCTCTCGGTCGCGACAATTTCCGGTACAGTGAGAGCGGCATAGATCACCACCGGACCGACGAGGTTTGGCACGATGTGGCGGAAAATAATGGCGGTGGTGCTTTGGCCCGATGCGCGCGCCGCTTCTATGAATTCCCGCTGTTTGATGGAGAGAGTTTGTCCGCGCACAATCCGCGCCATGGTGAGCCACTCGAGCGCCCCAATGGCCGCAAACAGCAAGAATACATTGCGTCCAAAAATGACCATGAGCAGAATAACAAAGAGGATATACGGCAGGGCATAGATGATATCGACGAAGCGCATCATTGCCTGGTCAAGTCGTCCGCCCATATAGCCCGCAATTGCACCATAACTGACGCCAATCACGACAGAAACCAACGTAGCTACAAAGGCTACGGCCAGAGAAATACGCGTGCCATATAAAGTGCGTGCCAGTAAGTCCCGACCATTCTGATCCGTTCCGAAGTAATGCCCACCTTCAAGTGAGGGCGGTGCGCGAAAGGCAGCCCAATCTGGATCTTCATAATTGAAGGGCAAAAAAGAAGGGCCCAAAAACGCAACCAGGATAAGAAGAACAAGCAAGACAAGACCCGTCATCGCGCCTTTGTTCGCACGAAAACGGCGCATCGCATCCTGCATCAAGCTGCGGCCTTTTGGCGCTTCCAATATGGCGCCTGCAGCTTCTTCGCGATAAGTGCGACCAATCATTGTGTTCTCACTTTCGGATCAAGCCACGCATAGATTATGTCGACGATCAGGTTGAGCAGCACAATAACAACCATGTAGAAGATGACTGTTCCCAGAACCATGCCATAGTCACGATTGAGGGCTGCATTGATGAAGTATCGCCCGATACCGGGTAAGCCGAATATGGTTTCAACCACCAGAGAACCGGTCAGCAGATAGCCCGCCGCGGGCCCAAGGTAGGATACAACCGGCATCAATGCTGGTTTGAGTGCATGGCGTATTACAATAGGCCCTATGTTAAGGCCCTTGGAACGTGCTGTGCGGATAAAGTTCGTGTGCATGACTTCAATCATGGAGCCGCGCATCAACCTGGAAATTCGGGCGATATGGGGCAATGCCAATACGGCAACAGGTAAGACAGCATAGCGGAGTTCGCCATCTCCCCATCCGCCTACGGGAAGCCAGCCAAGTTCAACTCCAAAAATGAGCTGGAAAATTGGAGCAAGCAGAAAATTCGGCAGAACCAACCCAAGTAGGATCAGAGTTGCCAATGCGTAATCCGGCAGTGAGTTGCGCCAAAGGGCTCCGTAAACCCCAGCAGCTATGCCACATAATATGGCAACTATGAACGCCGCACCGCCGATAATGAGTGTGTAGGGAAGCCCCAAAGCAAGCTGTTCAGCAACTGAAAAGTCTTCAGTAGTGAAGGAAGGGCCAAGATCGCCCTGCAGCACGTCGCCGACATAGATCGCATACTGCTGTATCAGCGGCTTATCAAGATTGTAATGCGCCTCAAGGTTCTGCTTCACCGCAGGAGGTAACGGACGTTCGCCATCAAACGGGCCGCCAGGCGCAAGCCGCAGAATGAAAAAGCACACGGTTATGGCAATCCACAAAACCGGGATTGTCGTGAGCAATCGTTTTAGGGCGTAAATCAACATAGAACGGATACCCCTGCTCACGGATTGCGAGCAGGGGCAGTTCAGATTGGTTTATTTGGTGATTGCAAGCCACCTTGTGCGGTGAATATCAAATGCATTGTCTTCAAAGCCTGTGACATGCGGCTTAACCACGTTCCGGGACAGGTAATAGTAGATCGGAATGCTCGCAACATCGTCCATGGCAATCTTTTCTGCCTGTTTCAAAAGACCAGTACGTGCTGTCATATCGGTTGTTGCGTTCGCCTTATCAATGAGTGCGTCAAACTCTGCATTGCTGTAGCGACCATAATTGTTTGGCACGCCAGTTTTGAGAAGGTTCAGGAAGTTGTCGGCATCATTGTAATCTGCCAACCAGCCAGCACGGCCCACTTCTACAATGTTCCGTTGCAGCTCATCGTAGTGCACTTTCACTTCTGTATTGTAGAGCTCAACCTTGATGCCAAGAGGTTTCCACATAGCAGCGATCGCCACCGCGATACGCTTGTGGTTTTCGTTTGTGTTGTAACGCAGTTGCAGTGAGAGCGGATTATCATCATTGAAACCAGCTTTTGCTAACAGAGCTTTGGCTTCTGCGACTTTTTCACCATATGACATGTCTTTCCAGTCAACTGAAACCGGATCGCCATAATTTGCCATTCCCGGCGGGACCCAAGAATAGGCTGGAATTTCACCTGTCCCTAAAATCTGAGGTCCAATCACCTCGCGATTGATAGACATAGACAAGGCCTTACGCACATCGAGATTGTCGAATGGAGCTTTGTTGTGGTTGATCACGTAGTAGTAAAGACCCGCAAATGGCGCGACGCGCGGTTCGCCTGGCAGATTGGTCTGCATCCATTCAAATTGATCAGTTGGAAACTCGGTCAAAATATCAAATTCGCCAGCGCGATAGCGTTTCAGCGCCGCAGATTCATCTTCCAGAACATAGAATTTGACGCCATCAATTTTCATGTTGGCGGTGTCGTAATGCGCTTCGTTCTTCACCGTCGTGACGTGTGACCCTGGAACCCATTCTGTTGGCTTATAAGCTCCGTTGGTAACGATGTTTTCCAGCTTGACCCACTCTGATCCTTTTGCTTCCACGACGTGCTTGGGAACAGGGTAAGCAGTGTAGTGCGACAGAGCACTTAGGAAATATGGTGTTGATTGCTCAAGCGTGATTTCCAGTGTTTTATCATCAATGGCCTTGACGCCAAGTTCGCCGAGATCAGTGATTTTGCCGCCATTGATATCTTCAGCGTTTTTTATCGGGTATTGTAGATATGCATAGTCAGCGGCGGTGGCTGGGTCCATCAGGCGCTTGAATGCAAACACAAAATCGCCCGCGGTAACAGGCGTGCCATCAGTCCAGGCAATGCCATCGCGAAGATTAAACGTGTATGTCAGGCCATCATCTGAAATCGTCCAGCTTTCCGCTTGGCCTGGAATTGGCTGTGCGCCGCGATCTTCCGTCGTTAACCCTTCAAAAATATCGCCAACTATTCGATTTTCCCAATCGCCGGATACTTTATGAGGGTCGAGTGAAGTTGGATCGCCACCATTGTGAACATTGAGGGTTGCGGCCGAAAGTGGCGTTGTCAGCATTACTGACAGCCCCAAAATAGCTGCGGATTTCAAGATGCCGTAAAACATAGAAAGAGCCTCCTTTTAAATATAAATCTCATAAAACAAAGGGTTACAAATTTTGAACCTAACCCTTACGCCAACGATAGCCTGCCTATTTCCGACGCACAATGGCCACATACACCTTTGGTTGTGGACGGCCGCAGGTTCAATAAATTTAACTGTGTTTTCCCCTCTTGTTGTTCGTCCAGTATCAAGTGTCGCACTATAGTATTGCTTATGGTATTGGCAGATTTACGTCGTTTTGAATGTGGATTGCTATGCGTCATTTCCTAAGCCTGTGGTTAGTCATTTCATTTTTGGGCATATTGGTGCCCTCCCAAATTGTTCACGCGCAGGAAAACGCGCCTGCCAGTGTTGATGTATTTGCCAGCGATACAATTTCTGCCGGGAATGATGTTCCTGAGGATAGAGATATTCGCAATCGCATTACCGACATTTTTGCTGAATTTGTGTCTCTCAGATCTGTAGTGGTGTCCGTCAAATCCGGAGTGGTTACGCTCAGTGGCAACGTGCCAGACCCGCTGGCTATCGAGCAGGCGGAAACACTTGCAGCCCGCGTAGAGGGCGTGGTTGCTGTTTCCAACCAACTGCTTGAAGATACCTCTGTCACCGAACGCATTGTGCCCATGATGGAGCGTTTGACCGGTCGCCTCATTCAGGCCCTTCACTACATTCCTCTACTAACCGTTGCTTTATTGGCATTTCTGGTGATTGCCGTTTCAGGATGGTGGCTTGCGGCGCGTCGCTGGCCTTTTGAACGCATTGCGCCAAACGCATTTATCTCCGATCTCTTGCGTCAAATTGTGAGGATGGTCTTTATCGGGCTGGGTTTTGTTCTAGCATTGGATATTATTGGTGCAACGGCCGTCATAGGTACCGTTTTGGGCGCGGCGGGTATTGTGGGTCTGGCCGTCGGTTTTGCTGTACGTGATACAGTTGAAAACTACATCGCCAGTATTTTGCTAAGTTTACGCCAGCCGTTCCGCCCCAATGATTTTGTGGAGATTTCCGGGCAACTGGGCCGTGTGATCATGTTGACGTCAAGGGCCACGGTTCTTCTGAGCGTTGATGGTAATCATATCCGCATCCCCAATTCCACAGTTTTTAAAAGCGTGATTACAAACTACTCGCGGCATCCAGAACGCCGTTTTGGTTTTGAAATGGGCATTGCGCCTGCGGGTGATTTGCAGAAGGCTGTAGAGACAGGGCTGAAAGTCTTGGATGAATTGGATTTTGTTCTTAAAAAGCCAAGCCCGGAGGCCCGGATCGAAAAGCTTGGTGACTCGACAATTCAGCTCTGGTTTGCCGGTTGGATCGATCAGCGTGAGACCAGTCTGTTGCTCGCGCGCGCTCAGGCCATTCAACGCATTATGCGTGCATTGGAAAGTGAAGGATTTGAGCTGCCTGAGCCTGGTTATCGGATCACGATGGTTGGCAATGAAACATCAAACGAGAAACCGAAGTCAGCGAAGCCGAAAATTGTGGAGCCAGATCCATTGCAGGATGCTGATACAGCAGTGGTGGATGACATCACGCAAATCGTGGAAGAGGAGCGAGCTAATCTACACGGCCAAGATTTGCTGAAGGAAGACGCTCCGCAAGAAATTAGTTAGCCCAATTTTGACGAAAATGGCCATTTGAGTCGCCACTCATGTTATGGGTGGCGGACTCAGTCGTTCTCTTAAACGGCGTTCAAGCCCGCTTTATTCTGCGGGTGCCGGTACCGGGTCTTTTCCAATTTCTTCGTGGATGGGTGCTGTGCGTAGCACAATACCCAGCAAGGGAGGCACGGTCAGCAGAGTTAGCAGGGCAGAAGTTGCCAAACCACCCACAACCACGGAACCCAGGCCGCGATAAAGTTCTGAGCCCTCACCGGGGAATAGAACAAGTGGCAGCATACCGAAGACACTTGTCAGCGTGCTCATGAAAATGGGGCGAATACGGTTGCTCGTTGCTTCTGCAATCGCAGCTTTTGGCTCCATCTTATCTTCCCTGAGGTGATGAAGCGATTGGTGCACAATCAGGATCGCATTGTTCACAACAATCCCGACAAGAATAACAAATCCCAGCAAGGTTAGCATATCCAGCGGTTGCGTTTGAATAAGGTTTAGAGCGGCTAGACCACCAACGCCACCTGCCGCCGCGACGGGCACCGAGATGAGGATGACCAATGGTAGAATAAAACTTTCAAACAACACAGCCATCACAAGGAATACGATCACCAATGCGATAACAAGGTTGATTGAGATAGCATTCCAGGTCTGCGTTAACTGATCCGCCGTACCGGAAAGCGTGAACCGCACGCCAGGTGGCAGTCCGCGCTCCTCCAGAACAGACACCACTTCCGCTTCCAGAATTTCCAAAGCGGTCTCTAATGGCAAAGCATTGGACGGACGGACCTCTAGCGTTACAGTACGCAATCGTTCGCGATGGCGAATTTCTGTTGGTCCGGCTGTCACAGTGACGCGCGCTAAAGCTTCCACGGGTACGATTTGGCCAGATTGGGTAACCACTGGGAACGCACCAATATCCTGAGTGCGTTGAACATTTGCGTTTGAATCATCACCTTTCAGCGTCAGATCAATGCGCTCACCATCCACTGTGATTTCTGCAACACGAACACCATCATTGTAGGCGTCCACGGTGGTGGCAAGGTTAGCTGCGCCCACTCCAGCATCTGCCAACCGTAAGCGATCCGGTGTCAGGCGCACTTCCGGTGCGCCCAATTCCAAGCCAGGAATGGGTCGGAACTGATGACCTTCTGATCGCGGCAGGCGGCCAGCGATAATGCCAGCAGCTTGTTGAGCAACACCCAAAATATCATCAAGGTCGGGCCCGGAAACATTCAACTCAATAGCTCGGCCGCCCCCAATTCCTCGGCCAAAGAGTGATGGCTGTGTGATGAAACCAAAAGTCCCCGGTTCGGAGAATATCGGCATTGAAAGCGTTGGAATAAGCTCCGCAACACGTGTGCCATCCTTGGCATTTGCACCGACAAAAGAGTTACTCGGCGTTGCCACAAAGAAGAAACTTTCAATGGCAGGTGGGCCTTCGGGATCTTCAACATCCTTGTTCCAGATTGGTTCCGCAACATCTTCAATGCGCTTTGCAATGTTGGTTGTTGTTTCCAAGTTGTAGCCTGGAGGTGGGATGACGATGCCGAAAATCAGATTTCGGTTGCCTTCCGGCAAGTATTCAAGCTCCGGCAAATAGTACCATGATGCTGTTAATGCGCCACCGCCTATCAGCGCCACCATCGCCAGACCCAGAATGCGGCTGGCTATTGTCGCCCGCACATATGCCATGACAATACGGGAAAACGCACGTGCAAAATGATCAATGATTGGAAGGCCAATTGGCTCCAATTTGCCTTTTGAGCCAAGCAATCGGCTGGAAAGGGCAGGGATAACTGTGACGGCTACCACAAGCGACAACACGACTGATACCGATATTGCCACCGCAATATCTCGGAACAATTGACCGGCTTCCAATTCCATCACAAGAATCGGTATGAAGACCATTACAGTTGTCAGCGCAGATACCAGAATGGCGCCCCACACCTGACGCGCACCTTCATAGGCCGCGGCACGAGAGGAATAGCCCAACTGGCGGAACCGGAAGATATTTTCCAGCACAACAATCGCAGCATCTACAACCATGCCGACGGCAAACGCGATACCCGCAAGAGAGATAACATTCAGTGTGCGCCCCATTGCCGCCATAGCCACAAAGGAGGCGACGACAGAGACCGGAATGGCCAGTGAGATCACCAGCGTGGCACGAGGTGAACGCAGGAAGATCATCAAGATGAACGCCGCCAAAATGCCGCCAACCCAGATATTCTGGATTACCAGATCAATTGCGCTGTTGATGTAGAGCGTCTCATCATAAACCTGATTGAGAATAAGGCCTGCAGGTGCAATGTCACGCTCGTTCAACCGTGCCAGTGTATGACGCACGCCTTCCATTGTCTCAATGACATTCGCTCCCGTATCGCGCACGGAATTAATCGCGATCGCTGGCTGCCCCTTGTATCGGATGCGCGCAGACGCTTCCTTAAAGTCAAAGCGTACATTTGCAATGTCTTGCACAAGGACACGTCCGAGACGGTCCGTACTGGTATCAGTTTCACTGCGCAGCACCACAGCGTTTACAGCCTCCAGCGTGTTCAATTCGCCTTGCGCGCGGACGATATAGCGCCGCTTTCCTTCTTCAACATCACCCGCAGACAGCGAAATGTTCTCAGAACGCATGCGGGATATAACTTGCGGTATCGTAAGTCTGAAGCGAGCCAGCCGCTCTGGGTCGATAACAACCTGCAATTCGCGAGATACACCGCCAAATACGTTGACAGTTGACACGCCCTCCACACGTTCCAATTGTTCTTTGACGATGTCCTCTATGAAATCGCCATATTGCTCAATCGGTCGTGTGTTGCCCTCGGCGCGCGTCAGAATGAACCAGGCAATTGGGCTGTCTTCAGCGCCAGATGTTTCAAGTGTGGGCTGGCCTGCTTCATCCGGGTATGAATTCACCCTGTCGAGGCGGTTGGACACCAGCAGCAGCGCACGGTCCATGTTCGTGCCAATCGCAAATTCCAATGTTACCTCTGCGCTCCCAGTTTGAGACCGGGATAGCATTGTTTCCAGACCGTCCAATCCACGCAGCACATCTTCCTGCGGGTTGACGATTTCGCGTTCGACCTCAGCCGGCGCAGCGCCACCCCAATTTGTCGAGACGATAATGATTGGCTTTCGCACATCGGGTGCCAGTTGAATTGGAATAGTGCTCAGAGCCACCAACCCGAACAGCACCGCCATCAAAACAGCTGCAATTACGGCTATCGGGCGTTCGATTGCATATTTGATGATGTTCATGGCTTATCCGCCGCTTTTGGAGTTATCCGGCTTTCCGTCAGTCTCTTGCGCTTTTGCAGCATCTTTGGGTGCACCTTCGGTCGTTGCTGCAGGCGCATTTGAGCCGCCGCCAGGAGGGCCTGTCATGATATCTTGCCCCGGACGCAAACGCTCATTTCCGCGCACGACAACCTGCCAGCCTTCCTGCAAACCGCCCAGCACTTCAAACCGATTGCCAACAGCAGCACCGATTTCTACCGGTCTTGGCTGTGCTTTGCCATCTTCGGCAATGTATACAATCCATCCACCCCGTGCTTGCACCAATGCATCTTTGGGGACAGTAAGAACCTTGCGTTCTTCAGAAACCGGGACTTGAACAGTAACCGATTGACCCACCGCAAACGGTGTGGCGCCATCAACCGCATCATTTTGGGTAAATGGCGCGGAGAGGCGGACAGGACGCGTGCGTGTGGAAACAGTCTCGCGTGGCAAAAGTGCGCGTATGCTGGCCTTGTATTCAGTGCCGCTTGATAGGCGCACAGTGATCTCACGTCCATCTGAAAGCCCACCAACATAGGCGTAAGGGACGTCGGCAACAATCTCCAGATTTGCTTGATCCAGTAGGGTGACAACCGCGTTGCCGGTGTTGATGTATTCACCAAGCTGAGCTTGCCGCTCCAGGACGGTCCCCGAGAAAGGCGCTTTTATTTCGGCATTTTGAAGATTGTACTGGCTTCTTGCAATCGCAACATCTGCGCTGCGTATTCTTGCATTCGCTTGGGCAATCTGTCCTTGAGCCCGTTGTAGCTGGCGCCCAAGGTCATTGAACTGTCCTTGAGAAAAAGCAGGGGAGGATTTAAGGCGTTCAACCCTTTCAAACGCTTGTTGTGCTAGAGCTAAATCGGCCTCTGCAACCGTTAGCCCTGCTTCTGCTTCTGTGCGGGAGGCTTGGGCCGCACGCAACTCAATATCAAGCAATTCGGTATCCAGCTTTATCAGCAGATCGCCTTCTTCAACACGGTCTCCTACCCGAACGGAAATATCTGCGATCAGTCCGGGAATGCGGCTAGCCACCACGCTACTGGTTGGTGCCACAAATTCGCCAAGGACTGGTGCTGTTTCGGTAAAAGAGCGTGTCTCTACCACTTCAACGACAACACCTGCGGGCCTGCCTTGTGCAGACACTTCTTGTACAAATAGAAAAGCCGGTAGTGCCAACATGAAAAGAGCTGTCACATGGCGAGGACGCCTCGCTGCAAATTGGGTAAGCGCGAATTTCATTGAGCGGTCTTTCCTTTTAAAAAAGCTCTATGGCTTTTGGTGCAATATAAAGTGATTCAACCGACCGGCAAGCAGAACATGAAGTCGCAATTTAAACAGGCGCTATTCTTGGGGAGTGTTGCCTGCTAACGTCACTGACAACTACTGACACTTAAGGTATTTTCTGACGGATACCAGGCGCTTGGCTAAATTTTTTGGAGGTATCAATGGACTTTATTCTCATCGGGCTGCTGGTCGTGATCATTGTATATTTGATCTTCACCTATAATGGCCTTGTTAAAGCACGGCAGATGGCAAAAGAGGCTTGGAGCGGTATTGATATTCAGCTCAAGCGCCGTGCAAATCTGATCCCCAATCTGGTGGAAACGGTCAAGGGCTATGCAACCCATGAAATGGAAACATTTACTTGGGTTACTGAGTTACGGGCAAATGCCGAGCGTGTTGACGATGACGATGTTGCGGGCAGAGCCCAGAGCGAGGCACTTATTGGCGATGCGCTCATCAAATTGATGGCAGTCGCCGAGGCGTATCCGGAATTAAAAGCCAATCAGAATTTTCAGGATTTGCAAAACGAGTTGAGTACAATTGAGGGTGAAATACAAATGTCCAGGCGCTACTACAATGGTGCTGCGCGTGCGTTGAATGTGAAAGTAGAAAGTTTCCCTTCAAATCTGATTGCGAATAATTTTGGCTTTGACCAGATGGAATACTTTGAAATCGAAAATGCTGCAGACCGCGCCGTACCATCTGTAAAATTCTGATCCGAAGAGAGCCTGAGATGTCCTATGGTGCCTTCGTTTTTCATTGCCCTGTGACGCAAAAATTGTGCCTGTTTGATGCACGCAAGCTGCAGACAAGTTTGGTCTGTCTCTTTGGCGCCCTGTGCTGGCTAGCAATCGCCAGCACGCCATCATTCGCCTCAGAGCGCATCATATCGTTCATGAGTGATATCAAAATCCTGGATGGAGGCACACTGGATGTGACCGACACAATTCAGGTTCGTGCTGAGCGACAACAGATCAGACGAGGGATATACAGGGATTTCAATACCCGAATAACTCTTTCGGACGGCAGTTCGGGAACTGTTTCCTACGACATATTGGACGTAACACGGAATGGACAATCTGAGCCATTTCACACCCAGCAATTCAGCGGCGCACTTCGGCTGTTCATTGGTGAAGAAAATACATTCCTCACAATTGGTGAACATAGTTACGTCATCCGATACAAAGCCACTCGCCAGATCCGTTTTTTGGAAGAATACGAGCTGCTTGATTGGAATGTCACCGGAAATTTCTGGGAGTTTCCGATAGACCAAGTATCTGTGAAGCTTTGGCTTCCAGAGAACGGCGCGTTTGAAGATATGGAGTTCTTCACTGGCCAGTTTGGCGAAACCAGCAGCGAAGGAACACTAATGATTGCGCCTTCGCGCGACGTTGTATCCATTATTGCCAGCACTGAGTTCCTGCCAGGAGAGGGGCTGACAGTCAGAGCGAAAATTGCGAAAGGGTCCATCGCACCACCCTCAGATTTGCAGGGCATTTTGTGGTTGCTACGCGACAATATTCAAAATATTGGATCGGCTCTGATACTTTGCCTGATCAGCCTGTATTACTTGGTCGTGTGGTTGAGGATTGGCAGGGATCCACCAAAAGGAGTTGTTGTTCCTTCCTGGCAACCCTTGGATAATATATCACCGGCGCTGGCCAATTACATAGAAAACCGTGGCTTCAGTTCCAATCCCTTCAGGGCATTATCAGCGGCCTTTGTCAGCCTGGCAGTTAAGGGCCATGTCACAATTGCTGGCTTTGAAGATACTCCTGAAATATCAACGAAATCATCAGATGCGACGACGAAGGGCAAAACTGAAACGGCTCCTGGTGAAGCCGCCTTACTGCGCAGTGTTTCCAAGGCGGACGTGTTCAAAATTTCAAAGTCGAATGGCAAGCGCGTAAAAGCCTCAGTCAATAGTTTTCGCCGTGCAATCGAGCGCGAGCACCGGCACGTTTTTTTCCGCCTGAACAAGGGCTACTGCATTTTTGGAGCAGCTCTCTCTGTCATTGGTGTGGTTTTGTTGATCATCGCATCCCAAGGTGCTTTGGCAGAGGTTTTACCGTTCTTTGTTCCATCTGCGATCGGGTTGATCATTGTTGTTGTAATGGCATTGCGTTTGGTAAAAGTCTTTAAATCCAGAAAACAGCCAAGATGGCGTTTCTTGATTTCTCTCTTGCCTCTTTTGCTTGTGTTGTTCTCTTTGAATGGCCTTGGTTCATTTCTTTACAATGCCATTGAACTGCAAAGCCCAGTTGTTCTCATAGCTTTGCTTGGATTGGTGGCGGTTAATGTGTTGTTCTTTCAACTCATGCAAGCGCCAACGCCTATCGGACAAAGGGCAATGGACCAAATCTCAGGGCTGCGCACATATCTGGAACTAGCTGAGGCCGACCGACTGAATTTGGCGGGAGCACCCGCAATGTCTCCCCAGCATTTTGAAACATTATTGCCATACGCCATTGCGCTGGAGGTTGAAGAACCCTGGTCGGAAACATTTGATAAATGGTTGGAAACGGCCACCATCGAGCAAAAGGCAATTGCCCAGTCATCAGCCTGGATGGGGCATGACGGTTACTCAAATGGGATTGGAAGGCAAATGGGCCGCATGTCCCGTTCGCTGGAAGATGGCGTGCGATCTTCCATGCCAGCGCCCAAAACTTCATCTGGTGGAAGTAGTAGCGGTTTTTCCTCTGGAGGTTTTTCTGGCGGAGGTAGCGGCAGCAGTGGCGGTGGCGGCTGGTAATACTTTATCAACCAGGTTTGTCATCTTGGAATTAACCTTCCGCGACGTACAAATCGGCCATGATGTACCGTGCGACAAAACACTTTGGTTGGAAGTTGGCTGAGTTCAGAGAGCTGAGCCTGCAACGACTTGGGCTTGTGCTTGCGATTGTCGTGTTGGCGTTTGCTCTTCTGGGCTGCAGTACGTTTTCCCCTCGGGTTCCTTACCCGCATGCGAAAGTGAACTATTCCGACACCAAATGGTGTGTGCCTCGCCGGTTAAAAGGCGCATTGCAGGATGTCGCCCACCAGTTTGGCGATGTGGGTGTTACAAGCACAAAGCGTTGGTGGCTGGAAAATCTGCGCAAGGGCGGAGCAAAAAACTCATACCATAGAAGATGTAAAGCTGCAGATTTTAATGTGCGGGGTGATCCAAGAGCAGTGGTCCATTTCCTGAAAAACCACCCTGGTGTTGGCGGATACAAATATTATCGTGGCGGACACTATCATATTGATACAGGTCCAAAACGAACTTGGTAGTGGGTTTCAAGCGTCGTCAAATATGGCTCAACCGCTTGCAAATGCCTCTTTTTCACGGGGTGTAAAATAGAATTTAATTCCCCATTGCGAGCACCCATCGCATCAGGTAAAGAACTTAAACCTAAAGGCACCCGTAGCTCAGCTGGATAGAGCGCTGCCCTCCGAAGGCAGAGGCCACAGGTTCGAATCCTGTCGGGTGCACCATTCCTGTTCAAAAGTGGGCACTAGTTTGGTTTGGTCTTTCAGGCTGGCTGCAGCCATGATTGCAAGCTTTGATCCCTTTAGGGTTGCCCGGTCTTTCTCAACAACAATCTCTTGAATGAAGTGCTGTACGTATGCTTTGCGGAATTGCGGGTTTTTGCCGTTTAGGCGCTCTCGCATGGCAGATGCAAATACATCAACTGATTTGGGTGTGATACTGAAGCCTGTAGACTGAAGCGCTTGTTCTTTGGTTCTGATCTTGCGCTTTTGAGCTTCCAGCGCGGATTTCAAGCTGTCGATGCGGTCCATAAAGCGTTGATCCGCTTTCATCGTGCCCGTTTCAATTGCGTCATAAAGATTGTCGAGCCGCTTATCGAATTCTCGCTTCTCAGAACGAAGTAGTTTGAGATCAGCCTCGATAGTGGCTGTTAAGCCTGCATTGCGTTGTGTCAGGCCAGGAAGCATTTCGGAGAGGCGTTCCGGCTGGAATATCCGGTTTTCCAATTCCGAGATCACAGCACCGTCTAGTTTTGGCATGGAGACACTTGTGCCTGTGCAGGCAGTCTTTCCGACATCTGCCTTGGCCGAACATGTGTAACAGCGATAACGCCCACTCTTGCCCGTACGCAGGCGCATCAGTGATCCACATGTGCCACACTTGGCAATGCCAGTCAGCAGAGTAGGGGAGTTCACAATACGTGGCGGTGTGACCTTCGGATTGTTTCTAGCAAGGCGTGCTTGTGTAACGTCAAACAATGCTGGTTCTATGATCGAAGGGACTTTGACCTTGATCCATTCCGATTGGCTTTTGACTATTCTCTTACGGCTGCAAGTCCGGTTAAATACGTGTTCCCCTATGTACGTACGGCGGTTGAGTATTTTGGAGATCATTTGCACCGAGAATTTGCGGTCATTTCCGTACGTACGGCCACGCTCATCTAAATAGTTGCAAACTGCTTTGACATCGAGCGGGCCAGCTTCTCCTGATCCGTACGTATAGAGCTTGAAGATCAGCCGAACAGTTTCTTCTTCATCGGGATTGATCTCCAAAACTTTCTTGGCCTTATCACCGCGCATTTCTGCAACCTTGGTGCGATAGCCATATGGCGGCTTGGCACCATTCCAAAATCCCTGCTTTGCATTTTCAATCATGGCGCGTGAGACATGTTTGGCATTCTCGCGGCTTTGGTATTCGTCAAACACCGATACGACTTGTCGGATTAGTTGGCCGCTTGGATCATCGGTGACTGGTTGCGTGATTGAGACAATGCCAACACCAGTCTTTTCCAACTTGCGCCGGTAAAACTCAGAACCATAGCTGTCTCGAAAGAAGCGCGAGAAGCTGTGAACGATAATCACATCAAACGGACGCTTTGCCGATGTGGCATCATCAACCATGCGCTGAAAGGAAGGACGCTTGTCATCGGCTGCGCTTGCGCCAGCATCGATAAACTCAGCAACAGGTTCAAATCCCTGTTGATCGACAAAGGCGAGGCATTGGCGCTTTTGATCGGGAAGTGACAACTCACCATCGGCTTGCCGCGTTGTGGAAACCCTTAGATAAATTGCTGCCCGTTTCATGCCATGCCCCGCCTTTTTGTTATTCAGGCATCGAGCTAGACGCCTAGAACCATGATCTCGTTGATCACGTCCTGCATAAATCCCTCGACCAAAGCCAGTTCAGCGTCTGTGACTGCAAGGTCATCAGGTAATTCTGTGGTCAGCACCAGTTCGCACTGAACAGAAGCTGATCGCTTTTGTATGGTCGTTTCATGATTGTGTGGATTGGGTTGTGAAGACTGTTTCAAACATGTGGCACCTCCTTACTGTGCAATCTTGTTCCAGCCCTGTCCGTTCCGTTTGTAAGTGTATTCGACTGCAAGCCCCGCCTGCATGCCGCTGTTGTGTCTATCCGTGCCGTACGTGTTTTAGGTCAGCTTCTGCTTCTCGCAGAAATGCTTCAAAGCCGTTGCGTCCCATTTCTTCCAGAAAGAGTTTTCGGAATGCCTGGAACTGAGATTGAGGCAGCGCCGCTTCTGCAATTGTGAGAACTCTGTTCATGCGAGGCTTCAGGCCATCAATCAAGGTGTCAGATGTCAGCTTTGCCATATCTTCTCAATATCCGTTCTGGATAAGCCAGACTTCCAGCCGCCAACCATCTTGCTTAATGGCTTGAGGTATCTGGCGCGTTCTCATCTGCTTCTCTGCTTTTGCCATACGGTATTTCTGATTACTCCATGGCGCGACGGTTTCGGTTGCGCCTCGCATGGCTGCGGCAACGGCCTTGATCTCAGTTGTATGTTTTTTGGGAACCCAAATCCGAACTTGTTCCAGACCCTTGTTCTCTTGTGTTGCGCGCCACTTGGCTTGGCGCTTGCATGCATCGGTTTTGGTCATTGAAAAGGCCTGTTCAGTGTCATGCGTCACATATTTGTTGGTAGTGCGTAACCTGAGAAAATATTGTTGTTATTCAAATGCTTTAGGTGAGTGGTGGAGTTATTTACGTATCTATGGACGGCTCCAAAAAGGGGTATGTTTTTGCTAAAATTTAAGGCAGCCAAAAGTGCACAAAAGTCGATCTCAAAGACCTTAAACACGTTGTTCATTTCGGCACCTTTTGGAATAGCGCCGTAACATTCAGCAAGATCAAAGAAGTGTATTTTGGCATCGGAATACCTTTGTTCACCTGCTTAGGCTGGTTCTGTGCGTGGTTTAGATAGCGTAGGAATGTACTTGGGTCTTTAGACATGATGGTTCCGACACCGCCATCGGCTTCAGATGCCATATTCAGGAATACATCGACGTCGCCATTTTTCGTCGACTGCCAATGTTCCATGCCTTTGTTCAAATCCAGCCATTCACCAAACTCATTTTCTTCCATAAAGGCGGCAGGGACGCCAACGCGGACAAGTTCTTCCAGAATGACCGCTTTATAAAGTTCATCCTCGTCATAGACGCGGCTAACACCTGTGCCTGTGGCCTTCGGTCCCGCTGTGCGCAGTAAATCTAGCGCGGTCCAGTGACGGACCTGACGCATCATTTTAGCAAGCGCAGCTTCGTCGCCATCTGGCACCAAAAGCCGGGAGAAATATTTGACAGACATGAGTGAGTGTTTGGACATAAGTACATCAATAAGACGTGAAATATTTTATTGTAAGGCGAATTCGAAATTCATGGATCATGGAATCCGTATGTTTTGAATGGTAAATATTACTCGTAAAAACTCGTGTACTGGATGTCTGCAGTGAAGTTACGGCCCAAAGCCGCCGTTCGTTGTGCAAGGTCGGTTCTCCCGGATTGCAGTCGTTTGCCGCATTTGCGAACAATAGAAGGCTCAAATGACCGCAATGCGGGGTGATCTCAACGCCAGCATCGAACGCTTCGTCGAGCTTATGATGACCATCGGTACTCCGAGAGTCTCAAAGACCTGACACCTGTTGACGTTTACTTCGGACGCGGCGAGACCATTCT
>JBDWQA010000006.1:0-383808 GCA_039986835.1 Hyphomicrobiales bacterium
ACACGGACGGACACGTCCAGCAAAACGGAAACGGTGAAACAGGTGCAACATTCCAATTCGGATGGAAATAAATCAACAATGAAACAAAAGGCAAAGATGTCAAAACAAACCATCTTTGCCCAAACTTCTTCTCCAAAGTGACGATTTTTAATTTTCAACTCATTTTGAAATTTTACGCAGGGTTTTCCCTGCTTAGCCAAATCAGTGGTGCCCGCGAAATACAACGCGAGTTTGTTCCCTTAGTGATAGCCCACTGAAACAATGTGCTTTTTTAAGGGTCAACGAAGTTTTTTCTCGAGTGAAATCAATGCAAATGGCTCATAAGAGTGGCAAAAAAATAGGCCCAAAAATAACACTCTATTACATCTTGCATACGTATGCATTTTTTGTCAGTCTTGACAAAGGTTATTGTGAATGTGGCCTGCCGATCTCTAATTCGTATTGATTTTGGGGGTCATAGAGGCAGGGCTCAGTTGGACCTCAGGGAGAGACTAATGTTCAAGAAATTTTTATTGGCGTCAGCTTTTACGCTTGGCGCGGCGTCATTGGCGCATGCTGGATGTGGCATTGAAGGTGGCAATGTCAGCATTGTAGGAAATGAATTTCCAGCAATTCAGACGGTAGCAAAAGCGGCCATCGAATGCGCTGAAGATGGTGTGACCGTAAAAGCCAACCTCACCGCTGATCACCAGAAAATCAATGTTGCTGGTATGACAGGTAACCCGGCGGAATATTCCAGCGCGATTGTTGCGAACTCGTCTATCGTTGCGTTGATGAATGATGATCTGATCCGTCCATTGGACGATCTTGTTGCTGAACACGGCCAAAGCCTGTCGAAAAGCCAGCTGATCTCCGTTGACGGAAAAATCATGGCTGTCGCTTTCATGGCAAACGCTCAACACCTTGTATTCCGTAAGGATATTCTTGAAAAAGCTGGTCTTACACCACCTAAAACATATGAGGAGATGTTGTCAGCTGCCAAAGTCATCAAGGAAAAGGGTCTTTTGGACTACCCGCTTGGTGGTGCCTACAAAGCTGGATGGAACCTGGCTCAAGAATTCAACAACATGTTCATCGGGCATGGCGGCGAGTTCTTCAAAGCGGGCACAGCAGAAGTCAGCATTAACAACGAAAAGGGTGTTGCCACTCTTGAGATGATGAAAGCGCTGTCTGAATACATGAACCCGGATTTTCTGACACACGATTCAAACGCGACCTCAGCTGAATGGAAAGCAGGTAATGTTGCCTTGATGAACATGTGGGGGTCACGTGTTGCGCCTTTAAAAACAACTGAAGGCTCATCCGCAGAAGTGATTGAAAATACCGATATTGCTGGACCGATGACTGTTGGTGGTGGCACTATTCCGGCAACAACTTTGTGGTGGGACGGCTGGACCGTTTCCAAAAACATTTCTGATCAAGATGCAGTTGCGACTTTTAAAGCGTTGTTGAACGGTATTGATCCGAAAATTATCAATGAAGAAACAAGCCCACTCGCGGTTTGGCTGATCGACGGTTATGAACCAACAGATTTGGCCAAAGGTGTATTTGCCACTGTTAAAGCGAAAGCAAAGCCTTACCCGATGCGACCATTCCAGGGCTTACTGCACTCAGCACTTGGTGACGAGCTTGCTGATTTCATGCAGGGCAAAGAATCTGCACAGCAAGCATTGGCTGACGTCGAAGCTGCTTACAATGCTGCGGCTAAAGAAAAAGGCTTCCTCCAATAGGAATGTCTGACGCCCAGAGGGCTTGCTCTCCGGGCTTTTTAATCTGCGTAATGTTTTTTTCCCTCTACTTCTCTGGGCCGGGGCGACATCACTCATGAAACATCGCACTTTTTTTTGGTTTTTCCTGCCCTCCGGGCTTGCGATGCTCTTTTTTATTGCGTTGCCGATTGTTTCGGTGGTTCTGCAATCTCTTCATACGCCGCACGATCAGGTGCTTGTTGAAGTTGAAGCTTGTGGTCCGTTCGGTTGTGAAACTGAGACGGCTGTTGACGCGGAAGCAACGGCTGCTTTGCGTGCCGAAAAACCGCTTGGCAAATGGGCGGGGTTGTCAATTTATCTTGATCGCGGGCATCTGGCTTTTAATGAAGTTTCTGCTGCCTGGGAGGGTGCAGATGACCTCGGTGACTTTATGTCGAGCATCGGCAATTTACCGTTTTACAAGGCCATGGGTTTTACGTTGAGTTACACATTTATTGTAACGCCGTTGCTCATTGTTCTCGGGTTCATAATCGCGGTCACCGTCAACTCGCTTAATCGGCATCTCAAGGGTCTGGTGATTTTTTTCTCGCTGTTGCCCATGATCGTGACGCCGCTGATCGGCTCTCTCATTTTGTTTTGGATGATCGACTCTCGCGGTGTTTTGGGAACCCTCATACAATTTATTGCATCGGATCCGGATTTGTCCTTAAAGGCGTCGACTCCTCTGACTTGGGTGATGCTCATGGTTTATGGGGTCTGGCACTCTGCGCCATTTGCTTTCGTGGTGTTCTATGCCGGGCTTCAAACCCTGCCGCAAGACACGCTTGAATCTGCTATGATTGATGGTGCTTCCCGCTGGGAGCGCATTCGCTATGTGGTAATCCCGCACATTATGCCGCTCGTGACTTTCGTGGCACTCATTCAGTTAATGGATAACTTCCGTGTTTTGGAGCCAATCATTGGCTTTAATGCATCTGCGCATGCGACATCGCTTTCTTGGATTATTCTCAACGATCTGGGCGGCGAAACGAGGCTGTTATCCGCTGCTGCTACCACATCGGTCTTAACGATAATTGGTGTGTCCATTCTCCTGATGCCAGTGCTGATACGCACTTGGCGCGATTTTGAACGGAAGGATTAGGGATCATGGATGCAACCGCTGCACATCGTTCAACTACATTGAAACTGTTCTCCTACGGATTTGTAACAGTTTGGCTTGTGCTGGCAGCGTTTCCATTCTTTTGGACGTTGTGGGGATCGTTTAAGGTTGAACTGGATTTCTTCTCAAAGGCGGATTGGACCAATGCTCTTACAGGTGTTCGTACCCTAGCGGAAACCGGGAGCGCCTTTACGGGCAATGGCTATGAGGGAGCTTGGGTTCAGGAGGAATTCTGGAAGGCCGCCTTCAACACTTTTATCGTTTGCTTTGTGGTAGTGGTAACTTCGCTCACTATTGGAACGCTTGGTGGATATGCTCTGTCGCGGTCCGGATATCGCTACGTGTTCGCTCTGTTGATAATTGCTCTTATCTTTCGCGCGATACCACAAATTACATTGGTTTCTGGTTACTTGTTGCCATTCTTTGAGTGGAACTTATGGGGCTTTTTACCAACATCCATCATCGTTTTGGTCGCAATCAATCAGCCCTTTACGCTGTGGATGTTGCATTCGTTTTTTCAGAAAATTCCTAAGGATCTGGATGAAAGCGCAATGGTTGATGGTTGCACGCGTTTCCAAGCCTTCCGGCACGTCATTATTCCGGTCATGTGGCCGGGTGTTATCACTACTGGACTGTTCTCCTTCCTGCTCGCCTACAATGATTTTGCTGTAACAGGGCTGCTTTTGTCGAAGGAAAACCAGACGATGGTTCCCAAAATTGCCAGTTTTCTGGGCACGACCCAGACGGAAGGGAATGTCATGTTTGCCGTCGCCGCTGTGGTGTCAGCAACGGCTCCGCTCTTCATACTGGTAATGTTCTTCCAGCGCCAGATCGTCAGCGGCCTGACCGCCGGCGCCGTGAAAGGATAAAAAATGGCTGAGATTAAAATTAAGAACGTCCACAAGAAATGGGGCTCCTTTGTAGGGGTCAATAATTTCAATCTCGACATAGCGGACAAGGAATTTTTGGTTCTGCTGGGGCCATCCGGCTGCGGAAAGACAACCATGATGCGTATGATTGCTGGTCTGGAATCCGCTACGAGTGGCGAGATCTGGATTGGGGACCGCGTCGTCAATGATGTGGAGCCAAAAGACCGTGACGTAGCAATGGTTTTCCAAAGCTATGGCCTTTATCCCAATATGACGGTCTATGAGAACATTCGCTTTCCGCTGAAAATTCGCAAAGTGCCGCAATCCGAGCATGATGATCGGGTTATGCAGGCAGCGCGCATGGTGGAATTGACAGATTTCCTACACCGACGGCCAGCGGAGCTGTCTGGCGGCCAACGCCAGCGTGTTGCTCTTGGTCGCGCCATTGTACGCGAGCCGACCGTGTTTTTGATGGATGAGCCACTGTCCAATCTGGATGCCAAACTTCGTGTCTCCACACGTGCGCAAATCAAAAACTTGCAACATGAGTTGAGCGTCACAACGATCTATGTGACGCACGATCAGATTGAAGCAATGACTTTAGCAGACCGGGTTGTGATTATGAATGGCGGTGTGATTCAGCAAATTGGATCACCAAAAGACATTTACGATAAGCCAGCCAATACCTTTGTGGCTAGTTTCATTGGCTCGCCTGCTATGAACCTCATGGAAGGTGAAATTTCTGATGGTGTTTTCACTGCGAAGAATGTGCGGATTGAAGGGCTTAACAAGTCGGTTTCAGGGCCAGTGACACTTGGGTTCAGGGCGGAAGATGCGGCAGTCGTTCCTTCGGGTGGCGAGTTAGACGCAGCGGCATACTCCATGGAACTTCTGGGCGAAGCAACCATGGTGGCATTGAAAGCCGGCGGCGGGCTTGTGTCTATCAAGTCGGGCAAAGACTACCACGTGGATATCGGAAAAATGGTCAGCATTTCCATTCCTGCGGAGCACTGCATGCTGTTTGATAAAAACGAGGGGAAATGGATCCCGGACGCTTAGTCAGCCATGTTTTGGCTATCGGTAAGGCCAAGCGGGTTAGAAATAAGTTTCAAGATCAACATATTTAGTGATCAATAATTATGACGTTTCAATCTGCTCAAGATCATCTCGATCAATCTAACGAAACATTGGCCATCATTCATCGAATGGAAGAGGCGCTGAGCGCCAATGAGAACGATATGTCGCTCTATTTCCATGACGATTTTCGGTGGATGGGAAATTATGGATGCGGCACGAAAGAAGGCGTAAAAGCTTTTCGGGAGAATTGGCAATTACCGCTTCGGTCAGCTTTTACTGACCGGATTTACAAGACTGAAAAATTCTTGGCCGATGGAGAATGGGCCTCTTGTTTTGGGCATATTGAAGGCACCCATTCAGGAACGTTTATGGGTGTGGCTGCAACCCAAAAAAGGATAAAAATTCCCTACATGGATTTCTGGAAAGTCAAGGACGGCAAGATTGCTGACAATTGGGTATCGGTCGACTACCCCCTGGTGATGGCACAGCTGGGTGTTGATGTATTTGCAGGCGAGGGCTGGGAGGCTTTCGACAATGGAACACGTGTCCCACCCCGTCCCGCAGAGCAAGGAGCAAGCTCATGATCAACTACTTGAAACGCGGAAAAGAGGAAGCCGACAGGGCAGTGGATGATGCAAAAGTTCGCGCAAGTGTTGAGCAGGCGCTTCAGGAAATTGAAACGAACGGCGATGCTGCTGTGCGTAAAATGTCTGAAAAGTTTGACAACTACAGCCCAATCAGTTTCCGTCTCAACGATGAGGAAATTCAGGCGTTGATAGCCAAACTCACGCCGCGTGAAATGAAAGACATTAAGTTTGCGCAGGAGCAGGTCCGTAACTTCGCGCAAGCTCAGCGGGATTCCATGTTAGATATCGAAGTGGAAACACTTCCCGGTGTTATTCTTGGCCACAAGAATATTCCTGTTCAGTCCGTCGGTTGTTACGTTCCCGGTGGCAAATTTCCGATGGTTGCATCCGCTCATATGTCCGTCGCAACCGCAAGCGTCGCCGGGGTGCCTCGCATCATTGCGGCAACACCACCCTTCAACGGAGCACCCAACCCCGCCGTTATTGCTGCAATGCATTTAGGTGGTGCGCATGAAATTTATGTGATGGGTGGTATTCAGGCCATTGGCGCCATGGCAATTGGCACCGAGACTATTGAGCCCGTTCATATGCTGGTCGGACCTGGCAATGCATTTGTTGCTGAAGCCAAGCGTCAACTTTTTGGACGTGTTGGAATTGATCTGTTTGCCGGACCGACCGAAACAATGGTCATTGCTGATGACACGGTTGATGCGGAGATTTGTGCGACTGATTTGCTTGGTCAAGCTGAACACGGGTACAATTCACCGGCAGTTCTGCTAACAAATTCCAGTGCTTTGGCGGAGAGTACAATTGAAGAAATCAAACGTATTCTGGAAATCCTGCCGACAGCAAACACGGCTGCTGTTAGTTGGCGGGATTATGGGGAGGTAATCCTTTGCGACACCTATGACGAGATGCTTGATGTTGCGAATGATATTGCTTCTGAGCATGTTCAGGTGATGACAGACCGAGATGACTGGTTCTTGGAAAACATGCATTCTTATGGAGCATTGTTTCTTGGCGCGCGCACCAATGTTGCCAATGGCGACAAGGTCATCGGCACTAATCATACCCTTCCAACAAAGAAAGCTGGGCGTTACACCGGCGGTTTGTGGGTCGGGAAGTTTCTGAAGACGCATTCGTATCAGAAAGTTACAACGGACGAAGCGGCAACCATGATCGGTGAATATTGCTCGCGCCTTTGCTTATTGGAAGGTTTTGTTGGGCACGCAGAGCAAGCCAATCTGCGTGTGCGGCGCTATGGCGGGAAAAATGTTGCCTACGGTGAGGCGGCTGAATGAATGACAATGTCCATAACCAGTAAATTCAAATTTGTTCAACTGAGAATCTGCATGCCTCGGCATTTCAAGTGGTGAACTAAATGGCGAGGGAAGGCACAACTTCACAGGATGTTGCCCGGTTGGCTGGTGTCAGTCAGTCGGCAGTCAGTCGTGTATTTACGCCTGGCGCGAGTGTATCTTCAAAAATGGCAGAAAAGGTTCAAGCCGCGGCCAAGGAATTGGGTTATCGACCGAATGTTCTGGCGCGCTCGCTGATCACCGGGCAATCCAAAATCATTGGCCTTATCGTTGCATATTTTGAAAATCAGTTTTACCCGGAAGCCGTTGAAAAGCTGTCCTTGGAGCTTCAGACCAAGGGCTACCATGTCCTAATTTTTATGGCGACTTTGACGGCAGACAATGTCGATCAATTGCTGGAAGAGCTGCTCGACTACCAGGTGGATGGCATTGTTATGGCGTCCGTTTCCATGTCGTCGGAGTTGACCACCAGATGCCAGACAGAAGGCGTTCCAGTCGTCTTGTTCAATCGAAGTCAAGATGATGAGCGATTGTCTGCAGTAACGTCAGACAATGTTGCAGGCGGCGAACGCATTGCGGAATTTCTGGTGGCCGGTGGACATAAACGTATTGGTCATATTGCTGGCTGGGAAGGCGCATCAACCCAGCGGGATCGTGAGTTTGGGTTCATGCGCGGACTTCAGGCTGCAGATACTACGTTGTTTGCGCGAGAAGCTGGAAACTTTCACTTTGACGAGACGCAAGAAGCGGCACGCCGCATGTTCTCTAAGCGCGAAAAACCAGACGCAGTGTTTGTGGCAAATGATCATATGGCTCTTGCGGTCATGGAAACCGTTCGAAGCGAATTTGGACTGCGCGTGCCCGAGGATATCTCGATTGTCGGGTATGATGATGTCGGTCTGGCAAGTTGGCCGAGTTTTTTGCTAACGACCGTTCGGCAGCCATCAAATCGGATGGTTGAAGAGACCGTCAAAACGCTTATGGCACATATCCATGATGGCGAAATAACGCCTCGCCGTGTTGCCATTGACGGACCGCTCGTGGTCCGCAAATCAGCCCGAATACCAAAAGGATGGTCGCAATGAAGGGGTTTTCAAACCGCTGGACAGATTTCCCGGATTACATTTTGGGTGTGACCAAGGAGATTTGGGAAGACCGCGGCATAGCAACGCTGCACCATACCTATGCCACAGATATCCCGGTCCGATATCCTGCTGGCCTCTCGATGGGAAATCAGGCAACGATCAATGGGACGTTGGCAACCTTGGCTGAGTTTCCAGATCGAGAATTGCTCGGTGAGGATGTTATCTGGTCTGGCAATGAAGATGACGGATTTCTGTCATCTCATCGGCTTTTGACCATGGGCACACATACTGGTCACGGTTTTTTTGGTAAGCCAACCGGTAAGCGCTTTATTGCGCGTGCCATCGCCGATTGTGCCGCTAAAGACGATGTCATTTATGATGAATGGTTGACCCGGGACACAGCTGGTATTGTTCGGCAATTGGGCATGAAACCAAAATCATTCGCGCGCGATCTTATTGAACGTGAAGGAGGGCCTGAAAACTGCGTAAAGCCTTTCACGCCGGATCAAGACGTGGATGGCGGCTATCAAGGCCGGGGCAACGACAATGAATGGGGCCAACGGTTTGGCAGCATTTTGACGCGCATTATGGACCATGATTTGCCGGTAATCCGGGCTGAATATGACCGGGCCGTTCAGACGGAGCATCAGGGCGATGTGACCGCACATTCCTGGATGGATACGGAGCGTTTGTGGATGGCGCTAAGGTCCTCGTTCCCCAGTGCCGTTTTTACAATTGACCATCAGATTGGTCGCGAAGATGCCATGCTGTCACCGCGAGCGGCAATCCGTTGGAGCTTGCAAGGCAAGCATGATGGGTTCGGCATGTTTGGCAAGCCAACTGGCGCAGACGTTTACATTATGGGCTTCAGCCACGCCGAATTTGGCCCCTATGGCTTGCGACGTGAATTTACACTATTCGATGAAATTTCCATTTGGAAACAGATATTTATGCAGGCCGGATAAGCAAAACCTGCAAACCTGAAATATCCCCAAACATGCCTGAAAGAATGAGTAATGACACCAAGAGAACTCGAACAACGCATCGTTCGCTATGGAGAATTGAAGCCATGCAAGACGGCTTTTATCGATGCACACACCCCTGGTTCCGATCAGAAAGAGAATTTTACCGTAATTGGTGGCGGCGTATCGGAAAGCGCAGATCAGCACGTTCACATTACCGAGACACCTGGGTTCAATATTGGGGCTGCAGGGCAACCGCCAAAGTGTCGGAATTCATTGCATTCGCACCGCACTGCTGAAGTGTTTTACGTCTTGAAGGGCAGATGGCGCTTCTTTTGGGGACGCTGGGGAAATGCGGGAGAGGTCATCCTTGATGAAGGTGATATTTTTAATATTCCAACGGGTATTTTCCGCGGATTTGAAAACATTGGAACTGACTATGGAATGATCATGGCAATTCTCGGCGGTGACGATGCTGGCGGTGGCGTCCAGTGGGCGCCCCAAGTGATCGAAGATGCTCAGGCGCACGGACTTGTGCTTGGGGAAAATGCAAAGCTCTATGACACCAAAAAAGGGGAAGCTCTACCGGATGGTATCAAGCCGATGCCATTACTGACAGATGAACAGCTGAAGGAATTCAAAGAGTTCAAAACCAGCGACGTTATTCCTAATTTTGTTGCGCGCTATCAAGATATCATGGCGCTGTCAGACGCACAGCCTGCCAAGGTAATTGGCGCTGATGCTATGTTGAAAGACCGGCCAGGATTTGAGGTTGATCTGATTTCCCGCGGCTCAATTTCTGCAGAACCCTATGTGTGCGAAAGCCATGAAGTGCTCATGGTCATGCGCGGACACTGGCGTGTTTCGCTTGGTGAGTTCGTCACGGTTCTTGCTCCGGGAGATACGTTTGCAGTGCCTGTGGGGGTAAGCCGGAGCATCGCACCTTCAATGACAGGCGAGGCGAGTATGTATCGTGTTCGTAATACACAAGATCCGGCAGGCGCCACGCACTGGCTCTAAACGGCAACAGACAGGTAAATACAGATGGCTAATATTTTGACATCCCACGTTGGGTCCTTGCCGCGTACACAAAAAGTGGTGGATTTCATCTTTGCGCGCGAGCACGAAAAACCGTATGACACCACGGAATTTGATGAGGCAATGGCGGAAGCGGTCGATGAAACAGTTGCCAAACAAGTTGCGGCTGGAATTGATATTGTTTCAGACGGGGAAACGTCGAAAATCTCCTACGCCACCTATGTGAAAGATCGATACACCGGGTTTTCTGGCGATAGCCCCCGAAATGCACCTGGCGACTTAAAACTCTTCCCATCCTTCTTGAAGCGATTGGCCGATGAGGGCGGAACCGCATCTTATGCGCGCCCCAAATGCACAAGTGCCGTTACGTCCAAAGGCCAGGGCGAGTTGGAAAAAGACATCGCCAATCTTAAAGTTGCCATGCAGAAGCATGGCGTGACTGATGGCTTTATGAATGCCGCGTCTCCGGGCGTTATTTCCCTGTTTCTGGCGAATGCGCATTATGCAACGCGCGATGAGTACCTGTCTGCTTTGGCAGATGCCATGAAGACAGAGTATGAGACAATTGTAGCTTCTGGCTTGAACCTTCAACTTGATTGCCCAGACCTGGCTTTGTCCCGTCACATGCTATTTGCTGATTTGTCAGATGATGAGTTTGTGAAGATTGCCGAAGGCCATGTGGAAGCGCTGAACTATGCTCTGTCTGACGTTCCGCAAGACAAGGTGCGTATTCATATTTGCTGGGGCAACTACGAGGGCCCTCATGTTTGCGATATTGATATGGCAAAAGTGTTTGCAACGCTTATGAAAGCTAAGGCGCGCTATGTCTTGTTTGAAACATCCAACCCGCGTCACGCGCATGAATGGACCGTTTTCCGGGACCGAAAATCTGAAATTCCCGATGATAAAATACTGGTACCAGGCGTTGTTGATACGACAACCAACTTTGTGGAACATCCAGAGCTGGTTGCACAGCGAATTGAGCGCTTTGCTGATATTGTCGGAGCGGATCGTATTATTGCCGGTTCGGATTGTGGTTTTGGGACCTTTGCCGGTTTTGGTGCCGTTGATCCGGAGATCGCCTATGCTAAACTAAAGGCCTTAAGTGATGGTGCGGCTCTTGCGTCAAAAGCGCTCTGAGCAACCTCTCATGGCACGTGAAACACTGCTATTTCTTCCAGGTATGCTGTGTGATGCACGTTTGTTTGGTCCGCAACTTGAGGCATTTGCCCCTCAATATGATGTTGTTGTTGGTGCGCTGGACAGTGCCTCTACCATTTCTGAGATTGCAACTGCGGTACTTGATGCGGTGCCAAATGGTCCGCTTAATATTGCTGGCCTGTCCCTGGGCGGCATTGTTGCCATGGAGATCGCAAAGCTTGCACCACAACGTTTGCAACGATTGGCCCTTATCGACACCAATCACCTGGCCGACACTGCGGAACGTGTCGCTATACGGAACACACAGATAACAAAGGTTAGATCTGGATGTCTGTACGATGTTTTAGTGGAGGAAATGAAGCCTAATTATCTGGCGCAGCAACATCGGTCCGATGAAGATTTGCTAAACCTCTTGATAGATATGGCGATGAAGTTGGGCTCCGAAGTTTTCCTACGTCAATCTTTGGCCTTGCGTGATCGTGTGGACCAAAGTGATGGATTGCGAAGCATAGTAGTTCCGACGCTCATATTATGCGGTGAAGAAGACGCGTTGTGTCCGCCTGCACGGCACGAAGCCATGGCTAAGTTGATTGAGGGTGCCGAACTGGTTTCCATTCCATGTGCTGGACATATCACTACATTGGAAAACCCCAAGGCAGTAAATGAGGCGTTAGCACAATGGCTGAAGTGCCCAGTTTGATGGGCGCACTGAAGAATGAGAAGTGAGAAGATTAATGACTGTTGAGTATTTGAAAAAAGCAGAGCGCAAATCCACAGATGATGCGGGTGATGTGCATGAAACAGTTCAGAAAATACTCAATGATATTGAAGCGGGTGGCGATGAGGTTGCGAAGCAATATGCAGCTAAGTTTGATCGCTATGAGGGCAATATTGTTCTCGCTCGTGAAGAGATAGATGCTGCTTCCGCAAAAGTACCGCAAAAACTGAAGGATGATATTCGCTTCGCCTGGGATAATGTGCGTCGCTTTGCGGAAGTTCAAAAAGATACGATTAAAGATACGGAAGTTGAGCTTCAGCCCGGCCTTATCGCCGGTCAGCGTGCTATTCCCTGCCAAGCCGCAGGTTGCTATGCGCCGGGAGGGCGCTACAGTCATATTGCGTCCGCCTTAATGACTGTGACCACTGCAAAGGTCGCCGGCTGCAACCATATCACGGCTTGCTCACCGCCCCGTCCTGAAATTGGAATCGCGCCCGCGATTGTTTACACGGCTGATTTATGCGGCGCAGATACGATTCTGGCGTTGGGTGGCGTTCAGGGTATTGCCGCCATGGCATTTGGGCTGTTTGGACTACCAAAGTCGGATATTCTGGTGGGACCGGGCAATCAGTTTGTCGCAGAAGCAAAGCGTATTCTATTTGGCCGCGTTGGGATCGACATGTTTGCTGGCCCAACGGATAGTTTAATACTAGCTGATGAAACGGCTGACCCACATATTGTGGCATGGGATTTGGTTGGGCAGGCTGAGCATGGTTATAACTCGCCCGTTTGGCTTGCAACGACACATCGTCCATTAGCGGAAAAAGTTATGGAGCTTGTGCCTGACTATATTGCGAGTCTTCCTGATTTGAATCAGCAAAACGCAGCGGCTGCCTGGCGCGACATGGCAGAAGTTATGATCGTGCCTGACCGAGAAGGTCTTGCACAAATTGCAGATAGCTACGCGCCGGAACACCTGCATGTGCAGGCGACTGATTTGGACTGGTTCTTGGGGCGTCTGCGCTGTTATGGCTCGTTGTTCCTAGGCGAAGAAACCACCGTCGCATTTGGTGACAAGGCGGCTGGCCCTAATCACGTATTGCCCACGTCTGGCGCCGCAAAATATACGGGCGGACTGTCAGTTCACAAATATATGAAGCTTGTGACATGGCAACGGGTGACGCGCGAAGGATCCAAATCGGTTGCCGAGGCAACAGCTCGCATTTCTAGGCTTGAGGGGATGGAAGGCCATGCTCGAACCGCTGATATCCGTTTGGAAAAATACTTTCCCGGCCAGAAGTTCGATTTGACCGGAAATGACGTGGTTTGAGTTTGTTTGAACACCGCCTCCGATAGACGGTGATCAAACGATCTGCTCGTCTTCCTAGCTTTCCATTGGGCCGCCAGCATCTTTCCAGTCTCCGATGCCGCCGACATTGAGAACATGGTTGTAGCCCATGTCTTTCAGTGTTTTGCCAGCAAGCGCTGCCTGACCACCAAGACCGCATACAAGTGCAATTTTTGCACTTTTTTGCATCGCTTCATTGTGATAAGGCATGTCCGCATCGGCGGCGAACTCTATGAATCCACGTGGAATTCGAAGCGCACCTGCAATAGTACCGCTTGATGCGATATCTGCAGAATCGCGCACATCGACAAACACTGTATCTCCGCCAGCATGTATTTTAATTCCTTCTTCGGAACTGACGCGGGTGACAACTTCATTAGCTTCTTCAAGATATTTAGATGCAGTTTTCATATTAACTCCCTGCTTAAGCGAATGTTTTAAATAGCTCAATATTAATTAGTGCACAATGTAATTTTCCAGCGATACCTTACGGAGACTATAGCAGCTGTACGCTTCAAGCGTGCGCTTGGCGGGATTTCCCCATGAAGGCAAAATTTTCTGAAAATAAGATGCAGTTATAAGTGCAATTGACAAAAGTAAGGAATGCATTGCTAATGTAGAAGATGGGTGCACAAGGTTATAATTTACGCAAACGAAAGCCGGGTAAGGTCAGTGGAGATAACGCAGTTATCGAAGCCGCCTGGATGTATTATCATGAAGATCTCAATCAAAATGAGATTGCGAAGAGGTTGCATGTCTCACGCGCGACGGTCGTAAATTACCTTCAGGAAGCACGCGAGTTAGGCATGATCCGGCTTTCGATGCGGCCAGAGGTATTCACCACCCATGAATTAGCTGTCGCTTTGCGTGACAAGTTTAGTTTACAATCTGCTTATATCGTTCCAGACGCGCCACAAGGAAATGACGCCGATATTGAACGTGTTGCCAAAGGGGCTGCTGAATGGTTGCCCGAATTACTGCAGCCGGGAGATCGGTTGGGTGTTGCCTGGGGGCAGACAATTTATGCTCTGGCAGAAGCGCTGGAACCCACGCACATTGATGATCTGTATGTCTCGCAATTGGTTGGTTCAATGACCACGCCTTATGGTTTTACAGCGGAAATTTGCTCGACAAAACTTTCTCAAAAACTAGGTGCTAACTGTATCAATTTACATGTGCCTGCGATTGTGAGTGATCCGGATCTGGCCAGTAGATTGCGCCAAGAGCCCATCATTCGAGATCAATTGGCAGCCTTGAGCAATTGCAATAAGGCGCTGTTCGCCATTGGAACATGCACGGCGGAAAGCCATGTGGTGGTGAGTGGTGTGGCCAGTACCGAAATGTTGGCGTCTTACGTTGGGCGTGGCGCAATAGGTGTTATGTGCGGTCAGTTTATTGACGTTGCCGGGAAGCCGATTGACGGGCCTTTGTCGGAGCGGCTGATGAGTGTGTCCCTGTCCAAATTAGTTGGTCTGGAGATGGGGCTTCTTGTGAGCGTTGGGAAAGACCGCGTGAAGGGTATGGTTGCTGCCTGTGTTGGCGGTTATGCCACTCATATCGTGACAGACGCTGCAACCGCAACCGCTATGTTGGATGATGTTTGATGCCAGGCTTCTAACTTACTTCTAGCCTGTATTGCTCGCTTCTACTGGGAACATTTTTGCCATTGCCGCTTTTGACGGTTCGCACACGCCGCGTTCTGTGATGAGGCCAGTCACCAAATGAGCTGGTGTCACATCGAACGCGGGATTGCCCACGTTTGCTGCTTCCGGCGTAACCTGCACAGTTCCAATGCCGCCGTCTTCAGTAATGCCCAGCAAGTGGCTAACTTCATTGCCGGGGCGCTCCTCAATGGGGATATCTCGAATGCCATCATCAATAGTCCAGTCAATGGTTGGAGACGGTAGCGCGACATAGAAGGGAACATTGTTATCTCGCGCTGCAAGTGCCTTCAAATAAGTTCCGATCTTGTTACAAACGTCACCTTGCGCGGTGGTTCTGTCGGTTCCCACAATCACCACATCGACCTGGCCATGCTGCATCAGGTGGCCGCCAGCATTGTCGACGATGTAGTGGTGCGGCACGTTGTTATGCACCATCTCCCAGGCTGTCAGGGCACCCTGGTTCCGTGGACGAGTTTCATCGACCCAGACATGAACTGGAATTCCAGCATCCATTGCATGATATATTGGCGATGTTGCTGTTCCCCAGTCAACGGTTGCTAGCCAGCCCGCGTTGCAGTGCGTTAAAATATTGACCGGCTCGCCTGCGGGTTTCTTGGCCGCAATCTGTTTGATAATCTCAAGGCCATTCAGGCCTATATTTCGGTTTATCTCTACATCTTCATCGCAAATCTCGTATGCACGTTTATGAGCCGCATCAGCGCGTTCCACCTCAGGTAGCGGCAGCAAGACACGCTTCATCTCATCCAGAGCCCATCGCAGATTGATGGCAGTTGGACGGGTTTCGTGCAGGACATTCCAGGTTTCTTCTAAAGATGCATTGGAAGGGTCTTTGATCATTTGGTTGGCAACACCGTAGGCTGCCGTAGCGCCAATCAATGGCGCACCCCTGATCCACATGTCCTTGATTGCGATGGCAAATTCTTCGCGGTTTGTCAGATCGGCAATGCGAAAGTCATGCGGAAGCCAGCGCTGGTCAATTATCTGAACAACGCCGCGTTCATCATTGAACCAGATTGAGCGGGTGTGGGAGCCATCGACCTTCATACAAAGTTTTCCTTGCTGATTTCGCGCGCCAGATCCAGCACGGAGGCCATGCCAGATATATGAGCGCGATTGAGGATAAGTTGCCGACCCAATTCAAGGGCACGCGCTTCGCACTGTGCTCTTAGTGGTTCATCGGCGATCTCTTCAAATTCTGCGTTATGTGCGAGCCCGAGGATACGTCTGTGCAATTCTGTTCCGCAGAATCCCAGTGTGTCTTCAAAAATCATGCTGAGACGTTTGGTTAGAGCAAGTTCGCTCGCCAGTTTGTGGTTCTGATCTTCAAAAACAGAACTTGTGTAAGCGATGCCGGTTCGCTCTGTGCGCCAAAGGTTAGAAAACTCGGTTTCAAAGTACCGCCAGACATCACGTGTGACATCCAGAATCCAAGCTTGGTATTCTTGCCGTTTTTTATCATCCGAGCCGTGCCCTGGTTGCGAATAATAAGCCGTCAGGAAATTGGCCAACAACAGTCCAATGTCAAAACCCATTGGGCCGTAGAATGCGAATTCGGGATCAATGACACGGGCGGACCCACCGGATACCATGACTGATCCAGAGTGCAGATCACCATGAAGTAGAGATTCTGCGCTAGAGCAGAACTTCCATTTCAGATGCTGAACTTCTGCTTTCAATGCAAGATCATTGCGTAAACTCGCCACAACACTATCTAGGTAAGGCGCTGTGTGACGGTTCATTTCCGCATCAAAATACGGGTCTGTAAATATTAGGTTCTCTGTAATATCGCACAGCTCAACATTGTCGGAGAACAGCGCCACGTCTGCTTTGCGGTCTGCTGTCTTTAACGACAGATCAGAACTTCTGAACAAAGTTCTTGCGCAAAACTCGCCAAGCGTCTGGGCAAGGTTTTCATGATGATTCTGCGCCATCAATGACAATCGCAAAATGATATGTGGCTCGATGAACTCCATTACAATGAGTGCCTGTGTCTCATCGAAAAGATAAATCTCAGGAACTGTGCCTGGCGCGTGTTGTGCCTGCCTGGTCAGTGCGTGGTACTCAAAGAAAGCGCGTTTGAGCGGCAGTGGCCAACTGTCACCTACGAGGCGCACATACGGCAAAGCCTGTTTTACAACGACAGTTCCAACTTCGCCTTTGACAATGAAGACCAGATTTAGGTTGCCGTCACCAACCTCTTTAACTTCCCAACTTTCAGGCGCTCCCACACGGTCACTAATTTCCGCCCGCGTGCCAAGGCGCGACACCAGTGTCTCCGGGCTTAGTGCGCTATATTCACTTTGTGCGTTGCTCATTTTGTTCTCCCCCAAATGTTTCCGAAACAAAGAGGCTTCTCTTTGTGGCGTTTATTGCGCCATCTTTGGTGTTTCATGAACATAGCATTTATGCAATTCTGTCACTTGTCAATGCCTATTGACATTTGAAAGGTGGTCTTCCTATGATGTGAGTGTGGAGGACGATTGTGCGCTCAGAAGGCATGCAAATTACTGGTATCGAGAAGGCGTTTGGGACAAACCGTGTATTGCGCGGGATTGATCTGACGCTGGAGCCTGGGACGGTAACCGTTCTCATGGGCGCAAATGGTGCTGGCAAATCCACACTTGTGAAGATTATGTGCGGTGTTTACAGCGCTGATGCAGGGCAAATGTTCCTCAATGGCGCTCCTTTTTTGCCATCAGTTCCCTCCGAAGCCCTGCGTTCCGGCGTTGTCACCGTGCATCAATCCATCAATGATGGTGTGATTGCCGATCTGGATGTCGCGTCTAATCTAATGCTAGATCGCCTCGCCGAGCCGGGCAGCGGATTCTTCTATAAACGTAAAGCTATTCATAATGCCGCGCGAGAAATTGCCGCGTTGGTCGGTTTGGATGTAGATATGGCACGACCGGTTTCCGAGCTCAGCTTGGCAGATCGGCAACTCGTTTCCATCGCGCGTGCAATGGCTCATAAACCAAAATTGCTGGTGCTTGATGAACCGACATCATCTCTGTCTGCGACCGAGGCTGACAGGCTGTTTGAAATGGTTGATCGCCTGCGCGCTGCAAATGTTGCCATTTTATATATCTCACATCGCATGTCAGATATTCGACGTATTGCGGATCGCATCATCAGCATGCGCGATGGAGCCATATCTGGTAGTTTTGAAACCCTGCCCTTGGACTATGAAGGTGCAGTGAACGCGATGCTTGGTCATCAGATGACTGATGTCGACATTGATATCCCAGAAAAGGGAGCTGCCATTTTGGAGCTGAAAGCCGCTCAGCTTAAGCCAGGTTCCAAACCATTTAATGCTTCGTTTTATGAAAATGAAGTGGTTGCGATCACTGGTCTTGTAGGTAGCGGTAAGACGCTGTTGGCAGATATCCTGTTCGGCTTGAACAAACTTGCTTCTGGCTCAGTTACCTTGAATGGTAAGTCATTTGAGGCTTCGTCTGCGAAATCCGCGGTAGAACAAGGCGTCTTTATGAGCCCCAAAGACCGCGCCACAAATGCGGTGGTTCAGGGCTTTGATATTCGCGCCAACATTTCGGTTCCGTTTCTGGAGCGCTACAGTTCTGCTTCCTTTGTAAGTAAGACAACTGAAAGTCAGATTGCGAACCAAACCATCCAAAAGTTGGGCATTGTGTGTCAGGCGGCCAGTGATGACATTGATACGTTATCTGGTGGCAACCAGCAAAAAGTAGTGGTTGGCCGTTGGTTGTCGCAGCCTTGTCAGGTTCTTGTGCTGGATGAACCCTTTCAGGGCGTCGATATTCAAGCACGCCGGGATATTGGCAGGAAAATTCGCGAGACAGCGAAAGGCCGTACCACACTAGTGATGGCTTCTGAATTGGATGAAGCTCTTGAAATCGCTGATAGAATTCTGGTGGTGAGCGATCATACTATTGTCGGCGAGCACAGGAATGAATCAATCGATCTTGACCAGTTACTGGCCGAGGTTGCCGGAAGACAACAAATTGCAGGCGGCTCTGAGCCGGCCCTGGGGCATTAGAAACTTATGAGTGTCGAAACAGATAAATCTCAGGCGAATGTCAGGTCTGGCTCTGTCACAGTTGGCAGTCCCAAAATGAGTGCTATTGACCTTGCCATCCGCTATGGTTTTCTAACTCTGTTAATAGGTCTGGTGCTGTTCTTTAGCATTGCTGCGGATGGTTTTGCCGGGCCTTACAGTGCGGTTTTCATTTTTCAGTCTGTCTCCATAACCGGCATTCTGGCGCTCGGCGTCACGTGTACTCTGGTCGTTGGTGGGTTTGATTTATCCATTGGTTCTGTGGCCACATCCGCGTTGATGTTGTCTGCCTATCTGATGGTGGTATCAGAGCAAAACGCGTTTGTGGCAGTTGTAGCCTGCCTCGCAATGGGGGCATTTGTCGGCCTCGTAAATGGTTTCCTTATTGTGAAAATGAAGGTTCCCGATCTGCTGGCGACTTTAGGCATGATGTTCCTGCTGGTTGGGCTGCAGCGTATCCCAACAGAAGGCCGCTCAGTTGCAACTGGTATGACTTTGCCAGACGGGAGAACGGCTGAAGGCGTGTTCTCGCCAGCCTTTCTTGCTCTTGGGCGTCACAGGCTCGATTTCTTTATCGATAATCTCATCCCAGTGTCGGTCGTTTTTCTAATTGTCATTGGCATTTTGGTATGGATTTTTCTGGAATTCACGCGGCATGGACGGCTCATGTACGCCATCGGTTCTAATGAACGCGCGGCGGCGCTCGTAGGCACGAATGTCAACCGTTACAAAGTCATTGCCTACATGATTTCCGGCATGCTGGCTTCGATTGGCGGCATCTTGTTGGCAGCTCGATTGGGCCGCGGCGATATCGCATCCGGTAACAATCTACTGCTGGACTCCGTCGCGGCGGCACTCATTGGCTATGCGGTTTTGGGGGCCGCAAAACCCAATGCTTTCGGCACAGCTATTGGCGCGCTTTTCGTTGGTATTCTCCTGCAGGGACTGACGATGATGAATGCGCCTTACTACACACAGGATTTTGTGAAGGGCGGCGTTCTTGTTGTTGCGCTGGTCTTTACATTTGCGCTCTCGGGGAGACGAGGGCGGGGAACTTAATAATAAAAGAAATTTGAAAGGGAGAAGACACATGAAGCTTACACGCAGAACTTTTAACTCCATGCTGGCCGCATGCAGCATGGCTGCGGTCTCAATGACATCTGGAGCAATGGCGGCAGACATGCCCGCCCCATTTGACAACGCAGGTGACGTAAAAATTGCCTTGGTGCGTTACCTGTCGACGGGTGACTTCTTCCAGGCGTATCTGGCTGGTGTCGAAGCGCAATCGACAGCGTTAGGTGTAAATCTGCGCGTTCTGGACAGTCGTCAGGATGCCGCCCTTCAATCAGACATGGTTGATCAAGCCATTGCTCTTGGCGTTGATGGCATCATTATTCAGCACGGACTGACTGAGTCCATGCAAGCTGCAGCTCAGCGGGCGGTGGATGCAGGCATCAAAGTTGTTGCATTCGATGTGAACGTTGAAAATGAAGCGATCCCACAGATCGAACAATCTGACCGCGATCTTGCACGCTTGGCACTTGAGCAAGCTGTTACAGACAATGGTGAAGCATTTAGGGCGGGGTATGTTTATGTTCCGGGAATTGCACCGCTTGATCGCCGTGATGAAACCTGGAAAATTTTTAAAGATAAATATTCCGGCATTGAAGAAAAGGCGGTGTTTGGCACACTGGACAATCCAATTGCCAACTCTGTTGCAAACCAAGCCCGTTCCGTATTGCAGGCAAACCCGGACATCAATGTGATGTTTGCGCCTTATGATGAATTTGCGAAAGGTGTTAAAATCGCTGTGGATGAAGCTGGTCTGACCAGCCAGATCAAGATCTATTCTGCTGACGTGTCCACTGCTGATATTTCTGCAATGCGAGAGTCTGGCAGCGCATGGGTTGCTACGGCCGCGACTAACCCTGCTGTGGTGGGCGAAGTAAGTGTTCGGGCATTGGCAATGATGCTTGCTGGTGAAAACCCTGGTGCAAGTGTGATTGTGCCTCCAACATTGATTACGCAAGACATGTTGAATGAAAAGGACATCAAAAACATGAATGATCTGGGGGCTAAACTGCCTCAGTTCGCACATGCTGATGTTGCGGTTCCAAGCTGGATGCCGTTGCCAAAGCGCTGATCCATTTTCGAATGAGAATTACCCGGGCAGGGCGCTTAGGCGTTCTGCCCGGTTCTACTCTAAACGCCTGTCGCAGATTTGAACGCGATATCGATTTCACTAAGAACAAGGTTTTCAGTCCATGCGCTTCACCGTTACATACCGAGTTTTTGCCGAAAGCGCGGACCATGCCGCAGAAAGAGCTGCTGGTATAGCGTTGGAGCAAACGGTAGAAATTCCGCGTGATGTGGTCCCAATGGGCTACATTGAAGACACCATTCTTGGCAAAGTGGAGCGCGTTTCGCAGGAAGCCACAGGAAGCTTTGTCACAGATATCTCCTACAGTCCCGACAGTGTTGGAGAGGATTTGGCGCAATTGCTCAATGTTATTTTCGGCAACTCATCCATTCAAAAGGATATCAAGGTTCTCGATTTCAATCTGTGTTCTGAATTGGAGAAAAAATTCCCCGGCCCTGCATTTGGAATCGAAGGTGTTCGCCAAAGGGTAAATCGCCCCGATGGCCCGTTGATATCACCTGTTATCAAACCTCAAGGGTCGAGCGCAGATACTTTGGCCGAAATCGCATACCGGTGCGTGATCGGCGGCGCTGATATTATTAAGGACGATCACGGTTTGGTGGATCAGCATATGGCGCCATTCAAAGAACGTTGTGAAAAAATTTCTGCAGCTGTTGCGCGTGCAAACAAAGAAACTGGACGCAGTGCTTTATATTTTCCAAACATCGCCGGAGACAGTGCAAAGCTGATGGAGTTTGCGCGCTTTGCGAAAGATGTGGGGGCAGGAGGGCTTCTCGTAATGCCCGGCTTGTTTGGGTTCGACCTTGTGCGGCGATTGTCAGCAGATAAAGCGATTGAGCTGCCGATCATGACGCACCCTACATTCCTTGGCCCCTATGTTCTGTCCAACAATACAGGCTTTAGCCATGCTGCGATGTTTGGTGCTATCCAGCGCTTGTCAGGTTCTGATATTTCAGTGTTCCCAAATGTCGGGGGGCGATTTGGTTTTAGCGCAGAGGAATGTCTGTCTATTGCTTCTGCATGCCGCGATACCGCCCGCCCGGGGAAGCCGATATTCCCTAGCCCCGGCGGTGGCATGTCTGTTGCGCTGGCAGGTGAAATGCAACGCATGTATGGAACAGATGTTGTTTACCTGCTGGGTGGAAGTCTTTTGCGATATGGAGATCGCATTGGCGAAGGGATTTCCGACATGCACACAGAGCTCGCGAAACATCCTTTGAACTAGTCGCAAAATTGGAGAGTGCTATGGGTACCGTTAGCCGTTGGAGCGACACGGATGCAGCCGCTTGGATGAATGCAGTAGGTGCTGATGAGGCTGATCGGCTATTGGCACTACGCGTTTACACATCCCGGCTGATTGGCTCCGATCCTGATCTTGTGATGCATGGTGGCGGCAACACGTCTGTTAAGGTTCAAAGACGTGATGTGTTTGGCGAATTGATTGATGTTTTGCACGTCAAGGGCAGCGGCTGGGATCTGGATACATTGGAAGCTGCTGGGTTGCCTGGCGTTCGACTTGCGCCTTTGCATGACCTGCGTCAACTGTCTGAGCTTAGCGATGAAGACATGGTCAACATGCAGCGCTGCAATCTTCTTGATTCTACGTCCCCGAACCCCTCTGTTGAAACCCTTCTGCACGCCTATTTGCCGCATAAGTATGTCGATCACACACATGCATCTGCATTTGTTGCGCTTGCCAACTTACCTGACCCTGCAGCAGCAGTCAGTGAAATCTTTGGCAATGCGATTGCGCTGGTCCCATACATCATGCCGGGTTTTCAGTTGGCAAAAGTCGCGGCTGATGTCTTTGATGCGAACCCGGATGCTGAAGGTCTCCTACTTCTCAATCATGGCCACTTCACATTCGGGCCGACTGCGGAAGCCTCGTACAATCAGGTCATCCGACACACGCAAATGGTGGAAGCATGGTTTGCAGCCAAGGGCATTTCGGTTCGGGAAACTTTTACACAACAAGAGCCCGTGATCTCTGCCGTTGACGCCAAACTCTTGGCTGCACTGCGCGGTGCCTGGGCCCGTAAATTGTCTGAGCATACAGACACATCGGATGCACCCATGCCGATTCTTGATATTCGGCAAAGCGCTGACATTACAAAATTTTTGTCACGAAAAGACCTGAACAAGCTTGCAAAACGGGGCGTTGTCACACCCGATCATGTTATCCGTACCAAGCGGTTTCCGCTTGTTTTGGACCATCGCTCAGTTTTGGCTGATCACTGTCTGATGGAAACGGCCCTTAATGAGTACGCACTCGATTATTGCGATTATTTTGACAAGGAAGCTCCGCGGTTTGATGGCAAGAAAACGATGCTGGCACCGCTTCCAAATGTTGTTTGGCTTGCACCATTCGGGTTGATCGGTATTGGAGCCGACAAGAACGCTGCACGCATCGCAAGTGATCTTGCGGAGCAGACCCTTAAAGTGATGGAATTGGGAGAGGCAGCTGGCGGGTTTTATCCCATTGAAGCTGCGGACACATTTGACATGGAATATTGGTCGTTGGAGCAAGCCAAACTTGGCAAAAGCAAGCCAAAACCATTCGTTGGAAAGATTGTGTTGGTCACCGGTGGCGCAGGAGCAATAGGTCTTGCTACAGCGCAGGCCTTTGCCGCTCAAGGTGCCAACGTGATGCTGGTTGATCGCGATGAGGCGACGCTTTTGTCTGCCCTTGATAGTTTGGGTCAAAACCATGGATCCGTTGCGCTTGATATTACCAACTCCGGTGCGGCAGTTTCAGCACTAGAGGCCTGCATGGCGAAGTTTGGTGGCGTTGATATTCTTGTCAGCAATGCAGGGGCTGCCTGGACCGGGTCTATGATGGAGCTACCTGACGAGGACCTAAAGAAGAGCTTTGAGCTGAATTTCTTTGCGCATCTGGCCTTTGCGAAAGCGGTAGCTGGTGTATTTGAAACGCAAGGACGTGGTGGGCAGATATTGTTTAATGTGTCCAAGCAGGCCGTAAATCCTGGCAAGAATTTTGGTGCCTATGGCCTTCCAAAGGCTACGACCTTTTTTCTATTGCGCCAGCTTGCGCTTGAACTGGGTGAGCAAAATATCCGGGTAAACGGTGTCAATGCAGACAGAATTCGCTCCGGTTTGCTGGATGCCAATTTCATCAGTGCGCGGGCTGGCGCACGTGGTGTTACGGAAGAAGTCTATATGGCAGGGAATCTGTTGTGCAAGGAAGTTGAAGCAAAGCATGTAGCGCAGGCATTCGTCGCTCTCGCAATGTCTGAGCGTACAACTGGTCATGTTATGACTGTCGATGGTGGGAATGTTGAAGCATCCTTGCGATGATCTTCTGGTTTATGCAGCTGAGCAAGCACTGTGTTTAGTCCACTCTATTCGCTTATTATTTTCTGGTACATGACCATAAAATAGTTGAAAGTACTGATGTAAATACGACGGGCAATATCGTGCTTTTGCCGGCTTTGGTTTATGTCAATTGTAAAATGCAATCAGCATCTGCACTCGCATTGAATTCAGTTGAGGTTGAATCTGTCGTTCAGACAACGAGGCGAACTGCCATATTTGCTTCACGTTTGTGCCTTTAAGTTTTGAGTATCGAGCGTTTTTCGGTCGTTATGGGTTTAGGATTGGCATGCGTCATGCATTTTGGGAGAGCGATACAACGTTTTGCAATGTTTATTGCAATCGCAACCCCCTTTCTGCTTCCGGGCAATGCGGCCTATGGATTTGAACTTTTTGGAATTTGTTTCACCGGAAATTGTGAACGTGCGGACAGCGAAATCATCGACCCAAAAACCTACACGGTAGATTTTGAAATACCGTTTGTTGACGACGACTCCCTTGAAAATTCAATCAAATCGGCATCTGAACTCATGCGCAATCGCTACGATGCAGTGGGCGGTTCGGCAGGCCTAATCGCAAGGGCAAAAGGTGATTATGGGCGAATTCTGGCAGCGCTTTATAATGCGGGTCATTATTCCGCAGACATTTCTATAAGAGTAAACGGTCTACAGGCGGCCGACATTCGCCCGGGCACACAAATGCCGGATGTGAGTGAAGTTGAAATTCGCGTTGCACCAGGCAATCAATTCAAGTTTCGCGAAGCGGTTATCCGCAATTCAGCACCCTTGACCGATGACAGGAAAGACTTTGTGGAATTACCGCAAAGCGTGGGATTTACTGTTGGCGAGCCTGCAAAGGCCGGCGTTGTTCGCAGTGCAGGGGAGTTGGCAAGAGAAGCATGGAGGCAGCAAGGATATCCTACAGCGAAAATCGTAAAACAGGAGGTCATTGCAGTTCATCCTGATGAGGCACTTAAGGTCTACTTGTGGATGGCACAGGGACCATACGCGGTTTACGGCGACATAACTGTCGAAGGTGTCGAACGTATGGACCCGGCTTTTGTGAAATACATGGCCGGTATTATTGAAGGCGCTGAGTTTGATCCCGATGACTTGCAAAGGGCGCAAAAAAGGCTGGAGCGTCTTGGCGTGTTTTCTCGCCAGCGCCTTTTAGAAGGTGATGCAGTTGGTGCTGATGGCACATTACCGATCACGATTTTGACTACTGAAAAAAAGCTGCGACGCATTGGCATTGGCGCGACGCTTTCAAGTATTGACGGTGCTGGAATTGAGGCGTTCTGGTTACACAGAAACCTTTTCGGCAAAGCTGAACGCCTCAGGATTGACGGAAAAATTGGGGGCCTTGGTACTACGCTGGACTACGAGAAAGTTGATTATTTGGTGGGGGCCTCATTCTCCAAACCCGGTGTTTTCTCGCCGGATACTGATTTGAATCTGAGTGCGACCGCCAAGCGTGAATACAACGATAGCTACACCGAAACTTCGATCGGTGGTATTGGCGCGATTACGCATTTTTACTCTGATGAATTGACATTTACCGGAGGTCTGTTTGCTGAATACGGTGAGTATGACGATGTGTTTGGCGCGCGGACGCTGTTTACGACCGGTATCATTGTTGACGCTACGTTTGATGGTCGTGACAACAGACTTGAACCGTCGCAGGGATTTTATGGACAGCTTGAAGCTCGGCCATTTTACGAGTGGGAGTTTGAAAGTGCAGGACTGCATCTTCAAGCGGAGGGCAGGGTTTATGTGGCGCTTCAGGAAAAGAAACGTACAGTTTTGGCCGCACGGATGAAATTCGGTTCCCTTGCTGGCGTTTCCGTAAATGAAGCCCCATCCAATCTTTTGTTTTACGCAGGCGGAGGCGGTTCTGTTCGCGGCTATGGCTACAAGAATATTGGTGTAGAACAGACCAATGGCACTGTGGCTGGTGGGCGTTCTCTGTTTGAAGGTTCAATAGAAATAAGACAGCGTTTAACCGGAAGTTTCGGCGCGGTTGCATTCGCTGATGTGGGCCTCGTTGGCGCCGATAGCATACTCGACTTTTCCGAGGATGCGAAAATTGGTGTTGGAGTAGGTCTACGATATTACACCGGCCTTGGAGCAATTCGCCTTGATGTTGCCGTGCCTCTGGATCAGGGCAAGGATGATCCCGATTTTGGGATTTATGTTGGTATAGGTCAGGCGTTTTGAACATGAAACAACTGGGCGTCATCCTTATAATTCTTTGGAGTTTTTTGGCGAACTCCTCGCAACTATCTGCTCAGGGAGAGGAAGAAAAGTCTGCTTTTATCGAGTTTGTGGAAGGACAACTTTCGGCAGATAACAGGCAAATCAGGCTTAACGGGCTGCAGGGTACATTGTCCTCCAATGTCAGTTTCAATAGCATCACGATTGCTGATGATAATGGTATCTGGCTGCAAATTGAGGCACCGCAACTGGTCTGGAACCGCACTGCATTGTTTCGTGGCCGCCTTGAAATCGAGGAACTGAGTGCTGAGCGGATCGATTATTTTCGCCAACCACAGGCCGATGATAGTTTGCCGGATGCTGAGGCCAGTGGCTTGTCGTTGCCGGAATTGCCTGTCGCTGTAGTTCTGGAAAGCCTCAATGTGCCGGTGGTAGCGTTTGGGCAGACTGTTTTTGGCCTTGAAACCCAAGCAAGCATTGCGGGCGATGTTCTTTTGGATGATGGCTCGCTGGATCTAAATCTGAATGTAAACCGTCTTGATGGTTCTGGCGGGACTTTGGTTGCCGATGTTGGTTATGCAGCTGCAGGAAAGCAGCTTTCTATTGACGTCTCGTTGGAGGAGCCAGGGAACGGTATTGTAGCAACGCTGCTTGATATTGATCAGCGTCCACCAGTGTCGTTGCGTGTTCAGGGCAATGCGCCGATTGAAGAGTTGTTGGTATCGTTGGCATTTGATGTGGCTTCTGAACGTATTCTGGATGGGCAATTGACAGTCAGAGGCACGCCAGCGGGACTAAATGCTCAGGCAAACCTTGGCGGTCCACTCTCTCGAATATTGAGTGCTGAAAGTCAGCTGTTCTTTGGAGACCATAGCGAATTTGCTTTTGACGCCGTATTTCTAAATGGAGGTGGTGTGGTTGTTGACGTACTGAGCGTAGACAGTGGCAACGTTCAAATGAGTGCCAATGCTACCACCTTGGCTGATGGCTTTCTAAGCGCGCTCAATGTTGATATGAATTTGGAACCAACACAGTCTGCGCGCATCTTCATCCCTTCAGAGCAAGGGCAATTATCAGTTGCAAGCGCAAATGTTCTGATTAACTACGACGCCGCACGAAGTGAACAGTGGAATGGTGAGCTGTCCGTTTCGGGGTTGCAAAACGCAAAATCCGGGGTGGACAGCTTTTCAGTACTCGCTGATGGCCATGTGTTGAACATTGATGACCCTGCTGCTCGAACCGTCAATTTTGATCTGAAGGGGCTGGCGGAAGGTATAACTTCTGCTGATCTGGCGCTTGCGAATGCGCTTGGCGACACCATTTCACTCAATGGGGCAGGTAATTGGGCGACAAGCACCGCCTTTCAGATTGATAAGTTTTTACTGCGGGGTGACACATTCGCGCTCACCCTGGATGGCGCCTTTACCAATTCCGAATTTGATGGAAGTATAGAGCTTGAAGCACAAAACCTCACAGCGTTCTCCGATCTTGCTAACCGCAATCTTGGCGGTGGCGCGAGGGCTATGGCACAAGGAAAAATCGCTCTTTTCAACGGGCAGTTTGATCTGACCGTCGAGGGTGCTGCTCAGTCTTTAGCAATTGATGATGAACTTGCAGATCAACTGCTGCTCGGCACAACAACATTCTTTGGCGGTGTTGCGCGTTCCATTGATGGCTTGGCATTTCGTGACCTTAATCTTTCCAATGACCAGCTGAATCTGGATTTGAATGGTCGGTTTGCCAGCGAGTTTTCAGACCTGCGCGGTGAAGCAATCATTCGTAACCTGGCATCGGTTAGCGACAATGGTTCTGGCGCTCTTTCGGCAAAACTGGATTTAACAGGCGAGACGCAGCCATTCGATCTGAACGCGACACTGAACCTGCCTGAGGGTCGGCTCGCGGGAAAAACAGCGCGTGATCTCAGCTTGCTCTTTAGCGGGAAAACAGATGGAAATTCTCTAACCGGCGATTTGAGCGCGGATGGTTTTCTTGGGCCTGAACGCATCAATGTCTCGGGAATTATTCGTGCAGATGAGGACCAACTCTCTCTCTCCGGTTTTCTTGCGGATATAGGCGCTACTGATATTGGGGGTAACTTGCAGAGGAACGCAAACGGAATGCTTGATGCCGACCTGTCCATTGAAAGCCGGGATATCAGCACATTGCTTGCGCTTGGTCTGATTGAAGGGTCTGGAGCGGTTCAAGGTAGTTTGCGCTTGCTGCCCTCTGATGCTGGAGGTCAGGCGGGTTCGGTTAATCTGACAGCAAATGATATCATGTTTGGTAACAACAGAGTTGGCGCCGCAGATGTAGATGCAACCTTGTCTGACCTATTTAGAAATCCGCAAGTAGAGGCAAGAATAAATGCCAGATCAGTTGTTGTTGGCGGATTTGATATCAAGACCATCAATGGGCAGGCAGTTACTTCGGACAACAAGACTACATTTGAGCTGGTGTCAGCTTTTTCACAAAATGAGGCCCGTTTGGCGACGTCAGGCGCTCTCATCCAAGATCGGTCAGTTTCTGAAATTCTGCTCAATGATCTGACACTTGTGTCAAATATTGTGACCGCTAGGTTGGATCAGCCAGCGCGGGTAAGGATTGAAAACGGTCTCACTCAAATCGCCGATGCGACTCTACGTGTGGGCAGTGGCAACCTAACAGTAACCGGCAGTGCCGGTGATCTGATCGACGCCAATATATCGTTAAGTGCGATACCGCTCGGCGTTGTTAACGCCATTCGGCCTGACCTGAGGTTGGCGGGTTTTGTCAGTGGTGATATCGCTCTCAGCGGCTCAACAAGTGACCCAAAAGCGAGTTTTGATCTTCTTGGTAGTGGACTTTCCGCGAGTGCCTTGCAAGATGCGAATATTTCGCCGCTACAATTGACTGCGAATGGCGAATTTGAAAACCACACATTTAGTGTCTCGAGAGCCGTGCTGAAAAACAGTCAGGGCATTAATCTGACCGCCAGCGGCCAAATTCCGACCGGCACGGGCAGCCTCAATATCGGGGCCGAGGGAACGGCACCTTTGTCTCTCGCTGATATGTTGCTTCAGGAACGCGGAGCACGTGCAACCGGTGTAGCCCAAATTAATGTGACCCTTCTGGGTTCCCTCCAAAATCCTGTTACCAATGGACGCGTTGTTATAAATGGTGGAACGTTTTCAGATCCACTTTCCAACGCCAGCTTGAACAACATAAATGTCGATGCGGATATCTCCTCCAGCCAGCTGGTTCTCAACCAGTTCCGCTCCAGTTTGGCGGCGGGTGGGACTGTGTCAGCTACCGGCCGTATTGGATTAGCTGATGCTTTGCCAGCAAATCTGGCAATCAACGTCAATCAGGCAAGATATTCAGATGGGCAAACATTCTCCACGGCTTTAAACGGGGATCTGACGCTGAGTGGAAATCTTTTACAAAGCCCGCTTTTAACAGGCGATATCCTGCTTGGCAGTACAGAAATTACAGTTCCAGAGAGCTTTGGTGGCAGCGCCAACCTTTTGGATGTGCGTCATATTCTTCCAAGCCGGGCGACCCGCGAGACGTTGGCACGTATGGCGCGTGCTTCGCCCACACCCACGCCAACATCGCGTCCAAGTGTGTTGCGTCTTGATGTGGTTGTGGATGCACCGAACCAGATTTTCGTGCGCGGCCGCGGTCTTGATGCCGAGTTAGGCGGGCGCGTGAGACTGACGGGCCCTGTCGTTGATATCGAACCTGTAGGTAGTTTTGAGTTGATCAGGGGCCGCCTGTCCATTGTAGGTAAACGCATTGAGCTGGATGACGGATTGATCACGTTAGAAGGCGACCTCAACCCGATTATTGATTTTCTCGCGCGTATTGAAGGCGATGATATCGACGCTTTTATCCGCATTAGTGGCAGGTTGGATGATCTAACCGTCACACTCAGTTCGTCGCCAGAATTGCCGGAAGATGAAGTTCTGTCACAAATTATCTTTGGGCGCGGTATTGACGAATTGTCGCCGCTTCAGGTTGCTAAACTGGCGTCGATCGCTTTGGAACTTACGGGTGGAAACAGCCCATCTCTCATAGACAGCCTGCGTCGGGGGACAGGTCTTGATGATTTGGATCTGGTAGATGATGGAAGCGGTAACCCTGCCGTTCGTGCCGGTAAATACATCAATGATAATGTGTATTTGAATTTACAGGCCGGACAAACTACAGAAGCGACAATCAATTTGGATATCACCGATAGCCTGCGCGCTAAGGGTTCCGTTTCGTCCGAAGGCGAAACGAGCATTGGTGTGTTCTTTGAGAAAGATTACTAGTTCTTTTCTGTCGCATTTAATGCGTCCAAAAAATGATCGTTTTCTGTTGGCTTTCCAATCGAAACTCTCAGAAAGCAGTCGAAAGGTTTCTGTTTCCAGGGTTTGACGATCGCACCACGTTTCAGAAGTTCCAAGCTTACTAGGCCTGAGTCCCCTTTTGTCCGAAAAAACAGAAAGTTACCGTTGGAAGGGGCTACGATGTAACCTTTCGTTTCCAAAGCAGATTGCACTTTAGCGCGTTCGCGTAGGGTTTTGTCCACGCAGGTTTGCATGTGGGCAGGGTCTTTCAAGGCTGCGAGTGCTGCGGCCTGCGCAAACGCGTTTACATTGAACGGCGTTCTAGTCTTGTCCATGGCCTGTTTTAACGCCTCCGAACTGCACAACCCAAAGCCAATGCGAAGGCCAGCAAGGCCCCAGGCTTTCGACAGTGTCCGAAGCACGATCCATGGGTTGGGTCCTGTTTTCAGAGTCGCAAGCCCGGAAGCGTAATTGTTGCCATTGGCGTATTCAAAATACGCCTCATCCAGAACAATAAGGGTATTTGGATGTGTCGCATCGATTACGCTTGCAAGCTCGTCGGGCGTTAACCAAGCACCTAGAGGGTTCATAGGATTTGCAAAAATGAGCATGCGCGCAGGCTTCATGACCGCGTCCAAAAGCGCATCGACATCAATTTCCAAACGTTCCGTTACAGCAATCTTATCAACCGTTGCACCCATAAGTTTTGCGTAGTCTTCATGAAGTGGGAACGAGGGATACAATGTGATGACACGATCTTCGTGCCGCAGAAAACTGCGGCTGATAACTGACAAAAGCTCTTCTGAGCCATTGCCTAGAATGACCTGTTCTGATGACAGGCCGAATTGCTTCGCCAGGACATTGCGCAGGGCCGTGCCGGATGAATCCGGGTAGAGATTGATTAATTTTTCCGGCGTTCTGAAAACCTCTCCAACCTGCGGCGACGGACCGTAAGGGTTTTCATTAGACCCAAGTTTGGAAATGCGATCTGGCGCATATAATTGCTTGACGTGATCTATGGTCAGTCCAGAATTGTAGGGCTCGATCCGGCTTAGTTCGCGGCGTAGCAAATCGTCTTGTAGCGACATTGGTGCTCTCGATTCCGGTCAGTGGTCAACAACAGATATTATGTATATACATAGAAAAGGTGCGTTAGAGGAAAATGTCAATGACCAGTAAAACCATGTTCGATCTTGAGGGCAAAAAAGCGCTCGTTACCGGAGCAAGTCGTGGCCTCGGTCAGGCCATGGCGATTGGGTTGGCAGAATGCGGAGCAGATGTTGCTATAACGTCCAGAGCTGTTGGCTCACTCGAGGAAACTGCCGGGCATATCGGCAAACTCAGTCGGCGAGCTTTAAAAGTGGAACTTGATGTTTGCGAAACTGGCACCATCGAGCCTGCAATAAATGGCGCTGCCGAAAAACTGGGTGGACTGGATATTCTTATCAACAATGCCGGATATGAGGAAGTGCGTCCATCTTTGGATGTTGATGAAGCGCTTTGGGAAAAGATAAACTCGACTAACCTGAAAGGGGCGTTTTTCAGTGCGCAGGCAGCGGCGCGGTTGATGACAGCAAACCGCCGACCGGGAAGTATTGTGAATGTCTGCTCCTTAACTTCCTTTGTGGGCGTGCCAACGGCGGTTCCTTATGGGTCGTCAAAAACTGGATTACTTGGTATGACTCGCGCCCTTTCTGCTGAATGGGCGGCACACGGTATTCGCGTCAATGCCATAGCTCCGGGATATTTTCGTACCGAATTGACTGATGTCTTTTATCAGGACGAAGATTGGAGTGCAGCCATGCTGCAAAAGATTCCAATGTCTGAATTTGGGGACTTGGAAGATGTAAAGGGATCTGTCGTCTTTTTGTCCAGCTCCGCTGCAAGATATATTACTGGACAGTGTATTGGTATTGATGGCGGATATCTTGCCTCTATTTAGTTGCGTCATCATGTCTGGTGGAGTTTATCCGGTTGTATTTTCCGTTCTCTACCCGCGTGTTAAAAAGAACTTGACGGTCGCTCGAGTCAATTCATAACATGTATATACATAATGTTTTCGACTAGGTTAGATCTGGCAGTTTGAATGGGTAATCCGGCATACGTTGACAGTTCACAAAATGCCTCGACAGATGCTTCTGCAGTGTCTGTACGCAAGGTCGATATGGACTACAATGGCCTTCTTGCTGTCAATGATGCCAGCTTTGAACTGGAGCAGGGGAAGTTTCTCACGATCCTTGGACCCTCTGGCTCTGGCAAGACAACTTTGCTGCGATTAATCGCAGGTTTCCAGGTGCCAACCCGTGGCGACATTTTTATAAACGGACAGCCGGTCAACGCACTGCCGGCTAACAAGCGCTCAATTGGGATGGTGTTTCAAAAGCTTGCGCTTTTTCCGCATCTCACAGCGGCTGAAAATGTTGCATTTCCGCTTAAGATGCGCCGCTTTGATGCCCGCACCATTCCAGAGAGGGTGGAGCGGTTTTTGGATCTGGTACAATTGAAGGGATTTGGAGAGCGACGCATTCATGAACTCTCCGGTGGGCAGCAGCAACGTGTCGCGATTGCCCGTGCGCTCGTGTTTGAGCCTGACCTTTTGCTTTTGGATGAGCCTCTAGCTGCACTTGACCGAAAATTGCGGGAAGAGATGCAGTTGGAGTTTCGTCGCATTCAGAAAGAGCTTGGTGTGACAACCATCAACGTGACTCACGATCAACGTGAAGCGCTTGTGGTCTCAGACAAGATTATTTTGATGAATGATGGCAAAATACAGCAGAACGCAGCGCCCGCAAATATGTATCGAACACCAGCAAATGACTTTGTTGCTAACTTTATCGGTATTACGAATTTTGTCGAAGGGAAGCTTCAGTCAATTACAAATGAGATTGCGACTTTCCAAACGGATACGCTGACGTTGCGTGGCTCTCTATCTCATCAGGATGTTGTGCCAACCACAAATCAATCCGTGCGCGGAGCAGTTCGTGCCGAGCAAATTCGTATTGCTAAAACAGCAGGCGAAGTTGCGCATCTTGATACAGTTCTTGAGGGCACTATTGCCGATAGCATTTTCGAAGGTGAGCGGCTCTTGTATGAGGTTCGGATGCCTGCCTTACAAAATGATTTGCTGCGAATCTATCACCATGACCCAGACAATCTCGTTCAATATGCGCCGGGAGATGCCGTCCATATCGGCTGGTCATCCCGGGACATGCTCGTGTTTCCAACGAGCGCCATGACCTAAGACCAACTTACACAGAAGAGGGTGAATATCATGAAAAAGACGACTAAATTGGGAATGCGCAGGCGTTCGTTTTTGCAGGGAACCGCGGCTTTTGGCGCGGCGACAGCTATATCCGGCTTGTCGGTTTCCTCGTTGTGGGCGGATGCGCCTGAAAAACCCAAAGAGATCATTATTCGCGCCTGGGGCGGCAGTTGGGTGGATAGCCTGAAGAAGGGTGTATCCGACCCGTTTACCGAGATGACTGGCATTAGTGTGCGCCATGATTTGACGGAAGACAATGAAATTCAGCCTAAAGTTTGGGCGGCTGTGGCTCAAAACCGCGTTCCGCCGATCCACATTAACTGGGATACTACCACCAATGCCTCGAAGTCGGCATTGCGCGGTGTGACAGAAGATTTGTCAGGCTTATCAAACCTTGCGAACACTACGGAGCTGGCCAAGCCTGTAGGTGTTGAAGGGTACCCAATCGTAAACACATATGGCTACGTGTATGTATTGGCGTATCGCCCGGAAGCGTTCCCTGATGGTCCGCCAAAATCCTGGAAAGAATTGCTTGATCCTAAGTTTAAAGGGCGTGTTGCCTTTTACAATGACGGTATTGGGTTCCACTTCCCAGCTCAGGTCGCTGGAGGCGGTAGCCTTGATGGTATTCCAGATGCGATGGGTCCAGCATGGGAATTCATCGAGAAGTTCAAGGCTCAGAAGCCTCTTCTTGGAGAAGATCCGGATTTCACTACCTGGTTCCAGAACGGTGAAATCGATGCAGCCTGCACCATTTCTACCAACGCGCGTGCTGCGAAGCAAAATGGTGTTAATATCGAGTGGGTTGTTCCTGAAGAGGGTGCAAAATTCGACACAGATGGATTGTGGATTCCTAAAGGTCTTCCAGAGAATGAGTTGTACTGGGCCAAGGAATACATCAACTTTGCACTGACCAAGGAAGCGCAGCAAGTGTGGCTTGATGGGTTGGGTCTGCCGGGTGTTGTACCAGGGCTGACACCACCAGCAGATTTGATAAATGATGCTTCCTATCCAACAAAGGAATCTGACTTTGCTAATCTGATCCGTGTCTCTGCGCAGATTCAGGTTGAGAATGAGAGTGAATGGTTCTCCAAGTTCAAAGCGATCATGCAGAGCTAAATTGACTCTATAACTACACTGAGCCAACGCCACATTTGCTGGCGTTGGCCTCTCGTTGAAAGAGAATGAGCACTCCAAATGGGTAAAGCCAACCGACCCTATCCATTGTCTTGGCGGATTATGGATGCGGCTGAAGCTGTTTTTGCAGCCGTTTGGCCATCTCGTGGTGGGCGAATGGCGCCTTACATCATGTTGGCGCCGGCTCTTTTGTTGGTGGGGTTGCTGGTCATCGGTATGATTCAGATCGGTGACACCTCTCTGCGCGTTCTCGATAGAACCACGTTTCTAATGTCCGAAGATTGGACATTGGCGAATTATCAAAAAGCTGTTTCTGACGCGTTCTTTTTTAAAGTTGCTTGGCGTAGCCTGCTGGGCGCCGCCATTGTGACAGTCGTTACGCTGATGTTTGCGTTTCCCTATGCCTATGTGATGGTACGAACCAACAATGCCGCTTTGCGCAAGTTCTTGTTAATTGCTCTGTTTTTGCCTTTTTTCATCGGGCAGGTTGTGCGCGCATATGGCTGGCTCATCATCCTGGGCAACCAGGGCATCGTCAATGATATGTTAGGCCTTGTGGGTGTCGAACCCATTCGTCTCTTGTTCAATTATCCCGCTGTGCTGTTTGGCCTTGTACAATATATGTTGCCATTTGGAGTGCTTATGTTGGCACCGGCACTAACGGCCATACCAGAAGAAATTGAAGCCGCCGCCACATCTCTCGGTGCGAACTGGTGGCGCTCATTTATTCATGTGATTTTGCCGATGGCGAAACCGGGGTTGATCGGGGCAGGACTTGTGGTGATGACCCTGTCCTTGACTGATTTCGCTATGCCCGCAATTTTGGGAGGTGGCACCCAGGATTTCATTGCAAATGCCATTTACGATCAGTTTTTCCGAACCTCTGATCAGGGGATGGGTGCGGCGCTGGCATTGTTACTGGTTGCAATCGGATCTCTTCTCGTCGGCGTCGTCTTTACCGTATTTGGCGCAGGTACACTCGCTATGGGGCGGTCAAAGCTATGATCCAACCTCGCTCCAAATCCGTGGTGTTGTGGTGTCTAGTGGCGATTGCCGTTGTGGCATTATCTGCACCTACCATCGTGGTGCTTGGCGCCTCCTTTACCTCTGGAAACATTATAGCATTTCCTCCTGAGGGCTTTTCTTTGAAATGGTATGCGAAAATATTCGAGTCTGATGAGTTGCGACAGGCATTTGTGCGTTCCCTTTGGGTCGCGACTGTCTGCACTGTGGTGTCTTTACCTGTGGGAACGCTAGCAGGTATCGCACTTTCAAAGTTTCAAATTCGATTTGAAAGATCCATCCAGATTTATCTGCTGTTGCCCTTTACCATCCCGCTTATCGGGTCTGGCATTGGTTTGATGCTGGCATTTGGTAAGGCTGGTATTATCGGCCAGCTATGGCCGGTTGGTATCGCTGCAGCTGTTATCAATTTACCTTTCATGATCTGGGCAGTGACGGCCAGTGCAGCGAGCCTTGATCCTGATTTGGAATTTGCGGCTGCAAATTGCGGTGCGGGGCCAGTACAAACATTTTTCTCAGTTACATTGCCGGCTGTAACACCGGGCATGATCACAGGGTCTTTGCTGATGTTCATTCTGGCGTTGAACGAGTTTTTGGTGAGTCTGCTCCTTGTGGATGCTCGTATCGTGACGCTGCCGGTGCAGATTTATAACTCCATTCGCTCTATCATTACGCCCGATCTTGCCGCAGTGTCGGTGGTTTTCATTGCCTCCGCCGCCTTGGCGATCACTGTTCTTGATCGCCTTGTGGGATTGGATATTTTTCTTAAATCGAAATGAACCTGAGCCTGAAAGGGCTGCAAAAGGAAGGACTTTCTCATGAGCAATGTCAGCTTTCACGAGCTTTCAAAATTAAGCCCTGATGCTTACGCATCCTTGTTGAAACGCTCTGAGTCAGATTTGTCAGGCTTCATTGAAAAAGTCAGCCCAATCATTGAGGCTGTGCGCAAAGAAGGTGATGTGGCTCTAGTCCGCTTTGGCCGCGAGTTGGATAAGGCCGAAGGTTTGACGGTGGATACATTGAAGGCCTCAGAAGCCGAGTTCGATTCTGCATTTGGTTTGGTTGAGCCAAAAGTCATTGAAGCCATTCAATTTGGCATTGATAATATTCGCAAGTTTCACGAAGAGCAAAAGCCTGAAGCAATGTGGATGAAGGAAATGAGGCCCGGTGCTTTTGCCGGCGATCGTTTTACTCCTATCCAATCCGTTGCGCTTTATGTACCTCGCGGTAAAGGGGCATTCCCCTCTGTGACAATGATGACGTCTGTGCCTGCCGTAGTGGCTGAAGTGCCAAATCTTGCCATTTTTACGCCGCCGGCGCCGGATGGCAGTGTTGATGCCGCCACGCTTGTTGCCGCACGGCTTGCCGGTGTAAGCACCGTCTATAAATGCGGTGGCGCACAAGCTGTTGCTGCTGCTGCCTATGGAACCGAAACAATCAAGCCTGCGCTGAAGATCGTGGGGCCAGGTAGTCCTTGGGTTGTTGCTGCAAAACGCAGTTTATCTGGTGTGATTGATCCTGGCTTGCCAGCAGGCCCATCAGAAGCAATCATCTTTGCTGATGATACCGTGCACGGAGGTTTAGCTGCGCTCGATGTCCTTGTCGAAGCAGAGCATGGGCCAGATAGCTCTGCGTATATCGTTACGCATTCACGCCGTGTGGCCGAGCAGGCTCTCGAAGCTCTACCGTTGCATTGGTCAAAAATGACGGAACAAAGAATTGGCTTTTCGACAACAGTTTTGACCGGTGACAATGGTGGTATTGTTCTGACCTCTTCACAAGAAGAGAGCTATCGTTTTATCAATGACTATGCGCCAGAACATCTGGAGATTTTATCCACTGAGCCCTTTATTCATCTTGGACGTATTACGGAAGCTGCTGAGATTTTAATGGGGCCGCATACACCAGTTTCCATTGGCAATTTTGGCCTTGGACCAAATGCCGTTCTTCCAACAAGCCGTTGGGCCCGAACTTATGGACCACTTTCGGTGACCGATTTTGTGAAACGCAGCTCAATTGGATATGTCACTGCGCCGGCTTATCCAGAATTTGCAGATCAAGCAGCGACGCTTGCGCGTTACGAAGGTTTTTCCTCTCATGAAAATGCAGTGTCTTCCATGCGTGACCAGTATTTGGATACCTGAATCATGAAAGCGGTTCGGCTCTATGCAGCCGGGGATTTGCGATTTGAGGAGATTCAGCGCCCACCGAAACCTGGAGCAGATGAAGTACGATTGCGTGTTACCGCTGCGGGCATTTGTGGCTCTGACTTGCACAACTATCGAACTGGGCAGTGGATTTCACGCACGCCATCTGTTGCAGGTCACGAGTTTTCAGGTGTTATAGATGCAGTTGGGCAAAACATCCCTTCGGAGTTGATAGGTACAAAGGTCGTGGCAGACAGCCGATACTGGTGTGGGGAATGCGACAATTGCAGAATGGGTTTTCAGCACATTTGTTCAAACCTCGGCTTTGTAGGTGAAATTATCGATGGTGGATTTGCAGAAGAAATTGTTCTGCCTCACCGTCTGGTCCATGAAGTCAACTCACGTGTGCCATCACATATTGCTGCGATGGCTGAACCACTTGCGGTGGCTTTGCATGCACTCAATCGTCTGCAATTACCTTCCAAAGCTCCATTGTTGATTGTTGGCTGCGGCACTATTGGTGGTTTTGCGGCATTGCTTGCCAGTCGACTTCACGATGGCCCAATTCTTGTTGCAGATTTAAATGCTGATCGAGCCAATTTGGCCGCGTCGGTGTGTAAGGCACGTATTGTGGAAATGAGTGCAGATGTATTGCGAAGAGCATCTGATGGGATGGCAGTTCGCTTCGCTCTGGATGCAACAGGAAGCCTGCAGGTGATTTCTCAACTACCGGAGCTAATTGATGGTGGCGGCAGCATCGCGCTAGTGGGTATCAGCCATGGTACGTTTCCCTTGGATCCGAATGTTTTGGTGGAGCGAGAGATCTCACTTGAGGGCTGCCATGCGTTTAAGGATGAGTTGCCGCAAGTCATCAAAATGCTTCCTGACCTGCAAGACGATCTTGAGAAACTTATCGACGAAGTCATTGAATTAGCTGATGTTCCTAACGCCTACGAGCGGCTGTTGGCGGGTAAATGCCAGGGTCTGAAAACAATTATTCAAATAGATAGATAGCTGGACAGGTCTATGACCAAAGCAGATAGCCGTACGGCACGAATTCGTGCATTGGCATGTAGTGACGAAAAACAAGCGCGGGCGGAATTGAGCAATCTGCTTGGTGAACTTTTTCAGATTGAAGCAGAAAACCTGACTATTAATCACGATCAATACTCACTCAATTCACTGAACGGTTTCTTTGAGACTGTTGATGGGGACTTCTTCTTTAAATTTCACCAGGAAGAGGGGGAGGAAGATATGGTTGGCGAGTACTACCGCGCAGACATACTCGCAAATGCCAACCTTCCCGTGGATAAACCTGTTCACGTTTCAAACCTACCTGGTGAACAAATTTTAGTGTACCGTCGCTCCAGCAACCCGCGTTTTTCAGACGTGCTTCGTGAGCTGGATTTCTCCGATGATGAGAATGCAAAAAGAGTTGCTGTTGCTGCCGAAGCTAATTTGAATATAAAGCTGCTTAAAGTATGCAAAGAAACTTTGCACCCGATCTCAAGAGATGAAGCGGCAAGCGAGCCAATCCATCATTTGTTCTATGAGCGAATGGTTGATCCTAAAACGGGTGCATTTCCGGGCGGTCGATATCAGAGTTTCTACGTTGACAAGCAGTTTCAATTCCCTGGTGTAAGTCTGAACTGGGAGCAATTTTCAAACGCTAAACTCGTTTTGAACGGGGTTTCCTATACTTGTACAATTGCAGAACTTTTCGCTGCTGCATCTGAACGGTTGAATCCAATCAATCTTGCTAAATCGGGTGGAGTCGTTGCGCACGGAGATGCGCACAATGCAAATGTGTGGTTTGAGAAGCATAATGCTGGTGCCAGTTTGTCGTTTTTTGATCCAGCGTTTGCAGGGCATCACATACCGGCGCTTCTCGCAGAGGTGAAAGCCACATTTCACAATGTTTTGGCGCACCCGCTTTGGCTCTACGAGCCGGATCAAGCAGCTGAAACTTTTGCGGTAAAAGCTGACTATAGCAATGGTATGCTCAAGATTGACACGAGTTGGCAGATGAGTTCGGTGCGACATCAGTTGTTGAAAGTCAAAGCTGAGGTGTTCTGGAAGCCATTTCTGGCGAAGCTCGCGCAAGAAGACTTGCTGACGGATGACTGGGAAACTGAAATTCGTTTGGCGCTGTTTTTATGCCCAACGCTTGTCATGAATCTGCGAGCAAATGCAGATCGTCACAATGAAATATCTTCAGCTATAAGTTTTTTGGTAGCTGCAATGGTAGGCTCCAAACCTGAACACGGTTCAGATGTTATGACAGAGTTTTTTGACGGAATTGCTCCCAAGAGAAAAACTCAGAGTTAGTTAGTTAACTTATTGATGGTGTAAACTGTGCTATCAACTTGTGTTGAGGTCCGGGGTACGTCAATCTGGCCCATGTGACATTGCGCTCATTGTTGCGTGTGCGGCGCTCAACAACCAGGCACGGTGTGCCTACTTCAACAGCCAAATGTTGGGCTTCATCGTTGCTGGACGCTATCGCACTTATTGTGTGTTCGGCCTCAATCCAGGGAACCCTTTTCAACAACCATCCGCCCGGCGGATTTACATTAAAATCTGCTTCTAAGGCTTCGGGAACTGCTTTTAGGTTGATCAGCCGTTCCTCCAGACAGAATGGTCTCTGACTTGCCATGTGAATGCATGACAGCGCTAGAATCGGATTTGATGATGTGAGTGATAGACGTTGCATATCCTCAACGTTTGCATCACGTAAATCTCTACTGAAAAGCCTAAAGCCATAATCCAGACCGAGCGTTTTGATTTCCCGTTCGATGTCATGAATTTCAAGGACCGCTGATTGCGCTTGTGGAGTCTTTACGAAAGTGCCCAGCTTGCGCTTGCGTTCCAAAAGGCCAGCTCTGCTCAATTGAGTGAGAACCTTATTGGCGGTCATACGAGAGCAGCCATATTGCGCCGCCAGATCGGTTTCAAATGGTATGCGATGGCCTGGCGCCCAGCGCCCGCTGACAATATGACCCTGAATATCATTCAAGATGCGGTCGTGGAGCGATTGAGAGTGTCTGACTCGATTGGCCTTATGTGTGGAAATTTTATGCCTCGTTCTACGTTCAATCCGGCCCTGAAACCAAAATTATCACGCTTTCCCTATGTCTAAAACAGCAGTGATGGCAGCCAACTCGAAAGTGACGGTATCAACCATATCACAGCAATTCCAACCACCTGTAGGACAATAAATGGTGCGACACCGGCATAGATTTGTCCTGTTGTGATTTCCGGCGGCGCGGCGCCTCGCAAGTAGAACAAGGAAAAGCCGAAAGGCGGCGTAAGAAATGAGGTCTGCAAGTTGATAGCAATGAGAATGGCCAGCCAGATAGGGTCGTGACCCATTACAATTAGTACCGGTGTGATGAGCGGCAGCAAAATTACTGTAATTTCTACAAAGTCCAGAAAGAAACCCAGCACAAAGATCAGCGCCATGCAGAACACCAATGCGCCCATTGGCCCCCCCGGCATTTCGGTCAAAAAGGCTTCAATGCGCTCTTCGCCGCCCAGGCCGACAAAAACCAAAGAAAAGATACTGGCGGTCAGTATGGTCGCGAAGATCATGGAAGTGACAGTCATGGTTTGCACGACCGCTGGTGCAAGGATTTTCGCTTTCTGTGCCTGTCTGATGGATATTAAAATCGCGATTATCCCTAATGCCGCCATGGCAGCATAAAGACCACCAAGTATTATTCCGCCTGTTCCAACATCGTTGCGTTGCAATCGAACTGGGGCAACCCCTGCGGCAACACCCAGCAACAATAATGCCGCAGCGCCGGCTATAATTAAGCACGTTGGACCGCCTTTGCGCTGACCAGCCATAAGGATTGCGCCAATAGCACCTACCGATGCTGCCTCTGTTGGTGTTGCAACGCCGCCCAGCACAGCACCAAGCACAGCAATAATCAGCAGAATTGGGGGCGCGATGGCCAGCAGTAATTCATGTGACGAGGGCCGTTTTTCCAGCTGTACCGCTGCAGGTGCGTCGTTCGGAACTAGCCAAGCGCGCAAGATAACATAGAGGATATAGATTGCGACAAGGGTCACGCCGGGCAGCAAGGCTGCTGCGAAAATCTGACCTACTGAGATCGTCTCAACTGTGAATTTCCCTTGCTCATATTGGGCCTGCTGAAAGGCGTTAGACATAACGTCTGACAGAATAATGAGAAGTGTGGATGGCGGAATGATTTGTCCCAAAGTGCCTGACGTGCACACAATGCCAGATGCGAATTTGGGATTGTAACCGCTGCGCAACATGGTTGGCAGTGCGATCAGACCCATGGCAATAACAGTTGCCCCTACAATGCCGGTAGACGCAGCCAATAGCGCACCAACTAAAACAACAGATATCCCAAGCCCCCCGCGCAAACCGCCAAACAGCCGGCCCATGGTTTCCAGAAGATCTTCCGCGATGCGGCTTTTTTCAAGAACCACACCCATAAGAACAAACAGTGGAATCGCAATGAGTACATCATTGGTCAGCAGGCCAAAGACACGTTGTCCGAGCGCACCCAAAAGGCTGATGTCCATTGCGCCGGTGATCCAACCCAGAAACGCAAAGAAGACTGCGACGCCGGAAATGCTGAATGAAACCGGGAAACCTAGCAAAATACAGCCAATGAGAGCCGCGAACATCATCAGATCAAGGGGGAGGATCAAACGTGTTTCTCCCGTAGCCTGATAATATCTCGCAGCAAGCAGGCAACTGACGCGATGATCAGAAGAATGCAGAAGCCCGGTATGAGTGATTTGAGTAAAAACGATGCTGGAATGCCGCCAACAGATATCGGTCCTTCCAGAATTCTCCAGGAATTTCGAACGGATGGCCATGTCCAATAAAGAAGGACGGCCATAGAGGGTAATAGCAGAAACAGGTGCCCGAACAGATCAATTCTGGAACGGGTTTTCTCACTGCCCTTCGCGTAAAATATGTCCACCCGGACATGGCCATTCACCATCAGTGTGTATCCGGCACCGAGCATAAATAACGTTGAATGCAGATACAGGACGCTTTCATTGAGTGCTATGAAGCTAAAGCCAAATACGTAGCGCAATAAAACAACGCTAAATTGGACCATGACCATGAGCAGTGCTGCCCAGCAAACAGTGGTTCCCACGATATGGTTTATCGCATCCAGTCTGTCTGCCCAAGCCTGCATGAAATTCAGGTTCCTCACGGTCGTGCGCCGGCACTTTCGCGCCAGCGCAAATTAACAATAGTAGTCGCCTAAAACTTCAGGGCTGCAGCCCGTGCGTTCATCTGGCCATTATCTGCATAGACCATATATTGGCCGATAGATGCCCGATAGGACACAAAGCTTTCAGCGATGCGTTTTACCAGCTCATCTTCGTCTTCACGCAACTCGGAGATAACTTCATCGCCAGCTTTACCCATGGCAGTGATAACATCTTCAGGGAGCATTTTTACCTGAACGCCTTGCTCAGCAACCAGTTTTTCCAGTGCCAGTGCGTGTTTGGTAGTGTATTCAGTCCAAACCGGATTGTAGAGGCTTTCGCAAGCTAGGGCGACAGCCTGCTTCAGATCGTCAGGCAATTCTTCATACACTTTGGCGTTGATTGCGCATTCTTCCGCAGAAGAAGGTTCTCCAACACCCGGCCAGTAGTAGTTTTTTGCCACCTGATAGAAGCCGAGAGCACTATCTGTCCAAGGACCGATAAACTCGCCAGCATCCAACGCACCGGATTGAAGCGCCTGGAACATGTCGCGGCCGCCCATGGCTTGAACAGCCATGCCAAGCTTGGTGCACATTTCTGATGCAAGGCCTGTGGTGCGGAATTTGAGGCCTTTAAGATCTTCAGCTGATTTAATTTCTTCGCGGAACCAACCCTGCCATTGTGGGCCGGAGTTACCGCACAGAAACGGCTTCAAGCCAAAGCGACCGTACATTTCGTCATAAAGTTCTTGTGCGCCGCCATGGGCGAGCCAGCCAAACTGCTCATCTGCACGCAAGCCAAATGGCTGTGAACCGAACATCAGGATGCCTTTGGATTTAGAACCCCAATAGGCCGGAACTGCGTGGTACAATTCAGCAGTGCCCTCGGACACGGCATCGAAAACACCGCGGCCAGGAACCAATTCGCCAGCGGCAAAGAGTTTAACTTCGATGCGGCCGCCAGAAAGTGTGGTGATGCGGTCTGCCAGCATTTGTGCGGCGACACCAGGTCCCGGAAGATTTTTTGGCCAGGCTGTGACCATTTTCCATTGGCGGATGTCTTGTGCAATTGCCGGAGTGGCAAGAGTTGCAGCAGCTGCGCCACCAACGACACTTGCCTTGATAAAGTCACGTCTTTTCATGTTCATATCCCTTGTTGCTTTGGAAGGATTGCCTTATCGTCTGTCTTGGAAGACCGGAAGGCTTTTTGAGCGCGCATTCCACTCACGTCACGCGCAAACGTGTTTTTCTCAGGTCCGGTATCCGGACCACTTTTCTGCAGAAGGATTTGCCCAAAAAACAACTCAGTTCCCCAAAATGCCAGGGAGGTTGAGATTGTGTTCGCGGGCACAGCCTTCTGCGATTTCATATCCTGCATCTGCATGGCGCATCACGCCGGTGGCAGGGTCATTCCACAAAACGCGGCCAATGCGTCGATCTGCATCTTCGGTGCCATCGCAGCAAATCACCATGCCAGAATGCTGAGAGAAGCCCATGCCAACACCGCCGCCATGGTGCAGCGACACCCAAGTTGCGCCGGACGCCGTGTTTAAAAGCGCATTGAGCAATGGCCAATCAGATACGGCATCCGAACCGTCTTTCATGGCCTCGGTTTCCCGGTTTGGTGACGCGACTGAACCAGAGTCTAAATGGTCTCGGCCAATTACAACGGGTGCGGAGAGTTCGCCGGTCCGCACCATCTCATTGAAAGCCAATCCCAAGCGGTGGCGCTGCCCTAGACCAACCCAGCAAATCCGCGCAGGTAAACCTTGAAATGAAATGCGCTCGCGCGCCATATCCAGCCATTTGTGAAGGTGCGGGTCATCCGGGATAAGTTCTTTTACCTTGGCATCGGTCTTGTATATATCTTCGGGATCACCCGACAAGGCACACCAGCGGAATGGTCCGATACCCTTGCAGAAAAGAGGGCGGATATAGGCAGGAACAAAGCCGGGGAACGCAAATGCATTTTCCAAGCCTTCATCCAGCGCGACCTGCCGGATATTGTTTCCATAGTCGAGCGTTGGAACGCCTTCGTTCCAGAAGTCCACCATAGCTTTTACGTGGGTTTTCATGGACGCACGGGCTGCTTTTTCCACGGCCTTTGGATCGCTCTCACGTTTCTCGCGCCACTCTGCCATAGACCAGCCCTGTGGAAGGTAACCGTTGATGGGATCGTGAGCGGAGGTTTGATCCGTCACGATGTCCGGGTGGATGCCGCGTTTGACAAGCTCTGGGAAAACATCAGCCGCATTGCCAAGAAGGCCGACCGACTTTGCTTCGCCTGCTTTTGTCCAGCGCTCGATCATCTCTAACGCTTCGTCTAGTGTTTCAGCTTTTTCGTCGACATATTTTGTACGCAGGCGGAAATCGATACTGTCCGGGTTGCACTCAACAGCTAAGCAACAAGCGCCTGCCATCACTGCTGCCAGTGGCTGCGCACCGCCCATACCACCAAGGCCGCCGGTTAGAATCCAGCGGCCTTTTAGGTTTCCACGGTAGTGTTGGCGACCGGCTTCTACGAATGTTTCGTATGTGCCCTGAACAATTCCCTGTGTCCCGATGTAAATCCAGGACCCGGCCGTCATCTGGCCGTACATTGCAAGGCCCGCCTTATCGAGCTTGTTAAAATGATCCCAATTCGCCCAATGTGGCACGAGGTTGGAATTGGCAATCAGAACTCGTGGCGCATCGGCGTGTGTGCGAAACACACCAACAGGTTTGCCGGATTGCACCAACAGTGTCTCGTCACTTTCCAATTCTTTCAGGCTTGCGACAATTCGATCAAAATCCTGCCATGTGCGGGCGGCTCGGCCAATACCGCCATACACCACCAATTCATGCGGGTTCTCTGCAACATCAGGATGCAAATTGTTCATCAACATGCGCATTGGCGCTTCTGTCAGCCATGATTTTGCTGTGATATCCGACCCTGTTGGTGGAAATATATCGCGCAAATTATGGCGCGGATTATGCTCCGTACCGGTCATGATATCTCCTCAGTTTGTTGGATGTCGTTTTGGCTAGGTTGCGATTTCAACGATCGTGCCAAGCTGGAAATTACCGTTAGAATTTCCTTCAGGACGGGCCGAATGATCGCTGCTTTTTCAGCTGAGTACTTCCATGGCGCAATTTCTTCCATATAGGTTGATTGTGCTAATTCCATTTGAATCGCATGGATATTTTCCGCCGGGCGTCCGTAGTGCCTTGTGGTCCAGCCACCCTTAAATCTACCGTTTACAATGTGGGTGAACTGGGTTTGATCTTCGCATATGCGCAACGTTTCTGCCTCAAAGCCAGGGTCACAGGTTGTGCCCAGATTGGTGCCGATATTAAAGTCTGGCAGCTTTCCCTCATAGAGAAATGGTATATTTGAACGGATCGAGTGGCAGTCGTACAGAACAGCTATGCCGTGGATTTCGCGAACACGTTTAAGTTCTAATTCCAATGCGTCGTGATAGGGTGCATGGAAGGAAAGCCGCCGCCGCTCGACTTCATCCGCATTCGGTTCTGCCCCAGACTGGTAAATAGGCAGGCCGTCAAAATCTGTGGTGGGACATAGGCCGGTTGTGTTCTGGCCAGGATAGAGACTGACGCCCGAAGGATCGCGATTGGCGTCGATGACGTATCGATGGAAATTGGCTCTGACCATTGATGCATCAGGCAAAAGCCCTTCATACAGCTTGTCCACATTCCAGTCTGTGTCTGCCAGTTCATGACCATTTTTATTCAGTTTGAAGTCTACGCTTGGTGGTACGTATGTTCCTGTATGCGGCAAACCCAAGACGATTGGTCCATCTCCAGACATCACATCTACTGGTGTCATTGTGGGCCTCCGATCGAAAGGAGAGGCGAGCGACCTGACGCTTCCACAAGCATGTTGGTTTGCACAAGCTCGGCAGCGATTTCCAGTTCTGGCGCCAGATAGCGATCATCTTCAAGGGTTGGAACATCTTGCCGCAGTCTCGTGATGATTTGCTGCAGTGGTTTGCTTGTAGAAAGAGGCACTCTGTACTCAATACCTCTGCTGGCGCACAGCAATTCTATTCCCAGAATTCGGGACAGATTGGCGTTCATGCGTGTCAGCCGTCGCGCGCCATGGGCTGCCATTGAGACGTGGTCTTCCTGATTGGCGCTGGTGGGTGTTGAGTCCGTTGAGCAAGGATTTGCCAGATGCTTGTTTTCGCTCATCAAAGCCGCACTTGTGACTTCTGCGATCATGTAACCAGAGTTGAGCCCTGGATTTGGTGTCAGAAATGGTGGCAGATCGAACGACAGGGTTGGATCGACCATCAGTGCCGTCCTGCGTTGCGAAATGGCACCAATTTCGGCAACGGCCAGTGCTATCTGATCGGCAGCAAAGGCAACAGGTTCTGCATGAAAGTTGCCGCCAGAAAGAATGTCACCGGTTTCCATTAATATGAGCGGGTTGTCGGTTGCAGCATTCGCTTCGATTTCCAACGTTCTGCCAACTTGGCGCAGTAGATCAACGGCAGCACCTGTCACTTGTGGCTGGCACCTAATGCAGTACGGGTCTTGCACACGCGTATCGCCATCCCGGTGGCTTTCGCGGATTTCTGAGCCTTCAATGAGCGCGCGCATAGCGCTTGCGACTTCGATTTGTCCGCGATGACCGCGCAACGCATGGATTTCTGACCGCAACGGTGCGGTGGAGCCCATAATCGCGTCCGTAGAGAGGGTGCTGGTAACAATCGCGTTGACTGAATTCCGCCATGCATCAAACAGCCCCACCAAGGCGTAAGCCGTCGAAAACTGGGTGCCATTTATGAGTGCCAGGCCTTCTTTGGCTCCCAGGATGACAGGTGTCAAACCCGCAGAACTCAGCGCATCTCGGCCAGATAATTTTGTGCCGCGATATTCCGCTTGGCCTTCGCCAATCATCACTGCCGCCATATGTGCCAAGGGTGCCAGATCACCCGACGCCCCTACCGACCCTTGGGAGGGAATGATCGGAGTGACATCATGTTCCAGCATGCCTTCAAGCAGTTCAATCAGAGACCATCTGACGCCGGAAGCCCCACGACCCAGCGACAACAGCTTTAGAGCCATCATCAAGCGCGTTACTGCTGCTTCTGTTTTCTCGCCAACTCCAGAACAATGAGACAGGATTAAATTGCGTTGAAGTTGCTCAGTATCTTCCAGTGCGATTTTGACGCTGGAAAGCTTCCCAAAGCCAGTGTTCACACCATAAACTGCGTCGGTTCCGCTGGCAGCTTTTGCGACGACGTGTGCGGCGGCGTCAATGGCTGGTTTTGCAGATCTGTCCAACGCGACATGTTTATTGGATCGATAAATATCTTCCAACTGAGCTAAGGTTACAGTTCCGGGTGTCAAAACCATTTTAGTCATAGCAAACCCCCGAAAATTCGTTTGTAAAGCGGGTTGTAACCAATGCGGTAGGAGAGTTCAGAGGGATGTTGCACGTCCCAAATTGCAAGATCTGCACGTTGTCCCACCGCAATTGTGCCTGCATTGATGAGCCCTAGCGCCTTTGCTGCATTTCGCGTAACGCCAGCCAATGCTTCTTCCGGTGTCATGCGGAACAATGTGCATGACATATTCATCGTAAGTAGCAGCGAGGTTAGCGGCGAGGAGCCGGGATTGCTGTCTGAAGCAATGGCCATCGGCACGTTGTGTTTCCTGAATAACGCAATAGGTGGTATCTGTGTTTCACGAAGTGTGTAGAACGCACCTGGAAGCACAACGGCTACTGTGTTGGCTTTGGACATAGCCAACACGCCTTCTTCGGAGAGATATTCCAAATGATCGGCTGACAGAGCGCTGTATCGAGCTGCCAGTTTTGCGCCACCTAAATCCGATAATTGTTCGGCGTGCAATTTTATTGGAATGCCCAAGTCCTGAGCGCGTTTAAACACGCGTTCAATCTGCGCAGGTGAAAATGCGATGCCTTCGCAAAACCCATCCACTGCATCCACCAATCCCGCCTCATGGGCTTCGTTCAAGGTAGGGATACAAACATCGTCAATATAGTTGTCAGCGTGTCCTAAGAATTCTGCGGGCACCGCGTGTGCGCCGAGAAAACTGGTTTTGACATTTATGGGACGTTCCAGAGCAAGCTGTCTTGCGACGCGTAGCATTTTCAATTCCGCGTCGCGATTGAGACCGTAACCTGATTTCACCTCAATTGTGGATACGCCCTCCGCAATTAAAACGTCCAGACGCTTCAATGCGCTTTCCAGCAGGTCCTCTTCGCTCGTCTCTCTTGTTGATTTTACCGTGGAGACGATGCCGCCGCCAGCACGTGCAACTTCTTCATAGCTGGCACCTTCCAGACGCATTTCAAACTCACGTGCACGGTTGCCGCCGTGTACAATGTGGGTATGGCAGTCAATGAGCGCAGGCGTGACAAGTCTTTGTTTAAGGTCGGTTTGTTGCCATCCCAGGAAGGTGTCGGGAATGGCATTATCAGCACCAACCCAAGCGATATCCCCATCGCTCATAGCGACGGCTCCACTCGAAAGCAGGCCATAGTCACCTGTTTCGGCAGTCATCCGTGCCAGGTTTGCATTTCTTAAAAGCGTATTCGCCACAGGCCGAACCAATTTAGAGGAGCTTGATCGACAGTTATTTATGGGTATTATGTATGCACATATTAATCTGTCAAGTGGGTTTGAAATCATGCAAGTGCTTTGGGCCGAACAAGCGTTAACCTGTGATGGATGGCGTAAAGATCTACGCATTGAGGTTGATGCCTCTGGCCACATTTCCGATATTTGCTCAGCGGAAAAACCAGAGGGCAAGCGTGTTGGTATTTTGCTACCTGCTCCAACCAATCTTCATTCCCATGCGTTTCAACGATCTATGGCCGGGATGACTGAAAAGCGTGGTCCTAATCCGCATGATTCCTTCTGGACATGGCGAAAGCTGATGTTTCGTTTTCTGGACCAGCTTACCCCAGATGATATTGAGGCAATTGCAGCCTTTGTGCAGATGGAAATGCTGGAAGCCGGCTACGCTGCGGTGGGTGAATTTCACTATCTTCACCATCAGTCGGGTGGGGTACCCTATGATAATTTGGCCGAGCTTAGTGAACGGATTGCGGCGGCGGCAGCAAACACCGGAATTGGGCTGACTTTGCTTCCGGTTCTTTATGAACACGGAGGATGTGATGGAAGGCCACTGGGTTCTGGGCAGATCAGATTTGGTAATGACATTGAACGGTTTGAAGTTTTGCTAGAAGGTGCGAAATCAGCTGTTTCGCATTTAGCTTCTGATGCGAATACAGGTGTTGCACCACATTCGCTACGTGCGGTCAGTTTGGATGGTCTGAAAGCCGCAATTGATCTGTTACCGGATGCGCCGTTACATATGCATGTTGCGGAGCAGCTTCTGGAAATTGACGAGGTGCTTGCTGCCTGGGGTAAGCGCCCCATGGAGTGGTTGCTAGAGAATTTTGATGTTGATCAACGCTGGTGCCTTATCCATGCGACCCAAATGCAGCCAGATGAGACCATGAAACTTGCAAAAAGCGGAGCGGTTGCCGGATTGTGCCCGATAACGGAATCCAGCTTGGGTGATGGTATTTTTGATGGAAAATCATATTTAAATTACGGGGGGTGTTTCGGTGTAGGGTCGGACTCCAATATTAGAATTTCCCTGTCGGAAGAGTTGCGTACATTGGAATATTCGCAACGTCTTCGAGACCACGGTCGTGCTGTGCTTGCGACGAAAGACGCATCGACTGGACGGGTACTATATGAGGGTGCCGCAGGTGGTGGCGCGCAAGCGGCAGGTCGCAATAGTGGCCGAATTGAAGTGGGCGCTTTGGCGGATCTTGTCGCTCTTGACTCCAACATGACTGACCTGTTGGGCAAAGATGGCGATGAAGTTCTGGACAGCTATATCTTTTGTGGCGACGATTCTATGGTATCAGACGTTTGGTCGGCTGGGCGACATCTGGTTCGTGAAGGCTGCCATATTAAAAAAGAGAGTATTGTCGGCGCCTATCGGCAAACTATCCTCTCATTGACTGAAAGAATCTGAATATGCGCGTTTCGCGTTCATGGCAGGGCATAAAAACGGAAGTTGAGAGGCGCATTGCGGAGCGCATCTGGCAACCTGGAGATATGATCCCTAATGAAGCGACGTTGGCAAAAGAATTCGGCTGTGCGCGTGCTACGGTAAACCGGGCTTTGCAGGCTCTGTCTGATGAGGGCATGCTGGATCGCAAGCGTAAGGCGGGGACGCGCGTTGCACTAAACCGGGTCGCGAAAGCCACGTTGGATATCTCTGTTACTCGTCTTGATGTCGAGCAAAGGGGTGCTGTCTACAGCCATAAGGTTCTCGAACAAAAAACGGCGGTTCCACCCAAATTGATATTGAGCAGGTTTGGACTGGGTTCTGACACAACCTTGCTGCATCTTAGATCTCTGCATCTGTCAGATGGCAATCCGTTTCTTTATGAAGATCGCTGGATAAACCCGAATTCTGTATCCGGTATTGAATCGGTAGATTTCCATCAAATGAGCGCGAATGAGTGGCTGGTTCAAAATGTGCCATTCACCACAGGTGATATTTCATTCTCCGCTGATAATGCGAATTCTGAAGAAGCAAAGATTTTAGACGCGAGGGTGGGCGCAGCAATTTTTATTGTGAATCGCACCACATGGGACGGGCGCAACCCAATCACCAGTGTGCGCCTGGCTTATGCGCCAGGGTTTAAGATGCGCACTACGATTTGAAGCGCGCATTCGATTTACTTATAGCGCTTCTGCTTTTGCTGCGGAATGAACCGCATCAACACGAACCGCATCCAAGTCTTCTTCAGTAATTCCAAACTCCTGGCCGAGCAGTTTTTCTGCGCCTTTTACGAGTGCAATAGCATCCAACCCGTAGTAGCGCATCAGATAAGCTCTGGAGCCACCATGTGCATAGGTGTCTTTCAGGCCAAGTCGCATGAGTTTTTTGCCAACGCCGTTGTCTGCCATTATTTCCGCAAGCAACGAGCCGATGCCACCTTCGGTGACATGGTTTTCCAGTGTAATAACACCGTGTTTAACGGAAGCGATGTGGTCCAGCATTACCTTCTCATCAAATGGCTTGATTGTATTGAGATGTAGATGCCGGACAGAGACGCCAGCTCCCTCCAGAGCACCGCGGGCACGCAAGGCTTCCTCTGTGGTTATGCCAGAGGTAACAACAAGCACGTCATCGCCACTTCCAAGTTCGCGCATCTCGCCAACCTTGATTGGGGTGTCGAACAGGCGTGGAATGGAACCTCGCAGCACGCGACAATAAACTGGCCCATCTATGGAGTCCGCTGCTTCGCAGATGCTTTCGACTTCGGTTGCGTCACCGGTTTCCAGAATTGTCATGTTCGGAATAGAACGCATCACGGAGATGTCTTCAATTGCCTGATGTGTCATGCCGCCCGGTGTTGTGATGCCAGGTAAAAAACCCATAAGTCGAACCTTGCGGCGCGGATATGCTATGGAAGCCATCAACTGATCATAGGGGCGTCGATAGAGAAAGACCCCGAAGGTGTGCAGGAAAGGGCGATAGCCAGCGAGGCCAAGGCCGCCTGCAAAACTCAACATATTTTGCTCGGCCATGCCTAGCGACAGGAATTGATCTGGGTGTTTATCTCGAAAGCCATCAATCTCGCAAGATGATGTCAGATCAGCAGATAGACAGAGGACATCCGGATTTGCCAGAGCGTGTTTTTCGAATGCAGACGCGTAGGGGCGTGTCACCATTTCAACCATTGTCTTGCTCCTAATGCGCGTAATCGATGGGATCGATGCCAAGTTCCTTGGCGATAGATATATTCATTTCCGAGCGTTCTTCCTCAGACTTGAATCGCACATAGTGCAGACGCGGGAACCGGCGCTCCAAAAAGCCCATGCCTTGAAAGGGGCAACTGCGCGCAAGGATAATCAAAGGCTTGTCTTTGTGAGGTTCTTTCACCGCATCACGCATGGCCTGAACATCATGCGCATCGATCTCAACAACGACTGCACCAAAATTTTCAAGCTTGGTTTTGATATCGCCGACTTCCATCACGCTGTCCATGGCGCCGTCGCATTGTTGTTCATTGACATCCATAATGGCATACAGATTGTCAATACGATGGTGCGCTGCGGCTTGAACGGCTTCCCAAGTTTGTCCTTCCTGAACTTCGCCGTCGGACATGTAAACCCAGGTTCGCCCGGGGTCGCCCCGCAACTTCCGGCCATAGGCCAGGCCTGCACCAGTGGAAAACCCAATGCCTAAAGTGCCATTGTGAACTTCCATCCCTGGCGAATGCTCGGCGCCGATCATTTCAACAGAAGAGCCATCCTTGTTGAACATTTGAAGGCCTTCTTCTGCCATGCGCCCTGTCTCAATAAGGGTCGCGTAGGCCACAAGCGCATAGTGAGCGGGTGCAATAAAAAGGCGATCATATTGCGGCTCAGCTGGTCCATTGTAGCCAGAACCGGTGTGGTAGTTGGTGTTATCGGCAGAGGGAACACCTCCAAATGGCTTGGGCACCATGGGAAGTGTTGGGTCACCAAGATTGAGTTCTTCATTGTAAAGCCAAGCCAGTTGTTCTGCCGCAGAACAGGCCTGACTCATATACCCACCATTGTTATGCATGGAGTGCTCAAAGACGCGTCGCCGAATGCCCAAAGCGATGTCTTCTGTTTTCTTTACATTCTGCATCTAACACCCTCATATTCAATTTGACTTCGTGTTACATATCAACTGTCATATGTCAAAGTATTTTGTCATATGTAACGTACGGGAAATTCTAATAAATGCGATTTACAGCGGCGCATTGGGGAACTTATCAAGCCAAAGGTGAGGGTGATATGCTTGAACTCCTTCCACTTGATAGTGATCCACATCCATCACCTATTGCCAATGGCTGGATTGATGCAGCACGGAGCAGCGATGCAAGAATAAAGAAACCGGCAATCCGAAAAGGTTGGTTGGACAAACGCGATACGAAAAACCGGTGTAGTGACGCTTTTGTCGAAGTGGAATGGGACGTTGCGCTCGACTTAGCGGCTGCTGAGTTGCAGCGCGTCTCTCGTGACCATGGAAACGAAGCTATTTTTGCCGGATCTTACGGTTGGGCCAGTGCCGGACGCTTCCACCACGCACAATCACAAATGCGGCGTTTTTTAAATACGATTGGTGGGTTTACCTATTCCAAGGATACCTATTCCCACGCTGCTGCAGAAGTTTTTTTTCCGCATATTCTGGGTATGACAAACCGCGCTGTTCAAGACGGTATGACCAGCCTGTCTTTGGTCGCCGAGCATTGTGAGTTGCTTATAGCCTTTGGTGGGATATCAAGTAGAACCGCACAAATTACATCAAGTGGCACCTCAAAACACGAGGTTGAGGGCTGGTTGGAACAAGCGCGTGCGAATGGAATGCAAGTTGCCAATATCTCTCCTTTGAAATCTGACTATTCAGAAAAACTGGATGCAGATTGGCATGCAATCAAGCCGAACACAGATACGGCGCTCATGTTGGGCCTGGCCCATGCGATACACGCGAACAATCAGCACGACGTTGCATTCCTGACCTCTTATTGCCATGGGTGGGAGGAGTTTGAGCTCTATCTGACAGGCAAATTGGATGGCGTTCCTAAAACACCTGATTGGGCTTCTGCGATCTGTGGAATTCCTGCTGCAGCGATTGTTCAACTCGCAAGCAAGATGGCTAGCAAACGCACCATGATTTCCGTGGCTTGGGGCATTCAACGTGCTGACCATGGCGAACAACCGCTTTGGATGGGGTTGGTTCTGGCCGCGATGCTCGGACAAATTGGCAAGCCTGGAACTGGATTTAGTTTTGGGTATGGTTCGACCACCCCAGTGGGCCGGTCAGGCAAGCTCTATCCCTGGCCATCGGTCCCACAGGGCCACAATCCAATCTCGAAATTTATCCCAGTCGCGCGCATTACCGATGCGTTGCTGCATCCTGGCGGAGAGTACAAATACGATGGCGCGTCTCTGAGCTATCCCGATATCAAACTGATTTACTGGTCTGGCGGAAACCCATTCCACCATCAGCAGGATCTGCATCGTCTAGACAATGCCTGGTCACGGCCTGAAACGGTCATTGTGAATGAGCCGTGGTGGACAGCAACCGCGCGCAGAGCAGACATAGTCTTCCCGGTTACGACACCTTTGGAACGCCATGATATTATGATGAATCGCCGTGATCCGGCGTTGGTCTGGATGGATCAGTTATTTGAACCTGTTGGCGATGCGCGAGATGATTATGATGTGTTTTCCGGCCTTGCGGAAAGGCTCGGCACGTTTGACGTGTTTACAGGCGGAATGAGCAAGCATGATTGGCTGCAGCATTTGTGGTCAGGTGCGCAGGCAGTCGCAACCGATCATAAGTTTGCGTTGCCTGATTTGGCAGAGTTTAGGAACACCGGCTTTTTCGAGTGCCCGAACAGTTTCCAAGAACGGATTTTCTTGGATCAGTTCATTAGTGATCCAGATAAGTTCCCGCTGAAAACCGCAAGCAGGAAAATCGAAATTGTTTCAAAGCATATTGGTGGTCTTAATCTTGCTGACTGTCCGAAGCACCCTAGTTGGATGGAGCCTATTGAATGGCTTGGTGCGCAAGCCACAAAAGACGATCAACTTCATCTGATTTCCGGCCAGCCGATTGCAAAGTTGCATAGCCAACTCGACAGTGGTTCATGGGCTGAAAAATACAAGCGCCATGGCCGTGAACCCGTTTCAATGCATCCAGACACTGCATCCGTGCGCGGTATTTCCGATGGGGATACGGTCTGCCTCTCCAACCCACGGGGGCGATGTTTGGCGACAGCAGTTCTTACCTCCGGGATACAGAAAAATACGGTTGCCCTGGCAACGGGTGCTTGGTTTGATCCGCAATTGGTTGATGGCGAATTGTTAGAGGTTCATGGCAATCCGAATGTGTTGACCATTGACAAGGGCAGCTCAGAGTTATCGCAAGCAAATATCGCTCATACCGCTCTTGTTAGAATGGACAGATGGGATGGGTCTGTACCGGCCATCAAAGTACACTGCCCACCACGTTTTGAGAAAAAGGGTGAGGTGTCGGAGTAGCGGTTTTATGAGAATATCAACGCCTGTAGTAGAGAATACGTTTACCTACGTGCCAGCCTTTCATGTTTTCTGCCAAAACAATAACGCGGCCTTGAGAAATTGATGCAAAATTTGAAAGACAAAATTGATGTCGGTCATATACAGCGCAACGATGCCGTGTTGGCGAATGCAGCAATTCTTTACTACAAGGAAGGCCTCACTCAGAACGAGATCGCAAAGCGTATGGGCGTATCGCGTGCAACCGTCGTCAACTACTTGCGATTGGCGCGCGAGAACAACATTGTCGACATACGTATCAACGGTGCTTCATTTTCGACCTCAAAATTGTCGAAGGATTTGAAGCGGAAATTTGGCCTCAATGACGCTTATGTCGCTGATCACACATCGGGGGGTGCCGACAGCGGCGAAAACCATATTGCAAACCTTAATCGGCATGTAGCGCGCGTTGGGGCAGCGGCATTATTCGACATTTTGAATCCAAATGATGTGATGGGTGTTGCCTGGGGTGAAACCATTCATTTTCTGTCAGAGGAGATTTCGCGAGGCCAGATTGAAGGTCTCACTGTCTGTCAGATGATAGGCTCAATGAAGACGCCCTTGCTGTCGGCAGCTGAGACCTGTGCCATTAGAATTGCCTCAAGGTTGGGGGCGGAGTGCAACACGCTCCACACACCGGCGGTGCTGTCATCTGCGGAGCTTGCGAGCGCGTTGCGCGCCGAGCCGACTATCAAGAGTCAGCTAGAGAAATTTACAGAATTTACCCGCACCGTATTCTCCGTCGGCAATTGCGATATCAATACCCATGTCGTCCGGTCTTCGATTACCAGTGAAGAGGAATTTAATTGGTATAAATCACGAGGCGCGGTGGGCGTGCTTTGCGGTCGCTTCATCGATGAGTATGGCCAGCACATTGCCGGGGCTATGGATGAACGTATGATCGGCATTTCCCTGGATGAGCTTAGGCTGTTGAACTGTGGTGTTCTTGTTGCTGGCGGTCCAGAAAAACTATTGGCCATCAAAGCAGCTCTCGCTGGCGGTTATGTTTCCCATCTTGTTGTTGACGAAAGTACAGCCAAGAAATTGCTAAGCTAGAGCTTTTGTTCGCAAGTTCACCGATGTGCAAGATCAGTTTATATCTTCCAAGCCGCTTTCAAGTTCTGTCATGTCTTCACCACCAGCCATAAGGTTTAAAACCTCTTCGCGGGTTTTGTCACCGCGCGAGAATTGTGCCGCAACTTCACCCTGGATGAGCACGCAGAACTCATCACCGACAGCCATTGCATGACGCGCATTGTGAGTAATGAAAACAATTCCTACGCCGTTGGCTCTGGCCTGGCGCATGAGCTTCAGAACAAAGGAGGCTTCTTTCACGCCAAGCGCGGACGTCGGTTCGTCCAATATAAGCATCTCCGCACCAAAATACATGGCTCTGCCAATCGCCAAAACCTGGCGTTCGCCACCAGACATTGTCCCCACCAACTGATTGCCGTCACTGACACGTGTAATGCCGAATTTTCTGATTTGCTCCAGCGCAATCTTATTGGCGGCTTCAGTGTCTAGGCGCTTGAAGGGCCAAATGCCGGTTTTTGGCTCCGCACCCAGAAAGAAATTGCGCCCAACCGTCATAAGAGGAATAGAGCCCACATCCTGATGCACGGTTGCTATGCCCAATTGGCGAGCTTCGCGCGGGTTGGGCAAACGGGTTTCATTGCCCTGCCAGAACAGTTTTCCGCTTGTGGGCTGGTGATAGCCGGACAGGACTTTGATGAGTGTGGATTTACCCGCGCCATTATCGCCAAGCAGACAGAGAATTTTCCCCGATTCTACTTTCATGGATACGTCTGTCAGGGCTTTGGTTGTGCCAAAGGATTTGGAAACTTGTTGCAGTTCCATAATGGGTGTCTGTGCCATGGCGGGCCCTATCTTGATGTCAGCGCAAGGCGGCGCACATAGTTGTTTGCAAGAACGGCAGCGCCAAGGAGAACCCCTAAGAACAGCTGAACCCAATCTGTATTCCAGCCAGTGTAGAAAATGCCGGTCGATATGACACCAAACAGTGCCGTGCCAAAGAAAATTCCGGTCACCGTACCATAGCCGCCGGTCAATAGAATGCCTCCTATGACTACAACAATTGGTGCTTGAAATACGTACCCCATGCCATAGGTGGAGTTCCCTGAATTCCATTGGATACCTTGCATAATGCCGACGAAAGCGGCAGCGAACCCGGTAGCCATGAAGAGAATAATTTTAACACGGTCGACCGGAACACCGGCACTTCTGGCAGCTTGAAGGTTGCCTCCGGTTGCATAAATCCAGTTTCCGAAGACCGCTCGTGATAACACCCAAAAACCGATTGCAGTTGCAATGCCCCACCATAAGACCGAGATGTTGGCCTGACCCCACCTGGCAGCAAACAGGAGTTTTGCACTTTCAGATGATACGATGGAGCTAGAGGTAACATTAGCAATCAACCGGGAAAATCCCATGGTAGCGCCGATGACAATGAAGTTCGTGGCCAAGGTGACAATAAAGGAAGGCAAGTTTGTTTTAACAACCGCAAGGCCATTGCAAAGGCCAATCAGCATTCCGGCCATCAGTGCCAATGCTATTGTCGGCCAGATAGGCACGCCGAAATGATTGGTTCCAAGAGCCACAATCATTGAGGCCGCCCCGACGGTGGAGCCGATGGACAAATCAAACTCGCCTGAGATCATCAATAAGCCGACGGGGATTGCAACAATGCCAAGCTCTGCCGCAAGGTTCAGCCAACCAGCTGTGCCATTTACAGAGACAAACCCTGTACCGGATGTCGCAAAAGTAAAGAACAGATAGGTGAGCAAAAAAGCCGCAATTGCACCGAATTCGGGCTTTCGAACGAACGACATCATGAATGTTTTGGCCTTATGTAAACTGCATGATTCTCTTCCCAGTACAAAGCCGGGAAGAGACGAGAGATTAAGACGATCAGGACGCGCCGCGGACACCAGCGTGTTTCTTGTTCACATCTAGTGTATGATCCACGTTGGACTGGTCAATAACCAACGGCCCGGTTTTCACATGGCCGATTGGCTGAAGGCCAAAGTTCAGGAACTGATAAGCAATCTGGATGGACATAAATCCCTGCAGGTAGGGCTGTTGATCCATTGCAAAAGCCAGGTCTCCTGTTTTAATAGCTTCCAGGGCCTCATTGGATAAATCTGCCGTGCCAACAATCACTTCACCTTTTCGTCCAACTTCATCAACAGCGCGTAGAGCGCTCATGGCTGGTACAGCGTTCAGCGTGTAAATTCCATCAATGTCATTGTTTGCTTGCAAGGTGCCTTTGATAGCCTGTGTCATGGCTTGGGGGTTTGTTGCGTCACCGGTACCGATAGTTTGATAGATGGTTTCCAAACCAGCTTCTTTCATCGCAGCAACATAGCCTGTGCAGCGCTCTTCCACGGTTGGGTTTCCGGGTACTTGATTGAAACATAGACCCTTTTTTACGCCAAGGCGTGCATGGATTTCTCCGGCTTTGTAACCCATTTGGAATGGGTCCTCCCCAATAAAGCCGATAGAACCATTTTGTTCCCAAAGTGTCTGGCCTGAGTTATGAATTAGAACCGGGATGCCTGCGGCGGTCGCTTCCTTGATCAGCGGGTCCATACCGTCTGGGAAAAACTCGCCCACCAGCAACATGCGTGGGTTGCGGCTTATTGCTTGTTGCAGGAGCCGCGGATAGTCGCTTGTCATGTTGGCCGTGTCGGTTACAGCAACATATTGGTAGTCCAGACCAAAGGTTTCCGACGCATCGTCAAAGCCTTGTTTTACGGCTGCAAAGAATGGCCAGGAAAGTGGCCCGCTGATTGCAATAATTGGCCCATCATCATTTGCACTTGTGGGTAAGGTCACGCCCATTGTTGCGATTGACATTGTCATTGCGGCGCAGATCGCCTTAACAAATCTCATTTCATTTCCTCCCAAAGAATACCATTTGTGCGGAGTTCATTTTCCGCAAATTGACCGGTACAGACACATTTGAAGCACGAGAAAATACGGCTTGTCAATAATTATTCATATTGAATTACTATTGACGTCGATGCTTCGACTTCCTAGAAATTGTGCTGAGATAAAACCACTATTTAAACATCTGTCGGGGAGATTTTATGCGTTCTGTGCTTTGTTTCGGTGACTCAAATACCTACGGGCAAACAACAGCCAACAAGCCGGATGACCGCTACCCGTTTGACGTGCGATGGCCAGGAATTGTGCGCCAAAGACTTGGAACAAAATGGCTTGTGATTGAAGAGGGATTGAGCGGACGCACAACTGTGAGCGATGATCCAATTGAAGGGGATGAAAAAAATGGGAGGCGCTATTTGCGTCCCTGTATCATGAGCCACAAACCCTTGGATTTGATCATTATAATGCTGGGCACAAATGATCTGAAAACCCGGTTTAACAAAACGCCCTCAGAGATCGCGATGGGTGTGGGGGCGTTGGTTCAGGACATCAAAACGATGCCAGCTGGGATTGACGGTGCAATTCCAGAGATACTGATCGTATCACCACCGCCGGTCTGCGATAATTTGAAAGAATGGCAGAGCGTTTTTGAAGGCGCGCAAGCGAAGTCTCATGCTTTGGCGGCCGAGTATGAAAGAATTGCCGAAGCGCAAGAAGTACACTTTTTCAATGCTGGACTTGTTGTGCAATCCAGCGAAGAGGATGGATTTCATCTCGATAAAGATGCACATGCCAAACTGGGGCACGCTATTGTGGAAGAGATTGAGGCGATCGGCTGGGCCTAGTATAGCTTGCATCTAGCAAGTAGTGTTCGCACGAATATCGACAATACGAGGGTTTTTGATTTGCCAGATATGAGATTCGCACCGCCGCCCAGTTTGCGTATTGCGGATGGTAGTGGCGGTCTCAACCAGATCCGTGTGCGCAGCTACAATGAGCGCTTGATTATGTCTTTGTTGCTGCAAAACAATGGCATGTCGCGCATGCAAATGGGGAAAATCAGCGGTCTTTCTGCTCAAACAATTTCTGTCATCGTGCGCGGTCTTGAACGTGACGGTCTCATCTCACGTGGTGAGGCGCAATCTGGTAGGGTGGGGCCCCCAACAATTCCTATGTCACTCAATCCAGACGGTGTTTTCTCGGTTGGTATCAGCCTCTACAGGCATGGAATTGATGTTGTTCTGATCGACTTCATTGGAGGAGTGCGCCATTTTTCCCACTTGAACTACGAGCATCTAGTACTTGACGATGTCAAATCATCTCTTTTGAGCATGATTGCCGAAGCGTTAGATGTTCTGGACGCCTCGGTTGCGGATCGTGTAGCAGGTATCGGTGTATCCATACCAGCGGATGTGCAGCAATGGTCTGAAGAATTAGCGCGGTTTGACTTTGAACAATTCCTGCAAAGTGAAACTGGTTATGAGATTTACATTCAAAATGATGTGACAGCTGCTGCTGGTGCTGAAAGCATGTTTGGCGCTGCTGTATCTTTGGACAACTACCTGTTCTGCTTTTTGGGTGATGGCGACGACTATCGTCTGGTTTTGGATCATCAAATCCACGCCGGTATTGCGACATCGCATCAAGACAGGTCCAGCGTTGGTCTGACAGCGTTGCAGGAATTGTGCATGCAGCACAATCAGGCGGTCGATACTTTGTTGCGCCGAGATGGCACCTGGGACAATTTGGAGCCGTCATTGCAGTTATGGATAAAGGCCTGCGCGGACAGGCTTTGTCATTCCTTGCTTAATCTCAGACAGTTTGTCTCAATTGATCAGATGATCGTCACGGGTTTGCTTCCGAGCGAGGTTAGCGCAAGAATTGTTGATGAAGTTTGCAGTATTCTTTCGACTAAACCTGGTTCAGATTTTGAGAGAATTGAAGTGGTGCAAGGGGAGATCGGGCCAAAAGTCAGCGCCGTTGGAGCAGCCAGATTGCCCTTCCAATCTCGTTTTGTAGGGCACCATGTTCAGTCACTGGCAAACGAGCAGGTGATTTAGCTCAATTTCAATTTAGGCGCATACATTCACATCACCGTCATATGAACCAAGTACGCGCGACGTTTGATAAGAACGTTGCCGGGGAAACCGTTGAATATGTCGATTGCTCTAAAAGGTGTTACCAAGAAATTTGGTGCTGAAACTGCGGTTAACGCGGTTGATATTGAAATTTCGGCTGGAGAGTTCTTTTGTGTTCTTGGTTCCTCCGGCTGTGGAAAAAGCACATTATTGCGCCTCATTTCCGGGTTGGAAGCTTTGGATAGTGGTGCGATTGTTCTTGATGGAAAGGCAGTTTCCAATTCGGTACTACATGTGCCGCCAGAAGAGCGTGCCGTCGGTTTCGTATTTCAGTCTTATGCACTGTGGCCGCACATGAGTGTATTGGACAATGTGGCCTTTCCAGCTGAAGCGCAGGGAATGTCTAAGACAGCTGCGCAAAAGGCAGCTATTGCGCATCTTGAAACTGTTGAACTGACGGAATTCATAGAGCGGAGACCCGCCGCACTCTCAGGTGGTCAACGCCAGCGCGTTGCCCTTGCGCGTTGCCTTGCGGGAGGTGCACGTACGATTTTGATGGATGAGCCACTGGCCAATCTAGATCCGCATTTGCGTGCGACTATGGAAGACGAGTTGATGCACTTCCACAAACGTTCTGGCGTGACGACGGTCTACATTACTCATGATCAACGAGAAGCCATGGCGTTGGGTGACCGGCTGGCGGTTATGGAAAAAGGCCGGTTTCTGCAGGTCGGTTCACCGCAGGATATTTATGGGCGACCAAACTCTGATGCGGTTGCAAATTTCATAGGGCGGGGTTCCATATTGAAGCTACCCATTTCCGGTAAATTTGTTCAGCTTGGCAGTCAGAAAATCGAAGTCAAATCGTCTTCAAAGACAGACACAGGCGTAGTAAATGTGCTGTTCAGGCCGCAAGACCATCGTATTGTTGCCGAAAATGGATTGCGTGCCAAAATATCGAACTCTGTTTACCGCGGTGGCTTATGGGAGGGCAGTGTTGCCCTAGAGGGCAACCCGGACATGACGCTTGAAATATCTCATGAGCAGCCGCTTAATGTCGGTTCCACTGTTTCTTTGGAAGTCCTTGGCGGTTGGGTATTGCCATCTGACTAGACACGCCAAGGAATAACGCCTTGCGGCAAATGCCTGCCAAAGCGATCCAGTGCAAACATCAAGACTACAGTCGCTGCGACCGTGATAGCCGACATGGCCGATGCAAGCGTTGTGTAGCCACCATCTTCGTAGTTGTAGATTGCGGTTCCGATAGTTTCGTTGCCGCTTGACCACAAAAGGGCGGATACTGTCACTTCATTATAGGCGGTCAAAAAAACAAGAATGACACCTGAAGCTGCGGCGGGAGCAATTGCCGGAATGAAGATGCGCCGCAGACGTAACCCGAAAGTTGCGCCTGATACTCTGGCAGCTTCATCCAATGCTGGATCAAGTTGCGCCGTCGCAGCATTTATTGGCTTCAACGCTATCGAAAAAAATGCACAAATATAGGCTAGGCCAATGAGCAACAATGTGTTGTAGATTGACATGTTCAAAAATGGGATTGGCTTTATGTACACCAGTATAAACGCGATCGAAATGACAAGGCCGGGAACTGCGTAAGTAGTTTCTGCCAATGTGGAAATGATCTTGCCGACAAACTGGCCCTTGCCAGATTTTGAATGAAGAAAATGCGCTACAATTACGCACATGAGTGCAATGAGAAGGCCGGCAACACCCGCGGTAATTGTGGAGTTAAAAAATGCTCTCAAGGTTGCGGATTGTCGGAACAGAATTTCAGCAAAATGGCTGAAGGTTAGTGTTTCAGCATTCAGAGGTAGCCCGTAAGTCTTAACCAGGGCTGTGGCCATTAATGCTGTTGCAGGGAGGACGAATGTTGCGAGCACCAAAAGACTCAAAAACAATTCGACCAAATAGCGTTTCTTTCCAAGATCGATCATGAGTGGGGGCTGGGGTGGACCAATCATTGGTGCGCGCGTTTTTGCCAGAAGTTTTATTTGAAGGGCGATGGTTACAATCGCTATGATCGATAGGAGCACGGCGATGACTGCGACCTCATGTAAGACATTTGGCCCAAAGCTGGAGAGTCGTTGCCATATCAAAACAGGAAGCGTCGTGTATCTCGCAGGGATTCCGAGAAGAGCGGGAATTCCAAAGTTTCCCAGTGCAGCTACAAACGCCAGAGCGTAGGCCGAAATCAAGATCGGCTTTAGCAATGGGATTATTATTTTGCGCAATACATAATTTGGTTTGGCACCTGATACACGAGCGGCTTCGGCAATGTCTCGTGGTAGTGCGCGCAAAGCCGCCAGTACCACCAGAAAGACCAGTGGCATATGCTGAATGGCCAGAAGCGCTATCACACCGCTTTTAGAGTAAAGAGCATGGGTCGTGCCTGGTTCCGGTGCAAGATTGACTAGTTGCAAGAGCTGACTGGAAGGACCTAGTGCCTGCACCCAGGCAATTGCCGTCACATGCGGCGGGATCATCATGGGCACTAGCAAGAGAAATGTGAAAGTGCCCTTGAAACGGACATTCGTCAGGCCAATTGCAAAGGCAATTCCAACGCCAACGAGCAAAGCGAATAGGGCTGAAATGAGCCCACTTTCCAGAGAGTTCCAAAGCGCGCGTTGTACACTTTTGCTGCCAAGCGCTTCCAGAACTGAGCTCAGAGAAATCCCTTCCGGTGTCGAAAACGCGGATTTTGCCAGCATGGAAAGAGGCAACAGAAAAAGGCATCCTGCGACCAGAATTAAAATGGCAAGGGTTAGTCCCTCGCCATAGGAATTTTTTGTGAATGAATTCACAACTTATCCGCCAAAGATATCCAGAAATTTCTTTTTGTTTGTGGCATCGTCGGCCAGCGCTTTTGCAGGATCAAAATCAATCAATTTGATCTGGTCGCGGGACGGAAACCCTTCCGGAAGCGCGATGGCAGGATGTGCCGGTATGTAGCCCATGTCTGACGCCAATTGCTGACCTTCAGGAGAAATTAGAAAATCGATGAAGGCTTTGGCCGCATCTGGGTCTTTTGCCGTGGAAAGAATGGCTGCTGGCTCAGTAACTGCTGAAACACCTTCCTTTGGGAAAACAAACTCTACCGGTGCGCCTTTTGCTTTTTCACGAATAGGCAGAAAGTCCACAACGAAACCATAGAGTTTTTCGCCGCTGGCAATCGCTTTGTAAGTTCCGCCATTGCCGCCTTGTGGGTTTGCGCCATGATCTGCCAGACCTTCATAAAAGTCCCAGTTTAGTTCAGCGTTTGCAGTCAAAGCCGCCATGTGAATGGTTGCCGCGCCCGATGTTAAGGGAGATGGCATTGCGATCTTGTCTTTTGCATCTGCTTTTAACAGATCCATGTAGGATGTCGGCTTCATTGGTGCGTTGGTATTGTAGACAATGCCTGTGGTGATGAGTTTTGTAGAAAAATAGGTCTTGTCGTCGTCCATGATCGCCGGATCATAGTCTGCGATATTTGCACCTTCGTGGGCCATCAAACGGCCTTCAGCTTTCAAGCCTTCCATTGTCACCATATCGGCAATCAACAGAACATCTGGCTGAGGCTCGCCGGCTGCAAATTCTGAGCGCAGTCTAGCCATCATTTTTGTTGTTCCGTCACGAATCCAGTCAACTTCAACATCTGGATGTTTGGCTTTGAACGCGTCCACTGTTCTTTGGGCATCGGCATTTGGTTGTGATGTGTAGACAACCAATTTTCCGGATGCTGCAATTGCTGAGGAAGACAGTGCTAGAGAAAGAAAAATGCTGGTCAGTAGTTTTTTCATGGTTACGTCCCTGTTTGCTTTATTTTGGCAAGCAAATAGCAGGCGATTGTGACAGGCTCTTAAAGGAGGCCAGATAACCAGTAGGATTAAGGTAGCCGCGCCTTATTGTCTCGATCAGGCCTATCTGTTGGGTCCTTCCATGCGGCGGCCGGGTTCATCTCCGATCAACATGAATTCTCGAAAAGCGGAAACAGCGGCACTTTGCTGCACGTTTGCGGCCCACGCCACGCCGACATCCATGGTTGGGATGCGGTCCGCTAATGACACAACTTCGACACGTCTTCCATCGAGTGACCAGGGTCGATAGACCATATCGGACAAGATCGTAACACCCATATTGCTGGCAACCATTGAACGCACAGCTTCCACAGAGGACGTTCTGAACGTAGTGTTAGGCCGATAGTTTGTTCGGTTCCAATAACGCTGCGCTGTATTGCTGGCTTCATCTACCGTCAGCATAATGTAGGGCTGTTCTGCAACGTCGGCCAGGGTGACTGCTGGCAGAGACAGCAGGGGATGTTGCGCAGACAACCACAGACGCCGCCGAGACTGCATCAACGTATCGTAGGCAAGCCCTTCTTGATTGACGATGTTGGATGTCAGCATGACTGCCAGATCGAATGACCCCATAACGAGGCCGTCCTCAATTTCGTTCCGTGATGCTTCCTTGAGCTGCAGCTCGACATTGGGAAAGGCTCTTTGAAAGCGCTCAATATATGGCGGTAGAAAATACCCAGCCACCGTGTAAGTCATCGCAATACGTAGTTTGCCTTTTGTATCGTCTCGCAAACGCCCAGGCGATTGGACGGCTTCGCTTAGCGCCGCTGTGACACGTCTTGCGTGGTCCAGAAATATATTGCCCTCATATGTGAGGGTAAGCCCTCCTGAATGTCGATTGAACAATTGGGCGCTGACAATTTCCTCCAGCTGTTTAACAGCTGTCGTTACGGCTGATTGTGAAACATTGAGATCTTTTGCCGCTCTGGAAACCTGCCCAGAATTTGCAACCGCAATGAAATAGCGAATTTGTCGAATGGTGGGCTCTATCATTTTTTATGATATCATTCTTCTGTTTTTCGAAATAGTGCACAAAACTTATGCAGACCGACTTATCAGCGGCGGGACGGTGTATTCATTGACAGAGCAGAACTTTAGGTTTCGCAAAGGTTTTTTCCGCCAGTTTTTCACAATTTTTGCGGAAAGTTCCACGTCACTACAACCATGGTAAATTCTGTTTTATTGATATTAATACCTCTATAATCATATTTTACAAATTCAAAATGCCATTCCTAAGCTAGTGCCAATCTGTCGTGTAACGCGGCAGCCGGCCGCAGAGGCTCTCTCTGCGCACTTAGGAGGCTTGAAATGAAACGCATGCTTGGAATTTTGACGGCTTCAGCCGCGCTCGCCGTAACAATGGGCGCAGGTGCAAAAGCCGAGAGTTGGTATCCATATCCGGTTGAGGTTTGGGACCCACCTTTCAATATGGAAAGCCCGCGCAAATCGATGGATTACGCGCCGCTTGAGAAGGCAGAAAAGAAATGGGACATTTGTGTTTCATTCCCACATATGAAGGATGCCTATTGGCTAGGTGTAAACTTCGGTGTGACCGAAGAAGCCAAGCGCTTGGGTGTTAAAGCCAATGTTGTTGAAGCGGGTGGTTATACTGAGCTCAGCAATCAGATTTCTCAAATTGAAGACTGTGTTTCTGCTGGTGCGGACGCGGTTGTTATTGGAGCGATTTCATTTGACGGCTTGAACAATCTTGTCAGTGAAATTCGTGGCAAAGATATTCCAGTTATTGACGTGATAAACGGCATGTCATCCGATAAACTTTCTGCAAAATCTCTCGTTTCCTTTGGAGAAATGGGCGCAAAAGCAGGTGCATTCCTGGCAGAGTTGCATCCTTCTGGTGCAGACGCTGTGAAAACCGCTTGGTTCCCTGGACCAGCTGGTGCCGGTTGGGTTGAAGCAGGTAATACTGGATTTGGTGGAGCAATTTCCGGCAGCGCCGTTGATCTCGTTGAGACCAAATATGGTGACACTGGCAAGGAAGCTCAGGCAAAGCTGGTTGAGGATACTTTGGAAGCGCATCCAGATCTCAGCTATATTGTTGGAACAGCAGTAACTGCAGAAGCGGCTGTTCCAATTCTGCGGTCACGTGGACTGACAGATCAGGTTAAAATTGTCTCTTACTACTACACGCCTGGTGTAGATCGTGGCATTGCACGAGGACAAATTCTTGCCGCCCCAACTGACTCAACTGTTGTTCAGGGTCGCATTGCGATTGATCAGGCAGTTCGTATTCTTGAAGGCAAGGATTACCAAAAACATGTGGGCCCTGCGCTAACCGTGGTCACGCAAGACAATCACTCAAACTTTGATGCAACCTCCACACTTGCACCAGATGGCTTTCGTCCGGTCTTCTCAGTCGAATAAGACAGAGCAGGATAGACGCCTAGATGTCTTCTCCCTCAAAGCCCGCGCATCAACCTTCCCATTCCCCTGATGGGAAGGTCCTGCTGGAAACCCGGCAGGTAACCAAAGACTACCCCGGTGTGCGGGCTCTTGATGGCATCGATTTCGAGCTGCTGGCAGGCGAAGTGCATGTGCTGTTTGGCGAGAACGGAGCTGGCAAATCCACTTTGATTTCAATTCTCGCAGGCGCTAATCAACCCTCATCAGGTTCTGTGTATGTGGACGGCAAACCCGTCGAATTGACATCGGTACATGAAGCGCGGGATTTTGGTATCTCCGCTGTGTTTCAGGAATTTTCTCTCATCCCGCAAATGAGCGTTGAAGAGAATATGTTCCTTGGGGCGGAACCCACGTCTGGCGGGTTTTTGAGCCGAAAACTCATCCGTCAAGAGACCCAAAAGATACTGGACGAATTGGATTTTGATTTAGATCCCGGACGTCGTGTTGACCATCTTACACGTGCAGAACAACAGATGGTGGAAATCGCCAAGGCTTTTCGATCTGATTTATCTATTCTTATTCTGGATGAGCCGACCGCTTCGCTCACGGACCACGAGACAGACCAGCTTTTCAAATTGGTTGCAAAGCTGAAAGAGCGTGGAATTGGCATCATTTATATAACGCACCGCATGGCGGAAATTCGCCGGGTTGGAGATAGGATAACCGTTCTTCGTGACGGTCGGTATATTGATACTGTGGATGCGCAGTCGGCTTCGGAAGAAGACCTTGTTCAGCTCATGACGGGCCGCGTGGTTGGCGCAATTTTTCCTCAGTTGAACTTGCCGGAACCCGGTAGCGTTGTTCTCAAAACAAACAACCTGACTACGACTGATGAAGCTGTACGAGGCGCTGCGATACATGTTCGCACTGGTGAGATACTGGGTCTTGCCGGTCTGGTTGGATCTGGTAAATCGGAGATAATGCAGGCCTGTTTCGGGGCTGGTGATATTTCATTGGGAAGCGTGCTGTTTTTCGACGAAGAGGTGACCGGACGAACACCTGGACACCACATAGAGAATGGTTTCCTTTATCTACCATCGGACCGCCGGCGTGAGGGTTTGATGATGATGCGATCCGTTCGCGAAAACATGGCATTATCGTCTCTCAACACAAAGCCATTTTCCAATGGGCTCTTTCTGGATCGCAAAGGTGAACGTTCGGCTGTTGAAGAATTGGCTGACAAACTCAATCTGTCTCCGCGTCGCATAGAGCGCGCCGTGGATCATTTTTCCGGTGGAAATCAGCAAAAGGCGATGCTGGCGCGGAGTTTGACCCGCGACTATAAACTGATCGCATTTGATGAACCGACTGTTGGCGTGGATGTTGGAACGCGCGCAGCAATCTATGAATTCATTGCCAGTCTGGCTGAGCGTGGTGTTGCCATAATCCTCATCTCGTCTGATCTCCCGGAAATACTGAATCTGACAAATAGGGCTTATGTTTTCTACCGCGGTGTAGTGCAGGCCGAATTGGGTGGCGAGGATCTAAATGAAACCAATGTGCTTGCGAACTTCTTTGAAAAGGAGGCCGCATAGTGGTTGACCAAACACTTTCAAACAGTGGAGGCGCGGGAATCTTTCTCAAGCGTCTTTTTGTGCGGTTGGGCATTCTTCCGTTTTTGCTTGTAATTGCGATTGTCGTCTTCACGCTCATGTCCGACAATTTCCTGACCGTGCGCAATTTGACGAATGTCCTGCGCCAATCAGTTTACCTGATGATTGTGTCGATGGGGCAAATGCTGGCGCTTTTAACAGGTGGGTTTGACTTGTCGGTTGGTACCATTGTGGCATTGAGTTCCGTTGTTGGTGCGATGGCGATGGCTGCTGTATTCTCCGCCTTCCCGGATGCTGTTGGTCTGGCGATATTTCTCGGATGTGTTGCAGGTGCTTTGGCTGGCACAACGATTGGTGTCGTCAACGGGGTCGGCGTTGCATTCTTTAATGTATCCCCATTTATGATGTCGCTTGGCATGGCATCTGTTGGCTTCGGAATTGCCTTGTACCTGACCGGCGGTGTTCCGGTTTATGGGATGCCTCAGGCGTTCGGTGACATTTTCGGGTTCGGTGCATTATTCGGTGTGCCTACACCTGTTTACATCACCGGACTGCTGATTGTGGTGCTATTTGTCTTCATGTATCGAACACCATTTGGGCGTTATTTTTACGCAGTTGGTGGCAACTTAAAGGCGGCGTCACTGTCAGGTATCAATACCAAGGCAACGCTTCTGTTCACATATGTCCTGTGCGCTTTTTTTGCTGCAATTGCTGGCATGCTCTTAACCGCAAGGCTGGACACTGGCGAGGCTAATATTGGCGCATCCCTGCCGCTAGAATCTATCGCGGCTTGTGTCATTGCCGGGGTTAGTTTGCGCGGCGGCGTTGGACGGTTGGAAAATGTTGTCCTGGGGGCTTTGTTCATTGGTTTGGTTCAAAACGGTATGAACTTGGCGCGTATTGAATCCTATTTGCAGACAGTGGTGCTGGGCTCTCTTCTCATTTTGGCGGTGATCGCCGATCAGGTGCGGTTGCGCTATGTCGCATCGCTCAAAGACTAAGGGGACAATCTCATGGATGCTGATATCAATTGCGATATGGGTGAGAGCTTCGGCCTCTATAAAATGGGTGATGATGAAGGTGTGATGCCTTTTATCACGCAAGCGAATGTTGCTTGCGGTTTTCATGGCTCTGACCCAAACCACATGCGTCAAACTGTGGCTTTGGCCAAGCAGCACAATGTAAAAGTTGGCGCACACTTTTCCCTGCCGGATTTAGCTGGCTTCGGACGTCGAGAGATGAAGATTGACCGGGTAGAGATGACAAATATCATTCTCTACCAGATCGGTGCCCTTAAGGCGTTTCTTGACCTTGCGGATCTGCCAATGAGCCATCTTAAACCTCACGGCTCACTTTACGGAATGGCTGCTAAACACGAGCATATCGCACATGCGGTTGCAGATGCTGCTGAAGCTTACAAGGTACCTATCTTGGGCTTGGCCGGTACGCTTCATGAAGAGATTTATACGGCGCGAGGTATTGCGTTTCAGGCCGAATTTTTTGCCGATCTCAATTATGATGATGCGGGTACGCTTATCATAACCCGTGAACACGCTGCCGTGGCACCCGAAATTGCAGCTTCACGAGCCGTGCTGGCTGTACGTGATGGTATCTTTGAAACGATTAGCGGCAAGAAAATGGAGACCAGCGCACAAACGGTTTGCATTCACTCTGATACGCCGAATGCTGTTGAAATTGCCAAGGCCGTTTTTGAGGCCTTCAAACCACTACGGGCTGCGTGACGGCCGGATATAAAAATTTAAGGAGCAAATGCATGGCAAATCATGAGGTGAAGTCACCCATCCCCGGAACGTTTTATCGAAAACCAGCCCCGGATCAGCCAGCTTTCAAGGACGTTGGCGACAAGGTTGCAAAGGGCGATACGATTGGGTTGGTGGAAGTCATGAAAAGCTTTCATGAAGTCAAAGCTGATGCTGATGGCAAGATCGTTGCGTTCCCAATTGAGGACAGCGAACCAGTAATGGCTGGCCAATGTATCGCGGAATTGGAATAGACCTTTCATGAGAGCCGGTTCAATCAAAAAACTGCTTGTTGCAAATCGCGGGGAAATCGCGGTTCGTATCATCCGTGCAGCGCGTGATCTGGGAGTTCAGACAGTTCAGGTGTACAGCGATGCGGATGCTGACAGCCTCGCCGTGAAATTGGCTGATGAAGCGGTAAATATTGGCCCGCCCCAGGCCGCGAAATCATATTTGAATGTCTCAGCAATACTCAATGCTGCTGCATCATCTGGTGCAGATGCGGTTCATCCAGGTTATGGGTTCCTTGCTGAGAATGCAGATTTTTCAGACGCTGTAAGCGCGGAGGGACTGTTATTTGTCGGTCCAAGTGGCGATACTATCCGCTTGATGGGCGATAAGGCCGCGGCGCGTCAGGAGGCCATGAAGGCTGGAGTGCCGACCGTGCCTGGCAGTGATGGCCTCATCGAGGATATGGAGGCGGCGGCTTCGCTTGCGTTAGAAATCGGTTTTCCGGTGATGATCAAAGCAGCGGCCGGTGGCGGTGGTCGCGGTATTCGAATTGCTGATACTGCTGAGGAATTTCATAAGCTTGCACCTCAAGCATCCTCAGAAGCGAAAGCAGCTTTCGGCGATGGTGGGATTTATATTGAAAAGGTCATTACCAAAGCTCGACACATTGAAGTTCAGATTTTAGGTGACGGGGAGAATGTCGTTCACTTCTTCGAACGAGAATGTTCACTCCAGCGCCGTCGTCAAAAAGTCTGGGAAGAAGCACCAAGCATTGTGCTGTCTGACAAAGCCAGAGATGAATTGTGTGCAGCTGCAGTGTCGCTTGCGGAAGCAGTCAACTATCAAGGTGCTGGCACAATTGAATTTCTTTATGATGATGAAACAGGTGCGTTTTATTTCATTGAAATGAATACCCGCATCCAGGTGGAGCATCCGGTCACCGAAATGATATCTGGCGCCGATCTGGTCGCTGAGATGATTGCAATCGCGGGTGGTCAAAGCTTGAGAGTGAGGCAGGAGGACATAACAATGTCCGGTCACGCCATTGAAGTGCGGCTGAACGCTGAAGACCCATCCAATAATTTTATGCCGTTTCCCGGAACTGTCAGCGAACTGGCAGTTCCCGGTGGGCCGGGCACGCGTTTCGACCACATGCTCTATAACGGATACACGATCCCTCCATTCTATGATTCACTGCTTGGCAAGCTGATTGTCTGGGCGGAAGATCGCGATCGTGCACTTGTTCGGCTTTCCAGAGCTTTGTCTGAGTTGAAGATCGACGGTTTGCCCACAACCGCTCCATTGTTTGAGGCGCTGTTGGAGAGTGATGAGCTGAAACAGAGCGCAGTACACACCCGATGGCTGGAGCCATGGTTGGAAGATAATTTGAATCTCATCAAACAAAAGGGAGGCGCCCATGAGTAGCCGATACACATTTGGCGGTGATGAGCATATTTTCGTGGAAGTCGACGAGGCGATGTCGCTTGAGGCATTCTTTGTAAGCCTCTCAATGACCAATGCTGTCCGTGATGCCAATATTAAAGGCGTGACCGAGATTTGCCCCGCGAATGCATCTTATCAGATCAAGTTTAATCCCGATGAGATTCACCCCGACGATTTGATGGCTGAGCTTAAGCGACTTGAGGCGACGGCGGATAGCGGAGATGCAGTTCTTGATACGCGGATCATAGAAATTCCGGTTTACTATCAGGACCCGTGGACCCATGAAACCTTGATGCGTTTTCGTGAGCGCCATCAGAACCCGGATGCAACCGATATTGAATATGCTGCATCTATTAATGGTTATGACAGTGTTCCAGACTTCATCAAGGCGCACTCAGGCGCGCCCTGGTTTGTTTCCATGGTTGGTTTCGTATCGGGCTTGCCGTTTCTTTATCAGATGGTTGATCGCGAGCGTCAGATACAGGTGCCCAAATATCTGCGACCGCGCACAGATACGCCGAAGCTGACAGTAGGTTATGGCGGTTCGTTCTCCTGCATTTACTCAGTGCGGGGGGCCGGCGGCTATCAAATGTTTGGCATTACCCCGATGCCGATTTTCGATCCTGAGCAAACGGTCTCATACCTGGAAGACTTCATGGTGTTTTTCAAACCGGGAGATATCGTCAAATGGAAGCCAATCAACCGTGAAGAATATGACGTTGCTGTTGCCGAAGTTCAGGCAGGAACCTATGCGCCCCGTATCAAGAGTGTGAAATTCTCTTTGGAAGATTTCAATGCGGATATTGATGGCACGAACGGGAAACTGATGGAGGCTCTTTATGCCGATTAATGTCATTTCAGCAGGTATTCTGACTAGCATTCAGGATCTCGGGCGGCCGGGCTACTATCATTTGGGTATACCCATTGGGGGCGCGATGGATCGCCTTGCCCTTCGCGCTGCAAACCTTCTCGTTGGCAATGACGAAGGTGCTGCGGGCCTGGAAGCTGTGTTTATGGGGCCTGAACTGGAATTTACCGAAGATGCAATGGTCGCCGTATGTGGTGCGCACTTGCCTCCAAAGGTGGATGGCGAACTTAAAGAACCTTGGACCGCTTTCAAAGTGAACGCAGGTCAGGTTTTGTCGTTTGATTTTCTGCAAGCCGGCGCCAGGGCCTACATTGCTATTTCAGGTGGCATAAACACGCCAACGGCTTTGGGCAGCAGATCAACCTACGCCATTGGTGCGTTGGGTGGTGTCGATGGTCGTGCTATTCAGCCGGGTGATGAGTTACCTCTTGGTCAGATAGCAAAAAACTCCAAAGAAGGAGCAACTGTCCCTGAAAAATTGCGCCGAGTACCCGGAAGTCCGGCGGAATTGCGAGTTTTACCGGGGCTCTACTGGCACAGAATCACGGAGGCTGCCCAAACAGACTTTTTTGAAAGTTCCTGGAAAGTTGCCAATGAAGCTGACCGTATGGGCTATCGTTTTCAGGGTGGTAAGAAACTTGAGTTTGTTGACCGCGAGCCGCCATTCGGCGCGGGCGCAGACCCTTCAAACATAACGGATGCGTGCTATCCATACGGCTCTGTGCAAGTGCCAAGCGGAACTGAACCTATCGTTTTGCATCGCGATGCGGTATCGGGAGGTGGATATTTCATGATTGGGACTGTAATTTCCGCTGATATGGATTTAATAGGACAGTTGCAACCCAATACACCGACGCAATTTGTTCGTGTGGATATGGAAACAGCACTGATGGCGCGACGTGACCGCGCCAACACAATGAACGCAATTCGGCAGGCCATCGCCTGATCCGTCTTCAAAATGGAGAGAAAGCTATGAACGTTTCAAATATGACCGCTCAACCAACTTTGGTAGATACGGTCTGGAACGCTGACAATAAAGTTCTGAGAAATGTTGCCCTTGCTGTGGTGGGATCTCTGGCGCTTTGGGTTTCTGCAAAAATTCAGGTTCCTTTTTATCCCGTACCAATGACAATGCAGACATTCATGGTTCTGGTCATCGGAATGGCGTTTGGTTGGCGTTTGGGCGCGGCGACGGTTCTGCTATATCTGGCAGAAGGTGCGTTGGGCCTTCCGGTATTTGCCAATTCACCAGAACGCGGAATTGGCCTTGCTTACATGGTGGGACCAACAGGCGGCTATCTACTTGGATTTGTGGTTTCTGCAGTGGTTGTCGGATTTCTTGGCCAAAAAGGTTGGGATAGAAACGTTGCAACGACATTGCTTGCCATGACAATTGGCACAGCGATCATCTTCGGATTTGGCCTGTTGTGGCTCGGTTCTGTGATTGGCTGGGATGAGCCAATTCTTCAGCTTGGTATGTATCCTTTCCTACCGGGTGCTGCGTTTAAAATTGTTCTCGCAGCAGCTGTTTTGCCAATGGCTTGGCGCTTCCTGAAGCGTGGTTAAACACAATGTGCGAGGGAAATACGCCAGGAGCCGCAACCGGAACAGTTCTCATTGAGAATGATCGTACGCGGGTTACCGAATGGCGTTTTTCCAAACATGGTGACGATACAGGCTGGCACCGCCACCAATATGACTATGTGGTGGTGCCGCTTTTCGATGGAGCATTGCGGCTTGAAGAGCCAGGTAATGTTTCAAAGACTGCAGAGCTGAAGAATGGTGTTCCATATTTTCGCAATGCGGGCGTGGAACATAATGTTATCAACGCAAATGACTTTGAATGTGCATTTGTAGAAGTTGAATTTCTCGACCGATAAATGCGCTCGCTTTTCTCCGGAATTTAAGTTGTGTCAACGTGAAAAGCTGTTTGGCTTCCCACGACATTTCGACCTATGCTTTGAAAGCAGCAAGGATTTCCGGTAAATGGCGATGAGTGAAGATTCTATATTGAATGTGGGTGTACTGGGATGTGGGCAAATCGCCCAATCTGCGCATTTTGAAAGTTGCACAAAGGCACGTAATGCTAAGCTGTATGCCATTTGTGATTTGGCAGATGATTTACGCAAGCGCATGGCAATCACTCACGCGCCTGACAAGAGTTTCGCCGACTATGACAAAATGTTGTCCGACCCAAACCTTGATGCTGTGATTATTGCGACCGCAGATGCCTTTCACGTGCCCATGTCCATACGCGCGCTGCAGGCTGGCAAACATGTCCTGTGTGAAAAACCTATAGCCTTATCTGTAGAGGAAGCTGAGCAGCTGGAAAAAGTGGCAAAGACAGCCCGTCGTGTCTTGCAAATTGGCCACATGAAGCGGTTTGATACCGGTTTGCAGGAAGCTAAGAATTTCATAGATGGCGATATGGGCAATTTAATCGCGCTGAAAGCCTGGTACTGCGACTCCACGCATCGGTATCCGATGACAGATGCAGTTCAGCCGCTTATTGTTTCCAGTGCCAATGCGCTTAAGCCAAAAGAGAATCCAAAAGCTGATTTGAAACGATATTACATGCTCGCTCATGGCAGTCATCTGGTCGATACCGCACGCTACTTTGGTGGTGATATTGTTTCTGTCAACGCTCGGCTTTCTGACGCAAAGGGCGCGCATTGTTGGTTTGTAGATGTTGAGTTTGCAAATGGGGCTCTTGGACATTTGGATTTGACGGTTGCTGTACGCATGGATTGGCATGAGGGTTTTCAAATATACGGTGAAAACGGGAGCGTTATCGGCAAGACCTATAACCCCTGGTACTATAAATCGAGTGATGTGGAGATTTTTCGGGAGGCAGATGGCGGGACCTTCCGACCGCTCGGGGAAGACGGGCATTTTTACCGTAGGCAGTTAGAAGCGTTCGCGGATACAATTTTGAACAACAAACCCATGACTGGTGCCACTGCCGCTGATGGCGTTGCTTCCGTGCGCGCCATGGTGGCGATCGCCAGATCTGTCGAAACGGGCCAGGCCGTGAATTTGATTGATGTCTCCGGGCTTGTTTGATGAAGCTCGGGATTTTTGCAAAAACGTTCTCTGGAGATCAACCAAATACAGTTCTAAAACAGTGTTTTGATGCAGGATTTCCTGTCGCGCAATACAATATGGCATGCTCTGGCATGGCCTCTATGCCAGCCGTAATCAGTGGCTCAGATTGCACAATAATTCGGGATGCTGCGCTGGATAGCAATGTCGATCTGTGTGCCATTTCCGCCACCTACAACATGATACACCCTGATCTCACGATCAGAAATGAAGGTCATAAAAAACTGGAGGTTATTGCATCGGCGGCCCAGAAAATGGGTATCAAGCTTTTGACCCTTTGTACTGGCACGCGTAACGCAGAAGACCAGTGGAGCAAACATAGAGATAATGTCAGTTCGGAAGCTTGGAACGATTTATTGTCCTCAATGGAGGTCGCTCTGCAGATTGCCGAAGACAATAAACTGGATCTGGGGATCGAGCCGGAGTTGGCCAATGTTGTAGACTCCGCAGTTAAGGCGAAACATTTGCTGGATGAACTCCAGAGTGATCGCCTAAAAATTATATTCGACCCTGCGAATCTTTTTGAAAAAACATCACTCAGCATTCAACGAGATATTGTGTCACGCGGGATAGATTTGCTGGCACCAGATCTCACAATGGCTCACGCGAAAGATCGCTTTTCGGATGGAGAATTTGCGACCGCTGGCATGGGTATTTTGGACTATACTCATTATCTGAGACGCTTACATGAAACCGGCTTTAAAGGCCCACTGGTTGCTCACGGTCTGAAAGCTAATGAAGCATCGAAAGTGTCAGTGTTTTTAACGGAAAAATTGCGGGAAGTGGGAGTGATATGAGCGTCTATTCTCCATTACTTCTGGATGGTGTTCAACTTGCCACCTATTCCAGTGGAAGCGGTGAGCTACCGGTTGTTTTCCAACACGGCCTTTGCGGCGACCATATGCAAATTGAAGCTGTTTTCCCCCAAGATGTAAACTGCCAGCTCATGACGCTTGAGTGTCGGGGCCACGGACAGTCCGAAGCCGGTAAACCGGAACACCTGTCCATTTCCACCTTTGCCGATGATGTGATTGAGATGGCGGCGCGAGCGGGGTTCAGTCGCTTTGTTATGGGCGGAATATCGATGGGAGCGGCAATCTCATTGCGCATGACCGTCAAACATCCAGAGTTGGTGAGCGGGTTGATATTAGGCCGACCAGCCTGGGTTTGTGAAAAGGCACCGGGCAATATGAAATATATGGCCAAAATCGGCGCATTGCTGTCTGCTATGAGCGGCGATGATGCACGCGCTGAGTTTATTGCGCTGCCAGAGGCTGTGGAATTGTCCAGGATTTCGCCCGATAATTATAAAGGGCTGTTGGCTTTTTTTGACCGAAAGCCAAGGCTTGTCACAAGTGATCTGCTGACGCGCATTTCCGATGATGGGCCGGGTGTGAGCAAAGAGGAATTGGGTCAAATCAAGGTACCTACGCTTATTGTTGGTACACAGGAAGATGTTGTTCATCCCATGAGTTATGCGGCTCAGTTGGCAAAACTCATTCCCAATGCAATGCTTGTGGAAATCACGTCAAAGTCGCATGATTTGACTGCCTATACCGCTGAATTTCAAACCGTTATTTCAAGCTTTCTTCGGGAGTTTTCGTAATGCCTAAACCGGCCTCAAATTGGATTGAAACTCTTCCGAGTACGCACACCATCGCAGAGTTTTCTATGTGGTCAGCGAACCTTGCCAATTTGGCTGCAGAATTGACACGTATTCAGGATCATGCGGACATCCTTCATGTCGATGTCGCAGATGGCGTGTTTGCGCCTGCATTTCTTTTCTTCCCGGATTTGGTTTCCGCGATGCGAAATTTGACCGACAAGCCAATCCACGTCCATCTCATGGTCGATGATGGTGTGCTTTTGTCTCAAATCGAACAATTTATCGAAGCTGGTTCCGATCTCATTAGCTTCCATCTTGAAAATAAAGCGCTGGCAGGTAAGGCTTTCGATTTATTGGACGCCGCAAGAGTTGCCGCAGGCATGGTTTTGAGGGTTGAAACACCAGTTTCTGGTATTGCCGAATATGTCGACCGATTGCGGTTTGTGACTTTGTTGGGCACGGCCATTGGTGTGAAAGGTCAAGGTTTGGATGCAAACGCATTTAATCGTTTGCAGGAAGCCAGAATGATTATTGAAAAAGCAAATCTTAACCTGCGTATTGTCTTGGCGGCAGATGGGGGAATACGTGAGCATACGGTTCCACAATTGGTGAGCGCGGGTGCTGAAACCGTTGTTATGGGTTCTCTCGCGTTTGGCGCGTCAGACCTAAGCGAGCGAATGACATGGCTTCGCAAATTGGCCCAAACCTGATCATGTCTGGCTCGCTGGCCATTGCAGTTGATTTAGGTGGTACGCAAGTGCGGGCTGCGTTGGTTGCCAAGGATGCGACAGTACATTCGCAATTGATTGAAAATACGCATGCATCATCCGGTGGACATGTTGTGTTAGAGCAAATTCGGGAGATGATTGGCACGTTGGCAGGAAAGGTGTCGGCTGCATCTGTGCTTGGTGTCGGATTGTGCGCGCCCGGCCCATTGGACGCGCAGTCTGGTATTGCCTTATCAACTCCTACAATAAATGGGTTTTCTGACCTGCCAATCGGTCAATTGCTGTCTGATGGTCTCCCATGGGACGTACAGGTTGAAAATGATGGTATTGCTGCGGCGCAAGGTGAGTGGAAACATGGTGCCGGGCAGGGGCAGGAAAATCTGGTTTACGTGACTATCAGCACGGGCATTGGCGGCGGCGTGGTGGCAGATGGGCAGATACTTCACGGCAGGAAGGGAATGGCTGGCCATATTGGCCATATGACAATTGTTGCTGATGGCGTACTTTGCCCATGCGGCAACAAGGGCTGCTGGGAAGCATATGCGTCTGGTACAGCGTTCACAGCACGAGCCAATGAAGTTCGAAATGAAGATGGTGTAGTGACATCTGCGAAATCCATCTTTGATGATGCTCGCCGAGGCGCGAAATACGCGGTTGAATTGGTGGATCAGGAAGCTGAATTTCTTGGAATCGGTATTACCAACCTTCTGCACCTTTACAGCCCCGACATTGTGATACTTGGGGGCGGAATGGCGAAAGATTTTGACATGCTTGAACCCGGAATTTCGCGCCATGTTACCAAATGTGCAATGCCACCGTTCAGAGATGTTCCTATCGTTCCAGCAACACTCGAAAGCTCCTCTGGCCTTGTAGGTGTTGCTTCAATGGTTTTTACGGCGCATTCCAGCTAGTAAAAACGATCGCATTCTCCAACCCTTGTCATCCATAAACGAAGCTGTTTTTCTAGTTTTGATCAGGTGCAAACAATTTGAAAGTGATGGCATGGCGGGCGAATTGATCATTGGGATTGATGTTGGAACAACGAGTGTCAAAGCGGGTTTGATGGACCAAACGGGGCGGACTCTGGACTATGTGTCACAGCCCTATCCAACCTCACGCTCAGGCGGTGTTCGCGTTGAACAGGACCCAAATGACTGGCTCAAAGCAATAGACTTTGCATTCGCCAAATTTGCTCCGCAAATGTTAAATGTCGCTGCCATTGGTCTGTGTTCACAAGTCAATACACACGTCTTCATAGACAAAAACGGTGAGGTTCTTGAACCCGCCATTGTTTGGCAAGATAGCCGTGCGCATGATGAAGCGGCAGAGCTGGATGCCAAGGTTTCGGAAGCTCAGAGGATTGCCTGGTGGGGTGCGCCGATGCCAATTGATGCCAGCCATGCCCTATCCCGTATGCTCTGGGTCTCTCGTCATCGCCCGGATGTTTGGGAAAAAACCGCTTGGGTGATGCTGCCTAAGGACTATTGTATTTTTAAACTAACGGGCGAGGCAACCACAGATGCTTTGTCGAATATCGGGCTGGTTGACCAGCATTTGCGATACATTCCGGAAGTATTGGAGTTGGTTCCTGGAGCGTCTGAAAAACTTGGCGTGATTAAAGGGATTACATCGATTGTCGGTAACGTTCAAAGCGGATCAGCAACCGGCATCCAGGTTGCCAACTGCACAATGGATGGTTGGACTGGCTTGGTTGGTTGCGGCAATGCGCAGCAAGGCACCACATCTTATTTAAGTGGGACAAGCGAAATTTTAGGCATCAATGCGCGGTCTGTAACACCGACTCCGGGTGTGATTGTGTTTCCCGAGTGCGAGGGGGTACGCATCCATGCTGGGCCGACGCAAGCTGGAGGTGCGGCCAAACTTTGGTTTTGTAAACTTACTGATCAAAGCCCAGAGGAGATGGCCGCCAGTGCTGCGGCTTCTGACTTCAGTCGCCCTGCGCCAATTTTCCTTCCGCATTTACAAGGTGAAAGAGCGCCCATTTGGAAAGCGCATGCGCGCGGATTATTTTTGGGTCTCGATCAAGAGACCAACAACACGGATTTGGCACGCTCTGTCTATGAAGGCGTTGCGTTCTCTGTGCGTTTACTGTTGTCGGCTTTGGAAACATCCTCAAATACAAAAAATGAGGTGATAACTGTAGGAGGTGGAGGCTTTCAATCTGACATCTGGAACCAGATCAGGTCAAATATTCTTGGCCGCAAACTGCAACGTCTTGCAGTCAAGGATCCGGGTATTCTAGGCGCTGTTGGTATCGCTGCTTGCGCTGTAGGGCTTTATTCAAACCTAGATGATGCGTTTGCGCAAATCAGTGCTTTCGACGCTTACTATGAACCAGATAAATCTCTCGAAGATCGCTACGACGCGTTATTTGAGATTTACGTGAAAGCTATTGATGTGAACGAGGGCCTGAACGAGGAATTTCTTTCAGTTGGATCAATGTAGACAAAAGCAACTTAACCCTCTTTTCTTTTGTTCTTCAATGTCTGAAACTCCTTTGAAAATATAACAGGGAAATTCGAGCGACCGTCCGGCGCTTTAAAGCACAATTGAACAATATTGGGAGAAACTATGTTTCATGTAAAATCTTTGGCCGCTGCCGTTGTTGGAGCGACCTTGTTGGCAGTGCCTGCTTTGGCGCAAAACGTAACTGTTGTTACGCCGTATCTGGCGCAACCCGGAACGCAGATGTTTGTAGAAGGCTTTGAGGTAGAAGGCAGTAAACTTGGACTTACAACGAATGTGATTGATACGGCCGGCGACGTTGCTGCTGTTATCAGCCGTATTGAAGATGCTGTGGCAACGAAAGTTGACGCAATCGTCATCAATGTAGACCCAGAGCAAGTTGCTGCTGGTCTAGAGGTTGCAAAGGAAGCAGGTATTCCTGTCATAGGCATGGACAGTGGCGCGAGCCCACTTCTTGCAACAAATATCACATCTAATGGTTACGCCATGGCGGCAGAAACTTCCGTTTATGTTGCCAACCGCATTGGGGGTAAGGGCAAGGTGGTCATGTTCGTGTTTGATGCGTTTCCTCCGGTGCAAATTCGAGGTGTGGTCGCGGATGCTGTTTTTGGAAACTTTCCGGACATTGAGGTCTCTGATCGCGTAACTCCTGATGTTCAGGATGGTGGTATTGCAGACAGCCGTGCAAAAATGGAAGCCATTCTTGCCGCCAATCCAGAGCCAGGTAGTATTGCTGCGGTTTGGGCCGCTTGGGACCAACCAGCCCTTGGCGCATTGCAAGCCATTGAAGATGCGGGCCGTGGTGGAGAAGGCATTGTGATTGTCGGCATCGACGCCAATCCGCAGGCACGTGATGCGATAGCAGCTGGGGGCAATTTTGAAGCGTCTGTTGCTCAAGATTTTCTGGGAATTGGCAAAGCTGCTGCAAATACAGTGATACGTGCTGTGAAAGGTGACGAAATCAAAGAGTCTGTTATTTACGTTCCTACCGTCCTCATCACAAAAGCAAATGTTGGCCAATAAGTAACGACACTGCAGCGGGTGTTTGTGACCCGCTGCAGTATCTTTCATTCTTCCCATGACTCATCTCAAAATCCGCAAAGCCTCCAAGGCGTTTGCTGGCGTCTCTGCGCTGGCCGATGTTGAATTGGATTTGTTTTCCGGTGAAGTGCATGCGCTTATGGGTGAAAATGGGGCTGGAAAGAGCACTCTGATCAAACTGCTGGCTGGTGTACAATCTGCTGATACTTTGGCGGTTTGGTCTGATGAGGAACAACTCCAAATCGAGGGTCCGGATGATGCGAAGGCAGCCGGATTCAGGTTTATTCATCAGGAGCTTAACATTGTGCCGCATCTATCGGTCGCGGAGAATGTTTCCTTGGGGTTGGCTTATCCGAAGAAGTTGGGATTTGCTGTCGACTGGTCCAGGTTGAAACGCAGAGCCGAAATTGCGTTTGAACGTCTGGGCATTACGCACATCGACGTATCTCAACAGGCGGCTCGGTTGCCTACCGGCGATAGAATGTTGATGAAAATTGCCGGTTCGCTGGTGTCAGACGATGGTAGTGATGCGAAGCTCTATGTTTTGGATGAGCCGACGGCTGCCTTGTCCGAAGAGGAAGCTGAGAAGCTATTCAACGTCATCGCAGAATTGAAGAAAGCGGATGTGGCGGTACTGTATGTTTCGCATCGTATGAATGAAGTGATGCGTTTGTGTGACCGGGTGAGCGTGCTGAAAGACGGCAAAAACACGTTTACTTGCAAGGTGGCCGACACGAGCAAAGATGAAATTATTTTTGCAATGACCGGTCGCGAAATTGGGGATACTTATCCTCCAAGGCACTCACCAATTGGTGATGAAATAGCCTGCTCCGTTGTCAATTTGAAAACGCCGGCTGTGAGACGTGTCGAGTTTTCGCTTCAGTCAGGGGAGATACTCGGTGTGACGGGACTTGCAAATGCAGGCCAAAGTGAATTGCTCAAAGCGCTTTTGGGGCTTGAACCCATCTTGGAAGGCGACATCCAAATTAACGGGGCTGGCGCGCCAAAGGACCCATCCGAGGCTTGGTCTAATGGTATTGCGTATGTGCCGAAAGAGAGGCGCAGCGAAGGCCTTATGTTACGCCGAAGTGTGACAGAAAATGTTGCTTTACCTCATCTCAGTACACTTTTTCCAGCGGGCTTTGTTTTAAATACCAGCTCTGAAAAGAGAAGCGTGTCTCAATTATCCGACGCGGTTCGATTAAAATCTTCATCACATGATCAGGCTGTGTATCAGCTGTCAGGTGGCAATCAACAGAAAGTGGTTTTCGCGCGTGGATTGGGAGCAAAACCTCACCTGTTGTTGCTGGATGAACCAACAAGAGGGGTAGATGTCGGCGCCAAACTGGATATTTACAAGCTTGTTCGAGAGTTGAGCGAAAATGGTTGCTCGATAATTCTGACATCAACAGATCTGCCTGAATTACTTGGGATATGTGATCGGATATTGGTGATGAGAGATGGCAGGCAAAGCGAAATAATCGCGGCAGACGGTTTAGCACCAGCGGATTTATTGGCACGCTTTTACGAGCCGGCACCTTCACAAGGGGTTCACCAATGATCCATCTCTTTCGAGTTTACGGGACGCTTATCGGGTTTGTCAGCATTTGCCTATTCTTTTCCGTTCAATTGCCGGAAACATTTTTGACGGCCCGAAACCTGATCAACATTACGCAGCAGATAAGCATGCTTGCTGTGGTCGCATTTTCCATGACGTTGGTCATGGTTATGAATGATTTCGATCTTTCTGTTGGGTCAATGGCAAGTCTGGCGGGTGTAGTTGCTGCTGTGCTGTTTTCCTTGGGCTATCCAATTTATGTCGGGATAGCAGTAGCTCTTCTGGTTGGCGTCGTTGGCGGTGTGTTCAACGGTGTTCTGGTATCCATATTTGGGATTTTACCCTTTGTCGCGACGCTTGGAACGCTGACCATGTTTAGCGGCATTGCATTTCTTACCAGCGGCGGAAAGACCATTTTTGGCCGTGACATTCCGTCCGATTTCTCTGGCTTTGCACGCGGTGGTATTCCACTGGATACGGTCGGTCTTGAGGGGTTGAAGCTCCCATTTCTAAGTCTGCTGGCCATGTCGGTTCTGGGGCTGGTCTGGTTCATTCTTGAGCACACGACCTTTGGTCGTCGTCTTTATGCTATTGGCGGCAATTACGAGGCAGCACGCCTTGCCGGGGTAAAGGTAAAAACCCTTCGACTTTATGCTTTTGCGCTCACTGGTTTTGGCGCGGCTGTAGCTGGGTTGATGTATGCAAGCCGTGTGGCGTCAGCAAATCCCACACAAGGCAGCGGCTTGATGCTTGATGCCATCGCCGCCGTGTTTCTTGGTATGACCATGAGCGAAGAGGGCGAGCCGCGCGTCCAGTACACGCTTGTTGGAGTTTTGATCCTGGGCGTTCTCGACAACGGACTCACTCAGCTGAGTGTAGACAGCTACGTTCGTGAAATCCTTGTTGGCGCCATTGTTATTGCCGCCGTTGCTTTCTCCAGCATCACCAAGCAAACACGGTGAACGCTTACGAATTGGTGAGCAATTCTTGTCTGTGCGTATTTGACCATCGTGCCAAGAATATGCCGATTATCATGGCGCCAACGAAGACAAGGGTCTCGCTATATCCAAGGCCAAGCGCGGGGATAGCACCGCCGGGACAAAACCCCGCAATGCCCCAACCGATACCGAAAGTCGCCGATCCGAGTATCAGACGTTTGTCAATCGCTCGTTGACCGGGCAGTAAAAAGCCGGTGTTGAATACTGGTTTGGTGCGGCGCTGCAGGACAAAGCGATATCCAATCGCAGTTGTTATCAATGCACCGCCCATAACGAAAGCCAAGCTTGGGTCCCATGTGCCAAATAAATCAAAAAAATTCAGCACTTTTGCTGGGTTTGCCATGCCGGAGATTGCAATCCCGGTACCGAATAATGCACCAATTAAAAGTGCGGCGAGCAACTGTTTCATATCAAAGCCCCAACAGATGGCGTGTGACAAAGACAGTCACAAATGTGGTCACCATGAACATTAGCGTGGCTGCGATGGATCGTGGAGATAGCCGAGCCATGCCGCAAACGCCATGTCCACTTGTGCAGCCTGAGCCAAAGTAGACACCAACGCCGACGATGATACCACCGATCGCCAGAGCTGTTGTTGAACCGGGAACAGAGAACGGGATAGTGACGCCAAATTGTGTAACGACGACAGGTGCAATGACCGCGCCTGCAAGGAAGGCCAGACGCCAGTTCCAATCAGACAACACAGGTGGGATGATGCCGGTTAAAATTCCTGTCATTCCAGCAATTCTACCATGCAGCGCCATTAGCAAAGTTGCTGAAACGCCAATGAGGATTCCGCCAATCAGAGAAAGCCATGGAGTAAATTGAGTTTCCAAAATTCTATCCAGTTCTACACGTGTTGGCACCTATCAGCCGATAAAGCGGACAGAAACGAAAAAGGGAGGTGAGAATTAAAATTGCACCAACTGCCGGGACTGCCCATCGAACAAGTGGATTTAGCCACAGATCTGACGTGGTAGTGTATGGTGCGACTATTAAAGCAATACCGACTACGATACGAATGAGGCGATCAATGGGGCCGACATTTGCGGATTTAAACACGCTTTTACCTCCAATTTCTGTAAATCAGCTACCTTTTATATAAAAGAACATAAATATTCAATTTGGGCAATGTGAAACGTGGATTTTGAAGAACTCACACCAAAAATTAATGAAGCAGCTTCGCTCATGGGAATGTTGTCGCAGCCAGCGCGTCTGCAGATTCTGTGCATCCTGTTAGAAGGCGAGCAGAGCGTCATGCAACTGGCGACCACTGTGCAACTGTCGCAACCAGCGATATCGCATCATCTTAAAAAACTGAAACTGGCCGATCTGGTGCAGGCACGGCGCGAGGCGCAGACGATGTTTTATTCGTTAAAGGGCAACGAGGTTCAAGCTGTCCTGAAAACGCTGCAAGATCTGTATTGTCGGTAGGAAAGCCTTTTTCTACTCAGATGTAGGTGTGAAAAGATCTTTCAGCGCGATCAACGTGTTTTGTGGGCCATCTACCGAAACTGATCGGTGTTGCGGAGAATCTACTTCAAGCGCCAAGGCAAGCGGACGGTCATTTCCACCTTCATTCATCCGATCGCCAAAAAAGATAAATTTGGCCTTGGGATGCCAGTTTTTGAGGTGTTTGAGAATCTGTGCTTTGGTCCAGCCCAATGGCGATACGTCAATAGATATCTGCCCGCCTGCTGAAACCGAATAGTCAGGGAATTGATCATTCAGCGTCTTGATAAATGCTTGTCGTTCACCCTGCTGTTTGTCCCATTCATAGTAGCGCTGACGCCCTTCTTTGGAAACATTACGTCCAGGAACACTGACATTAATCATGCCAGTACGAAATTCCATGTGGTTTCCAAACCGACCGTCAAATGGGCTGCTCGCAACGAACCCTTCCAGGGCTTGCACCAACTTTGGATCAAACTCATGAGTGCGTTCAAAAATCAGGTCTTCGGCTTTCCAGAATTGGCACCCCGCACATGTAAAGATACCTTCCACGGAAGCACGCACATTCGGCGGAACCTGCTCATCCAGTTTGGGGCGGTCGCTGCCGGTAATGAGATACACTTGGGCTTGACCGCATAACTGCAGGAAAAACGTGCGAAAGCTATCGTCCATAGGCTGGCGGGCAGGGGTCAATGTGCCGTCAACATCGAACAAATAAATGATGCCCATTCTTATGCATTCCTGAGGGGTAGATGTCATTTTCTGAGCCATTTTGTAGCACCAGCCTCTTAAGAGGATGCAAATTAAACTGCCTAAAAATTGAGATAAGAATAAGTTGTACTTGTCTATCCTCTCGAACGAGTTCAACTTTTATAGAATTTGATTATTTGGTGAAGCTGAGCTGTTTTCAGAAGAGTGTTCATTGTGCTTATATCCAAATGATGCGCCTTACTTATTGAAATATATAATTTTTTTAGATCGTCCCGCGATCTTGACGGTATTTGGGAAACAAATTTCACCTGTACACCCTTCGGTAGATTAGAGGAGTAATGAGGCTCAGGATTTGTTTGCCTGAAATTTAGGCGTGCTCTTTTTCTTTGCAATCTGGCTTGACTAAGCCGCTTCATTCGGTAGGCTCTAAGCAACATCGGCACAATCCGTACGGCATTCACGCCTCGCAACTTCATCAATTTTTTGATGCAAGTTTCGAGGCTTTTTTTGTTGGGTCATACTTTGAAAAATCGCATTGAACTTGGAATTTTATTTTCTCGGACAGGCAGCTACGAGCTGATCTCCAATGCGTGCCGTGACGGTGTGCTGACTGCGATAAACGACATAAACTCAAACCCGTTCTCACCCATACATTTTGAGGCGGTGGAACGTGATCCTCAGTCAAATATCGACCAATACGCACCGATGTGTGAAGAGATTTTGCGCAACAGTTCGGCACGTCACATTATCGGTTGCATAACATCCTGGAGCCGGAAGGAAGTTATTCCGGCTCTGGAAAAGCTGGGTGGCACTTTGTGGTATCCAACGCCCTATGAAGGTTTTGAGGCAAATGACCGGGTTGTCTACACCCATGCCTGTCCAAACCAGCAACTGGTCCCAATGCTCTCCTGGGTTGCTCCAAAATTTGGAGCAAACGGATTTCTTCTAGGTTCCAACTACATTTGGGGTTGGGAGATGAACCGTGTGGCTCGTGATCTCATTTCTGATGCTGGCGGAGAGGCAGTGGGAGAGCGATATCTTCCCATTGGCGATACAGATGTTACTCGCATCATTGATGAAATTCAGGCTACACGTCCCAATTTCATTCTGAACAATATGATCGGTGAGACCTCATACGCCTTTTATAAAGCTTATGCAGAGCTTGCAGCAAAGGATCCGTATTTCACTCCCGACAGGTGTCCAATATTGTCGTGCAACCTGACGGAATGTGAGCTTGGTGCATTGGACGGCACCGGGGACGGCCACCTGACAGTTGGCCCGTATTTTGATGATGCCCTGCCATTTGCAAAGGACAGCAAATTCGCCCCTGTGAGATACGGATCATCTCTGAAGGCGTCAGGTTACTCGTCAGTCATGATCTTGGCTCAAACGCTTGAGAAGTCTGGCTTTGATCAGAACATGGATGTGTCTTCGGCGTTTCAAGGTGAGGCATTTGATACCCCGTTTGGCAGAATTCAGATCGACCCTCAGACACATCACACAACGCTCCCTGTGGTCATTGGCCAAATAGACGGGCTCAACATCAAATCACTGGATTCAAAGCAGCAGGTCACTCCGGACCCCTATCTATCGCGATACAGCCGCTCTGAAACATTTGGCCCGGCGCGGCTGAGGGTTGTGTCATGAGAGGGCCAGCCAGAATACCAAATCTGGGTGGCGCGCAAATTGTCATACTGCACCGTAAACACGCCACGGTTTCTGCAATTGCACGTCAGTTGACTGCGATCGGAGCGCGGACCCTTGAATGCTGGCCAGAGCTTCCCGCTTCGGCCATGAGCGCTGACTTCATTATTTTTGATGCCGATCAAGGCTATGACGAACAATTCCCTTGGGAGCGTGGGCATGCACCAATGCCCATCATTGCGCTTGTGGGAACGGAGGCGCCCGGCCGAGTTGAATGGGTGCTCAATCAGAATGCAGATACACATCTGCTGAAACCTGTCGGTAACTCAGGTGTTTATAGTGCGCTGCTTATTGCACGCGCCAAGTTTGAGCAGCGCATGCGTTTGCATGGCGAAATTGAGGACTTGCGGTCCCGCGTTGGTGCACGTCAGACAATTGTAAAGGCCGTCATGATCCTGAGTGCGCGTGGCCTCAATGAAGATGATGCCTATGATCAATTGAGAAATCTGGCGATGACATGGCGCATGAGCATTGAAGATGCTGCGCGACAAATTACAGGCCACAACGAGAAGGACGAGGGTAATGAGTTTACCGACATCGCCTGATCTTGTTGCCGTCAATGCTTCCAGCAAACCTGCGGTTAAAACTGTCTGGGCACAACTTCTGGCCAGACCATTAGCGCTGGTGGGTTTGTTTTTCGTCGCCGTGACCGTGTTGGGAGCAATCTTTGCACCATGGCTCACAGCATTCGAACCCAATGAGCAAATGTTTGATGGTTTGTCCATTGAAGGCGCGCCCATGCCGCCAGGTGAAAAGTTTTGGTTGGGCACAGATCTGCTGGGTCGCGATCTACTGACGCGCATTCTTTATGGCGCGAGAACCTCGTTGATTATTGGAATTGCCGCCAATGGGATTGCGTTGATTATCGGGACTTTCATTGGTGTCATAGCCGGTTACTTCCGTGGATGGATTGGCGCAATCCTCATGCGCTTTACCGATTTGATGATGGCGTTCCCAGCTTTGCTTCTCGCTATTTGTCTGGCTGCTGTATTCAGTCCCAGCCTCTGGATCGTAGCGATGGTGATTGCTCTGGTTTATTGGGTGCAGACCGCACGTGTCATCTATACACAAACAAGTTCTCTGGCCGAGCGCGAATTCATTGACGCAGAACGTACATTGGGTGCCAGTACAAGCCGTATTCTGCTGCGTCATATTCTACCGCATCTCGTGCCGACCATCATCGTCTGGGGAACGCTTGGTATCTCAACCACCGTCCTTTTGGAAGCCACACTGAGTTTTCTTGGTGTCGGTGTGCAACCGCCAACGGCGTCCTGGGGCAATATTATTTTTGAAAACCAGACGTATTTTCAGGCAGCTCCATGGTTGGTGTTTTTCCCTGGTGTTGCAATTCTGGCACTCGCGCTTGGCTTCAACCTTGTTGGCGATGCAATGCGCGACATTCTCGATCCCACACAGCGGGGTCGAGACTGATGCCAGCCTACCTTTTCCGTCGATTGTTTCAGGCGGCTCTCATTCTGATCGGCGTGTCTTTCATAACATTTGCCTTGTTGTATCTTTTGCCAGCTGATCCCGTGCGGCAAATTGCTGGGCGAAGCGCGACTGCTCAGACGGTTGAAAATATCCGGCAACAACTGGGCCTCGACCAGCCATTTGTGGTTCAATATTGGCGCTATCTGACTTCCCTGTTGCAAGGTGATTTGGGGCGCTCCTATCTGCAAAAGTCTGAAGTTACAGAATTGATCGCGGCCCGTCTGCCTGCCAGCCTTTTGCTAATGGTGGCAGCGATTGGGTGCGAGCTTTTGATAGGGCTCACGATGGGCATTGTGGCGGCGCTGCGCCGCGGCAGCGTCGCCGATCAGTCGCTGATGGTGGTGTCGTTCATCGGCGTGTCTGCACCACAATTTGTTGTAGCTTTGCTGATGCTTTACTTCTTTTCTGTGCGCCTGAGTTGGTTCCCCATTGGTGGTTACGGCACGTGGCAACATCTCGTGCTGCCTGCTGTATCGCTGGGTATCATGGGGGCTGGCTGGTATTCGCGAATGATGCGGTCATCCATGATTGATGTACTGCGTCAGGATTTTATCCGCACGGCGCAGGCCAAGGGATTGGCCGCTAGAAAGATACTCATTGGCCACGCTTTGCCCAATGCAATTCTTCCCATCATAGCAATGATCGGTATCGATATTGGCCTGTTTATGGGCGGTATCGTTGTCATTGAAAGCGTCTTTGGCTGGCCCGGTATTGGCCAGCTTGCATGGCAGGCAATCCAGCGTGTCGATATCCCAATAATTATGGGCGTCACACTGGTCTCTGCCTGCGCAATCGTTCTCGGCAACTTATTGGCCGACATGATTACTCCGTTCATCGATCCAAGGATCAAATTGCGATGAACATCCACTTCCCAAGACAAACCTTAACCACGGAGAACACGCATGAAAAACCGTCTTTTAAATACAGTTGCTGCGGCGGCAATTGCACTTATTACAGCGGGAGCACCGGCGATAGCCGCCGAGATGCTGGATCCGAATGCAAAACCAGGCGGCGACATTGTCGTTACCTATAAGGATGATGTGGCGACACTAGACCCGGCCATTGGCTATGACTGGCAAAACTGGTCCATGATCAAAAGCCTGTTTGATGGTTTGATGGATTATGAGCCGGGTACGACAAATCTGCGTCCCGGCTTGGCCGAGAGCTATGAAATTTCCGATGAAGGCCAGACATTTACTTTCAAACTTCGTTCCGGCGTGAAATTCCACAATGGTCGGGAAATGACTGCGGACGATGTGAAGTACTCACTGGACCGTGTGACAAATCCCGAAACACAAAGCCCGGGTGCTGGTTTTTTTGGTTCCATCAAAGGCTATGATCAAATGTCAGATGGGTCTGCTACATCTCTGGAGGGTGTGAGCGTTGTTGATCCCATGACGGTTAAGATCGAACTTTCTCGTCCAGACGCCACGTTCCTCCACGTTATGGCTCTGAATTTTGCATCAATCGTTGCTAAGGAAGCGGTGATGGAAGCTGGCGCTGATTTCGGCAAGGCTCCTATCGGAACGGGCGCATTCAAACTTGATGAATGGACAATTGGCCAGAAGCTTGTATTTGCCAAGAACGCGGATTACTGGCGCGAGGGCTTGCCATATCTGGACACAATTACTTTTGAAGTCGGTCAAGAGCCAATTGTAGCATTGCTGCGTTTGCAAAAGGGTGAAGTTGATATTCCTGGTGATGGTATTCCACCGGCAAAATTCCAGGAAGTGATGGCCGACCCTGAGCAGAAAGCACGCGTCATAGAAGGCGGCCAGTTGCATACAGGCTACATCACTCTCAACGTGAAAATGCCACCTTTTGATAAGGTGGAAGTTCGCAAAGCCGTCAACATGGCAATAAACAAGGAAAGGATTACACAGGTCATCAATGGCCGAGCAGTGCCAGCGACACAGCCGTTACCGCCATCCATGCCAGGCTACACAGATAGTTATGAGGGATATCCGTTTGATCCTGAAGGCGCAAAAACCCTTCTGGCTGAAGCTGGTTTTCCTGATGGGTTCGAAACCGAACTCTTTGTCATGAACACGGACCCTAACCCACGTATTGCCCAGGCGATCCAGCAGGATCTTTCGAATATCGGCATCAAAGCATCCATTCAGTCACTTGCCAGCGCCAATGTTATCGCGGCCGGTGGTGAAGAAGATCAAGCACCGATGATCTGGTCAGGTGGTATGGCTTGGATTGCTGATTTTCCGGATGCGTCCAATTTCTATGGTCCAATTCTGGGCTGTGATGGTGCCACAGTCGGCGGCTGGAACTGGTCCTGGTATTGCAACGAAGAACTGGATGCCATGGCTACAAAAGCGGACAGCATAACAGATGCTTCCATGGTCGATGATCGTCTCAAAATGTGGAGCGATGTCTATATGGCCATTATGGAAGACGCGCCTTGGGTGCCGGTGTTCAACGAACAACGCTTTACCATGAAGTCCAAGCGTATGGGCGGTGCTGATGCGCTCTATGTGGATCCGGTTTCTATTCCGATCAACTATGATTATGCGTATGTGACTGAATAATGTGTAAGAACTGCAATTATACAATTCACGGTGCGCAGCACCACTTTGGCTGGGACAACTCGTTTGTCCCAGCTGAAACGGTGGAACCGGGTTCAACAATTCTGTTTCATTGTCATGACAGTTCTGCGGGCCAACTTAGCCCGTCGAGCACGGTAGAGGATGTCAAAACCCTTGACTTCGGGAAGATTAACCCTGTGTCGGGTCCGATCTATATCGAGGGTGCGGAACCAGGTGATGCCATCAAGGTCTCCATTGATAGCTTTAAGCCATCAGGTTTCGGTTGGACTGCCAATATCCCCGGATTTGGATTGCTTGCAGATCAGTTCACCGATCCAGCTCTTACAATCTGGAAGTATGATCCCAGCACTTTGGAACCTGCTTTATTCGGTACACACGGGCGGGTGCCATTGAAGCCATTTGCAGGCACCATAGGCAATGCGCTTGCTGAGGATGGCCTACATACGATTGTGCCGCCTCGACGGGTTGGTGGCAATCTGGATATTCGTGATTTGGCTGCAGGAACCACCCTTTATCTTCCGGTTGAAGTTGCGGGTGCCTTGTTCTCTGTGGGAGATACGCACGCAGCGCAAGGTGACGGGGAAGTATGTGGCACAGCAATTGAATCACCGATGGATGTTGTTCTGACACTTGATCTCATTAAAGATGCCAATTTGGCGATGCCACGTTTTACAACTCCGGGGCCCGTTACAAACCATTTGGATGCCAAAGGTTATGAAGTCACGACTGGTATTGGTGGTGATCTTATGGAGGGCGCAAAAGGTGCTGTCAGCCAGATGGTTGATTTGCTATCCGCAAGATACAACATGAATCCAGTGGATGCCTATATGTTGGTGTCAACATGTGGTGATTTGCGTATCAGCGAGATTGTCGATATGCCGAATTGGGTGGTCTCATTCTACTTCCCAAGGTGTGTTCTGGAATGAATAAGGCCGCTATTATAGATGTGTCAGCAGATGTTCCAAATGACGCATCCGGCGATGTGAACGATCCCATTCTTGAGGTCAAAGATTTGGTCATTGCAGCCAGGTCTGGCTCCGAATTGGTGCCGCTGGTTGACTCTTTGTCATTCTCCCTGAATCGGGGTGAAACACTTTGCATCGCCGGCGAGTCCGGTTCTGGAAAATCCATGACGTCACTCGCTATTATAGGACTGCTGCCAAAACCGGCAGTGCGCGTGACAAAAGGCGAAATTATCTTCCAAAACGGTGACTTGGCGCAAGCAAGCGAACGCCAGTTGAGAGCAGTGCGTGGCAACCGCATTGCCATGATTTTCCAGGAACCTATGACGTCGCTAAACCCGGTTCTTACTATTGGTCGCCAGTTGATTGAGGCCATCCAAGCACATACGTCTCTGGGAAACAACGAGGCTCGAATCAAAGCGACCGACGCCCTCAAATCGGTTCGTATTCCGCAGCCTGAACAGCGTTTGAAGCAACACCCACATGAGCTTTCAGGCGGTATGCGGCAGCGTGTGATGATCGCGATGGCTCTGGCTCTTGAGCCGGATATTCTTATCGCCGATGAGCCAACAACTGCACTCGATGTCACGGTTCAGGGCGAGGTGCTTGAACTGTTGCGGGATCTGCAAAAGACGCATGGAACCAGCATTATTCTTATCACCCACGATATGGGTGTTGTTGCGGCAATGGCTGATCGTGTGGTCATTATGCAAAAGGGCAGACTGGTGGAACATGGCGATGTTGCAGATATTTTTGCAGACCCGTCGCATGGCTACACCAAGCAATTGCTTGCGGCGGTTCCCCGTCTGGGTGATGGCATGCGTAAGGCGGCGCAGCATTCCAACGAGTCGAAAGACAAAAAAACACTCCTGGAAGTAAATGACTTAGGTGTTCAATTTGACATCAAAGGCGGTTTTTTCGGAAAAACAACACACCACGTTCATGCTGTTTCAGGTGTTTCATTTGAGATCAATGAAGGTGAAACATTCTCGCTGGTGGGGGAGTCCGGTTGTGGAAAGTCGACAATTGCCAAAGCTCTGACCGGTCTGGTCCCCAGTTCCGGAAACGTTCATTTGCGACGGGCAGGATCGAGCGTTGTAACGCAGGATAGTGCCAACTCAAGGCATCGCGATATTCAGATGATATTTCAGGATCCCTATGCTTCTCTTGATCCAAGAATGCGTGTGGGCGACTTGGTCAGCGAACCGATGCTCATCCATAAAATTGGAACTGTGGAAGAACGAAAAGCACGCACTGCAGAACTTTTTGAACGGGTTGGTCTGCAAACCAGTCAAATGGAAAACTATCCTCATGAGTTTTCCGGCGGGCAACGACAGCGCATTTGTATCGCACGTGCTTTGGCTCTCAGGCCCAAGCTTATCATCGCTGATGAGAGCGTTGCGGCTTTGGATGTTTCTGTTCAGGCGCGTGTGTTGGCCTTGCTGAAAGAGCTGCAACAGGAATTTGGTATTGCCTATTTGTTCATATCTCACGATATGGCAGTGGTAGAGAATATCTCCGACCGGGTGGCCGTTATGTATATGGGACAGATCGTCGAAATGGGTTCGCGCAATCAGGTGTTTTCCAGTCCACAGCACCCTTACACAAAGAGGCTCATTTCAGCGGTCCCAATTCCAGACCCGACACGGCGTCGCCTGGAATTCTCCAGGCTATCCGATGAGATCAAAAGTCCCGTCTACAATGTGGGCGAAAAACCAAAACACGTTGCTTTGCAGAGCCTTGGAAATGGTCATTTTGTATCCATCGATGGCTTTAACGGGGGCAGTCAACACGTTGCTGCCTGATCTGCCACTACAGAAATGTGCGACTGTATGCAGCTTAGCTCCTTCGTTAGATTGCCAATAATTGACGATCTGACCGATGCGATGAACTTTCTGGTCTGTTGGGCGATCAATTGGTCCAGTGTCACTTTTAACGTGCGTTTGAATCCAAAAACAATTTATATTTGAAAAAGTTAGCATAAGTCTCCGCGACATTTAAACTAGTTCATTGTTCCTTGTCTAAACTGCATATGCGCTGTAGCGTTAAGATGGAGGTCGGGAGTTTAATCTGAACTGAATATGAACAACGCGTTCATCACAACTTCGCCAAGTGTTTTGTAACACTGTGTTCTGGCAGTAAATATTACTCGCGATTACCGGAAACAAATTACAATGAGAGTGCGTCGGGTGATTTTTATTGTTGTGTGAGAAGAAATCCTCACCTTTGATGAGGATTCTGGTGGTTTCGGCAAGCTTTTTCATAACCTGTCATCTGTGCAGTTTCTCATTGTGCCAAAACGTTAGAGGCGAATGCTCTGGTATAATGAGTAAGAATGGCCGCAACGGTGCTCGCGTGTTTCCGTGTTGCTACTGTTTGGTGGATTGGGGAGTTGGGTATCTTGAAACGTGTAAGATTTTATCTGCTGGCAATTTGTTTGGCATTTTTGCAAGCGCTGCTGTTGAGCGCTGTGCCCGCAAAAGCCCTGTCAATTGTTACGCAAGAACAGTTGGATTCAGAATACGAGGATATATATGTCCTGCGCAGTGTTTTGAATGGCCGCATTCCGGGAATTGATCAATTTGGAAATTTAGGGCAGGGAGCCAACAACACCTGGATTTTTAAAAAAGTAAGGGGTGTGCTCGGTCTATATACAATTAAAAATGAGCAATACAGCCAGGCCGACATTTATCTATCTGTTTCGAATGGGAAACTCGTTGTTGGGCCTGCTGATCCGCTGGATCCAAACTCTCAATGGGAGTTATTCAACTTTACTGAAGGCGCTGTGATTGGGAGTTTTGGATTTCCGGGACATTATCTTCATGCCAGAGATAGTGAGTATCCAACCAAGCGCGTGAACAGTGACGGTTTTGGCGTGAATCTAGTTATGGCCAGAGATAGCTGGAGGAAAAACCTTTTCGCAGTAAGCGAACTGGATTTTAATGCACCGGAAGCTGTATGGGAGCTTTTAACACCTGCGCAGTTTTTGTCCTCCCAATCTGGACCAACTACGACGTATCCCGAAGGCACTGCCTCTACAGTAGATCTGACCATTATCAACAATGGTTTTCAAAATCTGTCCATCGCCGCCATTGACGACCCTCAAAATCCGGTTGCCCTGGCTGATTTGGCTCTTGGTGAGCAATATACACAGACTGCTTATCCAGGAAACCAACTGGGTTTTGCGGCTGATGGGGCATGGGTAGGGCAACCCTATGCGGTAACTGCTGAGGCGGGGCAGGTCCTTGGATTCGATGAGACACGTCAATTTGTCTCCTACATTGAAAACCCGCAACAACCTGCTGATACGGGAAATGCAGGAGGTCAGCAGCAACCACAAGCATTTGGGCCACAAACTTCCGGAACACCTACGGCTGTCGATGTTGTGATTATCAATGAGGGATTTGATAGTCTGTCAATTGCTGCCATTGATGATCCACAAAACCCGGTGCCTTTGGCCGAGTTGGCTTTGGGAGAGCAATACGTTCAACCTGCCTATCCCGGCAATCAACTGGGTTTTGCTGCCGGTGGAGCTTGGGTTGGTGAACCTTATGTGGTGACCGGTGAGATCGGACAGGTGCTTGGCTTTGATGAGGCACGCAGTTTTGTAGCCTATGTGGATGATGAAGGGTCAGGCAACGTTCCAACAGGACCTGGCACACAACCTCAAAATACAGGACCACAAACTTCCGGAACACCTACGACTGTCGATGTTGTGATTATCAATGAGGGATTTGATAGCCTGTCAATTGCTGCCATTGATGATCCACAAAACCCGGTGCCTTTGGCCGAGTTGGCTTTGGGAGAGCAATACGTTCAACCTGCCTATCCCGGCAATCAACTGGGTTTTGCTGCCGGTGGAGCCTGGGTTGGTCAACCATATGTGGTGACCGGCGAGATCGGACAGGTACTTGGCTTTGATGAAACGCGCAGTTTTGTGGCCTATGTGGATGATGAGCAGTCAAATAACGCTCCCACCGGATCTGGCACACAATCTCAAAGTACAGGGCCACAAACATCTGGTACGCCAACTACTGTTGATGTGGTGATCATAAATGAGGGGTTTGAGACCCTTTCAGTTGCTGCCATTGATGATCCACAGAATCCTGTTGCCTTGGCTGATTTGGCTTTGGGCGAGCAATATGTGCAGCCAGCCTATCCGGGTAATCAGCTGGGCTTTGCGGCAGGTGGTGCGTGGGTTGGCCAACCTTATGTGGTCAGTGCTGAGATTGGACAGGTTATTGGGTTTGATGAAACGCGCGGTTTTGTCGCATATGTGGATGATGAAGAGCAGGGCAATGCTGCGACTGGATCCGCAAAACAACCTCAGACAACTGGTCGGCAAACTTCCGGAACACCTACCACTGTTGATGTGGTAATCATCAATGAGGGTTTTGACAGCCTCTCGGTTGCTGCCATTGATGACCCTCAAAACCCGGTAGCGCTGGCGGAGCTGGCGCGTGGCCAGCAGTATACGCAGCCAGCGTATCCTGGTAATCAACTGGGCTTTGCCGCCGGTGGCAAATGGGTTGGGCAGGCGTATACGGTAACTGCTGATGTTGGGCAGGTTTTGGGATTTGATGAAACGCAGTCTTTTGTAGCCTATATCGATGAGAATGTGTCACAGGCTCCGGTCAACAGTGAACCGCTGACTACAGTTACCGTTCTACTCAATAATGATGCCTATGAATTGATGACAATTGCCGCGATCGATGACCCCGAGAATCCTATTGCATTGATTGATTTGCCGTTTGGGGCACGCTTTGATCAAGAAGCTTATCCGGGCAACGTATTGGGCTTTCTGGTCAACAACAATTGGCTGGATGATGCCTATCAGGTCACGAATGCAAATGGGCAGGTCGTCAACTTTGCCGAGGGTGGCCAAATGCAGGCCTTCGTGGATGACGGAACTTTTTTGGCACAACTCCAGGTACGAGAACAGCAGCCCTTGCAACGCGAGCAAGGGCCAAATGACGCCATGGCGCGTTTTATAAACACGACAAGTTCCACAATCACGGTGAGCCTTATCCCTGACGATCCCAATGGAACGCCGGAAGGGTTGTTTGAAATCCCCGCCGGTGGTGAGGTTTCCGATTTTGCACCCAAAGGTAGTACGCTGGGATTTTACAGCGCAGACCGTCAGCAATATGAGGGCGAAAACTATGTCATGCTCGATTTCTCCGGTGAAACAGTTCAAATCCCCTGGAGAGATCCAAACAGTCGCGATATTACAGTTACAAACAGCGCTGCCTACCCGCTAACTGTCCTGGCTTTGGCTGAAAGTGCCGAAGGACAACCTGATGCTTTGGTTGAGATTCCGGCTTATGGAAGCCAGACCTTCTCCATCAAACAAAACACAAGAATTCAAGCCTATGACATGCAATCTCAAACCTTTGATGGTGGCGAATATCTGGTCAGGAGCGACCCGTCTCAAGGTTTGACTATTCCGGTCCGGGCTTCCGGCTCCGTTGAAGTGGTCATGACAAACACTTCCAGTGATGAACTGGGCGCGCAAAAAGTCTTTACCGATCCCAATCGCGAAGCAGAATTTTTGACAGTGATTAGAGCGGGTCAAAATGCACGTATTTATCCCTTCCCGGGTGAAACCATCAGCTTTGCAAACCTCAACACAAATGAATGGATTGGTGGTGACTTCACCGTGCAATCCAATCCGGTACAAACAATCTCGCTGCCGCTTAAGGGCGGGGATACGGATGGCGATGGGTTGGTATCGCAAGCAGAAATTCAAACCATTGCAAGCAAAATAGCGCAGGGAATTGCTGCGCAACAATTGGAGCTTATGAACCAGCCAGACCGCTGCTGGCGCAATTCATACGGGCGAGGCGTTGGTAAAATCCCGAACGGATGTCGTGCCTCTCATCCTGACAAGGAAGCTGGCCTTTGCTATCAACAATGTGGCACTGGATATACTGGTTTTGCAGCGACCTGTGTCCAGGATTGTCCCTCCACTGTGATCGATGGACGCAGAATACCCTTTACAAGTGATGGACTGGTTTCCTGCATCAAGCCACCACCTTACACGCGGTCAGCCTTCGTTTGGAAACTCGGTGACACACTCTTCAGTTTGGACGATGCGCGTGCCAGATGTGCAAGGAGCAAAGACGGTAAACAATATGGATGTGTAACGGCCAATGAAAACACGATAGTTTATTCAGGATGTCCGTCTGGCATGAAGACGGCTCCTTTACTTACCAATCTTTGCACGCCCGTGTGCCCGTTGGGCATGACAGATTCAGGTATTGGGTGTTTCAAAAACAACAAGGCACGTGGCGTAGGCCTCATTCCAGACGAATGCGGTGCCAATCGTAAAGATAGCGATGGCAACCCAATTACCGAATATGACGCTGGCCTTTGCTATAAGCAATGCGAAGCTGGATATAATGGAGTAGGACCAGTTTGTTGGGGGCAATGTCCACGTGGATGGGTGAACTGCGGCGCTGGTTGTGCAAGGGATTCCAATTCCTGTGCCATGATGATTTCTGATCAGATATCGTCACCGCTCATGGTTGCAGGCAACACTGCTCTCATCGCCCTAACAGCAGGTGGCGCTGCTGCTGGTACTGCCGCTGCGAATGCGGGTAAAGCAGCTGCAAAGACGGCTGCTTCTACAGCAACCAAGCTGGCGGCAAGGACGGCAGCAAAGGCAGGCATTCGAGCAAAAGTGCGGGCAATTTTGAAGGCCGGACTTTCTCAGAGTATAAGGGCCGGAGGCAAGGCTGTCGCAAAGGATCTCGCGATGGATACAGCCATCTCTGCAGCATTGGTAACAACACTGACAAATGTCACAGATTCTGTTCAGCGCGAGCAGATCAAAGAAGCTGTACGTCAGCAGGTTATTCAGGAATTGGAAAAAGGGATTTCTGATGAGCAGATTGATGCGGCCATCGAAATTGCCATGGAAGGTGCAGACCAAAATGATGGGATTGCGAACAACTTCCCTTGGGAGTCGCTTGATCCAACGGGCGTGGCGGAGGTTGTGGTAGCTTACAACAATCCGCTTTGTGCGACCATTAAAACCGAATAGAGCGGTTGGGAGAGAATGATGTATCGGATTTATAAATCAGCTGTTCTGATTGTGTTACTTGTGCTGACAGATTTGGTACCGGCATTCGCGCAGGATGCCGCTTTTCAGATTGTCAATCGTTGGCGCAACACAGTGATTGCAGCATCAGGCCAAACGGTCACTGAGCAACCTGACAACGGTCTGCCGACCAATCATTGGATTTTCGAAAACGCAGATGAGGGGACCTTTCGCTTTAGGTCTGTAGCGACGGGGCAATATCTCTATTTTGCAAATGGTGTTTTGTCGCTAGGTCAGGTCCCTCAAACCGCCCGCGAGGCCATGTGGCGTTTGGAAACGGTTGATGAAGGGCACGCCCGCATTTCAAACCTTGCACGGCCTGATATCTACCTACATACGCAGCCAGAGTTTCTGGAAGCAAGCGCGATGCAACCAAATTGGTGGTCCGCCATGTGGCGGTTTGATCAGGTGGCTTTAACCCAGCCCAACGCGCCGCTGACTGCCGGGAATAACCAAGCGAATAACAACCAGCTAGACAGTGGGAACCAGCAAACATCAAGCCACGGTGGTTTTGCGCCGCGACCGGCGATAAATAATGCATACGGGAAATTACCGCCGCCGCCACGATCGTTTGGAGCATCAGCGCCCGCCGCACCGCAAAACTCCCAAGTGGTGAAGTTATTTGTTCAGAATCGGTCCAATTTTGATCTGGATGTCTTTGTGGACGACGACAATGGTGAGCAGGTTTTCTTGGCAACTCTTCGGCCCAATCAACAATTGGAACAAAACTCGCCAGTTGGACTGATTTGGCGCCTTGCGCAAAATGATGTCTGGCTGGACGCCTACCAGATTGAATCTGGTGACAGCGAACAGGTAATCGTATTCCCATAAGATGGCATGAAAGATCAAATTATGATGAAAATTGGTACGACTTTGAGTGCGATTTCAGTTGCTCTGATTTCCTTTAGTCTTGCACAGCCTGCGCAAGCCAGAGCGCCATCTATGGTTATTGTGGCGCCTGCATTGATTGATGTGAACGAAGTCACCCTAGTCGCCAATAAACTACAAAAAGCGCTAAAAAAATTAGCAAAACCGTTCAAAAAATCTCCGCAAGCTGCACCTTCTGGCCCGGCAAGACAACCAGGTCTCAACCAGATTTTTGATCGCAATGCTGCCTCTGCGCCCATTGCACCGCAACGTGCGCATTCGAGAGTTGGTAGCAGTGCTCCAAGCCAGAGTAATTCTGCTGGATCTGCGGGCGCCCCCAGTCAGCCCTCCAATCCATACGGCGTCATACCGCCGCCCAGACAGTCAAGCCAATACGATCTGGTTGGTGCGCCGCAGTTTCCAAACGGGCCTTACGCAAATATTCCTGTTGGACGCACCAATAATCTGCCGGCGACAAACAGCGCTTATGGTTCCGCAAATCTGACGCCGAATGGTCCTTATGGCAACGTCCCCAGAGGCCAATTTCCAAATGGGCCCTACGGCAATATACCTGTTGGTCAATTTCCTAACGGACCGTACGGCAATATTCCTGTCGGTCAGTTTCCCAATGGCCCTTATGGCAACATTCCCAATGGGCAACAGCTCGGCGGCGGAACCAGTGGTTACACGACGATTGACCCAAAATTGTTCCGTAATAGCGCTGGCGGATCGCGAGGAGCGACATCGGCGGGTTACGATCGTTTTGATACCAATTTGTTCAAAAACAACAATGGCTTGCCAGCACAAGTCCGCAGATTGCCTACGCAAAAACTTGATGTTGTGGCGCCAAATAACTCTCCCGCTCAACTAAAGCAGGCGGCAGAATTACGCGCTTTGGATAAAGGAATTGCGCGTGATGGAAAAATCATCAAAGGCGCGGCGGTTGGTATAATTGGGTCGGGTCTTGTACTTGGAGGTCTGGGTACCGCCACCATTGTCAATATGACACAGGAGCCAGAAGTGGATGCAAACAATGAATAAACTCATGTGCTCATCAATTTTTGGTATCATTTTTTCAGTGGCTGCGCTGACACATAGTAATGCTACAGCGATGATGTCTCAAATGGCATTTGCCGCAAAGCTGATAGCCCATACAAGCGGTGCGCCAAAGGCCCATGCGCTGCAGGTGAAAGGTGGTTTGTCAAAAACACTTGGAAAGCTGTCTCCAGGGAAGTTGCCTGGCTTGAAAGGACTGCCATCCAGACCAAAAACTGCCCTCCCACCAAGAGGCCTACAGCCACCTAAAGGTCTGACCAATGCTCCTGCTGTACGGCCAGCGCCACCTTCAACTGCTCTTGGAGCACCAAAGGGTGCTTCAGCTTTACCGCCATCTTCTGTTGGAAAACTTCCACCTGCAACCGGTTTGCGCAATGCGCCAGCTGGTGGATTTCAAAAGGCAAATATTCCAACCGGGCCCAGACGATTTAATGGTGACACGGCGGGGATAGGAAGCCGCTCGGTACGTAAGGCGGATGTGGCTGCTCCAGCTGCAAAACCAGGCGCATGGAAACAAAAGGCCATTGCCGGTGGTATTGGTGTGTTTCTGGTTATGCAATTCGCGCCAGATATCATCATATCCCAAATTGACTTTTCAACTGATGAGGAAAAGGCAGCTGCTGGAAACTAGGAATTCAACCGGATAGAAAAAATGGAATACCGTTCGCGTGCTAGAGGATATTGTATGAACCAAAAAGCTAAAGGCAACCGTGCCTTAAATTTATTTGCCGCAACCAGTCTTCTGGCATTGAGTGCAGCGGGTGATGTCAGCGCTCAAAGTTCCTCCGGCAACGGAGCGATTATTCCGCCTCCTCCGCCGCAGGTAAATAACGGTGCCGGTCAGCCAGGATTTGGACCGGCGCAGGGAAGGCGACCCGGCTTCCAACCTCAAAATAATGGGTTTCAACCTCCGCAAGTCACGCAAGGCCAGCCGCCATCAGCGGCTCCGAATACACCTCAAGTTCAAAGGCCGCCGCAGACTGTCCCACAACCGGGGCAACCCCCTGTTGGCCAAGCTGATGATGGGCTGCCAGACCGGGTAACGCTCTTCAGTTCCTCGCCGATAGATCAGGTTTTCATGAATGGAAAACCTGCTGATGGCGTAAGAGTTTCGGATACAGTTGTTCAGGTGTTTATTGTAGGTGATGAAACAGGTTACCCATGCACCAACACCTTTGATGTGACCTTTGGTGATGGACAAATGGGGAAGTTGACGGCGAACCATTGCCATGGCGACGTTGAGTTTTCTGTCATCGCGGGTCAAACGCTAAACGCTGTCGAAACTCATGATGGAAACATTGATGAGCGATCTTCGGGGATTGATACGCTTTCCAGCGACTTTGAATGGTCCTATTTTGAGAATTCCGAGAAAACAGGCTTACAGTTCGGTGTTCCAGAAACCGATAATGTCGTATTTTTTGCAGAATGCCAGCGTGGTACGTCCAATGCCACGGTCTATGCATTTGTTGCTCCTGGAACCCTGCAAGCCAACCAACCGCTAGACTTGTCGGTTGTCATTGATGGGGGTGCCACAGAAAATTATGCGATGGCTGCCTTCAATTTTCCCTATCTGGAAGCGGGGCTGGTGCCCGCCATGCAAATTGGCGCAAATCATCCGTTCTTTGAAGATCTGGCGGGTGGTCAGATTGCAGATTTCTATGTGAGTTCTAGTGCCGGTCAGGCAGGGCTGCGATATCCACTTAAAGGCAGTGCGAAGCCGGTTCGATCGTTCGCGGCTGCTTGTAAGAGCCGCTAGGTTTAGATATCAAAAACGGACACATTTTCAGCTTCAAACATCGAATGATGTTGAAGCTGAAAAATGTTTGAAAAGGACGTTAATTGAGAGGGGCATCCGGCTGGATATATGAACCCGGTAGCTGAGTTTGAGGTAGTTGGGCCTGCGGTAGTTGTCCTCCAGCGTTGTTTAGCGGAATACCGCGGTCGTAGTTTACTGGTGGCAGCGGCGTTACGCTGTCATATCTAGGCTGGCCCGCTGGAAGTTGGCCGCCAGTGTTTTGAAACTGGTTTTGCCCTCTTAGTGAGCCGCCTGGCGAACCTGGTGGTGTTCTTGGCGGGAGTGGGCTGACTGACCTGATCGCAGTGTTTTTTCTGGTGAACTGACCAGTATAGTTCATGAAAACTTCCTGACCTTCTCGATCCACCATACGCAGGACACCATTGTCCGTATTTCTGAATTGGAAGGACACATCGCCGCGGTTAATCGCGCTAATTTGTCTTTGTTCGCTGGGCGTCCAGTTATTGCGCAAATTTGATCTATCGATGCTGTAGGTACCGTCATTTTTAAAGGTTACCAGTGCACCGCTGTTTTTGGTTCTGAATCTACCATTTTCTGTATAGACCATGCCACGTCCCGGGGTGCGCTCGTTCAACTCTCTCATGATTGAATTTTTCGCAGCTGGCGTTCTTGTCTCTGTCGCCTGCCCTTTGACGTTTGGAGACATCCAGGATGGCGCCGCATTTCGATTTTGCGCGGGAAAAGCATTCGCCCCGCCAGGTGCGGAAGGTGCAAGTTGGCCAGAAGGTGCATTTACAGAGTTTGGAGCGACATTGCTTGGAATATTTGCACTCGGATTTGTCGGATTGGACTTTTTTAACGGGTTAAGTTTTCGGCCAAAGTTTTTCAACTTGTTCAGTTTTTTACCTGCTTTGATGATCGGTAGTGCCACAGCAGGCTCCATGCCTGTTCCAGACACGCCAAGAGTGCCGGGCATCGCGTTCGCTGATGGCAGCATGAATACGGCTATAGACGCGGAAAGCAAAAGTGGTTTGAGCATGCAATTCTCCGAATTTGATCTAGCTTGCAGCAAGATAAAAACTTGTGTTGATTGTTCCTAGCATAAATTGCTGGTGATTTCTTGCAGTGTTTGTTGGTAGCATTGCTAGATTGAATGAAGTTTTCTGAACAGCACCTGAACAATTACTGAAGAGGCGTTTTATGAAGTTTTGCACAGCCAATCTAAACAGCATTCGCCTGTCTCTGGTGTTCCTTTTAATCTTCATCCAAGGACTTGCTGCCACTGCCACTGCCACTGCCACTGCCGCATCATCATCTCTTGAGGGACGATGGTTGCAGCAACAATTGGATGCTGGAGCCTGTTCAGATTGTGAGGTACTGGTTGAAGCCGTGTTTGACCGTGAAGGATTGCTGTTGGTGACGTCCAACACTGGTTGGACTGCCCAAATTTTCTATGACCGGAATGCCAGCCACGTAGCCGCTGGTGTTGGACGTTGGGACACATCCGAAGTTTTTGATCTTGGCATGCAAATCGTGCCCGGTGGGATGGAAATGCGAATGCGCCGGAAAGACGGTATTACCGCATACTGGACTATGGCGTCGTTTGAGCGCCTTCCTCCACAGCAAGCTGAGACGAATAATGAAAGCGCTAAAGAGTTTCCCTCTGTTGCAGAGGAGACGGGGCTTGATCCGATATCAAAGCGGCACAATTTTCTGTGCGACAACGGAAAGAGGCTTACCGTAATCTACGATTATAGAGCATCGGAAACGATCGCTGTGGCAGCCTATGATAGCGGGCGTAACACTTATATGATTCAAGTGGTTTCCGGGTCTGGAACACGCTTTGCAAACGAAACGCATTCGCTGCACACCAAAGGTGGAAGTGCCGTTTTTGAAACCCAAGGGCAGACATATGTCTGCACCTCTGGATAAGATTTTTCCGCTGTTTCGCGATTTGTAGACCTGTCACACTGCTGTTACGCAAGAGTGGTGAATTATGGAAACGTTTCCAATAATTCCGCGAGTTGCCTGTGTCTGCCGCAAAATCCACCATCAAGGACGTCGCTGAATTAGCGGGTTGTGGCATAGCAACCGTCAGTCGCGTGCTGAATAGTTCGGGGCCAACCAGCGTTGAAACACGCGAACGGGTTTTGGCTGCGGCGAGAATGTTGGGCTTTCAATTCAACGAGGTTGGCCGTTCTCTGAAAAACCAACGCAGCAAGACAATCGGTGTGTTGGTACCTTCACTCAGCAACCCGGTCTTTGCCGATGCCGTGCAGGGCATTCAACAAACTGCGAGTGCGAGCGGCTACAACGTTATTCTCACATGCGCAAATTATGACGAGAAAACCGAGGAAGAAGCGGTTACGACTTTGCTGGCGAAGCAGGTCGATGGTGTTGTTCTTACGGTTTCAAAGCCAGATAATAGTCGTGCGCTTCAACTCTTGGACGATCAGAGGGTTCCTCACTGTTTGATCTTTAACCAGCCGATTGAAGCGCAGCGTGCAGCTGTTGGTGTTGACAATTTTGCTGCTGCTTCATTGGTTGCGCGGAAGCTCGTGGAGCTTGGCCATTTCAATGCTGCCTTTGTTGCTGTGCAGTTTGCACAGTCAGACCGATCCGCCGATCGCTATGTGGGCTTTTCTGAATACTATGAAACATGTGAGCATCCGCGCCCTCATCTCATCGAGGTGGATTATGCTCCAGGTGATCTGGAAATTGCACTGTTCAATCTCTTTGAAAAATCGCCTCAAACCACGGCATTGTTCGCTTCAAATGATATGCTGGCTCTGGGCTGCGTTCGCGCCCTGCGCGCTCTTGGAAAGAGTGTTCCCAATGATATCAGCGTCGTTGGCTTCGATGGTATCGCAGTTGCAGACCTGGTCAGCCCAACTTTGGCGACTGTCAGCACGCCATGCCACGATATGGGGTCGAAGGCGACGCAATTGCTGATTAGCGCTTTTCAGGAAGATGGTGCGTTGCCCACCGGCACAATCTCGCTTCCTTTTGAATTTCGATCTGGTGAAAGCCTAGGCCCTGCCAAATCGAAGAACGCCGACGGAAGAGGTGCAACTCGCCCGTCGGCTTTGTCTGCCACCCCATTTGTAACCAAATACATAAAGTGAGAAGACCAATGAGATATATCCTTGGAGCCGTTGTTTCGGCAACTCTTCTTTGGGCCGTTCCGGCTCAAGCTGAAGATTCCATTTGCTACAATTGCCCGCCACAATGGGCTGACTGGGCCTCTATGCTGGAAGCTATAGAGGAAAAAATCGGGGTCAAAATGCCCCATGATAATAAAAACTCCGGCCAGACTCTGAGCCAGTTGATTGCTGAAAAAGCGTCTCCTGTGGCAGATGTTGCTTATTATGGTGTGACGACCGGAATCAAGGCCGCCAATGAAGGCGTTGCGACCGCTTACAAACCAAAAGGATTTGATGACATTGCCGACGGCCTCAAAGACCCTGATGGTCGTTGGTTTACGATCCACTATGGAACGCTTGGCCTGTTTGTGAACAAGGACGCTCTCGGCGGCGCACCGGTTCCTGCTTGTTGGGCTGATTTGAAAAAGCCTGAATATAAAGGCATGGTTGGTTATCTTGATCCATCCAGTGCATTTGTTGGCTATGCTGGCGCCGTTGCAGTTAACCGCGCCTTTGGCGGTAATCTGGACAATTTTGACGCTGCAATTTCATATTTCAAGGAATTGGGTGAGAACGATCCAATCGTACCGAAGCAGACATCCTATGCACGTGTCGTATCTGGTGAAATTCCAATCCTGTTTGATTATGATTTCAATGCTTACCGCGGCAAATACACAGAAGACGGGAATTTTGAATTCGTTCTCCCATGCGAAGGCAGCGTTGTTGTTCCCTATGTCATGAGCCTGGTTGCCAATGGTCCAAAACCGGAAGTTGGCAAGAAAGTTCTCGACTTTATTCTGTCTGACGAAGGTCAGGCCATTTGGACAAACGCGTTCTTAAAACCGGCTCGTCCGGTTGAACTTCCAGCGGATGTTGCCGCCAAGTTCCTACCTGACAGCGAGTATGAGCGGGCCACGCCAGTCGACTATGCGAAAATGGAAAGCGTCCAGAAAGCATTTGGCGACCGCTACCTTGCAGAAGTGAAGTAGCGAAAACTAGCGCGGCTCTCCCTGGGGCCGCGCTATCTGTTTTGGGTATCTGGTAGCTTCATGTTTGTTTTCTTGTGCTTTATTCCACTGGCAATCTTTAGTCTGGCATTCCTCGCTCTGCCATTGGTGCGTTTGTTTTTTGCATCAGTTGATAGCGAGCGTGGCTTTGCGATCTATGCCGATATTCTGTCAAATCCGCGTTATATGGAAAGCCTGCTGGATACAATCCTCGTGTCCGCAGCGGTAACTGTAGCCGCTGTTGCAATTGCAACAACAGCGGCACTATTTTTGACAAATTATCGGTTTGCCGGGCGCAATCTTCTGATTGCAACGCTTACGTTTCCGCTGGCATTTCCCGGTGTTGTTATCGGTTTTTTGATAATCCTTCTGGGTGGGCGGCAGGGCATTGTCAACTGGGTATCCTCCGGCTTGTTCGATGCAAGGATCATATTTGCCTATTCCATGATCGGGTTGTTTTTCGGTTATCTGTATTTCTCCATCCCGAGAGTGTTATTGACAGTTATGGCGGCGGCCGAAAAACTGGATCCTGCGCTAACGGAAGCTGCCAGATCTCTTGGTGCCGGGCCACTTCAGGTTTTGCGAGACGTAACTATACCCGGTCTTGCACCGGCCTTAATTGCGTCTGGTGCGATTGCATTTGCGACTGCAATGGGCGCTTTTGGCACGGCGTTTACCTTGGCAACCAATATCGATGTGTTGCCTATGGTGATTTACACTGAGTTTACTCTGTCGGCGAATATTGCCATGGCATGTGCGTTGTCCGTGCTGTTGGGGCTGGTCACATGGGTGTTGCTGCTCATCAGCCGGTCTTTATCCGGTACAACAGTAGCGGCATCGGGGTGAGTTGATGTCGCGTAGTTTTGCCTTTCGATTTCAGCTCGGCGTTACGCTTTTTGCGTGTGCGTTTCTGATTGTCCCGGCGGTCTTGTCGATTGTGGCCGGTGTCACAGTCAATTATTTTCAGGGTATTTCAAGTGGCCTCACACTCAAATGGGTCTATGAAGTCTGGGATCTTTACGCCGATACGATCTGGCGTTCCATGGGCATTGCTTTTGGGTGCCTTGTCTTCACTGCCATTATAGGTATCCCGGCTGCTTATGGGTTGAACAGGTTTCCCGGGCGTCTTTCACGTGTTTTGGAAGAGTTCGTCTCATTGCCGTTGTCTATTCCCGGATTGGCTTTAGCGTTGGCATTGCTTCAGCTCTACGGAACCTTAAAGGGTTTTCGACTCTCATTTTGGTTTATTCTGGTGGGGCATGTTCTGTACACACTCCCGTTCATGATCCGATCTGTGTTGGCCATTTTCGCAGCCATTGATTTGAAAACTTTGGAGGAGGGGGCAGCCTCCCTGGGGGCCTCACCATGGCAGCGGTTCAAAGATATTGCCCTGCCAAATGCTTGGCCGGGAATTTTAGCTGGCGCACTTACAGTGGTCACTTTGTCAATTGGCGAATTTAATTTGACCTGGATGCTCCACACCCCGCTCACAAAAACACTGCCGGTTGGCCTTGCAGATAGCTACGCATCCATGCGCCTTGAAATTGCATCAGCGTACACGCTGGTTTTCTTCGTGATGATTGTTCCGCTTTTGGCTGCGATGCAATGGGCGTCAAATCGAGCACATACTCTTGGAGCGCGACTATGAGCGGCACCAAACTGCGATTGAACAATTGCGCAAAAACGTTCCCAAACGGGACACAAGCGCTTCTACCGACTGATGTAACTGTTGAGCCTGGTGAAATTCTGGGCCTGCTCGGGCCTTCTGGCTGTGGCAAGACCACCATGCTGCGCATTATGGCCGGGCTGGAAATGCCGAATGAGGGGAGTCAGGTTTATTTTGACGAAGAGGATGTCACTCATATCCCCATCGAAAAACGTTCCGTTGGAATGGTCTTTCAATCCTATGCTCTTTTTCCAAATATGAGCGTTCGTGAGAATGTCGGTTATGGCTTGAAAGTAAAAGGTGTTCCGAACAAAGAGCGCAAAACGCGTGTGGATGAGGTCCTGGCTTTTTGCCGACTGGAGGGGTTGGCTGAGCGCTCTATTACTCAACTGTCCGGTGGCCAAAGACAGCGTGTGGCGTTAGCTCGGGCAGTCGCGCCCAAACCACGTGTTTTACTGCTGGATGAACCCTTGTCGGCACTTGATGCTGCGTTGCGAGATGTATTGCGTGACGAGCTGGCTGCAATTTTGCGTGACCTTTCAATGACCGCTATTTTTGTAACGCACGATCAATCTGAAGCAATGGCAATCGCGGATACGATTGCCGTAATGAATGCTGGACAAATTGAGCAGCGAGATACACCGGAAAGCTTGTATCGTGCGCCAAAAACCGCATTTGTTGCAACATTTGTAGGCGGCGCAAACCGGTTGGAAGGTCGCTTTAATGGCGAAGTTTTAAACCTGCCTGGTGGCACAGTTCCACTGAGCTTTTCAGAGCAAGTACCGGAACATATCTTTGTCCGGCAGGAAGATGTGAAGCTGGTCGATGAAGCCAACGCAAAAATATACGGTACTGTATCAGGACGGATTTTTCTCGGTACACATTACAAATTGACCCTCTGCGGCGTTTGCGCGGATCCATTTTCCATAACTGTGCCTGGAACTGATGCGCCCAAGATTGGTGCGCGCGTTGGACTTCATATTCCACAACACTCTCTCATCCAATTTTGAAGGCAGGACTTGTGACACGCATACTCCAACTAACAGATCTGCACATTATAGCGCGAGGCGAGCTGGCCTATGGCGTAGTTGATACTCCGACATACCTGGAGCGTGCTGTAAAGCACATTGAAAACTTGTTGCCGAAAATTGGAGGTGTGGACGCCATTGTCATCACTGGTGATCTGACAGATCGAGGGCTGCCATCTGAATATGAGTTGCTAAAGAGCTTAATGAAGCCGTTGGATATTCCGCTCAGCATTTTGCCGGGAAACCATGATGAGCGAGCGGCGATGCGCGATGCTTACCCTGATCAACCTTGGTGCCTTACCTCCGAAATGTTGAACAGCCATCTTAAGGTCGGCGGTGTTCATCTGCTTGCGCTCGATTGTGTCGTAGCGGGTAAAAGCCACGGCTTCCTCAATCCACAGACAGAAGAATGGCTCAGGTCACACCTCGCGAAGTTGGCAGACCAACCGGTTATCATTGCCATGCATCAGCCGCCGTTTTTAACCGGTATCGATCACATGGATGCGCAGCCCCTGCGTAATCCTGAGAGGCTTTTTGAGGTTGTGTCTGTTCACAAAGCTGCACACATGATTGTCTGCGGCCATGTGCACCGCTACATGAGCTGCCATCACACATGGGGTCCCGTCATGATTGGACCGTCGGTGGCCCACGCTGTCAGTCTTGATGTGAGCCACAATGCCCGACCGGAATTTGTCATGGAGCCCGGTGGTTTTTTGCTGCATTCTTACAATGATGTATTGCATCAGTTCACATCACAGTATGTCCCGGTGGGTCCGTTTGAAGGACCCTATCCGTTCTTTGCGGATAGTTGAAGCAGGCTTGGGCGAACCGCGTTTAAAGCTTGTTGACCGGGATCTTCAGCGTCATGTTCCCATCATCATCCTTCGGTACTTGCCCAGCGCGCATATTGACCTGGAGTGAAGGGATGATGAGCTTGGGAACGGCCAGTTCCTTGTCTCGGTTTTCGCGCATTTTGATAAAGTCTTCGCGGCTGGTGACACCACCGATGTGGATGTTTTTTTCACGTTGTGCTCCGATGGTGGTTTCCCATGCGATCGCACGACCACCGGGACCATAGTCGTGGCAAACGAATAACCGCATATCGTCGGGCAGGCTCAACACCTTAACAATGGAATCGTATAATTGTCCGGCATCTCCTCCGGGGAAATCAGCCCGCGCTGATCCACCGTCTGGCATGAATAACGTGTCTCCGGCAAATGCCGCATCGCCCATAATATGCACCATGCAGGCGGGTGTGTGGCCAGGTGTGTGCAGGGCCGTGCACGTCATTTCTCCTACTTGATATTGATCACCATCTTTAAATAGTTGATCGAATTGAGAGCCGTCCCTTTGAAACTCTGTGCCCTCGTTAAAGACCTTACCAAAGGTGTCCTGCACAGTTTGAATATGTTCGCCAATGCCAATTTTCCCGCCGAGTCTTTCCTGAATATAGGGCGCGCCGGATAAATGGTCTGCATGGACATGCGTTTCTATAATCCAGCTAAGGCTCAAGTCATTTTTGACAATATAGTCAATAATTGCGTCTGCGCCGTCATGGGTGATGCGCCCGGCGGCATAGTCCAGCTCCATGACAGAATCCACCACAGCACAGGATGTGGTTTTCGGATCTTTGACCACATAACTGATGGTGTTTGAGTCAGGATCAAAAAATGCTTTAACATCGGGTTTGGTGGTCAATGGGTAGGTTGTCACACCGCTCTCCTTACTCTGGCTGATTTTCTGGAAATGCTACAGGTCCACCATGTTTTTCCCAAGTGGAGAACCCTTCTTTGAGATGTGCAGCATCAAAGCCCATATCCTGAAGCGTTGCCACCGTTAGAGCAGATCGCCAACCAGAGGCGCAATGGAAGACAAATTTCTTATCTTCCGCAAAAAGCTTCTTGTGGTAGGGGCTGTCAGGATCGACCCAAAACTCGATCATACCGCGCGGCGCATGAACGCTGCCGGGGATGAAGCCGCTGCGCTGACGTTCGCGTATGTCTCGAATATCAACGATGACAATATTGTGACCATCAAGCATTTCAATCAGGTCCTTTGTTTCGACCTCTTCAATGCGGTTGCGTGCTGCGGTTACCATTTCGGCAGCTGTTATCTTCAGCCTTGTCATAACGCGCAAAGTCCCATTTTTTACGTTGTTCTAATACATATATGAATATGTTTGACTGTAGATTCAATTCCGAGGCCTGATTTAGGTTGGGTTAGCTTGGGTCAGGCGATGCAATTGGTCGCAGGCAAGGATCTCAGAAAGCCTCTTTTCATTCGCTCTTAGTTACGCAGTTGTGCCGTATAGTATAACTCTAAACGTTGCATTTTCTTATTCGTCAACACAGCTTGTTTTAGCCCTACCTTTGAAACCCGTTACCTTTGATGCGATATGCCGCAGGCCGTAGGCTTCAACTATTTGGAAGTATTAAACTTGTGGGCGATTGACATGGCACCGTAATATTACCAGTGTGACCAGTATCAGGGGGTCCGACAACCTTATTGAAGGCGACGGAAATTTATGGGTACTGAAAAAGCAGGATGCATGGAAAGTTTATTGAAGAGTAGCGGTGCAAAAAAAGTGTTACCTGCGGCCGTTTTGTCTTTCTTTTTAAGTGGACAATCAGCGATAGCAGAAACATCGCACGACGGTTCTTTTCAAATCGCGCAAAATATCAATGGGCAGCAACAACAAGGTCAGGGATTTTCTCAGCAACAGCAATTTTTGTTGAGTGTTGAAAATAGATCCGGTGTGGATTTGGACGTTCTACGTGTCGTTAACGGACAGTACGCGCGCATCGGCACCGCTCAAAACGGATTTGGCAGTCAATTCCAGACCTTCACCAATGATCAGCTATTCTTTGGATATGGCGGTCAAATTCTAAATTCATTTGTTGTCCCACCTAATGCTACTCGACCTTTGCAAATCGGCCCGGACATTCTTGCAGCTTACCAGAACCCAAATCAACAGCAGCAACCACAAAACCAAAATCAAGGTGGCCAGCAGCAGCAAGGGGGGCTTTTACCTCCTGGCGGGCAACAACAAACATCCCAGCCCCAGCAGCAAGGATTTCTTCCTGCTCCTACGCAGAGTGGAGGTCAGGCAGAAATTGCCCCGCCAGCTCAAAAAGAATGGCCTTATATTGATAAGCCCTGGCTCGAAAGCCCCCTCGATGCGGTGGTTTTGGTCAATCCGCTGGAGGCAAGCTTTTTGAAGGCTTCAGATGCAGGTGGACTTGAATTCGTCGAGAAGGATGCGGCGCTAAGTTCCAGTGTCTGGATAGTCGACAAAGAAGAAGGTTCCAATGTCGGAATAATCCGTAATTTGCAGGAACCTGGAAAGTCGCTTTATATCGACCCGAATGCGCTTGATGGTTCTACGGTCTCCTTTGGATCAGATGGACCGACATCACCTGGCGGTAAATGGACGATCATCGAATATGGCAACTATCATATTATTAGATCGGTAGTTCGCCCGGAGCTTTCACTAAGCTGGGAGACTGTTCCTACTGTTACCAGTGGGGAAGGAATTAAAGGCAAAACAGCCTGGATTATGCAAACCATTGAATTCTGGCTCGAACTCCAAAGCGCTTTTTCCGAAGGTGGTGCGCTGGCTAGACTTCCTGAAACGCTCGCTAAAGCTTCAAAAAAAGCTGATGAGGAATATGCAGAATTTCTAGCTGGGCAAGAACGCGAACGATTGGCCAAAGAGGCCCAAAAAGCCAAGGAACTGGAAGAGTTTAACAAGAATTTCCTGGCGAACCAGAGAAAGACGGCGAAAGTTTATAAGCGCGCAGAGCAGCCGGATGCCTTGTCGGTTCAGTTGGGCGTTCAGGAGCCGTTTCAACTTGACAATGGCACCATCCAGCAAAATTTTGAGTTTGCGACCAACACCACGCATTGGCTCGAAAGTCGGATATTGAAGGTGAGCCAGGACGCGGCTCATGAGCATCTCGTCGAAGTGAAACTTGTGCCAAAGGTAACAGCATTCGTTCAAAACGGCTTGCTGTATCTTGAGGTCGGAACAGACACCAATTCGATTATCAGCGTTACAAAAAACGGACAAATTCCACCCACCAATCAGCCCAAGGATACATTCTTTATTGGTGGTGTTCAGTTGGCTGTGGCCACAACAAATGGTGCTCCAAATAATATTTTCCCAATCAATGAAAACTCACGCTTGGATAGAAGCCGCAACACTGACACCTCAGAAGGATTTGACGTTAGCGCGGATTCAGTAGGTTTCAACAAGAGTAAATCAACGGGTTCCGGACTGGGTGCAACCATCCAGAATTACAAGGTCACCGGCATTGAAGCCAGACAAACAGATCGGGATCGTGGCGTTACGTATCGGTGGGCACAATACAATTGGACAGCTTGCGGGCTTTCAACACAGTCAACCAATCTGAACGATTGCAGTTACAACACGCCAACGGATCTTTGGCAGGAAGACGGTGCCGTTATCTATGAGTTGAAGGACGTTGCGCTGAGTATGAATATGGAGCCAACAACGACCGTGTTCCTGATGGATATCACACGCGCATCCTTTGTGGGAGCAACCGGTGCAGTCGATGTTCAGTTTGGTATTGATGTCGAGGTTCATGCAATCAGCACGCGAGACCTGAAAAAAGTACCGAATGAAGACGTTGATGCGAAGACAGCATGGAAAGCGTTCAAGGGCGGGTTCAAAACAGCTGCGCGTGTGGATAAATATGATTTCGACAAGAACTTTTTTGAGCAGGAAGAGATCACAAATGAACTGACTGAGAGGATCGGGCTCGTCGACTCCGTTCGGTTCGATGTAAATCTGCGAGTTGATTTGAAAGATCTCGCTCAATTTTTGAACTAAGGCGACAATGGGAGTTTTAGCTATGCGTAAAACACTTTCAGCCAAGAGAAATATCTTGGCAGCGTCCGCCTGCGTTCTGGCATCGACGTTATACATTAGTGAAAGTGATGCCGTGGGGTTGCCTATGTTGGCAGGCCATATCAGCACCACTGATTTGCTGAAAGACGATAAGTTTCTTATTCAACCCGTTAACCACACGCCGGGTCACCGACGCAAAAAAGGTGACAGTGACAGCGGTAGTAGTGGTAGTTCCTTTGGCGGCGGTAGCTCCAGGTCCGGGGGCAGCCGGGATGGATCTTCCGGTTCCTCCTTTAGCGGCGGCAGCGATAGCGGATCATCAAACCGACCGCGCAATACCTTAGATTCAGGATCTGGCAGTGATTTCGGACAATCAAACAGCGGTAGTAATTTCAATCGCAATAGTGGTTCTGGGCAAATAGGAAGCTCCGGTTCTTCCGGAGGGTTCAATTCCTCAAATGGCGGACGCGGTTTCGGCGGCACAGACTCTGATAGCGGAAGCAGTTTTTCAGGGGGTCGAAATCCAGCCGTCAACTCCGGACAGGGTGGCGGTTTTAACCAGGGAGGTAATCAGGCAGGAAGCAGCGTGGGCTTTGGCGATGGTCAGCAACGGCCTACATTGCAACGTCAAGACAACGTCCCCAAAGGGCTTGCAGCGGGATATGATCCGTCAAGCGCACCCGGCGGCGGGGTAGAGCGAAATCCCTACGATACACCTGCCAGCGTTCCGGTGCCGTCGAACCAAAGGCCAAATTCCTCTTCAGACGGTCTGGATGCATTTAACCGTCAATACCCACCACCCCCACCGCCTGGGCAAAGTCGGGTTGGTTCTCTCAACAATCAATATGACAGTACCAATGCGCCTTTGGATGGTGGGTCTAACCCACAAAACCCATATACGGATGCAAATCTGCCTCAGCCTAACAACCCAAACACTGGTGGGCTGGATGCGTTCAATCAAAAATACCCACCGCCACCACCGCCTGGGCAAAGTCGGGTTGGTTCTCTCAACAATCAATATGACGGTACTAACGCACCGTTGGATGGGGGACCACAATTGCAAGGGGATGGTTACTCCCTAGCGGGCCCACCGGGTGACTTCTACGGAGATGGTCCGCTCCCAGCGCTCCCTCAAACGCCTACTAACCAACTTCCGGCTGGCAACAACTATGCCACTGCTGGAGATCAGGGCAATGGTATCAACGGTGGAACGTTACCTCCCTTGCCACAGACTCCAGCAAACCAACTGCCAGCTGGTTCAAATTATGCAAATGTTGGAGATCAAGGCGGCAATTATCCGCTTGCACCGGTACCTAACGATTTGAGTGGCGTTACCCAAGGTCGCAACAATCAGCTGCCGGCTGGATCTGGGTATGCGACTACTGCCCCTCAAGGCGGTAATGTTGGCGGCAACTATCCGCTTGCACCGGTACCCAACGATTTGAGTGGCGTTACCCAAGGCCGTAACAACCAACTTCCAGCTGGATCTGGGTATGCGACTACTGCTGCTCAAGGCGGCAATGTTGGCGGCAACTATCCGCTTGCGCCGGTACCCAACGATTTGAGTGGCGTTACCCAAGGCCGTAACAACCAACTTCCAGCTGGATCTGGGTATGCGACTACTGCTGCTCAAGGCGGTAATGTTGGTGGCAACTATCCGCTCGCGCCGGTACCTAACGATTTGAGCGGCGTAATCAGAGCAGATAACGGCTCGGCACCTGCAGTCCCACCGCGCACCTATCGGTTAAATTCAGGAAGCGGCAGCTAGATAAGGCGACAAGTTCTTAGAGAAAGACAATGGCGATGGGAAACTGTAGCCGTTGTCTTTTTGACGCCGTGCTCTGCATTGCAGCAAATTTGTGCGTTGCACAATTTTGTAACTTATGCAGTATGTCGGGATGTCCGAGCCTTTTCCATCCGTTCTGATTATTGATGAAAATGCCGCCAGAGCTTCGATTATTGAAGCTGGGTTGCGGACGGCTGGTCATACTAGAGTGACCGTTTTTGACAGCGTAAATGGAATCGCTGCGAAAATAGCAACTCTGGTTCCTGATGTTATTGTGATTGATCTGGAAAATCCCAACCGGGATATGCTTGAGAACATCTTTCAGCTAACACGCGCCGTTAAACGCCCAATTGCAATGTTTGTTGATCGCTCGGACAACGAAACCATGCAATCCGCGATTGATGCTGGTGTGTCCGCCTATGTGGTAGATGGACTTCGTCAAGAGCGGGTCAAAAACATCCTTGATATGGCAATAAGCCGATTCAATGCCTATTCGCGTTTGGAACGTGAGTTGGAAGAAGCGCGTGGCGCATTGGAGGGACGGAAGATTGTTGATCAAGCAAAAGGTTTGATCATGCAATCCAGGGGGCTGAGCGAAGATGCAGCATATAAGCTGCTCCGATCCACTGCCATGAACCAAAATCGCAAAATTGTTGACGTGGCCGAAAGCCTTGTCATGTCGGTCAGTCTTCTGGGACCGCAAGGGGCAAAAAATGATTGAGCTAACCGCAGGGTTTATGCCCCTTACCGACAGTTCCATCTTGCTGGTTGCCAAAGAGATGGGCTTTGCTGAAGAAGAAGGCATCGCGCTGAACCTGTTGCGCGAAAGCTCCTGGGCTAACATGCGTGATCGACTGGCGATTGGTCAGTTTGATGTTGCCCATGCTTTGGCACCAATGCCATTGGCAGCGAATTTGGGATTGACGCCATTCAACACCCAATTGATAGCGCCGATGGCGTTTGGCTTGGGCGGAAATGCAATCACCGTGAGCAACTCTGTGCATGATGCGATGCAAGGGGTCTCGAGCTTTGAGATAAATGACGCAGGCACTGCGGGTCGTGTTATGAAAGCCGTCGTCGAAAGTCGAAAAACTGCCCATAAAAAATCGCTACAATTTGGGGTAGTCCACCCACATTCCGTCCATAATTATGAGTTGCGCTATTGGCTCGCGGGTTCAGGAATCTCGCCAGATATTGACATCGAAATCGTAGTTCTACCGCCTCAACTAATGGCAGATGCTTTGGCAGCAGGCCAAATAGACGGTTTTTGTGTTGGTGAACCATGGAATACGGTTGCGGTGACGAGAGGTGTTGGGAAAATTGCAACTGTTAAGGCAGCAATCTGGCCTTCCAGTCCGGAGAAAGTTCTTGCTATGCGCTCCGAGTGGGCGGCTGAAAACAGGTACACGGTCAAAAGCCTTATCAAAGCTCTTTATGATGCGGCACGCTGGTGTGCGAAGCCTGACAATGTAAACGAACTTACAGATATTTTAGCGCGCCCGGAATATCTGGACCAAAGTGCCAGTGTGATTGAGCCTGGTATCACCGGCAGTATTTTGTCCGGGCAAACACTTAAGGACGGGCTAAATTTCTTCGAGCCGTATGCGCGTGCGGCGACGTTCCCTTGGCAAAGTCATGCACTTTGGCTCTACACACAAATGGTGCGTTGGGGGCATGTCAAACACAAACAGGAAAATATCCCGTTGGCGCTCGAAAGTTTCAGACCGGATTTATATCGCGAAAGCCTTGCCCATTTTGGCGTCGCCGTGCCTGCTGCAAACTCCAAGGTAGAAGGTGGCTTGGCTGAAATGACGGCCGTCGGCGTGTCATCTCAATCACTCTTTTTAGGCCCCGATGGCTTCTTTGATGACACTGTGTTTGATCCAGATAGGGTTGAAGCTTATATCGCCGCCCAAATATAGTGCGAATTATTGCGTTGCACATTTTTCATGCATAAAAATTGATGCAATGCACAACGCATGTTCAGCGAGTGACCTAGCTCTCTCGAGGTTGAAATTAATAAGTATCTGAAAAATATACATTTTAAAGAAAATTTCTAAACTGGCACGTTCGATGCATATAGGGAATTAGCTTAATAAGGCTAATCATAGATCCAATGAAGGATCGTTAAATTGGCAACGCCGCCAAACCAGAGTTCCTCGCTTCCTCCCGCGAAGGCTCCGGTTTGGCGGTTTTTTATTGCGGATTTTCTGCATGAAGGAGACAGGGAAAATGACAATTCGTTTCACACGGCGTGCGATGCTTGCAATCAGTGCTTTGGCCTTAGCGGCATCAACAGCGCTTTCGCCAGTATCTGCAGACATGCTTGATGTTGAGAAAGATGAGCTGACGCTCGGATTTATCAAACTGACTGATATGGCGCCGCTCGCCATCGCCTATGAGAAAGGCTATTTCGAGGATGAAGGACTGTTCGTTACATTGGAGCCCCAGGCAAACTGGAAAGTGCTTCTAGACCGTGTGATTACGGGTGAATTAGACGGTGCTCATATGCTGGCTGGTCAACCATTGGCGGCAACCATTGGCTTTGGCACCAAGGCACACATTGTAACGCCGTTTTCCATGGACCTGAATGGCAATGGCATTACCGTTTCCAATGAAGTTTGGGACCTGATGAAGCCGCATCTTGAAATGGATGCGGAAGGCAAGCCCGTGCATCCGATCAAAGCAGATGCCCTGAAAAAAGTTGTCGATCAGTTTAAAGATGAAGGTCGACCCTTCAACATGGGAATGGTTTTCCCGGTATCTACCCACAACTACGAACTGCGTTACTGGCTTGCATCCGGTGGTATACACCCAGGCTTCTATTCGGCTAATGATGTTTCCGGCCAGATAGACGCTGACGCGTTGTTGTCTGTCACTCCGCCACCACAAATGCCTGCAACTTTGGAAGCGGGCACGATTGATGGATATTGCGTTGGCGAGCCATGGAACCAAGCCGCGGTTTTCAAGGGCATTGGTGTGCCCGTTATCACCGATTATCAGATCTGGAAAAACAATCCTGAAAAAGTATTTGGCCTCAGTAAGGAATTCACCGAGGAAAATCCAAACACCACATTGGCTTTGACCAAAGCATTGATCCGGGCAGCAAAATGGCTTGATGAGAATGACAATGCGAACCGGGTGGAAGCGGTGGAAATTCTTGCGCGTTCTGAATATGTCGGCGCGGATGCAGAAGTCATTGCGAACTCTATGACCGGAACGTTTGAGTTTGAAAAAGGCGACAAGCGAGACATTCCAGACTTCAACGTTTTCTACCGCTATTTTGCGACTTATCCATACTATTCAGATGCGATTTGGTACTTGACCCAAATGCGTCGTTGGGGCCAGATTTCCGATCCGAAAAACGATGCGTGGTACGATGAAACCGCAAAATCCGTTTATCTGCCTGAGATTTATCTAAAAGCGGCGCGAATGTTGGTCGATGAAGGCCACGTGGCAGAGGCTGATTTCCCTTGGGATACGGATGGATACCGGGCGCCAACACCAGCTGAAGATATCATTGATGGCATCGCCTATGACGGCAAACGGCCCAATGACTACCTCAACTCACTGAATATTGGTCTCAAAGGCGACGAAGTCGCTGGCGGCTAGCACCTTCAAGCTTGCAGGGCGCCATAGGGCGCTCTGCTGACACTTGCATATTCCGTTCAAAGGATCCGACGACATGGCAAATGCCACTGATACAGCACCCATTGGCCCAAGCGGGCGCGAAAAAGTCTTCTCTGCGATTACCAAAGCCAGTGGCTGGCTGGATGCTCTGGGGTTTTCCTGGCTGGTTCCCATCTTGCGCATAACCGCAGGGGACAACCCTCGAGAGCAGCTCATTGAGCTAAGGCGCGTATTGCTGATTCCGTTGTTGGGTATTTTGGCTTTTCTAGTGGCATGGGGCGTGCTTGCACCCAAAGTTCAAACGTCGCTGGGTGCTGTTCCAGGGCCGGTGCAAGTGTGGGAGCAGGCCGGTAACCTGATTGATGATCACAACCGTGAGCGTGACAAGGCATCCGCATTCTATGAACGTCAGGATGCGCGGAACGCGAAACTGATCGCAGAAGGCAAAGAAGACCGCGTCAAGCACCGAAACTATACCGGCAAACCGACGTTCTTCGATCAAATTGTTACATCCCTCTTTACCGTTGGGCTTGGTTTCGTCATAGCGACAGCCGTGGCCGTTCCGCTTGGCATCGCATCCGGACTTTCAAGAACATTCAATGGTGCGATAAATCCACTTATTCAAATCTTTAAGCCGGTATCGCCGCTGGCGTGGCTGCCAATCGTTACAATGATTGTGTCTGCAACTTATGCAAACCCATTTGAATGGATGCCTAAGTCACTTCTGGTCTCTGCAGTCACCGTGACGTTGTGTTCACTTTGGCCAACTCTGATCAACACAGCTCTTGGTGTGGCTTCTGTCGATAAAGACTTGATGAACGTTGGCCGCGTTTTGCAATTGCCAACGCACAAGACGATAACGCAGGTGGTTTTGCCATCGTCCTTACCTTTGATCTTTACCGGCCTGCGCTTGTCATTGGGTGTGGGTTGGATGGTGCTGATCGCTGCTGAAATGCTGGCGCAAAATCCGGGCCTTGGTAAATTTGTCTGGGACGAGTTTCAGAACGGATCATCCCAGTCTCTGGCAAAAATCATGGTTGCCGTTCTCACCATCGGTATCATCGGTTTCATGCTGGATCGTTTGATGTTTGCCCTTCAACGCGCCTTCACATTCTCGGCAAATCGATAGGGGGCTGACAGATGAGCTTTCTTGAAATTTCCGACATGTCGAAGTCTTGCGGTGAAGGTGACAGCCGCACGGAAGTGCTGAGTAACATCAACCTGAAGGTGGATGAGGCAGAGTTCATAGCCATCGTTGGCTTCTCCGGGTCAGGCAAGACCACCCTCATTTCCTTGTTGGCAGGACTTATTGAAGCTGATGAGGGTGGGGTTATTTTCAAGGGCAGCGAAATTGATGGTCCGGGTGCAGAGCGCGGCGTGGTATTCCAATCTTACTCTCTGATGCCCTGGATGACAGTGGCCGGAAATGTCGATCTCGCAGTAGATAGTGTTTTCAAGGGCAAGCCCAGAGCTGAGCGACGGGCAATTGCCAAGAAATATATTGATATGGTTGGGCTTAGCCATGCGAGCGACCGTAAGCCATCTGAACTGTCAGGCGGTATGCGCCAACGTGTTGCAGTGGCAAGGGCGCTGGCGATGCAGCCGGAAGTTCTTTTGCTGGATGAGCCGCTTTCTGCGCTTGACGCGCTCACACGCGCCAAGCTGCAGGATGAATTCGCAGATATTTGCGAAAAGGAAAAAAAGACCATCATTCTTATTACGAATGATGTTGATGAGGCCATTTTTCTGGCGGACCGGATAATTCCTTTAACGCCGGGTCCTAACGCAACATTAGGACCGGACTTCAAGGTAGATATCGCCCGACCTCGCGAGCGCGCCGAAATGAATTCAAATCAGGATTTTATTCGACTTCGTAGTGAAGTAACCAACTATCTGATGGAAGTTGGTGCTGAACGTGGCGCTGAAATTGACCGTGATATTCATCTGCCAAATGTGGTGCCAATTTCCACCAAAAAAGAAAAACTGCCAAAGGCATACGAGCAAGCTTCGACCAGTATGCGCGATGAACGGTTTTTGGAATTTTCTCAATTGAAGAAAGTCTACCCGACACCAAAGGGCCCGCTGACTGTGGTCGATGGTTTTGAGATGACCATGAGAAAGGGCGAGTTCACGACCCTTATCGGGCATTCGGGGTGTGGTAAGTCGACGGTGCTTTCGATGGTGGCTGGGCTCAATCCTATTACGGAAGGTGCCATTATCCTGGATGGGTATCATATCACAGAAGCTGGTCCTGACCGGGCGGTGGTGTTTCAGGCGCCTTCGCTCATGCCATGGCTGACTGCATATGAGAACGTTGCCCTTGGGGTGGACCGGGTTTATCCCAACGCAACCAAAGCTGAACGCAATGATGTCGTTGAATACTATCTACAACGCGTTGGTCTTATAGATTCTATGCGCCGCTCTGCATCTGACCTTTCCAATGGGATGAAGCAACGGGTGGGCATAGCTCGCGCATTTGCTCTTTCTCCAAAGCTTCTCCTTCTCGATGAGCCATTTGGTATGTTGGACAGTTTGACCCGCTGGGAGCTTCAGGATGTTTTAATGGATGTTTGGAAGCGCACACAAGTGACCGCAATTTGCGTCACCCATGATGTGGACGAGGCAATCCTTTTGGCTGATCGCGTCGTCATGATGTCAAACGGCCCTAATGCAAAAATTGGCAATATTATGGATGTGGACCTTGAAAGACCGCGTTCGCGTAAGGCGCTTTTGAACCATCCCGACTACTACGCTTACCGCGAAGAGCTTCTGGAGTTTCTGGAGGCCTATGAAGGAGGTGCCAATCCAACCGAGGAGCAGTTGAAATCTATCTCTGCAAAAAGCGCCGCGCGTATTGAGCGCCAGAAAAATTCATCTTCCAGCCTAGCTGCAGCGGAGTAGAGACATGGCAGACAAGCAAAAACTCGTCATTATTGGCAATGGCATGGCACCAGGTCGCATGCTGGAATATCTGTTTGAAATTGATGCTGATGCCTATGACATCACCATTTTTAACGCAGAACCTCGGGTAAACTACAATCGCCTGATGCTTTCTCCGGTCCTGTCTGGCGAAAAAGCGTATGAAGACATCATCACGCATGACGACAAGTGGTATGAAGACAATGCCGTAACGCTCCACAAATCTGCACCTGTCTCTGAAATAGACCGTGTCCGTAAAATCGTTACATCCGAAAATGGCCTGACCGCAGACTATGACAAGCTTGTCATTGCCACCGGGTCCAACCCTTTTATTATTCCACTTCCTGGGCACGATTTGGATGGGGTTCTAACGTACCGTGATCTGGATGATGTTGAATGCATGATTGAGGTTGCACAGAAGAAAGGTAGGGCAGTTGTTATAGGTGGCGGCCTTTTGGGACTTGAGGCTGCTGCTGGTCTACGAATGCAGGGAATGGACGTCACTGTGTTGCATTTGATGCCAACCCTTATGGAGCGACAACTTGATCCGGCGGCTGGTTATCTCCTCAAAAACGCTTTTGACGATCTTGGAATTGACGTCATCACTGAAGCCAGCACCAAGCAAATACTTGGCCATGACGGGGAAGTCGTTGGTGTTGAACTGGAAGACGGCACTCGCATCGATGCGTGCATGGTTGTTATGGCGGTCGGTATTCGTCCAAGCGCTGATCTTGCGAAAGAAGCTGGATTGGAGACAGGGCGCGGCATCATAGTTTCCGATGATATGCGTACTTCCGATCCAGATGTGTTTTCACTTGGTGAATGCGCCGAGCATAGGGGTATGTGCTACGGACTTGTTGCGCCGCTCTACGATATGGCAAAAGTTATTGCGCGCCAGCTTGTTGGTGATGCTGCCGCTGCCTATACAGGCTCAGTCACCGCTACAAAGCTGAAGGTTACCGGGATTGACCTGTATTCAGCCGGTGATTTTGCCGAGGCCGACGACCGGGAAGAAATTGTCCTGAGAGATGCCGCTGCTGGCGTTTACAAACGTCTCGCGCTGAAGGACGATAAAATCATTGGCGCGGTACTTTATGGTGATACGGCCGATGGTCCCTGGTTCTTCGATATGTTGAAGAAAGAAACCGACGTCTCTGAAATGCGGGAAACGTTGATTTTCGGCCAAGCCTACCAGGGGGGTGCTGCGCTGGACCCGTCAGCAGCCGTTGCAGCCTTGCCAGATGACGCTGAAATCTGTGGCTGTAACGGCATTTGCAAAGGAACCATCACCAATGCCATTCAATCGAAGGGACTAACGGGTCTTGATGATGTGCGTGCCCACACAAAGGCCTCAGCCTCCTGTGGCACTTGTACAGGGCTTGTAGAGCAATTGCTGGGATTGACGCTGGGTGATGCATACAATCCGTCTGCAGTTTCCGCAATGTGTGGCTGTACAGAATTAGGCCACTCTGAAGTGCGCCGGCTCATTAAGGCAAAAGAGCTCAAGAGCATCCCCGCTGTCATGCAGGAGCTGGAGTGGACGACATCCTGCGGCTGCGCAAAGTGCCGCCCGGCTTTGAATTACTATCTCGTCTGCGATTGGCCGGATGAATATGCTGATGACTATCAGTCACGCTTTATCAACGAGCGGGTTCACGCCAACATTCAAAAAGATGGCACGTACTCTGTTGTGCCGCGCATGTGGGGCGGCATGACCTCGTCTTTCGAGTTGCGCGCAATTGCAGATGTGGTTGATAAGTTTGAAATTCCGGCGGTGAAAGTCACTGGAGGCCAGCGTATTGATATGCTCGGTATCAAGAAGGAAGACCTGCCTTCAGTTTGGAAAGACCTTGGCGAAGCTGGCTTCGTTTCTGGGCAAGCTTACGCAAAAGGATTGCGCACCGTAAAGACCTGTGTCGGTACGGACTGGTGTCGCTTCGGCACTCAGGATTCCACCGGTCTTGGCATTGAGCTTGAAAAATTCATGTGGGGGTCGTGGACGCCCGCCAAGCTGAAAATGGCAGTATCTGGCTGTCCGCGTAATTGTTCGGAAGCCACTTGCAAAGACATTGGAATTATCTGCGTAGACAGTGGCTATGAAATTCATTTTGCCGGTGCCGCTGGGCTGGATATCAAGGGGACGGAAATCCTTGGAAACGTGAAAACTGAAGCAGAAGTCAAAGAGCATGTGGTCGCTCTTGCACAGATGTACCGCGAGCAAGGGTGGTATCTGGAGCGCATTTACAAGTGGGCCAAACGCATCGGAGTTGATGAGATCCGTCGCCAGATCATGGATGATAAAGCCATGCGGGAAGCTTATTTTGAGCGCTTTGTATTCAGTCAGAAATTTGCCCAGGTAGATCCATGGTCAGAGCGTGTTTCTGGCAAGGACAAGCACGAGTTTAAACCCATGGCCACGCTGTCATTGGAGGCTGCAGAATGAATGCAATGATGCAGACTTGGGCGAAAATTGGCGTCATTTCGGATATTCCGGCGCGTGGGGCACGCTGTATCAAATTTGGTGAAATGACCGTTGCTGTTTTCCGAACCAGCGATGATCGTGTCTTCGCTCTAGAAGATAAGTGCCCTCATAAAAACGGGCCGCTTAGCCAGGGTATTATCCATGATGGGTGTGTCACGTGTCCCTTGCATAATTGGGTGATCTCGCTTGAGACAGGTAAGGCTCAGGGCGCCGATGAGGGGGAAACAAAATCATTTCCGATCAAGCTGGACGGTGAGGATATCTTGCTGGGTGTGGGGGGGTAGTGGGCCGCTCAACCAAAACCACCTGCCCATATTGCGGTGTTGGATGTGGAATTCTCGCCACACCTAAAGAGAACGGAGCTGTTGAGATAAAGGGTGATGAAACTCATCCGGCGAACTTCGGGCGGCTTTGTTCCAAAGGTTTTGCACTTGGTGAGACCTTAGATATGGATGGGCGGCTGTTAGAGCCTGAGGTCGATGGCGAGAAATCCTCTTGGGAAGTTGCCCTGCAACATGTGGCAGATACCTTCAGTAAGACGATCCAAAAACACGGCCCGGATAGCGTTGCCTTCTACGTTTCCGGTCAAATACTGACCGAAGATTACTATGTAGCCAACAAGTTGATGAAAGGCTTTATCGGGTCTGGGAACATCGACACAAATTCTCGCCTGTGCATGGCTTCATCTGTTGCTGGCCATCGTCGTGCTTTCGGTGCAGATACTGTTCCTGGCACATATGAAGATCTGGAACTTGCCGACGTAGTCGTGCTCGTTGGTTCCAATTTGGCCTGGTGTCATCCGGTGATCTATCAACGCATTGCCGCAGCAAAAGCGGCAAGGCCAAGCATGAAGATCGTACTGGTCGACCCGCGCCGGACGATGACCGCTGACATCGCTGATATGCATCTTCCAATTGCAACAGATGGTGATGCAGCTTTGTTTGCTGGGCTCCTGTCATATTTGGCAAAGAGCGAACTCGTTGATGGCGATTATGTTGCCAAGCATACAAAAGGCTTTTCAGAGGCGTTGGGACGCGCACAGTTTTCACCGCTTGAAGAAACGGCTACCCTAAGCGGTTTGTCTACACAAGAACTTCAAGATTTCTACGCTCTTTGGGCCAGCAACCAGAAAGTTGTGACCGTCTATAGTCAGGGCGTAAATCAGTCGTGTATTGGCACGGATAAAGTAAACGCCATCATCAATTGCCATTTGGCGACAGGCCGTATTGGCAAGCCCGGCATGGGTCCATTTTCAATCACTGGTCAACCCAATGCCATGGGTGGCCGTGAAGTGGGTGGTTTGGCTAATATGCTGGCTGCCCATTTGGAGATTGAAAACCCTGATCACCGGGACCGTGTGAAACGGTTTTGGAATGCGCCAGGGGTTGCTGCCAAACCCGGCCTGAAAGCGGTTGATATGTTTGAGGCGGTTTCCGATGGGCGCATCAAGGCAATCTGGATTATGGCAACCAATCCTGTCGATTCCATGCCTGACGCAGACGTGGTGGAAGCGGCGTTGCAGGCTTGTCCCTTTGTCGTTGTCTCCGATGTGTTGGCGCAAACGGATACAGTGCGCCATGCACATGTCAAACTGCCATCTCTCGGCTGGGGTGAGAAAGATGGGACGGTCACAAATTCTGAACGTCGCATCTCGCACCAAAAAGCGTTTTTGTCAGCCCCAGGTTATGCGAAAGCTGATTGGTGGCAAATGGCCCAAGTCGCTCTGCGGATGGGATATGGCGATGCCTTTCACTACAACAGCGCATCGGACATCTTTCGCGAATATGCTGCTCAGACGGCTTTTGAAAATGGGGGGACACGCGATCTGGATATTGGCGCTTATGCTGATGTTTCAGACAAGGAATACGAAAATCTGCTGCCGTTTCAATGGCCGGCCGCAAAAGCAGGCAATTGGGATGGGGGAGACAAGCGTTTTTTTGCAAATGGTGGTTTCTACACGGCTGATCAGAAAGCGCAGTTTGTTGTTGTTAACCCGCAAACTCAGCGTGAAAATGAACAGAGCTTGCCATTTGTGCTGAATACGGGTCGTATCAGGGATCAATGGCACACCATGACCCGTACCGGTAAAAGCTCGCGTTTATCGTCGCACATAGCCGAGCCATTTGCCGAAATTCATCCACAAGATGCCGCATCAAAAGGAATAGGCGATGCGGATATTGTCGCAGTGAGAAACGCACGCGGTCGAATTGCTGTGCGGGCGCTTTTAACAAACCGCGTTCAACAAGGGCATATTTTTGTCCCGATGCATTTCACAAACCAAGTCTCCAGCAATGCGCGCGTGGACAAGCTTATAGCTCCCGTCACAGACCCATTCTCCGGTCAGCCTGCACTGAAGAGTGACAGGGTTGATATTGAAACACTGCGGGCTAAGCAATTTGGATTTGTGGTCTCTGGGAAAAAACCTGCTTTAAAGCAATTACCTTATTGGGCTTTGGCTCCGGCGCTCAATGGGTGGCGTGCGGAATTCGCCAGCGATGAGCCTATTGAAGAGCTAGAGGCTTTCGCATGCTCTGTATTTGGCTTGCCTTCAGGGTTCCCGCTGCTGGTATTCAAGGATCATCACAGTGGGTTGGTGCGTGCGGCTGCATTTGACGGTGAACATCTGGTCGGGGCGCTGTATCTAGCAAGCACACCTGTCATCGTGTCGCGCAGTTGGGCGGTGGACCAACTCAGTCAGAACTTTTCAGATCTCGCATCACGCTGGCAAGTGGTCGCCGGGCGACCGTCAGAAGATATGCCGGACAAAGGCGCCATCATTTGTTCCTGTATGAATGTTGGCGTGAATGATATTGCGCATGCGGTTCAAAATGGAAACCGCACCGTCGAAATGGTGGGGAAGTCAACCTGCGCAGGCACCAATTGTGGTTCTTGCAAGTCTGAAATCAAGGCTATTATCAATGAACATCAGCTCATTGCCGCAGAATAGAAAAACGAAGCATAGACGCTCTCGCGAACGCGTTGGCGTGCTCGCAACATTGCCGGTTTTTTACAAGTTGAACGGCAAGAAAGTTATGATTGCAGGCGGTTCTGACGCGGCTGCATGGAAGGCTGAATTGCTGGCTGCCAGCGGCGCGCAGGTGCATGTTTTTGCGACGGAACTGGATCCAGTTTTCTCAAAGCTGATTGCTGAAGATGGCGTGGCTGGTTCCTATATCTGGCACAAGCGCCCATGGAGCGCAGACGCGTTTCAGCACATCCAAATCGCCATTTGCGATGCGGAAACGCAGGGTGAAGCGCAAGCGTTTTATTGCGCAGCGCGCGCCGCTGGCGTGGCGGTAAACGTGATCGACAAGCCCAAATTTTGCGAGTTTCAATTTGGCTCGATTGTTAATCGATCTCCTGCTGTTATCTCCATTTCGACAGATGGCGCTGCGCCTATATTGGGTCAAGCTATTAGGCGGCGTATTGAAACGCTCATGACACCCTCACTTGCTGGTTGGGCTCAGCTTGCACAACACATCCGCAGCTCAATTAACGAGCGTCTCGAAATGGGGCTACAGCGCCGTATTTTTTGGGAGAAATTCGTTGATAATGCTTTTGGCGCAGCGCCGAGAGATGGGGACGTGGATCGCATTATTGCGGAAGCGGATCTGATTGCGCATGAAGGTAAATCTCAGCGTGGAAAAGTGACTCTGGTGGGCGCGGGGCCGGGTGATGCGGAGTTGCTGACGTTGAAAGCAGTGCGCGCATTGCAAGCGGCGGATGTGATCCTGTTTGATGATTTAGTGTCGAATGATGTGCTTGAGCTGGCGCGCCGCGAGGCAAAACGAATGCTGGTTGGCAAACGCGGTGGCCGCGAAAGCTGCAAACAGGATGACATCAATGACACCATGGTGACCTTGGCAAAGTCTGGCAAAAATATCGTTCGGTTAAAAGGTGGTGACCCCATGATTTTTGGGCGCGCAGGAGAAGAAATTGCCCGCCTGCGGGATGCTGGAATTCCAGTCAGTGTTGTTCCAGGTATTACATCCGCCTCCGCGATGGCGTCTCAGCTTGGAGTATCGCTTACACACCGAGATCATGCACAATCCGTTCGTTTTGTGACTGGGCACAGCCGAAACGGGAAACTGCCTTTAGACATTGATTGGGCCGGTATCGCTGATCCTAAAACGACAACTGTCTTCTATATGGGAGGTCGGACCGCAGGTGAAATTGCGGGTCGATTGATAGGTGAGGGTTTGCCTGCGCAAACGCCCGTTGTCATTTCTAGGTCAGTCGCCCGGCACAACAACCATCGTTGGGTTGGCACTTTGGAATATTTGGCGGAGGGAATGAGTGAGATTGGTTATCAGGAACCCGTCCTGATCGGGGTTGGCCCAGTGTTTGGAGCTTTGCTGGCGGATACAAAAAATAATTGTCAAAGGGGTTCCCTGGACCGCGAAGAAGTTCGGCGTATTGCCATCTGACAAACGCAGCATCTTCTATCTGGACCAGGACTAAAAAGTCAAAATGAACAATACATAGAATCTGCGATTGAACTTTTGGGTATCCGCAGTGAGTGGCTACTTTATTCGCGTGTTCTCATTCAACTCGAACTAGAACGGGAGCATCGTCTTGCTAAGGATTACCGAGACCCGTTCACGGTCGTTCTTGGCCCAGACTTAAGACCTGCGGTTCAAACGTGGATTGTTTATTCAAAGATCGTCTTGAATCTGTCGATGCAAAGCCGAAAGCCGGCTTCAAAATCACCGTTGCCAGGGTGATACACACTCTCGAAGCTGATAACGCCATCATAGTGGTCATGTCGCAACGCGTCGGAGAGCGGCAGGAATTGGTTGGCCAATTGGCCCTCGCCCATTCGGCATACTTCTAGAGTCGCTGATGGCGTATCAACGAGCACGTCTTTGATATGAATATGGCCAAGATAGCCATCTTTCGCAGTTTCGTATCCGCGCGGGAAGGCCTCTTCATGACACCAGCAATTGTTGGCGGGATCCCACAGAATTTTCAGCACGTCCTTTGCGTCGAGATCATTGATCAATCTGCGCCCAGTCCAATTTGAATTGACCATCGTGCCATTGCCCGTTTCAACGGCAAGCGTAATCCCGGCGTCGCGCGCGACATCAAGCGCCGGCGCAATCAATTCCAGTGTTTTCTCCCACGCACCATGTGCAACATTCCATTTCTCCGCGCCATTTTTTCCCCAGAGAATCTGCTCTTTCTTGTTGGTCATAATGCGCACCAGTGGACTATCCACGACATGTGCCATGTCAATCACGCGTTTAAGAGCATCCATATGCTGGACGTGCAGATCGTCACCTGGCTTATTGGCGATCGTCATGCCCGCAAAGATATGACGGCTAAGACAGGAAACGGGCTTCCCACGATCACGAAGTAGGGTATCGATTTCTCGAATTTGCGAGGCTGAATGATCGCCCACCTCAGTGTCACCGACAAATTGAAGCTCTGCATGGACAAGACCAAACTCATCCATGACATCGACAGCATGTGCGAGATCTCTGCTGATGCCGTCACAAATAACCCCCAGCTTCATTGTTTGCCCGCCCTGTGAAGTTCCGCGCCTATAATTTCTTCAATTACGCGCGTGCAGACCCAATTATCACCTTGCGGATACTTCGATTTCCCGGCGTGAAAGAGCTGCATCGCCGCCGCAGCAGTGTGCAGGGGCACTCCCAATTCTTCCCCTAAGTCCATAGAAATCGTAAGGTCCTTATGCATCGTATTGATGTGGCTGCCTGTGCCCTCAAATTGCCGGTCGATGATCTTTTCTAAGGCATTGTTGACGATGCCGCAGCCTGCCGATGAAGTTGAAAACACATCAAGGATCACTTGACCAGGAACGCCTGCTTTGGCTGCCAGCGCTGCCGCCTCAAAGGTCGCTGCAAACTGGGCGCCAATCAAAGATTGCAAACAGGCTTTTACAGTTTGTCCTGCACCCGGCATTGTTCCAACGCGATGGATATTGGCGCTCACTGCTTCCATTACCGGCGCGAACTGGTCCAGAACGGCATCTGGGGCTGAGGCCATCATTGTCAGTGTCCCACTTTGGGCACCCGGAAATCCGCCCGATACAGGCGTATCAATTAAATGCAGACCTGTATCCGCCATGGCCTCGCCAATCTCGCGAGCCTCAAAAGGTTTGATTGTGGCCGACAGGATAACCGCTCCGCCTTGCGCCATATGGCTGACCAAACCGTTTGCGCCTAGGATCACCTTTTTTGCCTGGTCACCGTTCATAACCATGACAAAAACGGCTTCTGCATTTGCGCCTACTTCGGGCACTCCATTGGCGGCCTTACCGCCCATGGCGCTAAACGCATCCATGCGGACCTCGCTTAGATCAAATCCCGCAACCTTGAATCCATTCGCAATCAGGTTTTTGGCAAGTCCTGATCCCATATCTCCCAAACCGATAACGCCTGCACGCATGCGCTTTCTCCTTTTTTTCTTTTGGTGGGGTTTCAGGCGCTCATCGCCGGACCGGTCCGGAAGACACCCTCGGTCCAATACTCCTGCCTAATACTAGGCCTTTCGGCGCGAAATATCCGAAGGGCATTTCCGCTTCGTGGTCTTGTTCCGCACGCCTGACATTAGCAGCGGCTGGCAATGATGTGTCAAGTGAATAACCCGGACCTGTTGTTTGCTGTTCAGGTGCGTGAGCAGCCCAAATTATGCAGTCTAATTGGAAAATTAGCGCTTGATTGGCGCTTGGTCGATTTGGATGATGGCTTGTGACACTGACTGCAATGGCTTGTGGACAAGACGTATATCCGGTTTAAAGGCATTGGGTACTATCTCCGGAGGACTAACGATTAACGTGGTCAGCTGATGTTTTCCCTACTGAACGTCTGAATACCAGCGTAGCAAGGGCCTAGATACGGCAAGCCAGCAATGCTACCAACCGGGAACAATCATCACCGCCAAGGCCCATAGCTACGCCAAGGTGTTTCGGGATATGAATTTCGGAAACAAACTGGATGACGCGATAGTCCATATTCATCTGATCGCGGACAAGTTTGGCAATATGAGATCTGGATATCTTGCAATTAGCTCATTTGCTTTTGCGCGATTTGGCAAGATTAGATCCATGCCACCATCATATGCAGAAAAAACTGTCTGGTCTGTTTCGCTAATCCACATGAGGTGAGCATCTTCACCTGTCGCCAGGTGGTAGAGAACACTCTTAAAAACATCGACATCCCAGTTGCGACGGGTCACATAAGCAACCAATTCACCTGGTTCCAAAGGTTGATCAAAATCATACCATAGAAAGCTAGGTGTCATCTTGAAAATGTTCGTTACGTCATTTTCAAGTTCGGGAGCATTGTTGTACCGATTGGCAACAAACCAGCAAGGAGTGTTTTTGCCAAGAATTTCTTGAGCGAAAAGAGCTGTTCGATACGATATGTCGTGACCTTCTGCTTTGTTCTCAACGTATCGTTTTGAGCCTGCGAAGGAGTGAAATCGAACCCAGCGGTCTTTAAGAGAATGCCGAAGTTTGTGGGCATCTGGTTGGCTACCATTAAAATACCGAAGCCAAAACTGTCCAAATTGAATGACGGTGTTTTCATCAAGTGCCGTGATGGCAGCCTGAGATTTTTCGACTCTATTGGTCAGACTTAACAAAAGCAGTTGAAGATCTGGGGCGATGATAAAATCATTGTAGGGAAGGCGAAGGTCGTCATCAATGCAGGCCCAATTCCATATAGACCAGCCATGTATTGTTGGGTTATCGCCGAGCTTTTGCTTGATCGACCGCCACAGAGATGAACTTAGAAAATCGGGATCGCAATTTGTTGAAGAAGCTAAAATTAGCTCCATCAGCAAAAACCTCTCATCGTGATCCAACGAAACAGATTCATAGTGTTTTACAAACTCTGCTATGCGGTCGAAGTCTTCGAAATGCCTCTCCCAATCCTGAATTTGATCATCGTCTGAAAATCCGAAGCTTTTTGACAGAGAAGCTCTGGCAGCTTTCGTCTCCATCCGTTCAATTGGGATTTCTAAGTGATTAAACATGGTTTTATACCTATCGGCCTGAGCGTTTTCACTTGGCTGAAATTGCGCGGCCGCAGTTAGTGCAGAACTTTTGTTCCGGCATCAAACGGCTTCCACATTCAGTACAAAAGCGCATAAATCTCGCCTCTGCCTTAGGTGTTTCTGGTACGGTTTCACCTCGTTTTTGGAGCCAAGCCCTCAGGTCAGAAAGCCCTTCATCTTCAAAGGCTATTTCTGGCAAGAACATTAGTACCCGAAGGCCCGCGTCCCATTCTCCTGCTGCCGCAAATGCTTTGGCTGCTAGCGCGCGAATACTGGGGTCATAGGCTTGCGGCGCGTGGTTGAGAATTTGCGCATACTCATCTGCAGCTGCACCGTGATACCCATTCATTTGCAGTGCCAAGGCCTGATGCGTCCTTAACATCATGTTGCCCGGATCAAAACGCAAGCCAACGCTGAGGCACATCAAAGCGGATTTAAGGTTGCCTTTATCTATGTTTTCCGTAGCGGCGATCATTGAAAGGGTACCAGCAGCTTCACGGTAGTTTCCGACGGATAGTGGATATTGTTTCACAAACTCATCCAGCTCAAAAAGGACATCTCGCAAGCGCACTTCATCAGGGCCAAATACCGTAGAGACCATGGTTTTGCGGACCGGATAAGGGATGTCAGGTAATTTCAGTTTTTCAGCCAAAACTTTGGATAAGGTGGCAAAAGTAAACTGTGGAGTAGGGTCCTTTTCTAGCTGCACCATGTTATAAATCCTTCGCTAAATCTGGAAGGGACGTGCCATCAGGTGCGAACCTGGTGCCGCGCCTTACATTGCCGAATTGGTCCACTTCCAACACAACTTCACCAGGGTGATTACTCGCAAGTTTTGCATGCAACTCACGAGCCTTTTTCAGTGCTTCGTCATATTCCGGTGTGCCAGGTGTGTGCTGAGCGGCGATGTCGGCTACCAAGTTAGTCTCTACGCCGTGTTGGCCCGGTGCGTTGCTGCGCTGCCAGTAGTCTGGCACGTTGGCTTCCTTGTTACCGCCCATCCACGCATCTTTCAGTCTATCATAGCGTTCACCGGGTGGAATCAGCTTTCCAGTCTTGGTATCTCGGAAGTAGACACCGTCAATGTCTCCTGCGAAAGGACGATGTTCGAGCACATTGCCACCAGCATCCTTGATGACTTTGTGTACCTTGCCATCTCGAACTACTATTTGTCCGCTTTTCTCCAATTCGGCGTAGTGCGCGCCATAATCTGCCAGTTCGTCTGTGCGCTTTTGAAATCGAGCCAGAACGTCTTTTTGAAGATGTTGGGGAATATCATCCATATTGCGTGGAAGTTTGGGTTCAAAAAAGCCGACCAGACCTTTGTCTTCAGGTCTCGCACCCAGATAAACGTCCAATTCACCAATGGTTTTAGATTTGATTGGCATTTCCTTCGGCGCAGCTGTTCCGTCGCGTATGTGTCTCATTGAATCAAGGTTTGTGGTGCGTGCGCCAGGAATGGCATCCTCATTTTTGGCAAAGCGCGCCATGTCGTCAATTTGGTGTCCCGTCCAACCAGAGCCTGCCGTGGCAAGGTTTCGATCCATCAATGCGCCGCTTGGCAAATGTTCTGCATATCCGGCTGGGTCTCTTTTGGGTTCAGGTAGTCCATGTATCTCTGTGTTTTTTCCGGGCACGAAATCTTCGCCCCGTTCAGTATGACCCCGTTTTTGATTGGCCAATTCTTCGCGCAATTCATCCAGTGTTGTAGGCTTTGCATCATCAGTCGCGCGTGCCCTTAGTCCCGCCTCACGTGTCGAGGCTGAAGTTTTGTCAGCTGCCGCCGCTGTACTGTCAACGTTATTTGATGCATCCGTTGCCCGTGCAGATGTGGCGCCTTCCTGTGCGCTATCAGCAGCACGAGCAGCTGCTGCGCCATCTTCTGCGTCGTCAATAATACGCGCAGCGGCCGCTCCTTCACCCGCAGTGTCAGTGGCACGTGCTGCGGTCGCGGCATCACCGGCCTTATCGCCAGCCTTTAGTGCTGCGGCTGCGTCGCCAGAAGCATCCGCCGCTCGCGCAGCTGTTGCCGCATCGCCTAGCTTGTCTGCAGTTTTAAGCGCTGCTGCAGCATCACCGGTGGTGTCTGCGGTACGGATCAAACCAGCGAGTTTGCCCGCACCCTTTGCAGTCGCACCGCCCATACCGACCAGAGTACCACCAGTATCAATAGTACCCCATACGGCTCGGCCAAAGCGCTCGGTTACCGGCACATTGGGATCAACCGCTTTCTGCCAATTTTCCGCACCTAGAACGACCTTTGCAGCGCCGACCATAGCGCCGGAAGGGTCCTTTTCAAGTTCGTTCTTTAAATGCTCACCGACCTTCAATGCGGTATCAGCACCTTCACCCAAATTTCTGCCTACCTTAGCAATTCGATCTAAGTTACCGCTCGTCAGCGCATTCAAATCGCGCCCCGTTTCGCTCAACGCATCTAAGCCAATTTCCCAGTTCTCTCGATTGGATAGGGCATCACCGGCCGTCTTGAGAGCGGATTTTCCTGCCTCCCACAGCGCACCGGGGCCTTGGGTGATCAGATCCACAGAATCGTCAATCACGCCGCCAGAAAATTCTGTCAGCGCATTCATCCACCAACCGGTAGAACTGTTGTCTACACCGGGTTGAGCCGTACTTGGATCACGATAGGGACCGCGCGGTTCATGTGACGATGCCTCTTCTTCTTTTGGTTGGGGCTGTGCTGTGTCGTTTTCTGTGGCGCTATTTCTGGGAGGCGGCTCGGAGGTAGTGTCCTCTTCACGTTCATTTGGCGGTTCATCCTCAGATGTAGTTTCTGGTTCAGACACCGGCTCCTGTTCCGGCTGGGCGTTTGGGCGCTCATCTTCAGTAGCCACTGGTGCCTCGATATCCGGCGCATCTGTTCTGGGCTCTTGAGCTTTTTCTGGCTGCGCCTTCTCCGGTTCAGATTGCTCCGGCACCGTTGGGGCTTCTTCGGGTTTCGATGGCGGCCTAAACCTGTCGCTAAAGGATACATTTGGCGGTGCATTGCTGGATTCAGGTTCAGCTTTTGACTCTGGGTCTGCGCTTACGCCACCCCGGCCCACCAAATCACGCAATGCGTTCCCTATCGCTTGTTGCATTTCTTCTGCAGTTAGTTGCACGCCAGACTGAATTGAGTTTGCAACGGCTGCTGCAACAGCCTGTGCTGCGTTTGCGCCAATGCCAGCGGCAACCAACACCATCGCAATAACTGACGCGACGGCTGCTGCCTCGGGTGAAAAAACACTTGGCGTATCAGCGCTCTTTAATGGCGAAAACGGACTAGATCCAGAACCGCCACTCTGGTTGGGGCTGCTTCCTACTGCCGTAGATGAGTTGCTCCGGCCAGAACTGGAACTGGTTTCGCTGCCACTTTGCGCCGGCGCAGAGGAAGACGAAGTCGAAGTGCCAGCATTACTTCCCCCTCGTGTTGTTCCCGCGTACATCTGACATGTTGCAAGCGCTACGCGCCGTAAAACAGATTCTCCATACCGATCGGGTTTCGGGAGGTTGTAGGACTCTGTCGTTTCAACAATTAGTGCTTTGCCGTGGGCTTGTGCCGCAATGGATATCGTCGTCCCGTCATCTGCGACACTGAGATATGCTGCTCCGGTGCCGCAAGAGACACTCTCGGTGGACTTTCCTCCAATAGCCTGCCTCAGGAAATTGGCAACAGAGGAATTACTTGGCAAGAGGAGGTACCCTGCCGAAAGCATGCCGTTGTCTGAAATACCTTTTGCAATGAGCATTTCCAACTGAGCGCCGGAAAATTCACTCGATCCCTGAATGACCCCAAATTTTCTGCTCAACACTTGCGTGCCAGCTGGCATCGCACCCGCCAATGCAGCGGGATTGCTAGATGTGCCTGACAATCCTTTCATTAATTCCAGTGTAGCGGCATCTGCACGCGCTTCGTGTGGCGAAATGCTTGTACTTAATCCCACAAGAATTGCTAAGATCGACGCAACCGGCGCCGTTTTGAGCTGTTTGAATTGGCGCCATACTGCAATGCTGACCGTCGCCAACATTGCTGTTGTAAATGCACCAGTCATCAATCCAGCGCGGATGGCTAGTTCGCTAATGGCAATAAACCCAAGTAATTGCGTTGCACCATACGCAACCGCCCAAACCAGCAAATAGCCAATGGTGCGCTCTGCGATGATTGCGCCCGATGCGTCGCGTTTCACTTGATGGGTGCTGGCTCGCCAAAACCCAACCGCCAATCCCGCAATACCAGCACCTGCGATTAGAATAAGTGGAGGCGCAGCAATGCCAAACAAGAGCAATTGCAGTGCATAGCAGATAGCGGCTGCCGCCGGTGGTATTAAACAGGCGATTGCACCCAGGCGCCAAGGCTTGCGATAACTCCAAGCCATCATCGCGAACGACCCAACAAACAACCACAGCATGCCGAGTATGGTCATGCCGATAAAGAGCATCACAAAACCTGGGCCGAGTACTGCAAGGCTGAGTGCAACACTTTTGGCGATGCCAATTGCAGCGGCACGCGCTATTGCCTTGATCTTTTCAGAGCGTGCATTCAGCTGGCCCATCCGTGTTGAATCGGCGGTTCCCGCAGATGAAGATGAAGGGGAAGGGGAAGGGGAAGGGGAAGGTGTAGTATGGTTGCTTGAGGTCTTTTTGACAGAAGGTTTCTTGGCAAACGCTGCACCCAATATGTCGCCGTCAGCAAACGTATTGAAAGCATCCTTCATGTTCTCTGGATTAATTTTGGTGCCTTGGCCCTTTGTTGGCAATATTTGTCCGCATTTGGTGCAAAATTGAACACCATCAGCATGCTCGGTCCCGCAGTTATTGCAATTTGACATTCAATCCGCTCCCAGAAAGGCAACAAGCTAACAAGACTAGTCTATTCAGGAACGATCCCGCCGCTCATTGAGCAGTCAATTAAACCCCTTTGCATTGCGCGCGATACCTCACCAAAAGACAGTAACTGAAGGTTACCTCTGACTTGTTTGACCAGTGCTTTGGCTGACGGGGAATGTGCCCTTATGGCTCTTCCTTTTAAATCTGTGACGCTGGCGAAGGGTTCTACGCAATAAATCATTACTGGCGCACAGTTCTCGCAGGTGAGAACCGACATTCGGTGCGGCGCTATGGCGGCAATTCCCCCATCAATATTGGCTTGCGTTGCTATCTTGATGTACTCACTGATCGCGTCTGATGAGGTTTTTCTCGGTTCCGCAGGCGCCGCAGGTGCAGAAGATGCCGAGTTATTGGACGTAGTCGTTTGATTGGACGCCACGGGAGCTGAATTGTCACCTTGTTGAAGAAGGAAGATGGCCCCCACCACCACCAATACCGCCGCCGCAATATAAACTGGCAAATTCGATTTTCGCACTGTGCTTGGCGCAGTTTCTTCGTTCTTCGCAGTCTGTTTTTGCGGTTTTTTGCTAACCGGCGGATTTGGTCTTTCTATCGGTTTTGGCTTTTTTTCTGGTGTAGGGGGAGCACTTGCTATCGGCGCTTCTACTGCGTGTTCAACTGGCGCGCCACATGCACCACAAAACTTCTCAGTACCCTCAAGCTGCGCTCCGCATGATTTACAAGAACTCATTGCCTACTCCCCAAACAAATAGATGTCGAAAACAGATCGCAACTATTTTCCCCAACTCAAGGATGCTCAAGGTGTGTGCAAATGTAAATCCATCATGTAAATTTTACGAAGTAAGCATAATTGGTCCAACTCCAAAGTAATGACCAATCATTTTAATTTTGCAGGTTTGGGAGTGCCGTTTTGACACAATCCGGTCGGAATGATTAGAAAAAATGGAATGTTGAATAAGTGATCCAAGCTCGAAGAGGCTCGCGTGAATTTATAGCCGGTTGGAGTTCTAACGGCGCAAGGCACGCCCCGGATAGATTTAACTAGGTAGATCAGCGTTACAGAGTAAGCCTATTGGTAAGGTTGGTATGGTTGCTTGAAGCGCGCCGTGATTTTTGAGTTGTAAAATTAAAATTCAATCAATCCAAAAGAAAAAAAGTATAAAAACCCACAGTTAAATTCTGTAAATTCTGGGTTCTTTATAAAAGAAGTTGAATATACGCATTGCCTGTGCATGGCAATTGAATATATTAAATTGTAAAAACAAAAAATGATAAATGGATAGAATATATACCACTTCATAATTATTATTTTTAATATTGATATGAATTTATTAAATTTAAAAATATTTTCAATGTATTTTAAATACAATATGAAATATCTCCATGTAATTTCCTCCGATACTTTCATACTTATCCGTGACAACACTTTTTACGGCCAGTTTGGTTCGATGCTTGATGTGTCATGAATGCCCATCTCTTCGGCATCTTACGGTTTCGTGAATTCCCTAATTGCATTAGTTTGACCCGCATATTGCCGCCTAACTATGCTCCACGTACTTTTGCGGTTACATACATAGTAAATTTCGTCACTATCCGCCACTGGATAGCGAGATGTTAGTACCCAAATCCTGCCTACAGAAGTCCAAATATCTCGCCAGCGTTCGATACCTAGATCAACTGAACGACGCGCGGAGTTCTGATAACTTTGGTGTATTGATTACCTTAAATACGGCATTTCACAATTCGATCATGATCGAGAGTGTGGATTTTCGACCTTTTTGCTGTGTCTGAGATACAAAAGTTAATTCCCACCACTCGTTTTAATTCCCAATTTCCTGAGATTGTGACATGGCTTTAAGCAGTCGTTTGCGGAAAATAACGGAGTCGTTTCAGTGATCACACCATTGGGTCTTGCCGCCAACAAATGCATGATTGGTGGCAGGTGGGTTTCGCCCCTAAGTGGGCAATTTGTCGATTTGATCAATCCATCGGACAGTTCAGAGCTCTGCGATATAGCGCTTGGTGGCGCAGAGGACATCGATCTTGCTGTTGCATCAGCGAATGCCAGCCTGCAGGGGGAATGGGGAAGAGCCACTGCGGTTGAAAGAGGCCGGGTACTTTCGAACATAGGTGATATTGTTCTGCAGAATATCAACGAGCTGTCTGAGCTTGAGGCCATGGATGTTGGTAAACCACTTAAGCAGGCCCGGGCAGATGTCGTGGCTCTTGCCCGCTACATGGAGTTTTATGCAGGTGCAGCCGATAAGCTACATGGTCAAACCATTCCATATCTTGATGGTTACACTGTTTATACTTTGCGAGAGCCATATGGGGTAACAGGTCATATTATCCCTTGGAATTATCCCATGCAAATTATTGGCCGCTCTGTGGGTGCAGCTTTGGCGGCTGGCAACGCGTGTGTTTTAAAGCCGGCGGAGGAAGCTTGCTTAACTGCGCTAGCCTTTGCCGAAATTACCAATCGTGCGGGTCTGCCGGCTGGCGCGCTCAACGTCGTTCCTGGTCTGGGTGCAGAGGCCGGCGCTGCGTTGACCAGCCACAAGAACATTCATCATATTTCATTCACGGGATCTGTTGGTGTCGGCAAGCTTATTCAAAGAACAGCAGCAGACAACGTTGTTCCAGTAACGCTGGAACTTGGCGGCAAGTCACCGCAAGTCGTATTTGACGATGCAGATTTGGATATGGCGCTTCCATTTCTGATCAATGCCGGCATTCAAAATGCTGGACAGACTTGCTCCGCTTCTTCGCGTATTCTTGTTCATGAAAGCCGTTATCACGAAGTGCTCACCGCTATGGCTGTTCGCTACAACAGCCTGCAAGCCGGACCCGCACTGAGCGATCTTGATTTGGGACCCCTTGTGTCGCAACGTCAAAAGGAAATCGTCGAAGGATTTATTGCAGATGGCGCAGATGTTGAAATTGCGGCGCGCGGATCAATTGTTTCCGGCGCGCCAAGCGGTGGCGCTTATGTAGCGCCCACGTTATTTGCAAACGTGAATCCGGATCACAAGTTGGCACAGGACGAAATTTTTGGCCCGGTTCAAGTTGTCATTCCGTTTACGAGTGAAGATGAAGCGGTAGACATTGCAAATAGCACGGATTTTGGTCTGGTGGCTAGCTGCTGGACGCGCGATGGTGCGCGTCAGATGCGGATGGCAAAGCGACTAAAAGCAGGCCAGGTCTTCTTGAATAATTATGGTGCTGGCGGCGGCGTGGAGCTTCCTTTCGGTGGCACTGGCCTATCAGGTCATGGACGAGAAAAGGGCTTTGAAGCGCTCTATGGTTTTACCACACTTAAAACGGTTGCTGCATTTCATGGATAGGGATTGATATGAGACTTAAGGGAAAAACTGCGATTGTAACCGGAGGCGCATCCGGTTTTGGTGCCGGTATCACGCGCAAATTTATCAGCGAAGGGGCCCGGGTATTGATTGCTGACCTGAACGGTCAGGGTGCAAAGGCATTGGCAGAAGAACTTGGTACTGCTGCGGTATTCTCCAAGACCAATGTGGCAGATGATACAAGTGTCGCCGACATGGTTGCATTGGCGATAGATATCTTTGGCCACCTTGATATTCTCGTGAATAATGCTGGCACAACTCATTTGCCATGTGCCATGGAAGATGTCTCCGAACAGGATTTTGACAAGGTGTTTCTGGTGAATTGCAAGTCGGTGTATCTGACAGCAAAACACGTTGTACCTGCTTTCAAAATGCAGGGAAGCGGAACCATAATGAATGTCGCGTCTACCGCCGGTGTGAGCCCCCGGCCACGTCTCAGTTGGTACAATGCATCGAAAGGCTGGATGAACAATGCCACCAAAAGTATGGCTGTGGAACTGGCACCGGATGGTATTCGGGTCAATGCAATTAATCCGGTAGCAGGCGAAACGCCTTTGTTGAAAATGTTTATGGGCGAAGACACGCCGGAAATGCGGGCCAAATTTCTATCGACCATCCCGCTCGGTCGTTTCTCTACGCCGGAAGACATGGGCAATGCGGCTTGTTACTTGTGTTCTGACGAAGCAAGTATGATTACCGGTGTTTGTATGGAAGTCGATGGTGGCCGCTGTATCTGATCGCTGCATTATGGCGCAAGATGTCCGCCGCGACCGCTACTAAGTCCACGACCGAGTGCCAATTCAATTGAGCCATTGCACGGAAATCCGTCACCATAGCGATGGTGTCGGACCTTGTCTTTGCCATACAGGCATTTTGGCAAGATATCATTCTCTGTGGTGTGGACAGATTTATTCTTGACCTTCCAGTAACAGGAAGGCGTAGAAATGATCCACGATGCTCGTTTGCGGAATAAATACTGATGACCACTGCTCAACATGGAATTGATCGATTCACAAAACCAGTTGATGGCAAGGTAAGTGATCCTGTTTGTAGCATGTCTGTTGGGGTGGATAGCGGAAAACCTTTGCTGAAATACAAAGGTAATACTTACCATTTCTGCAATTCTAAATGTGGTGAAAAGTTTGGTGCAGATCCGTATTTTTATCTGTCCGGCAACAAGGCAAAGAAGGCAGAAAGCGCGCCAAAAAATGCTTCATACACGTGCCCCATGGACCCGGAGATTGTGCAAGAAGGTCAAGGTACATGCCCAATTTGTGGCATGGCGCTGGAACCCATGGATGGCATCGTCGAGGGCCCCAATCACGAACTGATAGATTTTACACGTCGTTTTTGGGTTAGCGTGGGGGCCGCTATTCCTCTCTTGGTTTTGACTATGGGTCCAATGGTGGGACTTCCCATTCGTTCCTGGATGGGTGAACAGGTTTCGATTATCGTTGAGTTTTTGCTGGCGACGCCAGTGGTTACGTGGGCCGCACTACCATTTTTCGCTCGTGGTTGGACTTCAATCAAAACCAGACACTTCAATATGTGGACGTTGATCATGATCGGCGTTTCTGTTGCATACGCTTATTCAACTGTTGCAGCTTTTTTACCTGATTTGTTTCCTGCCAGCCTGAAAGGAGCGGGTGGGCATATGCCCGTCTATTTCGAGGCTGCTGTGGCCATCATCGCTTTGGTGTTTGTTGGCCAGATCATGGAACTTCGCGCAAGGGAGCGGACAGGCGATGCGATTAAGTCGCTATTGGACTTATCTCCAAAAACAGCAAGGCGCATTACGCCAGATGGTGATGAGTACGATGCTCCTTTGGAGAATATCTTGCCGGACGACATTTTACGCGTTCGTCCTGGAGAGGCGATTCCGGTTGATGGGTATGTGATTGACGGTAGGACATTCATTGACGAAAGCATGCTCACGGGAGAGCCAATCGCTATTGAAAAATCCGAAAGTGATGACGTTACCGGCGGCACGCTCAACAAAAATGGTTCTATTGTCATTCGAGCACAGCACGTCGGTGAGGATACAACACTTGCGAAGATCATTAGTATGGTTGCGTCAGCCCAAAGGTCGCAAGCTCCCATTCAAAGCCTTGTGGATCGGGTTGCATCTTATTTTGTCCCGGCGGTGGTCACGATTGCAATACTAGCTTTTGCGATCTGGCTTAATTTCGGGCCCGAACCCGCGCTAGTATATGCAGTACTATCCGCTGTTTCGGTGCTTATCATTGCCTGCCCATGCGCGTTGGGCCTTGCAACGCCAATGTCCATAATGACCGCTACGGGACGCGGTGCGCAGATGGGTATTCTGATAAAGGATGCTGCTGTCTTGGAACGCATGGTCGATGTCAGCGCTTTGATAGTTGATAAAACCGGAACGCTCACAGAAGGTCACCCCAAACTTACTGATCTGATTCCCCTGAACGGATTTGACGAGACCCAGATATTGAAAGCCGCGGCATCGTTAGAACAGGGATCAGAACACCCTTTGGCGGAAGCCATAGTTCGCGCATCGGCCGATAAAAAAATGACGCTGGAAGCACCTGTAAACTTTCTCTCTGAAACCGGAAAAGGTGTGAAAGGTGACGTCGCCGGCAAATCAGTGTTACTTGGCACCGCCGCGATGATGACACTAAACGAGGTCAATGTGCAGCCTCATTTGGCAGACGCACAAGAACTTCAACAAACTGGCAAAACTGCGATGTTTGTAGCAGTTGAAGGACAACTTGCCGGTGTTCTTGCTGTTAGTGATCCCGTCAAACCCTCCAGCAGGAAAGCAATCGCACAGCTTCAAAATGATGGTGTCGAAATCATCATGGCTACCGGTGACAATCCAGTTACCGCAAAAGCGGTTGCTGACAAGTTGGGTATCGTTAGGTTTGTGGCTGGAATTTTGCCGGAAGAAAAGCAAAATCTCGTGAGAGAACTGCAAACACAGGGCAAAACAGTGGCCGTTGCTGGTGATGGTATAAATGACAGCCCTGCGCTGGCTGCTGCTGACGTTGGAATCGCGATGGGAACCGGCACTGACATTGCCATGGAAAGTGCTGAAATTACATTGCTGCATGGTGATTTGATGGGGATTGTTAAGGCAAGGAAACTAGCTAAAGTGACAGTGTCCAACATCAAGCAGAACTTGTTTTTCGCTTTTGGTTACAACAGTGTGGGTGTACCAATCGCTGCAGGAATTCTCTATCCAGTATTTGGCCTGCTGCTGTCTCCAATGATAGCCGCCATGGCAATGAGTCTATCTTCGGTATCTGTCATCACAAATGCGCTGCGGCTCAAAAATGTGAAGCTTTAAGCGTTGCGATCCAGGGACGAGAGAATATGAACATTGGTCAAGTTTCAGAAATTTCCGGATTGCCAGCTAAGACAATTCGTTACTACGAAGATATCGAACTGGTCACTCCGGCACGTGCTGAAAACGGGTACAGGCACTATGCGGAAAAAGACGTTCATCGTCTGAAATTTTTACAGCGCTCACGCAGTCTCGGCTTTACGATAGAGGAGTGTCGCCTACTTCTTTCACTGTATGAGGACAAGCAGCGTGCCAGCGCGGATGTAAAGGCTATCGCTCTTGAGAAAATAAAAGAAATTGACCGCAAAATATCGGAACTAAAATCTTTGAAGAAGACGCTTAGCGCGCTCGCCAAAAACTGCCATGGCGACAACAAACCAGAATGTCCGATCATAAATGACTTTGCTGGTCGCGTTGTGGAGTAACTCGTTTACTGCAAACTATCGACAAGATTGATTGAACGCGTCATTTTTTGTGACAAGAGTATCATTCCCGGATCGTCTTTTTATCCAACAAGTTCGATCCTTCAAAAGAAACTTTCTCAAGGCTGACAACAGTTTAAGCTCAGAGCTACGTCGCCGGAATGTGTGCCGGTTCATCACGCCTGGAACGTCGTTCACCCAGCATCAGCATCGCAGGTGTCACCACTAAGGTTAGAACAGTGGCAACTACAAGTCCTCCGGCAATGGCAGATGATAGTTCCGTCCACCATTGCGTAGAAGGCGCGCCGTAGATGATCTCGCGTGTGAAAAAGTTGAGATTTACACCGATTACCATAGGCATCAGACCAAGGGCGGTTGTTACTGAGGTGAGGATAACGGGTCTCAAACGCTGAGCGCCGGTGCGCAATGCTGCTTCCAAGGGGGATTGTCCTGATCTCTTTAGATCATTGTATGTGTCGATCAGAACGATGTTGTTGTTCACAACGATTCCCGCCAGGGCAATCACGCCGATACCTCCCATAACAACGCCAAAGGGTCGACCGGTGATTATCAGGCCAAGCAGAACGCCTGCAATGGAGAAGATGATAGCACTCATGACCACAATAGCCTGGAAGAAATTGTTGAATTGCAGAACGAGGATGACAAACATCAGAAAAATGGCTGTTCCGAATGCTGCTACCAGAAACGCCATGCTTTCGGCTTGGTCTTCCGCTTCTCCAGCAAAATCGAACGCGACACCATCTGGAAGCCTTGTCTCATTGAGCGCTGCTGTCAGGGCAAGCACTTGATCGTTGACAAGGACACCTGAACCAACATTTGCTTCAATCGTTGTGACGCGCTTCTCATCAATGCGTCTTATCACTCCGGTACGCTCTGAAGGTGCAAATGTCACGAAGTTTGAAATCGGGACCAGTCCGGCAGATGTTGGCACACGCAGTCCACCCAAAGCTGCTAGAGATCGGTCCTCACGGGGAAATCGAACCCGGATGTCGAGTGATCCATCGATGTCGTCAGGGCGGTAGTCCGCAACGATAATGCCTTGGGTCAGAAGTTGAACAGCTTGGCCAAGAAGGCTGACATCTGCGCCAAAACGAGCCGCCTCCGCCCGGTTGACCAGGATAGAAACCTCAACGCCTGGAACAGGGCGCGTGTCTGTGACATCCGTAAAGCCACCCAGACGGTCCATGATATCTCTGGTCTGTTGCACAGCTTGTGACTGAGTATCAGGGTCTCGCGCTGTAATTTGAAGGTTGATCGGCTTGCCCGCAGTCGGCCCACCACTTTCTGTTTGAACCTGCACGTCGATACCGGCGATGTCTGATACGCTTTTGCGGATATCCTCACCAATTTCGGCAGCGGTACGGCGCGTGTTCCACGGTGTCAGTTCTAACTGCAGCGTACCAATGGTCTCCTCATCGCCTTGACCTGCGTTCATAGTAGAACGGGCGTAAATACTCTCTATTTCATCATAACCAAGCAGCCGGTTTTCTACTGCGCGCACCAAAGTATCGCGTTGGAAGATTGAGAAGTTATCTCTGGCACGAACCTGTACCTGCATAAAATCTGGCTCAACTGAGGGAAAGAAGCTGATACCTTTGCCGAATTGTCCATAGAGGCCAAACCCACCTAAAAGCAGCGCTATTGCCAATAGAAATGTTGTTGCTGGTCGCAGAACAGCCCACTCCAGGACCCTGACGTAGCGTCCGGTAAACCCACCTATTGCTCTTGGGTCTCCGATCTCGGCTGCATGAAGAGCAGCTTTTGCATTTGCCGATTGCGGTTGACGCTTGCCAATCAAACCACCCATTACGGGGATGAAGACAAGCGCCATGAATAAAGATGCGAACAATGTCAGGATGACCGTTATAGGCAGGAATTTCATGAACTCACCGACCATTCCGCTCCAGAACAAGAGCGGAAAAAAAACACTAAGCGTTGTTGCAGTCGACGCGATTATCGGCCAAGCCATACGCTTAGCCGCAAATGCGTAGGCTTCCTTCGCTGGTGTATTTTCCTGCAGCTTTCGATCTGCCAATTCGGTGGTAACAATGGCTCCATCAACCAGCATACCCACAACGAGGATTAGCGAGAACAAGACTACAATATTCATTGTAAAGCCCATGGACCACAGAGCAATGACACCAGCAAGAAATGCACCAGGTATGGACAGTCCCACCAATACGGCAGACCGGGTGCCAAGCGCTAGAACAATGACAATCATGACCAGAATAACGGCTGCTATAACGTTGGCCTCCAGATCGCTCAACAAGTCCTTCACCTGCTTGGACTGATCCTGAAGGTAGGTGATCTCGATGTTGTCTGGCCAGTCTGAACGCAGTTCTTCGACGAGTGTCTGCACCCGGGCAACGGTTTCAATGATGTTAGCGCCAGATCGTTTGGTTACTTCCAGTGCCAATGCGGGTTGGCCATCAATACGGGCAAATGAAACCGGATCTTCAAAAGTTCGGCGGACCGTGGCAATATCACCAAAGGTAACCACAGCATCGCCGCGCACCTTTACGGGCATAGCTAGTACGTCATCCAAATCTTCTATAAGACCCGGCACTTTCAGGACGATACGTCCGGACTCTGTCTCAATCGCACCGGCAGCAATAAGGCGGTTGTTGCGTTGAATCTGCCCGATCAATTCATCGAAAGATAGATTATAGGTTTGGAAAACGGTCGGATCAATCAGCACCTCGAGAAACTCAAATCGTTGCCCTCCGATATCTACCTCAAGGACGCCATCAAGGCCTTCGATCTCCTCCTGCAGCCTTTCGGCCAAAGCATTCAGGGCACGCTCTGGTATCGGTCCAGACAAAATGGCCGTAATTATTGGAAAGAGAGCAGTATTTATCTCGGTAATCGCAATATCCCGGGCATCTTCCGGTAAATCGCTTTGGACGCGATCTGCAGCTTCGCGCACCTTGTCCAAAGCTTCATCAGTGTCTCCGCCGGGGGTAAACTCCAGCTGGATGCTGGCAAAACCTTCTGATGCGTCTGACTTCATGCTGTCGAGACCAGCGATGGAGCCAAATTCTGTTTCCATCGGTTCCAGTAAAAGACGTTCAGCGTCCGCCGGGCTGATGCCATCCAGACCCGTTGAGACATAGAACAGAGGCAGCGATACCTCAGGGTTTGCCTCCTTTGGGATGGAGACATAGGCATATGCACCAACTGTCAGAACCAGGATCAGCGTCATGACGACGACGCGTGATCTTGAAAAAGCTGCATTGATTATGCTGTTCATTGTGCTGGCTCCCCAGCACTTGGAGCGACCGTTTCTCCGATGTTGACGAAGCCCTGGCCAACAGTAATGACATCGGCTGTTTCCGGCAGGCCTGTTACCCAAATTCCGTCAATCTGGGCTTTAACAACTTTAATCGGGAAAAATTCAACAATGGCTTCAGCGTTGACAGTTTTAACGCCAAGCGCTCCATTCACGTCCAGCGAAACGATCGAAGGTGACAGGAAATGCGCGATGGCTTCGCCAGTGGGAATGACTACTTCGGCAGAAATTCCAGCAGGAATGGCTCCGTCATTGTTAGGAACTTCAATTTCTGCCAGAAACGTCCTTGTTTCCGACGCCGCAGATGTGCCGACGAACGTAACTGTGCCTTTGCGTTCTTCCCCCGTTATGAAACGCACTTCTGCAGCTTGGCCAACGGATAGACGGGTCAGTGATTGTTGCGGCACCTGAATGGCGACAGTCAAAGGAGTGATATCGACCAGGCGGCCAACTTCTGAGCCCGTTGAGATGAACTCACCCTCATCCAGATCAAGGCTTTCGATGCGGCCTGGAAATGGCGCTATGATCTGCAGCGATTCAGCCGCCTGCTGTGCAGCAGTCACCTGCGCTTGAGCAGCAACAAAAGTCGCCTGTGTTTGGGCAACGCGATCTGCTGTTGCAACCCCACGCTCAAGAAGCTGTCTTGCGTTATCGTTGTCGCGCTGTGCCCTCGTCAGTTCCTCCCGTGCTCTTGCAACTTCTGCATCGTTCGCAGTTGGATCAAATCGAGCTATTATCTGCCCGGCGTCTACATCCTGTCCTTTGCGGACAAACACTTCAATAACATCGCCCGTTGTTTCGGCTCTCAGATTTGTGTCTCGATCTGGAAGAGCTTGTCCTTCAGCTTGGTAGAATTGCTTGACGGTGGTAGCGACCGATGTTGTTACTGCGACCGTAACAAGTGCAGAATCTTTTTGAGCCTCGGCGATGTCTGTGTCTTGTGACGGAAAGATAAACCCACTGGCCATCCAGCTGACAATCAAAATAACCAGAATGCCGGCAATCCAAACCGAACGAGAAGCACCCTTGTCCGAAGTGAATGTCAGACGCTGTGGTTCACTCGACGGAGCAGTTGGATCGGCACGGCCATCATCTGGGGTAACAATAGATGCCTCAACCTTCTCAGGGCTGTCTTTCATATCATCCTGGTCCTTGGGGTTTTCATCTGTCATTTGTCTGATCCTTAAAGGCTAAGGAAGTCCGCTCTGTCAAAATCGATTGAGTTCCGCATTCAATATACCCAACGGCATTCAGACATAGTTTCTGAAAATACTCTGTTGGACGTTTCACATCACGAAATGCTCATGCAAATGTGATTTGCGATACTTAGAGTTGGTTGCATACTTGGTGTAACCTTACAACCACGTTCCTTTGCTGGTTTGTACGATTAGAATGCAACTGGTAATGAAAGGCACTTTCATGACATCGGCAATCAACCTTCAATCACGAGCCTTTTTGATTGCGTCACTGGTGACGTTTTCCTTGTTTTGGGCTCATGGCTTACGTGCGCAGGAGACAACACTTCCGGCCCATGTGATTGAGCGTTTCGGCAATCCACCGGCCATACCGCAAGGGCCTCTCGATGAGAATATACAAGCCGCAGTACAAGTCGCTTTCATTGATACAATTACTCAAGGCGCATGGGGAAACGACCAGACTGTCGCTCTGGCTGAAATCGCCAGTTCAAAAGACCCGCGCTTGACCTGGATTATCAGCGATTTGATGCGGTTTGCCAGTGGCCGGGAGATGAGATTATTTCTGGCCGCTGCCGCATCCGAGCTGCTTGGTAAGGATTTTCAAAATCAGAATATGTGGGGCGATGTAACAGATCATCTCATTGCATGGGATATTCCGGAACCTCCAGAATATTTGCGAGTAAAGGCCGCCATTTTTACGGGTATTATTCCTGGCTGGGAAAAGATCTTTGTCGAAGGAGACATTGATTGGAGACTCGTATCCTGGGGTGGCGTTCTGATTGATGACCGTGCTTACGATACGACAGATGAAGTTTGCAACTGCATACCAGCGGCAGATAACCCAGAGGTCCTCAGCGTAGAAGATGCAACCTGGCTGAAAGATGACGATATTGTCTTTGGTATCGGGGTGAATGGTGAATATCGAGCCTATCCACGCCGCATCATGGAAGTGCGCGAGATGGTCAACGATACTTTAGGCGGGCGACATCTTGGAATACCTTATTGCACCTTGTGCGGTGCTGCACAGGCCTACTACACAGACGAGCTGCCAGATGGCATTGAGCGACCAGTTCTGCGTACATCGGGACTGCTTATTCGGTCAAACAAGGTGATGTACGATATCAATACATACTCAGTATTTGATACGTTTTTGGGTACAGCTGTAACGGGGCCCCTAGCGGAAAAGAAACTGAAGTTAAAACAGGCTGCAGTCGTAACCACTAATTGGGGAGCCTGGAAAAAAGCGCATCCCGAAACTACAGTACTGGTGGAATCTCTTGCACTTGGTCGTGATCCCGATTTTCGCAATGGCCGCGATGCCAATGGTCCGATATTTCCAGTTGGTGATGTGGACCCGAGGTTGCCGGTTCATGAGGACATAATCGGTGTAATCACAGCATCAGGCAAGCCCGTGGCGTTCCAAAGAAGTGAAGCGTTTCTGGCTCTGCAAAAAGGTGAAGAGATTGCATTTGAAAATGTTCGTCTTAAGCTTGACGCCGCTGGCATCAGGGCAGTGGACGAAACAGGTTCCGATCTTGGCAGCCATCAGGCTTTCTGGTTTGCCTGGTCACAGTTCCATCCTGAAACAGAACTTTGGACCATGTAAGGCGAACATAGCCTTCAAAAGCCGTGACGCAAAATATCGGGTAAGGTGTGCTGCGTTGCAAAGACTTTATGCATAAGAACAAATGCAATTGCCCCCGCTGAATCCGCATCGTATGTTGCCGCAATTCTGATCGAAATGGCGTTGTCCAACCAAAGCCGAGCGAATTGCAAATTGAATATCAACGAGAAAGATTTACGCTGGTTGGAACGCTGGAAACCTCAGCTTGCTGAGGGTAGCGCTGCGGCTTCGGCATTCGCTTTTCAGCAGAAGCTGATAAAGTCTCAGGCGCAGTCTGTTCAGACGCTTGCAAAAATGAATGCACAGCAGCTGGTTCAGTTGCTGACGCATAGTTTTGGCTCGGTTCCACTTTATGAAAATTACTCAAAGTTTGGAAACCCTGCAGAACTGGTTTCTAACCCAAAGCGTTGGGCGGAATTGCCGATTGTTCGTCGTAGCGAACTGCAGCCACAATCTGAAAGGCTTCAGGCAAAGCGCCTCCCGAAGGGTCACAATGTTACAGGCTCCCTGCGCAGCTCCGGTTCTACGGGCACGCCGATAGAGTTGGTGTCTACCAACATAACTTCCATGTGGCAGAGGGCACTCGCATTTCGATCCACAATCTGGTTTCGGCGTGAATTTGACCAGACACTTGGTATTATTCGAAAATTCTCTCGGGATTCGACAGAGTTGCCCGATGGGGAAACGGCGGACCATTGGGCCGATATTGAAGGTATTCCAATTTACACGGGCAAACGGTTTGGGTTGGAAGCCACTAAGGGCAAATTGTCTGAGCAGTTCAACTGGCTTGAGCGCAAACAGCCAACTTATTTGATGACACTGCCGTCTGTACTGCGTGAACTTGTGGACATTTCCATCCGCACGCAGAGCGACTGGGCTCCCAAGGGTATTTCGACGCTGGCTGAAACAGTTGACGATGATTTGCGGGCAAGCATCAAAGACCATTGGAAAATAAACATTGATGATACTTACTCTGCAGAAGAATGCGGTGTCATCGCCATACAATGCCCCTCGCATGGAAACTACCATATTCAATCTGAGTCTTTATTGGTGGAAATTGTAGATGAGCAAGGGCGTGTTTGCCGTCCAGGCAAAGAAGGAGAGGTGGTCGTCACAACGCTTTCCAATCTCGCGGCACCTTTGATCCGCTATGCGATCGGTGACCGGGCTATTGCTGGAAAAACATGTGGTTGTGGTCGAAATTTGCCGGTGTTGAAACGCATTCTGGGGCGGGAGCGAAACCTGCTTGTGACAAAGGATGGCAAATATTGGCCAAGTTTTGGGATGCGGCAATTTCGCGAAAGGGTCCCGATCTTGTCGCAGCAATTCAGGCAAACATCACTTGAAGGTCTTGAAATGCGCTACACTGCATCTGCTCCACTAAGTGCAGATCAGGAGCAAATGCTCAAAAAGCATCTTCAGAAAAAACTGCCTGTAAAAATGCAAATTGTACTAAGATATGTGGAAGATTTGCCGCGCAGTCAGAGCGGAAAAGCGGAAATGTTTATAAGTGATGTTGTTGCTGGCTAGCTGGCAACTCAAATGCGACTGAGTGGAAACCCAATCGCTATCTTAAAGTCAATGACCTTGCAGAGGCATTCGAAGACCAACCATTATAGAATGGCTGAAATAGTCGTGTTCCAATTTGAAAGAGCCGCCATCAACGGAATGAGTGCCATCAAAATTTGGAGCATCGGTAATGAATGCACGATAGTCCAAAGATGCTATCCAGCCGTTTAGCATTTTCCAGTCAATGCCTGCCCCTGCTTGTCCGGCAAGCACCCAAGTGCTGTCGTCAAGTCCGTTATTATTCGCATTACTAGTGTCTATGTCCAAAAGGTCCGCGCTAACCCAAGCAGCACCCACACCGCCGCCAAGATGAACAGCAAATGTATCATTCACATCGAAGTCTCGCCAGATATTTGCCATGACCGCGAATGCGGAAACATAGTCATCCGAGTTTGCGAGATTATCTGGTCTGAGTGCTGTACCGCCAATCGTCCCTTCATAGTAAGATGAAACTTCATTCCGCCTGTATGAAAGCTCCGCTTCACCTCTCCAGTTTTCAGCGAAAACAACACCTATAGCACCACCAATTACGAAACCGTTTTCAAAGTTGATTTCGCCTGGGACCTCATTCAGACTGTTAGTGGTTACAGCGTCAATTGAAACGTCAGAACTCTCAAGCAGATTCACCCCGCCAAACACAGCCGCGTAGAAAGTTTTTTGATCAAATGATGGATTTTCTTCAGCAAAAGCAGGCGCAGAAACTAAGCTAAACACTGCGCAGGATGTGAGTAGTGCCTGTTTCATAATCTTCGGCTCTTGATGAAGTAACGTGCGAATTACTACAATATATAAATGCGTGAGTGATTTGAGTCCAGCAGGTCAGTCCAAATTTGATCGCCAAAATTCTAGGCATGATAATTCCATTTCGAAGTGTTCTGAATTTGCCACAAGAAATTGAAAAGTTCCAAGATGTTTCTGCGTTTTTTTCCTGAAGATCTCATGGCAAATGCCCAACTTTGTCTTCGTTTGGCTTCTGAATATTGCAGTAATTGTTCAGGTTTTCACCTCAGTTCTATTATGCGCCGAACAACGCTTCCGTCGGACCAACGCACTGCGGATTTTGCTGAATTCAATCAGGCAACATCCCTCATTTTAGCAGACCTCATAAAACGCAAGAAATCCATCCACATTGTCATTGGTGGAACCACTGATACTTGTCTGTACGCAGGTCTGCTGAATTCGGCGGCACAAGTTGGTGGTAAAGAGTTTGCCCGCTCACTAACGGTTACAATTGTAGATCAATGCCAAACTCCACTTCAGATCTGCCAAAATTACGCTAGCCAGCATGATCTGAAGCCGGTCATTGTCCAAAGTGATTTCCTGAAAGCGGACTTGGTTGCGCAGGCCGATCTGGTGCTGCTTCATGGAGTTCTATCATTCTTTCCAGCAGAAAAACGACATGAATATTTGCGCCACATTTCTGGATGGCTGACATCAGATGGTATTTTGCTTTCATCCACTCAACTTGGACAAAAGCGTGGAAATGAGGAAAGCAATAAGCGTGTGGCTCACGGGCTCTCAAACCTTCGCAAACTCATGAATGAGAACGCAATACATGATGAAGAACAACGAGAGTTTCTTGAGCAGCAACTTTCCACCGGTGTGCTCGCTAGAAGTCGGCATGAAGAGTTGTTTGCCAATGAGGATAAAGCCATTTCGTTTTATAAAAATGCAGGTTTGGAAGTTGAATCTTTTTCATGCATCGATAATACGAATCGTACAGTAGATGGCCTGGAGCGAAGATATCAAGAACGTGGCATCGCCAGATGCAGAGTTGCGCGAGGGAAAGTTAGCGAGCTTTAGTATCCACTCAGGCTGGCGTAAATCCATCCTGTGATCATGGGTTCCGCCCAAATATCCATAATGAGCGCCAGAAATGACGTTTGCACTATGCCTAGTGCCAATGCGCTTCCTACAGCCGTAGACATTCCGGTTCCGGCCTTCCTCATCAGCTTTACGACATATAGCATGCTCATGAGTGGAAGCCCCAAAAAAGGCACCAAAGCGCAATACAACAGCGTGGATCTCAAGTTTTCAAAGCTTGGAGGGATAAATGGACTCTTTGCCTTTCGCATTTTGAATGCAGCGAGTGAAACCATTCCAGATAAAACAAGTCCGATGATAGAAATCAGCAATGGGACTGAAGAGGCTCCAGATGGTAGGCTTATGCTGTATGTGCATGCCAATATAAAGATAATAAGTATGGGACATGCCAGGACACCATCTGCCACACCGAGGGCGTTGCTTGTCTTTTTTGTTTTTGACCGAGCGGCCCGTATGCCAAAAACCAAGAAGACCGCTAGCATAATCAAACTGGCAGGGCGCTCAAACATGGACCAACCCCAAATTTGCGAGGTTTGAATGTAGGAAATTTCAGCTAGAGGTCCCATGATGAAACCCAAAAGAAGAGCGGCGCGAGACCATTCCAGTCTTTTCAGGGCGATGCCGATTGCACTTGCGAACATGAATTGCGCCAAAGTCACCCAATGCATGTCCTGGTACAGCGCTGCAAATAGCGAGAGCGCAATTGCGAAAGGCACAATGTGTTCCCGGCGCAAAGCAGCTAGACGCACAATGCCAGGTACAACTGCAAAAAACATTGGGATTGCAATGAGGTTAGCAAGAAGCACTGTTGCTGCAAGAGCGTAGGAGACCTGAATGTCTGATGTAAGCAAATTAGGGCCTACCGGCAGACCGACAATCAGAAACGCTCCAAGCATAATGGCCATGCTGGAACTGCCCGGAATGCCAAAAAACAATGTGGGCACCATAGCCCCGCCTTCTTTGGAATTGTTTGCGGCTTCTGGTGCAATAACGCCTTCTATTGCGCCTTTCCCGAAAGGTATCTTGGATTTGGAAGTGCGGGAGGCGTAGGCATACGACATCCAAACTGCGACACTTGATCCAAGGCCGGGCATCATTCCTATACCGATGCCGTAGAGAGATGATCGAGACACCAGTTTCAAATGCTGTAAAGTTTTCCGCATTCCCAACAAGACGTCTGACATGCTTGTTGAGACCGCACGGTGTCGTCCCTTCGCATCAAAGGACCACTTGGCGAGCATTTCGGGAACAACAAAGATGCCGCCGATGATGGCAGCGATATCCACCCCACTGCGCAATTCCGGACGGCCAAAGGTGAACCGATCAGCAGACGTACTCACGTCAATTCCAATGGAGGCAATTAAGATACCAATGGATGCAGCTAACAACCCGGTTACAAGATTGCGGCCAGATAACAGCGCGACCATGGACAATCCGGCAAGTGCTAACAATAGAAATTCAGGCGGGCCAAAATGATTCAAAACCAATCTGGCAACAGGAATGATGGCTAAAAATGCCAAGGCGCCGACGACACCACCAATTGCAGACGCTGACAGGCTTGCACCCAGGGCCTCTCCCGCTCGCCCCATTTTTGAAAGAGGATATCCATCTATCACCGTAGCGGCATCCGCACCCGTCGATGGCAATGCAAACGCAATGGCGGGGATGGAAGCTGATGTATGAACTACAGAATGCATGGCAAACAGAAAAACGGCGCCACCCAATGGGTCCCAGAACAATGCAATGGGCAGAAAGAGAATGATCCCGATTCGTCCGCCGATTCCTGGCGCCAGTCCAGCGACAAAACCGAACAATGTGCCAAGGCACAAAGCTGTAAACAGGCCAAGACCACCTGATGTGAGCAGCGAAATGAGTTCCGCTAAGCTCGGCACGGGGTAGGCTTATTCACTGACAGGAGATTGCGCGAATTTATCATTCCGCTCCAAAGTTGCAGTTTTGTATGTCGCCGCGCGCCATTGATATTCCGCACTGATATGCCTTTTCCAATTGCTTTTTTGAAGCTTCATCAGAAAGCAATAGCTCATTAAGCTGGGCGCTGACATCCTGGCTTGAAACCGCCGCAACTGGCACCCCATTTGAAGCCGCGAGCGCTACAAACTCTTCATCTTCCAGAATGTCCTTAAATATCGACCTGAGGGCTTGTACGTCTTTTGGTGCCACTGATGGTGGGGCAAAAAATGCTCTCCCCATTCCTCTGGCCGATTTAACAAAGGACACAACTGATTTTGGCGCATCAGGCACAAGGAAAGTCTCCAGCGTGCGCGTTTTGTCCACAACACTTGAGAAACTAGAGCCAGCAATCGTGTACAGGGATTGAATGTCTCCAGAAGCCAACAATGGCTCGAGTTTTGCATCCGCGGCGATTGTGTACATGTCAGCATCACCGGCAACAAGAGCTCTCTTTCGGTCGGATTTTTTAAATCCGACGACGATTTTTGCGGGTATTCCAGTTACCGCATTGAGTAGAATTCCGACCGTGGCATGAGTCGCCAAGATATCGCTGACCGGAAGAATGAGCTGGGGTTCCATTTTCCGAAGTTCTGCTGGATCTGTTGGCAGTTCACGGCGTGCGGCCATTATGAAGCTGTCTTGTTCCACACCAGAAATCCAATTGGCATCCCGGAAATCAAAATCGACCTCTGCACGCTCATTGATCTGGGCAAAGGCGATTTCGGGTGGGCGAACAAATCCTATGGCAAGTGTGCCTTTTGGTAATTTAAACAGATCGCTGGTGCCACTGACCCCACTTGCAGTGTCGTTAAACCTGGCACGGATGATTGTTTTTGGGAGTTTCTTGCGTAGTTCCTTGGAAAAGACGTTCCAGAACCTGGCTCCTCCACCGGTATTTGAAAAGCCAACCATGACTTCCAGGGTGCGGTTGGCGAGCTGACTTTGAGGTGTCATTTGCGCCGATGATATGTTGGCAAGCAACAGAAAAGCTAAAAATATGCCAGCGAAAGACTTCAATTTCCAAGTGTATGACATTTAATAACCTTACGCTGCGATGGAAGGATTTGTTTAAGTATTTTTTCCGTTAGATATCAAGATGTTTACCTAGAAAATTCCTATCAGAACAACATGCTTTGGAGCAGTTTGACTTCAGACACATGGAGCGTTTTCCGACTAAATGTTGTGGCAGGTGCTCCTAAGTTGCACCAAAGCGGCTGGTCACAACCTGGTGCGCAATTCCGGTGTGCTGGCGAGCAGGGTTTTCATATATTGGAATTCGGTTCGAAAATTTGTTGTAGCGTTTTGGCCCAGAGCGGGTGTTGAAGGGTAAGTCAGCGTTCTCTACATCTTGGCGACGCATGGAAAAGTGTGGCAGCTAGGCCACCGCACCAACCCCTGATGACGAACACAAGGGTGATAAGCAGATGATGTTATCGCACGGTAAAGTAATTGCAGTCGCTCTGGCAGCTTTTCTGTCTGTATCTGTACAGGCTCTGCGAGCGGAAGAATTTGACTATCTCGATACGCGCTCGAACGTGGTTACAACGACGAACAACATGAAATATCAGATAGCTATCAACAATACATTCCAGTTACTTGGGGAGTTGCATCATCGCCAGAAAAGTCGTGATCTCCTGTTCAGGGTTTCATTTGTGGCCTTTGGCAACGGGGTAGACATTGTTCTAATTCACGCGGAACGACTGCAGGATGAAACCGGCATCTTGAATTACGATTATTTACCCCGACAGAATTTGAGCGAGGTTGAATTTGGTTTCCGCGAGCAGTGCATTCCAGTTGAAGCAGAAACTGGGCTTAAAACAAACCGTGAAGCAAATTTTGTTCGAGACAGGGGCTATGAACTTACGCTTCCGTTTTTGTTGACGCAGTACTTGTCTGCATCTTCTGATGGCAACGCGGAAGTTGTCATCGCTTATGGCCGGTCGGTTGAGAGTTGCGACAGTATATCAGATGCGTTCAGATCAGATACGCAAAACCGCATTGATGAGGCAATTAACGTAAAGCTCGTGCATTGATCGTGCGGTTGGTGCAGCGCCTGGAAAAAGGCACTGTGTAATCCTGCCACCTAGTTTGCATAGTGCCAATCTTGGTTACATTGCGAAGCGACTATTCATGGCTCGCAGTTGATTTTGCCGCCAAGGCCCGTAATCAATTCCAAAACCCGCCCTTATGTGTACGAACATCTGTCTGATATCTCATGTCTGCGGCACGCCCGCCATTCACACTATCGAACCTCTCAGATTGAACAGACTTTTGGTAAATTCCCTGATCAGCTTCGATCTTTGAGTATCCGGTCGGAATGGAAGGGATGAGCGAAAAATAACTACAAATTTAAATGGGCGTATTTACTGGTTAATAGCAGACCTTGTTCACTTAGGGCGTTTGCGCAATTCGTAGGGAGTTGTTTTGAATTCTGTTCTGAAACAATTTGAAAAGTGGCTTGGAGAGGTAAAACCGGTCATCAATGCAATTTGTGCTGTTTCAAAGCGCGTTTGAACAAGCAGACGGTATGCTTCATGCAAGCGAATTCGCATGTAGTGCCGCTTTGGAGATTGCCCGATATATTTCCTGAACAAACGTTCCAACTGGCGTGTGGAAATATTCAGATTAGAGGCAAGAAGGCTCGGCGATGAAGGAAATTCAAGATTTCTTTCCATCTCAGAGACGGCACGCGAAACCAATGGATGCAATACGGTGCAGCTGTTTGGTAAGCTTACATCAACAGCGGCCTGCAACAGCCTAGTTTGACGATAACACATGCTATCTGCAACCAAGTTAGCTATTTCTGCTCCGTGATCTTGATCAATAAAGTCAAGGAAGAGATCAATACTTGATGTGCCACCTGATGCGGAACACCTTTGGCCGGCGCTGATATGAGTGCGAGGGCTCAAACGGGTCTCCGGGAATTGCTCCGAAAACCCGATGCGATACCATGGGTGGATTGAGACGTTTTGGTTCTTAAGCAGCCCGGCTCGCCCCAGAACAATTGCGGCGGTGCCGAGTGCTGTAACCCGCACACCTGCGCGAATGTGTTTCGAAAGCCAAACTTTGAGGCGAGATATGTCTAAATTGTAGGCGTCTTCGCCCGAAACCAAAACCACATCTTCTCCCACTGAATGCGTCCACAGATTGCCATTGGTGCACTGGCGCAAACCAGTACTAGATATGACCGCGTCTTCCTCTAATCCAACAACATGCCAAGAATAAAGTTTGCGACCCGAAACCATATTGGCATTCTGCAGCGTTTCAATTGCAGCACTCAAGGACAGATTGGAGAAGCCTTCGACAATCAGAAAATCGAAATGATGTGTGGTTCTTTCAATTTGAAGAGGGCTCTCAGTTGTCATGCATTCGTGCCGAACATCACGATCAGATCAATGCCGAAAAAACACGCTAGAACCATCATTCAGTTAACTTGTTCCTATTCAGGGCAGGACGAGCGCTACATCACTTCCTTCGGCAGATGGATGGGGTATGTGGCTCTCAACAGCTTGTCCAACTCCGGCGGAAGCGCTGCGGATGTTTGGTTGGCTAGCAGACGCTCTTTCTTCTTGACAGCGGCTGCTACTAATTCTGGTTTGCCAACTTCCTTCCATTCCTTAGGAGAAAGTCGGTCACTCAGCTCTGGATAGAAATATTCTGTTTGCATCTTTGCCAGAGTTTGCTCCTCGCTAAGATAGTGCCCGGGGCCATCCAGGCAAACTGCCTTTATGCGTTCGATATCTAGATTTTCATCGGAAACCTCAATACCGCGCACCGTGCGCAGGCATTGACCCAATACATCATTGTCCAGGATAAGCCCCTCAAAGGAGAAGCCTAGCAAGGACCCATACATTCCAGCGGCTTCATATACCATATTGAGCCCCGCCAACCCTGCTGTGACATTGCCAATACCGTGTTCTGCTCCTGCCTGAGCATCGGGGAATTTTGCATCCGCCATGCCGCCCGGGGCGCCACTGGGCAAGTCATAAAACTGTCCCATTTGTGCACATGCCGCGGTGAGAAGGGCTTGTTCAGCAGAGCCGGAGCACATTGCTCCGCTACGCAGGTCTGCCACAAAAGGCCATGTTCCGAAGACGGCCGGAGCGCCGGGTCGAATAGACTGAACGTACACAAGGCCGGCAAGGCACTCAGCGATTGCCTGTGCCAGGGTAGCAGCAAGCGGTGCGGGAGCTGTTGCGCCTGCCTGACCAGCTGAAAGAAGCAGCACTGGCATTCCCGCTTTAATGCAGGTTTCCATAACCTCGCATGACTCCGTCGCGAATTTGAGTGGGGGAACAACGAAGCAATTTGTATTAAGAACAAATGGCCGCGCGCGCCAGGCCTCCTCGTTTCCAGCGATCATGTGAAGCATCTTTATGCAGTCTTTTGCGAAGCTTTCTTCTGTGAAGGCGGTGCCAATATGTTTGGTGGTACCAACAATAGACGCGTACAGGGTGTTTATATCCATTTCCCTGTTGTCGAGTATGTCTCTTGCAATCAGGCACCTTTGAAAAAAGTGGACATTGTCCAGTTGGTCCACAATCTTGGCAGCCTGAAACAAGTGTTGGAGTGTGCTCTCTTCGTATTCACCAGTTTGCAAATTTGCTAAATAGACAGCGGCGCCTGCCGTTCCATAGTGAACACGTTCACCTGTCAGGTTGAGGTCGTATTTTGGATCGCGAGCATGTAGAACTACTTGCCGGTTAGCATCTTTCAGAGCTCTTTCAACCACCGCTGGATTGAAGCGCAAACGCTGATCTTCCGGCGAGTACATCGCACCGTAGGCGACCATCGCGTTTACCCCTGATTCAGGGGCAAGGGACAACCCTATTTCATCGAGGATCTGCAATGCTGCTTCATGGATCCTTGTCATGTCGCGCTCTTTCAGTGGTTTATATTGCCCACCTGAAACTCCTGGACGAACCGGGCGTAGCCCGTCTGCCAATGGCGCGGAGCGCATTGCTTTTCTTGCGTTTCGTCCACCTGAACGACGCGATGGTTTTGCAGAATTTTGTCCCTCGATGACGACCGTTCCACAGTTTTAGTAATAAATTGCGACCTGATCATTATTAGCTATTTGAAATCTCTGTTACAATCGATTGTAACACCATTATCAATCGGATATTTAGATTGAATGGATAGAGAGCTTTTACACACTTTTCTGGATCTTATAGAGAGTCGGAATTTCAACCGTACAGCTGAAAATCTGGATTTGACCCAATCGACGATCAGCAATCGAATCCAAACGCTGGAGAAGGACATTGGTGTTGTGTTGTTCGAAAGAGGGCGCAGCGGTGCTTTGCCGACAGCTTCTGGCCAATTGTTTGCGACACATGCACGCGAGTTGCTGGCAGCCTGGAAACATGCGGTTCGCGATATCGGTGTTCGGCAAGGTCACGACAGGTTGTTGCGGCTTTCTGCACAATTCAGCCTGCAAAGCTCAGTCTTGGTTGATTGGGCTATTGCCATTCGCAACGAAAACGAGCGCCTTGCATTTGATCTTCAGTCTGATTATTCGGCGCAAATTATGCGAGACGTTGCAAGAGGACATACGGACATTGGTGTTATGTTTGCACCACAAATGCAGCCAGATGTTAGGGTTCGTAAAGAGGGAGATGAGGTCTTCCACATGATTTCCAGCCATGCGTCCTCATTGCGACAGGTTGAATGGGCGAAGTACTATAAGGTTGGGTACACAGACGGATTTAGCAAGACGCATGAAACAGCCCTTCCAGCATTGTCTTCGACAGCTATCTCTGTCGGAAATGAGGCCGTCGCCTTGGAACTGATGAACAAACTGGGAGGTACGGCATTTTTACCAGCCCGCATGGGGATGATGAAGGAAACTACTGAGTTTCGTCTTGTTGAAGATGCTCCTGTTATTAAATTACCAGTGTTTTCAGTGGTGCATCGCAATAGGAAATCAGATCACGAAGTGGCCAGAGCGCTGGAATTCTTGAACTTGATACTTGGGGGAGAATAGATCTCCCTCGCATGACTGATAGTTAGCTCATAGGCATCTATCTACGAACTTAGGCTCAAACACAGCATTGCATGGCCGCAAGATTTGCGAATGGATTGCGCTCTATTTAGAGGTTATCGCGTCTAGGGGCGATGTTTGCGGAGGGTTTGTTTTAGCTGCGCTGATAGAGTTCGATACGACTGGCTCGCATTGAATAACCAGTGGCCGCGAGACCGGTCTGAGATGTGATTGTATGCAGAACACCTGTCACCCATACGGGTCGGATAAGCTTCGCGCTGGGAAATGGGTCATCTGTGATCACATGGACAAGTTGATTGGGCGGAGGAGCTGGAACGTGAATGCAAGCTCCCTTGTAAGGTGCCAGAATGAACTCCACCACATCAAGCTCGTCAAATTCCAAAGGGATAATGAAGCCCGGTATGCGTACCAGCATAGCGTCGAGTTCCGGGACCACCATGAATTCGCCTTGAGGCTGCCCGGTTCCGGGGCCGCTGTGGACGACGGGCGGTAAAAGAACAGCTTCCCCGGTGGGTGACAAATCAGCCCATTCAATTGTTTTAGGAGTAGAAGCTGCCAAAACCAATGAAGGTGTAGCGGCGACCACACCAAGCACACCACTTAATAGCTGGAGTGCTTGTCTGCGTGTGATGATCATAGTCATGTATTTCTTCTTTGCTCAATTGTTGAATGCGAGCCGAGCGGCCAAAGAGTTGCGATAGGCGCTAATCACCGGAACCAGACCAGCCAAGGGGGCAAGTATCATGAAGAAAGCCAGGATTGACGATCCGGACGCAAGCGCTCTGGAATGCGTCACTGCAAACCCGTAGCGGTCTTCTAAAGTCGGGCTGGAAACCGACAAAACAATATTGGCCAAAACAAGAGCACATAGTGCCGACAGCGTAGCCAGCAACAGTGCTTCCATCATGATCAGTGCGGCGATGTGCCATGGAGAAGCACCTATTGTCCGCATGATTGCGAGCTCGCGCTCACGTGCTGAGAGCGTGGCTACTAGCATGGCACTCATTCCGAGCAATGATGCGACAATGACGGCCCATAGAATGATACGCAGAGCGGTCTCTACCACGGCTGTAATTTGGTATAATTCTGCAAGCGTCACGCCAGGTAGAATGGCGCTCAAAGGTTCGTTGGGGTATTTGTTAATCTGTCGTTGGACGTTGAAAATACTGAGCTTTGAGCGCACGCCGATGAGTGCCGCCGTTACCGATTGGGGAGTCAGATCCATTCCATCAAAGAGAGCCTCACCAGAAAGGTCATTGGTATTGTTCTGCAGCGGTGCAATGTTTGTATGTATTGCCTGAATAGCTTCAATCGATACAAAAACCGACCGATCAACAGGCGTCCCGGTCGCATTGAGAACCCCGGAAACCTGAAATGGAAATTCCATGTGCTCCACAAAGGATTCCAGACCATGCGCCACGATCAGTTTTGCACCAACTTCATATGCCAGATCCTTCGCAACAGCTGCTCCAACTACAACGTCAAAAAGACCGGCAAACTGTTTGCCTGATGAAAATGTCAATTGCTCACGCTGCCCATAATTGTAGTGCTGGAAAAATTCAGGCGTTGTTCCAACCACTCTGTAACCACGGTGGCTATCACCCAAAGATACTGGCACGATCCAATCAATCTCATCGTTTGCTGCAATGTCCTGATAGCTTTTCCAAGTGATATTGTTCGATGCATTGCCAAGATGAAAAATGCTGTAGAGCAAAAGTTGAACATCTCCGGTGCGTGCGCCCAAGATAAGGTCCGTCGAGGAAATAGTGTTTAGAAAATTTTGGCGCGCACCCTCTCGAACGGTTTCCACGACGATAATCAATGCAAGGGATGAGGCGATCGCAAACATTGTCAGACTTACTGCCAGACGGCGCGCTTGAAGCGATTTGAGAACCAGTGTCGAAAGGCTCATGCGGCTACCCTGTGACGGGATTCTTTTTGAAGAGTGATAACATTGCTAAACCGATGAGCGATGCCTTCATCGTGACTTGCGATCAAAAGTGCCGTCTTGTTTACCTTGGACATGCTAAAAAGAAGATCGAGAAACATGTCCCGATTTTCTCTATCCAGTGCGGCCGTTGGCTCGTCAGCCAGAATTAAGGTCGGATCACAAATAAGCGCGCGCGCGATTGCCACTCGTTGCTGTTGCCCAACGCTTAAGGTTCCAACATCTTGTGCCAGAAGATGCTCTGGAAGGCCAAGGTCATGACACAGGAGTCGCGCCCTTTGTTCGCCATCTCCAGACCGGTTGGGCCAGAAGTTCTTGAAGCGTAGCGGTAGCATTATGTTCGACAGCGTATTCAGAAACGGCAGCAACGCCAGCTGTTGAAAAATCACTCCGATATGAGCTGCCCGAAACATATCCCGCCGCGCATTTGGCAAGTCATAAATGTTTGTACCGGCTATGAATACACTGCCTTCGTCGGGTATTTTGATGCCGCAAAGAGACGCCAGAAAGGTACTCTTGCCTGTACCGCTTGCGCCAACGAGCAAGGTTGCTCCGTTTCGCGCAATTTGACCCGGCGCAATACATCGTTGGAAAGCACTTCGGTCATCCCATGAAAGGGAGAGCTTGGACCACGAAATTGCTTCTTGTTGCTCTTTATCTGTCATTTGGGCAGATCGCCGAGCTCTTGGTATTGGACATCTTTCGTGATTAATGTACTGGCTTGACCTAAATCGCCTGCACGGTTGAATCGCAGTTGCTGGGACTGCTTGAAATTCTCAAAATATGGAAAGCTGATCTTTGTCCTATGCGTGATTTTCGCACAGGTCCACTGATATGTAACGTGAAATTCCGTATGGCCTTCTTCCCCGATTTCACTATGCACTTTGTGGTCGTGGTCATCATGATCGATATCATCGCCATGGAGTTCTACATTTGATGTTTTCAAAATACATTTTGCTGAAGGCGCAAGCGCCAATACAGATTCACTAGATTTAAGAAGCGCGAGAGCAGCTCTTACTTGTTCCATTTGCTCAGGCGTCTCCGCGGCGTGTTCAAAGCCCACAATGTCGGCACCAGCCGCTTCGAACTCTGCCCAAACCTTGTTGTGTTCGACAACCAGATTGAGAGATGCCAAGCCGTGCACATGCCCGTCGACCTGCCGTTGTTCAGCATAAACCGTCTTGGGCAATAAAACTGCCGCAAGGATGAACGATGTAATCGCTTTTTGTTTCTGTTTCATTGGATAGTCTCCCAGGTGCTGAAATTTGTTCAAAGGCTGTTGACTTGAAAGCGTTCAGACCGCGAGGCAGACATACTTGATCTCAAGGTAGTCATCACAACCATAGCTTGAGCCTTCACGACCCTGACCAGATTGCTTGATGCCCCCGAAGGGTGCCACTTCGGTGGAGATCAAGCCTGTGTTGACGCCAACCATCCCGAATTCGAGTGCTTCAACAATTTTCCAGACTTTCGACAGGTCCTGGGCGTAAAAATAGGAAGCCAGACCAAAGATCGTATCATTGGCCTGCTCTATGACATCATCAACAGACTCAAATTTGAAGAGAGGTGCGACTGGTCCAAATGTTTCGTCAATTGCAATCCGCATGTCTCGCGTTACGTGCTTAAGCACTGTGGGCTGGAAGAATGTGCCGCCAAGGTCATGCTTCTTTCCACCCACGATGATGGAGGCGCCTTTTGAAGTGGCATCTTTGATGTGTTCTTCAACTTTCTCCACTGCTGCATCTGAGATCAGCGGACCGGCTGTAACACCATCTTCAAATCCATCTCCGACCTTCATGGATTCTACAGCGGCCGTCAGCTTCTCTGCGAATGCGTCATAAACTCCAGCCTGGACATAGATACGGTTGGCGCAAACGCAGGTCTGCCCATTGTTGCGATATTTGGAGATCATTGCTCCTTCGACCGCCGCATCAAGGTCCGCGTCATCAAACACAATGAAGGGAGCATTTCCGCCTAATTCCATCGAGGTTTTCATTACCTGATCTGCGGACTGTTTTATCAGGATACGCCCAACTTCGGTTGATCCAGTGAAGGTGAGCTTACGGACCTTTTCGTTTTCACAGAATTCAAGGCCGATATCGGAACTTGATTTCGATGTAACAACCGAGAATAGGCCAGCGGGTAATCCAGCTTCTTCTGCCAATTTGGCCATAGCAAGAGCAGAAAGCGGCGTTTCAGCTGCGGGTTTTGCAACGAATGCACATCCGACAGCAAGGGCAGGGCCCACTTTACGAGCAATCATCGCGTTTGGAAAATTCCAGGGTGTAATTGAGGCGACAACACCAACGGGCTGTTTTAGAACCATGATGCGTTTGTCTGGTTGGTGGCCGGGAATCATGTCGCCATAGACACGTTTTGCTTCTTCAGAGAACCACTCAATAAAACTTGCTCCGTAAAGGATTTCACCTTTGGCTTCTGCCAATGGTTTCCCCATTTCGGCTGTCAGGATCGCGGCGAGATCATCAGCGTTCGCGACCATAAGATTGTACCATTTACGTAGCATGCTGGCGCGCTCCTTGCCGGTTCGCGCAGCCCATTCTTTTTGCGCGAGATCGGCAGCGTCGATTGCCGCACTGGCTTCGCTTCGTCCCAAATTCGGTAGGGTTGCAATCACTTCTCCGTTTGAAGGATCTTTAACTTCAAACTGTGAGTTGTCTTCCAGATCCAAGTCGCCGATCTTCAGCCAGCGACCACCGATAAAAGCAGCATTGATCAACAGGTCTTTGCGTATAAGACGGTTCTCTAAGCGAGTGGTCGTATTCGGCATAACTCTTTTCCATCGATATGTTTATGCATCGGAGTAGGCCGAGGGACCTTCCCTCGGCCTACGATTTTTAGCGGATCGCAGTTGGATTGATCATCATCTGGACTGCGCCTTTGATGCGTGTCACTCCCAGCACAAACATGAATTCCCAAGCCTGATCTTTGACCAACTCGCGTGTGTCCATATTCTCCAGAAGGTAGATTCCGTTTTGCGGTATTAGAATTTGGTGAACAGCAAATACACCATCTGCCCCTTTTTCAAAGGGCAGGGCTTCAACGCCCCATGTGTCAGCACCGACAGCTACGACACCGATATCTGCCAGATACTCGGCCCCTGTAATTCCAAGACCAGGCTCGACAGACACGTAACGGTCGTGATCCTGATTTTTACCATCAAGTAGGTTCAACCAACCAGAATGGAACAGGACCGTGTCGCCCTTTTTTAACTCGACACCTTGCGCCTCAGCCGCCGCTATGATGTCTTCCTTGGTGTAAGCCGTGCCTTCCTTGACGATTTCCTGACCGTAGTAGGCAGACATATCCAGAAGCACTCCCCGGGTGACCATCGGCGGCAGTTTTTCAAGCCCAAGCTTGGCGAGACCGTCCGCTTTCGCAACCTCTGCGCCCTGCAATCCATTATAGTATTCATGCTTGATGCCGATGTGGCCAAGGCCATCAATCTGCGGTCCAATACCAAGCCAACCCATAAAGATGTCATCATTATAGGTCATACCATTAGTCCCCAGACCTTGTGTCGTGATCTGGTTAGGCTGAAGGACTGTGATGCTCATCGAGCGCGGCGCAAATGCCGGTGTTTTGGAATCGACAACGATACCCAAATTATACGTCTTACCTGTCTTGATAAGTTTTGACGCTGCAAGAACGCTCTCAGGTGTGATGTGGTTCGCTGCCCCGATTTCATCATTGGGTCCCCACTGTGACTCACGCCAATCCTGTGTAAACCCGGTGCTCGCCATTCCGCACAGCACGGCTGTCGCCAACGCTAGATTTTTCATGAGATATTCCTCCCTTTAGTATCTCGGTCACATTGGTTGAGCGCTGACGACGACCGAGAGACGCCAGCTTCTAAGCGCGCTAAAACGACGCCTCATAGATCCGTGCGGCATCCTCCTCCTGGATTCCGCGTGGATTGTTCACAAGCAGTCTCGTTTGGTTCATTGCATCAGACGCCAACTTCGGTATGTCTGATCGAGAGATGCCCACCTGCTGCAAACCGCTCTCCAGACCCAATTCAACGTTGAGTGCGCCCAGGCGCTCTATGAATTCCGCAGCGACCGCTTGGCCATCTCGCGTCATGTCAATGTCAGAAAAGACGAGCGGAGCGAGCTCGGCATATTCTGCTCCGCACTCAGGCGCATTGAACCGCATCACGGCCTCAAGAACCAAGGCGTTGGAAAGGCCGTGCGGCACATGGAAAAGACTGCCGACCGGATAGGCAAGCGCATGAACCGCCGCGACTGGCGAGTTTGCAAAGGCCTGACCGGCCAACATTGAACCAAGGAGCATTTTCTCTCGCGCTTCCTGGTTTGAGCTGTTCGTGACAGCTTCGCGTATGTTTGATCCAAGCAGCATCAATGCTTCTTTGGCGAGCGCGCGAGAGATCGGATTGTTATTCGGGTTTTTGGAAGTGAACGCTTCAATTGCATGGACCATGGCGTCCACACCCGTGGCCGCAGTAATGTGAGGCGGCAAGCCCATTGTCAGCTCTGCATCAAGCACCGCGATGTCTGGCAAAATGATGGGCGACACAACGCCTTTTTTCTCTTCAGTGCCGGTTGTCAAAATAGAAACCGCGGTCACTTCAGAGCCGGTCCCGGCGGTGGTGGGGACCAGCACGAGCGGTAATCTCGTTCCCTTTGCCCGATTGACGCCGTACATCTCATCAAGGGGCTGGTCCGTGTTGGCCAGAAGCGCTATCATCTTGGCAACGTCCATCGAACTGCCACCACCGAAGCCAACAATGCAGGCCGCATCATGCATCTTTGCAGTGGCAACAGCATCAAGAACAGTAGAGTCCTTTGGATCGGCCTGGACCTGATCATAGATCACTACGTCAAATCCGCATGTTTTGAGGTTTTCAATCGCTCCGATCGCCAAGCCAAGTTTTATGATCCCGGGATCAGTGACGAAGAAAATTTCCGAGCGATTGTTGGAGAAGGGCAAGGTGTCTACGACCTCACCCAGCCTTGCCGCAGATCCCCAGCCCTGACGAATGGATGCTGTGGTATTGAAGACAAAATCACTCATGCTCACGCAGCCTCAGCATGTGACATGAGGCTTATCTGCCCACGTTCTATTGCATAGACTTTGTCAACTACCTTTTCAGAATGGGAGTAATCGGACTCCGAGATCAGAACAGTGAGGTGTTCCTCCCGTAGGTTGCCAATGACTTCCATCAAACGCTGGGCAAGGGCCGGTGCCACGCCCTCGAAAGGCTCATCAAGTAGCAACAGGTTTGGCCCGGCAACGAGTGCTCGCGCCAAAGCGACCAGTTTCTGTTGGCCGCCGCTCAGTGTCATTGCCTTGCGCTCGGCAAAACGTCCGATTTCAGGCATTAGATCATAGACCCATTTCAGCCTTGAGTGATCCTGGTTCTTGGTCGCCCAAAGCGACACCTGGATGTTCTCCTCAACAGTGAAATGCGGAACCAAACGACGGTCTTCGGGCAAGTAGCCAATGCCCAACACCGCACGTTCGTGAGCTTTGGCATCATGCAAATTGGTATTGTTGAAACGAATGTTGCCTTGTTCGGCAGGCAAAATTCCCATGATTGAGCGCATCAAAGTTGTTTTTCCGGCACCATTTCGGCCAATCAGACCACATGTTGTACCTGTCTCGATCTCAAGGCTGACATCCCTTAGAATGGGAACACGTTGGATGGAAAGACTGACATTGTTCATCGTCAACATTAGCTGACCTCCGCATTTTGGGTTTCGTTTGATGCTTCACGGTGAAATTCACTGCCTATGACGAACTCTCGTACTTTATCGTTCTCAAGCACTTCGGCAGTTGGTCCATCGGCGAGAATCGTCCCTTCATAAAAAGCCACGCATCTTGGTGAAAAAGCTTCAACGATCTCCATGTCATGCTCGATGAAAAGAACCGCCGTCTCGGTGGTCTTCAGGGCGTCGATTAGGATGCGCATGAAGTCCATTTTCTCGTCGGCACTCACTCCGCTGGTGGGTTCGTCCAGAAACAAGAGGTCTGGTTCGGCAACTGTTGCCATGGCTATATCAACGAGTTTTCGGACACCTTGCGGAAGCGTCTGGATTTCCTGATCTGCATACTGATCAATGTCAAAGCGCGCGAGAAGGGTGTGAGCCTCCGCATTCAAGGAGCTATCAATGGCCCGCTTGAAAATGACCGGTTTGTCTTGTTTTGAAATTGTCAGAGCAATCAAAACATTTTCGATTACTGGAAGTTCTGGAAATAATTGTGGGATCTGGAATGAACGGCATATGCCCAACCGAGTAATATCCCGTGTTGCGTTACCTGTGATGCTTTTCCCACGGTAGATGATCTCACCTGATGTGGGGGTGAGATAACCGGTGACCATATTCACAAATGTTGTCTTGCCAGCACCATTGGAGCCGATCACCCCCAAAACTTCGCCTGAGGCGATGGAGATGTTGACGTCCTTTGCCGCATAGACGGCACCAAACTTCATCTCGAGTTTTTTCGTTTCAAGGATAATTGTCATGTTATTCACCTGCCGTTGGCGCGTCTGTGCCAACTGTCCTTTTGGGTTTCCCTTTTTCTGTGAGGAGCGACCACAGACCTTTTGGCAGGAAGATGATGGTAAGAAGCATCACCGTCCCCAAGATCATCTGCCAGGTGTTCGGCGATATCTCGACGGCGTAGATGCGGACGATCTCTAGAATGAACGTACCGATCATAGGTGCGACAATGTTGCCCGTGCCCGATAGAATTGAGACAAAGACGAACTGGCCGGAAGTTGTCCAGTTGGTCATTTCAGGGTCGACGTGGCCCAATGGTAGAGCCCAGAGAACCCCGCCTATTGCTGAGACCGCGGCCGCAATAATGTAGGTTATGTGAACAGCTTGATGCGCGGAGGTTCCAAGATATTCAACCCGCAATTCGTTCTCGCGAATGGCCTCGTTGACATAGCCAATGGGGCTTTTGAGGAAGCGATTGAGGCCAATAGCGCAACAAACGGCGATAAAGCATGTCAGCGAATAGAGTGTGAGCCGAGAGGTTTCACCTTCCGGGTTCCATCCCAGATAAGAAGGAGTGGGAAGATTGAACCCATCTGTTGACCCTAATTCTTCAGTGCTTGATAGAAGGCCGAAGAGGATCATGGATACTGCAAGTGTTAGCATCGCATAGAAGATTTCGCGATAACGGCGCAGCAAAAATCCGAGCACACCCGATAAAAGCAATGCTGCAAAGATGCCTGCCGCCAACAACACAAAGAAGTCGGTTACACCAAGGAACTTCGCCATCATGCCAGCAGCATAACCGCCGACACAAAAGTAGAGACCTTGGCCGAATGATACCAAACCTGCACGCATCTGGATCATAACGCCAAGGGCCACCAGTCCAGTTCCCATCGAAACGTGGACATAGTTTACGATCCATTTTGGCAAGACGAATGCGACAAGGATGAGAATGGGCAGGGCTATAAGAAGCCCAAGTTCGGTTCTGTCGAGATGCTTGGTCATATCTTTCTGCTTTCTGCCAAAGCGAACAGCCCGTAGGGCTTCACAGCCAAAACGGCGGCCATAACGAGATAGATCGAGAAGAGTTCCGCAGGAGGGTACAGGTGAACGGACGCTGCACGGGCAAACCCAACAATGAGCGCTCCAATCATGGCGCCACCAATGGACCCCATTCCTCCGATCACGATAACAGCGAAAGAAAGCACAATGATCTCTGCGCCAATACCGGGTGACACCGAAATTTCTGGTGCGGTAATCGCTCCTCCCAGGGAGCCCAGAATGGCTCCAACAACGAATGTAACTGTGAAGAATAGGGTTACATTGATACCAAGTGCACCGCTGATTTCGCGGTCTTCAATAACGACCAACAACAGTTTTCCAACACGGGTTTTGTTGAGGACGAGGAATAATGCCAGTCCAACTGCCAGAGCTGTTCCGATTATAATGAACTTGTAAACGGTGTAGGGAATATCGAAGATTTCGACTGTGCCAAAGTAGAACGCCGGCTGCCAGGCAACATAAGACTCCGTGCCCCAAATGAGTTTTGTGACATCCTCTAAAATGAGAAAGATTGCGTAGGTAACGAGCACCATCAGTACTTCGTCACGCCCATACATGAATTTCAGAACACCTCTTTCCACAATGAGGCCAGCGATTGACCCCGCAATCAAAGCCGCCAGCGGGATGAGCAAAAATGTTAAGGCTACCGTTGACCCAGAGGCCGTATAAACGCCTATTGCCCAAGCAGATGAATAGGCTCCCAGGGCGTAAAAACCGCCATGGGCGATGTTAAGAATCCTCATCACACCATAGATAAGTGTGAGTCCAACTGAGGATAAGAACAGCCATGCGGCGAAGCCAAGGCCGTCCACCGCTATCGCAGTTGCGGTCAGCATAGATAACTCCAATTTCCTATTTTATTTCGCACGGATGTTTAGATCGGCTGCGAATAAAGCTGGGCCCTGTGCTGGGAATGTTTTTCGATCAAAGGCCCGGAGAAGTTGTGGGATGGAGCGATATGCCGCTCCATCCGGCAGGGAGGTTAGCGTGCTATTCGCACTTGGCGCCTTTAAAGCCGCTCTTGATCCAATCGATAGAGCTGATGCCCGCAGGAGGGTTCACGCATTCTGCGTTGAACCGCACCACATCGACCAAGACCGGCTTGCCTGCGTCCTTGTCATACATGTATGTGCCGTAAGCCGTGTCCTGAATAGCCTGATGACCATTTGCCAAGGCCATTGAAACCATCCCGCTTGGACCTTCCCACTCAAGGCCTTGCAAAGCACCTATGACTGCGTCTTGATCCGCGCTACCGGCTTTGTCCGCTGCCGCCTTTACGCCCAGTAGAGCCTGTGCCATTTTATAGGAAGGGTAAGTTGGCAGAGTGCCGAAGCGGTCAAAATAGGCCTTGCGGAACCAATCATTGAGTTCAGATGCTGGTGCAAGATCGCCATGCGGTCCACGCGCACCAATCACAGTTCCATCCGGCATTTGTGCACCTAGGCGATGCATTGCCGTTTCACCGGTTGTCAGGACGACTTTTGAGCGTTCAAAGATACCACGGGCTGACCCCTGAATGATGAAGGCTTCCATATCGCCGCCCCAGAAACTGGAGTGCACAACATCTGGTTTTGATGTCAGCAATGCTGAGATTTCAGAACCATATTGGCCTGCGTAAATTTTGGGGAATTGCTCGGTTGCGACCTCGGTGTCGCTGTTGATCTGAGCAACAGATTCCGAGAAATCGCGCCAGGAATCTTGTCCCCAGGCGTAGTTCTGATTGATGCCAGCAATACTGCCCAGGCTAACGCCCTTTTGCTCAAGGTAACGTGCAGCGGCAACATTATCCATTGTCGCATGTCCGCCCGTGCGGAATGTGTATTTCGGAGCAGTGACAATTTCTTCAAAGATTTGCGGTGTTCCGCAGTCGAACAGAATTGTCAGTTTTTGTGCCTTTTCGGCTTCCGGCGCAATCGCTTTGCAGCTGCCCGACGAAATGTAGCCGATGATCATGTCCACGCCGTCTTTTTCCACGAGCTTGAGGTAGTCGGCGTTCTTCTGCTTTGAGTTCTCATCGACGAAGATTGGGTCAATCATGGCCCCGCCAATGCCCGGCGTGTTGTATGGACCGGGTACAGAACCAGCATTGATCGATTGGATCATCAGCTCGGCGGCATTGCGTGCTGGCACTCCAAACGGACCTGCTGCGCCACCTGACAAAAAGGTAACAAAGCCCACTTTGACGGTTTGATCCTGTGCGCTTGCAGTATTGGACGGCGCCATCACGCTTATAGCTGCGGCGGCCATCAGATATGTTGAATTTTTGAGAAGCGCTCCCATCGTTGCGCCGAGACGAGATTTCGTCATGATTTTCCTCCAGTTTCTATCCCATTGAGGGGTAGAAAATCGCACGTCTGGCCACAGAATGGCGATCCGCCGTTCCGCGTCATTAGTTGTACGAAGTCCTCCCTTGCGATCTTGCTTGTGAGACCGCACGTGTAAGAGAGAGTAGGGAGTCTATCAGTTCAATCTGGCTGGATGAGAGCTGCGAGCGCAAAGCGCTCAATGAGCTTAAAACATGAGCGCAAAGCGCTCGAACAGTCATTTTTTGACGAAAAACATCGTGTGTTGAGCAGAGTTTATTCTGAGGTCAGGTTGGATGGCACTTGTGGCCATTCCTCTGGAGGGTGGTAAACTGACCATTCTCCAAGCTGAACGGTTGCAGGTGGGTACTTGTTATTGAAGACGGTGCGTCCAATTGCCTGAACCTGCAAAAGTTGGTGGGTTGCCGGGTCCATGCGCGACTTGAACCCGGTCGGGTCCTCCGGAAGTGAGAGCTCAAGGGCTTCGAGTGCAAGGCGCAAGCGGTCTTTGTCGTCAGAGCCGCCAGCAGCACGAACGGCTTCGGCAATTGCAAGAATGCCAGCATAGGCACCTTGTGCTGCATAACTTGGATATCGTCCTGCGCGCTCGTAAAACTGTTGGACAAAATCTTGGTTTTGCTTTGTCGGTGGCCAGTTCACGTGATGGCGTGCCGACAGAACCAGTCCGAGAGGCATGTCGTTTCCCAGCTCTGCAAAGACTTCATAATTGCCGCCTGCATCAAAGTTCATGAATTGAATCACTTCGAACAGATCGAACTGTGTCGCTTGTTTTACAAATGTGACGAGATCCAGTCCCCAATGACCGCTGACTATGATATCCACATCTGATTTGATCAATTGCCGTAGATATAGTGTGTAGTCCGTTTCAAATAATTTGGGCCAGAACTCTCCGGCGATTTCATACCGGACACTGTGCTGGTCCAGAAACGCCCTGAGATCATCCCATGCCTGATACCCGTACTCATAGTCGGGCCCGACAAACGCAATGCGTATTGGTCGATCTGAGAGTTGATGGTTTTCTGCGATGTATTGAGCACCCGCAAACATGGATTGGCGTGTGCCATTGCTCACCCGGAAATAAAATGGATGTAGGTCCTCTGTAACCAAGGAAGGAGAGGCGTGATCTGTTCCAATGAAGAAAACTTGGCTGCTGTGAGCTTCTGCCGATACGGCCCTTGCAATACTGGAACTTACGACTCCACAGAGGAATTCAACACCGGTATCTTCAATGAACGATTTTGCAATTTGAACTGAACGCAAGCCTTTGGAGCGCGTATCCTCAATGCGGATTTCCAATTGGGGGTAGTCGGCTGGCGCAAGGGATTTAACATGATCATTTGCCATCTGCACAGCGATTGCGCTGTCTCTTCCGTAAAGACCACCTGGTCCAGTAAGTGGAAAGAGACAGCCGACGCGAACGACCTCTGACTGAGCTGAACTGACATGAGCGGCCAGAATCGACAAACTTGATACAATGAGCATCCAAAGAATCCGCGTCATGATAATCCCAGCCTTTGCATTTTCCGCTTCATCGCATGCCGCGAAATGCCCAAACGCTCTGCGGCCATGCCTTTCTTGCCTCCAGATTTCAAAAGTGCTTCCTGGATCATGGTCCTCTCCACGCCATCCATAGACTCCTCAATAGAAAGTGGATCGCTTGGTTCCACAGTCAGTATCTCAGCAGGCAACTGCTCTGGGCCGATTGTTTGGCCCGGTCGCAAAATGGTCAGACGCTCAATCAGGTTCTTCAGTTCTCGCACATTCCCGGGCCAGGGATACGTTGCCATGTAGCGTTGAGCAGCCTTAGCCATATTAATTGGACGAGTGGCTGCCTCTTCGGCAAACCGATTGGCGAAATAGCTTGCAAGTAGCTCGGTGTCTTTATCTCGGTCCCTTAGTGGTGGAATTTCGATCGGCATCACATTCAAACGGAAGAACAAGTCCTGACGAAAAGTCTGATTTTCGACGGCTTGCTCGAGGCTTTTATTTGTTGCTGCAATCACACGTACGTCAGACCGGTGTTCCCGAGGAAGCCCCACGGGTCGATAGCTTCTGGTCTCAAGAAATGTTAAAAGCTTCGCTTGTACGGCAAGAGGCATTTCGCTGATCTCATCTAGAAACAGCGTGCCGCCATGTGCAATTTCGACCAAGCCCCTAAGCCGCGATACGACACCGGGCATCGATCCTTTTTCAGCGCCGAACAATTCGGCTTCAATCTGGTGTTCTGATAGCGTGGCGCAATTTACTTCAACAAATGGGCTGTCGTCGCCCGAACCTTTCAAGTGCAGTTGCTTGGCAATAACGGCTTTCCCAACGCCTGTCTCACCCGACACAAGTAGCGTGTTGATCTGGCTGCTCGCAAGACGTTCAATTTGGTCTCGCAACTCTTTGATGAGGGGAGAGTTGCCAATAAAGGCGGTGTCATTGGTATATCGGTCTCGAAGATACTGGACTTCTGTTTCCAGTTGTTTGCGTTTGCTCGTTTGCTGGATCAGATGAATGAGTTCGTCAACGTCAAATGGCTTTGACAGATAATCAATCGCACCCATCTTAATGGCGAGCACGGCATCTTTGGTGTCATCAAATGCCGACATCATCAGGACCGGAATCTCTGGAACTTGCTCGTTCAGCCACTCCAGGACTTCAATGCCATTTTTGCCCGGCATACGTATGTCCAACAAGATGACATCCGGCTTTTCTTTTTGTGCAACTTTGCATCCGTCCAAGCCATTATGAGCTCTAAGACATTCAAAGCCGGCCTGTTTCAGAGTAAACGCAAGTGATTGAGTGAGCTTAACTTCATCATCGATAATGAGGACAGTAGTGTGGTTCATAAAGCCTCATCCCGGCGCTGGTTCGTGTATGGGAACGCAACCAGGGCTGTTGTGCCGACACCGATCTCACTTTCGATAGTCAGGCTTCCACCATTTGCTTCGACCAATTGCTTTGTGACCGACAATCCTAATCCTGAACCGTTCGAGCGTGTCGTGTAGAATGGCCGCATAATCTTAGACTGAAGCTCTTGATCCATGCCTACACCATCATCGGAGACTGACAGAATGGCGTTTCCGTTGTCTCGGTAAGCGCGCATGGCAAGATGACCACCTTCCGGCATTGCATCCAAGGCGTTCAGTGCAAGGTTCAATAAGATCTGACGGCAATGCGCTTGATCAATTGTGATTTTCAGATTGGATTCACCAGACAGGTTGATACGAACATTTCTCTCATGAGCTGTGGTGGCGATGAGCGTCTTGATCGCGCGAAGCACTTCCTTGACGGCAATCAAGTCCTTGGTTGGCTCACTTGGTCTTGCATAGTTCAAAAATTCGCCAATCGAAGAATCAGCGCGGGCGATTTCTGTTGAAATTACTTCAAGCATTTCTTTCCGTTCTGAATCTTTTTCACCGCGCTGAAGACCATGAACGATCGCAGATACAGTTGTGAGCGGATTGCGTATTTCGTGAGCAATACCGGCCGCCATGCTGCCAAGTGCGGCGCGGCGCTCCACATCAATGCGGGATTCAATGAGCCGTCCCAATTGCTTGCGCATGCGGTTATACGAACGTGCCAGAATGCCAAGTTCCCCAGGGGCTTCCTCCGAAACCTCTACAGAGAAATCTCCGTTCGCAATTGCGCGCGCTCCCTCACTGAGTGGTTGCAGATATCGAGATAGGCGCTCTGACATCTTATGAAACAAGTAGATCAAACCCAGAGCAGATAGCGCCGCCGCAACTAAAAGAAGATAACGAATATAGGTCTTCGGTTCCTGATAAATATCTTTCCCTTTGACCAGATGAATGCGCCAGCCCGGAAAAAACTGTCGGGATGACGCAATAGTATCGACCGCATGTCCCTGTGTGCCAACTGCAGTTAACCTGACACGATCAAACACAACTATTTCAGGTTCGTAGACGTTTGGTTCGACCAATGCGGCGGTCTGCTCTGTTAACGATGCCAACCTCATTCTCAAGGAAACGGAACCAACTTGCTCGTGGTCAATAGCCACTGGCATTGTGATTAGAAACCAACCCGGGCGACCATTGCGCGGCATAACGGGACCTATCACTTCCACGTTTTCATGCTGTACGCGAGGAAGCGTGTTGTAATCATGGGGCTTTGTTCGCGTGCGCCCTCTTGGAACTGTATGTAGAATGTTGTCGTCTATATCCGACAATTCGACCGCGTAGATGTCCGAGCTCTCAGTTTCCAGTCTAAGAATGTCGCTTAGCAATGTGGAGATTGCGTCTCGGTTTTCACTTAGGAAAAATGCTGTGGTGTCTGGCAGGTCGACAATGTTTTCCAGCCGGTTCACCTGAACGGCCATGAAATTACTCATTCTTGCAGCGGTCGCCTCAAGGTTGGCCTCAACGCGGTTCTTAATCAGATTATTAAGTAGGTTGACGCTGTACTGATCGTATAGTCCCGCAATAATCGCGAGCGGAATGAGTGCAGCGACAAGTGCTCCCCAAAGATAGCGACGTGCAACATTGAATCTTGCTGTTGGTAGTCTCAATCGCACCGCTGTTTCCTCCCATTGCCAGCCTATCAGCAAGTTCAATGGAGCGGTATGCGCTCGCCTAAATTTATGAGCGGAAACCGCTCATTTGTTCTGTCGAATAATTGAAGCTATACAGGAGAACTGCCATTCGAAGGGAAGTTCTATTTCCATATTAACATGCAATTGCATCAGGGCGCACCTATTGCAGCCGCTGAAAACTCATCGTTGCGTTCTACGAATTCAATACTTCATGAGCAGTCAATCACGGCCATGGATATGAACTCTGCTCCATCGAAAAAACACTATACTCAGTGGTTCTTTAGCAACGGTGTAGGTCAGCAGTTTGAGGCCGAGCTTGTGCTCACATGCGGCAATGATGTGGCGCTTGGTTTGTGTGTATGCATCTGAAATCTCTTATCGCTGCAAACAGTGACTACCGGAGAAAAACCATCGACATCTTGAGAATCCTTAAACCGGACATCTGCTGGTGCTTACTTCAACATCACTGACGGAAGCCAAGTGGCAAGTGCGGGAATATAGGAGACTAATAGAAGCACAATTATGTTGGTTATCAAAAATGGGAAGATAGCTTTGACAACCGGCGTGAGTGGTACACGCGCAATGTTTGAACAGACAAAAAGACAAACGCCTAGTGGGGGAGTTGTCAGGCCAATCATGAGGTTTAAAACCGCAAATGTTGCAAAGTGAAGTGGCTCGATTCCAACTGCCTGAGCCAGCGATAGCAGCGGCACGAACAAAATGATCAGGGCTGCGATCGTTTCCATAAACATGCCGACAAACAAGAGTAGAATGTTGATTATAAGTACGACCAATATCGGATTATCCGTTATCGTAAGGACTGCATCGGCGATTGCTTGAGGGATCCGTTCGGAAACGAGTATCCAGCCAAATACATTTGCAAAACCGACCAAAACCAAAATTGCAGCTGATGAAATAGCGCTGTTTATTAAAATCTTTGGCACGGCTTTGAGAGGTAGATCGCCATAGACAAATGCTCCAACCACAAATGCATATACACTGGCAACAATGGCCGTTTCGGTAGGCGTTGCAAGTCCGCTCAACAGTCCATAGATAATAATTCCGGTCATTGCGATTGCCCAAAAAGCACCGCCAAAAGACTTGGAAATTTCAGTGAAACCAAGCCAAGGCTGTTTGGGAAAGTTCTTTTTCCGCGCGATGAGATATGTTGTGACCATCATCGCAAATCCCATCAAAATGCCGGGGATTGCACCTGCTAAGAACATTTGCCCCACCGATATACCAGACAGAGCTCCGACAATAATCATGGGAACGCTTGGGGGAATGATCGGACCAACGGTGGACGATGCGGCGGTAACTGCAGCAGAGAAGTCCGCCGGATACCCTGCCTTCTTCATGCCGGGGATCATCACACCACCAATGGAGGCTGCATCAGCGACAGCGGTTCCAGTTATGCCACCAAAAAGCATCGACGCACCGACATTTGTAAGGCCTAGGCCGCCTCGTATCCAACCAACGAGAGCGTTTGCAAACCGGATTATGCGCTCTGTTATACCGCCCATGTTCATCAAGTTACCGGCCAGAATAAAGCCTGGAATACTCAGGAGCACAAAGACGTCCATACCTGCATACATTTTTTGCGGCATCACGACGACTGGAATGCCCACATAAGACAAATATGCAAACGACGCGAGACCAAGTGTGACGGCGACGGGAACGCCGATCATCAAACCAAGAATGAATACGCCTAAGAGAACCGTTAGTGCCATGTGATTAGTCCAATCCAACAGGGCGACCCTCTTGACCGTATAACGCAATCGATACGGCACGCAGGGCTGAAAAAAGGAAGAGAATTATGAGAAGAGCCAAAACCGAAAAGTGTACTAAATGCATCGGCATTTGCATGGCGGGAGAGGTTTGCAACTGGCCAATTTTAACATATTGCCAAGCTGGAAAAATTAACACGGCGGACAGTGTTGCGGTGAGTATTGCCGAAACAAATCTCAGTCGCCGAGACCATGCGTCACCAAACGCTTCGCAGAAAATATCTACGTTAACAAGATCCCCTGAACGAAATGATAGCCCCGCACCAATTGCAGCTACATACAAAAGCGCAAAGCGCGTAAGTTCTTCTGTCCAGATAGGAGAGTTGCTCGTCAAGCGGCCAACCACTTGTACGAGGACTGCTGCAATGAGGACTGCAAATGAAACGCCGATCAATACCCGAAAGCAGAGTACCAATGTGTTTTCTAGCTTTTCCATTTCAGCCCCGCGGAAAACCGAAAGCTGCTGGACTTACGTCCAACAACTCTCGGGAGGATTTGATAATCTCAAATTATTTTGAGAATAGGCCTTCAACAATGTCTTTGATTTCAGGCTTAACGTTCGCAAGAACGGCATCTTTTGCAGCCGCTTGGAACGCAGCACCGTCAACTTCGACAAATTCCATACCCTTTGATTCAAGGTAGGCTTGGTCAGCAGCGAGGCTTTCGTTCAACAGGCCGCGCTCATATTCTTGAGCAGTGGCAGCAGCTTTTTCAACTGCAGCTTTATCTGCATCAGACAATTTGGCCCAAGTGGACTCAGCGATTGTCAGATAGATCCATGAACGAACATGTTCTGTTTTGTTTACATAGCCCTGAACTTCATTGAAGTTTGCTGAGCGGATCAAAGCAAGTGGATTTTCTTGACCATCGATCACACCATTTTGCAGTGACGTAAACACTTCGGAAAAAGCCATCGGTGTCGGTGCCGCGCCAAGTGCGCTCCATACATCCACGAAGAGCGGTACGTTTGGAACGCGCATTTTCATGCCATTCAAATCAGCTGGTGATTTGATTGCGCGTTTTGAGGTAAGGTTGCGTGGACCACGTGCGAAGTAGGCGATTGGACGTACTTTCGCTTTTTCGATGATTTCAGCTTTGATGTCATCGCCGATTGAACCGGATGCGACTTCATCCATATGCTCAAGTGTTTTATAGGCGTATGGAACAGCAAGAAGGGCGGCTTTGGGTGCCCAGTTCTGCAAGCTCTCGCCTGTTATTGTCATGTCGACTGTACCAAGTTGCATGCCATTGATGAGGTCGATCTCTTTGCCGAGTGACTCATTTGGGAACACTTGAACTTCGATGCGGCCATCTGTGTGGGCCTTCAGTTCATCGGCAAATTTTACTGCTGCCAGATGCCAGGCATTTTGCTCGTTGGCGAGGTGGCCAAGCTTCAATGTCATTTCAGCGGCAAACACGCTTGTCGTTGTCATGAGAGCAACAGCACCGACCACTGCTACGCCTGATAGTTTTGAAAAAAGACTCATGGATTTGGATCCTCCTTAGATTGGCTATTCACTCACGCGCCCAATTCTTAACAATTGGAGGTACTTTGGCTTCTCAAACGACCCATCTCAAGCGGGAACTGGTTTGAAAGCGACAGACAATTAGGCACGCAGTACCTTCCTCCATGAGTGTTGGTATACATGTATACTTCCATTCAAGTCAATGCCATGTTAGGACAAATGCAACGAGGCTGGCCACTACCAGACGAAGCAGAATTCCTGAGCGAGGTATCTATGAGACAGACATGGCGTTGGTTTGGACCAAAGGACAGCGTATCCATTGATCACATGCTTCAAGCTGGTGTCGAAGGTGTGGTGACTGCACTTCACCATCTACCAAATGGCGCTGTTTGGTCAGTCGATGAAATCAATAAACGCAAACAAGATATCTCTAAAACACTCTTTGGAGACGACAGCGGACTAACATTAGATGTCATGGAAAGTCTGCCGGTTTCTGAAGACATAAAACGCCAATCCAATGACTGGCGGTCACATATTGAGAACTACAAAACCAGCATACGAAATTTGGCGAAATGCGGCATTCATATTGTCTGTTACAATTTTATGCCGGTGATCGATTGGACTAGAACAGAATTGGCGCACCGCTTGCCGAATGGAGCGACATGTATGCGTTTTGATCTTGTCGATTTTGCAGTCTTTGATATCCATATACTCAATCGTGAAGGCGCAATCAGCGATTTCACAAGTGAAATTGCGGCCACTGCTGAGGCTCGTTACGATCAGCTTGATAAAGAGCAGATTAGCCAGTTGGTTTCTAACGTCATATGTGGATTGCCAGGCACCGAGCAGGGTTACAGTCTTGATGATTTGCGTAGTGAGCTTGCTCAGTTTAACTCCATTTCTGCTGAAAAATTGCGCCGCCATCAATTCGACTTTTTAGAAGAGATTATCCCAGTTGCGGAAGATTGCGGTGTTCGCATGTGTTGCCACCCAGACGATCCGCCTTTTCCGCTTTTGGGTTTGCCGCGCGTTATGTCAACGGAGGCTGACTACAAGACATTAACTGAAACCATCAACTCTCCATCAAATGGAATTACGTTTTGCAGCGGATCGCTTGGTGCATACAGCGGGAACGACTTGCCGGGTATGATGACGCGTTTGGGCAGCAAGGTTCACTTCATGCATCTACGCAATGTGAAACGCGAAACCGAAGGCGACAAAGTCTCTTTTCACGAAGCGGCACATCTAAGCGGCGACACCAACATGGTGTCACTCGTTCAAGCGATATTAGACGAAGAAACTTCAAGACGTGAACTTGGGCGTAAAGACTGGTCTATTCCGTTTCGACCTGACCATGGTCAAGATATTTTATTCGACCTTGAGACGAATAGCCAGCCAGGTTACCCAGCTGTAGGTCGTCTCAAAGGGTTGGCAGAGCTCAGAGGAATTATGATGGCACTGGAAGCGTCTAATCAGAAAAATATTCAGGAGAATATTTTTTCACGTGTGTAAGCGGCCCCAACTGTATTTGGAGATGTTCAACGAATACACAGAAGTGTCCATACTTTTGTATGAAGAACGGTAAAGGGAATGAGGGACATGCCAGCAGATCCGCCTTTGACACCCGGCATTGCCGACATACGGTCCTCTCGGATCGCACTAGTTAGCCTGCAATTCTATCAGGCATTCTTAAAAAGATCTGACAGATATTCTGCAAATTCTCGCACACGTGGCAGCATGTCGGCCCGGGTCGGAAATGTCAGGTTGAGCCGCGTGCTGCTGCGGATGGTTTGTGTGAGCAGCGCCTCCACGTGACCTTTTTTTACGGGTTCCACACACAATCCAGTGGGCAGCAGACTTATACCGAATCCACAAAGCATTAGATCGCGCGCCATGAAATGGCTATCGACTTGAATGGATGCCTTCGGGAGGGGTGTGCCACCTAACACGACGCGTTCAAGATAGGTTCGTAATGCTGGAGCCGGTGAGATGAAACTGGAAATGGCTTCAATGGTTTCTGGCCGTCCGTTACCTTCGATCCATTCGGTGCTGGCGTAAAAACCCCATTCGACGTCGAGCAAACGTTTCTCAACTGCGTCCATCGCGGTATTTACGCCGATCCTTACCGCGATATCGATGTTGTCGCTTACGAGATCAAGTTTCGTGTTGGTGAGTGTAATCTGGAAGTGCACCTTTGGGTGCTTGCGACTGAATTCGGTCACCGCTTTTGCTAACAGTTCGGTTGGAAAATCGGCAGCTGCGGTAAGTCTGATAAGCCCACGCAGAGTTCCGGGCTCGCTGCGTACGTCATCGATGGCCTGCGTAAGAACATCCAAAGCTTCGCTCGTTTGTTGGAAGAGCTTTTGGCCTTCGTCAGTGAGCGCGATGGAGCGGGTGGACCGCTTTAGAAGCCTGGTTCCAAGCGTTTTTTCAAGCGATTTCACCTGAAGGCTGATTGTGGAGAGTGGGATCCCGGTACGTTTCGCAGCGGCTGAAAAGCCCTTGGCTCGCACCACTTCCACAAAAGTCTGGATCGGATCGAGTTTCATTATTGTCCATTTTTATGGATAGTTATTCTATTCTTCAATCAATATTCAGATTAATTCAAGTGCGATAGTCTTTGCTTCAAACATTGAAGGGATCGACTATGAATCAGACACGTCAATCACCAGTTATCTCAAGTGGCAAGCTTGTATCTCTCGGTTCGGCAGCTTTTTCTGGGATTAGTGTGGAGATATTACTTGGCGGAGAAGATGGCCCACTGACGGTTTTGGACATGACCATCGCGCCGGGTTCAGGAGCGCCGGAACACATCTCTTTTGGCGAGGACAAAGTCTTCCAGATTTTGGAAGGACGCTTGGTTTTTCTTATCGATCTTGAAAAAATCACATTGAAAGCGGGTGAATGCGTATTCGTGGCCAGGGGCATCACCCATAGCTTTGCGGCGCTGGACGGCGCTTTAGCCCGAATGACTTTGATATCCACCCCTGCACGACATGATCGCTTCTTCCAGGCAATGGGGGAGCTTTCTGTGCCGCATCGAATGAATGACGTCCAATCCATTTGTTCAGACTTCGAACAGGCAATTGTGGGGCCGGTTGTGACACTTGATGCATAGGGTATCATGCTCATAGTTGTGGAAATTTAAGTTATCACGCCGAAGACTGCTGTCCTTTTATATCAGATAGAAAGCTGTTTCCCGATGTGCATCGCTTGGTGGGCGACCTTGGCGACATCAAGACTTAAGGCAACGTCGGCATCATTCAACTCATCAAGCTGGAACCATCTTGCATCCAGTGCGTCGTCGCCTGCGACCGGCACCCCCGACACCCATTTGCACAACACTGCAATCAGCACAAAGTGATGACGAAGTTCGCCCGTTCCGCTGTTATCGAATGCATCGACAGCCGTAAAAACCCGTATCGCCTCGCCATGAACGCCAGTCTCTTCCAACAATTCGCGCACAGCCGCTCGTTCAATTGTCTCCCCAGGTTCTATCTTGCCACCAGGAAAGCCCCAACAGCCCGCATCGGGTGGATTGGCTCTGCGCACCAAAAGAATCCTGCCCTCATGAGCCACGGCGCTGATAGTCGCAACTATAGGACGGATATCCGATTTATTGACATAAGTGCTCATGGTGCTACCTGGCTCGATTGTCTTATCTGGCTGTTTCAAATGAGATGGCTTGCCTATAAAACCTTTTCGGGTGACTGGTATATTCCGTTGGATGCTATGATCTTTGTCGCCTGAACTCGAAGAATCTCGCATAAATCACGCGCGGAGGACGAAGCGTTTTGTGACTGAAGTAGTCTCAATTCTATGGACGGCAGTTTGGGTAGGCCGAATCCATCATCCAGGCTGACAATGTCGGCAGGCAGGCCATGCTCTGTGCGCACCCCAATCCCACGATTCGACCGCAGCGCCGACCAGACATACAGCAAACTTGAAGTTGTTACTGCCATTCGCCAGCGCCTTTTGGCCTGATCGAAGGCTGACAGTGCCGCTTTTCTAAACAGACACGGGTGATCGAACATTACCAGTGGGATGCTTTCCGCTGCGGTGTCTCTAATGTATGTGTCGTGTGCGAGCCATCGCATAGGAAGCTTGCAGAGAAGCTCACCATCGTCAGTCGTGCCCTCCTCAAAAAACGCGATCGCACCATTGAGCCGGCCGGTTTTGATTTCTTCACTTAGCTTATGATTTTCTCCTACCCGAATATCGACATGGACATGTGGGTAATCCTTCGAAAAAGCCGTCAATGTGGCGGGCATGATATCCTCAAAAAAGTCCTGCGGCATGCCCAGGCGAACAATCGCCGTGTTGACTGTTGCGCCAATCGCCAGAGCGGTTTCATCGTTGAGTGCGACAATTCGGCGGGCGTAGGCGATCAATACCTCTCCAGCTTCCGTTGGAACAAGCATCCGGCCCTTTCGAGCGAAGAGTGGTGCACCAGCCTGCTGTTCGAGTTTTTTCAGTTGCATACTGATTGTTGATTGTGAACGGCCCAATTGTACCGCTGCTCGCGCAAAGCTTCCAAAATCGGCTCCTGCCACGACAGCCCGTAATGTGTCTATGTCGAAGTTTCGGTACATTTCACGTTTCTTGAACTGGGAATTCAAATGATTGCGATATTCAAAAGTATATTCACCTGATATCCTGAAAGTCAATCTAGACGAACCGTTCATCAATTGTATCGACATGCAGAGCCAGATATCGGCAGAAGTACTCCAAGGACAGGCATAGTATGGCAAACATCGCAGTTACTTCGAGAGGTGGTAGCCCATCGATCAATACCATCGTCATTGCGGGCGGTATCGTACTTGCGCTGTCTTTTGGGGTCCGCTCGATGTTCGGTGGCATTGTTGTGCCGCTCTCAGACGAATTGTTTGATGGTCGTATCGAAATCTTCTCACTGTCGATCGCAATTCAGAATTTGGTCTGGGGGCTGGCACAGCCAGGCTTCGGCATGGTGGCTGATCGCTATGGCGACCGACGCGCGCTTTGGCTGGGACTCGCTTGTTATGTTGCCGGAATTGGGCTTTGCATCATTGGCACGGCGCCTTTCTCCCAGCACTTGGGTGCAGGGGTGCTCGTTGGCATGGGGATATCAGGAACCGCGTTTGGCATCGTGTTGGCAGTGGTGGGCCGAACAGCTCCTGTTGAGAAGCGTGGCCTCTATCTCGGAATCGCCTCGGCCATCGGTTCCGTTGGTCAAGTGATCATGCCGCTGATGGTGTCGTGGCTCACCGAGTGGTTCGATTGGCGGCTGACGCTCATCGTAATCGCGGCGATGCTGACACCCATGGCGCTCTGTATTCCATTTTTGCGCGCCAATGCCGACCCAGTGTCAGGTTCAGATGACAGCTCTATCGACAACAGTGATACAGTCTCGCTTGTTCGGACCGTGACAAATGCGTTCAAGTATCCCAGTTTCGTTTTTTTAACTGCTGGATTCTTTGTTTGTGGATTTCATCTTGCGTTCATAACGGCCCACCTGCCAAATTTCGTGCAGAATTTTTGCCGCGGCACGAACATGTCGCCGGAAGAGTTGCGTGCATATGGACTTCAGGCGCTCTCACTGGTCGGCCTTGCCAACATTTTTGGCACCTTGCTCGCAACCCATCTGGGCACTATCTTTCCGAAATCTTATGTACTTTCTGCGATTTACGCTCTGCGCACTTTAGTCATTCTTGCTTTTATTTCTCAAACCATAACACCCACATCTGTTATGATCTTTGCATTTGCAATGGGCGTTCTCTGGCTCTCAACGGTGCCGCTGACGAGTGCTTTGGTGCTGACCATGTTTGGACCGAGTGCCATGGGCACTTTGTTTGGCTTCGTGTTTCTAGGCCACCAACTTGGCAGCTTTAGTGGAGTTTGGCTGGCTGGTGCCTGGTTCGATCTTTACGCAAACTATGACTTTATATGGTACGCATCGATTGTGCTTGGTGGCTTTTCTGCTGTTCTGCATCTTTTGGTAAAAGAACGCGCAGCTCCGCTTGGGTCTGCGAATGGCTAATGAACCGACCTGTGGGTGCTGCAGTACTCTGACACCTAATGATAATGTATTCAGTCGGAATTGCTTCCATGGCAAAATTCCGCTTTGAGCCCGAATTGGACCTTCAATCGTTCAGCTCGGCCTTCACTTCAAGCCCTTAACTACCGTTCGTCGACGCAGATGGCAGAAGTCTAAAGCCGTCATTCGTTGCAAAGCAACGAGCCAAGCAATTCCGATGATAGAAATGCGGACCTTACCTAGGAGATCCGGCATGTCCGATTTTCAGCTCGAGGCCTGCGCTCTTGGCGGCGTTAGGCCGCCTTTTATCTGCAGTGCGACCTAAAAGGCGATGCGCAGGCCTGCATCGGCTGAGAGCTGCCAGGATGCATCGGTCTCCAGAAGACCTTCGGCGTTGGCATAGGCAATGAGGCCGGACGTGGTCTGATACTCACCTGAGAGGCCAAGGAAGCCACCGAGCGCGACATCATCATCATCCAGTGTGGTGGAGACGCTTTGACCAAGAAGCGTGCCAGAAATAGCGTCATCACCAAACTGGGTGCGCACTTCCACGCCGCCGATGAGGCGGACCGTTGTTAGCGCACCATTGGCGTGGATGGCCTCAAACGGCAGGGCCAGCGCTGCACGTGCTGAGGCGATGTGAACATCGCGATCATCAAGCGTGAGCGGGTTGGTGGTGCCCGTTTCGGTGTAACCATCCAGGAACAAACCGGCATAGGAGAAGGTCAGGCTCTGTTCCAGCATTTGCGTGGCGATGAGCGATCCAAAGCCTGCACCGGCTAGCGGGTTTGCCGCCTCGCGTGTCGCAGTCACCTGCGGGTTGATGAACCAGCCGCCAATGTCAGCACGGGCAGTTTCCAGGCCGTTCGCCACCAGATTGTTGGCGGTGATGCGCTCCTGATCATAATCGCTGTGACCGACTGTAAGCGACGCATCCCACGCCAAGCCCAGAGCCTGCGTGGAGGCATAGACACCGGCATAGTAGCTGGTGGTGTCAGTCTCTTGGGTATTGGTTTCATTTTCAGACGTGCTGGCAGCAAAACCTGCCATGACACCAACACTGGTCAGCGCACCCACAGGCACATCGACACCGGCGACCAGGCCGCCTGTCAGGCTATCAAAGGTGTTACCGACACGGTCGCCATTGTCTTCGCGATAAGCGCCAAAGCCTTCGACCCAGAAACGGCTCGGGTTAAGCGCTGACATGTCGGTCGCATCACCTGCTGAGAACCCAAGCGCCGGGTCAGAGCGCAGCACCGCCTGACGGTTCTGCACCGTCTGGCCAATGCCAGCAGTCAGCGCGGCCAAAGCCTCATCTGCCGAGGCAAAGGCGAAAGGATCAACCGCGACGACTTCTACATCATTGTTTGTTCCGCCGCCCGTTACGGGTACCAACGCGATCAGATGACCTGCGATACTTCCCAGTTCCACAAGTGACGCGCCGCCATCGGACTCAAACGTGGAGTTCAGGGACAATCCTTGACCGATGTTGAGAACATTGGCCCCGCCACCAAGGTCAACGCGGCTGATAAGGACCGAGCCGGCATTGAGGGTGAGAGATGTGTCACCTGCACCACTTTCCCTGATTGCAAAAGAGTTGCCGCTGATGGTTCCAGCATTGGTAAGGCTCGCAAGTCTGGTATCGGCGCGAACGCCAACACTATCTCCAGAACTTGAAGCCCTGATTGTGCCAGTGTTGACAACGCCTGTGATCGTTTGGGCATGGATGCCATAGCTGCTTGAACTACCTACCAAGGCTTCAGCGCTGATGGTGCCTGAATTGCTGAGGTTAGCGAGGCCATTGTTGGAGAGCAGTCCGGTGGCCGAACTAGCACTACCATTTGTAACGGCGCTGATCGTGCCAAAGTTGGCGATGTTTGAAACCGAAATAACCCCTTGTATGCCAATGCTACTACTATTTCCCGTTGTAAGGCTGGTGATCTCGCCCGTGTTCGTGAGCCGCTCAATGGCCCCACGAACTTGTAAGCCGAAGTTGAGCCCGTTGATACCATCCCGAACGGCAGTGATAGACCCGCTATTGTTCAGGGCCGTCAACGTACCATCGATTTGAATGGCCTTAGGACTGCCACCGCCGCCGGTGGCCAAATTTTCGAACCTAATGGCCCCGAAATTCGTTAGCACTATGTTGTTGTCCAGGAAGATTGCCCGGCCTGTGCCTGTTAACGTGGCACCTGATAAAACCGTAAGGTCGACATTGCTCTCTGCACCTGTTCCGTAAACGTTAGCGCCCACCGTATCACCGGTGCAGGTGGCGGTGACATTGCTAGCAGCTACGGGCGTACAAACGGCATAGGCCGGATCGATCCCGACCATCATCGGCGCGGCAAGCGCTGGAACCACCAGCGCAGAACAAAGCGCCAGGCGTTTGGTAAGAGACCTTAGCTGACGTGAAGCAAAGTGTGGAACGCAACGGGAACTTCTTGCAAATGGCGATATGGATGTTTTTTTGACCGTTATTTCATAAGAAATATTTGATATAAATTTTGAATTATTGCATGAATTAGACATCATTACTCACAGTTCCAAATTAAAAGCGTCGTGGCCTGCTCACATGAAGGCGCAGAGCTGCATTCACTGGAGACTTCCAGCGTCCTTGTGCTGAATGGGATGAGAACGGAGTAATTGAGCGGGTGTTTTGACTGATCTAGCGGTCGAATATCTACCTCAAAACAAGAGATAGAAGACGGACTGGATCAGTTGACGATGCAAAATCGTTGATGCATAATCTTACTCAATACAGGTTGCCCCCACGTATTCCCTCCTGCGTAATCCCACTCGCGCAGTCCCAATTGCAAAGGTCGAAATCTGATTGCGATCCAGATTGACAATTTGATATATCAGCGACCCTTGTCACACTGAGGGATAAGATGCCTTTCCAACATTGAATAGCCAAATAAAATCAATGGTTATTATTGATGATGTGAATGGTTCATTTCCGGCTTCTGAAAGATCGCAATGAAGAGTCTTAGAAATATTGATCTCAACCTGCTTGTCGTTTTTGAGACGATCTATGCCAGTGGGAACATTTCACAGTCAGCCCGTGATTTGGGCCTTACGCAGCCATCAGTTTCGAATGCTTTGTCACGGCTGCGCGACACGTTCGATGACCCTTTGTTTGTGCGATCGGGGCGCGGCGTCATTCCCACCCCTAAAGCACAAACACTGATAGAGCCTGTTCAACACGCGCTCAACACACTTCACACAGTGGTTCATCAGGACAATGTATTTGATCCTGCCATTAGCCAGCGTGAATTTACACTTCACATGTTTGATACGCTTGAGCCGATTGTTATGCCGCATCTGGTTGAGCAGGCTTTGCTCGGTGATGGGGTTTCCTTCAAACTCATGTTGGCACCAGCTATATCGTTAGAAGATGCGATTGAGACTGGTAAGGCTGATATCTGCATTGGGATTTCTCCATCAAATCGCAATGATTTGAGATGGGAAATTATCAGTCCACTCGACATCGTGATTATTGCTCGAAAAGGACATCCAGAGATATCTGGTTCCATCACTGCGGAAAAGTTCCAGTCCATCGAACATGTCTCCATGGATTTTTCGCCCGGAGCGAATGCCAATATCAAGAAACTGCGCATGAAACAAAGGGTTGAACGCAGAGATGTGGTCAAGGTCGTCCACACCAGTTCAATTCCGATTCTTGTCGCCAACACAGATCTTGTTGGCATGGTGAACCGGGAATATGCCGAGCGCATGTCTGAAAAACTCGGTCTTCAGATCATCGAACCGCCATTTGAGCTTAACAGCCAGTCTATCTATGCCATCTGGCATAATAGAAACTCCCAAGACTCCGGCATTATCTGGTTACGGGAGCAGATCAACATTGCTTTCCAGAAAAAGACCGAAAACCAATAACTTTGATTGCATAAGATCACTCTGGAAACATAATGCCGCCATCTCTCAAATCTCAAAAACGATACACGCTGCTTTTGTTGACCGCAATTTTTGCCGTTAACAGTCTCGATCGACAGATATTGAGCATTCTTCTCGACCCAATCGGCAGAGAATTTGCGCTCTCCGACACTCAACTTGGTCTTCTATCAGGCCTGATGTTCGCGGTCGTGTTTGTCTTGTTCGGCTTTCCAGTCGCCAAGCTTGCAGCCAGAGGAAACCGCCGAAATATCGTTTCTATTGCCGCGATGGTCTGGAGCAGTTTGACGATTGTTATGGCTGGTGCGCAGAACTTTACCCAACTTGCCCTTGCGCGTCTTGGGGTTGGCATCGGTGAAGCGGGTTGCGTTGCTCCTGCACACTCCATGATCTCAGATCTCTATCCTGAGGAACGGCGGACATCGGCCATGTCCACCTTTGTTGTCGGGGCCAATTTGGGTATTTTGTTTGCTTTTCTGATTGGTGGAATAGCAGGTCAATATCTCGGTTGGCGCTGGGCTTTTGTGATAGCCGGTGTTCCTGGTCTGATATTGGCTTTACTCTTGCGTTTCACTGTTCAGGAATCGGTCCGCGATGTTTCTGCACCCCAATCTGATAGATCGCTTTTCCTGGAAACCTTCAAATATATCTGGAATGATCGAGGCCTGTTTCACGCCATGATCGGCCTTTCCATTGTCGGCATATTCACGTTCGGCACTCTGGCGTGGAACCCCACATTTATCATTCGCAATCATCAGTTGCCCTTGGCGCAATTGGGATTGTTTCTTGCGCTTACCATCGGAGTTGGCGGTGCGCTTGGTACATGGCTCAGTGGGCAGATTGCGGACAGACTCGGAGATCGCGATGCGCGATGGCGCATCGGTATCGTGATTATCGCAATTATTATCCCTAAACCGTTCGGAATTCTTTATCTGTTTACGGAAACGACCCAGCTAGCGCTGTCTTTTTATGTTGCCGGGGCCGTCTTAGCTGGGGTTTTTTGGGGACCAACTTTCGCCTACTTGCACTCACGTATCCCAACCCACATGCGACCGATGGCAACAGCAATTTTCATGTTTGCGTTTAATCTGGTGGGAGTTGGAATAGGCCCAACACTTATTGGGCTTTCCAGCGACATGATGTTTTCAGACCTTGGCCCTCAATCACTCACATATGCCTTGTTAGTCGTACAAATTAGCGGGATCTGGGCAGCTTGGCACTACTGGCAAGTGGTGCAGGAAATGAAATAAATTCAACGCGACCATCCCATCGATGATGGATTGTATCATCGTCACGCCATTCCCCGATGAGTTCTACGTCGTCGATAGTCGCGCCCCAGGAGTAAGGTGTAACAGCGAAGCAAAGTTCTTTTGAAGCGTCCGCGATGGTGGTTTACGCGGGCACCAAACGGCAAGGCCCCAACGACGGCCTCCCGCCCTTTTCAGACCTCAGTGACTATCATCGGTTCGGTCGCGTTTGTCCTCATTTTCCATTTCAACTGTAGCGCAGCAAATGACGGCATTAGATTTGGCGCCAAGTCCGTCGGCGGACGTCCGGTTTCGGGAGCCTCGTGGCCGCACACACCTGGATAGACGTATCCTGGCGATCATGGACTAGCCGTCGATGCTGTACTCGCTCACGTCCGGAAGGTCCGCATCTCGGTCATTCCAGCGGTGCAAAGTCATGAAAATGATGCAGCCAACACTCGTCGATAAACTTTTCCATTCCGTCTGGGATATGAGCAACCGACCAATCCGAACCTGCAAACTCTTCCAAACTACGCTCGTTATCCCAGACAGAAGTCATCGCGTATTCATCTGGTGTCAACAAACTAGGACCGCCTACAATCACCTGTCTACACCCAGAAAATTTTGATACGGAACTTCGCGCTATAGTTTTAAACAATGGCTCGAATTCAGAACGCAATTCATTTTTTATCCGCACCCTATAAATCCTCGTAATCATTTCTAGCCTCTGGAAAGTTACAACACATAAATATCGTTGAATTAAGCGAATGGCGTTGGAAAAGGTAAGTTCGTCATCACGGTGGTGTCGTTGAGAAGAACCCTTCGAGTATCCAGAGAACTTACACCTGATATCACTGTAGCGCATGATTGTAATTTAAGTTCATTGTCGCAGGAACTCAGTGAATGTCTATTTGGGAAAGACTACAAGCACTCAATACGTTCAACAAGACTGCGGCAGAAAGCATCCTGCAATGTAAGTGCGATGGATCAGCACTCGGCAACCCGATGCTACGACTTTGCCATGGGCGCGTAACCGTCAGGTGTCGACGATGAAGCCGGTATTCCTTTTCTTCGACTGCAAAGCCCAGATTGCCACGTGCCAGGAAGGTAAATTCCCGCCATCGATTCTGGCAGGGTAAAGAACGTTGCAGCTGTGGTGCCAGTCAAAATTCATCTTGTTGGCAATTTAGAATTCACTTATGCGTCGACACCCTTCATCCCTTCCTCGGTATATCGACTCCCCTTGATTTCGATGGAGGCTAGCGATTCCTCCAAATGCGTGACGTCAGCTTCTGACAGAACAAGGTCTACAGCGGCGACGTTTTGTTCAAGGTACGAAATTTGTCTGGTTCCGGGGATGGGAATGATATTCTCTCCCTTTGAAAGTACCCACGCAAGTGCAAGCTGTGCAGGGCTGCAATTTTTCTCCTTCGCCATTTTTTGAAGGACTTCAACCATGCCCCAATTTTGCTGAATATTGTCCGGTGAGAACCGTGGCAGGGTGACGCGAAAATCACCGTCTTTGAATTGTGTTGTTCTGTTGAATGTCCCGGATAAGAACCCTCTGCCAAGAGGAGAGTAAGCGACAAACCCGATACCGTGTTCTTTACATGCAGGCAAAATCTCGGCTTCTACTTCGCGGCTCCACAAAGAAAATTCTGTCTGGAGTGCGGCTACCGGGTGAACTGCGTGTGCACGAAGTAATGTTTCAATTGAAACTTCGCAGAGGCCGATCTGCCCGATCTTTCCCTCTTCAACCAACAATGACAACTCACCCATCACATCTTCTACAGGACGCGATCTGTCTAGTCTGTGAACGTAGTAGAGATCGATGTGATCACGGCCCAAGCGTTTGAGTGACGCTTCACATGCGGTACGTAAATATTCGGGACTGTTGTCAAGCGTACGTGCGTATTGTCCCGGATCTCGTCTAATTCCGAACTTTGTGGCAATGACTGCATCAGCCTTGCTGTCGGATAAAAACTGTCCGAGCAGGTCTTCGTTGTGACCGGACCCATACATGTCGGCTGTGTCGAAAAACGTGACACCTAGGTCGACTGCCCTTCGAAGGACATTTAGCGAATCTTGATCATCGCGTGGTCCGTAGAACTCGCTCATTCCCATGCAGCCGAGACCCACGGCGCTTACAGTCAAGTTTTTCGAAAGAGTTCTTGTTTGCATTGGAACCTCCGGATTTTTTCCAGACATGCCATTTCCGGCCATGGGTAATAAATAACTGTTTTCGAAACTGGGCTTTCCAGATATGGAAAGGAAATGGAACAGTTGAAACTTGACGACGCACCTGTGTTCCTTGCAATCGCACGCACAGGTACACTTACATCTGCTGCCAAGCAGCTTGGAACGGGCATCGCTACCGTTTCCAGAAAAATCGAAAGATTAGAGCGGGCTCTCGGTGTGCCTTTATTTGCACGACACCAGAGCGGGTACAAGTTGACGGATCAAGGTGAGGCTCTGCTCCCTCGCGCGGAAGCTTTGGAAGAGGCTGCGCAACGGTTCCGCATGAATGCAGCCCTTGAAGCGGAGGCTATTGGTCACGTTAGGCTTGCCACCGCAGAAAACCTTGCCAACGACATCATCATACCGAGTTTGGTTGACCTACTGCGCAGCCATCCGGGTCTTACAGTTGAAGTTCTGACCGATATATCAACATCGAACCTACACCGGCGTGATGCGGATCTTGCTGTTAGAATGGTTCGCCCCGAACGAGGTAATCTGACAGTAAAAAAGATCGGCACACTTGGATATGGATTGTATGGATCGAAGGAATATCTGGAAGGCTGCCCTGAAACAGATCTGAATTCAGTTTCGCCCGACCGATATATTGGTTGGTCAGAACGACAACAGATGTTGCCGGCAGCTCAATGGCTGGAACGGAAACTGCGGGGCGATGCGCCAACAATCATGACGTCGTCGCTTTTGGGCCAAGTTGCGGCAGCCAAGGCCGGTCTCGGATTGGCAATTTTACCTCATTTCCTTGCGCTTGGCGCAAACCTTGAACCAGTTGCCCACGACATTGGTCTTGATCAAGCGATTTGGTTGGTGGTTCACAGCGATTTAGTTTCCTCGCACCGCGTCAAGATCGTGGCTGATCATATGGCTGCTGTCATCGCGCAGAACGATGTTCGCCTCAGCGGTCGCTAACCCGACTGACAGACGATTGAAGTCCATTTTTCAAATATGGAAAACAAGCTACCGAAGATAGCCATTTTCTTCGGATATTGAACTGTTCCATCCTGATGGCAGAGGAGAGTGAGGTGCTATCCGGGGTGTGCCCGTGATTTGCAGACCTCGCGCATGCTATCGGGAGGACGAGCGATGCTCGACACGCAAGCAGACGCTATTCAAGATTTCAAGATGCTGATCGGCGGTAATTGGGTAGATGCCGCATCCGGAAACACAATGTTGTCGGAGAATCCCTATCTCGGACAGGTTTGGGCGAAGGTTCCTGACGGAACCGAAGAAGACATCGACGCTGCTGTAAAAGCTGCACGATCAGCGTTTGAGGGTGAATGGGGCGCTTTATCTGCCCAGGCACGCGGCAAGCTTATGCGGCGTTTAGGCGATCTTATGGCGGAGAACGCCGAGGAGATCGCAAAAGTAGAGAGCACCGACAACGGAAAGCTCTACAAGGAGATGCTGGCGCAGGCCAAATATCTACCCGAATGGCTCTATTACTTCGCTGGTGCCGCCGACAAGTTTGGCGGGGATGTCATACCCTCTGAACGAGCCAATTTTCACATTTACACCAGGCATGAACCCATCGGGGTCATAGGTGCGATCACCCCTTGGAATTCACCAGTCCTTCTTTTGGGATTTAAACTCGCGCCCGCGTTGGCAGCGGGATGCACAATGGTGGTGAAACCATCCGAACACACGCCGGCATCCACTTTGCGTTTTGCGCGATTGTTTGAGGAAGCGGGTTTCCCGCCAGGCGTATTTAACGTCGTGACCGGCGGTCGAGATGCAGGTGAAGCCCTTTCAAAACACCCCGGAATTAACAAATTGGCATTCACCGGATCGGACGTCACTGGAAAACGTGTTATGCAAGCGGGGGCCGAGAATTTTACGCGGGTCACCCTGGAGCTGGGTGGTAAGTCGCCCAATATCGTTTTCGAAGATGCGGATATCGAGGCTGCCGCCAATGGCGTCATTGCAGGTATCTTTGGCGCAACCGGCCAGACCTGTATGGCGGGGTCACGGTTGTTGGTTCAATCTTCCATTAAGGATGAATTACTAAAGCGCGTCACGGATCGGGCGAAAACGATCCAGCTTGGCGATCCAATGGACTTGGAGACTGAAATGGGTCCGATGGCGACCCGGCCACAATTCGACAAGGTCATGGGGATACTCGACCGCGCAAAGTCCGATGGTGCGACGTTTCTTGCTGGCGGGCAGGCAAGTCCTGCCCATGATGGCTTTTTCATCGAGGCTACCATTGTAGATGACCTGTCTCCCGACATGGAAATTGCCAAAGAGGAGATATTTGGCCCTGTCTTATCTGTCCTAACTTTCGAAACGGAAGAAGAGGCGATCAAGCTGGCCAATGATACCCGCTTTGGTTTGGCAGCAGGCATCTGGACGCAATCCGGGCAGCGCGGTACGCGGGTGGCTCATCAAGTGCGTGCGGGAACTGTCTGGATCAATGCCTACCGTGTGGTTGCACCCAATGTGCCGTTCGGTGGTTTTGGTCACTCTGGTATCGGTCGCGAAAACGGCTTTGACGCCATTCGTGGATACACCGAAACGAAAGCCGTTTGGGTCGAACTCACGGGCGCAACACGCGATCCGTTTAACATTGGTTGAGTTGGAACATAAAGATGAACTGGCTTTCCGATCGTATTCGGTTGGACGAGGATATCCTTGTTCTCCACGGCGCCTATGACGCGCTAAGTGCGAAACTGCTTTCGCTCACCAGCTGTGAAGCTATCTATTGTGGGGGCTTCGCCGCTACAGCAGCGCAATTCGCATTGCCCGATCTCGGCCTCGTTACACAGACCGAGATGGTGCAAATCTATACTCGGATGGCGGTGGCATGCGACGGGAAACCATTGATTGTCGACGCTGATGCTGGGCACGGTGGGCTGCTCAATATCGAGCGTACTATCGGATTGCTTGCATCCGCAGGTGTAACCGCTTTGCATATCGAAGATCAGGTGACGCCAAAACGATGTGGCCATCTGGCGGGGAAGGATGTTGTATCTCGTGACGAGGCAGTCGCCCGTGTAAAGACTGCGGTGCAGTGCAGCGAAAGCCTCGGCTTGGATGTAATTGCCCGCACAGATGCCATTGCCGTTCATGGATTTGATGAAGCGATATCTCGTGCAAATGCTTTTGTCAAAGCAGGGGCTGCAGCGGTCTTTGTCGACGCCCCGAAGGACCTGGATCAAATCACTGCCATCCCATCTTTGGTTGATGGTCCATTGGTATTTAACGCAGCACTGACCGGGACTGCACCCGTGCCTGATGACACCACACTAAAGGCCATGGGATACGCAGTCGTTTTGCATCCTCTGACGACAATTATAGCGGCAGTTGAGGCGATCATTCGCGCATTTCCGCCGCGTGCCAGCGCTCAAATTACAGAGCAAGGCGTTTCGTTCGCACGTCTCAATAAAATTCTCGAAACAGCTGAATATCTGGATCGGGAAAAAGGGTGGTTTCAGTTGGCGATGGCTGAGCGACCATAAAACTACAAGAAATCTCTGGGAGGAGAACAACATGAAAATTTTAAATGGTGCAATAATTGGTGCGCTGATTGCTTCGATACAGCCAGCCGTTGCTCAGCAGTCCGACATAGTTGAAGCAGGCGCATTACAGGCCGGCCCTCCGGTAGAGTTACCTGAGCAGACAATTGGGATACTGCAATTGAATGCTCAGGCCGAAGTAGCTTTTCGCATCGCGGAGGGGGCTCGCTTACCTGCTGAAAAATTGGGCTGGGATGTGATTGTTTGCGACAGCTTAGGTGATCCGGCCCGTATGGCGAGTTGTTCTGAGAGCCTGCTTAACCAAGGCGTAGATGCCATTCTTACTGTTGCGATTGAGCCCGCGCCGGTGATGGCTCAATTGCGTAGAGCAAAAGACGAAGGCGTGCTTTGGCTGACGCTCGGTGGTGGTACAACACCCAATGAAATGATTTCTGCGCAATATGCCCCTCTTGAAACCGAAATGTCCGATCTGCTGCACAGCTACTTAATAGATCAATTGGCGCAACGACCAGGCGATGATCACACAATGGCGATTTCGACCTTTAGCCAAGTTTGGGCAGGAAAGGCGCGGTCCGATGATCTTTATGCCGATCTCGAAGGCACAAATATAACCGTCGTCGATGAGCACGTCAGCGATCTTGCCAACCAAATTGCCGATGCACGTCAATCGGTGACCAGTCAGCTTACAGCCTACCCGAAGGTCGATGCCCTTTACGGGACGGCCAACTATACGGTGCCGGTGATGGGGCAACTGGTCGCGCAACGTTTTCCGGGGCAGAGTTTCCCTGAAAGGCCACTTGTACTGGGGTATCTCGACGATCTGGTAAACTTGGAAGCAGTGCGCCAGGGTCAGGTAGATGCGATTGCAACTATGCGCCTGGATGCGGCCAGTTACGTCGCGATTGACCAACTCGCGCAGCATTTCGCTAGGGGCACGGACCTTGCACAAAATGCTTATCTGGACAGCGAGACAGTCTATGGAATCGACCTGCGTGAAGCCACGTTGGTGACAACAGAGAACCTTCCTCCGGAAGGTGAATATGTTGAGCCAACTGCTGACTTCATCTCCTTCTTCAACGCGAAATGGGAAGCCGAATTCGGCATTGGAGAATAAGGTAATGGCACTGTCTCATGATGACATGGCTCATGAAATTGGCGCGTCGTCTGAGCATGACCACCGGGGGCAGCAGTCCCCCGGTCTGTCGTCTCAAGATCGACCTCTTCGTATCTTGCAAAGCTACGGGTTGTTTCTTGCCCTCGTAGCAGCCATTTTGGTGTTTAGCGCACTTCGTCCAGACGCCTTCTTTTCAACCACAAACGCACGTTCTGTTCTGACGCTGGCAGCCCCGCTTCTGATTGCATCCCTTGGCCTTACCATCGCCTTGGCAGTCAATGAGATTGATCTATCGGTCGGCTCGATGATCGGGTTGAGCGGCGCCTTGGCCGTCTGTCTGATGTCGTTTTACGGTGTTCCATGGATTGTGGCCATCATGGCTGCTCTTCTTCTTGGTTCTCTCGGCGGTTTAATCATAGGCATCTTGGTATCGATTGGAGGGGCTAACTCGCTTATCATCACGCTTGGCATGGCAACGTTTCTGACGGGGATTGAGTTTTCTCTCACAGATCAGCGAACCATCTATACCAATATCGACCCAAGCTATATCGCGATTGGACAGTCCTATGTCCTTGGTATGAGTGTCCAGGTGTGGATTGCGAGCGCACTGGCATTGGTCGCATGGGTGTTGCTGGAAAAGACTGAAACCGGACGCTTCATCTATGCCGTTGGTGCAAACTCCAATGCTGCTTATCTTGCTGGTGTACCTGTAAACCGTCTGCGCATTTTCGGATTCATCAGCGTTGCAGTCTGCGCGAGTGTGGCTGGTATTTTACTGACGTCACAATCTGCCTCGGCATTCTCGAACGCAGGCCAGCCATATCTTCTACCAGCGTTTGCTGCCGCATTTTTGGGATCCACGATGTCCCCGGATGGGCGTTTTACGGTTGCTGGGACGGTGATTGCAGTCCTCTTTATTGGTGTAATCCAAACAGGTCTTACGATGCTGCAACTGTCCAATGGTGCCATAAATCTGGCTCAAGGTGGACTCTTGATTGTGGCGGTGATGCTTAGTCGATTAGGCCGGAATAAGGGAAGCATCTGATGTCGTTGCTCACACTTCAAGGTATTTCGAAATCCTATCCCGGTGTGACAGCTGTTGAGTCTGTTGACTTGAAGCTTGCCTCCGGAGAGGTCCTTGGACTGATCGGCAAGAATGGCGCTGGAAAAAGCACCATCATCCGGATTATTGCAGGCGTGGAACAGCCGGATTGCGGGACGCTTTTTGTTGATGGGCAGGCGGTGGAGTTTAACCGGGCGTCCGACGCGACCCAGGCAGGTATTGCAGTCGTTCATCAGGAACTTGGCGACATACCTTCATTGACGGTTGGTGAAAACATCCTCATTGGCCTGGGCTATCCGCGTCGGTTTGGTCTCATCGACAGAAGCGAACTTCGCAAAAGAGCACAGGCGGCACTTGATGCGATCAACGCCAGGATTGACGTCAATCATTCTATCTTCAGTTTGAGCATCGCACAGCGTCGGATGGTCATGCTGGCCCGGGGCGTTGCAGCAAATGCCAAGATCGTCATCCTTGATGAGCCAACTGCATCTTTAACGGACGCGGAAATTGCAGATCTGTTTGCTGCTATTCAAAGGATGAAGGACGCAGGTGTCGCCATAATCTATGTTTCACATAGGCTGGAAGAAATCCTGAAAATCACATCCAGGGTTGCTGTCATGCGCGATGGCGTACTTGTCGATGACCGCGCGTCCGACACTTTGGATGAGGCCACACTTGTTGCCCTCATTTCTGGCAAAAGAGAAGTCTCGGCAAGGCAGTTTCCAAAGAAAAAGCCCCAACAAACCCGAGCGATTGCCTTGAAGGTTGAGGGTTTGGTGCCACTAAAGGAAACTCCTTCCTTGGATTTGGTGGTTCACAAAGGTGAGATTGTTGGCCTTGCCGGTCTTGCGGGCTCTGGACGTAGCGAAATTCTTCGCCAGATCATGGGGGCGGACGCAAACGACCAGATTTCTCACACGATTGGTGGACGAAAAGTCGCCATCAAATGCCCGCGCGATGCGTGGTTCAACGGGATAGCGCTGGTACCAGAGGACCGTAGAACGCAAGGTGCCATTCTTCAATTTACAATCGCTCGGAACGTTACGCTTGCTTCTATGCGGAAACATCGTCTTTCGCAGAAAGTGATTTTTCCATCGGTTACGAAGGAAAATGCTGTCACGCGACAATTAGTCAATGAGCTCAAGATCAAAGTGAGCGATACTGATACCAAGGTTGGCGCATTGTCCGGAGGCAATCAGCAGAAGGTGGTTCTTGCAAGGTGTCTCGCCGCGGATGCAGATATTTTGCTGTTGGATGAGCCCACTCACGGTGTCGACGTATCGGCGAAGGAGGAAATATATCGCGTGATACGTGAACTCGCTGAAAGTGGAAAAGCCATCATTATCGTATCTTCAGAGCTGAAAGAGATCGAAGGCCTTGTCGACCGCGCTTTGGTTCTTCGCGAAGGTCACCAGGTTGCCACCCTCTTCGGCAGTGAGGTCACAGAAGACGCCGTCCTCACACATTCCCTCGCATCGCGCGTGTAATGACCCAAACCGATCCGATTCCGCTTTATTGCGACATAGAACAAAAAATCGTGGATGGGGTGGTGGTTGCCTTTCCAGCAATCAACATCGACACAGATGCGATTTTCCCAAAACAATTTCTCAAAACTATCAAGAGAACAGGACTTCGAGATGCTCTGTTTGCAGATTGGCGAAGAGGTGATGACAACACACCTAATCCGAACTTCGTCCTCAACAGACCCGATTTCCAATCGTCGAAAATTCTGATTGGGGGTGATAATTTTGGCTGCGGTTCATCACGGGAACACGCCGTGTGGGCATTGCGTGATTTTGGCATCAGGGCTTTGATATCCACCAGCTACGGCAGCATCTTTCAAAACAACTGCATCAAGAATGGCATCTGGCCCCTGACAGTGAATCCACATGACCTTGAAAGACTCATAAAGCGCTCAGTATGCGAGCAACCCCGAAAACTGACGCTCGATCTTGCGAAACTTTTGATTTTCCCTGGTGATGGCACCTCGATAATAGCATCTGTCTCCGCATCAGATCATGCTAACCTGCTTAGCGGCCTGGACGAGATCGATCTTACGCTTCAAAAATTCGACGACATCAAAGCGTTCGAAGAACAGCAAAGCACACGGTTCCCATGGGTAGCAACTCAATCTATAGATAACGCGAGATGTATATAGTGCTGGTACTCGCTGATATGCGCTGGGTGGAAGATCCGCTGCGTTGGTACGTCACGCTGCGGGTTGTGTGCCCGAATGGATAGGTAACCCGAAAAGCCTTCGAACGACTATAGCGATGAAGCAACTTTTGCCGCGGACCGAACGTTGGATAAGCAGATAAAATCGACGACGAAACTTGGCCTGATTAAACTCTGAAACTCTCTTCAGACCGGATTAAACGACCCATTCGAAAAGATATCCTGCTGCCAGGGACCCGGCGACTGCAAGAACTAGATACAGCAGGAATGGCTTCAGCTTGAGGACGGGCGCAATCGCCATTGCTCCCCAAACGCTGATGACACCACCAGAAATTAAAAATGCCATGGCCGCGCCTGATGACATGCCATTTTCAATTAGACTTCTGGTCAGAGGTAAGGCGGCATATCCGTCTATGTAAGCAGGTGCGCCCACGAAGACGGCTGCAGGTATCGCCCAATATTGGCCCTCACCGACATATGCGGCCAGCGAACCGGGTGTTAGCATCGTATTGAGTGCGTATTCTGCAGCGAATGCCGGAATTAGGCAGACCAAGATTAATTTGGTTGTGGCCCAAGCCTGCTTTAAAAATGAGGCCGTACGGCGTTTGGATTTCCACACCAAAGCATCAAATGGTTGATCTGTCCCGCAACGCGCGGCGTTCAGTTGGCGCGTCAACCCGTTATTTCGCAGCGCATTTCTTGCCCAAACACTTCGTCCAAACATGGCTGTAACAGCCCCACCAAAAATCCCTATGCCAAATGCAGAAACTGTTTTCCCGATGGCAAAGGGCAGGCCCAGGGTAGCGACCGTTGTTGCCAACATTGCGGGATCTGTGATCGGAGAAGATAGCCAAAAGGCCATGATTGGTGCGAGAGGAATTCCCGCCACCAGCAAGCCAGCCATCAATGGAAGGACCGTTACCCCGCAAACAGGCGTGATCGCTCCAATCAGCGAGGCTGCAACAACTGCTCGGGATGTTCGTCCTTCGAACGCACGAGAGATGTGAGAATCGGCGCCGCTGGCGATGATCCACGCAGCGACTAGGATACCGGGAACAACGATAGGCGCGATCACTACCAATCCCCAGACAATGAAGTTCAGCGCGGGCACGATGTGCTCCGGCCAAATGGTGGCAATTGCCAATAGCATTCCCGAAACCAACGTTCCAAGTACAATGAGACGGTATGACACATGGCGGTAGAAGGATGCGTGATCACTCATATTTGGTCTCCTCATCAATTGAAAAATAGACCGAGACGTGACATATGAAAAACGAATAGTATCAATGTGTGATATTGGAAAAATAGATGGAATACCTCGACAGCGAGCTATTACGGACCTTCATTGCAGTGAACAAAGCTGGCAGCGTCACGGATGGGGCGTCACAAATCCACCGTTCACAATCGGCCACCAGCCTCCAGATCAAACGGCTAGAGAGCATCATTGGTCGTCCAGTTTTTGAACGACACGGGCGGGGTGTTGTACTTACCGATGCTGGACGATATCTGCTTCCAGTTGCACAAGACGTGACAACCCGTCTGGACAATGTACTTAACGATCTATCTCAACGGACCATGCGTGGAGCGTTGAGGCTTGGAATTCCAGAAGATCATGGGCGCGCCAAATTAGCGCAAATAATCGCTAACTTTATGCGTGTCCATCCGCAGGTTGAATTGGATGTCACCTGCGCGCTGAGTGTCGGATTTCCTGATGCGTTGGAAAAGGGCCGCCTTGATATGGCGGTCTACGAAGTTGAGCACCCCGCAGCAGGTGAAGAACTTCTATTTGAAGATCCGACGTGCTGGGTTGCATCGGATCACACCGACTTTTCCTCTGCCGACCCTCTTCCTGTTGCATTGTTTGATGAAGCGTGTTGGTGGCGCGAAGCAGCGCTTGCCTCCTTACAGAGCCGGGATAAACCTTATCGAGTGGTCTACTCAAGTCAAAGTGTATCCGGCGTTATCGCTGGTATTGAAGCTGGTGTAGCGGTTGGACTCGTCGGAAGATCCTCAATCCCGCCTAGCTTGTCTATGGTATCTTCCGCACTGGGGTTTGGCCCGACGCCAACATCCAAGCTCGTTCTTGCGACAGGTAGTCATCAAAATCTTGATCTTATTGCAGCGATGAAATCTGCTATTCGTTCTGGACTTACTTGAATAATACAGATTGGCAATTCCGACGGTTCGGTTTAGTCGCACCATTCATCATTTATCGCTTTTAGGGTTCCTTCGAAAGCATCATTTTGGCAGCACAACCAGCGGCCTCGATATATGTTGGGTCGCGATGGACGAGTACTGTTGAAAACGCACCATCCATCAACAAAACAATGTGCCGGGCAAGTTGCCGTGGTGTGGTAATTCCATGGTCTGCAAACACATCGGCAAGCCAAGCCTCAAATTTCTTTTTGTGTGCAGCGCCAACAACCATTGCTGGGTGACCTGGCATGTTTGCGAGCTCAGCTGCCGTGCGTAGAAATCCGCATCCCTTCCATTTTGGATGGCGGGCTGAGTTTGCCAAGTTTGTGAAGATAGCCTCAACTTTGTCGGGCAGCGCGCCATCGGCTTCGTCAAACCATTTCCGATAGATATCTAGGTTGGGTTGGTCACGCGACGCAAGGTATGCCTCAATCAAATCGTCTTTACTCTTGAAGTGATAATAGAGCGTTTTCTTGGTTAGTCCGGCTTTCGCAGATATTGCGTCTACGCTTACCGCGCGAATTCCTTCAGCATAAAACAGTCGATTTGCTGCATCCAGAATCCGCTCTTTTGCGGGTTGTTTTTTAAAAGTCATATGCATGTATACTATACAGTGAGTATATATCAATCAGATTTAGCGGTAGTATCTCCAAAAGCAAATGGAGACACGAATGACAAATCTGATCGAGATTGAGCGAAACGGCTCGATTGCACTTTTAACGTTGAACCGTCCTGAAAAACTGAATGCGCTCAATTATGCCCTCAATGATCGGATCTTGATGCTGCTTGATTCAATCGAACACGACGCAACGATTCAAGTTGTCGTAATTACTGGTGCAGGTGAACGAGCATTCTCTGCTGGCGGAGACATCCATGAATTTACACAAAGCGTCAAAGCTGGAGTGGACACAGCAGTGAGAGATTTTTGCAAACGCGGTCAAACGATGACTGCACGGCTGGAGGCTTTCCCAAAACCTATTATCGCGGCGGTGAACGGTATTGCTTTTGGAGGTGGCTGCGAGATTACCGAGGCTGTTCATTTGGCCATTGCAAGTGAACAAGCTGTCTTTGCAAAACCGGAAATTAACATAGGGATTCCTCCAACCTTTGGAGGAACACAACGATTGACGCGGCTTGCTGGCCGCAAACGGGCGCTAGAACTACTATTGACTGGGGATACATTCACAGCGGAGCGCGCATATGAGCTTGGAGTGGTGAACAAAGTTGTCGCACATAGCCAGTTGTTGCCAGCCGCTTTCGATCTGGCAGGTCGGATAATCCGTCATTCACCCCTTGCAGCGTCACGAATAATTGCTGCTGTGACGAGAGGTATAAACACGACAATTGACGAAGGCTTGCTCATTGAACGAGAGCAATTCGCACGTATGGCAGCTACCAATGATGTCCTCGAAGGGTTGGATGCATGGATTGCACGACGTACCCCTCAATACACAGGAACGTAGGGAGGATGTGGGCGGATATCATCGCCGGTTGCCTGGCTTGCTTATCTTCAAAGTGGCAGCAATTTGGATCACTGATTACATACTATGGCAGAGCAAAGCTAATGCTGAGATGGTCGCTAATCCAAGGGCCCAGGGTCGAATAGCACCACGCTCAAAACGAACGGTTAGTGGCCGAGAGATTATGAGAGCGACCGGTACCAATGGAGCAAGTGTGGCCGCGAATGTGACTTGTGCAAGGGTAAGTACTTCAGCAATCGAAAGCGCGACAATCGCAACTAGGGTGCCAAAACCATAGAATGCATTTTGTGTTGCCGCTGACCTTCGTGTTTCTACCTTGGAATAGAGTAAGGCCATTGGGGGCGCACCGATGCCAGTCAGTGTTCCCATGACGCCACCAACTGTACCTGCAATAAATAAAGAGCCACCGGAAATTGGGAATGAGAGACCAATTAGCGTCAGCCAGACTGCAAACAGGACGATGCAACCTACGATGATTGCTAGTGCATCGGTGTCAACAATGGCTGTTGATATATAAGCCGCTATGCCAGCGCCAAGGATGCGACCGGCAAAACCTGGTGGTAAGTCGCCCCATTCGATGGCGTTCGGTGTATTCAACAATGCGCCTGATCCAATGACAAACCCCACTAGAAGGACCGTTCCTGGCAACCACTCTGGCGCAACAATTGCCATAACAGGTGCCGCAAACATACCGTAACCTGCGCCCGATAACCTCTGGACAAGAGTGCCAACAAAAACTGTAACGGCACAGATCACCCATGGTACAAATTCAGGTAACAACGTTTCTGGCATTCTCTATATTCTCTTGGTATTTGTTCTTCAGGTAAAAGCGGGGATGCAGATCCTGTAAAACTTGAAACCCACTTATCACAGAACAAAGAATGTAACTGTCATTACACCTCCAACCACGATGATCACACCGCGAAGAATATCAATCCGCGTCATGTGCCGTACAAATCTTGATGTGACGTATGCACCGCATATGTTGGCAATAGACATGGGTATGGCAGCATCCCATGCGATCAAATCGGCGGTCATGAATGTGATTACTGACAGCATGGACAGTACGGACGACAGCAGGTTCTTAAGTCCGTTCATTCCATGCAGGTTCCGGTAGCCCTGTAGCGCGAGAGCGGCGAGCATAATGATACCCATTCCACCGTTGAAATAGCCCCCGTAAATGGCCACCAAAAGAAGCACGGCAGCTGCCGTTGTCGTTGAACGGATGCCGCTTCCGCTGATCTCTGACAATTTTTGCAGCTGAGGAGCAAAAGCAAACAAAAGTGTCGCCGTTAGCAGAAGCCATGGTACGAACAACAAAAAGGCTTTTGGGGATGTAACTACCAGCAACACTGACCCTAAGATGCCGCCGAGTGCTGCTATCATGACAACCATTTTAAGGCGTAGGGCGCCCTCCGCACGTATGTCGGTGCGATAGGCCCAAACGCTTGCAAAATAACCTGGAACGGCCATTGTTGTTGCTGTTGCATTTGCAACGACTGGCGGTATGCCAATCCATACCAGCACTGGAAACGTCACAAACGTTCCTCCGCCTGCAATGGCGTTTAGTGCTCCACAAAAAAACCCGGCAACAACAATCACAGTCAATTCCAGCATATCAATACCCAAGCTTGCTTGGAATCCAGCTAACAAGTTTCTATATTGGTCTACAAATTGGTCTGGTTATGTTTTGCAAAACACGAAAACATCAACAGCTTTAGCCTTGCTCCGGGAACTCCTGCGAGACATTGGGGTAAATATAGGTGATAGGCTGCCATCAGAACGAATGTTGGCTAAGCAGTTCTCTTGCAGCCGAGAAACCTTGCGGCGCGCTCTCAATGTGCTTGAGGAAGAAAACGAGATTTGGCGCCATGTAGGCCAAGGTACGTTTTATGGTCCAAGGCCTAGTACGGCCCCGCTGAGGGAGAGTCTAGTGGTTCAGGCGACGTCGGTTCATGAGCTTGTTCAGGCAAGATATCTCATCGAGCCAGTGGTTGCGGCGGAAGCCGCACGAAGAGCAACCGCAAAAGATATCACGAAACTGAATGAATGTGTCGCGGCAGGGCGCGCTGGTCATGACAGATTTAAGTGTCAGCAGGCGGATGACATTTTTCACCAAACTATTGCAGAGGTGGCAAAGAACCCCATCCTGCAATCGATCCTGACCTTCCTCTCAGAAGCAAGACGACGATCTACTTGGCAAACACAATGGGACCGTACTTACCGACATATTGGCATCAAAGAGTTTAAAGGGCAGCACAGCGATCAGCACCAGAGCATCGTGGCCGCTATTGAAATGAAGAAACCTCAAGCCGCTGAAGCAGCGATGCGGGCACATCTGGACGCCATAATCAAGGCTCTCCAGCTTGCGCCAGGATCACCAAAGCTTTTTGAATTTGACTAGGGCAATGCAGCCATTCAACGCGGCGCAGAAAATTGGAAAAAGTTGAGGCAGTGTAAGCACCAGTTCTGCAGACGAAGCTGATATTTTCGCTGTTATGTGGTTAATACCCGTCCCAAGGAATTTCCAAACATTCATTCGCAGCGTCGTAATTCTCAATGTTGAACCAACACACTTTGGCGTTTGCGGCGGTCTCTGTTCGTATCTTGCAAAGTGACAGAATTTTTTTTGCATTGGTTGAATGATACCAACGAAACAGAAATGTAATCAGTTCGATTTTTCTCTGAGATGCTTGTAGCGATTGATAAGATCAGTGTCCCGATTTATTGGATCATGTACCGCATCAATGGTGGCATTGGCGTCAATCCCACATTGGTTGAGTACTTTGAACATGGAGATCAGATGAAAAAGCGATGCATCTTCCGGTTGGTGGGTCTGAGATGGGTCCCTGTATAATTTTACAAGGCGCCTCAACGAGGGGATTTCACCCTTGAGACCGGAGGAATTCAGTGCATTCTCAAGGCTGTGAACCATGTTATCGATGCCATTTCCCCTGAGTGCAAACATCTCATCTGTATCCATCGGAAAAATTTCGCCATAAATACGCAAAAAGTGCAACTGAAATGCCTCGGCGTGGCCTGTGTGACAATATCTGCAAGCATTCATGATTGAAATTGCGGATACCAACAAGTGCGTCCGAATAGGACCCAGTTCTTTTAAAATTTTCTCATATTTTGGCATGTTCGCGGCAAACCAGTACATAGACCGTCCTGATCCATGTTGATCAACGAAATGTTGCATCAGATTTGGTTTAAAGCCCCAAAGCTTGTTACCGATTGCTTCCAGAATGAACGTCACCACGCGATCGAACATGATCATGATTTCGGAAGTCCCCTAACCCTTTCCGACGTGCCCGCATTTGTAATGTTACTTTCAAGTGGATTTGGTAGAGATGCGAGGAATTCACGGTCGATTTTCCCGTTTGATGTGCGGGCAAGCTCGCTAAATTGCATGACTTCATCAACGATCATGTAGCGCGGCAGTACAGCGGCGCAGGCTTGCTTGCAGCGCAAAAGAGAGGGCGCTTTGCCACTTTTAGCCACTATACACGCGCGCAACCGCACTGTTTCCATTGTTGCAGCAGCCACAACGGCTACTTCAATGATGTCTGAACCAAGTTGAGCGTAAAGCGCTGTCTCTATCTCTCCTGGTTCAACACGGTATCCGCGGATTTTTATCATGTGATCAATCCGCCCGACATAGGTGAATTGGCCTTCCGCATCAATGCGCACAAGGTCTCCCGTATGATAGGGGCCTTCTTGCCTATGGTTGCCCCAGTACCCTGACATAACGGTTGGCCCCTCTACAACTAATTCCCCGACATCTCCGGGAAGAGAGTCAACACCTGCCTCATTATGGAGCCAGACATCGGTTCCACGGCAAGCCTTGCCAATCGGCATAGCGTCAATGCGATCGAGTGGAATTTCTTTCACTTCAAAATATGTGCAAACATTGGTTTCCGTAGGGCCATAGAGATTGAGCAGTCTTACTTCAGGAAACATGTTGCGCAGACGTCTAAGCGGCCCGACCGGAAACACCTCTCCAGCGAAACAAACTAGGCGCAGTGCCAATTGATGTTTGCGGTTTTCCAATGCACCATGCTCCAACATAAGGATGAGCACCGAAGGAACAGAATACCAAATGGTGATGGCATAACGCTCTATAAACTCAGTCAAGCTTGATGGCTTGTAGGAAATACTGTCAGAAATCAGAAAGAGCTGCGCGCTGGCCTGCATTGAGACATAAATATCCAGCACCGAAAGATCGAAATGGAATGGTGCGTGATTTGCAAAGCGGTCGACTTTGGTAGGGGCGATTTCTTGTGTGGCCCATTCCACGAATGCAACGGCAGCTCTATGGCTCACGCAAACACCTTTCGGCTCTCCTGTTGAGCCAGATGTATGTAATATATAGGCTAGGTCTTCAGGGTCCGTTTCACATATCAAATCTGTGTCGTAAGGACCATGCTCTGGAGAGGCAGTATCATCTTCAATAAGAATTGCGCCACAATCTGGAGGTCGCTTCAGCGTTCCAAGCTGGTCCGCTGACGTCACGACCACAGCAACTTCGCAATTTGTTAGAATGCGCGTTACTCGTGAAGGCGGGCTTCGGGGATCAAGTGGAACGTACACAGCGCCGATTCGCATTGTTGCCTGCATCACGATAATTGCTTCCACAGATTTCTCTATCCAGATGCCGACTCGGTCCGCCTTTCCTATACCGTACTGTGTCAGACGGCGTGCCATCTTGGTGCTTGCTTGATCAAGCTCACCATAACTGATGATGCATCTATCATCAGTGACAGCAATGGCATCTGCGTCTCGCTTAGCTGCTTCGATCAAGATTTTATGAAGCGCGGCCATTATAGACCTAGCCTATTGGCGATGATTGTGCGCTGTATGTCGGAGGTGCCAGAAAAGATTGCGCTGCCGATACCATCAAGCATAAGTTCGGCAATCCCGCTTTCTGCTGCATAACCAAGACCACCATGCAATCTAATGGAATCAAGACCAGAGCGGATAGTGGCTTCACTGACTGCAAGCTTTGAAAGGCTGATTTCAAGCGTTGAATCGCCGCCACGGTCGCTTAGCCAACATGCCCGATAAAGCAGTAATCGTGCTGCCTCCAGCCGGAATTTCATGTCAGCAATGCGATGGGATACCGCTTGATTGTTCGAAATTGCAGTGCCAAATTGGTGTCTTTCACGGGCGTACGCAACACAGACATCTAATTGTTTTTCCATGGCGCCGAGAAAAATCGCAAACAAACATGCTCGCTCCCATTTCATGGATCCCGCAAATATGCGTGTGCCCTGACCTTCTCCTCCAACGCGGTGGGCCTTGGAAACTCTGCAATTGTCAAGATACAACGCGCCAACGGGGGCGGAGCCTAGGCCGAGTTTTTCAAATGCCGGACCTGCCGTCACACCTTCAAGATCGCGAGATACAACAAAGGCGCTTATGCCAAGGTGTCCGGCATTTTTATTTGTTATTGCATAGACCAAAAACAGATCAGCAACCGGCCCGTTCGTCACATAAGACTTATCTGCATTCAATACATAATCGTCGCGGTCCTGTTGCGCGCGGCTGACAAGGTTAGCAATATCTGAGCCAGCCTCAGGCTCCGTGAGTGCGTTGCCCGCAATGCTCTTACCGGCTATCAAATCAGGAACGAATTTGGCTCGCAACGCATCGGATCCATGTTCAGCCAATGGCATTATGCAAGCAAACAGATGGGCCGCTGCGGCAAATAAAAGCCCACGGTCGGGGCATCCATAGCCAAGTCCTTCGAAGACGCGAGCGGTCGACAGTGCATCAAGCCCCATTCCGCCATATTCCTTTGGGGCGCATAGTCCAAGAGCTCCAAATTCTGCAAGTGACTTCCAACCTGCAATATTGAATTGCGAAGGATCAGTTACCGCAGTGCTCTTGAAAGAAGCGCCAAACCGCACCGCCTGCTCGTACAACTCATTTTGTTCTACGCTCCAGGAGAAATCCACGCGCCAATCCTAAGCACACATTGGCGTCGAGGTGGCGGCTACTGATTGCGTGGAGTCTGCACCCAATGCTTCTCGGAACAGGGCAGGTACACGCATGTTTTCAGGGTTGAAGCACGCTCCGCCGAATAACTGGATGACCTCATTGCGCAGGCTTGCATTCTGCATTTGATAGCCAAAAAACACCGGGTACTTCCAAAAGTACTTAATTAGATCATTGGCGATGTCCTGCCCTTTGTCACTCCACAAGGAAAACTCACGGAACATTGGCTCGAAATCGTCACTTTCCCAACATTCCTCCAAGCCCAGGGCAATCTGGCGCGCTTCCATCATCGCAAAAGACACACCAAACGAGAATATGGGATCAAGGAAGCGATGAGCGTCTCCAATGCAAGCCCAATTCGGACCCACAAAGCGATCAATTTTATAGGAGTAATCTCTGCAAACCCGCACCTTTTCGACTTGGCGCGCATTCCTTAGGCGTCCGGCTATTTCAGGATTTATGTTTTCAATTCCCCAATCCAATGCTTCAGCAGGAGAAGAGGCGACCTGCTTATAGGTCTGGCGGGGAAGAACAACTCCAAAACTATCGACTGTCGGTGAAATGGGAATCATCCAAGCCCAATGATAGAGTTTGGAGTAGAAGATTGTCGTATTATTTGAAAAGGGCCCTGGATCGCGAGGAACGTTCTCGAAATGTGCGAAGAATGCGATTTGGCCGTCGAATATGTCGACATTCGGTTCAGCTGCAATACCCTGTTTCGACAGAAAATTGCTTTGGCCGCTTGCGTCTAGAAACACTCGACATTCGATTATACGTTCTGGACTTCCGTCGTTCGGGACAACTCTAACGCCTGTTATTACATTGCCATCACCTTCAATGCCTGATGCGCGTGCTGACAAGTACGTAACACCATTTTTTACCGAAAGATCACGCAGCATTTCATCAAAAGTCGATCTACGAACTTGCCATGTTTCCATCATTACGGGCACGAAAAACTCGTTCCTGGCTTGTTGCCCAATAACTGTTACTCCTGGTTTTTCTGGGTAACCTTTCTCTGCCATTTCTGTTTCAAGACCAAGCTCACGGATAACTTCTCCCGCACTGCCAGTTAATGATTCACCAATATGGAACCGTGGGAATGCCGCACTTTCCACAACAAGGACAGTCCTACCTTGCTTGGCAAGAAAAGCTGCTGCGGTTGCGCCACCCGGGCCACTACCCACAATGACAACATCATAAAAGTCTTTGATTGTTGAGCTTTCAGTCGCAGAATTCGGCATGTTGGCTGCACTCCGTTTTATAGTGAGTTCAAGAATTCGCGGACGTACCACAAGAAGGGTTGCGGCCGTTCAACCGGAGGAAAATGGCCGCAACGGGCAATCCATTCGATACGTGCATTGGGTATTAGTTTGCAGGCAGCTTCGACGGCCTTTCGACCAATGATCTGGTCGTCTTCACCTGCGACAAACAGCGTTGGGAGGTCTATGTTGTCGAATGTCGTCGACATTTCAGCCAAGCCCTCCACATCCAGAAAATTGTGGTAGGCGGGTCGGGCAAGCACATCTTCCAGGATACGAAGCAGCGCGGGTGTTAGTTCAGGAGGAGTATAATATGCTGCATCCATGAACTTTTGCGGAGTTTCTGACATAGCTTGGAGGTTGCGCCACCAACCGGTCGGCTCCTCAATCAAGCCGAAACCCGTTATGATCAGCGCTTTGACTTTATCAGGCCTTTGCCTTGCAACCTCAGTAGCAATCATGGCTCCTGCCGAGCTGGCGACCAGAACGATGGGAGCATGGATTATCTGATCCAAAAGAGAAAGAGTTGCATCGACATGGTCTCGATAGGTTGGAGCGTCGTCGGCATAGACCGAAAGTCCAAATCCCCCAAAATCTGGCGCAATGGTTTTTTGCTCACCGCTCAATGTGCGCATGACATGAGCCCAAGAAGTCGAAGGATTACCCAAAGCCGGCAGTAAAACCCAAGCCGGTTCTGCACCTTTGGTTTCCAGGACGTGATGTCGTCCACGTATCGTGTCGATTTCCTTGCTCTTCAGACCATAGCTGCGCTGAAGGCTGACAAGCTGCCGCAATTCATCCTGAAGACTGGATGCGCGGGTTTGCCCATCGCTCATGGATATGATGAGTTGTGTTATTGATGCAAGGTCAGAAAAATGCTGCGGAACAATCTGATCTTCTGAAATTCTGACACCGTAGGTTTCTTCGATAAAACTCAGTAGGGAGACCATCGAAAGAGAGTCGAGGATCCCAAGCTCCAGTATTGGAGTCTCGTGGGTCAGATCATCGCCCTGTCCATTTAGCAAATTTAGATTGGTGAAACTGGTCAATTCATGAGTAATGCCTACTGAATCGAAACCCATTTTAATTTCTCCAAATAATACGTAAATCTAATGTTCGGTTTTAAAATTTCGGAATTTTTAGTGGTTTTCGTCGGAGCTGAGTACGCTCCAAACACCTTTTCAAACTAGGGGTAAAACTATCTTAGATAGATTTCTTCATTCAAAGGGATGACAAACCCTGAAAAAATAAATTTTGATATTGCGATCGCTACTCTGTGACGCGATTGGATTGCGACGAACTATAGGTCGTCGAAATGGAGGAAATAACTTCTTCGGAGGCTATCTGAACATTTTTGATATCGATGCTCAGACTGTTATTCTCAATGTTATGGCAAAAATTTTGTCGCATGCTTGTTCTGTGCAGCACTGCATTCTTGTCTCAACGAGCATGACGCAGCGACGACGAATTCATAAATATCGAGTTATCTTGTTGAAAGATATATAAAATCTTTCCGACCATCTTCACTACACAATTGCAAAAGATAATACTTGACTAAAATGCTCATGTATTATCTTTTGCGCTGGACTCAAATATGAGTCTAGTAGTCATATTATCATCGAGCTTTTGAACTCGAATGGAGAATAACAATGAAAAATTTGATCAAGCGTAGTTTGACCGCATTGGGGATTGGGTTTCTCTGTGCTGCTACGGCCTTACCCGCGCTAGCAGAAATGATCACAGTTACCGATATCGCTGGCCGATCCGTAGAGGTAAAAAAAGGTGTAGAGCGCGTCATTCTTGGCGAAGGACGCATGATGTATACGGTGGCGCTTTTGGATCGTGAAGAGCCGCTTCAACGTGTGGTTGGTTGGAAGGATGATCTTATTAAGTACGACCCCGATGCATTCCGCAAGTTTGAAGCGCTTGACCCCGATGCAACGTCGAAAATAATCGATTTCGGCAACCCATATGCTGGTGATTTCAGTGTTGAAAACGTCATTGCCAATGACGCAGACTTGGTTCTCCTGGACCTTGGAAACTATTTCAAAGCTGAAGAGTCAGGCGTTATCGACAATCTTGAGAAAGCTGGCGTTCCGGTTCTTTTCATCGACTATCGTCTAAATCCAACAGAGAATACCGTCCCAAGCCTCTTGCTTATGGGTGAAGTATTTGACCGCGAGGCGGAAGCCAAGGAATTTGTTGATTTTTATATTCAGCAGATGCGCAAAGTTACATTGCCGGTAAACCAAATACCGGCTGAAGACAGACCTTTGGTCTTCATTGAAAATGCTGCGGGCTGGGATAGAGAGTTTTGCTGCAATACCTTCGGCCCCTACAATTTCGGTCGGCTGGTAGAGCAAGCAGGCGGCAACAATTGGGGGTCTCAAAAGTTCTCGACCTATCGTGGCAACGCAAGCCTTGAGGGATTAATCACGTCTAATCCCGACATCATCATTGGTACGGGTGCGAACTGGGCCGAGGCACGGCCTGAGGTGACAGCTGTTCTGTTGGGTTATGATGCAAAAAGCGACGACATTGATACCAAGCTTTCCGCTCTTGCCTCACGGAACGGGTTCAAAGACTTGAAAGCAGTTCAAACCAAACGCTTCCATTCAATTTATCATCAGTTCTACAACAGCCCTTACCACTTTGTAGCTCTGCAGGCGATTGCGAAATGGATTCACCCTGAAGAGTTTTCAGATTTGGATCCAACTGCAACTTTTGCTGAGTTGCATGACAGGTTCCTGCCGTTTGCGCCAAGCGGTCAATTTTGGGCAACCCTTAAATAAACGATCAAACTGATGGCTGCAGATCATGTCTGCAGCCAACTTTGTTCGACTCTTCTCGGGATTGGAACTGCTCATGTCTGTGGTGATCGAAAAGGCGATGGAGCCCAAATTGCGCACGACCTCTGCAAAACTCGCAGCTCAGTATTATTCGGTGTTGGGCCGTAAGGTCTTCTTTTTAGTGATTGCTCTGTTTCTGGTTGGATTAAGTGTTGCTTTGGACATCACATCTGGCCCAAGTAACTTGACGATTTCGGAACTGTTGAGTGTCCTATGGTCGCCGGAAGATCATGAGACGGGACTTCAGGTCATTGTTTGGGATCTAAGACTGCCGATTGCGCTCTTAGCTTTGCTTGTTGGTGCCATGTTGGGCATGGCGGGTGCTGAGATGCAGACAATTTTGAACAACCCATTGGCAGATCCTTTCACGCTTGGAATTTCTTCTGCTGCCAGCTTCGGTGCTTCAGTCGCAATTGTGTTCCAATGGGGGGGTGTGCCTGGATATGGCGGGCTAATTATCTCAACTAACGCTTTCATGATGGCGTTATCAACATCGGTTGTTCTCTTTGCCTTTACACGCATGCGCGGTGTCACTTCTGAGACAATGATTTTGGTAGGTATAGCGCTCATGTTCACCTACAACGCCCTGCTTGCCTTGATGCAATACAACGCATCAGAACTTCAACTTGCTCAAATTATCTTTTGGATGATGGGTTCTCTTGCCCGTGCATCATGGAACAAAGTATTCATTTGTGTTGCGATTATTGCTGTTATTTTACCATGGTTTATGTCCCGCAACTGGTCGCTCACTGCATTGCGAATGGGCGATGATAAAGCTGCCAGCCTTGGGGTTAATGTCAAACGCCTGCGTATTGAAATGCTGATCGGTGTTTCACTATTGGCTGCAACCGCCGTTTCCTTCGTTGGCACAATTGCCTTTGTTGGCCTTGTTGGCCCTCATATAGCGCGGATGATTGTAGGCGAAGACCAACGGTATTTTCTACCATTGTCTGCCATTTCCAGCGGGCTGATCCTTTCGCTTACGTCAATTGTATCAAAGATGATTAACCCCGGTGTCGTATACCCAATAGGCATCATCACCTCACTGATCGGAGTCCCGTTTTTCCTCAGCCTTGTCATCGCAATTCGTAGAAAGAGTTGGCAATGAGCTTAGAAGTTAAATCCCTGTCATTCCATTATGGAAAAAAACAAGTTCTCAACAGCATCAATGTAGTCGGCGTTAAACCTGGCCAACTTACAGCACTTATTGGCCCGAATGCTGCTGGAAAATCTACGTTCTTTAAGTCTATCAGCGGACTTTTAAAGCCCAGTCATGGCACAGTTGAACTCAATGGAGTTGATCTTGCATCATTGCCATATGCAGACCAAGTGAGACGCGTTTGTTACATGCCACAATTCTTCTCGGCCAATGCGTCCCTCACAGTGTTTGATGTTATTCTACTAGCACGGAAAAACCTGTCGCAATGGTCTGTGAAAGCCGATGATGTGGAAGCAGTATCCACGCTTTTGGTGTCGCTGGGTATCGATGCATTGTCACAAACCTACGTCAGTGATTTGTCTGGCGGTCAGCAACAAATGGTCTCCATTGCCCAGGCATTGATACGCGAACCTGAAGTTTTTTTATTTGATGAGCCAACCAGTGCGCTTGATTTGAAGCGGCAGCTCGAAATCATGTCTGCCATAAAGAAAGCAGCTATTGATCGGAATATTATCTGCATGGTGGCGCTTCATGATCTCAACCTCGCGGCACGCTTTGCAGACAATATATTGCTCTTACAAAATGGCACTTTGGCAGCCGACGGCTCTCCCAATCAGGTGCTGGCGTCGGCGGCAGTTGAAGAAACCTATGGGGTCAAGGTCGAGATCATTCAGTCATCAGAAGGTCAAATACATGTCTCAGCATACCTTTAGGACAATGCTCATCGGCATTGCTATGTCTTGCCATATGGCAGGGCCTGGTTTTGCAGAAACATTTTACGTCGAAATGCGGAATGCAAAGTCTGACGATCCGCAAGCCATCAATGTGTTTGAGCCACCAATCTTAAAGATTGCAAAGGGCGACACCGTTGTGTTTTTGCCTATTGATAATGGGCACAACTCTGCCAGCAAGAAGGGCATGATCCCTGATGGCGTCGAACGTTGGAATAGCAAAATCGACAAGGAATTTTCCGTGACGTTCAATACAGATGGAACCTATGGCTACATATGTATTCCCCATGCTCAAATGGGTATGGTTGGCCTTGTTCTGGTAGGAGATTACACTGTGAACTACGCTGACGCGCAAAAGGTTCGTCAAGCTGGTCGAGCCAAGAAAGTATTCAAGCAACTTTTTTCACAAATTGACCAAGGCGGGTTTGAATAGTGGAGCCGCAAAATACAGCAGCTCAGAACTATGATTTGAAAGAACAAATTCGCACTTATTGGTCAAAGCGTTCTGAATCGTTTGATACCTCCCCAGGCCATGCCATCGAAAATAATAGTGAGTTCGACGCTTGGCGCGCGCTCTTTCTGGATATTTGGGCTGATAATGGCCACGCAGATTACAAAGGGTTTCATGTTCTGGACTTGGCTTGCGGTACAGGAGAGATCAGCCGTGTTTTCCTATCTCTTGAAGCTATCGTTACAGGCGTTGACTTCTCAGAAGCGACGCTCGAGCGGGCAAAGAGAAAACATGTTCAAGCCACAGCGCTTGGTCAATGGGTTTGGCGTGCTGGCTGATGCTGAAAATCTTGGGCGGATAGATGTTCACAATTCGATACAATTGTAATGCGACACCTTGCATGCACGCTTACAAACCCACTCGAGCCTATCAGGAATGGTACCGTGTATTGAAGCAAGGTGGCTCCGTCCTCATCATTGATAGGGACCATGTTTACGTAAGTCTCGCTCAAAAATTGCAACAGAAACTTGCAAACTCGCTTTGCCATTCAAGAATTGAGCGTGGTGCAAACATGGAAGAACGTGGGAAATTATGGCGGAGTTGCCCTACAAGGATGGCCTGAATGAGGACTTGCTCAAATCACAGCTTTTCGATGCGGGTTTTGAGGATGCAAGATCACATTCCATGAAGAGTGTATACGGAAATGGGATGCGTACCCACTCATGGGCAGAGCGGCTGTGCCTTACATCGATGAATAGATTCGCAGTCTCGGCAATCAAGTGCTGAATTTCGGCCTCATCTTAGGCCAGAATGCACACATCGAGTTTTCTAATCCGTCATTTTGTTCTGTGCGGCTATGTAGGCAATTTCAATTTGTTTCCAAAAAGAAAATTTAGCCACATGCAGGGAATTTTGGATTCGTTTAGATCTTTGATTTTAGGGAAAATTTTGGTTGCGGGGGTAGGATTTGAACCTACGACCTTCAGGTTATGAGCCTGACGAGCTACCGGGCTGCTCCACCCCGCGTCAAAATATTTGCTGAACTTGCCAGCGTGGGCAGCATGTAGCACTCCTTTTTGTATAAAGAAAGGTGTGTATGACGTTTTTTTGTCAATGATTGTGCAATGCACCCCTGGCTGGGGGATTTACTTGGAGTAAACCGCGTTTGGAGGTCTTGTTGACGGCTTGGAATTTAGCTGGAACCAGTTGCATATGCGCCATTGGGCATTCGGATTTTGAAATTTAAAAACAAAGTCTTGGCGCATTTGAAGGATTGTATCAGAAACACTTCTGTTGCTCTTTCTAATATGGGTGCAACTGCCTTCTAAGTTCAGTCTGTGACCGCACTAAATCAACTGAAGTTCGCTTGCGATTCTGGTAAGTTGTGCAGTGTTTCCCCCGCCGGTTTTTTCTCTAATGTTAAGACGATGGCTTTCCACCGTGCGCACGCTGATCGATAGGTTGAGCGCTATTTCCTTATTGGCCAGTCCCTGTGCTATGGCGCGCAGAACCTGGCGTTCTCTGGTCGACAATCCATAAGTGCATATTTTTTTAGGCTCGGGCAGGGTGGAAAAATCTGTCTGATTGGCGCTGCTCTTCACGTCGTTGGCTTGTGGCATGAGTGACGGCGCAACTTTTGCTGAGAAATAAAGCCCGCCTGCTGCTACTGATCGGATGGCGGATACCATTTCCTTTGCGCTTGCGTCTTTCAGCAAATAGCCGTTTGCGCCGGCTTTTACTGCGCCCTGAACATATTCGGTGGCATCATAAATAGAGAGCATCAAAATCTTACACGCTTGACCATTTTCACGTATTTTTCTCGCTGTTTCCAATCCGTTGAGAATTGGCATCGAAATATCCAGCATCACGACATCCGGATCGTACCGCGAGACTTGATCAACCGCTTCGGACCCGTTTTTCGCTTCCGCAATTATTTTTAGATCAGCAACTTCTTGTAAGCGCGCTCGGATGCCGTCCCGGACAACCTCGTGATCATCAGCAATGACGATTGAAATTTGCGTAGAATTAAAACTCATGCGGCTGTCTTCACTTCTACAGAATATGGCTGCGTGAGAGGCACGGTCACATAGACTTCGGTGCCTTTGTCCTCTGCGTGTGATTTGGCAGACCGTAAGGTAAGACGCCCACCATGACTTTCCACACGCTCGATCATGTTGCGAATGCCTAAACCTGAATTCTGTAGCGCAAGTGAAGAACTGGATGTAAGGCTGTGCTTCAACTTCGTCGGCAGTCCATTGCCGTCATCCTTGATCACCAGAAAGAGATCTGTCTGGCTGACCACCAACTCGACTGAAACATTGCGCGCTTCGGCATGTTTTGCGATGTTCGTCAGGCTTTCCTGAAGAACTCTGTAAAGAGCAGTTTTGGCCTGTTCGGTCAGGCGCTTTCCAACAGGTTTGGTGATAACCTCTACATTCAGGCCGGTTTGCTCTGCAAAGTCTTTGCAAAGATTTTGTATAGCAGCTGCCAATCCGAGATCATCCAGTACACTTGGCCGCAAGTCTTTGGATATGCGGCGGACTTCGCTAATCGCATTTTCCAATACGCCCATCGACTTTGCTATGAGTCCGCGCGCGGACCCGTCTTCGGGTGCTTGTGTGTGCGCTAAATCTAAAGAATATCGAGCGCCTACCAATAGTTGGCTTATACCATCGTGTAGTTCGGTCGAAACGCGTTTTCGCTCGCTTTCCTGCACGTCCACAATGCGTTTGGTGAGATCTTTCAGCTTGCTGTCCGCAAAGCGCTCTTCGGATAAACGTATGGCAAACAAAAGGCCGCTAACTAAAAGGACGGCTATGAAGGTAATAGCAAACAGGATCAAAGCGGTTTGATCAATATTGTCTTCTGTTTGCGCCTTGAGAATGGCGACCTCTCGTTCGATGTCGTCGATGTAAAGCCCTGTTCCGAACATCCAGCCCCACTTGGGCAAATAGTCCGCGTAGCCAAGCTTTTCAGCCGGCTGATCTGTAGTTGGCTTATTCCAGATGTAGCGGTAAAAACCACCTCCGTCCTGAGCCCGTTGCACCAGGTTACGGATCACATACTCGCCATTTGGATCCTGCAAATCCCACCAGTTTTTCTCAACCAGACCTGGCAGGCGCGGATGCACGAGATTGGTGCCTTCATTGTCGTAGACAAAAAAGTATCCGTCATTGCCAAATGTCATATCGTGCAGAATTTGTTTTACTTCGGTTTGCGCCGCTTCGCGCCCTCCCGGTTCACTTTCATACAGGTGGCGAATAGAGGTTTGTGCCAGCGAAATATAATTTCTTATTTCCGCCTGACGCGCTTCCAAAATGCGGGCCTCAACCGTGGCCAGTTCTGCGTTTACAAGCCGGTCTGCTTGTAAGGAAATTACGAGCCAACTAAGCGCTGAAACTGCCACAAGTGGCAAAATGGTAATGAGAAGCAGGCGTGCGCGAAAATTCAGGCGGGTTGTTGCTCGCAGGCTCATCGCGTCGCTCCCGCGCTGCTTGCTAGCTGGTTTTGGACCAGTTTTTTCAATATGTGCCTCCCAACATCATATTTCTCAGTAGTACTACGCATTTTTTCCGCAGTTAACGCAATAGCCAGAATGAATTCACTTGCCTAGACAGAGCTGGACTACATTAGTAATGGTTATGGTGATGTTTCGCCACATTTGTGCAAGGGAGGAAAACTGCACATGAGTAATTCCAAACTGGATCGTCGATCCTTTATCAAGACTGCGGGTCTTGTCACCGCTGGTGGTGCCGCAGCAACCGCGTTGGCTACGCCTGCTATCTCGCAGGACATGCGCGAATTGAAAATGGTCACAACTTGGCCGAAAAACCTTCCTGGCGTGGGTACCGGTGCGCAGCGCTTGGCCGATCGCATTACTGCTGCTACCGAAGGTAAAGTTACGGTAAAGCTATTTGCAGCCGGTGAACTGGTTCCACCTTTGGAAAGTTTTGATGCTGTGTCTTCCGGTACGGCTGATATGTACCATGGTGCCGAGTACTATTGGCAGGGCAAACACAAGGCGTTTAACTTCTTTACTGCCGTTCCCATGGGAATGACAGCTAACGAACTGGATGCATGGATCAATTTTGGCGGCGGCCAGGAATTGTGGGACGAGCTGTCAGCACAATTTGGTGTTAAAGGCCTCATGGCAGGTAACACTGGCGTTCAGATGGGCGGTTGGTTCCGTAATGAAATCAATTCCATGGAAGACATGAAGGGTTTGAAAATCCGCATGCCTGGCCTTGGTGGCGAAGTTCTCCGTCAAATTGGTGCTGCTGCGGTAACATTGCCGGGTGGTGAAGTTTATCCTGCATTCCAGGCTGGCACAATTGATGCGACTGAGTGGATTGGCCCTTGGAACGATCTTGCATTTGGTTTCTACAAAATTGCTAAAAACTACTACTGGCCTGGATTCCATGAGCCAGGTTCTGGCCTCTCATGTGGTATCAACAAAGGCGTTTGGGATAGTTTCTCTGGTGCTGAGCAAGAAATTGTTGCTGCATGTTGCGCCAAAGAAAACAACTTGATGTATTCAGAGTACAACGCGCAAAATGGCGCTGCGCTTGATACATTGATCAATAAGCACGGTGTAAACCTTAAGCAATTCCCTGATGAAGTGTTCAAGGCATTGTCAGTTTCTGCTGAAGAAGTTGTGAATAGTGTTGCTGAGGACGATCTTGGACGCCGTGTACTTGAAAGCTTCCAGGCAAGCCTTGGTGCTGTAAGTGGTTGGGGTAGCATTGCCGAACAAGCGTACCTCGGCGCTCGTACAAAAGCTACGATGTAACGTGCATACGTAAATATGACTAGTTTGACCTCTCGCGGCTCGCTGCGGGAGGTTTTTTTAAACGTGAGAAGGGCCTCATGCCTTTGGAACGGGCGGTTTCATTTAGGGAGAAATCTAATGCGTGCGCTTGCTGATCTGATTGATCGGATCAACAAATCTGTCGGCCGAACTGTTATGTGGTTCGCCTTGCTTCTCGTTCTTATCCAATTTGTGGTGGTTCTGATGCGCTACGTATTTGGAGTTGGCTCCATTTTCGCGCAAGAAAGCATTGTATATCTGCATGGCTTTTTGTTCATGCTTGGCGCGGCCTATACATTGCTAACTGATGGGCACGTACGTGTAGATATTTTTTATAGGGAAGCCAGACCTCGCAAGAAGGCAATGTTAAATCTATTTGGTTCACTGGTATTGTTGCTGCCAGTTTGTGTTGTTATTTTTTGGACTTCTTTCCCTTACGTATCCGCTTCCTGGGCGGCCTTAGAAGGCTCTCCTGAAACAACAGGCATTCAAGCGCGTTACCTACAGAAAACTGCAATTCTTGGATTTGCTGTGTTGATGGCTTTGCAAGGTGTCTCGATGGCTATTCGCTCCTTGCTCGCACTTGGCGGAGACGAGATTGAACTGGATAAACTACGCTTGTCGGAAGAGTTACACGAATTGCATGAGTTGAAAGAAGGGGAGCAAGCCTAATGCACGTTTCTATTGCTCAATACCTTGATCTCATCATGTTCGGCGCGGTCTGCATCGTGCTTTTGCTTGGTTTCCCGGTAGCGTTTACACTGGCAGGAACAGGCCTGATTTTTGGTTTGATTGGATACGCAATTGGTGTTTTTGATCCATCTTTCTTGCTGGCTATTCCGCAGCGTATCTTTGGAACAATGACCAATGAGGTGCTTATTGCAGTGCCACTATTTGTTTTTATGGGCGTTATGCTTGAACGCTCCAAAGTTGCAGAAGAACTTTTGGAAACTATGGGCAAGTTGTTCGGCACGTTGCGTGGCGGCCTTGGCCTTTCTGTTTGCATCGTTGGCGCGTTGCTCGCGGCCTCCACCGGAATTGTTGGCGCAACGGTTGTGACCATGGGGCTCCTCTCGCTACCAACCATGTTGGAGCGCGGGTACTCAAAGCGTCTGGCTTGTGGCTCGATTGCAGCTTCCGGTACGCTTGGTCAAATTATTCCGCCATCGATTGTGCTGGTGATCCTTGGTGACCAATTGTCCAATGCTTATCAAAAAGCGCAATTGGACATGGGTATTTTCTCTCCAGAAACAGTGTCTGTCGGAGATTTGTTTGCAGGCGCATTGATACCTGGCCTCATGCTGGTTGCCATGTACATGCTGTATCAAATCGCGATGGCAATACTGAAGCCAGAATCTTCTCCAGCTATGCCGCCAGAACTTGGGGAAAGTGTAACAATTGGCAAAGTGCTTCATGCGCTTGTGCCGCCGATTGTCTTGATTATCGCTGTTCTTGGTTCCATTCTGGCTGGTATTGCAACGCCCACAGAGGCAGCAGCTGTTGGTGCGGTTGGCTCGATATTTCTTGCTGGATTGCGAATGGGCGAAGGAAGCTCTTGGCCAATTTATTTGGCTGCAGTTGCCTTGGTTGCGGTCCTGTTTTTGACAGCTAGTATTGATCTGAGGATCGCTCGAAACGAGATATCTGACTTTGAACAAATGGCGATTTATGCGGCCGCTATCTGCTGTTTGCTGATTACCTTTGGTATCTTATTGTCTCTCTGGCGCGTGTTCCGTGCAGGTATCCTCAGCCAGGTGGTGGCAGGGACGACACATGTGACGACAATGGTGTTTGTCATCCTCATCGGTGCGTCAATTTTTTCACTGATTTTCCGCGGCCTTGGCGGTGAAGAGCTGGTTCATGAACTGTTGAAAGACATACCGGGTGGAACGATTGGTGCGATTTTAGCTGTCATGGTTCTAATGTTTGTTCTGGGCTTCTTCCTGGATTTCCTGGAAATTGTCTTTGTTGTTGTGCCATTGGTTGCGCCCATATTGCTGCAGCTCACAATGCCGAACGGTGATCCGGTCAGCCCCGTGTGGCTAGGTATTATGATGGCTGTAAACCTGCAGACTTCGTTCCTGACACCGCCCTTTGGTTTCGCCTTGTTCTATTTGCGCGGTGTTGCGCCACCTAACGTCAAGACATCTGATATTTACTGGGGGGCAGTGCCCTTCGTGATGATCCAGATGTTTGCGTTGGTTGTGTTGTGGTACGTGCCATCCTTGGCAACCTGGTTGCCAAAAGTGGTCTACGGACCATAGGGCGGGCATACTTTGACAACGAGCCGCCGGGTCAGGTCCGGCGGCTTTTCTTTTTAGGGAACAATTGACAGATAGCGTTCAACACCCGACATCTTGCAAATGCCAATAGTTGTTATCATAGGCCTCCTTTTCCTGGCCGCTATTTTTCTGCCATCCATGTGGGTGCGGTATGAGCTGAAGAAGCATGCCAAGCCGCGCCCGGACTTTCCCGGTACTGGCGGTGAGCTTGCACTACATTTGCTGGAACGCGCGGGGCTGCACGGCATTGGTGTGGAACCAGGGCAGGAGGGGAGTGACCACTACGATCCACAAACGCGGACCGTTCGCTTGAGCAGATCACACTATCGCGGAAAGTCCATTTCTGCGGTCGCAGTTGCCGCACATGAGGTTGGACATGCGCTTCAGCATGCCAGGAATGAGCGGCTCTTCAATTTGCGGATTTCTTTGGTAAAGGCCTTTCTTCCAATAAACAAAATTGCCGGCATGCTCTTGATCGTCGGGCCGTTTTTAAGCTTGGTGTTGCGCGTGCCTGGCCTGAGCATTGTGTTTTTTGCACTGGCGATTTTTGTGCTGGTCTTTCAATTTATTGTTCATCTAGCCACTTTGCCTGTGGAATTTGACGCAAGCTTTGGCAAGGCATTGCCGATTTTGTCAGGTGGCGGCTATTTGCAAGAAGCCGATCTGCCAGCGGCCCGATCTGTTTTACGCGCGGCTGCCTTGACTTATGTCTCGAATGCCTTGGCGGGTGTTTTCAATATTCTTCGACTGTTGAGGGTCCTGAGGTGATAATTCCGCCGAGTGACCTTGGAAATTTTCTCAAAACGCTCTAGCTAAATGGCCAGTGGAATGACGCGTGTTGCCGGTAATCCGGCCACCAACCAAATCTAGATGCGAGCCTTCATGCTGAAACAAGATGATCAAGACGCCAAAATGACACTATCGCAAGTAGATGAAGTCCGCCGCGATGACATGAAAAAGCTGCATCTTCCGACAGATCATCCGCTCGTAAAAATCGGAAAAATTGGAGTGCTTCTGGTTAACCTCGGTACACCGGACGGAACTGACTACAAGCCAATGCGGCGCTACTTGAAAGAGTTTTTGTCAGATAAGCGCGTCATCGAGTGGCCGCGTGCGCTCTGGTATCCTATCCTTTATGGCATTGTTCTGAACACGCGCCCGAAAAAGAGCGGTGCGGCCTACGCGGAAATCTGGAACAACGAGCTGAACGAATCTCCCTTACGCACGTTTACGCGCAGCCAAGGCGATAAGCTGGCTGCCATTTTTGCAAACAATGAAAATGTTGTTGTCGATTGGGCCATGCGGTATGGCAACCCACCCATCAAGGAACGTGTGGAAGCGTTACACGCTGCGGGATGTGAGCGGATTCTCGTTTTCCCGCTCTACCCGCAATACGCAGCCGCCACCACAGCAACCGTGAACGATAAGACTTTCGAAGCGCTCATGAATATGCGTTGGCAACCAGCGTTACGCACTGTGCCGCCTTATCACGATGATCCAACGTATATTGATGCTTTGGCCATCAGCATTGAAAAGTGCCTGGGTGATCTCGATTTCGAACCAGAACACGTCATCGCATCCTACCATGGGATCCCACAATCCTACTTCAAGAAGGGCGATCCATATCATTGCCATTGCATGAAGACTTCAAGGTTGCTGGAAGAGCGCCTTGGTTGGGGAAATGGCCGCCTCATGACGTGCTTTCAATCTCGTTTTGGCCCGGAGGAATGGTTACAGCCCTACACAGACAAAACAGTAGAGAGACTTGCAAAGGAGGGCGTAAAGAAGCTTGCTGTTTTCAATCCCGGCTTCGTATCAGATTGCCTGGAAACTCTGGAAGAAATTGCTGGAGAGGCTGGCGAGATATTTGAAGAACATGGAGGCAAACATTTCGCGCATATTCCGTGTCTCAATGATACTGAAGAGGGTATGGCTGTCATCGAAGCCATGGTACGCCGCGAGCTGGCGGGTTGGCTCTGAACGCATTTGTCAATTAAATGACAAGCAGCCATTAATTGAACACGATCAACGTAATACCCATGTTAAAGCGGTGCCGCTGTAGTGCAGCTTGTTGCGTATATGCAGATTTGTACGCCCATGGGCGATTGTTTAGATTGGGGTTTTCATGATCAATATCGACATTCTTGGATTTGATATTTTTGTCTTCGTGCTGGTTTTTCTGCTCGTCGTCATTTTATTTTTTACGCTCAAGCAGGTGCCCCAAGGGTACAACTACACAATTGAACGGTTTGGCCGCTACACTCGCACTATGAAGCCAGGTTTGAACATTCTGGTGCCATTTATCGATCGTGTTGGTGCGCGAATGAACATGATGGAACAAGTGCTGGATGTTCCTTCGCAAGAAGTTATCACCAAGGACAATGCCAGTATTACAGCTGATGGCGTGACGTTTTTTCAGGTCCTTGATGCCGCGCAAGCGGCTTATGAAGTCGCTGGGCTTGAAAACGCAGTCCTGAACCTGACCATGACCAATATCCGAACCGTTATGGGATCGATGGATTTGGATCAGCTTCTGTCAAACCGTGATGAAATTAACGCAAGACTGCTGTCTGTAGTTGATCAGGCCGTGTCTCCCTGGGGCCTGAAAATTACACGTATTGAGATCAAGGATATTAATCCTCCGTTGGATCTTGTGGAAGCCATGGGTCGGCAAATGAAGGCCGAGCGTGAAAAACGTGCTGCTATTCTTGAAGCCGAGGGCATGCGCCAATCTGCCATTTTGCGTGCTGAAGGTGAAAAGCAGGCCCAAATTCTGGAAGCCGAGGGTAGCCGTGAGGCCGCATTTAGGGATTCTGAAGCACGCGAGCGCGAAGCCGAAGCGGAAGCGAAAGCAACGCAAGTGGTCTCCGATGCCATTGCAGCAGGCGATATTCAGGCCATCAATTACTTTGTGGCTAACAAATATGTCGAAGCGCTTCAGGCGGTTGCCAGCGCGCCAAACCAGAAAGTTTTGATGTTGCCGGTGGAAGCTGCCTCCGTTATTGGCTCCATTGGAGGAGTAGCGGAAATCGCACGTGAAGCCTTTGGAGAGCCCAACGCTACGCGAAAAGGCGGAAGCCGTTTGCCTGATACAGGAGGCTAGGAAAAACAATGGAAAATAATTCCTACATTCTGGGCATAGTAGCTGATCTTGGCCCTTGGGCTTGGCTTATTGGCGGCGTTATTCTGCTGGCTCTGGAATTGGCCTTACCAGGTAGCTTTCTAATGTGGTTGGGCCTTGCCGCCATCATTGTTGGTGCTGCCTCATTCGCAATTGAGGTTTCGTGGCAGGTGGCCTGGATTAGTTTTGCAGTGCTTGCAATTGGGTTGTTGCTGGTAGGGCGCCACTTTTTTGCGCCAAATCGGTCGCAGTCAGATCGCCCGCATTTAAACGAACGTGGTCATGCTATGATTGGGCGGCAGATGACTTTGTCCGAGCCCATTTCTGACGGGCAGGGGCGTGTAAAAATAGGGGATACGTTCTGGCGCGTGCAAGGGCCTGATTTGGCGGCAGGAACACGTGTGGAAATCAGTGGAACGGATGGGTCCGCTCTGATCGTCTCGCCTGCTGAAAACCCTGCATAGGGCTCTATCTGGCTCAGTTGATGCACGCCCAAAGTACAATACTGCAAAGCTTGCGGCGATTGCATAGCACCTCTAATCTGAGGTTAGTGTTCAACGGGCGGCTTTGTATTTTATGTTCAAGAAGATTCTGATTGCCAATCGAGGCGAAATTGCCTGCCGTGTGATGCGCACTGCAAAGCAAATGGGAATTGCCACAGTTGCCGTTTATTCGGATGCTGATCGCAACGCTTTGCATGTCAAAATGGCGGACGAAGCCGTTTATGTTGGCCCGCCGCCTGCATCGGAATCTTACCTGCTTGCTGACAAGATCATCGAGGCTTGTAAGGCGACGGGTGCACAAGCTGTGCACCCTGGATATGGGTTCCTATCAGAAAATGCGAGCTTTGCTGCTGCCTTGGATAGGGTAGGTATTACGTTCATCGGTCCCAACCGAGTTGCTATCGAAGAAATGGGTGACAAAATTCGCTCCAAGCAAGTGGCCGCCGCAGCCGGTGTTTCTACTGTGCCGGGCGCTCCAGACACCATAGAGAACGCTGAAGAAGCTGCTCGGATTTCCGCCGAAATCGGATTTCCGGTGATGATCAAGGCTTCTGCTGGCGGTGGTGGTAAAGGCATGCGGATCGCGTGGGACCACGATGAAGCGCTAGAAGGTTTTGAGCGCGCCCGTTCTGAGGCAGCATCGTCGTTCGGTGACGATAGAATTTTCATCGAAAAATTCATAGAAAACCCACGCCATATTGAAATTCAGGTGTTGGGTGATAAGCACGGAAACGTCATTCATCTCAACGAGCGTGAATGCTCCATTCAACGCCGAAATCAAAAAGTTATTGAAGAAGCACCATCGCCGTTTCTGGACCCGGAAACACGCGCGAAAATGGGTGAACAAGCCTGCGCTCTGGCGCGCGCTGTGGGTTATGATAGCGCGGGAACAGTGGAGTTTGTTGCGGGACAGGACAAGAGCTTTTATTTTTTGGAAATGAATACACGGTTGCAAGTGGAACATCCGGTAACAGAGTTGATCACCGGTGTGGATCTGGTTGAACAGATGATCCGGGTTGCTGCTGGTGAAAAGCTCTCTTTGAAGCAATCGGATATTGGCATTGATGGTTGGGCCACGGAAAGCCGGATCTATGCCGAGGACCCATATCGTAATTTTCTCCCGTCTATTGGCCGTCTGGTTCGTTTTCAGGCACCTGCAGAAAAATCTGATGACCAGTCCACAATTCGTGTAGACACGGGTGTTGTTGAGGGTGGTGATATTTCCATGTTTTACGATCCCATGATCGCAAAACTGTGTACTCATGCTGCGACCCGTGAAGGCGCAAACGCCGCGATGGCAACAGCATTGGACGAGTTTGTGCTGGATGGAATCGGGCACAATGTTCCGTTTTTGGCGGCATTGATTGACCATCCGCGCTGGCAAAACCGTCAGCTTTCAACTGGCTTTATTGCAGAAGAATATCCAGATGGATTTGAAGGCGCATCGCTAAGTGACGAGGCTGCAAAAAAACTTGCTTTGGCCGCGCTCGCGTTAGAATTGAGCCGCAAGGACAGATTGGACCATATGACGGGACGGCTGCGTGCTCATTCCGGCATTGTTAAGAAAAACTGGGCTATCAGCATTGGTGAAAACTCAATCAATGTTGAGGTGAAAGCTCTTGATGCAAATAGTTCTGACAATCTAATCGCGGTGTTTGAGGGCGAGGATGTAGAGCAGAAAGTAAGTTGGGAGTGGCAGCCCGGCGAGCCACTTTGGCGTGGGCAGATAAATGGTGAGGCGCTCTCTGTTCAACCCAAGAAAACTCCAGGCGGAATGCTCTTATCGTGGCGAGGTATAACGGCAGATGTCCGGGTTTTGCCAAGCGAACTTTCCGCACTTAATGCACTTATGCCGATCAAGATTGCACCCGACACATCAAATTTGTTGCTGTGTCCAATGCCAGGCCTCGTGGTCTCTGTTTCTGTCGAGGTTGGACAGGAAGTTAAAGCAGGTCAAACTCTAGCCGTCGTTGAAGCGATGAAAATGGAAAATGTTCTGCGCGCTGAACGCGACGCTACAGTTTCTGCCATCAACGCAGTGGCAGGAGATAGTCTGGCGGTTGACGCTGTCATTATGGAGTTCGAGGGCTAGTTTGACTCAGTTCTGTGCCTAGCCAAATAGCTTTGAAAACTCGGTTTTCAACGCGAGGTCTACATCGTCAGTCGTAGCAGTCACGCCAAGATCATACAGACTTGTTACGCCGTGCCCGGATACGCCACAGGGTACGATTCCATCGAAATGTGACAGATCAGGTTCCACATTTATGCTGATGCCATGAAAGCTAACCCATTTGCGTAGTCTGATGCCGATTGCTGCTATCTTATCTTCTCGTATTGTACCGTCTGGCAGGGGCGCTTTTTCCGGTCGCGTCACCCAAACGCCCACGCGGTCTTCTCTGCGCTCACCTGTTACGCCGAAGCTTGCCAGCGTGTTGATAACCCATTGCTCCAGAACGGCTACAAACTGTCGCACATCCTGAGTGCGGTGCGACAGATCCAGCATGACATAGGCAATACGCTGCCCTGGGCCGTGATAGGTGTATTGGCCGCCGCGGCCCGTTTTATAAACAGGGAAGCGATCCGGCGTTAAAAGATCGCCGTCCTGCGCGCTGGTGCCAGCAGTGTAGAGCGGCTCATGTTCCAAAAGCCAGACAAGTTCTGGTAATGTGCCAGCTGCTATGTCCGTAACTCGTTCTTCCATCGATGATAGGGCTGTTTCGTATGGCACTGGCTGATCGTCAGACAGCCAATCCACAGGCTTAAATGCGCGCGATTGGGGCAAACTTGCCTTTTGTTTCATTTCAAGTGGACTGTTAGTGCGTTCGTTAACCATTTGTTTACCCTAAATTCCGCAAAACAGAGAGGTCGCGTAGTGCATTGCCTATGGTTTACCCGACATGTCCCTTAGCAGACGGAGCGCAGGTATGGCGACCCTTGAACGCATTGATGTTGATCTGGCCGTCGGCCTTGGACACACACATATGCCGGTCCACCAATTGCTGCGCATGGGCCGTGGTGCCGTTATTGCCTTGAATACTGATGCTGATGAAGATCTGACGTTGTTTGCAAATGGGATGGCTGTAGCGGATGTGCAAGTCGTTTTGAAAGGCGAACACATCGCAATTGAGGTAAAACACGTGCATGGGCGGAACGCAAAACCTGCTGTCGCTACGTAACAGCAATGCTGCCTTCATCAATAAGCACTTGTGAACCTCTCAAAGGTTTGATAGAGCAGCGCCACAGGGTGCAAATGGCACCCCGTTTCGCAACAATAAAGCGGTCGTGGCGGAATTGGTAGACGCGCAGCGTTGAGGTCGCTGTGGGGTAAAACCCGTGGAAGTTCGAGTCTTCTCGACCGCACCATTGTTTCAAGATATTTGAGAACATATACTCTCTTTGAAAAGTCGGGTTTTCCTACATGTTTCTCAGCCGTCAGGTTGAAGTCTGCTTTATTGCGGTTGCTGTTCCTTGAATAAATTTCTCAAGAAATTTTGTTGTAAATGCAGCTTTACGTTGGACGTTTCAGGCTGAAGCGCTAAGGAGAGGGGAGACGTGTGCCCTTGTGACCTGAAGGCCGGTAAATATGGTTGAAAGCCCATCTCAGAACGAAGATTCGATGCCGTCCGCTGCTTCAGTTGTGTTTGAGGCGGACCAATCTGTTAATGGCTGGGCTGTACGCGATCCTGAAACGGGTGGAATCGCTCAGGAATTTGTTGAAGCCGTATTGCTGGGCATTGGCGCAACTGATCACGGTTTGGCGCGAGACCTTACAGCTGATTTGCACGAAGCTGATCTTGCGGATTTGATTGAGGCTCTACCAGTTGCCGAGCGCACCAGATTGGTTGCGTTACTTGGATCTGATTTTGACTTTGCCGCACTTACCGAAGTTGACGAGAGTGTGCGTCTCAGCCTTCTGGAAAACCTGCCAGTTGATACAGTTGCCGAGGGTCTTGCCGAACTTGACAGCGATGACGCCGTTTACATTCTGGAAGATTTGCCGGTCGATGACCGCGTTGAAATTCTAGATCAGATACCGGCACTAGAACGCGTTGTCCTGCAACGCTCCCTTGACTATCCAGAGGAATCTGCCGGTCGGCGTATGCAGACCGAGTACATCGCTGTTCCTCCATTTTGGACCGTGGGGCAGGCCATTGATTACATGCGTGAAACGGTAGATCTACCAGACAGTTTTTACGAGTTGTTTGTGGTAGATCCAACCTATCGCTTGCTCGGTACGGTTGCTTTGGACCGCCTGTTGCGAACCAAACGTCCGATATCGGTTTCCGATATTATGGGTGAGACGGCCTATACTGTTCGAGCTGAAGAGGACCAGGAAGAAGTTGCAAGAACGTTTGAGCGTTACAATCTGGTGTCCGCTGCTGTCGTAGATGAGGCCGAGCGTCTCGTCGGTGTTCTGACTATTGATGACATCGTAGATGTTATTCACGAAGAGCACGACGAAGATATCAAGCGCATGGGCGGCGTGGGCGACGAAGAGATTTCCGATAATGTCGCCGAAGCTGTCAAAAGCCGCTTTGTGTGGTTGATGGTCAATTTGGGAACCGCCATTCTTGCTTCAGTTGTTATTGGTATGTTTGACGCTACCATCCAGCAAATGGTGGCATTGGCAGTATTGATGCCTATTGTGGCCAGTATGGGTGGCAACGCCGCAACACAAACAATGACCGTGGCGGTGCGCGCTCTCGCGACTCGTGAGTTGGACGCTTATAATGTCAGACGCATTATTATGCGCGAAGGTACTGTTGGGTTGATAAATGGCGCATTATTTGCGGTGGTAATCGGCATTGTTGCGGGGCTCTGGTTTGGAAATGCCGCCTTGTCCATTGTTATCGCTTTTGCCATGATTATTAACATGGTGTCCGCTGGCTTTGCAGGTATCCTTATTCCGATCGTCTTGGATAAGTTGAAAGCCGACCCTGCGATAGCCTCAGGTGTCTTCGTAACAACTGTTACCGATGTCGTTGGATTTTTCGCTTTTCTGGGTCTCGCGGCCTGGTGGTTTGGGATTTAGCAAAACTTATGCAAATTCGTGCAATTTCAAATGAAGATCGAGAGAGCTGGAACCCACTTTGGCAGGGTTACCTCTCGTTCTACAACACTCCGCTTCCTGAGGACGTCACAGACAGTACGTGGCATCGTATTGTAACGCAGGATAAAGGCTTCTTCGCACTTGTCGCTGAAGACGATGAAGGTAAGCTCATCGGGTTTGCGCATTGTCTTGCTCACTACAATACTTGGGGTGTGGCTCCGAAAATTTATCTGGAAGATCTGTACGTGTCTCAATCTGTGAGAGGCGGGGGCGTTGGGCGTTCGTTGATTGAAGCGGTTTACCAGGAAGCCGACGTGCGTGGCGCAAGGGATGTCTACTGGTTTACGAATCACGACAATGAAACTGCACGTAGACTCTATGATCGGATTGGAAAGTTAAGTTCGTTCGTCCGCTATGATCGTGCCTGAACGGGCATTCTAACTGTTTGCAGACAAGCCGTTTGTCTTCAAAAACCAAGAATCTGTCGGGGTTTTGGGTTCTGACAAGAAAATTGTTTCATACGGTGATGTCACGTTATTGCCCAATTGTTGGAAAAGCATAACAGGATGAAACCTGTTTTGATCAAAACCCGTTTGGCAAGTGTTGAAGATGCAGCGGACCTTTCTAAGGTTCATCGTGCTTCTTGGCTTAACGCCTATAGCGGTATCCTAAATGGCCCTGCTCTTAGAGAGGCCATTGCTAAGAGGAATCCTGCTTGGTGGCGATCAGCGGTGGAGAAACTGAATGCGGAGCCTGTGGCCATAGGTCAATTCTACGGCGGTAGGCGCGAGACTGCCAGCCGCTCTCAATTACTGGTGTTGGAATATGAAAAACGCATAGTTGGATATGCGAATTTTGGCGGCAGTCGGAGGAACTACCCGCCGCAAATTGCGGAACGCTGGGGCGAGATATATGAGTTATATCTGCTACCGGAGTTTCAAGGTGTCGGTTTGGGAAAAATCCTATTCAACGGTACACGCTCATATTTGAAAAAAATGGGGTATACTGCCCTGGTCGTATGGGCGTTGGAAGCCAACGATCATGGCAAAGAGTTTTATGAAGCAATGGGTGGCGAGCCATTTGTTCGCTCCCACGAAATTTTTGGCGGATCTCAAGCGCCAACCATCGGATATCGCTGGGTTTAGGCCCTAAATCGAAAGTTCATTGCCAAGAAATGCTGCTTTGCCTTGAAAGATGCGCGCGGTTGCGGCATGACCGCGCTAACGCACGCTTAAACAAATAGGGCCGAGCTTTATGAACCTCGATAAAATCTCAATCGGTAAGAACCCACCGGAAGACATCAACGTCATCATCGAAGTACCAATTGGCGATGAACCAATTAAGTACGAGCTTGACAAAGACTCTGGTGCTTTGTTCGTAGACCGGTTTTTGTTCACGCCTATGCGCTATCCAGGCAACTATGGCTTTGTGCCACATACATTGTCTGATGATGGTGATCCGGCCGATGTAATTGTTGCAAACACTCGGCCTTTGATGCCTGGCTCTGTGATTAATTGTCGCCCAGTGGGTGTGTTGGTTATGGAAGACGAATCTGGTGGCGATGAGAAAATTCTTGCTGTCCCATCCAGCAAGCTCACGCAACGCTATGAACATGTCAAAGATCACACTGATTTGCCGGAAATCACACTAAAACAGATCGGGCACTTCTTTGAACACTATAAGGATCTTGAGCCAAATAAATGGGTCAAGGTTGTTGGGTGGGAAGGTTCCGCTACCGCTAAAAGAATGCTTTCTGAAGCTGTTGAACGCGCTAAGAAGTAGTTCTAATCATCCAAATTATCATCTGTGGCAGCTCTAAGTTGCCGCAGATGTTTCAACAGACCAAATGTGGATCCATCCACGGACGCTTTGCCACTTTCCCCTTGAACTAGCGGGAGCAGATTGGTTGCCAGGACTTTCCCCAACTCAACGCCCCATTGGTCGAATGAATTGATGTTCCAGATGGTACCTTCCACAAAGACGCGGTGTTCATAGAGCGCTATAAGCTTGCCCAGCATATTAGGTGTCAACTTGTCATAGACAATGGTGACAGAGGGCCGGTTTCCGGGAAAGACCTTGTGCGGCGCAAGTTGCTCTATTTCGACATCCGTCAACATTTCCTTGCCCGGAACAAACTTGCGCAGTTCGGCTTCAACTTCATCGTAAGATTTGCCTACCATCAGCGCCTGACCTTGTGCCAGACAATTCGCCAACAGAAGATCGTGATGAACACCCAAGGTCCCAGCTTCCTCATGCGCATTGGCGGCAACAAGGAACTCACATGGGATGACTGTTGTTCCCTGATGTATCAATTGATAAAAAGCATGCTGTCCGTTTGTTCCGGGTTCTCCCCACACGATTGGGCCGGTTGAGCTTGATATCTGCTCGCCGCTTAGTGTGGTCTGTTTGCCGTTGGACTCCATATCGAGCTGCTGCAGATACGCTGGAAAGCGTGACAGGCGCTGATCATACGGAAGGACAGCCCGGCTGGGGTGGTCGCAGACAGTACGGTGCCAAACTCCTGTCAGTCCCAAAATGACCGGGAGGTTCTCTTCCAATGGAGCTGTCGCGAAATGCACGTCCATTGCATGCCCACCTGCCAAGAAATCTTTAAAACTTTCTGGCCCAATCGCGATCATGATGGGCAGGCCGATCGCTGACCAAAGTGAGTAACGCCCACCAACCCAATCCCAGAATCCGAATACGCGTTCTTCAGAAATTCCAAACTGTCCGACACGTTCAAGATTTGTTGAAATCGCAGCGAAATGATGTGAGACGGCAGCTTCATCCATGTTGGCTGCAATCCACATGCGCGCAGAACGCGCATTGGTCATGGTTTCAATTGTTGTAAATGTTTTTGATGCTATCAGGAAAAGAGTTGTTTCCGGGTCCAGCATGTCCAAAGTGTCTGACATGTGTGCGCCATCAACGTTGGAGACATAGTGCAACCGTGGCCCGTCGTGATATGGTTTCAGGGCCAGCGTCGCCATGGCTGGTCCGAGGTCAGAGCCTCCGATACCTATATTGACGACATCCGTGAAAGGCTTACCTGTTGCCCCTGTGATTTTGCCATCCCGTACACCATTTGCAAAGACCGCCATTGATGTCAGCACGCTGTGAACAAGGCTCACAACGTCTTCGCCATCGGTTTCGATGTCCAAATCCAACGGCGCTCGCAGGGCTGTATGAAGTACGGCGCGATCTTCTGTCAGGTTGATTTTTTCGCCGGTAAGCATTGCATCTCGGCGTGTTTCAACGCCGCTGGCTATAGCAAGGTCCAGTAAAAGCTTTTTTGCGTCCTTGGTGATTTGTGTTTTTGAATAGTCCAGCAACAGACCAGCTGCTTCAACGGAGAATTTTTGAAACCGTTTCGCATCGGTTTCAAAAAGTGTCTTTATATCCGTATCAGGTTGCGCCGCTCTCAGATCGAGCAAATTCTGAAATCTGTTGCCGTTCATTTTATGCAACTCCGTAGATTGAAGATGCGCCAGTATCAGCGCTTCCGGCGACTGCACGGAAAGTGGCGAACATATCGCGTCCCATTCCAAACTCATTTCCAGACAAGTCCGCTTGCGCGATGATGCGCTCGTTTAGTTCGGCATCATCAACAAGAATTTCTATAGTGCCTGCCTCAGCATCCAACCTGATCATGTCACCTTCATTGATTTTACCGATAATACCACCGCACGCAGCTTCCGGTGTTACATGAATGGCTGCTGGCACCTTGCCGGATGCGCCCGACATACGTCCATCCGTAACGAGAGCTACTTTTAGGCCGCGTTCCTGCAAGACACCTAATGTTGGTGTTAATTTGTGTAGCTCAGGCATTCCATTGGCTCGTGGCCCTTGAAAGCGAACTACAGCGATGAAGTCGCGGTTGAGTTTGCCATCTTTAAATGCCGTTAAAACGTCATTCTGATCATGAAAAATCAAAGCTGGCGCTTCAACGATGCGATGCTCGGATTTCACAGCTGATATCTTAATGACGCCTCGCCCAATGTTGCCCGACAGCATTTTTAAGCCGCCATCCGATTGAAATGGATTGTCATGAGGGCGAAGAACGTTTTCATCATGGCTTTTCTCAGAAATAGGTTCCCATCTCACTGAGCCCTGATCATCTATCTTAGGTTCTTGACGATAGCCGTTCATTCCTGTGCCCCAGATGGTGCGTACATCTTCGTGTATATGTCCAGCCTCAAGCAATTGCGCGATTAGATATCCCATGCCACCTGCTGCATGAAAATGGTTCACATCAGCCAAGCCATTTGGATAAATGCGTGACAGAAGCGGAACGGCATCTGACAGGTCTGATATATCATCCCAGGTAAGTTTGATGCCGGCGGCTGCGGCCATGGCGACCAGATGCATGGTGTGGTTTGTTGACCCGCCGGTAGCGTGTAGCCCGACCACCCCGTTAATAATCGCCTTTTCGTCAATGACCTCACCAACAGGTGTATAATCGTTGCCCAGTGCCGTTATCGCCAGAGCGCGCTCGGTCGCAGATTTTGTCAAGGCATCCCGCAAGGGTGTGTTTGGATTTACAAAGCTTGCGCCTGGCAAATGCAGCCCCATGATTTCCATCAGCATTTGATTGGAGTTGGCTGTGCCATAGAAAGTGCAGGTTCCAGGGCCGTGATAAGATTTGGACTCCGCTTCCAGCAATTCCTTGCGGCCAACTTTGCCTTCGGCAAAGAGTTGTCTTACCCTTGCCTTTTCACCATTGGGCAGGCCAGTTGGCATTGGGCCCGCTGGCACAAATACGGCTGGCAAATGACCGAATGAGAGGGCGGCCATTAAAAGACCTGGAATGATCTTGTCACACACGCCGAGGAAAACGGCGGCATCAAACATATTATGCGACAGGCCAACGCCGGCAGCCATTGCGATGACATCGCGGGAAAACAAAGATAGCTCCATGCCATCCTGTCCCTGGGTGACACCATCGCACATGGCGGGTACACCGCCTGCGACTTGCGCCACACCGCCAGCGGCTTGCGCGGCTTCCTTGATCAAATTTGGGAAAGTTTCAAATGGTTGATGCGCCGACAACATGTCATTGTATGAAGTGATAATGCCGATATTGGCCATTCTGTCGCCGGCGAGAGCTTCCTTGTCGTGCGGACTGCAAGCTGCAAAACCGTGAGCCAGGTTACCGCAAGATAATTGCGTGCGTGTAGGGCCTTCCGCGCCGGCTTTTCGAATGCGATCAAGATAGGCACTGCGTGTTGGACGACTGCGTTCTATCAAGCGCTCGGTAACCTCGGCAATGCGCGGTTGAACGTCACTCATATGTGTCTCCTAAAAGTTCCCGTGTCTCTACGGGCACCAAAAAATCGTCAGCTCAGTTTGCTCTTGGCGCAAGACTGAACGAATAGGTAAGTCAACCACCGGGCCATCTGTTAGAGCTTTGGCGAGGACGCCCTGTTTTTCATCACCTTCAATGTGAAGTGCAAGAAAGTTTGCTTTTAAAAGAGCTGAAAGTGTGAATGTAATTCGTGGCTCGCCCGCGCCGGGTGCCAACATAGTTATGAAGTTATTCGGGTTTTCCAAATCAACTGCTGATGCGAGATTATCGCCTTCGGGGAAAAACGATGCTGTGTGACCATCGCCGCCCATACCTAACACTGCTGCTGTGATAGGTTGACCTAATTTTGTGAATTCCGCTTCTAAAGTCTTCACACCATCTTCGGGTGTGGCATCACCTGTAAAGAGCGGAAAGAAATTGGCGCTTGCGGCTTTGTTTTGAAGCAAATTGGCACGCACCAGGGCAGCATTGGAACGATCACTGCTTTCATCCACCCAGCGCTCATCCACAAGTGTCACGGTCACGCCTGCCCAATCGATATCTTTAAGGCTGAGTTTTTCAAAAAAGCGTTTTGGTGTGGAGCCACCGGATACGGCGAGCACAGCACGACCATTTGCCTGCAATTCAGAATTCAATGCTTCGGCAATCTGGTTTGCCAGGCCTTCGGCCAACGAGTCTTTATCCGCCAAATTCATTTGTGTACCGCTCATGGGTTAATCGTCTTCATGCCAGGTGCGGCCATCGCGCTCAATCAGGGCAACAGATGCTGCAGGGCCCCAAGTGCCTGCAGTATATTTTTTGGGCGAGTCTCCGTTATCTTCCCATTGGCTTAAAATAGGATCAACCCATTCCCAAGCCGCTTCTACTTCGTCTCTGCGCATGAAGAGCGTTGCATTGCCTCGGATCACATCCATGATTAGCCGTTCGTAGGCATCCGGACTGCGAACTTCAAAGGCTTCCGCAAAACTCATATCAAGTGGTACATGGCGCAGGCGCATGCCACCTGGGCCGGGGTCTTTGATCATCAACCAAAGTTTAACGCCTTCATCCGGTTGCAGCCTGATGACAAGCCTGTTTTCAGCCACGCCACCCGCGCCGGTGTCAAAGATCGAGTGCGGTACTGGACGGAAAGCAATGACAATTTCCGATGAGCGTTGCGGCAACCGTTTTCCGGTCCGCAAGTAGAATGGCACACCGGCCCAACGCCAATTAGCAACGCTTGCTTTCAGCGCGACAAAAGTCGCAGTCTTGCTGGCCTCATCTTCCAATTCATCAAGATAACCCGGCACAGCACCTTCCGGTCCGGCGCCGCTGGTGTACTGTCCACGCACGGTTACCTTGTCGTTGTTTTCAGCAGTTATGGGTTCAAGAGAGCGTAACACTTTCAGCTTTTCATCCCGCACTGCATCTGCAGCCATAGACATGGGGGGCTCCATGGCTACCAGGCAAAGCAACTGCAAAATATGGTTCTGTACCATGTCACGCATTGCGCCGGACGTATCATAGTAAGGGCCACGTGATCCAACACCGATGGATTCAGCAACGGTGATTTGAACATGGTCAATATGTGCGGCGTTCCAAATGGGCTCAAACAGCGCATTTGCGAAACGAAGAGCCATCAGGTTTTGAACAGTTTCCTTGCCAAGGTAATGATCGATCCTGAAGATTTGTTCTTCTCGGAAGACCTTGCCAATTGAGTCGTTGAGCGCTTTGGCAGAATTCAGATCTTTCCCGATGGGTTTTTCAATCACCACCCGTGTTTTTTCGGTAATTAAGCCAGTGTTGCCGATATACTCACAAATTTGCCCAAACAGGCTTGGCGCCACCGCCAAATAAAATGCGCGCACTCTATCGCTATGCGTATCCAGTTTGGCTTTCAGCTCCTGCCATCCAGCGTCATCTGTTACATCAACGGCAACGTAGGAAAGACGTTTGATAAACGCTTTGACGACTTCCGGTTCGCGCTCTTCTTTCGGCACAAACTCTTCCAACGCCTCATTTGCCTTTGCAAGATATTCATCTGGCGTTAGCGGCCGACGCGACACGGCAATAATGCGGCTGTCCCCTACAACTTGTCCATCTCGGTGTCTATGATACAGGGCAGGAATGATTTTACGCTGTGCTAAGTCTCCGGTTCCGCCAAAAACCACCAAATCGAATTCTGCCACTGGGATAATTTGGCTGCTCATAAAGCCCTGTGTCCTACAAAGTTGATCAAAACTGGAAATCTGCCCTGACATACACGTAAAAACCGCTGCTGATCAACGTTCGCACTCGCACAATGGGATTTATTTTGGTTTTAATGTTGCCATGATCCCGTCATGATTGGCTTATTCAAGTAATAGGATAAGCTGGTGCGCATTAATCTGCACGCCGTGGGGTGCTTAAGGGAGAGAAAATGAGATTTCTGGTTTCATTAATGGACCAATTTTTTCCAAAATTGGTATTGGCACTGGTCACGGCAGGTATAGCATCATTTGATGCACCTCCGTTAGCGGCGCAAGAGACGCAAAAGGTCATTCAGACAGTTCCGAATGCTGATTATTTCGGTTTTGATTACCGCACAGTTAAAGATGTGGCGCTTGATCAGTGCTCTGCAGAGTGCCTGGCTGACAGTCAATGCAAGGCGTTTACCTACAATCAATCTGCTGGCTGGTGTTTTCTCAAAGATGGCTTCGGCACCTTGCAAAGCGCTGATGGGGCGGTGGCTGGGCGCGTTGTTGTTAAAACAGCCCGTGCAGCAGACAGCTTTAACGATATCTCTGATTTGACCTTTGTTGACAAAGGCGTTGTGCGTGATGTGGATGCGCTGCGTGCGGCGTTTGCGGCCCAAACAGCCAAGTCTGGTGCGAACGAGCTTGCCGCGAGATACAGTGCAGCTTCTGCGGAGAATGATTTTCCGAATATGCGGAGCATGGCCTCTGCTTGGGTTACGGCAGATGGTTTAAGCTTTGATGCTTGGCGTGCGTTTGCAAATACTTATTGGCGCAGCCGTTCTAACAAATGGCAGGAAAAGCGCGACTATCAATCAAAAGCGATTAGTGGCGCGCTGGAAATGTATCGGCTTGCAGAGGGCAATCGACAGATTTCAGAAGCGTTAAACGCGCTCGCACGTGCATTGGCTTTGTCAGATCGCTATCGTCCGGCTTTGGAGGCTTACAAGAAAAGTCTGGCAACTTTTGAAAGCCCCAGAGTGCGCGCAGACTATGAGGCGTTGGATGCTGATCATGGTTTCCGCATGCTGGACTATTCGGTGGACAGTGATGCTGTAAACCCACGCGTTTGCCTGCAATTCTCCGAACGTCTTGATACAGATAATGTAGAATATACCGATTATCTGCGTCTCAATGGTGCGGAGCCATCGGATGTAAGAGCTTCCAACAAGGAGGTATGTGTTGGTGGATTGGTCCATGGCGAACGGTATCGACTGGATATGCGTGCTGGCCTTCCCGCTGAAATTGGCGAAAAGATCGACAATCTGGTTACATTGGATGTCTACGTACGCGATCGTTCTCCCAATGTTCGTTTCACTGGGTCATCATACGTTTTATCCCGCAGCCACGCGAGGGGTATCCCAGTCGTAACTGTAAACGTGGATTCAGTTGATGTCAGTGTGTTCCGGGTAACTGATGCAGCAATTTCGGAGCTTTTGAGATCAAACAGTTTCAACAAGCCGCTGACCAGTGGAGCGCTGGAGCGACTGACTGAAAATCTGGCAACGCCAATATGGTCTGGTGCGCTTGAAGTGGACGGTGCCTTGAACAAGGACACAACAACGCTGATGCCAGTGTTCCGTGTCATTGGTGACCTGCAGCCAGGTGCATATGCGTTGCTTGCGGAAGGCCCACAAACAAATGATAGTTTTTGGCAACCCAAGGCAACGCAATGGTTTGTTGTCAGTGATCTGGGATTGTCCAGCCTATCGGCTGACGATGGCTTGCATGTTTACGCAAGGTCCTTGGAAACAACGGCTCCTTTGGCCGATGTGCCACTGAAACTGGTGGCGCGAAACAATGATATCCTCGGCCGTGCGATGACCGATGCAAATGGATATGCCAGCTTTGCCCCTGGTTTGCTGCGCGGTGAACGAGCCCTGCGTGCCGCTGCTGTCATTGCGGAGACCAGTGCGCCTGACTATGCGATACTGGATCTTGAAGCCGCTGGTTTTGATTTGTCAGATCGTGGCGTTGATGGTCGAACATCACCGGGAGCAGTCGATGCTTTTTTGTATACAGAGCGAGGCGTCTATCGACCTGGCGCGACGGTTTACTCTACAGCTATCTTGCGTGATTCTGCCGCAGAAGCTCTGGAAGGCTTGCCACTGACATTCATCATGATGCGCCCCGACGGGGTTGAGTTTGCGCGCAAAGTCTCTGTTTCAGACGAGACAGGTGGTCACGCGCAAAATTTTGTACTTCCCGGGAACGCACTTCGCGGATCGTGGGAAGTACAAATCTTCACGGATCCGAATTCATTGGCTGTGGCGACAAAACGGTTTTTGGTCGAAGATTTTCTTCCAGAAAGAATTGATTTTGATTTCTCGGTACAGGATGAAGTTATCGAAGCTGGAAGTACGGTTACTGTTGGCCTGAATGCACGTTATCTATTTGGTGCACCGGCCACAGGGCTGGCTGTGGAAGGCTCAATCTTCATTTCACCTGAGCAACCCAGTGACGGCCCATATAAGGGATTTGTCTTCGGGCTGTCTGATGAGAAATTTACACCTGTCAGCGATAATTTTTCTCCCTCCTTCAGAACCGATGCCGCTGGGAAAGGCTCGTTTGAGCTTTCGATCCCGGGGATCCCAGCTACAACACTTCCTTTATCAGCCCAGATTTCTGTCACGATGGCGGATGGCGGAGGGAGACCTGTTGAGCGCACACTTGATGTTCCTTTAGCCAGTACAGGGCCGTCGCTTGGCATACGGCCGCTATTCGATTTCTCCGCGCCTGAAGGTGAAACAGCAGAATTTCAACTTGTCTCGCTTGATGCAGATGGCAAACAGGTTGCGGCGAAAAATGCCAGCTATGAATTGCTGCGGATTGAACGCAGTTATCAATGGTACAGAAAGTCTAATGGCCGCTGGGGTTGGGAGCCAATTACGCGAACTGACCGCATTTCTGCTGGCAAAATTGACTTACTGGAAGATCAACTTGCGCGCTTGGATGTCCCCGTTGAATGGGGTGCATATAGGCTGGAAGTAATCGCCGGAGAGGCGGTTGCAAGCTATGATTTTTATGCTGGATGGTATGTGGAAAAGTCCGCATTTGATACGCCCGACGCGCTGCAGGTGGGCCTGGACAAAGATGCTTATGTTGCAGGTGAAACCGCGCAAGTTCGGATAAATGCAGATCGGGCAGGTAAGCTTCAGTTGCTTGTGGCAAATGAAAACCTGTTGGCCGTGCATAATTTTGATGTCGCGGTTGGCGAGCATAGTCTGGATTTGCCGGTTGAAGATGATTGGGGTGCCGGTGCCTATGTTCTTGCAACCCTTCATCATCCGATGGATGTCGAAAATGGCCAACTCCCGACACGCTCTATAGGTGTCGACTGGCTGGCTATGAACCCTGCGTCACGTACGCTTTCAGTGGCTATGGAACTTCCGAGCCAGATATTGCCCAAAACGACGATGACCGTCCCGATAAAAGTAGTGGGCCTTGCCGGTGGCGAGGCTCACATTGTTGTGTCGGCAGTTGACCAGGGCATTTTGAATCTGACGAGATATACGCCACCAATGCCTGAAAAATGGTACTTTGGACAACGTCGTCTTGGCGCCGTTTTGCGAGACCTTTATGGCCAGTTGATTGACGGCTTATCGGGCACTGAGGGCAGGCTGCGGGTTGGCGGCGACGCGGCAACAGCCGGGCTTTCAATGGATGGCAATCCGCCAGCTGAAGCACCGGTATCATTGTACTCTGGTATTGTCTCACTGGATGAAAATGGTGAAGCTTCTATTTCATTCGATGTGCCACAGTTCAATGGTACTTTGAAGTTGATGGCGGTTGCCTGGAGCGAGTCTAAGCTGGGCGGTGCCAGTGCGGACGTCATTGTGCGTGATCCTGTTGTAATGACAGCCACCATGCCGCGTTTCCTGGCGCCCGGTGACACATCAAGATTGTTGATTCAATTTGACAATACAGATGGCGATGCAGGCGACTATGCGCTTGAAGTTGTTTCCACGGAGCATGTGACACTTGGAGAAAAAGCACGTGGGACTATTTCTCTGGAGAAAAAGGGCAGCAAAAACCAGTTGGTGAGACTGGAGGGCGTAGTCGTTGGTGATGCATCACTTGATATCGTTCTTGTGAGCCCGAATGGCCGTGCGATGTCTAAATCTCTGACCTTGCCGGTTCGCGCCAATACACAGCCCGTGTCGAATTCTGAGCGTATTGTGCTATCGCCCGATGGTACAGATTCGGCAAGCCATAAAATTAGCGACTTTGTGCTTAAGCAATATGTTCCAGGCACTGCAAGTCTTTCGGTGGCCTTGGGAGCTGGTGCAGGTTTAAACCCGGCGGCGCTCTATAGCAGATTGGATAGATACGCTTACCGTTGTTCTGAACAAACCACCAGCCGTGCCATGCCGCTACTGTCTAAAGGAACGATGAGCGCCGGGGATCGTAAAACGATTGAGGCTTCTATCACGCGCCTTGTAACACATCAAAACAGTGCTGGATCATTTGGATTGTGGGGCGCTTCTTTTGATCGTGACCTTTGGCTGGATGCTTATGTCAGCGATTTTCTGACGCGTGCCAAAGAAGCTGGTTTTGATGTTCCGGAAGTTGCGTTTGAGCAAGCCATAAATAACATCAAGAATACAATGTCCTTCAGTACAAATATCGATTCTGATGGCAATGCCATGGCCTATGCTCTCTATGTGTTAGCACGCAATGGTGAAGCCACGCTTGGCGATCTGCGTTATTTTGTGGACGCAAAATTTGCTTCCTTCTCTTCTCCGATTGCGAAGGCGCAGCTTGGCGCGAGCCTGGCACTATACGGCGAGAAAGTGCGGGCCAAAAAAGCATTTGAGAGTGCTAAGGAGGTTTACTTCGACCGGCGTGGGTTCAAGGTCTTTCGTGTCGGGCCACGCGACTATGGCACGAACGTGCGTGATGGAGCAGCCATAATGTCTCTTGTAGCTGAAAGCGGCGTTGAGCAGATCGAGATGTCAGAATTGGCGGAAGCGGTGATCGAGGACCGCCGCAATGACAACTATCTCAGCACACAGGAAATGGCATGGCTGACAATGGCGTCCGGAAGCCTTTCCAAAGCAAATGGCTCTCTGAAGGCAGATGTCAGCCAAGCTGGAATTCAGCTGGAACAGGATCCTGATGGTGACGGGTCTGGTGTGATTTCGTTTGGTTTTAATGGAGATGAGTTAGCCAATGGTCCGGTTGTCGTGCGCAATCAGATGAGCCGTAGTTTGCCATTGTTGATAGAAACATCAGGTGTGCCACGCACAACGCCGCTAGCTCGTAACAATGGATTTGCGGTCACAAGAGAATTTCTTACTCGAGATGGAACGCCTGTAGAATTGGCGAATGTCTCGCAAAATGATCGTTTGGTTGTTTTGCTGACCATACGTCAACTTGTAAACCGAACTGACAAACTGCTTTTGGTCGATCCACTACCTGCAGGTTTTGAAATCGATAATCCAAGCTTGTTGCAAGGTGCCAGAGGAGGCCTGACTTGGTTGCCCAAATCGGGCTCCGCAGATTACTCTGCCTTTTTGGATGATCGGTTTGTTGTCGGGTTCAATGGCAAGTCCTTCGAGGAAATGCCGGTTACCGACGGTTCTAATGTGTGGAGCTTTGCCTATCAAGTTCGTGCAGTGTCTCCCGGCTTGTTCGGACTGCCGCCAACGCATGTTGAAGATATGTACAGTCCAGAGATTTTTGGCACGACGGCGGCACAAACCGTTTCTGTGTTTGGACCATTGGAATAAGGCTGGACACAAAACGTGACGATGTCTTTGAAAGGAAGGGTTCTGTTATTAGTCCCAGCATTGCTGGGACTAATAACAATTTCAGCCGGATTGGTGGGCCTTCAGAGCGTCCGGAAAATTGTATTAGCAACCCCTGAACCTATTGTTGTTCAGGCAAAGTCTGTCACAGTGGTTGCCTCAAACGGGACACTCCTGCGTCCCTTTACCACGCCAAAGGGCTATTGGCGTATTCCGGTTCAGCTAGACGACGTGGATCCTAGGCTTCTGACCTTTTTGCTGGCGTATGAAGACCAGCGTTTTTACGAGCATAACGGGATCGACAAACGCGCAATGCTGCGCGCAGCTGGGCAACTTATCTTAAATGGTCGGATCGTATCGGGTGCTTCCACCTTGACCATGCAGGTTGCGCGCCTTTTGTCTGACCAACCGACGCGAAACGCTGCCGGTAAAATTCAACAGATCGTGCAAGCGCAAAAGTTGGAAACGAAATTCACCAAGCGGGAAATTCTGGAACTGTATCTAAATCATGCACCTTATGGCGGCAATCTTGAAGGAGTGAGAGCAGCCAGTTGGGCATATTTCGGCAAGGAACCGAAATGGCTCAATCTGGCCGAAATTGCGCTTTTGATTGCTTTACCTCAGGCCCCCGAAAGCCGCCGTCCCGACAGGTTCTATGAGCGTGCTTTTCATGCGCGTGCACGCGTGTTGGACCGTTTGCTAATTGCGGGGCTGGTAACGCCTGATGATGCAGACAGAGCCGCCAATGCTCCACTGCCCGGTGCGCGCCATGATTTCCCGATGCTGGCACCTCACGTCGCACAGGAACTTAAGAGCGTAGCAACTGACCGCTCATTGGTCAAAACAACGATAGATTACGATCTTCAGGCATCTCTGGAAACCCACATCACGCAGCGTAGCGCTGGTCTTGGCAAGGGTTTTTCCATTGCTGTCATGGTGGCCGACCATCAGTCCGGGGACATTCTGGCGTCCGTCGGAGGGCCAGGTTTGTTGTCAGGAAATTCGGCGGCTCATTTGAACATGACAAAGGCGGTTCGCTCGCCCGGATCAACCTTGAAACCACTTATCTATGGTCTGGGGTTCGAAGCCGGCCTGGCGCACCCCAACACTATGATTGATGATCGCCCTTCCGCTTTCGCAGACTATACACCGGAGAATTTCGATACTGGTTTTCATGGTTCCATGTCGATTTCTGAGGCCTTGCAAATGTCTCTGAATATTCCTGCTATCGCGGTGTTGGACAAGGTTGACCCGCATAGATTGGCCAGCCGTCTACAACGTGCGGGAGCAGCACCGCGGTTTCTAAAGGGAGCGAAACCCGGACTCGCGATGGGGCTTGGTGGCGTCGGACTGACTCTGGAAGAACTCGTCTATCTTTACGGTGCCATTGCAAGAGGCGGTTCCGCCTTAAACATGCACATTAAGCACGAAGTTGATGTGACTGCATCGAAGTCGCGCGTTTTAAGTGCATCTGCAACCGGTTTGCTGATAAAGGCTATGCAGCAGAAAACGGATCGCCATCATGTGCATCGCGGCAACTTGATTTACAAAACCGGGACCTCCTACGGTTATCGCGATGCGTGGGCCCTTGGATTTGATGGGCAACATGTTGTGGGTGTTTGGGTTGGGCGGCCTGACAATGCGCCGGCAGGCCACATGACGGGTGCTACCGCCGCGCTGCCAATTTTCTTTGATGTGTTTGCCCGTATGGGCACAAGACCGCACCCTGATCTGGATGGCACAGCGCTGATGTCGAATGCAGAATTGCCAACTCATTTGAAGCGATTTGGAAAGACGACATCTGATGTGGCAGATGCGGGCGCGCGCCCGGTAATCGCGTTTCCACGCAGTGGCACCGAATTGCCGCTTCCAGATGCGGCGTCTGTTGCGTTGAAAGTGCGTGGTGGCTCTGCTCCGTTTACCTGGCTGGCAGATGGCCGCCCAGTTGCAATGAAAGCACTTCGCCGCGAAAGCCTCTATCACCCTGAAGGCCCAGGGTTTTCCACCCTGACCGTTATTGATGCAAAGGGGCGGACAGACCAGGTCAGTATACGACTGACAAATTAGTCGTCTTTTTCTCCAAATGAGAAATTTGGCAAACTGGCAAATGCTTCGCGCAACGCCTCGCTCCAATTGTTGGAAATCGCCTGATAATATGAGTTTTCTTCTGTTATGCGCTCTTCGCGAAAGACTGACATTTGATCAGTTTCGTATGTCATTACATCAAACGGCAGTGCCACCGACAAGTTTGATTTCACTGTACTATCGAATGACACCAAAAGTAGTTTAATGGCATCTTCAAATTTCATATCGGGGTCGTATGCGCGCACTAGAATTGGTTTGCCATACTTCGTTTCTCCAATTTGAAAAAACGGTGTGTCTTCACTGGCTTCCACGAAATTGCCTTCTGGATAGATCAGAAACAATCTGGGCGGCATACCTTTAATTTGGCCACCCATGATGATGGAAGCATTAAACGTACTGGCTGCTTTTTGGCCAACATTTGCATTGGCGGAAATGATATCTTTTAGCACCTGGCCAACAAGACCGGCAGCCTGAAACATTGATGACGTTTCCAACAACGATGGATTGCGATCTTCTGGCGCTTTGCCTCGTTCATCCAAAATGCTGATTACAGCCTGAGTTGTTGCCAGATTGCCGGCAGTCAAAAGGGTGATGACACGCTCACCTGGAAGTTCCCAAGTATGCATCTTTTTGAAAGTTGAAATATTGTCGACACCTGCATTTGTGCGGGTATCCGACATGAAGACGAGGCCACGGTTTAACTTCAGGCCGACGCAATAGGTCATTTGAGGCGTGATTCTTTCGTCATTTGCGGTTCTAACGCGGGAACTTACTGCTCAACTCGGATTGAAACAATCAAAGATTCATCAAGGTTACCGCCGTGCGGACCAAAACGCACTCCCCGGATGGGCGCCACGTCTTGATAATCCAGGCCGGTTGCAACACGAACATAGCGCTCATCAGGAGATATCCGGTTGGATACATCAAAACCCACCCAGCCCAAACCTGGTAAGTATGCTTCTGCCCATGCGTGGCTTGCTACCTGGTCAGTTTGCCCGTTCATCAGCAGATAACCACTGACATAGCGTGCAGGGATGCCTGCCATGCGGCAAACCGAAATAAAGATATGGGTGTGATCCTGACAAACCCCGGTTCCGAGTGCCATGGATTGCTCAGCTGTTGTTGCCGAATGAGTGGTCTCGGTCTCGTAGGACACTTGTTCCAAAATAGCTTTTGAAAGCGCGTGCAAGCTTTGTACAGATCCATCTGGTGTGTTTGCGCGGGCGAATTTCTTGATATGGTTGCCCGGCGCAGTAAGGTCTGTTGTGCGCTCAAACATCCAAAGTGGTGCGAACCCCCTATGGGCACCAACAACACCGGAATTGTCTGCCGTTTCCACCTGTCCATGGGAGCGAATTTCAACACGACTTGTACCCGCATCAACCCCGACAAGTTGAACATGATTGTTGTTCTGATCATCATAAGCCAGTTGCACAGATCCGCCACTAACCTGCATATCCCAGTTTTTTACGGTCTGTCCGGAACGGGATTTAGGTGTAAGGCGCAGTTGCTGAAGTGCATAGGAAACAGGTTCGCTGAACAAGTATTCCGTCACATGTGAGATGGTAAGCAACATATTCTTTCAATCTGTTCGGTGTCTTTAATATTAGCTGAATGGCAGCGATTTAAGTGCCACTTTCGATGATCTGCGACTAACTATTGAAGCGATATGCCTCATTGATCAATTGGCTCATACGATTGTTGTCGCGTACAAATGACTGAATGAACTCATGCAGCCCTTGGTCGAAGATGTTTTCTATATCCCGGTTTTGCAATCGCGAGCAAATCGCTTCGGCGTGATCATGGCAAGGGTGCCGCGCACCATAGTCGTCTGCCAGATAACCAAGATTATCGACAATTTTTTTGTAGCAAAAGGCAAGCGATCGCGGCATGCGCGGGTTTAGTATCAGAAAGTCAGCTATGGTTGTTGGCTGATAATCATCATCATAAGCCCAGCGGTAAGATCGATGTGCTGACACGGACCGCAAAATCGATTCCCATTGAACATTGTCCAATGACGAGCCAACATAAGAAACCGATGGCAGCAGCACATAGTACTTCACATCTAAGATACGGGCCGTAGCATCTGCGCGCTCAACAAAAGTGCCCAAGCGCGAGAAATCATACATATCATTTCGCAACATTGTGCCATGCAGTGCGCCGCGCATGCGGGCGCTTTGTTGCCGAATGGTCTCCAAAAGTGCGGGTAATTCGCGTGCCTTGATGGATGGCTTGAGGGCGCTGTCCAATATCATCCAGGCTTCGTTGACAGACTCCCAAACCTCACGTGTCAGCGCTGTTCGCACTGTGCGGGCATTGTTCCGTGCCGTTTCGATAACGCAAACCACGCTGGCGGGATTTGTCCTATCCCGAAGCAGAAAATCAATAACCGACATGCCAGAGACTGTGTCATATTTTTGTTTGTACGCTGTGCGTGCACCTGCTGTCGCGAGAACAGAGACCCACTCTTCATCATCGCCGGTTGAACGTGTCAGCGCGATGCGCAGGCCAGTTTCCAAAAGCCTTGCCGTATTTTCAGACCGCTCAATGTTGCGGAACAGCCAGAACAGGCCATTTGCGGTTTTTCCCAGCATGGCTTAGTCCTCCAGCACCCAGGTGTCTTTGGTGCCGCCTCCCTGACTTGAGTTAACAACCAGCGACCCGGCTTTCAGGGCGACCCGCGTCAATCCGCCGGGGATGATGTCGATCTTGTCTTTTGATACTAAAACAAAAGGCCGTAAATCCACGTGCCGAGGTGCCAGACCCTTCTTGGTCAAAATAGGGACGGTTGAGAGCGACAGTGTTGGTTGGGCAATGTAATTCGCCGGCTTTGCCTTTAGTTTTTTCTCAAATGTGGACAGCTCTTTCTTGCTGGCAGCTGGACCCACCAGCATGCCGTAGCCACCAGAACCGTGAACTTCTTTCACGACCAGTTCCGATAGATGCTCTAGCACGTATTTAAGGGAGTCTGCTTCTGAGCAACGCCATGTTGGCACATTCTTCAAGATGGCGCTTTCGCCAGTATAGAATTCAACAATTTCAGGCATGTAGGAATAGATGGCCTTATCATCAGCCACACCAGTTCCAGGTGCGTTAGCTATTGTGATGTTGCCAGCGCGATACACGTCCATAATTCCGGGGACGCCAAGCATTGAGTCTTTGCGGAATGTCAGCGGATCTATATAGGCGTCATCAATGCGGCGATACACGACATCAAGAGTTTTGAACCCTCGTGTTGTACGCATTTTAATTTTACCATCCATGACGCGAAGATCATGGCCTTCGACCAGTTCAACGCCCATTTGATCGGCTAAAAATGAATGCTCGAAATAGGCCGAGTTAAATATACCAGGCGTTAATACGCCAACAGTTGGCTTACCTTCGCATCCTGGCGGCGCGACACTTGCAAGGCTGCGACGGAGTAAACGGGGATAGTCGCTGACTGACCGGACTTTGTTTTGAGAGAACAATTCCGGAAACATCTGCATCATGGTTTCGCGGTTTTCTAGCATGTATGACACGCCGGAAGGTGTTCGGGCGTTATCTTCCAACACGAAAAACTCATTGTCACCTGTGCGCACGATGTCTGTGCCGACAATGTGTGTGTAAACATTACCTGGCGGCGTGACACCAATCATGCTTGGTTCAAAAGCTTCATTTTGGGCGATGAGATGGCTTGGAATGCGGCCAGCCTTCAGTATTTCCTGTTTGTGATAGATATCATAGAGAAACGCATTTATTGCCCGCACACGCTGCTCGATGCCCCGCGCGAGACGGCTCCATTCGCGCGCCGCTATAATTCTGGGAACAATATCAAAGGGAATTAATCGCTCGGCAGCATCCTTCTCGCCATAGACATTAAATGTAATCCCTGTGCGCCTGAAAACATTTTCAGCTTCTGCGGCCTTCATGTTGAGGCGTTTTAAATCTTCGTCGCTGAACCACTCATGATATGTATCGTAGGGCGCGCGACATTGTTGCTCACCAGTGGGGTCCGGAGCTCCCACACCCTTTGCGGAGTGCGTCTGGTGGCCGAACATTTCGTCAAAAAAACGTTTTTCTTCACTGCTCATCGTTTGGAGCTTAGCGAACATACTTCCTATTGCAAGTGCGAAAAGCGCGACCGGCAATTCCCTGCTCGGCTTACTATGTGCCGCAATTTAGAAATTGGTTCTCACATTAAAAACTTGATATAGTCTACATGCTTGAAGCTCACCTCAATGCACCGTATGTATTTCACATGTTTGATACTCTTAAGACATTTTTGAACGAATTGACTGGTAACGTCGATGACCAGCAGTTTGATGATACGGACCCTCGCTTGGCTGCGGCTGCGTTGCTTGTGCACACCATATCTATTGATGGCGAAATTGCCGGAGAAGAGAAGGTCAAGCTTCAAAATGTGTTGCAGGAAAAATATGCGCTGACTGCAGAAGAAACTTCTGAACTTATTGAAGAGGCAAGTGCAGCCGACAAGGAAGCCGTCGACCTTTACGGATTCACTAGCGTGTTGAAGCGGAAGCTGAGCGAGGAAGAGCGTCTCGACATTTTGGCAATGGTGTGGGACATGGTGTTTGCAGATGGGGTTGTGCATGAATTTGAAGACAATCTAGTCTGGCGAATTGCCGAGCTAATGGGTATTTCATCACGAGACCGTATGATTTTGAAGAAACGTGCCGGGAAGATGGCCGGGTGAGCACGCTGCCACCCCAATTCGGTGATGCTTTCATTCCAACTGCGAGGTCTGGAAAGATAGCGGTGGTTCTGCATCAGGAAAGTTCAAGTGCAGGCAGAGTCGGGCAATGGTTAGTTCGCAAGGGTTACAAGCTTGATATCCGTCGTCCTCCATTGGGCGATTCACTGCCGGATGACCTTTCAAGATATGCAGGCGCAGTGGTTTTTGGCGGTCCAATGAGCGCCAACGATGATCATGACTATATCCACCGCGAAATAGACTGGTGCGCAAGTTGTATGACGCAGCAGGTGCCGTTTCTGGGGATTTGTCTTGGCGCACAAATGTTGGTGCGAGCGTTGGGTGGAAAAGTGCGCGCCCACCCGGACGATCATACCGAAATCGGCTATTATCCGCTAGAAGCGACGGATGAAGGAAGTGCTTTGCTTCCTGATTGGCCATCGATGATTTATCAATGGCATCGGGAAGGCTTTGATGTACCGAAAGGTGGCAAGCTTCTTGCTACAAGTGAAGTGTTTCGCGAACAAGCATACAGTATCGGGCCATCAACATTTGGCGTTCAGTTTCATACGGAATTGACTGAAGCGATGATGAGGCGCTGGTTAGTGCGAGGGCGGGACCGTTTGACACTCCCAAATGCACAACAGCGCCGTGCGCATATGGAAGGCCGTTTGATGTATGACGGCCCCATTCTTGACTGGCTGGGTCGCTTTTTGACGGTTTGGCTCGCCTCAGATCAAAGAGGTTTGGCGCAGTTGTCCGGACTTAAATCAGCTTAGCTAATATTATGGTTTACAGTCATTTGAGCCAAATTTTCCTCGCAGATTGCAATACTTGTTGCTTTGCGCCTCGCAAATTGCACGAGTTACTTCTTTAAAATCGATTAAATTTTCAACATATTGATCAATCAGGTTTTTTTTAGCTGTATGTTGTGCTGGAGCTGGTTGGCAAGGCAGTTGCAACAGTGTTTTTATGCTGGCATCAGGTATTGCGTTCCAGCTCAAAGTTGATCGCGTCTGCACGGTGTTAGCGTTGCAGGCGCGTTTCTTTTTGGTTTTAAGCTTGCGAGTAAGCCATAGCACCGCTACATCCCATTTGTGGAAACTAAGCAATAGGGCAGATAAATGCGGGCTATTTTGGACGTTATTCTTGTTGTGTTGAACCTGTATGTATGGGTTTTGATTATATCAGCCGTATTTTCTTGGCTATACGCTTTTAATGTAATCAATGGCAGTAATCAGGTTGTCGCAACCATCGGCAATGCTTTGCATCAGTTAACTGATCCTGTCTTGTCTCGCGTACGCCGCTACGTACCGTCATTTGGAACGGTTGATATTTCGCCGATTGTTGTCATCCTGGGCATCTTTCTCATACAGCGTATTATCGCCTATTACATTTATCCCAACGTGATGTAGAGCGGTTTGTAAGGTCAAAATCTGGTGTATTTGCGTGCGTTTGTTGCATCTATCTTTATCAGTACATCGATAGCTTTTGCCGTTTCAAATGATGCCGTCATCTCAAGTTACAGCCCCGGAATTGATTGTAAAATTACGTCGGAAACCGAGATGCACGTCGACTTTCGTTGTCCCGGCGTGTTCGGAGTTGATGTTTGGTTTTCCATTGGTGATGCGCGCTGGACCGTCTCGTTCCATGAAGACAAGCCAACCGGCCTGGTCTTGAATCAGGGCTTTAACCGCACTCACCACCCCGATTTGCAAATCGAATGGCGCTTCGATGGAAACCGTCCTATGGCCGCCATACAGATCTGGCGCTTTTACGATGGCGACGATTTGGATGAAGGTGCTTATGTGATCACTAAAATTGACGGTGATGAGGTTTGTCACATGGGGCTCGTAGATGTGTCTGAAAACCTGGATGCGCTTGCCATCGCGCGACGCCACGCTGATAGTTTTGCTAGGTCTTTTTCTTGCGACATCGACCCTCAATGGATCGGGAATCTCTCTAGAATTGACGGACACACACATCACACGCGCCGCTGATGCCTGGAAAACCTTAAATTTTTGGAAGATGTCGCCCTTTTCGCTTTTTCTAGTCGCATCTGCTGATTGACGCGGAGCTTTCCGCCGCTTACTTACTCCCTTTATAGAAATGCGTTCCGGCAGGAACTGAAAGTGATCGTCGGTGCGGTTGACCAAATGCGGGACCAATGCCGACCATTTCAATATGATCCAGCTTCTCAAGCGGCTGGTGTCCTGCCAATGCGCATAGATTTAGGGCAGGGAAATGAACAGCAACAATTCAGATAAATTCGGTGTCATGGTTTGCGGACATGGCAGCCGCAACCGAAATGCCGTTGGACAGTTTTCTGTGTTAGCTGAACGGCTGCGCCCGCATTTTCCAGATTGGCCCGTTGAATATGGCTATCTCGAATTTGCAAACCCCATAATTGGCGACGGATTAGACAAGCTACGTGATGCTGGTTGCAATCGTGTTCTGGCGGTGCCGGGAATGCTCTTTGCAGCTGGGCATGCGAAAAACGATATTCCATCGGTCCTGAACACCTATCAGGCAAAAAACCCGGGAGTGTCCATTGAGTATGGCCGCGAGCTTGGCATCGATCCCAAAATGCTGAAAGCGGCCAGCGGACGGATACAGGAATGTGTTGATGCTTCGGATAGCAAAATTGAAAACCATGAGACGCTTTTGCTTGTTGTGGGGCGTGGTGCTTCTGATCCTGATGCCAACTCCAATATTGCGAAAGTTATGCGCCTCTTGTGGGAAGGTTTTGGCTTTGGTTGGGGGGAGGTTGCTTATTCCGGCGTGACATTCCCTCTTGTGGAGCCGGCGTTGAAGAACATCTCAAAACTGGGCTTTAAACGCGTCATTGTCTTTCCATACTTTCTTTTCACAGGGGTTTTGGTGCGCAGGATTTATGATGGTGTGGATGCTATTGCCGCCAATACTCCTGGTACAGAATTCCTAAAGGCGAGTTTCCTAAACGATCATCCTCTTGTCATCGACACATTTGCCGACCGCGTGCGGGAGATTATCGAGGGTGAAAACCTGATGAACTGCCAGATGTGCAAATATCGTACTCAGGTTCTTGGGTTTGAGGATCAGGTGGGTTTGGCGCAGGAAAGCCATCACCATCATGTGGAGGGCAAGAACGAACCTTGTGGTTTGTGTGATGCAAATGGCGATTGTATCGGAGCATGCGAAAAGGAAATTCGGGCCAACATGGAACATCACCATCATGACCACAGTCATGAGGAAGGGCATAGCCATGATCATGGTCACAGCCACCATCCATATCCGCATGCGGATCATCCCATGGGTCCCAAAACACTTTTAGATGACTAGACATCTTGATGGCTGAATTTAACTACATAAAAGATCCGGCGGAGATTTACCGTAAATCCTTTGAGATCATAGCTGATGAGGTTGATTTTACCTCATTGCCGGTGGCGATGCGTCCGGTCGCGCGCCGTCTTATCCATACTGGCGGCATGATAGATGTGCTGGATGATATGGAGTTTTCTGCTGGGGCCGCGGAAGCAGGAGCGGCGGCGCTCATGTCCGGTGCTACGATAATTTGCGACGTTCAAATGGTTAAATCAGGCATTACCAAACGGATTTTACCTGCATCAAACTCCATAGTGTGCGCGCTGGATGACACCCAGGCAAATATCATTGCCGCAAAGACAAACACAACGCGGTCCGCCGCTGCAATGGATGTTGTAGTTGAACAATTTGCGGGAGCGATTATTGCGATTGGCAATGCGCCCACGGCGCTGTTCCGTGTATTGGAGTTGGTTAGCAGCGGCGCGGCAAAACCCGCTCTTGTGCTTGGATTTCCGGTTGGTTTCGTCGGGGCGGCTGAATCTAAAGCTGCGCTAGTCGCCAATGATTTGGAAGTGCCTTACATTGCCTTGCGTGGCCGGCGTGGTGGTTCCGCTTACGCAGCGGCTGCCGTGAATGCGCTGGCCCTCGGGGATGCAACGCATGGATAAACCAACTTCCAAAACGCCCTGGATCTACCTGATTGGTATGGGAACGGATGGCTTAGACAGCCTATCAGCACGCGCTCGGAACCATCTTGATAAAGCGGAAATTTTGGTGTCATCGTCGCGCCTTTTCAAACTTATCCCTAACGATGGACGCCCACGTATCTGCTGGGACAGCCCGCTTTCTGAGACATTACCAAAGATTGAAGCCCATAGAGGTACGGCCACAGCAATTATCGCGACCGGGGACCCACTCAGCTTTGGGGTCGGCACATGGCTGCTTACCAAATTCCCACTTAACGAGATGGTGATCATACCGGGCGTTTCTGCATTTTCTCTGGCCTGTGCGCGGATGGGATGGACGCAGCAAAAAACCAAATTGGTCACTCTTCACGGCCGGGACGATAGTGATATCCGTGACGCCATCGCGCCTGATGAGAACATTGTGGTGTTGTCGGAGGACGCAAGAACACCCAGGAATGTTGCTCACCACTTGAAGGATATGGGTTTCGGCCACTCAGAACTGACCGTCTTTACGCATATGGATGGTGTAGCAGAACGTCGGTTTGATGTTTATCTGAATCAGGTTCCGAAAGTCTTTGACGCTTCTTTTGAGCAAGATAAAGACAATGATTTCAATGTGGTCGCTGTCGCCTGTGGAAGTTGCGAAGAGAGCCGTGGTAGTATCGTTTCCCGTGCCGCTGGTTTGCCAGATGAAATGTTCACACCCTTTAGTAAAATGACAAAGCGTGAACTAAGAGCATTGGCCCTTGCAAAACTGGCACCGCAACCGGGTAATGTGTTGTGGGACGTTGGTGCAGGCTCGGCTACAATTTCAATTGAATTTTTGCGGCTTGCGCAAGGTGGATGTGCACACGCGTTTGATATTGATCGTGAAACTCTAGCTTATCAATCCCGGAACGCGCAAGCTTTTGGCTTGTCAAATGCACTAATGAGCCACCAACACGCCATGCCACTCTCTCTAAAAGACGTAACAATGCCGCTTCCAGATGCCTTGTTTCTTGGTGGCGGAATTGACCCCGAAATTATCGAAGCTGCGGTGTCGCATTTAAAAGCGAGAGGACGGCTGGTGGCCCACGCCGTGACGATTGAATCAGAAGCTTTTTTAGCGGCAGCTTTTGGCAAATATGGCGGAGACCTAACGCGAATTTCTGTGGCCAGATCAGAAGCAATCGGACCGCGAGGTGATCGCGATGGTCACAGTCACAAGTTTCACGGATTCAAACCTGCCATGACAGTTACCCAATGGTCGTTGGTGAAAGAGCAGATTTTATGAGCGGTACATTGTACGGCCTTGGTGTTGGGCCAGGTGACCCTGAGTTGATGACGCTCAAAGCTGCTCGCATTCTCAGCAGTGTTAGCGTTGTGGCATACCCCGCGCCAGATAGTGGTGAGAGTTTTGCACGGGCCATAGCGGCAGAGCACATTGATAAGAATGCCGAAGAAATTTCGATTTTGGTGCCAATGCGGCCAGATAAATTTCCTCATGAAATTTATGCCGAGGCTGCTCAGCGCATCGCGAAGCGCCTGCATCAAGGACAGGACGTGGCTGTGTTGTGTGAAGGGGACCCGTTCTTCTATGGCTCCTTTATGTATCTCTATGATTTGCTTATAGAGGAATTTCCCTGCGTGGTTATTCCCGGAGTGTCTTCATTAACAGCTTGCGCAGCGGTGGCTGGTCGGCCTCTTGCGGGACGCAACAGTCTATTGTCCGTTATCCCAGGCCCGTTGGATAGCGAGACGATTTCGGCCCAGCTCAACACATGTGAGGCTGCGGCAATTATGAAAGTTGGACGGCATTTCAAGCGGCTTTACAAGCTTGTTGAAGATGAAGGGCTTTTAGAGCGCGCAGTTTATGTGGAACGCGCAACGCTAAGTGAGCAGCGTGTTTTGCCCTTGGCTGACGTTCCCCAAGATCGCGCGCCGTATTTTTCGATGATTTTGATCGACAAAGGCAGTCGACCAAATGGGCCCAAGAGTGTCGTAACATGAGCAATAAACCTGCAATTCTGGTCCTGACCAAAGCTGCATTGCCAGCTGCCAAAAGCCTTGCAACCACACTGCAGGCTGAGCTGCATGGCAAGCGCGATCATCTAGAAGGTGAATCTGATGTTCAGGTGCTTTTTGATGATGCTTTGGAACATATCGGAGCGATATTTCGTTCAAATCAAACCATCATTGGGATTTGCGCTTCTGGCATTCTCATTCGTGCCGTGGCTCCGCACTTGCGGGACAAGCATGTAGAACCAGCGGTCCTTGCTGTCAGCGTTGATGGCGCCAGTGTTGTGCCGTTGCTTGGAGGACATCATGGTGCGAACGATTTGGCAAATCGGATAGCAAAGCATTTTGACAGCAACGCTGCCATAACAACTGCTGGCGATAATCAATTTGGAATTGCCATAGACAGTCCGCCTAACAGTTGGGTTCTATCAAACAAGCAAAATGCCAAGGCCTTTATGGCGGCGCTTTTGAATGGCGAGACATTCACTGCACGGGGCGACGTACCGTTCGCTGAAACACAGCTTTTAATTTCTGCAAAGAGTGATCTGGTGTTGGAAAGCACGATTGAAACGAAATCGGGTAGCGATCAACATCTCATTTATCACCCGAAACGATTGGCTTTGGGTGTGGGAGCTATTCGCAATGCAGATTCCGGGCAAATAATTGCCTTGGCTGAGGCTACTCTTTCCAGCCGAAACCTGTCGCCACACGCTTTGGCGTGCATTGTGTCGCATGAAGTAAAAGCAGACGAGCAAGCGGTGCACGACTTGGCAGCCCATTTCTCTGTTCCAGTTCGTTTTTTTAAAGCTGAGATACTTGAGGCCGAAACGCCGCGCCTTAAAAATCCGTCAGAAATTGTGTTTGCCGAAGTGGGCTGTCATGGGGTCGCGGAGGGTGCAGCACTTGCAATGACAGGCTCTACTGGTCGTCTCATTGTAGAAAAGCACAAGAATGATCAAGGCACTTGCGCGATTGCAGAAGCAACTGAAATTATAGACCCGTACGGCAAAGGTCGCGCAAGGGGACGACTTTCGGTAGTTGGCCTGGGGCCGGGAACGCCTGACTGGCAAACACCTGAAGTAACACAACTGGTCGCTGAGTCTGATCATCTGGTGGGGTATTCTCTGTATTTGGATCTGCTTGGCGAACAGGCCATTGGAAAGCAAAGACATGATTTCCCTCTTGGTGCTGAAGAGGACCGCGTGCGCCATGCGTTGCATCTTGCGGGTGAAGGTAAATCTGTTGCGCTTGTATGCTCGGGGGACCCGGGCATTTACGCCATGGCAACCTTGGTTTGGGAATGCCTTGAGCAAGGAGATTTATCCGACGGGGCCAAGCGTTGCGAAATTGTTACGACGCCTGGTATTTCAGCTCTTCAGGCCGCTTCAGCGCGTATCGGCGCGGTTCTGGGGCATGACTTTTGTACCATTTCCCTCTCCGACTTGCTGACACCATGGGAGGCAATTGAACTTCGCATCAAGGCTGCTGCAGAAGGTGATTTTGTTATCGCTTTCTACAATCCGGTTTCAAAACGCCGCCGCACGCAATTGGCGCATGCCAAAGAGGTTCTGCTGCAGCACCGGCCGGCCGATACGCCTGTTGTTCTGGGCTCGAATATTGGACGACCAGAGGAACAACTACGTGTCGTAGACCTATCTGATCTCAATGTGGATGATGTGGATATGCTGACGGTAGTTCTGGTTGGTTCAAGTGCGACCAGGCGTGTCGAGAACTGCGGACAGATCAAAGTTTATACGCCAAGAGGCTATGCCAAAAAACGCGAAATGACGAAAAGAGAGATATCATGACTGTTCATTTCATCGGTGCGGGACCGGGCGACCCGGAATTGATTACTGTGCGTGGGTTGCGGCTGATAAAATCCTGTGCGCTTTGTCTTTATGCTGGTTCTCTTGTGCCTGAGGCCGTAGTGGCTGAAGCTCCGGGCACGGTGACTGACACAGCGCCCATGACTTTGGATCAAATCATGGACGAGATCATAGCAGCTCATAAGCGCGGTGAAGATGTTGCGCGGGTACATTCAGGTGACCCATCCCTTTACGGCGCAATTGCGGAACAGGTTCGCCGCTTGCAGGCTTTAGACATTCCTTACGAAATTACTCCAGGTGTTCCCGCCTATGCCGCAGCTGCCGCGAAGTTGGGCCGAGAGCTAACAGTGCCCGAAATCAACCAGACCGTCATTTTGACGCGTACTGCCATGAAATCATCGTCTATGCCGGAAGGTGAGGACCTTGAGATTCTTGGAAAGTCAGGGGCAACTTTGGCTATACATCTTTCTGTTCGAAACCTTCGGGATATAGAGCGCAAGCTCATTCCGCTTTATGGGGCAGATTGCCCAGCCATTATTGCGTATCGTGTTGGATGGCCAGACGAGGAATTTCTGCACGGCACGCTGAGCACGATCCGAGAGATGGCGCGCGCGTCCAAGATTACACGAACGGCGTTGATTTTTGTCGGCAAAGCCTTGGCGGAGCAAGATGAGTTTCGCGACAGTGCGCTTTACGACGGCGCTCATCCTCACATCCTTAGGCCAAAGCGCAGCGCCTAGATCAGGTGGGCAAATGAGCCAATTGTCCTGCCAATCCGCAAGCCTATATTGCCAAGATTTTCACCCAGCGCATCTTTCGCACTAAACAGAGGTGACGCATCCCCTGTTTGTACTGTTGTCGCGTAGTGAAACTCATGTGCTGCAAGCTCGCCGCTCCAAATATCAGACTGTAGCGGCATCAGTTTACGGTAGCCAAGGTGAAGCTTGCGTTCTGCAAAACTGGTTTCCAGCGGTAAAAACCCGAGCATGCGATGGGTTTGTTTTTCTGCACAGACTATCCAGTTGCCAAGCACCATGTAGCCACCGCACTCGCCATAAATCAGCGCATTGCGGTCCTTTGCAGCCTCCATGCTGCGCCTAAAACGATCAGCATTTGCAAGAGTGCCTGCATGCAATTCCGGATAGCCCCCTGGCAGAAATACCGCATCGGCATCAAGGGCTGGGCCTTCATCATTAAGCGGTGAAAAAAACTTTAGTGTCGCGCCGGCATGCTGCCATGCATTCAATTGGTGGGGATAACAAAACGCAAATGCTTCATCTCGAGCAATTGCGATAGTTTGTCCGAAGGGAGGTGCGGTATCCAAAGGATTTTCAGCGGCTTGAATAGGCATCGCTAAATCGACGAGCATATCCAAATCAAGATGTGTGGAAACCTGTTCTGCTGCCATGTCTAGAAATGCATCTAGATCAGAATGTTCCCTCGCTTGAACCAGACCAAGGTGACGGCTCGGAAGGATAAGCTGTTGGTTCGCTCGAATGTGGCCGATCAATGGAACGTTCAATTGATCAAATGCTGACTTTAAAATATGGAAATGTCGATCTGATCCGACCCGATTTAGGATAACACCGGCAATCCGTGTCGTTTTTCGGAACGCTGCAAAGCCGGATACGATCGGCGCAACAGATTGACCAAGCCCTTTGCAATCGACAATCAGAACGACCGGTATACCCAACGCATCTGCCAGATCTGCAGATGATGCGGTGCCATTTGCGGCGCCGTCGAAGAGCCCCATTGCGCCTTCCACCAACAACAGCCCTGACGCAGGTGCGGCCTGATTGGCCCAATAGCGCAGCGTTGCGTCGGGCATTGCAAATCCATCAAGATTGAAGGACGGGTTGCCAGAAGCTGCTTCGTGAAATTTCGGATCGATATAGTCTGGTCCGCTTTTCGCGCCTGCGACGGCATGTTTTTTATTCTTTAGCACTCTTAGCAGAGCGAGTGTTGTCAGCGTTTTTCCCGATCCTGAGGACGGTGCCGCCAACATAAGCCCGCGTGCATTGATTGAACCTGGCATTATCCGGCCTGGCTCTCAGTTCGATTATTGAGTGGATCTTTTTCTAGTATTTTTCCGTTCAAAGCACCGAGCCAATCAAGCGCAGATCGCAAACGCACCACTTCCCCAAGGACGACCATGGCTGGTGGCCTCATATCACCGAGATGGACGGCGGAAACCGCGTCTCCTAATGTAGTTTCCAGAACCGTCTGGTTGGGCAGGGACGCATTGCAAACAATCGCCATGGGCTCTGATGGATGACGCCCTGCATTCATCAGGTTTTGGGTAATGGTTCCAAGGTGTTTCATCGCCATGTACATGACAAGCACTGGCGCGCCCTTTGCCACCCCATCCCAGTCAATGGCCGTTGGTGTCAGACCCGTCTGATCGTGGCCGGTAAGAAATGTAACAGTTTGATTCACGTCACGGTGAGTGACAGGAATACCAGCATATGCCAAGCCGCCAATGCCTGCTGAGATGCCGGGAATAATTCGAAAGGGAATGCCCGCATCTACCAACGACAAGGCTTCCTCGCCGCCGCGACCAAATACAAATGGGTCACCACCCTTAAGCCGGCAAACGCGTTTGCCCTGTTGAGCAAGTTCTATCAGCCGCAAGGAAATATCTCGCTGCTTTGGCGACGGTTTGCCGCCGCGTTTGCCTGCATATTCGGTAACGGCATTCGGATTGGCGTGATCCAAAACATCTTCGCCAACCAAAGCATCGTAGATAATGACGTCTGCTTGTTGCAATGCATTAACCGCATGCAGTGTCAAAAGTCCCGGATCTCCTGGCCCGGCACCCACAAGCCAAACCCAACCGGATTTGAAATCTGGCAGACTGGAATAGGTTTTTTGGGGTGCGGCTTGAATCATGATGGCAAATTAACTCGAAGTGAGCCGGTTTGGAAGCAGAACTACGACATCCCTCTTTGCAAGGACGACCCAGCACCTTAGAGATGATGCATGAGCGAACGCAAACCAACAGATAAACCTTTGAAACGTGGTTGGACAACCGGTGCCTGCGCAACCGCCGCAACCAAAGCCAGCTTAACAGCTTTGCTAACCGGTAAATTTCCAGACCCTGTTTCCATTAGCTTACCAAAAGGAGAAACACCATCATTTCCGCTTTGCAGGGAAAGGCTCGCGCACGATCACGCCATGTCGAGCATTATCAAAGATGCAGGAGACGATCCAGACGTTACGCACGGTGCGGAAATTTGCGTAAAGGTCAGTCGGGGAGAGCCAGGTTTTGGAGTGTTGTTTAAAGCAGGTGAAGGAGTTGGCACTGTTACCAAAGCAGGACTTCCAATCCCGCCTGGTGAACCTGCAATCAATCCCGTTCCACGTCAGTTAATGGAAGCTGAGGTAGAGTCGCTGTGCAGAGCATTTGATGAACCTATGGACATTACAATTGAAGTTTCCATCGTTAACGGTGCCGAGCTTGCAGAGAGAACATGGAACCCGCGCTTGGGTATCGTTGGTGGGCTTTCTGTTCTTGGTACGACCGGTGTTGTGCATCCATTTTCCTGTTCGGCCTGGATACACTCCATTCATCGGGGTGTGGATGTCGCGCGCGCTGCCGGGCTCCAACACATTGCTGGTTCTACAGGCTCAACATCAGAAGACGTGGTTCAGAAATTGTACAATTTGCCGGATATCGCCTTGATGGATATGGGTGATTTTGCAGGCGGGTTGTTGAAATACGTAAGATCACACCCTGTGCCGCATCTTACCATTGCTGGCGGTTTTGCAAAGTTGACGAAATTGGCGCAGGGCGCGTTGGACTTACATTCCGCACGCTCACAGGTTGATTTTGATTGGCTGGCAAACCGTCTTGAAACCCTGGGCGGGTCTGATGGACTTTGTGAAAGGGTGAAAACTGCAAATACAACGGCTGAAGTTCTATCACTTGCGAAAGAGGAAAATGAGGGTCTTGTTGTTTCTCTGGCACATGCTGTAGCCCTAAACGCGAAAAAAACTGCGAATACGACCTTGGCAAAAGGCGGCGCAGATGCTGTTGTGTCGGTGAGTATTCTGGTTGTAGCAAGAGATGGCCGTGTATTGGCCAGTTCTGCCGGAGATTAAGGGCGATGAGGCGCGGCAAGATTGGAAACAACGCCGGTACCGATAATTGAGGGCAACGAGCCGCTGCCAACGGCACATTCCGTTCTACTGTTAGGTGGAACGACAGAAGCGTTTCGTCTTGCGCAAATGTTTGCAAATCATCCCCAAATTGACATCATCAACTCCATGGCTGGACGGACCAGTTCGCCACGTCGCCCTGTTGGTCGTTTGCGCATTGGTGGTTTTGGAGGGGCGGATGGGCTGGCCCAATTCATTGTCGCAAACCGCATTATGGCGGTGATTGATGCCACACATCCTTTCGCCAACGGAATTTCAGAAAATGCGTTTCAGGCTGCTCAGACTACTGGAATTCATCATTTGCTGCTTAGCCGCGCACCTTGGGCAAAAACACAAGATGATAACTGGCTGGAAGTGCCGGATATCCCTTCTGCCGTTGAGCGCATTCCCAAAAGAGCGAGAGTGCTGCTAGCTGTTGGCAGGCAAGAGGCTCCGGCCTTTGCGACCAGAACAGATTGCTGGTTCCTGAGCCGGATGATGGAAGAGCCGGCCTTACCGACACCACCCGGCGAAGTTATTCTTGAACGCCCCAGAGACACTGCAGATGACGAATGTGCATTGATGTCTGATCATCGTATCAATTGCGTGGTTGCCAAAAACTCTGGCGGACCTGGCTATGCTAAAATTGAAGCCGCCAGTTGGATGGGCGTTCCAGTTGTCATGGTCAATCAACCGCCACTACCGCCGGCTCAGCGTGTTTCTATAGTTGGAGACGCCGCCGTTTGGGTGCGGCGTCTGTTTGGCATGTGATTATTTGGCAGGCTTTTTCTGCATTGCTAAAACGGCAAGGCCAGCCAATAATCCCCAGAAAGCCCCAGAAATTCCGAATAGGCTCATGCCAGATGCTGCCGTCAGAAACGTTACGGCAGACGCCTCGCGCGTTGATGGTTCTTTGAAGGCTGCAAGTGCCGAAGCACTAAATGCACCGATAAGCGCCAGTCCGGCGACAGCCTCAATCAAAATACCTGGTGCTAGTGAGATAAATGCGATGGCAACACCAGCCAAAAGGCCAAATAGAATATAGACTGCTCCTGCAATGATCGCAGACCAGTAACGGCGTGCTGGGTCTGGATGGGAGTCTTCACTTGCACACATAGCGGCTGTGATCGCGGCAAGGTTGACAGCATGTCCGCCAAAAGGTGCAGACAAAAAAGAGAATACACCGCTTATTGCAAACAACGGTCCAGGGTCCGGGTCATAATTGTTAACCCGCAATACGGCTGCACCGGGAATATTCTGGCTGGCCATAGTTACAATGAACAAGGGAATTGCAATTCCAACAAGTGCAGAAACATTGAAAACGGGCATCACAAATTCCCAGCTCGGGATCAAGGCTTCGCTGAGTGTTGCGCCCATATTGTCCGGCAGTTCTACAGCCAGAATCAAGACCACAATAAATGCTGCAAGCGCAGCAGGGATTGCAAGAAACCGATTGATGCGGCCGCCAATTATCCATGCAATCAGGATCGGCAATCCCATCAAAGGATCAAATGCGACCGCTTTAAAGGGCGCGAAGCAGAGTCCTATGAGAATGCCGGATAGCATTGCGTTAGCGAGTGGTGCGGGAATGGCATTGACGGCGCGTCCAAGCGGTTTCCAGATGCCTGCTGCTGTCAGCAAAAGCCCTGCAACCAGGAAGGCACCAACTGCAGCCGCAAAGCCGCCTTCTGGAATGGTTGCAGTTGCCAGGAGTGCTGCGCCTGGCGTTGACCATGCTGCGCTGATGGGCATTTTCTTCCAGATACTAAGAACAATTCCAAGAAGTCCCATAGAGATCGAAAGGGCCAGAAGGCCAGAGGCTGCCTGTTCCCGGGTCGCTCCGACGGCTGACAACCCTTGCAGAATTACGGCAAATGAACTGGCAAAGCCGACAAAAGCGACCAGGCAGCCCATGAAGAAGGCTTGTAAGGAAAAGTCTTTGATCATGAAGCGGTTTGAACATGGTTTTCAGGTGTATGCAATTGGCAGATACCATTGGTTGCATTTTTTTGTTTTGATTGGTTCAAGTCTAACTCCCTGCCTTAAATTTCTCTCAATCAGGTACTTGCACAAAGGAAACTTTGCGAAATTGTGCGGTGCACGCTAAAAGAGCCGAGAGTGTCTCTACGACTTTCTTCCAATACGCTTATTCTCGGGGTCTGTAACGCCTATGGCTATTTCCAAAATTCTTGTCGCCAACCGATCTGAAATTGCTATCCGCGTCTTTCGGGCAGCCAACGAACTTGGTCTGAAGACCGTTGCCGTCTTTGCTGAAGAAGACAAACTGGCTTTGCACCGTTTCAAATCAGATGAAGCGTATCAGATTGGTAAAGGTCCGCATTTGGACGAACAGATGGGCCCGATTGAAGCTTATTTGTCAATCGACGAGATTTTGCGAGTTGCCAAAGAATCCGGCGCGGATGCCATTCACCCCGGCTATGGTTTCCTATCCGAGAGCCCTGAGTTCGTGGATGCTTGTAGTGCAGCCGGCATTATCTTTATCGGACCTACTGCAGATACGATGCGCTCTCTAGGCAATAAGGTTTCTGCGCGAAACCTTGCAGTTAAATCCGGAGTGCCCGTGGTTCCAGCCACGGATCCACTGCCAGATGATATGGATGAAGTACACAAGCTCGCGGAAGAAGTTGGCTATCCTGTGATGCTCAAAGCATCTTGGGGCGGCGGCGGTCGAGGGATGCGTTCAATCCGTTCTGCTGAAGATCTGTCCCGCGAAGTCCTTGAAGGAAAGCGCGAGGCACGCGCCGCTTTCGGCAAGGATGAAGTGTATCTGGAAAAATTGGTGGAACGTGCCCGTCACGTTGAAGTTCAGCTTTTGGGCGATTCACATGGAAATTTGGTGCACTTATTCGAGCGAGATTGCTCAGTTCAGCGCCGTAATCAAAAAGTTGTTGAGCGCGCACCTGCACCCTATTTGGATCAAGCGCAACGCGATGAGTTGTGCGGTTATGCGTTGAAAATCGGTCAAACGGCCAGCTATCGCGGCGCTGGTACCGTTGAATTTTTGATGGATGCAGACACCGGTAAGTTCTACTTCATTGAGGTCAATCCGAGGGTTCAGGTAGAACATACGGTGACTGAAGAAGTGACCGGCGTCGATATTGTTAAGGCACAAATACACATAGCTGAAGGTGCCACTATAGGTGATGAAGCTTCCGGTGTCCCTAAGCAGGGTGACATGCGTCTCAACGGCCATGCAGTACAGTGTCGCATTACGACTGAAGATCCGGAACAAAACTTCATTCCAGATTATGGCCGTATAACTGCCTATCGTGGCGCTACAGGGTTCGGTATCAGGCTGGATGGTGGGACAGCCTATTCTGGAGCCGTGATCACGCGTTTCTATGATCCTTTGCTGGAGAAGGTTACGTCTTGGGCACCAACTTATCTGGAAGCGATTCAGCGGATGGACCGTGCATTGCGCGAGTTCCGTATTCGCGGTGTTGCAACCAATCTGTTGTTCCTTGAGAACATTATCAGCCACCCGGATTTCAAGGAAAACCGATATACAACGCGGTTTATTGATACCACTCCCGAGCTGTTTGATACGTCATCACGTAAAGACCGTGCGACCAAGCTACTGACATACATCGCGGATGTGACGGTGAACGGTCATCCAGAGGCTAAGGACCGTCGCCGCCCTGACCCTGAAGCTGCAAAACCTGTTGTGCCGCGGTTTGAAGGAGAGCCTCTACCTGGCACAAAACAACGTCTGGATATGGATGGGCCAGAGGCTTTTGCAAAGTGGATGCGGGCCGAAACGCGCGCCCTGATTACCGATACAACCATGCGCGATGGACACCAGAGTTTGCTGGCCACTCGCATGAGAACTTACGATATGGTCAATGTAGCGGATGCTTACGCCACCGCTTTGCCAAATCTGTTCTCTCTGGAATGCTGGGGCGGTGCCACTTTTGATGTCGCCATGCGCTTTTTGCAGGAAGACCCGTGGGAGCGTCTGGCGAAAATCCGCCATGAAGTGCCAAACTTGTTGCTTCAAATGTTGCTGCGCGGCTCTAATGGTGTCGGTTACACGAATTATCCTGACAATGTGGTCAAGGATTTCGTTGCGAAGGCCGCATCGGGTGGGATTGATCTTTTCCGCGTGTTTGATTGCCTCAACTGGGTTGAAAACATGCGTGTGTCCATGGATGCGGTGTGTGAGGCAGAAAAACTCTGCGAAGGGGTAATTTGTTACACCGGCGATATCATGGACCCGGATCGCGCCAAGTATGACCTAAAATACTACGTTAATCTGGCAAAGGAACTCGAAGCTGCAGGCGCGCACATTATTGGCCTGAAAGATATGGCTGGACTGCTAAAGCCAAAGGCTGCGACAGTTTTGATCAAGGCACTTCGCGACGAAACTGAATTGCCGATTCATTTCCATACGCATGATACTTCCGGCATTTCGGCAGCGACTGTTTTGGCCGCTGTTGATGCAGGTGTGGATGCCGTTGATGCCGCAATGGATGCCTTTTCCGGTCTGACATCCCAACCTTGTCTTGGCTCCATTGTGGAAGCTTTAAAAGGGTCGGAACGCGACACAGGGCTGGACCCGAAAGCTATTCGGAAAATTTCTTTTTATTGGGAAGCCGTTCGCAATAAATATGCGGCATTTGAACCAGACTTGAAGGCTGGCGCATCTGAGGTTTACCTGCACGAAATGCCAGGTGGGCAGTTCACTAACCTGAAAGAGCAAGCACGGTCACTTGGTCTTGAGAGCCAATGGCACGATGTTGCACAGACTTACGCAGACGTAAATCAGATGTTTGGAGATATCGTCAAAGTAACGCCATCTTCCAAGGTCGTGGGCGATATGGCGCTAATGATGGTGTCTTCAGGGTTAAGCGTGGCGGACGTGGAAGATCCAGACAAAGATATTGCTTTCCCCGAGTCAGTTGTTCAACTCATGCATGGTGATCTTGGGCAACCGCCCAATGGTTGGCCCAAGGATCTGCAGAAAAAAATCTTGAAAGGTGAGACGCCGATTGAAGTTGTTCCTGGATCATTGTTGCCTGCTGCTGATTTGGATCAGGAACGCTCGGATATTGAAGCAGCTATCGAGCGCCCAGTCAGTGATTATGAGCTTGCGTCCTATCTCATGTATCCAAAGGTATTTACCGATTATGCGCGGGCGCAGGCAATTTATGGTCCTGTCAGTGTATTACCAACGCCGGTCTATTTCTATGGATTGGAAGCAGGCGATGAAATTATGGTCACGCTGGAGCAAGGCAAGACACTTGTCGTGCGTTGTCAGGCCATCGGTGATGCAGACGATGATGGCATGGTGCGCGTTTTCTTTGAACTCAATGGCCAGCCTCGCATCATCAAGGTTCCTGATCGTAATCGCGCTGATGCCGTTGTTATGCGCCAAAAAGCAGATCCCGCAAATGAGGCCCATGTGGCGGCCCCAATGCCGGGCGTTATTTCGCAGATTAATGTGAAAGCCGGGCAGGAAGTAGCTGCTGGCGATGTGCTGTTGTCAATCGAAGCGATGAAGATGGAAACTGCCATTCACGCAGATGCGGACGGCAAGGTCTCGGATGTATTGGTGAAGGCCGGAGATCAAATTGATGCCAAAGACCTTTTGGTAGTCGTTGAAGCAGTCAGTTAAACCAGCACTTCATCTCCACTGTTCTGGATTTTAGCCAGGACAGTGGAGTTTTTGCAGGTGCTGCGGGTTTAGAAGCCGGTGGCCTCCCCCTGCGAGGTGTAGGCGATAGCTTCCCGCAAATCGATGGTCGCCTTCTCTCCCACATGTTTGGAATTTTCACCCATCCACGCAAGCGCCGCGGCACGGCCCCTGTCGCGCAGATGTGTTAGGAACCGCCATTCGGCATTGTTCTTTGAAGATGCTGGCAATGGTGACTGATCATCTTCCAATGCAATTCGGTGCATTCGAATTTTAGAGTATTCCGGTTCTGACAATTTACCTTCGTCGATCAGGCGCGATACAAATTCCATGGCGCGGAATTCCCTCAACAACGAGCTGTTGAAGGTGATCTCATTGACCCTATTCAGAATATCGCGCGCTGCTTTGGGCGTTTCCTTACGTTCAATTGGATTAATCTGAACGAGAAGAATATCGTTGCTCTTTGTATTTTCAAAGAATGGAAATAAGACCGGGTTGCCCATAAATCCACCATCCCAATACGGAATACCTTCGATCTCGACAGCTTGAAACAGGTAGGGCAAACACGCGGACGCCAGAACGGTGTCAGCGGTAATTTCTGGCGTATCGAAAACGCGCACCTTGCCGTTGTGGACATTTGTGGCACCCAAAAATAGCTTGACGCCCTTGCAATTCTGAACTCTGTCGAAGTCCACCAGATCCTCAAGAATACCGCGTAATGGATTGAGGTTCAGTGGGTTGTAATCATACGGCGAGTAAAAGCGCGTGATAACATCGCTCATCAGGTAGCCCGGTGACATATCGAGCGACCAATTGCCAAACATCATGTCCATCAATGTACGTTGTGCAGGTGAAAAGCTCGAGGCCTTGCTTACCGCCAACCAGAAACGTTCCATGTGTTCTCGCGCACCGTCAATGCCTCCATCCTCAAAGCCGTCCGCAAGGACAACTGCGTTCATTGCGCCTGCGCTTGTTCCGGAAATACCCTCAATGTCGAAAGTGCCAGCTTCAAGCAGTGCATCCAGAACACCCCAGGTGAAAGCCCCGTGGGAGCCGCCACCCTGGAGTGCAAGATTTATAAGTTTGCCGTTTGGATTTGGCACAATCAGAGCGCCGTCCAGCCGCCGTCAACCGACAGTGGCGTACCAGTAATCTGCGCCGCTGCATCGCTGCAAAGAAACGCGACGATGTCGCCAATTTGCTCGGTGGTTGCAAATTCCTTGGTTGGTTGGCGTGCCAACATCACATCGCGAATAACCGTTTCGCGGTCCATATTGTGGGTTTTCATCTGCTCAGGAATTTGCGAATCGATGAGCGGCGTCATGACGTAGCCAGGACAAACTGCGTTGCAGGTTACATTCTGCTCTGCCAGCTCTAGCGCCACAGATTTCGTGAAACCCACCACACCATGTTTTGCAGCTACATACGCGGATTTATACGGTGATGCGGTAAGGCCATGCGCAGAAGAAATATTGATGATGCGACCCCAACCATTCTCTTTCATTCCCGGTACAGCAGCTCGTGTGGTGTGGAATACAGAAGATAAGTTGATCGCCATTATGGCATCCCACTTTTGTGGAGGGAATTCTTCGACGGGTGAAACGAACTGAATGCCGGCGTTGTTTACTAGGATAGAAATCGTTCCAAGTTCCTTGCTGGCGGTTTCTACCAAGGAGACACATGCATCTGCTTTTGACATGTCAGCACTGACGAAGATTGCCTTAACATCAAATTCCTGAGCCAGGTCGGCCGCGATTTTATGATCTTCCTCGCTGTCCGTGTAGGAGTTAATCGCGACATTGGCACCTGCTTTCGCCAGTTGCCGTGCGATTCCAAGGCCAATACCGGACGTTGAACCGGTGACGACTGCGTTCTTACCTTGCAACATGAATTGTTCCCGTGCCTTTTATTGAATTTCCACCTATATAGGGATCGCATAAATTATTTTGCAACGCACAATCGTTTGATCTGGCTTGTTGACTGCTGAATTGAGACGTTTGTTCAAACGTTGCAGCAAATTCGGATATTGTGAATGGACTATCTCTCCAAACCCTTATCGCGCCGAGGTAGTGTTGGCGTCAAAGTTGGCGGTGTTCAGGTGGGCGGAGGCACGCCAATTGTTGTGCAGTCCATGACGAATACAGATACTGCCGACATTGACGCGACCGTAAAGCAGGTCGCAGCATTGTCGCGGGCCGGCTCAGAATTGGTGCGCATCACGGTAGATCGGGATGAGGCCGCGGCTGCAGTGCCCGTGATCCGCGAGCGCCTGGACATTCTTGGCATTGATGTACCGTTGATTGGTGATTTTCACTACATTGGCCACACGCTTTTAGCAGACCATCCGGCTTGTGCTGATGCGCTGGCCAAATACCGGATTAATCCCGGTAATGTTGGCTTTGGCGACAAGAAAGACAAACAGTTTGCTCAAATTATAGAAGCGGCTATCGAACGCGACAAACCAGTGCGCATTGGTGTCAACTGGGGGTCTCTGGACCAGAGCTTGCTGACACGTTTGATGGATGAGAACGCCAAATCCGACGAGCCAATTTCTGCATCGGAAGTGATGCATGAAGCGATTATTCAATCGGGTTTGATTTCTGGCAAGCTTGCCGAAGATATTGGTTTGCCACGAGATAAGATTATCCTGTCTGCCAAGGTCAGTCAGGTGCAGGACTTGGTGGCGGTTTACACCCAATTGGCCCAACGTTGCGACTACGCGCTACATCTTGGTCTCACGGAAGCAGGTATGGGGTCCAAGGGCATCGTTGCCTCTTCTGCGGCGCTAGGTATTTTGTTGCAACAGGGCATAGGCGACACGATCAGGATTTCTTTGACGCCAGCGCCAGGCGGAGATCGCACCCGGGAAGTCCAAGTGGCACAAGAGCTGCTTCAAACTATGGGATTCCGCTCATTCGTGCCAATTGTGGCCGCTTGCCCAGGTTGTGGACGCACTACCTCCACCGTTTTTCAGGAATTGGCCGAACAAATCCAGAAAGATTTACGTGAAAACATGCCGGGATGGCGCGAGAAATATCCTGGCGTTGAGGCTTTGCAAGTTGCCGTCATGGGCTGCATTGTTAATGGTCCTGGCGAAAGCAAGCATGCGGATATTGGTATTTCATTGCCAGGCACCGGAGAAAACCCGGCAGCGCCTGTATTTATTGACGGAAAAAAAGCCGCGACTTTGCGCGGCGCAACTATTGCTGAGGATTTTCGGGTTATGGTTGACCGGTACATTGAGCAAAGGTTTGGGGTTTAGCCCGACCGTCTCATCTAGCTTTGCCAGAACGCCTTTAGTTCTCTTCTTTCCAGGGTTTATGTGCTCGTAATTCGCCCCCGGTGAATTCGGCAAAAGTAGGCTGTTCGTCCATATATTCCCGGACTTGCTCAAAAGACACTGGATGATAGTTATTGCTATCCACGCCGACATCCATGCTTTTTGAGAAAGGTTCATTGTCCAGACGGCCATGAACGTGCCCGAATAGGTGCCATGACCCGCGCCATGCCTTATCCCATTCACGCATAGGATAGTGGCAAAGCAATACCTTTTGTGTATCAATGGAGATCATTTTCATTAGGCCAATTGACGCAAAACAGTCAGCGCAATCGCGAACGGTTTTCTGGTCGTGATTGCCTTCGATGAGATGAATCTTACCGTTGAGGCGCTTTGCAAACTCACGTGATGGAGTATCAGATCCCATGCCAAAATCCCCAAGATGCCAAACCACATCCTTGGGGCCCACCACTGCATTCCAGTTCTTTATGAGCGCTTCGTTCATTTCTTCAACTGAAGTAAACGGGCGTCTACTGAGATGGATTATTCGCTCGTGACCGAAATGCGTGTCAGAAATGAAAAAGGTTTCTGGCATGGCTACGACTGCCGAGAAGCGATGAAACTGGCGGTAGCTTTCAAAGTGTCCGCGTCCTTGCCAAACGGTTCCAAAATTTTGTGAGCCTCTGCTACTTGGGCTGCCAGATGCTCTTTTGCTTTTTCCAGACCCATGAAGTCCACCAAAGTTGCTTTTCCCGCTGCAGCATCTTTGCCAGCCTGTTTTCCAAGTGTTGCTGCATTGCCAGTTCGATCCAGAATATCATCCGCGAGTTGAAACGCGAGGCCAATAACGTCACCGAAGCGGCTCAATGCTTCTACATTGGCTTTGGAGGCACTTCCGAGCGTTGCACCGGCCGTGCACGCAAACCTCAACAATGCACCAGTTTTCATGGATTGCATGTCCTTAATGGTGCCTTCTGATTGTCTGGGCGCTTTCGCACCATGGCGCCCCTCTGCTGCAAGGTCCAGCATCTGACCGCCAACCATGCCAGCGGCGCCTGCAGCTATGGCAAGACCAGATACAATTTTTAGTCTGACCTCTGGTTTTAAGTGAATTTCATCTCGGCTTAGCAATTCGAACGCGAGGGTTTGCAAGGTGTCCCCAACTAGAATTGCTGTTTCCTCGTCAAATTGCCTATGCGTTGTCGGTTGACCGCGTCGAAGATCATCATTGTCTAGTGCAGGTAAATCATCGTGCACGAGGCTGTAGCTGTGGACGCATTCCAGAGCGGCTCCTGCCAACAAAGTGCCATCATCGCGTCGGCCAAACAGGCTGGCAGCTTCCACAAGAAGAAATGGCCTGAGCCGCTTGCCGCCATTGAGTGTTGCATAGGCCATAGCGTCTACAAGATGTCGGGGTGCACCGTTATTTTCCTGATTTGAGATTTCTCGCTCAAGCAAAGCATTGATCTGTTGCCCATGATCAGCAATGTGTTTCAGCAAGTTGTCAGGTGTCATGGGCTTGGTTGTTCCAGTTAAAAAATTTGGATGATTGATACCAGCGCGCCAGCTAATCGTCGAGCTTTTGTACTTATGAAGACATTCTGGATTTCATTAGAGATGCGGGAAGCGAAAATCATAAGTTTGAAAATGCAATAATATTGATTCTCTATTAGCACCCTTGTTGTAAGTTTTATATTGGGTTGCAAAGGAAAATGAATAGGTCGGAAAGAGCGTTGGCCAGTCGGGGTACATTATCGGGAAAATTCTGGCGTTGGGTACTGGGCGGTAGTCTAACTCGACCGCGCGCGCTTATCCGAACCTGGTTTCGGCGTTTGATCATCATCTTTCTATTGTTGATCTTATCACCAATATATTTGGTGCCAGCTTATACAATTGTTGCTCCTCAATTTACCAATCTCATGTTGTGGCGCGTTGCTCAGGGGCATGGTATTTCGCGTCAATGGATTTCCATAAATGACATGTCGCCCAATTTGATCAACGCTGTTCTATCCAGCGAAGATGGGCGGTTTTGCTTGCACAACGGAGTGGATTGGCAGGCGGTAGAGGTTGTTATTGATGATTTGATCGACGGCGGCGAACCGCGTGGCGCAAGCACTTTGACCATGCAATTGATGAAAAATCTGTTTTTGTGGCCAAGCCGTTCTTACATCCGCAAAGGTCTTGAAGTGCCGCTCGCCATGTATGGCGATCTGGTTTGGTCCAAACGCCGAACGGCCGAAATCTATTTGAATGTGGTGGAGTGGGGCCCCGGTGTTTACGGTGCTGAGGCGGCCTCCAGGCGTTACTTTGGAAAAACCTCTGCTAGACTTTCTATCAAAGAAGCGAGCTTGCTGGCGACAGCCTTGCCAAACCCTCTACGTCGCAACCCGCGTAACCCCAGTGAGGGGCATCAACGTCTTGCCAGCACGGTTGAAGCACGTGCCCGTAAGTCTGGTGGGCTGTTTTCCTGTACTGAGCGAACCTAGAGACTTGTGCGAGATTTTATCTAGTCGCAAATAGTGAATGCTCATCTGCTGCCAATATTTGTTTGTCAAAGCAGCAAATTAACATGCATTTGCTGGCCAGTGAAAACTCCTCAATCCAGCACATTCGGGCTGTTCGTTCATTGGAGATGCAAAAATTATTCTGTACTGAAAACAGTCGATACATCCCGCTTGTCAACGCACCATCGGACAGGGTTACTTCGCATCCAAGATTGGATATTGTAGCGTTCAGGCTTTCAAATCTATCAAAATACTTTCCCTGATCGGTCTGTTCTGGCGTGCTGCAGGATGCCAGGAACTCCAGTCCTTCCGGCCACAGTCCACATCTGATCAGAAAAAATGTAAGTGCATCACTTAGGCTCTTTGTCGAAAGTTCCGCTGTCTGCTGGTAAGAGTTACGTTCGGAGGTTAACACCAGCCAGTGCTTGCTGACTTTATCAAGTATGAGTTCTGTGACACCTGTATAATCGCCAACACCAATTCCAAATTCAGGTCGTTCCTTGCGCAACTCGGAATAGACGCTGTCACCTGGTTTCAATGCTGTTTCTATTCGCGGCAGCATGGCCTCAAGAGTCGCCCTGATTTTGTCATAGTCCAGACTTTCCGGCCAGTCTGTGTCGTCTATCCAAATCAGATGACGCACGTCTCCTACATAGTGCTCTTTCTGCATGTTGAACTTTAATGGATCCACCACGCTTTTTTGCCACATGTCTTATTCGCCGATAATCGTACCTTCACGCCGTGGATCGGCACCACCGGTCAGCCACTTCTCGCCGATATGAATACCATGCAGGCCAGAATTCAAATCTCGAACATTCACCTCATATCCAAGCTCTTCCAACGCTGGGGCTAAAGTCTCAGCCGCTGTACCTGCTTCAACATCGTATGTGCCAAAGCGGTTCACTAGATGGGGCATGTTGATTGCCGTTTGCAAATTCAGGCCCCAGTCGATATGGGCAATTAGGGTTTTTGCGACATATCCAATAATGCGGCTGCCTCCAGGACTGCCAATGGCGAGATATGGCACACCGCCCTGCATGACAATGGTTGGTGCCATTGAAGAACGCGGGCGTTTTCCGGGCTCAATCCGATTAGCAATCGGGTAGCCATTCTTATGTGTGCGAAATGAAAAGTCGGTCAGTTCATTGTTCAATAGAAATCCACCAGCCATGAGGCGAGAACCAAAACCATTTTCGATGGTGGTTGTCATGGACACCACATTGCCTGCAGTATCGCGGATAACGAAATGACTGGTTGATGGAAGCTCAATAGATTCGTCATCTGCCTGATACAGCGCGTGATCAAATTCCGGTTCACCGGGTGCAACTTCTTCCAACCGGTTTTCGCGCATCAACACACCCCGATTGGCTAGATACCCATCAGCTATCAAGCCTTGTGTAGGCATAGGCACGTAGTCATGATCCGCCATGTAGCGACCACGGTCCGCGAAAGCCAGGCGCGAGGCGTCACCGATAAGGCGCCATGCCTGAGGACTGTTGGGCCCCAAGCCTTTCAAATCATAAGCGCGGAGCGTGCCCAAAATCTGGCCAACTGTCAGCGCACCAGAGGAGGGTGGCCCCATGCCGCAGATGTTAAAACCACGATAATCAAGGCAGATGGGCGCGCGTTCTTTTAATCGATATGCGGCCAAATCTTCCATGGTCATAACACCGGGATTTCCAGGTGCAGAGCGCACCGCCGCCACTATTTGTTCTGCAATCGGGCCCCTATAGAACGCATCGGTTCCCTGCTCAGATATCGCTCTTAATGTATCCGCGTAAGCCTGATTGACCAGTTTGTCTCCCGTTTTAAGCGGCGCTCCATCTGCATCGAAAAAATATGCTCTTGTGCTGTCAAAGCGCGATAACCGGTCTTTGTCCGCTTCAATCAAAGCAGCCAGACGCGGCGAAATCGCAAATCCCATTTCAGCAATGCCGATGGCACCGTCAAACAAAGTTGCCCAGGGCATGGATCCGTAGCGACCATGTACCGCTTCCAGCAATTTAGGAGTTCCAGGTACACCGACAGAACGACCACCCACCACAGCATCGAAGAATTTTAGAGGATTGCCTTCTTCATCCTGAAACAATGTTGGCGTTGCCGACATCGGTGCTGTCTCGCGTCCGTCAAACGTTGTCAGGCGTTTATTTTCCGCATCCCAGTATACGAGGAAAGCACCGCCACCTATGCCAGAAGATTGCGGCTCCACAAGGCCAAGCGACAGCTGTACTGCCACCATTGCATCAATAGCATTGCCACCATTGCGCAAAATGGTAGCGCCTGCTTCGCTAGCGATCGGATTTGCCGTCGCAATCATCCAATTTCTGGAACGAACATTTGCCGCTTCAGTGCCAATCAGGTCGATGCTTACCGGCGCTTCTTCTGCTTCGCTTGTTCCTGTTTCTGGCGCAACAGCATCAGCTGCTTGCTGTCCAAATGCAGGAGCTACACTAAGTGTTGATGCGGCAATGAAACTTAAGAGAAGAGCGCGAAGCCTTGCTGGGTAAGCCATTTTACAAATCCGTACGTTCAAAAATCTGAACATATCTTGTAACGCGCCTTTGCCCAGCATTAAAGGGCTGAAACAAAGGTAATCCACAAACAAACGATTTGCACAGCCAAGGTATGGATCAGGCGTTCCATGGTTCTGTCTCAGAACGTGTCTTTTTGGTTTTGATGGAACGCCGGATCCTTCAGGCTGTTGCTCAGATGGCCTGGAACTTGAGCGCCAATCCATTCAGGCAGTGACGTTTGCCTGTTGGCTGCGGACCATCGTTGAAAATGTGGCCAAAGTGACCACCGCAACGGCGGCAATGCACCTCTGTGCGGGTCGCGAAAAGCTTGTTGTCCTCTTTTGTGCCAATGGCATCAGGAAGAGATTCATAGAAACTCGGCCAGCCGGTGCCGCTGTCATACTTCGCTTTTGACGAGTAAACCGGCAAATCGCAGCCACCACAATGAAAGGTGCCTTCACGTTTTTCTTTGTTCAATGGGCTGCTGTGCGGGCGTTCAGTTGCTTCTTTGCGCAAAACATCAAACTCCGCGCTGCCCAGCACTTTACGCCATTCGGCATCACTTTTTGTAATTTCAAAACTGCCTTCTGCAGCATTTACGTTCTGAGTTGATTTCAATTGAAGAGCACCAGCAATCCCAGCAATACCAAGCAGGCCCGCACCACCCATCAGAAATTTTCTTCTTGTCATATCTCGTCTCCTTCTTCCTTGCAGGTTGGCGTGTTATTGTTTAGCCCCCGAAAAACCCGTAACAGGGCGCAGTCCGAATTTTTCAGGGGCTTTGCTGGTCAGACAAAACTTATTTCGCTGGCCAACAAACTTTGGTCCTTACGAAGCTGGCAGCAGAACATTGTCGATCACATGTATCACGCCGTTAGATTGCTTAACGTCAGCAATAGTTACTTTGGCTACATTTCCCTGCCCGTCTTTGATCATGACCGTGTCGCCTTCATACATGACAGTGAACTTGCATCCGCCAACAGTAGTAACAGGATGCATGCCATTGTCCTCATCAACCATCTTCACAATGGCGTCAGACATGGCGTTGGCAGCAATCACGTGACATGTGAGGATTTTGGTCAACTGATCTTTATTTTCTGGCTTCAACAGAGTTTCAACGGTGCCGTCGGGCAGAGCTGCAAAGGCGTCATTCGTCGGTGCAAATACAGTGAATGGGCCTTCTCCCATCAGCGTTTCTACAAGGCCTGCAGCTTTGACTGCCGCAACCAAAGTTGTGTGGTCTTTAGAGTTTACCGCATTCTCGATAATATTTTTTTCGACAAGCATTTCGCCACCGCCAACCATTGGGTTGCCTGCGTGTGATGCTGCGTTACCTGCATTTGCGCCAAAGCCAATGAGAAGTGCTGTGGAAGCTGCAAGCAGTGTTTTTGAAAGTGTCATTTTTATCTCCTGTTAGTCCCTGTAGATTTGAAGGACATTGGGAGACACGAGACGCCGCGCAAAATAGTTTCAGAAAATTTGAAAAAATCACACCTTGATGATTTTCCCTGTCGCGAGGACCGCTCCAGTGGGCTGGCCTGTGGGTGAGCCACCCAGCGGTTCGTCGCTGATTGCCAGTAGGCCGCGCAACAGCGCATCTGACAAATCAGGATCAATTTTTACGATTGTAGTGATTTTATCTGACGGCATGACGCCGAGTGACACCGGGGCTAAATCGCCATCGATTAACCAGAGTTCAAAATCACGGTTTTGTTCAGGTACACCGACAAGTCGCCGTAAGTTGAACTCTGACGTATCGGGATCAAAAATACCGACAATTTGGATTTCGTAGGACTGATTTGTGATGTCGGCGAGATACATATTGTTTGTTTCGCCGTTGAAACGTGCATCGTTCCAGACAAAGAGACCAAGCAACAGAATTGCAGCTGCTGATGTCAAAGCTGGCAGACGCCAGTTTTTGAGGCCAGACCACCATGTCTGTGTCGTTTGTTCTCTTTCAAATAAGCGATCTTCCACAGCATCAAATACACTTTGGGGTGCTGGTATCTGCTCTATGGTGTCCGACTGAGGCACCATTTCTTCTTCCCAAATCCGTAAGCGTTCCTGCAGGGCCTGATCGGTCTTCAGCGCTTTTTGAAATGCCACACGTTCGACATGAGGCAGCACACCAATTGCATATTCTGCAATCGTTGCATCATCATATTGTGGCTGTTTGTCCTGCGCGCTCATCGCTGTAGGCACTCTTTCAATTTTATAAGGCTGCGGCGCAGCCAGGTTCGCATCGTGTTGACGGGAATCTCATAGGTGTCAGCTAGCTCTTGATAAGAATATCCTTCCAAATATGCACCTTGTACAGCAGCGGCATGAATTGGCTGAAGCTCTTCCATGCAGGCATTGATCTGCTGGAGATCTGATGCCGCGATTGCAGCTTTTTCCGGAGTTGGAGCATCACTCGCAAGATCATAAACTTCCTCAATATCCACCGTTGCTGGCTTTTTGGCCCGCAGTCGGTCAATCGCTTCATTTCGTGCAATAGAAATCAGCCATGTCATTGGACTGTAGTTTGAAGGTGCATAACTATCAGCCTTACGCCAAATTTTGACGTAGACTTCCTGAAGAGCCTCTTCCGCTTCATTGCGATTTTTTAAGATACGGAGGCACACGCCAAATAGTTTCGCGGAGGTGCGTTCCCACAATTCGTTGAAGGCATTGCGATCATTCAGCGCAATTTTCGCAAGCAGAGTATTCACTTCGCTACGCGCGGTTTTTTGCTGATCAGGAGTGATCGGTGACGTCATGAAATGCGAAGAACCTATATTTCGCCAAGCCACATTTTAGATGGTTCAGCCGGTTTGATTTCTGCGCCTTAATACATGTTAAGTCTGACAGGCAAATATTGCCAGAGCAAAATTACAATATGGAATTTGTACTTTAAGCTTTAGGGTGGGGAAATTTGTAATCCGGCACGTCACCTCAAGTGAGTGATTCCATCGCACGTTTCGCCATTACCTTTACCAGATTTGCACGGTATGCGGCTGATCCATGGATATCCGACAGCATTGCGTCTTCATCGATCTTGATGTTTTCGATAGCAGCGGAAGACCAGTTTTCAGCCAGGGCAGTTTCCAATTCTTGGTGGCGGAACACACCATCTGAACCTGCGCCAGTAACAGCAACACGTATCTCTCCATCTTCATGCTGTGCAATATAAACGCCTGCCATTGCATAGCGTGAGGCGGGGTTCGCGAATTTGGCATAGGCGGCTTTCGAAGGAATTTTGAAGGAGATTTTTGTAACCAGTTCACCTTCACCAAGTGAGGTTTCAAACATGCTGGTGAAGAAATCAGCTGCAGTATGGCTGCGTGTATTGGTGTGAATGGTGGCATCAAGTGCTAGCACCGCAGCAGGATAATCAGCCGCTGGGTCATTGTTGGCGATAGAGCCGCCGAGTGTGCCCATGTTACGTACGTGAGGATCACCGATATGGGAGGCCAGCTCTGCCAAAGCTGGTATGGCTGCCTGAATATCGTGTGAATTGGCGACCGCCGCGTGTGTTACCGCAGAACCAATTGTCACGGCATCTGCAGACGCTCTGATGCCGCCAAGGGCGTCGATTTGTTTGACATCAATAACGTCCGAAGGCGCTGCGAGACGCTGTTTCATGGTTGGAAGCAGCGTTTGCCCTCCGGATAAAAACTGAGGGTCATCACAATTCGCAAACAGTTTTATTGCTTCGTCAACGCTGGGCGGACGGTGATAATTGGTCTCATACATGCTCAATGTCCCTTGATCATTCTGCAGCCTGGCTGGAACGGCCTGTCATCTCATCTGCGGCGGCTTTAATTGACTTCACAATATTGTGGTATCCAGTACAGCGGCAAATGTTGCCTTCCAATTCTGCACGTATGGTTGCTTCATCAAGTTCGGTGCCATGGCGTTCTATCATGGCAACTGCCGCCATTATCATGCCAGGTGTGCAAAACCCACATTGTAAGCCATGATGTTCTTTGAAAGCTGCCTGTACGGGGTGCAACTCTTCTCCAACAGCTAAACCTTCGATGGTTTTGACATTGGCATCGGAGGCTTGCGCAGCAAGCATTGTGCAGCTTTTGACAGCGGTTCCGTTCACATGCACAACGCAAGCACCACATTGAGATGTATCGCAGCCTACATGCGTTCCTGTCAGGCTGTGTTGGTCCCTAATATAATTTACCAGCAGTGTGCGGTCTTCAACATCAGCAGAGACCTGCTGTCCGTTTAAGGTCATTGAAATAGTGGTCACAGGCTTAATCCAACTCCAAAAATGGAAGATTTGATGACGAAAGGGTCGAGTGCCTTTTTTAGTCCCTTACATATGAGACGTGAAGTTATTTTAGTGACGTCGCTTTCTCAAACTTCCTGTTGGCCCCAAAAATGTCTCTTGAGCCACATTAAGTGATGCTAACCCATATTGAAAACCATCAGCAAGACGATGACTGCTCCAAGCGCGATGATACCCCACATCGTGGGCCCACCTAGCGTCCCGCGCCCCGCTTCAGTTTCGAGAGCTTCCTCGGCATCCTGAACAGCTTCACCTATCTCCCGCGTGACATCTGAAATATTATCTCCATGGCCTATGTCAGTATCATCGTTCGGTGCAATTTCTTCTGAAGTTGGCACAGAAGACGTTTGTGCGTCGGAATCAGCACTGAGTTTTTTCGAAAAATTTCCAAAGAACTCGTCGGCCATTTTCTTGGCAGTGCTGTCAATCAGCCGGGATCCCAATTGTGCGAGTTTGCCGCCGACTTGCGCCTTGGCTGTGTAGTTGAGGAGGGTCTCGGCACCGTCTTCCGTCAGAGAAACGTCAGCGCCGCCCTTTGCAAATCCTGCAGCGCCGCCTTTGCCCTCGCCAGTTATTTTATAGCTTTCTGGCGGATTGATATCTGACAGTGTCACTGAGCCTTTGAATTTTGCCTTCACCGGCCCGACTTTTGTGGTGACCGAGGCAATCATTTCCGTATCGGATGTTTTTTCCAAACTGTCGCAGCCGGGAATGCACTCTTTCAAAATATCGGGATCATTTAGAGCAGCCCACACTGTCTCACGAGGCGCTGAAATGCGATATTCGCCTGACATATCCATGTTGTGAACTCCTGAATTCTGGGTTTGATGTAACTTGCACAAAGGTTTGTAGATCAGCAAGTGCACCTTTCCTTTTGCGCAGAACTTTCTCCTAAGGTGAAGACTTGTGTTGACATTTGGCGGGTAGCAAACAATTTCAAAAATACGTGCGCTGGTGTGCCCGGTTTTGCAGACTTTTGTGCTTATCAATTGAGTTGTTGGGCTTTGGAAAGAATTTTTGCTATAGCCGCCGCAATCGGTTTTGGAGCCAGAATGAAGAACGAAATTAAAATGCTGGAGACATCCGGCTGGTCTGACTACGCCCTACTTGACAGCGGCGAGGGCCGCAAGCTGGAGCGGTATGGCGAAGCGATCATTGACCGCCCGGATGCGCAGGCAATCTGGCAACGCAGCACACCGCTCAAATGGGATGATGCACAGGCTATTTTCTCCGCTGACAAAGATGAAGAGGGTGCAGGTCGTTGGAAACGTGCGCCGGGTCTTGATGATGAGTGGACAATGTCCTTTGATGAAGTTCGCTTCATCTGCCGCTTTTCGGCCTTTCGCCATGTGGGTGTGTTTCCCGAGCAGGCCGCGCATTGGGGGTGGTTTGCCAACCGTATTCGTGCAGCCAAAAAGCCGCTCAAGGTGTTGAATCTGTTTGGATATACCGGTGTTGCATCGCTGGTCGCTGCTGCTGCAGGTGCGGAGGTAACCCATGTGGATGCCTCGAAAAAGGCGATTGCCTGGGCTCGCGAAAACCAGACTTTGTCTGGCCTTGATAAAAAACCCATTCGCTGGATTTGTGACGATGCCGCGAAATTTGTTGCCCGCGAGGGGCGACGCGGCAATTTTTATGACGGTATTATTCTTGACCCTCCTAAATATGGCCGCGGACCCAAGGGAGAGGTCTGGCAGGTTATGGATGATCTTCCAGGGCTGATGGATGATTGCCGCGCCATTTTATCTCCGAATGCTGATTTTATGATTCTGACGGCGTATGCCATCCGTGCCAGCTTTTTTATGGCTCATGAAATGATGCGTGACCGTGTCACAGATATGGGTGGGACACTTACCAGTGGCGAGTTGGTTCTTACTCAAAATTCCGAAGATGCCAGCGAAGCGTATCGTCGGCTTTCTACATCTCTTTACAGCCGCTGGGAGGCTTGAACGATGGAAGCTGAAAAACGCATATCCGGTCAGGTCAAGCAGATCACGAGCGTCTCAAACCCAATCGTCAAAGACTTGCGAGGGCTGTCGCTGCGTAAAAATCGAAATAAAACCAATCTGTTTGTGGGTGAGGGGTTGAAACTGGTCACTGATGCCCTGCAGCAAAAGTGGCGTATTCGGGATATCGTTTACGGAAAGTCTGTTGCCGATCAGGACGCCATTGCACAAGCCGCCGCTAAAGTGCGCGCTGCTGGCGGTTCGGTTCTGGAAGTCTCTAATCAAGTGCTTGAAAAGATCTCGCGCAAAGACAATCCGCAGATGGTGCTGGGCGTTTTTGAACAACGTTTTCAGGACGTGTCAGAAATCCGCCCTAGTGGTGATGATGTTTGGGTTGCGTTGGATCGTGTTCGCGATCCTGGCAATTTAGGTACTGTGTTGCGCACAGCAGATTGCGTGGGTGCGAAGGGCGTTATTCTGGTAGGTGATTGCACGGACCCCTATTCTCTGGAGGCTGTTCGCGCGTCAATGGGATCGATTTTCCATGTACCACTCGCAAAAGCATCTGAAGGCGAGTTCTTACAGTGGAAGCAACGTTCTGGTGTGCGTGTTGTCGGGACGCATCTTGCGGGCGCGGTTGATTATCGCACAGCTGACTTCGGAGAGCCCGGCATCGTTTTAATGGGCAATGAGCAACAGGGACTCACTGACGCATTGAGCGATGCGTGCGATCAGCTTGTGATCATTCCAATGGATGGTCAGGCAGATAGCCTGAATCTGGCGGTCTCAACTGGCATCGTTCTGTTTGAAGCCCGAAGGGCAAAGTTGAGCCTATAGTTCACGGGTCTTCTTAAACGTCAATTCAGGATATTCTTTGACTACGCGGTCTAGTTCCCATTGGCTGCGGGCCAGGTAAACCGGCTCGCCATCGCGATCTTCTGCAAAGGCTGTTTGGTTTATGTTGCGGAATGCGTCCAAAGCACTCTTATCCTCTGTGGTAACCCAGCGTGCAGTTGTAAATGGGGCTGGTTCGAAGCTGATTTCCGCTCCGTACTCACTCCCAATGCGATCCACCATCACGTCTAGTTGCAAAATCCCAACCACGCCGACAATCCATTGCGATCCCAGGAACGGTTTGAAAACCTGAGCTAGGCCTTCTTCCGCCAAGTCCTGTAGCCCCTGACGCAGTTGCTTGGTTTTACTCGTGTTGGAAAGGCGCACACGGCGCAAAATTTCCGGTGCGAATGCTGGCAGGCCTGTGAAGCGAATGCCCTCTTTTTCGCTCAACGTATCGCCTACACGCAATGTGCCATGGTTGGGAATCCCGATCACATCGCCGGGCCAGGCATCATCAGCTACCTGACGGTCTTGGGCAAAGAACATCAAGGGGGAGTGGATATTGATCGGTTTGCTGGAGCGGCCATGTTTCAGTTTCATGCCGCGCTTGAAATGGCCTGACACAAGCCGCAAAAATGCGATGCGATCCCGGTGGTTTGGGTCCATATTGGCTTGTACCTTGAACACAAATCCAGAAACCGGTTTGTCTGCCGGGCCGATTTCCCCGCCTTCGATTGTTAGTGACTGAGGCGGCGGTGCGAAATCTGCGATGACATCCAATAATTCTTTCACGGAAAATTCGCGCAAAGCGCTACCGAAAACAACGGGGCTTAAGTGACCTTCTAGAAAGCTCTCATGGTCAAATTCGGTGTAGCCACCGGCTGCCAACTCAACACTGTCACGGGCTTCTTCCAGCACATTTGAGTCTACCAAATCGTTTAGTTTTTCATCCATTATACCTGTGGTCTGAATGCGCTCAGCTGGCTTTCCCGGGCCGGCATTGTGCAAGAATACGCCTGTTTTTAGGTGCAGACAGCCCTGGAATGTAGACCCGGAACCGAGCGGCCAAACCACAGGAGAGCAGTCTAGCGCCAGTTCTTCCTGTACCTCATCGATTAGCTCGAATGGATCACGCGCTTCGCGGTCAATCTTGTTCATGAATGTGATGATCGGGATGTCGCGCAGACGGCAAACCTCGAACAATTTCCGCGTCTGCGGCTCAATGCCTTTGGCAGTATCAATCACCATGATCGCGGCATCAACAGCGGTGAGAGTGCGATAAGTATCTTCAGAAAAATCTTCGTGACCTGGCGTGTCTAAAAGGTTGAACGTCATATCATCGCGTTCAAAGGTCATTACTGTGGATGACACAGAGATGCCGCGATCTTGCTCAATCTTCATCCAATCAGACCGGGTGCGGCGACGCTCTCCACGCGCGCGTACTTGCCCGGCCATGCGAATGGCACCACCGCATAGCAGCAATTTTTCGGTTAACGTTGTTTTACCGGCATCGGGGTGTGAGATGATGGCAAAGGTTCTACGACGCAAGTACTCAGGGCCGCTTGCAGCGGTGGCTTCAGCTACGCTCATGATTTATCTGTTTACCTTGAAAGGCTTTCTTGAAATTGGACAGCAGCGCCGTTGGATGCTGTGACAAGCTCATCTTCCCACATAACCCGCTTGCCACGAATAACTGTCCCGACTGGCCAGCCTTGAATCGATTTCTTGTCGTATGGCGTCCAGCCACATTTGGAGGCGATCCAACTGTTTTCAATGGTTGCATCTCGTTTTAAATCCACAATTGTCATGTCGGCATCATACCCAACGGCAAGGCGGCCTTTGTTGGCAATGCCAAAGATGCGCTGAGGGCCATGGCTTGTAAGGTCAACAAATCGCTCAATCGACAAGCGCCCATTGGCGACATGGTCCAGCATGGTTGGAACAAGTGTTTGCACACCGGTCATGCCAGAGGGTGATTCCGGATAAGGTTTAGCCTTTTCATCCAAGGTGTGCGGCGCATGGTCGGAGCCAAGTACATCTGCGATACCTTGATCAAGACCCCACCACAATTTTTCGCGATGGCTTTTGTCACGAACGGGCGGGTTCATCTGTAACAATGTTCCAAGGGAAGCGTAGTCATCTGAGGAAAGCGTCAGATGATGTGGCGTTAACTCACAAGTGGCGACGTCTTTCACGCCTTTCAAATAGTCAATTTCAGCGGCGGTTGAAATATGCAGTACATGAATAAGCGCACCTGTTTTCTGTGCAATCGATACAAGTCGTTTGGTGCATAACAACGCGGCTTCTTCATCACGCCAAATGGGGTGGCTGGAGGGATCATCCGGAATGCGTTGGTCCATTCTGTCGCGCAGACGGAATTCATCTTCGCTGTGGAACGCAGCGCGGCGGTTAATGCGAGACAAGATGGCAGAAACTCCATCATCGTCTTCAACCAGTAGATTGCCTGTCGACGAGCCCATGAATACTTTGACGCCAGCCGCTGCTGGTAGACGTTCCAGTTCCGCTATTTCGTGCGCGTTCTCGCGCGTGCCACCGACCCAAAATGCAAAATCGCAATGCATGCGATTGGTGGCTCTGGATACTTTGTCTGCAAGGGCTGCTTCATTGGTGGTGGTTGGATTTGTGTTTGGCATTTCAAACACTGCTGTCACGCCGCCCATAACAGCCGCTTTGCTGCCAGATTCCAGATCTTCTTTGTGAGTTGAACCCGGTTCGCGGAAGTGGACCTGACTGTCAATCACACCTGGCAGTACATGTAACCCGGTGCAATCGATCACTTCTCCTGCGTCTTCCGCAGCAATAGACCCAAGTGCAGCGACTTTGCCATTATTCACGCCAACATCAATCAAGCCTTTTCCGTCGTGATTTACAACGGTACCGTTTTTGAAAATTGTGTCGAAGGTCGCCATGTTTCTGTATTCCTGAAATTGGTTGCGGTGCTTGCCCATTCAGCTTGTTGCGCTTACCTAGTCTGTATCGTTGTGGCAAGGCAAGTTCTGTGCCCAATATCCGTCAAATGAGGTCCGTCATTCATGTCCATTGCAGCTATCCAGCTTGAAAACCGCGCCCTTATCCATATCACAGGGGTTGATGCGGAAACGCTGCTTCAAGGTCTCATTACCTTTGATATGGATATTCTCAAGACGAAAGACAGCGGATTTGGCGCGCTTTTAACCCCTCAAGGCAAGGTTTTATTCGATTTCTTTATCGTGCCAATGGATGATGGTTTCCTGTTCGACACACTGGCAGATGCCGCGCCGGACTTTTTGAAGCGTATGAGCATGTATAAGCTGCGCTCTGATATGCAGCTGAAAGATGTGAGCGAAGAGCTTTCCGTTGTAGCACTTTTGCCCTCAGCCTCGGAAGAAGAGTTGCCGACCCTACCAGGCACAATCGTTGCCGATCCGCGCCACATCGGTCTTGGGCATCGCGCCTATGTTTCAGATGCGGTCATTAGTGCAGCTTCGGCGGGTGAAGATATTGTGATGGATGAGCCCTTATCATATTTAGCTAAAAGAGTGTCTCTTGGCGTGCCGGAAGCACCATTGGACTACGCTTACGGCGATGTATTTCCACACGATATAAATCTGGATCAAATGCAAGGTGTGGCCTTTAACAAAGGCTGCTTTGTAGGTCAGGAAGTCGTATCCCGGGTGAAACATCGCGGCACAGCCCGCAAGCGTATTGTTTTGGTTTCGTCTGAAGATTTAATGCCTGAGCCTGGAACGGATATTCAATCCGAAAAGAAGAGCATCGGCACGCTTGGTAGTGTTAGTGATCAAAATGGTCTTGCCATGGTACGCCTTGATAAGGTGAACGATGCACTGGAAGAGGGGCACTTTATCAATGCGGGGAGCGTTAGATTGACGCCGGCAGTACCTGACTGGGTGACATTTTCATGGGTGTAGCGAAATCGCAAAAAGCAAATCAGCCTGCCCGAGCCTGGCAGCGCATGCTCTCCGGGCGCAGATTGGATCTTCTGGACCCTTCCGCATTGGATGTCGAGATTGAAGACATTGCGCATGGTCTCGCCAGAGTGGCTCGGTGGAACGGTCAAACCATTGGGGAGCATGCCTATTCTGTCGCTCAACACTCGCTTTTGGTCGCCAAGATAGGTGAAAAGCTCTTTCCTGATTCAGAGCCCTACTGGAAGTTGGCACTTTTACTGCACGATGCACCTGAATATGTGGTTGGCGATATGATTTCGCCATTTAAGGCCGTAATGGGTGGGGACTACAAAAGTGTGGAAAATCGGCTTCAACAAGCTATTCACCTGCGATTTTCTCTACCGCCTGAATTGTCCAAGAACGAACATCGTTCAATTAAAACCTGTGATCGTATGGCTGCTTTTTTTGAGGCAACCGTTTTGGCAGGCTTTTCCGATGAGGAAGCTGACCGATTTTTCAGCAGGCCGCGTGGTGTAACATTAGATGATGTGTCAGGCTTGCTGGCACCGCTACCTGCGCACAAAGCGCAGGATGCATTTTTACTGCTGTTTGAAACTTTGATTGCCCCTCTCGGGGCGTCTCGATAGGGAATTTTCTGATGGGTGCCATCTATGTCTGTTCATTAGATAAACTGGCTAAGACGGTGCAGGATAGTGGTGCCAGCCATGTGGCAACCCTCATCAATGCGGATACAAATGTCCCGCGCCCGGAGTTGGTTCAGGCCAACAATCACTTGTTTCTAGGTTTTAATGACATTGTCGAACCGACCGAAGGCTTGCTGCCGCCTGGTGAAGTACACGTCCAAGAATTCATGACATTTATTGAAGGCTGGAATCAAGAAGCGCCCATGATTGTGCACTGTTGGGCAGGAGTTAGTCGTTCAACGGCTGGTGCCATGATCGCCACATGTATGCTGCGACCCGATCTGGACGAAGAGCTGATTGCAAATACGATCCGCAATCGGTCACCAGAAGCAACACCAAATATCAGGCTCGTTTCGTTTGCTGACGCATTGCTCAACCGAAATGGCCGAATGGTGAAGGCTGTAGAGAAAATCGGCCGAGGGGTTGATTGTTATGAGGGTAGCGTTTTCCATCTGAGAATTTCTGGTGATGTCGATGGCGCGATCTGACGGAACACCTATTACTATTGGTCTCAGTGCGGCGATTGTCGGGCTGCAAAAAGAAACCCCACTCATTCTGACTGTCCGAGAAGATGACAGGGCCGATTGTAAGGACATGTTGCCCTTTGGTCCGTATGATCCTCTGCGTCACAGAACTTTTGAACTTGGCCTAAGAGCGTTCGTAAAGGCGCAGGCCGGATTGCACATTGGCCACGTCGAGCAACTCTACACTTTTGGAGATCGAGGTCGTCATGCGCGGCCGGACGATGAAGGGGATCACGTTGTTTCCGTTGGTTACCTGGCGCTTAGTCGAGGCGCAGCGCCCGATGATGAAGAAAGTGCGATCGCGCTTCAGCGCTCGGGGGCCTCTTTTCAACCTTGGTATATTTATTTCCCTTGGGAAGACTGGAGAGCAGGCCGTCCGAAAATGTTGGATTCTTATCTTCTGCCAATACTTCAGCAATGGGCAGGTAAAGATGATGAGTCACGAGGAAAACGCCTGAAACTTGCCTTTGCGCTGGACGATTTGACCTGGGATGATGAGCGGGTTCTGGACCGTTATGAGCTGCTTTATGAGGCAGGGCTTATAGAGGAAGCTGCCGCAGACAGAGGTGATGCTGTGGTTGATGCTGCATCTGAAAGAATAGATTTTTCCTGTTCCGGACGAGCTATGAGGTTTGATCATAGGCGTATTCTGGCTACCGCAATTTCACGCCTGCGTGCCAAGTTAAAATACCGTCCTTTAGTCTTTGAATTGATGGGGCCGGAGTTTACCCTAACCGATTTGCAAAAAACGGTTGAGGCACTTGCCGGTCGGCATTTGCACAAGCAGAATTTCAGGCGATTGGTGGAGACTAACGCCTTGGTGGAGCCAACTGGAACAACAAGTGCCAGAACCGGCGGACGGCCAGCGCAACTTTTCCGTTTCAGGAAAGAGGTGTTGCTGGAACGAGCGGCGCCAGGGCTGAGGGTTTAGGGCATGTTGTGTGTACGGTTGCAAAGTCCGTAAAAATCTATATATACTCAATGTGAGTATAAGTCGGCTCGACGGTTTCGAACTGCGCCAACTTTTCGTTTGTCATTAAATCCGCACGGATTTTATAGGATGGAGGGGCGCTATGCCTGCCACATCAACATCAAGTGCTGCACCGATGGTTGCGTCTAACGCGTCCAATGAAACTGCGGCGGAACGGTTTGGCACCCTGCCAATGCCGGATTTGACCTACACAGATGAAATTGCAACGGTGACAGCGCCTTTATATGAGAAGGTAAAAGACCAGATTCCGGCAATTGAGTGGCCAGCTTTTGCACCACTAATTTATCAAATCAACAAGATTAAAAAAGATCGCAATGCCGTCATTCTGGCGCATAATTATCAAACGCCCGAGATTTTTCACGGTGTCGCAGATATTGTTGGTGACAGCCTTCAACTGGCTATTGAGGCCACAAAAGTTGATGAAGAAATCATCGTCCAATGTGGTGTGCACTTTATGGCGGAAACGTCAAAAATGCTGAACCCAAGCAAGACCGTTCTCATACCAGATAGCCGCGCCGGGTGTTCACTGGCGTCATCCATTAATGGTGCAGATGTTCGCTTGCTCCGCGAGGCCTATCCTGGTGTGCCCGTTGTTGCCTATGTCAATACAACGGCCGATGTAAAAGCGGAAGTTGATATCTGTTGTACCTCTTCTAATGCAGTCCAGATTGTTGAAAGTCTGGGTGTGCCGAAAGTCATTTTCCTTCCTGATCAGTATTTGGCGAGTTTTGTTGCCAGCCAGACCGATGTTGAGATCGTCTCCTGGAAAGGTGCGTGTGAGGTGCATGAACGCTTTACCGGAGAGGAACTGCGCAAATACCGTGAAGATGATCCCACCATAAAGATTATTGCGCATCCAGAGTGTCCGCCCGATGTGGTTGCGGAGTCAGATTTTACCGGCTCAACCGCACATATGATCAACTGGGTTAAAGATAAACGGCCCGAGAAGGTTGTGATGGTAACCGAGTGCTCAATGGCCAGTAATGTGGCGGCTGAAGTTCCGGAAGTGAATTTTGTGAAGCCCTGTAATTTATGTCCGCATATGAAGCGCATCACATTGTCAAACATTTTGGATTGTCTGCTCAATATGGAAGAAGAGGTTTTGATCGACCCATCCGTTTCCGAGCGTGCGCGTCAGTCTGTCGAACGCATGGTTAACTGGAAGAATTGATCCACCATGATTCAGGTTGTAGCACCGCAAAGCGAAGGTGGCATAGATGATGTAGTGATCGTCGGTGGCGGTCTTGCAGGGCTTTTTTGCGCTCTCAAGCTTGCACCACGCCCGGTTACTGTTCTTACATCCGCCCCGATTGGCGAAGGTGCTTCTTCTGCTTGGGCGCAAGGTGGCATCGCAGCTGCCATGTCTCCCGGTGACAGTGCAGAATCTCATGTGGCCGACACTATAGCCGCAGGAGCAGGGTTGGTTGACGAGAAAATCGCGCGAGTAATGGCCAGCGAGGCGTCGGACCGTATTCATGACCTGCTATCCTTTGGTGTGCCGTTTGATACAGATCTTGAAGGCCATCTGAAACTGTCGCGTGAGGCCGCACATTCAGAGCGCCGCATTGTTCGTGTGCGTGGCGACATGGCCGGGGCAGCGATTATGAGTGCTCTGGTTGCAGCCGTTCGCAAAATGCCATCAATTCGCGTCCTTGAGGGGTTTGTCGGGGAGCAACTTCGCAAGAAAGGCAAGGAGATCACAGGCATCGTCGCGCAGGATTTACGCGGGGGCTTGACCAACCGAATTCTGCTGCCGGCGCGGGCTATTGTTATGTCTTCTGGCGGTGTTGGTGGGCTTTATGCTGTCACTACAAATCCACAGCAAGCACGCGGTGGTGGCATTGCCATGGCGGCGGAAACTGGCGCTATTCTTGCTGATCTTGAGTTTGTGCAATTTCATCCTACGGCTATCAATATTGGCAGGGACCCTGCGCCTCTGGCAACAGAGGCTTTGCGAGGCGAAGGTGCGTTTCTCATCGACAATGATGGCAAGCGATTCATGCTGGACATTCATGAAGATGCTGAACTAGCTCCACGTGATATAGTTGCGCGCGCAATTCATACGCAAGTGCTGTCAGGGAAGGGAGCTTTTCTGGATTGCAGAGAGAGTGTTGGCGATAAATTTCCAGAGAATTTCCCAACGGTTTATGCGTCTTGCAAATCAGCCGGCATCGACCCGGTCAACGATCCAGTCCCTGTCATTCCGGCAGAGCACTATCACATGGGTGGCATTCATGTGGACGTGCGTGGGCGCAGTTCGATTGATGGGTTATGGGCTTGCGGTGAGGCCGCCTCAACAGGTGCGCACGGCGCAAACCGGCTTGCCTCCAACTCATTGTTGGAAGCGGTGGTCTTTGCGACACGTATTGCTGAGGATATTCAAGGGACACTTCCAACTCCGCAACGTCACAACTGGCCGGATGAGCCTATGCCAGAGGTGGTCGACAAATCCGCAGTAGATGAAGATATCGTGCGGGTAATCCGACAGACCATGTCTGATCATGTAGGGGTTGCGAGAGATGGTACGGGTTTGCGGAAAGCATTGAATATCTTTGAGGATCTATCTCATCGGGAGCTGATACCGAGATTGGCGAATATGGTACGTGTTGGGCGGGCGATTGCTGCCGCTGCCTATGCACGTGAAGAGAGCCGGGGTGGCCACATGCGTCTGGATTTCCCGGAAGCACAAGACGCTTGGCATCATCGTACCTTCGTGACATTGGAAGATGTCGATAGGATTGTGGCAGGCGCCACACTCAAAGCTGCATAATTTAAACATCCTGCGAGGCTGAATGACAAATCTCCCCGAACTGCCAAGTGTTATGGTGGATGATGCTGTTCGCGCTGCCTTGCAAGAGGATCTTGGCCGTGCCGGTGACATTACCACCCTTGCGACCATACCTGCCAATGCAACCGCGCGAGTGGTGATAGCATCGCGTGAAACAGGCGTTGTTTCCGGCATGCCACTGGCGCGTTCAGCATTTGCCGCGATTAGTCCCAATATTTCCTTTGAAACTGAGATTGACGATGGGGGCCGAGTTGAGCCCGGCTCTGCGGTGGCCCGTATTGAGGGCCGTGCGCGTGATGTGCTGTCAGCAGAACGTGTTGCATTAAATTATCTTGGTCATATGAGCGGGATTGCGACGGCTACAGCGCAGTTTGCGGACAAGATTGCGCACACCCAAGCAAAAGTTGTCTGCACACGCAAAACGACACCTGGTCTCAGGGCCTTTGAAAAGTACGCGGTGCGATGTGGCGGTGGAGCAAATCACCGTTTTGGTTTGGATGATGCCATTCTCATCAAGGACAATCATATCGCGGTGGTTGGCAGTGTGGTTTCGACAATAGAAGCTGCGCGCAAGTATATCGGCCATTTGGTAAAGATAGAGATTGAAGTCGATACCCTTGATCAGCTTGCCGAAGCCCTAACTGCAAAGCCCGATGTTGTGTTGCTTGATAATATGGATGCGGCAACTCTAAAGGAAGCCGTGGCTATGGTGACCAAGATAAATCCCGCCACCAAGACTGAAGCCTCCGGCGGTATCAAGTTGGACACGATTGCCAAAAAGGCAGAGGCAGGCGTGGATTATATTTCTACCGGTTGGATCACACACTCATCGCCTGTCCTGGATTTGGGTCTAGACACAATTATAGAGTGATTTTCCTTCGCTGGTTTCGCCCTGTTTCACTATCTTTCGTCGTATTGAACCGATTTTATCACCCTTTAGCCACCTTTGTGTGTTGCGCTGCAGCATGCGGCGCGCTACGCCTATGTTCCGTTACGTTAGTTAGCGGAACCGTCAAAGCATTCCTGGGGAGAGATTGTTGTGGACAGATGGGTTTACCAGTTTGGTGATGGCCGCGCTGAAGGCGCTGCCAATATGAGGGAATTGTTGGGTGGAAAGGGTGCAAACCTCGCAGAAATGTGCTCTCTTGGCCTTCCAGTTCCTCCTGGATTTACAGTTACTACCGACGTCTGCACGTATTATTACGACAATGAAAAAACCTTTCCTGACACGTTAAAAAATCAGGTCGAGGACGCACTTGCAGCAATTTCTGAGTTGACCAAGCGCCGGTTTGGTGATGATGGTAATCCCTTGTTGATGTCGGTCCGATCTGGAGCGCGCAGCTCCATGCCTGGCATGATGGATACAGTGCTAAATTTGGGCCTGAACGACAACTCCGTTGAGACTATTGCGAAACAATCTGGCGATGCTCGTTTTGCCTATGACAGCTACCGCCGCTTCATTCAAATGTATAGCGATGTGGTGATGGGCCTGGACCATCATGCGTTTGAAGATATTCTGGAAACCTTCAAGCACCGTGCGGGTTATGTGTTGGATACTGACCTAACCGCTGAAGACTGGAAGCAGATCGTCGTCGATTACAAGCGTTTGGTTGAAACCGAGTTGGAAATACCGTTTCCACAAGACCCTTTTGATCAGCTTTGGGGCGGTATTGGCGCTGTTTTCCAATCCTGGATGGCTCCGCGTGCGATTACCTACCGCGCGATAAACAACATACCAGCGGACTGGGGCACAGCGGTTAACGTACAAGCCATGGTATTCGGTAACATGGGTGCAAGTTCCGCCACGGGCGTTGCCTTCACACGTAATCCATCGACCGGTGAAAACACGTTATACGGCGAATTTTTGATCAATGCCCAGGGTGAAGATGTGGTGGCAGGCATTCGGACGCCCCAGAATTTGACTGAAGCGGCACGTGTCGCCGCCGATTCTGATAAGCCATCACTTGAGTCTGAGATGCCAGAAGCATTTGCGCAATTCCAGGCGATTTGCGATCAATTGGAAAAGCACTACAGCGATATGCAGGATCTGGAGTTTACTATCGAAGAGGGTAAACTGTGGATGCTTCAAACACGGTCGGGCAAACGCACCACGAAAGCTGCACTAAGAATTGCTACCGATATGGCAAGTGAAGGTCTGATCACGAGGCAGGAAGCTGTTATGCGGATTGACCCTGCGGCGCTGGATCAATTATTGCATCCAACAATTGATCCTTCCGCCATACGCGATATTGTCGCCAAGGGCCTTCCGGCATCGCCAGGTGCAGCGAGTGGCGAAATCGTCTTTACGTCGGACGATGCTCAAGAGGCAAAGGCGCAGGGGGGCAGAGTTATTCTGGTGAGGGTTGAAACCAGCCCAGAAGACATTCACGGTATGCATGCGGCTGAAGGTATTTTGACCGCTCGTGGTGGGATGACGAGCCACGCAGCGGTGGTTGCGCGCGGCATGGGCAAACCGTGCGTCTCTGGTGCAAGTGCGATTCGCATTGATATGCGTAACGAAACGCTCAGTGTAGCGGGCAAGAATTTCAACAAAGGTGATGTGATTACCGTCGATGGTACGAGCGGTCAGGTGCTTGATGGAGAGGTTGCCATGTTGCAGCCTGAACTGTCCGAGGATTTTGCAACGCTGATGGAATGGGCCGACGAAACCCGCACCATGACCGTGCGTACAAATGCGGAGACGCCAGCAGATGCGCGCATGGCGTTAAGTTTTGGTGCAGAAGGCATTGGCCTGTGCCGGACGGAGCATATGTTCTTTGATGGCGACCGCATTATGGCCATGCGCGAGATGATTTTGGCCGATGATGCATCTGGCAGGCGGGCTGCACTAGACAAGCTACTTCCGATGCAGCGGGCGGACTTCACAGAGTTGTTCGATATTATGCGTGGTACACCGGTAACGATTCGACTATTGGACCCACCTTTGCATGAGTTTTTGCCGCAATCAGAAGCTGATATGGAAGATGTGGCCAAAGCGCTTGATTTGCCAGTCCAGAAAATCCGGGCTCGTACAACCGCTTTGCATGAATTCAATCCAATGCTGGGGCATCGCGGGTGTCGGTTAGCAGTGTCCTACCCCGAAATTGCGGACATGCAAGCGCGCGCAATTTTTGAGGCGGCTATTGCTGCTGCACAAAAGACAGGCGCTCCAGTCACACCTGAGATAATGGTTCCTCTAGTTTCAATCAAACCAGAGTTTGATCTGATTAAGACGCGTATTGATGCTGTTGCGCAGATGGTTATGAAAGAAAATAACAGAAGTATTGCCTATCAGGTTGGCACTATGGTCGAGCTGCCTCGAGCCGCGCTGCAAGCCGGCAAGATCGCCGAGTCTGCCGAGTTTTTCTCATTTGGAACCAATGACTTAACCCAAACAACTTTTGGCATTAGCCGTGATGATGCATCAGCTTTTCTTGGCGCGTACACCACTCAGGGCCTGATGGATCAGGACCCATTCGTCAGTCTAGACCAAGATGGTGTTGGTGAATTGGTGCGTATGGGTGCGCAGCGAGGAAGAGCGACACGTGCTGATATAAAACTGGGAATATGCGGTGAACACGGCGGGGATCCAGCGTCAATAAACTTCTGTCAGAGCATCGGTTTGGACTATGTGTCATGTTCTCCGTATCGGGTGCCTATTGCAAGGCTTGCGGCGGCGCAATCTGCGTTGGGGAAATCATCCTGAACGCAGGCATGAGTTGTGCGCATTGGTTTGCAGTAACACTGTGAAACATGGTGTGATTTTCCGGGTTGCGGCAAGAGCTAATTTCTGATTAAAGTTGGCTGTCGATATGGGTATGGTTGGGCGCTGGTTATTCTTTCTCTAAACAGACTTTTCAAAGCCACAATTTTGTAGTTTGTGACGCTTGGTCTCAGATTGAGTCCGGCGTGGTGGTATTTGATAGTGTCCTACAAAGACGTACTGCTTCGTCGTGCGGGACGCTATTTGAGAAAAAATAGGTATGGTTAACCAAATCCAAACAAATTACTGCAAAGTTTTCGCGAACTCGTTAACCGAAACTCAAGGTTAATCACGCCTAATGAAAAAAGATCGGTCCTTGAGGCCTCAAAGTTTGCATCAAGTTTCGGTTCTGTCTTTGGCAGATCAGCCGGAGGACGTGCTTGATCCGTCTGATTTCATTATGGACGGTGACCAAGCGTCACTACAGGACGAAGATGCAAAAGGGCTCGCGTTGCGTTGGAGTACCCTTTGGATGAGCATGTCGCGTAAAGCTTCACAGGTTGCAGATGGTTTGCCTATTCCTGCAATTCGTATTGATGAAAGTGCCCTATCGCCTGCGGCTAAGAGGCGCGCAGCGATGCAGCGCCGAGCTGCTGTTTTGGCACGCGCACGAGCCCATGAACGTGCAATTGCAGCGCAACGCAGCGCGCGCCTTGCTGGGTTGGCAGTTTCCACCGCTTTGGGTGGCTTGCTGCTTTGTGCAACACCATCGCAATCCAGCCTTCCGGAATTTACCGAATTTACTGAGGCAGATGCGTCTATACTCTTGACACCGATGGAACGCACGTCTGTCCATGCGGCCAGTGTGGAGTTTGACCAGCCTGTTGCTTCCTCCGGTGTTCTGACTTCAAATCCTGGAAAAGCGCTTAAGACTGCTTCTAAAGGTGCCGATGGTGATTTTCACAGGGAAGTCAATCGCGGCATTAAAGCGGATTTGTTGATGACGCGCAGCCGTGCAGTTGCGTCAGAGCCTAATCCTGACCTGCCACATTCCGGCAACATTTTTGAGTTGCGGGATTTATTTTCCTCAGTTGATGAAATGGCATTGCCACGCACGGTGCTTGCGGCTCCAGGCTGGCCAAGCAAAGGTCAGATCGCTCTTGCAACTAATCATTTTAACGCACCAGGTATTTTGCGCGAGCGCTCCCGGACTATGGTCGCGGATGCCAAGAAAGCGCGCCCGGCGACGGTCACTGCTACGCCATCTGAACAACCATTGCAGGTTGCCGTTGCTTATGCACCTGTTGAGAATATGGAAGAGTTCAAGTCTCCGTTTGCGGCGGTATTGAACATTCCTGGTGAAGCCAAATCGCCCGACACTGCTGTTGGGGACGCTGCTGCCGCTGCAAAAGCGCGTGATCGAAAAGAAATCAAAGTTCCTGGTGACGTCAAAACAGCGTCTCTTGTGGCCACCAGCCTTTCAAAACCCAAACAAGCAGCGCCTACTAAATCCAAGGTCACGATTGCTGGCGTCATTCCAATGATCAAGCCGGATATTTCGGCTGTTCCAAAGAAAGACAGCATCGCGACCGTTGCAGTGGTTCGTCCAAAGCTTGGAACCAAAGATCACTGGTGGGCTAAGAACAAGATTCCACGCGCTGCTTTCTCGCGCCGTGAACAGCGTTGTCTCGCAGCTGCAGTTTACTTCGAAGCACGAGGTGAGCCAGTCGCTGGACAAGCAGCCGTAGCTCAAGTTGTTCTGAACCGGGTTAAGGCACCTGCATACCCATCTACAATTTGCGGTGTGGTCTATCAGAACAAAAAATGGCGCAATCGTTGCCAGTTCTCATTTGCTTGCGATGGTATTCGTGACAAGGTGACTGACAAAAAATCTTATGCTAAAGCTGCTAAAGTTGCGAAAAGCGTGACACGTGGCAAGTCATGGTCTCGTGTCGTTGGCTCGTCTACGCATTACCATGCAACTTACGTGAACCCACGTTGGGCGAAGAAAATGAAGCGTTTGACCAAAATTGGCCGACACATTTTCTACCAAACTCATAAAGGTGGCTGGAGCTAACTTCCAACCACCAACTGGCCTTCTGTCTAAAGTCTCCCACTTTTAAATCATGAATTGAAGTTGTCTAGTGACGCATAAGCGTTTACTTTTCCTGTTTCCTGCGTTGTTTGTACTGATCTGGTCCACGGGCTGGATTGTCGCAAAATATGCTAGCCCTTATGCAGAGCCTCTTAGTTTCTTGACATTGCGCTACGCGGTTGCGGGTGTGCTGCTGGCTGCGTTCTGTTTCGCAATCGGCGCCAAATGGCCTTCCAGAGACGTCTTCCTACATGCGGTGATGTCGGGCGTTTTTTTACACGCGATCTACCTTGGTGGCATCTGGTGGGTACTTGATCAGCAAATGCCATCTACATTGTCGGGCATCATGGCTGCCTTGCAGCCACTTATGACAGCGTTCCTTGCTGGAGCCATTATTGGAGAGAGGCTAAGCGGGCGTCAATGGCTTGGTCTTTTGCTTGGGTTCATCGGTCTCATGCTCGCTCTGATTCCCAAGCTTGCAGCGGACTTGTCTCTCTCCTTCGGCAGCAATGTCAGCTGGACCATTCTCATCGGAATAAATTTTGTTGCGATGTTGTCAGTCACACTCGGTACAATTTACCAGAAGCGATATCTGCAATCAGGCGATTTACGTGCGATCACCACTTTGCAATATCTTGGCGCATTCCTCGCGACCTTGCCAATGGCGCTTTTCCTGGAAAACTTTGAATTTATTTGGTCGCCACAATTCTTTGGTGCAATGGCATGGTCTGTATTTGGCTTGTCATTTGGCGCCATTGGTCTGCTTGTTATTCTCATTCGCGAAGGAGAGGTTTCAAGGGCCGCGACCCTCATTTATCTCATCCCGCCAACAATTGCCGTTCAAGCCTTCTTCCTGTTTGGAGAGCGATTGAGCCTAATTGAGTTGAGCGGTATGGCGTTAACGGTTTTTGGTGTCTATCTGGTGTCGAAGAAACGTGTGAAAAAAGCCTAGCGTAAAACAGAAAAAACCATTCAGAACAGGAGGTTGTCTATGATGCCTGCACTCTCGACCGCAAGGACCATTTTGATCACCGGATGTTCTTCCGGGATTGGCAATCATTGTGCTCATGCTATGCAGCAGCGCGGTTGGCAAGTGATTGCAACAGTGCGCAATGAGGCAGATCAGAAAAGGTTACAGGAAGCGGGACTGACCGCCCTGATAATGGACTATGCAGATCAATCAAGCATCCGTTTGTGCGCTGACAATGTCCTGACACTGACAAACAACAAGCTGGATGCTTTGTTTAACAACGGCGCCTATGGGCAGGTCGGTGCCGTGGAAGACCTGTCTACCGATGCGCTGCGAGCTCAATTTGAGGCTAACTTCTTCGGTTGGCATGAACTTACGCGACTTTTAATTCCGTCCATGCGTAAAAACGGTTCCGGCCGGATTGTGCAATGCTCTTCCGTTCTGGGGTTTATTTCGATGAAATACAGAGGTGCTTATTCTGCTTCAAAATTTGCGCTTGAGTCACTGTCTGACACTATGAGTATGGAACTGAGCGGAACGGGAATTCACGTCAGCCTTATTGAACCGGGTCCAATTGCAAGCAAATTCGTCGACCGTACAATAGAGACGTTTGAACAAACGATTGATGTTGAAAATTCTCCGCATGTGTCAGTTTACAAAAAGCGCATGGCACGCATGAAGCGTGGCGGCGCCAACCGATTTAAGCTTGGACCTGAGGCAGTTCAACAACGTCTGGTGCATGCGGTAGAAAGTGCAAAACCGCGACCGCGCTATTATGTGACAACACCGACCTATGTGATGGGATTTTTAAAGCGCGTCATGTCGCACCGCGCACTCATTCGTTTTCTTGCCAAGCAGGCAGACCGTGAGACTTAGCGACGCATATTAGTCCGGTTGCTCATTGTTTGGCGCAACTGAATGAATGTATGAACACTGTACCCATAGATTTGCTTGGAACTGGACTAATTTCAACAGTACCCCACTTAGAAATTACCAGAACAACAGCTATTAGACCGAGATAGTAGAAACATTGGATTTATTCCCCGCGACTAAGAAATCAGCGACCGTTTTGCTTGGCCTATGCCTATTGTGTCTGGCTGCGGGAGGCTTGGGGTCTTGGCTTACGGCGCCAAGTCTTGATCCATGGTACGCAGGCTTGGCAAAACCTTCTTTCAATCCGCCTAACTGGATATTTGCGCCCGTATGGACAACGTTGTTTCTGTTCATGGCTTATGCAGCTTGGCGCATTTGGCAAGTGTCATCCACCAGCGCGGGGATTTTGCAACGGCGCCGTCAGGCCCTTGTCGCATTTGCCATACAATTGGTCTTTACTGTTTGGTGGTCAGCAGCATTCTTTTTTGCGCAGAACCCGGGATTTGGCCTGTTGGTGATTGCTCTGCTCGCTCTGTCTGTCGCGACGGTGATGGTGCTGTTTTTTATGCTGGACAGGTTGGCCGGACTTTTGTTTGTGCCTTATCTCCTATGGGTGCTATTTGCCTCTGCATTGAACTTGTCTATTTTCTTGCTCAACTAGGTGTGAAACTATGGAACTTCTTTCCAAAGGATTGATTGGCGTTGCGTTGGCCGCTGTCGCCATTGTGTTACTCTATGGCTTGTTCAACATGATGCGCGGTGGTGATTCAAATCTGTCGCAAAAACTCATGCGCTGGCGTGTTATCCTTCAGTTTGTCGCGGTCATCATTATGATGAGCCTGCTGTATTTCACCTCCAAATAACTCCGCATGGAGCCATCATGGTTGTTCTGAATAAGATTTATACGAAGACTGGCGACAAAGGCACCACCGCATTGGGGAATGGTGAACGTCGCACAAAGTTTGATCTACGCGTCACTGCATATGGAACCGTTGACGAAGCGAATGCCGCCATTGGTGTGGCCCGGCTCCACACAGCAGACGTTTTTCCTATTTTGGATGACATGCTCAACCGCATCCAAAATGATTGTTTTGATCTTGGAGCAGATTTGGCCACACCGGATAAAGGCGAGGATCTTGGGTATGAGCCGCTTCGCATTATTGAAACACAGGTCTCGCGATTGGAAAGCGATATAGACACTCTGAACGCCGATTTAGAACCGCTGCGCTCATTTGTCTTGCCTGCTGGGAGTTCCGCGTCAGCTCATCTGCATTTGGCGCGCACAATTTCCCGGCGTGCAGAGCGTTTGACAGTGGAATTAGCGTCTCTAGCAGAAGAGCCTGTAAATCCATATTGTACGCAATACCTTAACCGGCTTTCTGATTTTCTCTTTGTGGCTGCACGCTGGGTAAACGATAAGGGCCGCGCTGATGTCTTGTGGGTTCCCGGCAAAAACCGCTAGGGTGTCTGCAACTCACACATGTCCGGCAATTTATGTTTATTCCCCTTCATGACACGAACCCACTTCTCCATGTAAAGCGTCCTTATGTTAATTGGGCGTTGATTGCGATTACCATTATTATTTTTGTCGTGTTTCAAGCGCAGGCCGGCCTTTTGGGTGGCGTTGGTCTGCCTGCATCTTTTGGTGTCATTCCTTCGGTTTTGTTTGAAACGCGTGCTTTGCCGCCAGATTTGGTGGTGATTCCTGCTGACTGGACACTGGTCTCGTATGCCTTTTTCCACGGTGGGTGGATGCACCTCATCGGTAATATGCTGTTTTTGTGGGTGTTTGGCGATAATATTGAGGATGCACTTGGCCATATAAAGTATCTGCTGTTTTATCTACTTTGTGCGGCAGGCGGCGGGTATGCTCACGCAATTTTCAACGCGAATTCGGAAGCGCCCCTTATTGGTGCGTCAGGTGCCGTCGCTGGTGTTGTGGCAGCTTACCTAATTTTACATCCCAAAGTTAAAGTCTGGATATTGGCTTTAGGCCGCATTCCGCTACGTTTGTCTGCGCTTTGGGTGTTGGGTGCTTGGATATTGATGCAAATCTACAATTTGTTTGCTGCGGCAGACAGCGAGGTAGCCTGGTGGGCGCACATCGGTGGACTCATCTGCGGTGCGGCTTTGGTTCTTCTCTTAAAGCGCCGTGAAGTGCCTCTATTCGACCGTGAACTCGATACTCCCTGATCGCAGGAATTCCGATAAAAACCTTGTGTTTCATGTCGTTGACAGGGTGGGAGTGCACCGATAGGTTCGCTACAAATTTGGCAGACAATACACGCATTCTGGAGACGATCATGAAAATACTGGTGCCCGTGAAACGGGTGGTGGATTATAACGTAAAAATTCGTGTAAAAGCGGATGGATCCGGCGTAGAATTGGCCAATGTGAAGATGGCCATGAATCCGTTTGACGAAATCTCAGTAGAAGAAGCTCTGCGTTTGCGCGAAGCCGGAAAAGCCACAGAAATTGTTGTTGTTTCAATTGGACCGCAGCAAGCACAGGAAACCATTCGCACGGCTCTTGCGATGGGCGCAGACCGTGGCATTCTGGTACAGCATGATGAACTTGTTGAGCCGCTAGCCGTCGCAAAAATTCTTGCAAAAATTGTCGAGGAAGAAAATCCTGATCTTGTTATTGCTGGTAAGCAAGCGATTGACGATGACAGCAGTCAAACAGGCCAGATGCTGGCGGCCTTGCTGGGCTGGTCGCAGGGTACATTTGCTTCTGTCTTGGAAATCGGTGATGGCGACATGAAAGTTACGCGCGAAGTTGATGGCGGATTGCAGACAGTGAAGTTGAAGCTGCCCGCTGTTGTAACAACTGATCTGCGCTTGAATGAGCCACGCTACGCTTCTTTACCAAACATAATGAAGGCTAAGAAAAAACCGATCGAAACAAAAACGCCCGCCGACTACGGCGTTGACATGGTGCCACGCCTGAGTGTTTTGAAGACGGTTGAGCCAGCAAAGCGTGAAGCGGGTATTAAAGTTGAAAATGTTGCTGAGCTTGTAGACAAGCTGCGCAATGAAGCCAGTGTTCTTTAAGGAAAGGGTGAACGATGACCACATTATTGATTGCTGATCACGACGGAACAGCCCTTAACGACCCGACTTTGCGCGCTATGAGTGCCGCATCCGATTTGGGCGCACCCGTTCATGTTCTTGTTGCAGGTAGCGATAGTGCAGACGCTGCAGCACATGCTGCGAAAATCTCAGGTGTGGAGAAAGTTCTTCATGCTGACGATGCGGCATACGACCATCTACTGGCAGAATCTACGGCCGCGTTAGTTGTATCCCTTGCTGGAGATTATGCCGCTGTTGTTGCCGCCAGCACAACGAACGGCAAGAATATCCTGCCACGCATCGCAGCGTTGCTGGATGTGATGCAGATTTCTGACATCACAGCAGTGATTAGTGCAGATACATTTGAGCGCCCGATATATGCGGGGAATGCCATTCAAACTGTGCAATCTACTGATGCGACAAAGGTTATTACTGTTCGCACCGCTGGCTTTGCCGTTGCTGAGGAAGGTGGTTCGGCACCTGTAGAGGTTGTTTCCGGCGACACTGGGCCTGGCTTGTCGTCTTACGTAGGTGAAGATGTTGCAAAGTCTGAACGTCCGGAGCTGACATCTGCCAAAATCATCATTTCAGGCGGTCGCGCTTTGGGATCTTCCGAAAAGTTTCAGGAAGTTATCATGCCTGTGGCCGATAAGCTGGGCGCTGCAGTTGGTGCGTCACGTGCCGCTGTTGATGCGGGCTATGCACCGAATGACTGGCAGGTTGGTCAAACTGGCAAGGTTGTGGCCCCCGATCTGTATATTGCCGCAGGTATCTCCGGTGCAATTCAGCATCTGGCTGGCATGAAAGACAGTAAAGTTATCGTTGCTATCAACAAGGATGATGAGGCACCAATTTTTCAAGTAGCCGATTACGGTCTGGTCGCTGATTTGTTTGATGTACTGCCTGAGCTGCAGAGCGAGTTGGACAAGGCCTCTTGATACTCAACCAGTCTAGTTGACGACTGAAGCAGAATTAAATTGAATTGAAGAGGCATTTTGCAGATATGCAAAATGCCTCTTTTTCGTTGCGATTGGTGATTATAAAGGGTTTCAGACATGAATGTTTAGCGCTGTGACACGTTTTGGTGTAGCCTTTAACCAATCCTTTTAAGGACGCTTGAAAAAACAGATTGCAAATTGTGCTGCGGTGCAACACATTCGTGGTCCTTCCAGACTATGACCGGGTTAAATTGATGACTGAAATCAAATCCATAGGCATTATCGGCGCGGGGCAGATGGGCTCCGGAATCGCTCATGTCAGCGCGCTATCCGGCTATGATGTACATATTTACGACGTTTCTGATGATCGCATTGAAGCCGGCCTGGCGACAATCACGGGAAATCTCGCTCGTCAATTGAGCAAAGGCCAGATTACAGAAGCTGAGCGTGATTCCGCTGCTAGCCATCTATTTGCCTCCAAAGGTATTGAAGGCTTGGCCGAGGTTGATTTGGCGATTGAAGCTGCAACAGAAGATGAAACGATCAAACGCAAGATATTTGCTGCTTTGTGTCCGGTCCTGAAACCGGAAGCGATGTTGGCCTCCAACACTTCGTCTATTTCCATAACAAGGCTGGCTGCGGCAACCGATCGCCCGGAGCGGTTCATGGGTATTCACTTTATGAACCCGGTGCCGATCATGAAGCTGGTAGAGCTGGTTCGTGGTATCGCAACAGAAGATGAGACGTTTGAAGCCGCGAAAACCTATGTTCAAGGTATGGGTAAGGAAATAACGGTTGCAGAAGATTTTCCTGCTTTCATTGTAAATCGTATTTTGATGCCGATGATAAACGAAGCCATCTACACGCTTTACGAAGGTGTTGGTTCGGTTGAAGCCATTGATACCGCCCTCAAGCTGGGTGCAAACCACCCAATGGGCCCTTTGCAGTTGGCAGATTTCATCGGCCTTGATACCTGTCTTTCTATCATGCAAGTGCTCTATGAAGGCCTAGCGGACAGCAAGTATCGTCCTTGCCCGCTACTGGTGAAATATGTTGAAGCTGGTTGGCTGGGCCGTAAGACCAACCGTGGCTTTTACGATTATCGAGGTGATGCTCCGGTACCGACACGCTAAACTCATTCGTCTATGGGCACGCATTGTAGAAATGCGTGCCACTTTTCATTTCAACCCGGCATTTTCGTTGGGTTATTACATAGTTCTTGACAGCAGCGCCCTTGCTCGGCTTCCTGTATCAAAGTAGATGGCGAATGTAGAAACGCCCACTATCATCGGAGCCATCTTTGGAGCGGACTGAGGAAACCCCTGAACGGTTTAATATAGCAGCATATGCGCTTGGCCGCATGGCTGCATCCAAACCGGATCATCCCGCGTTACTGGTGTTTGATGGCACAAGCCATGAACCGAGTGATGTGTGGACCTACGCTTCCTTGGAAGATGTTGTTCTACGCACCAAGAACGGATTGCAATCCCTTGGCATCAAACTTGGCGACCGCGTGCTATTGCGAATGGGAAACAGCGTTTGGTTCCCTATCATGTACTTTGCCTGTCTGGCCGGGGGATATGTACCTGTTGCGACCTCAGATAGACTGACTGAACGGGATCTCAATCACATTGCCAATGATTGTCGGCCGATCATTATTGCGCATGATGGAGCAACAATGCTGCCTTCTAAGATTGATGGCGCAAAAGTCATGGGCCCTGAAGATCTGCAGTTTATCTCTCAAAGCCCGCTCGGCCTTTATGCTCGTACGTTTTCATATGACCCGGCCTATCTAGTCTACACCGATGGCACGTCTGGGCCTCCGCGCGGTGTATTGCACGCGCATCGTTCATTGTGGGGCCGCCGTGCGCTTCAGAAAGAATGGCTCGGACTGTCTGATAAGGATCGGGTATTGCATACTGGTGCCGATAATTGGGGCCGATCAATTGGGACCGGACTGATGGATCCGTTTTGTCATGGTGCCGCCTCCATTTTTTTGTCCGCGCCAGAGATGCGCAGTCTGTTTGGAAAAGCACTGCCCATTCTGGTTGAACTGACAGGTGCGACACAGATTGTTGCTATGCCTGAGCATTATCGACAGGCGCTGAAAAGCGGTTCGGTTAATAACACGCCGATGCCCAGTATGACACGTGCCATTTCCAGCGGTGCGATTCTGCCTACCGCGGTAAGTGAACAGTGGCAAAGCTCCACAAAACGACCAATTTACGATGGGTATGAACTGGCTGAAATTGCCTGCCCAATTTACTCCGGTTCTTCTTGTTCTGTTAAAGCTGGTGCGATTGGGAAACCTGCGAATGGTCGCAAAATCGCGATTCTGGCACCTGATGCAGGTTTGAAAAATGTTGCAATCAATCAGATCGGGGTGATTGCAGCTCACCGCTCTGATCCGGCTTTGATGTTGAGCTACTGGAATGATGCTGCGGCGACAAAAGCGGCCGTGCGTGGTGCATGGTTCTTAAGCGGTGATCTTGGGAAGCGAGATCAGGACGGTTACATCCAGTACGAAGGACGGCTGGATGCGCTAGTAAATGTAGAGGGCTACCGCGCTAACCCGGAAGAGATTGAAGCTATTATTTCCGAGTTGCCAGGTGTCCAGAATGTGGCAGTTGCAGAAGGCATTGTACCGGGGCGCGGGACAGGCCTTGTAGCGTATGTGGTGGCCATGCCGGGAGCAACCCTTGAGCCAAACGAGTTAAACCGAACGCTTGCACCGCTTCTGGTGGATTATAAACGTCCCAAAAAGTGGATTGAGGTCGATGGTTTGCCACGTACCGGCAGTGGAAAACTGGCCAGATTTGCGCTGGCACAAGCAATTGCCGCGTGATTTTTTGTTGAAAATGCAAGCTTTGTATTTAACTTCAGCTTAATTTCTCAACTGTAGATTATTACTATGGAACCTTCTACTATTGCCTCAATTGTGTCTGCATCTGCTCAAGCCAACGTCGCGAGCGCCGCTGCTGCACGAATGATTAAAATCAACCAGCAGGCAGCACAGCAACTGGTGGGTGCTATACAGGAAAGTGCCCAAAACCTGGAGAATATTGCTGGCAATCTGGCAAAAGGTGTTGGCGAAACTGTCGATTTCTCCGCCTAAAACCAATCATCTTTGAAATTGCTACAAATTCGGACCGCTTTATGCGGTAACCATATTGAGCGGTTTGATTTGTTCTTTATGCACGCGGTTAATCGATATAGATACAAGTTGATTTGGTGCGATTGTTTGCCAGTTTTCAGGCATGCCATCCAATGGCTCAGATGCAAGAACGGTTCCTGCAAATGCTTTGCCTTGTGACATATAAAGAGTAGGGCACTTGCTATCACTTGCATAGCGGAAGCCATATAAAGCCTGTCCATCAGAAAATACAATAGTCAGGCGAAGAGGGCGATGTTTAGGGCGCTTTGTTTTCATGAGTTCAAGACATTGGTCTATTGTCTTCGAAACTGCGCGAGACGGGTTTTCTGACAGTCCGTTGGTGATCATCAAAAGGAAGAAGAGCTCAGAATCTGTACTGCCTCGTTTCGCCAAATAGTCTTTCTCGTTGAGTAAAGCTTCCAGCTCTCTGCGTATCAACTGAAAGTCACCAATGCCACCATTATGCATAAAGGACCAGACACCATTTATGAATGGGTGACAATTGGTCCTTGAAGTCTCGCCTTCCGTTGAGGCGCGAACATGGGCAAGAAACAAATGTGAACGTACCATGCGGCAGATACTTGGAAGATTACTGTCAGACCAGGCAGGGAAGACATCTTTGAAAATTCCAGGTTCGGCAAGAGTATCGTACCAAGCGATTCCAAACCCGTCACCGTTGACAGCTAGTTTTGCTTCATGCGCTTCTTGACTTTGCACCAGCAAAGAGTGCGCTGGCTCCACGACGAGGCGTTCAAGGGATGTCTTAGGTCCGTGATAGGCAACCAGCCTGCACATGGCTCAAACTATCTATCGGCGATTGTGAATGCGGTGGTGTAACTCGCATATGATGTTACCAGCGGTCTTTTCAAACAAGCCAGGTATTAGTGCATGCACAAATGCTGCGCCACCGGCCATGCAAAGCTTTGCTGAAAACCAGCCTGCAAAACGCATATGTTCAAAGTAGGATTCTTCTACAGATGCCGGATGTTCAACGAACAGTCTTTTTACAATCTCCACGCTATGAACCTCTCGCTCTAATAATATGTATCAAGGTTATCAACTAGGCTGAGGTAATATGTCTCAAATATACGATAATACTTCCAATAATCGGGACATTATCCCAATTTATAATGTTTATTGATCGTTTTCTAGCAGTCCGTTCAGGAGTGTATCGATATGTGCGTCAATGAATCGATCAATAGGAAGTGGGTCGTGGGATTGGAATGTCGCCTGCCAAATCGCGGCCATGATGGCAGGTGCGATAATAATGCGCGGTTCAGTTATGGCGGGCCCATCGCGAAACTCGCCGCGCGAAACTCCACGATCAACAATGCTTTTCAACATCGACATCCCTTTTGAAATGGCCTCACTGTGATATAGTTTTATGAGGTCTGGAAACCGATTTCCTTCGGCAATTAGTATTCTCATCAGGGCAGAAGTGTCTGTTCCGACAAATTCACTGTAGATTCTTCCCAGCACTAATTTCAGCAACTCGTCTGTTGGGCCTTCGAAGCGCTCTACGGCGGCATCAACGCCTTCGATTGAAAGCACGATCCGAGAGCGTATTGCGGCGACGAACAGATCCTCCTTGCTGCTGAAGTACCTGTAAATTGTGCCCTTCGCGATGCCGGCACGTTTCGCTACGTCTTCCAGACGAGTGGCCGCCAATCCATTTAGTGCGAACTCCTTTAGTCCGGCATCAATAATCTCACCCGGTCGAGCATCTTTGCGTCGACGTCTTGGGGGTAAGTCTGGACCTGATTCTGTCATAGCGATTCACTGTGGCGATTTTCACAAGACATTCTGAATGGAGCCAATTGACTTCCAGAGAAAGAAAAATATTAATGACTTTTGAGTCATTATCTGCTTAACGTGATAAAAAGCAAGTTGAATGTGCTTACTTCCAACTCGATAAAAGCGGATATCGCGAGTGTCTCAAAGCCCCAAAATTTCGCCAATGGCGTCAGATCATGCTGATTTGCCAATGTTGATTATTGACCATGAGGAAGCTCAGAAATCTCATGCGGGCACTCGCACAGGGTTTTTTTCAAAGATCGGCTCAAAGCTGTTTGCTATACCGCTGGTCATCCTCGTGATGTTTGCTGGTGGCGTCATTGGGCTTTACTTTCAGCCGCCCGGATTGAAAGCTTTTTTTAAAACACTTGGACTGCAGCCGGGAGCGGGAACCAGCAGCCCAATCGCTGTTCCAAATCTGGTCGGAAGTGAGGATGAAGAACTAAAGCCTGTATCCAAAACCGTAGCTGGTTTGGGGCGTCTTATTCCAGCTGGAGATGTCATCACTGTTGCGCTGCCGTTTGGCGCCGGAGATGCGAGGCTGAAGGACGTTTTGGTTTCAGTTGGCGATGTCGTCAATAAAGGTGATGTTATTGCGGTTCTGGACAGTATTGGCCAACTTCAAGCCACATTGGAAACCGCACGAGCGACGGTGGGTGTACGCGAGGCATCGCTAAATCAGACGCGCGAACAGGTGCGGGCAAGTATAGCCGAGGCTGAAGCCTCTTTGCTGCGCTCTCAAGCGGCAGCAGATATTGCCCGACAGGAGTTTGAGCGCGCCCAGTCGTTGTTCAAGCGCGATGTTGTCTCGGAAGCGGCGCTGGATCAAGCAGCCTCGGTTCAAACGCAGGCAGACCGAGATGTCGAGCGCTCTGCCGCAACGCTATCTCGCTTCACCAGCGATACGATTGACAAGCAGGTCGATGTCGTAGTGGCCGCTCGTAGTCTGGAAGCTGCTAAAACTGAAGTGAGAAGAGCGCAAGGTGACCTTGAAAAGGCGCGGGTCATTGCACCCATTGATGGCACCGTGCTGGATGTGCATGTACGTCCCGGCGAGAAGCCGGGCCAGGCAGGTGTGGCAGATATCGGTAATATCAGCGAGATGACAGTTGAGGTGGAGGTATTCCAGAATCAGATTGGATTGATCGAATTGGGTCAGACCGCTGAAGTGGTGGCTGATGCACTTACAGAGCCACTGCGAGGTGTTGTTTCGAAAATTGGCCTAGAAGTTGGCCGACAGACTGTAAGTGCAGACGACCCTGCGGCCAATACAGATGCCCGTGTGGTTGAAGTCATCGTGACACTCGATAAACCATCTTCGGCGTTGGCCGACAGATTTACCAACCTTGCTGTCGTGACTAGAATTAATGTTGGAGCGCAGAATTGACGGCCTTTCTCTCCTGGTTGCTTGGGCGGCTGCCAATTGGTTGGCTTCAGTTAAAACATAATCGGGGACGATTGGCTGCCGCAGTTGCGGGAATCGCCTTCGCCAATATTTTGGTGTTTGTTCAGTTGGGCATAATGATGGCTCTAAACACCACAATTCTTGTTCCCTACTCATTGCTCAATGCCGACATCATTATATCGGCTGCGGATAGCAATTCGCTGACAGATGGCAGCAATGTTCCGCGACAGAGAGGTTTTGAAGCTCTAAGCATTGCAGGTGTTGCGGATTCCTTGCCTTTGTTTATTGGCAGCATTAACTGGAAGAAGGATGATGGCAGCTCTACCAATTTGCAAGTGATGGCATCAGATCCCGCCAAAGGCGCCTTTCTGGCACAGCCCATTCGGGATGAAATTGCAAAACTGTTTCTCATTGATACGGTCCTGCTGGATAGGAGCACCAGAGGTGCCGACGAAGTAAGATTTGAGCAAATCTCGCCGCAGAATCCGATGTTGTTTGAAGCGAATGGTCGCACATTGTCCGCACCTGGAACGATTGATGTAGGTGGCGGATTTTCTTCCGATGGGTTTGCCTACACCTCTGATCAAACCTTCCTGCGATTATTTGGCAAACGTATCAGCGGCGCACCAAATCATATCTTGCTCAAAGCTGAAGCTGATCGAGATATCGATATTGTTATTGCTGAACTCCAGGAACTTTTCCCCACAGGCAAAGTCAAAGTACGCACGCTGGAAGAGGCGGCTCATGCCGACCAGGTTTATCAAACAACTGAGCGGCCAACGGGTCTGATTTTTGGGTTCGGTGTGTTGATGGGCGTAATAGTGGGCTTGGTGATCGTGTATCAATTGTTGTCCACCGACGTCGCAGACCATCTCAAGGAATATGCAACCTTCAAAGCCATGGGCTATCGACAGTCATTTTTCTTAAGCATTGTATTTGAAGAGGCACTGATTTTGGCCGTGCTTGGCTTTATCCCCGGGGCATTGATTGCAACGATTTTATATCAATTTCTCAGTGAAGCATCGAGCCTGCCAATCATGATGGACAATGCGCGTCTGATAGTGGTGTTTTTGGGCACACTTGCCAGTTGTGCGATATCAGGCGCTATTGCCACCCGGCGCTTGGCAGGGGCAGATCCTGCGGACTTGTTCTAGCTATGGCTCATCCAGGTGATAAATTTCCGATTGTTACCGAGCGTCTCAACCATTGGTTTGGTATGGGCGAGGCGCGTAAGCAGGCAATTTTTGATGTGAGCTTGGAAATAGATGCAGGGAAACTTACTATCCTTGTGGGACCGTCTGGTTCCGGAAAGACAACACTTTTGACACTAATCGGGTGCTTGCGTGACGTACAGAATGGCAGTGCGCAACTGTTAGGGCAGGAGCTGAACAATGCCAGCGAGGCAGAACTAACGGCCTCGCGACAAAAACTGGGTTTTATCTTTCAGGCTCACAATTTACATGAAAGCCTGACTGCCCTGCAAAATGTACGCATGGGGTTGGAAGTGCATGCCAGACAAAGCCCTTCGAAAAAAGCTGATACATACAACGTTGCTGCCGCCCATTTGCTCAACCTAGTTGGTTTGGGAGATCGACAGAAATATCTTCCTTCAAACCTGTCAGGTGGTCAAAAGCAGCGGGTTGCTGTTGCTCGGGCTCTTGTGGGAAATCCCTTGGTGGTCTTTGCAGACGAGCCGACAGCGGCTCTGGACAAAGAATCTGGCCGTAACGTTGTTGCATTGTTGCGGCGGCTGGGACAGGAGCGCGGTACGACAACTGTCATGGTCACTCACGACAACCGTATTTTGGAAATGGCTGATAGAATCGTAACGCTTGAAGAAGGGCGTATTGTAGACGACAAGCGTTTTGACACTTAGGTGTGATTATCTGATTGTCTCTGCCTTCATTTTTGGGATACTCTCCTTCAAATGAGCTCTGGTATAGATGAAACAGATCGTGCGATTTTACGAATTTTGCAACGTGATGCGTCCGTTAGTGTCGATACACTTGCAGAAAAGGTGCATATGTCACGCAATGCGTGCTGGCGTCGGGTCAAGCAATTAGAAGCTCAAAACATCATTTGCAATCGTGTTGTGTTGGTCAATCCTGACGAAGTTGATCTTGGATTGTCCGTCATAGTTCTGATCAAAACAAATGCACATGATCCGGACTGGTTGAAAAAATTTCGCGAAGCGGTGCGATCGATGCCAGAAATCCTGGGCGCCCATCGGATGACGGGCGAGTTGGACTATGTTTTGCGCATAAGAGTTTCAAATGTGAAAGCCTACGACAAATTTTATCAGGATCTCATTCGCCGCATAGACATTGCAGATGTGTCTGCAAGCTTTGTCATGGAAGACCTAAAGGATACGACAGAACTTCCCATATAGGATTGCTGTCAATGTGCCGTCTCATTTTCCGAACACTCGTATAGTTCTGCAATCTGGCTTGCTGCTGCCGCCGCGTTTTCTGCTCTAATTTTGCCGTCCGTTGTAACCATCATTACCAAGCCACCGATTTTTTTTTGAAGCGTTTCACCATAGAAAAATAGCCGTGCGGCAGCCTTTGTATTCATCTGCGAAATCGTCCTGACCTGCGCTACTACGATGAATCACCTCTCCCTTCAGTGCGCGCTGATTTTTAGGTGCTTCATGTCTCTGTCCAAAATAATCAAAAGGATGGGAGAGTTTTATATGATGGAGCCAATGATTGCACAGCTTTTAATTCTGATACATCGAATTGGTGCGCGCGTAAGCGTTTCCAAGTCTAAATCCAGATTTGCTCAATTTTACGCCGAGTTATCGGAGATATGGCCACCAAATTACTGCAAAAAGGTTGCGCAAACAAAGATAAAATTTAATCAACCGTACTGCGGTTTGTTTCAATTTGTCGCATATGTGTATCTACTGACTGAGGAAGTTCTTATTCAGGTGACTAAGCAATTTCTACCTGATTTCACCAAAACGATGCTGTCTGGAACCAGTATGTTTCATCAATCCAGCGATTTGTCGAACTGTACCGGTGTTCTCTTCTTTTGATTTGGCCAGGGAGGTCACCATGATAATCAGACCGCCGATTTTATTTGAAGACGTACGCCAGGGGAAAACAACAGATCCAAACATGCGAGAACCTGATCTCTCGTCGGCTTCCAAAGCTGTTTTGCGATAAATAACTTCACCTTTCAAAGCCCGCTGATGCTCTTCGCGCCACGCCTTGGGTACATCAGGCAATACTTCATAGTGTGATTTGCCGATGAATGACGTTGGGTTTTCAAGCTTATGAAACTCTGCCCATGCCGGACTAATTTGAACATACCGCATGTCGCGGTCCACGATTACCAGCGGTGAGGGGGAGTTTGTTATGATTGAGTTGACCATTTGACCGCGCGTCTCAGAGATATTTCGATCGTTGATACGTTCAGTGACATCTCGGAAAACACCATATATGGCTGTGACTGAACCTGATTTGGTCAGTTCCACAGATGCGATAGCTTCAACGAACCGCATCTTGCCGTCCGCGCGGTTTAGTCTGAGTACAAAGTCAAATCCCCTTTTGTGAGAAATCGCGTCGTTTATCAAATACTCTACGGTTTTGGCATCATCCGGGTGGTAAAGCGAGATTGCCTTTCCGACATTGATTGGGCCGGGTTCAGGTTCCATGCCATGGATACGATAGACGGTTTCTGACCACATCACTTGCCCAGTTGTCATGTCTAACCGCCAGGAACCAAATTTCTCAGAACGCATAACAAGTTGCATCAACATGTTCGCATCAGCCATCAGTTTTTCCGGCTTTTCACCACTGTGATCGAACTGGTTTGATCTGATGTGTTTTTCCAAGGCCTTTGCCTAATTTCTCGCGTGTCTGTTTGTGTATAGTTAGGGTAAGTTTTCTAAATCTATCTAGAGTTTTTCGATCATTTCAATCTAGGCTGCAGTTTACGCATTCAGATCTAGAAATAAAGATATCCAGAAGAATTAACGTTAACACACTATTTGGAAGCGTGCGGCGTATTGTCAAGTGGCTGCGATCGACCAATTAGATTAGCAAATCTGGCTGCAGTTTGGGCATTTTCTTTCTCTGAATTTGACAAGGAGGTCACCATTATTATGAGGCCTCCCACTTTGTCGGTACCCGTCCGCCACGGGAAAACAACTGATCCAAACATATCTGGCGGCGCTTCTTGTCCAATTCTTAGTGTAGTCGTTCGATGAATTATTTCTCCTTTGAGGGCTCTTTGATGCTCTGTTTTCCACTCCTCGGGAATATTTTTCATCAATGCGTAATGTGATTTACCAATAAAATTCCCAGGATTGGTAATTCTATGAAACTTGGCCCAGGATGGACTGATCTGCAAATAGTTCATTTTGCGGTCCACAATAACCAGTGGCGTTGGAGAGTTTGTGACTATTGAATTTACAAGCATTCCACGCGTTTTTGATATCTCCTTTTCTGAAACCTCGTCTGTAATATCTTTTATCGTACCATAGACAAAAACAACGTTTCCTAGAGAATCCTCTTTAACCATGCCGACAGATTCTACAAAGCGCACCTTGCCGTCAGCACGTGTGAGCCGTTGGACAAATTCAAAACCTTTCTTGTTTTCCAAGGCTTGTTCAATAAGGAAATTTACCGTGCCTACATCATCAGGATGATATGCTTTAACAGCGCGCTCAATGTCCACTGGACCCTTTCGCGGGCGTAGTCCATGGATTTTATAGACATTTGGAGACCACCAGACTTCACCACTGTCCGTCTGAAATCTCCAAGTGCCGAATGTATCCCTACGTTGAATGAGTTGCAGAATACTTTCGGCCGGTGCCATCAATTCATCGGTTTCCAGTTCAAACGCACTGAACTGCAAGGAGCGTGTATGTTGTTTCATTACTCAACTCCGACTGATAAAAATGTTCCTCTGATAAGGGATTGTGTTCCCTTAATTAAAAACTTCTTTGCAAGTATATTTTTAGGTTATTGTTTTCACAACTATAAGTTATTTTTATTTCTTTTTGATAAATTTTCGATTGAATTTTTAATAAGAATGTTGAGAAAAAATGCATACTCGCTGCATTTTAATTCGATAAAAATATCTTAGCTTGGAGAAGTATTGGGTAGCATCGCCCAAAAACTGCAAGTGTTTTCAAAAATCAGACTGCTATCAGGGTATTAGCTAACCTGATGCTTTGCCCATAGCCGCGGCAACCAAAGCTTTTGCGTCATCACTGTCCCAGTGTGCGGGGCCGGATAAATGCGCAATCTGGCAACCGTTACTGTCGACTACCAGGGTTGTCGGCATTCCAAACGCCACGCCGCGTTTTTTCAAATTGTTAAATATATCAGTGGATTGATCAGCATATAGTGGCAGGTTGGCGATGTTTTCCTCTTCCAGGAATGCCAATGGACGCTCCGGTCCACGGCTGTCAATGTTAATGGCTAACACTTCAAATTCGTCATTTCCCAAATCCGCTTGCAACCTGGAGAGGGCAGGCATTTCTGCTCGGCAAGGGGCACACCATGTGGCCCAAAGATTAAATACAAGTGTTTTCCCCTTCCAATCTGCAAGGGTTACGTCATTGCCGTCCGGGTCTTTAAAAGCAAGATCGCCAACATAGTCAGGTGTATCAGCCAGCTGCACTGCTGCAACTTCGCCTTGAATGAATGGGTTAAGGGAGGCAGCAAAGTCACTTTGGGCGCTGCAACTGGCTCCAGCGGCAGCAACAACTGTATCGTCGTCATGGACATCTCCACCCAGTTTCCCGTATAGGAGCAACGATCCCGCGATCACGCCCGCAATGGCAGCCAAAATCAGCACTCTCATAACAACACCTTAGTTGTTGGTTCGCTGAAGGTTGCACGGGTGCCGCGCAGCTTTCACGAAGGTCGGTTCATGTCTAAAGCTCCAAATAAGCCGCAAGGCACATCGGAACAAGCTACTTCCTCATCAAACACCATGTGGGGCGGTCGTTTTTCCTCAGCGCCTGACGCCATCATGGAAGAAATTAATGCCTCAATCGATTTCGACAAGGCACTTTTCCGCCAGGATATAACAGGTTCCAAGGCTCACGCAGCGATGCTAGAGGCTCAAGGCATTCTTTCACAGGAAGATGTGGCAAAAATCGATCACGGTCTAAACACGATTTTGCGAGAAATCGAATCTGGCTCCTTTACGTTCTCCCGTCAGTTAGAAGATATCCACATGAATGTGGAGGCGCGCTTGCGTGAATTGATCGGTGACGCGGCAGGTCGACTGCATACTGGGCGCTCCCGAAATGATCAGGTAGCGACCGATTTCAAACTTTGGGTCCGAGATACAATTGATGCACTGGACAGTGCCTTGGCCGGTTTGCAAAAAGCGCTGGCGGAAAAAGCGTTGGAACATGCTGCCGTCATCATGCCCGGATTCACTCATTTGCAATCTGCGCAACCTGTTACATTTGGTCACCATCTGATGGCATATGTGGAAATGCTGGGGCGCGATCGTAGTAGGTTCGCAGATGCGCGCAAACGCCTCAATGAAAGTCCGCTTGGGGCTGCAGCACTTGCGGGCACGTCTTTTCCAATTGACCGAGAGATGACGGCGCAGGCACTTGGTTTCGATCGCCCGACGGCAAACTCTCTGGATAGTGTATCGGATCGCGATTTTGTACTGGAAGCATTGTCTGCCGCCACGATTTCTGCCATGCACCTGTCGCGTTTTGCTGAAGAACTGGTTGTCTGGTCATCCGCTCAATTCAAATTTGTTCATTTATCGGATAAATTCACCACCGGATCGTCCATCATGCCGCAAAAGCGTAACCCTGACGCTGCTGAGTTGGTGCGGGCCAAAATTGGCCGGATTGCGGGTGCTTACCAGGCACTTGTTATTGTCATGAAAGGATTGCCACTCGCATATTCCAAAGATATGCAAGAAGACAAAGAACAGGCTTTTGATGCATTTAACGCGTTTTCGTTGGTTGTTGCTGCGACTGCTGGCATGGTTGCCGATTTGGAGCCGAATGAAAAAGCATTGTTGAAGGCCGCAGGCAGTGGTTTTGCTACAGCAACTGATCTTGCCGATTGGCTGGTGCGCGTGTTGGGCATGCCGTTCCGTGATGCACATCATGTGACAGGACGCATAGTGGCACGTGCGGAAGAGCTGGATTGTGAACTGCACAAAGTACCCTTGGCGGATATGCAAACCATTGAAGGCACCATTACTGAAGATGTATTGAGCGTTCTCAGCGTGCGTAGATCTGTTATGAGCCGTGTTAGTTATGGTGGTACAGCACCAGCCAATGTACGCAAGCAAGCCAAACGCTGGTTGCGTACATTGGATCGTTAGAGGTTACGCCTGACTACCAATCAAATTATCGCAAATTTGTCGCCACCTTTGAGTTAGTTTCGAAGGTGGCGTTTTTGCGTTTTTCATCTGAATTCCAGGATGAATTGAACATGAATGTATGCTTAAGGAAACAATCAAACTGCAGGCCATAAACAGCATTTGATTTTGAAAACACAGAGGGAAAAATCAAATGAAAACCACGACCAAACGCATCGCCTGCACTCTACTCATGCTATCATCCATGGCTGTCACTGCAGGTACATCACACGCAAAAAACAATCCATTTTTGAAATTTGACGTTCATTCCAACCAGTATTCAAATGCTGTGATGGAGTTTGAGCATAGCGGCGGAAAATATAAATGGAAACAGAAAACGATCTCTTTGAAAGTTACGATTTCGGGTGATGCAGGGCGACACAGAAAGTGGCTACCCACACTTGATCTCAAACCGATTTCCATGACACCTGGCACAAAAATGGTCGGGAAAATTCCTAGTAAGAAACGCAAGTTTAAATATTCAGATACCATTCGATTTAAAACATCGTTCCTGAAGAGCTTTGCGCCTAGTTACGCGGAATATTGCAATCGCACGGGTGGATCCAAGACCCACGTCAAAGATGGCTTGTTCTTCAAAGTCAGGGCCAGCGCTGCGAACTCAAAAGGTAAAGTCCTCAAACATATTGAGCAGGTCCCTGTCCGTGTTGTTTGCAAAGCTAAGCCAAGCAATCCCCAACGTACACCGGCGAAATTTAAAGCGACAAAGGTAAAACTATATACGATTCCGGCAAAGCCAGTGTGTGGCAAGCCAATAAAGCTTATTACGGAAATCTGGACAACCAAGCCAGGAAAAGTGGACTTCTTTCTCACGCGCAATGATGGTGCCAAGCAAAAAGCATCTGTGAAGACCCAAAAGACAGCCAACGGCTATGTTAAGCGCTGGGGCAAAACCTACGAATTCAACAAGTCAGTGAATCGCCGCTATCAGATTGTGCTTGCTAAACAAGCCATGACCAGCGGCTGGGCTGAAATCAAACTGAATTGTGGTGCGGGCGCAGATGTAATACATCCAAAAGCTATGTCCAAATAGCAGCTTGCGACATGAGAGTGCAAAGGGGCATCGCTCTGGTGCCCTTTTGCTGTCTATTGCAGCGTCACAAAATGGCCTGCCTCAGAAAGCCCTTGTACGGCATTAGAGAGCTCGGCCGTCTTCACCAACAAGTAATCACGGTGAAATGTAGAGACAACAAACACGCCTAATCCATTGCTGGAAAGAGGGCGAATGACTGACAATACGATACCTGTTTCATCAAACGCGAATTTTCCAGTTAGCTTAAACGCTGTCCAGCCGGCCTCGCACTCAACGTCTTCTGGGACGCGGTCGGCACGGCAGACAATTGACAGCTCGTCGTCTCCCCGACTGACGTTCACGAAACCATCTCCAGCTGCCCAATCTGGTACAGGTGTGGTTGCACCCAACAGGCAGACTGCGTAGTCGCCACTGAGTTGTTCTAGAGTGACATTTACTGGCATTTTTTTGATGTCTTCCGTGGATGTTTTAAAGGGTCGATGTCCATCAAGCTGTGCCAAGGTTCACCGCTCTTTTTCAATTGGCAAGTAATAAAATCTGGAGTGCACTTGGGAGCGTGGAAACTTTACAGGTAGCTGTTCTGGCTCCAATCGCAAAAAACCGGATTTTTCGTAGAAACGATGTCCTGAGACGAAAGCCGGTGTCGTGCCTAGAATGATTGTGTTCAGGTCACTCTTTTTTGCGTAAGAAACAAGGTGTTGCAGCATATGTTTTGCTGTCCCTTTTTTGTCGCCGCGATAATCTTTGCGCACAAAAAATTTGCGTAATGCAGCCTGTTGGTCACCTATGTCCAGAATCGACATCACGCCGACAACTTCATCCTTGCTTATGGTGACCCAACATTCACCAATACCAACGCGGTAATGCCCTGCGATATCCTGCAGGTCCGGCATATCTTCATAGTGAACATCATACCCGTGCTCGTCGCGCAAGATTGGCATCAACAAGTTGCGCAACCCATCAGCATGGCGGTTCTCGTACGGAATAATTTCCATTTGCAAAGTCAGCTCGGCATTTCCTGTTTTTCCACCAATGGCAGGCGGTAGAAAATAGTGTCTACCGCAAGGCGGGGGAAGTTGGTCGGCAGGTTATCCTCGTCAATACGTTGGAACCCTGCTTTTTCATAAAACCGATGAGCTGCCCGAAACGCGGAAGTCGTGCCCAGAATAATTTCCGAGAAATTTACACTTTCAGCATGTGCAATGAGGTGTTGCAGCAATAGGCTGGCGATGCCGTGTTCCCGCCCTCGATATGCTTCACGCACGAACATTTTGCGAAGAACAGATTGTTGGTTGCCTATGTCCATAAGTGCGATGGACCCCACAACGGCCCCATCCATTTCGGCAACCCAGAACTCTCCGGCGCCCTTGCGGTAAAACTCCGTGACGTTGTGCAAGTCCGGTTGGTCTTCATAGGTTATTGGAATACCAAACTCGATGCGTTGGATTGGCACTATCAAATCGCGTACCTGTTCCATGTGCGCGTCTTGGTGGGGCGTGATGTTCAACATGTTATCGCACTTCAAATCTGGGGGTGGTCAATTATTGTGCTGGTTCGTGAAAGTTCTGATTGAATGACATAATGAAACGATTTCGACTGTTGTACTTTGTTTCGCGGCGGCGAGTAAGTATTCCGCCTTGAAAAGGTGTTCAAAAAACGAGGAAGACGTCACCTCAAAATCAACATCACCCACGTATTTGAAGATCTTGTGGAACATTGCCGTTTCAATAGATGTCGCAGACAAGGGTGGAGCATTTGCCATCTTTAAGACCCAAGAATGACTGCGGAGCTATTCGCCAGCATAAGGGTTGGATGGTAAAACTTGCTGGCGTTCGCAGGCCTGCCGCCATAATCTCCACAACGCCTCCATATTTGCCCCTTACGGGCCATGTAAACATCAAATATGGAGATGAATATGCACAGCCCATTTAAGACTTTTGTTGTTGTCTGTGGCGCTTTGATGAGCGTCGGAGCTGTCCACGCCACCAACGTCGAGATCACGCTCAAGAATGATTTGGACGGCATTCTCAATGGCTATTGCCTTGATATCGCAGGCGGTAACCAAAATGTAGACCCCGCCAACGGCCTGCAGGCACACACCTGCTATAGCTATGACGGTGCATTGGGCACCGATCAGATATTTGACACTGAGCGCTTTGCTGACAATATTTTATATATGCCGGAATATGATGTTTGCGCAGTATTGCCAGATACCGAAGCTGGTTCGAAAGTGAGCTTGGCATCGTGTGATGGCAGCGTGCTTCAGGGTTTTTCATTTGTTGAAAACGGCACCATCACGCCCACAACTGCGCCAGAAATGTGCTTGACGGCGGCAACAGAAACGCGTTTCGGGCGCGGCTCACAACATCAGATCAAAGATCTCACACTGGAAACTTGCAGCGACGACAGCGCGGATCGTCAACAATGGCGCGCCAGAGAAACTGACGACTAATTGAAGCGCAGATGCCAGGGGGAGCGATTTTGCGTTACCAGATCCAGCCGCGCGATCAGTAAGGCTTGCCGAGTGCCTTAAAGCGGTCTGCGGTTACGCCAATGTGTTTCAAATCGGCTTCGTTTGGCTCGCCACCCTCCCGCAAGGCTGCGGACATACGGTTGCAAGCTGCGAACATCTGAAAAAAATCTTTGGTATGCCGAAACATCTATGATCTCCTTTAATTTAGAAAACATATTTCAGGAAACAGGTACCAACCAGTGCCCATCCGCGAACACAGCTATGCAGGTAGTGCATGGGCTCCAACAGAATTAGCTGCGGAAAGCTAGGCAGATAAAGCTTCGGTCTTCAATCTGAACGCCCCGTGAATATGTGGTTCAGGTCTCATCAATCTCGAATGAATCAAAGTAGGTCCCTCAAATATTGTTTGGGGGACTGCAAACGGCATCACGAAAACAAATTTCATTCGCAATTCATATCGAAGGAAGGAACAAGGATCATGAGACATTTAGTTCAGGCTATTGCCATATCGGTTGCCGCACTCACTCTGTCGGCTACAGGGAGCGTGGCCGAGACATTGAAGCTGCAAGTGAAAGACAGCATGCACATCAACTCATTTAAGCGCTTGGATGTTCACGGACCAAGGCAGTTCAAAAGAGTACTTTCAAGTCGGACCGTAGGAGACAGCGGTGGCGTGGTCGAATGCCAGCCGGTTGATAGTAAGTGGTGTAATGACGGATTTACGAAGTTTTGTGCGGAAAGCAATGGAATTGGAACCACGGAGCCTGATGGCAGCGTTATCTGCACATATTCAGGTCGTGACTAAGTTCTGAATAAAGACAGGCCCTCGTGAATTGTCTCGGGGGACTGGTTTGATCACGGAACTCTCAGGCTGCAATCCTATGAGTTGTCCCTGCTATCCCCTACGATTGGGTGGAGGGCACGCCATCGACGATTTTGCAGTCTTCCAGCAGCTTTGCTGCCGCTTCAATTGTCGTGTCTATCTGCCGGGCGGCGTCAAATGCACAGGCGTCGCGCTCATCGGACAGGTCAGAAGCCGCCATGCTGATCAACCGCGTAAAATGTCGCGCGACATCCAGCAAATCTTCCGCATCAACAAGTTTGGACATGCATCTCCCACTCCGCTATGTTTTTGGCACAGCGCTATAAAATGAATTTCCATAATAAAATGAATACACTAAAATAAGAGTATAACTATAAAAATGTTGCCTGTACAGTGTAAAATGGCGCGCGTCGCGTTGGGTCTAAGCCTTATTGATCTGGCAAAATTGGCAGAAGTGGCTCCAGCCACAATCTCACGTCTGGAAGCAGGCGAGGCACTCAAACCCCGCACCCTTCGCGATATCCGCCAAACCCTGGAAGACACAGGCGTAATCTTCATAGACGAAAACGGCGGCGGCGCTGGCGTGCGGCTGAAGAAGCCCGGCCCGCAAGCCTAAAGCATAGATCGCATAACCCCGCAGACATCACCGCTGTCGCTAAATGTACTGGGATAAAAGGTGGCCGCGTTTGACGTAGACATCAACCATGCAGAGATCGTTTTAGCCAATCGCGTATCCTTCTGTACAACCAGATGGTCAATCCAATCGTGGTTGTCAGGACGGCTAGGGTCGTTAAAACGGCTTTGGCAATTGAAGCTGCACTTGCCGCATATACGAGACCAGCCTGAGGGGCCGGCCAATTTAGGATCAATGTGCAGATGCCAGCATTCTCTAAATAGTCGGCGAGGGCCGCTCCGACCGACAGCCATGCACCTATTTGCGTCAGCACACGATTGACGCCTTGCGAGGCAAGCCATTTGAGAAATGATACCAGGGTCAACGCCATGAACGCGGGATAGATGAGGTCTAGTGGTATTTGCCTGGTCAGATAATATTGCCTGCCATCGCCCCCCAAGGCATCGAGCAGAGCATATGCCTTTTCTGATGAGTATCCGCCGGGGCGCATGTCGAAGGGGCGCAGTCCGGACAGCAATTGGAGGTGTTCCAGTGTGATGTTGATCATCACAAGGTAAATGCCAGTTGCGGCAAGACCAAATACAGCCGCTCGTCGCCCATATTGTGTAGTTGATGTTAAATCTGCCATTTGTCCCACTTCTCATGTTTAAAAGTAGCGTAGTGTCGGTAACGAGTGACGGCATTATCTTTTGATAAAGGAATTGCACTTTGGAACTTTCTACGTTTTTCAGCGGTTCTCAGAGCAGCTTGGACAAGGCCACTGCGAAACGGCTGACAGGTGCATGGCAAATTAAACATGTCGCAAAGGACTCTTGCATCGTGATGCAGGGTGCGGATTATTCCATGGAAACAATCGTTCTTGCCGGACGCCTTTCCAGCACAATCGCCGACCCTGATGGCCGTGCCGTATGCGTTGGTTTTTATGAAGGCCCTTGTATGGTCACACCCGCTATCGCGAGAACCCGCCACGGCATCTCGCTGGTTTCAATTAATGCGACTACAGATGCGCTTATTGCCCAGATGGAAAGCGCGGCACTGACAGAATTGATGTTGTCGTCAGAACCTATTCGCCAATGGGCCAATGGCATCTTGCAGTACGAACTGGGTCGCAAGGCCGAAAGGGAATGGTGCCTGGCAGCACTTGGTGGCGCTGATCGCCTGGCCTGGTTTCGAAAGACGTATCCTCACCACGAAGAACTGTTCAGCCATTCCCTGATAGCATCATTTCTGGGCGTAACGCCGGTAACGCTCAGTCGGCTGCGTGGCGCAGACAGAGATAGTACTACGGTTTGAATTCGAACGTAAGAAGGCATGGGTTGAAATGTGTTTCAAGCCGACGCTAAGCCTCAATCAAATAAAATAGGATTCCTGGCCAAAGGGATGAATTGAACAGATAACAAAGCTGCCCATTGGCGGACGGCATTGAATGTCAGCTTTGCTTCCGATTTGTGTATGGCTTAGTTGCGCCAAACACTGCCAACAGAGCGCCAAGCATATATGTCAGCAATCCGGCAAGCGTTGCCATTGAATAGTCAACTCGCCCGTCAAACAATTGCATCAGAAAAACGATGCCGGGGCCCAGAGCAGTTATTGCCGCGATGGTAGAAGCCGGCACAAGTGGGATGGCTTTTTGCACCAGGTACAGTGGAAGCGCGATGACCGCCAATCCAATCAGAACGATCGTAGCTACCTCAAGCGGAGGCGTTTGAATGCTCTTTTCGTCCAGCCCCAACCAAAAAGCCACAATCGCGAGCAAGGTGTAGAAGACAAATCGAAGGCCGAACTGTGCGAGCGGACCGACGCCTTTTCGATTTAATCGAACAGAGTAGAGGATAACGAAGGCTGTGCAGCCGCCTGATATCGCAGATAACATGACACCTAAAAATGCGATTGATGGACCACCGCGAGTGAACCCCGAAAGCCCCAGCATTGTGATCACTCCCAGAAAGAATAGCGACACCAAGATTATCATGTTGCCAAGCAAAACGATGCGATTCTTGGAAGAAATAGCCTCTGTCATTTTGAACCAAGCAGCTATGAGGGTGCCGAGTGGCACCATTCCCGAGAAAATTGTGAAAACCACGGCCGGTTCTATAAGCTGAACCGCAAAGAAATAAGTACTCCAGGTCAGCGCCGCCAATAGATTGAGTATGAGCACGGTCTGCCACGCCCGGATAGAAGCCAGCAGCTCGTTTGGTCGGAAGAGTGCAGTGGTAATGCTGCATCCAATGACGGCAATTCCAAATACCCATGATCCAATTAGAAACGAATCCACACTTTGGAAGACCGCGCCGAGATATACTGCCTGAAATGCTTCGAGTGTCACGAAGCCCGCGCAACACAGAAATCCCAGTTGAACACGTGACATGATTTGAAACTTTCCTTTGCCTCAGTAACAGGCAGGAAATCATGTATATTGATTGTAAACAAAGGAGTTTTAAGAAGAATTGCATGAGTTTTAGCCATGAATAATACCAATCGTTTTCTGCCGCCTTTATCGCGCCTAAAACCTTTTGAGGCCGCAGCGCGACATGAGAGCTTTTCGCTGGCTGCTGCCGATCTTGGTATGACCCAGACGGCGGTTAGCAAACAGATTTCACTGTTGGAGAAAGATTTGGGTATCGAGCTATTTGAACGCCGCAACAGGGCGGTGTTTTTGACTGATGCGGGTCGGCAGCTCGGAAGGGTAGTGAGTGCCGCTCTCACCGATGTTGCTACAGAAATAGCTGTTCTTAGGCACCAAAGGAGGACAAATGAGTTGGTCTTGCATTGTCAGCTTTGTGAGGCATTCTACTGGCTCATGCCAAGGCTCTCCCGGTTTCATGAACGGTATCCCGACACCGAATTGCGTGTGGTCAGTGCCCTCAACCCCCTTACCGAGACGTCCGAGGCGTTCGATGTTGCTATACAGACTTCGGGCCGTAAGTCAGGCACAGCGCATCTGGTCTTTACTGTCGATGATGATATTTTTCCGGTATGTGCCCCTTCTCTTGTGCAGGGGGGTGACTGCCCCATACCACTGCATGATCTTGCAGCATTTTCACTTCTTTCTCATTCTGTAACGCCGCAAGATTGGATTAACTGGCAGGGCTGGTTGCAATGTGTTGGAGCATCGCTTCCAAAGCCTCAGAAGGTTGTGTCGTTTGATAGTTACCCATTGGCTCTCCAGGCTGCAGTGACTGGTCAAGGTGTTGCGCTTGGGTGGAGAAGAACAACCGAAGACTTGATCGAGCAAGGTAAGTTGATCAAGCCCTTCCGAGAGTTTGTAGAGCGACCAACCGAAATATCAGTGTTTCGCGGTACTGCCCGCAATTTGCACCCCGACACGGAGTTCCTACTTGCATGGCTATCAGATGAGTTTTCACAGTAACGGAGATATAAGTCTGAATTGACCGAGAAAGATCTAACATTTGCGCAGCGGTGGAGCTGGTTTCGTATTGGGGTATTGCGAAGTGCCTTCGGGGATTGTTGCAGACAATAGTTCAAAGTCATTTTTGCTGAGGCGAACAGACATTGCTCCCAGTGAATCACGAATGGTCTCAGGCCGGGTTGCCCCAGGAATGGGAATGATGTTTGAAGACTTGTGCAACAGCCATGCCAAAGCGATTTGATAGGCACTGACATTGTGCCGTGAAGCAACATCTGCAAACACTGCATATTGCGATCCCATTTGATGTGCCCGACCTGCCCCACCAAAAGGACTCCAAGGGACATACGCAATCCCAGCATTGGCGGTGAGGGAGATCATGTCTTCATGAGCTCGATAACGCGGTGAAAATTCGTTTTGCACAGCAACGATACCACCTTGTGCTATCGTGCCGCCCACATCCAAGGCGACCTGAAGTTGATCGGAGGAAATATTTGAGACCCCAACAGATTTTATCAACCCTTCTTGCTGAAGCAGCATCATGTTTTCCACCTGTTGTTCAAAGCTAGGCTCAGGTGCTGGCCAATGTAGGTAGTAAAGATCAATCTGATCCACGTTGAGCGCTTTGAGGCTTGCCGTACAGGCGTCGCGCAAATGTCCTTGGCTTGCGTCACGCCGACCACCCTCAGCAGTTACTATGATGCCACCCTTAGTGGCGACAAGAACCTTTTCCTTTTGCGATGGCGGCGCATCCCAGGTACGCAGCGACTCTGCCAAAAGCCGCTCGCCGTATCCGGTCTGGTCCCAGCTTGGCGCATAGATGTTGGAACTGTCCAATAAAGTCACACCTGTATCAAGAGCGGCATGGACCGTCGCGATGGCCCTGTCCCGATGGTCAACCATGGCAGCCCAGGAGATTGGCATTGCCCCAAATCCAATAGGAGAGACTTGCCATCTTCCAAGGTGTCGGTTTTCAACGCGCCATTGTTCAGATTGCTTGTCTGTCATAATCATCTCCCGTTTGTGCTGTTTCTGTACAGAAAGCGCTTGTTCCTGGTGGATCGCCTAACTGTTGGTTTGTGATTTAATCGTGGAATAGGCGTTCAGCTTTCGTGCCAATAGCTCCTCGCAACGATCAAGTTCTTCGCGTCGCTCTTTGAGCTTTATGCCGTGTTTTTCAAGGATTTCGATACGTTCCGCGACCGTTTGATCGCCAGCATGGACCAACACGGCATAGCGCTGCATTACCTTCATTGACATGCCCGTCTGACGTAGCCAGTAAAGAATAGTAAGCCAGTTTACATTCTCTTGGGTATACTGCCGATACCCGTCGGCTCCTCGTGCAATGGGCGGCAACATATCCGACTTCTCGTAGTACCGGATGGTGTCAGGGCTGAGCCCGCAAAGAGTTGCTGCTTCTGCAATCCGCATTTGTTTCTCCATTCTCATTTCACAGTGGCTAACAGATTGGAGTTACTCTAAGGCAAGTATGAATTTGTCCCATCATGAAAGGCCTCATTCTCGGGAGATTTGAATGGTCGATGACCGTTCATGCTAAAACACCCTGACAGCGGGTTACGCTGTCAGGGTGTTTTAAGGTCGATACTGGCTTTAGCTAGCTGCGGTTGCTTCGATTTCGAACATCAGACCGGGAATGGCTAAACGGGTCACGCCCAACAATGTCATCGGCGGCGCACTTTGATGGGGCCCAAAGCGCATGCCCATCAGGTCAAAGTTCTTGAGTGCTTCATCCACATCTGTCGCATAGACACCTAGCCGTGTGACATTGCTGAGGTTCATGCCAGCCTTTGCCAACACCGCCTCAAGATTATCCAGCGCCAAGCTGATTTGTGCACGCATATCATCTGGGTGCTGGGGATTGCCTTCACCATCCACTGCGGTCTGCCCTGCACAGGTAACCTGACGCGCTGCGCCTTCCACTATTTCAGCTTGATTGTAGCCCAGTTTCAAAGACCATTCCCATGGGTTCACAGCAGTACGTTTCATTGATTCAAATTCCTTGTTTTGTGTTGCTGAAATTGGTTTAGATCAAAATAGTGCCAAAATTTGTCACTATTTATGCTAGGCTTGCGAAATGAACATTCGACTGAGACATGAAGCCATTATCCGGAGCCTTCGCCGAAGTGGCACCGCTACCATTGATGATCTTGCGGAAGAGGTAGGTGCCTCGCGCCGTACGGTACTGCGCGACATCGGTGCTTTACGGGACGAGGGCTTTGTTATTCATTCAGATGTCGGACGCGGCGGCGGCCTGCAGCTTGATCCGCAATCGTTGCAAACCACTGCGCGGCTTTCGGTTCCGGAAGTCTTTGCGTTGCTGATTAGCGTTGCATCTATGCGTGCGGCAGGAAATTTGCCGTTCTCTGATCTTGCAGACACAGGGCTCGCCAAGATCGAAAAGGCACTGCCATCTGATAAGTTAAAAGATCTGCGGGCCTTCCTCGAATGCCTGTATATTGGTCAGCTTTCGCCGCTGCAGGATCTGTCGAATTTGGGTAAAATGGAACCGGAACTTTTACCCGCTTTTGAAGGTTGTTTTCTGCAAAGGCAATTCATCCGCTTTGGCTATCTCGATGCAAAGGGACGCAAAACCCAACGCGAAGTCGAACCGCAAGCCATGTTGATCCTGCCACCATTGTGGTATCTTGTGGCGTGGGATCCAACTCGCGAAGATTTTCGGCATTTTCGTATGGACCGGATTAGTAAACCGGAGCCAGTCGAAGCTACAAGCTTCCGCCGCCGTCACGTTCCCTTTGAAGATGATGTCTGTCCTTACAAGGACGTTGTGAACTAGCTTTGCGAGGGCGATCATCGGAGACCGCTTTGGACTTAGTCGAAGTTTCAATAAAGATCAGTTTTCAGGTTTGCAAACCGATCCCAATATGTTTGACCACGCCAGATTATAAAAGAGCCAAACAGGAGCCACAGGCCGGCGAGGCAAAGTACAAGGTCAAAAGTAAGCATGTCACCAAAACTGAAATGTTCCAGTTCCGCAGACATTGATTGCACGAGTTTCGCTGCTTCCTCTAGGTCTAAACTGTTGGCTGTGAACATGGTGTATACTTGCAACAGGGCTAAGATGAGAAAGATAGAACCTTTGAAAATCTCGCGTTTGAGCGCTGATGGCAGGCTTGGTCTTCCGACATCCTCGCTGCTGACAATCAAGCCTAGTAAACGTTTTCCCGGTGTTTGGCCCCAAGTGGAGAGACACAGTGCGAACAAGAATGGTGCCAGTAGATAGACGAATGGCTCGGACGATATGTAAGCACGCTGGTTTCCATTTTCATCGGAATAATAGTCCAGAGTGACCCAGAGGTTGGCATTTTCCATCATCCACACCTTTCGAAGTGTCGTTGTGTGAAAACTGGTCGTTAGCATGTTGGTTTGCTTGCACAGAATTTGCTGATGGATTTGGCCTGCTTCCAATGGCAGCAGTTCATTCATGCGTTCAATTGTGAAGAGATCGTCGCGCGCTTCGCAGGTTGAGCTCTTGATGATAGACGGAGCCAGAATTGCAGATGAGAATGCACCATTGAGGGCTACTGAAACAATGGTCACAAGAAATCCGCAAAGCAATAGATCAACTATGTATGCAATTAGCCGTCGCCAGAAATATCTCTTTGTCATAGTTGATTGTGTGTTTCAAATGAATCTTCGCGGGGCACTGCTACCTAAGTATAACAATTTGTTGATACAAATTTAAAGTAGAAATTTCGATTTGAAGAGTTTGGTGAAATTCGGCGAAAACTGCCGCAAATAGTATTTTCAGCCCCACATTTTCTAACCCAGCACTTGCGCGACAAACACTTATTCATCAGCAGTTCCAATGTAAGAAATGCCTGTCGCGCTGGCGTTGATCGAAACGCTCAACCGCCGAAAGTTACTCGACATAGAAGTGTGTTGTCCTGCTCCAGGTCTGCGCTCCAGATCAGACGTGCTGCATTGTCCCAGTTTATCTTATCATAGCCCTGCTTTGGGCTGACTGCATTTTCCGAGTATTCCAGAGCTTTGGGCCATGCGCTGTCGTCGAAATTTGAGGCAGTCCAGTTGTCAGGAACGTCAAGGCTCTCAAAATCACAGTTCCCCTGTCCCGCGACTGGATTGTTTTCATTGGAGCAGGACTTGTTCAGTGGTGCCCGATGCACGACTAGGCAGCGCATGTCACTGGTTGTAACGCCGATGATCTTACCGATCGTAGCATCCCTGAATTGAGCGATCATACCTCCGTCGCCCATTTGTTGACGATTGGTGCCAATGTACTCCAGGCCAGTATCATCTTGCTTGAAATCCTTTGCCTGTATCGCAACTGTCATCGGCAGATCGGCCGTGAAGGTGACAGTTTCCGCATTAAATGATCGTTCTGTTGTAATCGGGACCGAGTCTTCGATCACGTGTGTTCCATTTACGAACATCGTAAACCAGTTATCTACCCAGATATCGGCGGTTACGGTTGCGGTCTCTGCAAGGGCCGTTCCAGCGCCTAAAATGAGTGTGGTTGCAAGTAGAATACGCATAATATTCCTATTGGTTGTGGGTTATGTCTCGACGTTGATTTTGATCGCAGATATTTGACCCGGTAATGTGACAGATGTATTTCTGTTAAATCCTACACCGCGACCTGACAGGTGCCGCAGCTTTCTATCGGCAAAATTCACCAGTTTGTAAGGTGCCATTGTTGGTCACTGTGCGTGTTTCGAACTGGTAGCAGTTTGATGTGTGGGTTGGTCTGTAACGTATGTAATAGGCGGAGCCATTGTAGGTGTAGTCCATGCTGCGCAGGCCAGACTCATCTTGCGTGAAAACCAAATTTTCCACTCCTCCACGCGGTGGCACACCTGGAGCCATGCCATGTCCACCTTGGGCTGGCTTTAAAGGAGGCGTGCGAGGCAGTTCGCGGATGTCGGTCACTTTGCCCTTCAGGCATTGAAGGATGTAGGGTGCGTTATCGGAGGTGTGGTAGCGATAGCCAAAGGTTTCGTCCAATTGTCCGTTACATACATCCAAAACATCATCTGTAATGTTTGTTCCGTCTGGATTTTTGTCGCCGTAAATAGGAAAGCCGTCAAAGGCCCATCCGATAATCGCAGCATCTCCAGTATTTTCCATTTGTTCGATCATGCAAACCGGAGCAACATGGTAATGATAATCGTCACCACGCCCCGCATGTCCGCCGCACACATCCAGCTGCTGAGTTATAAGTGTGTCGTGTTGTGTCTGGTGGTGATAAAGATCGCTGAGGCTCATTTCGCCACCGCCAGTGTAGTCAAAAATTGGTACGCCATTTACAGCAATCCCTAACGCGGCGTCCCGTGTTTGAGGTGTGTCGCCAAGTTCTGGCAATAGGGGAATAGGAGCTGCATAGCCGGCTGACGGAACAGGGACCTGTTCATTGGTACCAATAATCCCGTCCATCATTGTGTGATCCGGATACGTATTCGAGTTTAAAATGGCATGCCCATCCTCGCAAATGACCGCTACAGTGTCGGCAAAACCTGCTTCCTTCACGGAGTTTTTGACCGCGGTGCAATGCAATTCATCTTCATGTGCAACTACTGCAGATGGTTGGAAGGTTGACAGAGCAGTTAGCAAGGAAAGCGTCATCGCACCGGAAACAGCTTGGGATGACGTAAACATTTTCATTTGGAATTCTCTCCTAATTTACTAGCGAGCATCGCAATCCATTTTCCATCCTGCTCCGAGTTGAACCGCACTGAGGACGACTTCTTGGAACGAATACACAGATCGCAGGAATCCGGCCAGTGTGACTTTGTCGCTGGGTGTCACATCAAAGAAATTTGATACATTTAGCGACAGTTTTGCAGTTTCCGCGTATTAGCCAGCCCTTTGATGAGGATGTTTGCGCATGGGTGGATGTGGTCAAAGTGCCAAATAAAGGGAATGCACCCAATATGGTTTTATTGTTGTGAGCTCTTTTGACGGCTCCATCTTAGCCACCCCTTGAAATCCGCCACATTTTCCGGCAAAAGGCTGTTATCTGTATTTGTGTAACAAACACCCAATTCATTTTGCCATTCTAGGAGCCTTTCGTGACCCGTAAACAGATGACAACAGCCAGCGTTATTGGCGTATTGACCCTAACTCTCGCTCTTGGTGCCTGTGGCCGTCGTGGCGCATTGGAAGACGACCCTGCTGGCGCGCCTTACACGGGTGGTGGTTCTGGGTCTTTGGAAGATGCCGTTATTGGTTATGATGCTGGTCCCGGCGGCACGCCTGCGAAGCCACAACGCAAGTTCATTCTTGACGGCTTGATTTAAGCTTTTAAGAGATACAGCGCCCGGAAGGTTTGATCCCGAAAGGGTCGAAACGTTTTTCAACATCTTTCGGGGGCACCTGATTTGCATCATTTTGCCTACAAGGGCGGCGCTTTGTACGCCGAGAATGTCGCGGTAGCCGATATTGCTGCAGCCGTAGGCACACCTTTTTACGTTTATTCCACCGCTACTTTGACACGGCATTTGAAAGTGTTCGCTGACGCTTTTGGCGATCTGAAGCCATTGGTGTGCTATGCAATGAAGGCAAATTCGAACCAAGCGGTACTGACGACCCTTGCCAAAGCAGGCTCTGGTGCGGATGTGGTTTCGGAAGGCGAATTACGTCGTGCTTTGGCGGCTGGCATTCCTGCTCAGAAAATCATGTTTTCTGGCGTAGGCAAAACAGCCGCCGAGATGCGCTTTGCGCTGGAAGCTGGCATTTTGTGCTTCAATGTGGAGAGCGAGCCAGAATTGGAGCGCCTCAATGAAGTCGCGCTTTCCGTTGGCAAGGTCGCACCGGTGTCGCTGCGCATCAATCCCGATGTGGATGCCAAAACCCACGCGAAAATTTCTACCGGAAAAGCGGAAAACAAGTTCGGCATCGACTGGCAGCGGGCACGCGCCGTTTATGCAAGGGCAGGGGCTCTTCCAGGCATCAAGCCAACCGGCATCGATATGCATATTGGCTCACAAATTACCGAGTTGGCTCCGTTTGATGATGCTTTTGCGCGTCTTTCCGATTTGATCTCAGATCTGCGGGCTGATGGTCATGCCATTGACCATGTGGATTTAGGGGGAGGGCTTGGCATTCCCTATCGCAATGACAACAACCCGCCGCCACTACCGGACGCCTATGCCGAAGTTGTCAAAAAACATGTTAGCGGGTTGAATTGTCAGGTCATGTTTGAACCTGGCCGCCTGATCGCTGGCAATGCAGGCATTCTTGTTACCGAGGTGATCTATGTGAAGGAAGGTCCCGCCGACAATCCGGGTTCGAAAAACTTTGTGATTGCAGATGCGGCGATGAATGATCTCATTCGTCCGACGCTGTATGAAGCCTATCATGAAATATGGCCGGTGGTGGAGGCCGTGGATCATACCAGCGAATTTGTGGCCGACATTGTGGGACCTGTTTGCGAGACGGGAGATTTTCTTGGTCTCGACCGTAAGATGCCTAAACCCGCAGCTGGAGACCTACTGGCTGTACTCTCAGCTGGTGCCTACGGAGCTGTGCAATCTGGCACCTATAATTCGAGACTGCTGATACCGGAAGTGCTGGTCCATGGAGAGCAGTTTCATATTATTAGGCCGCGACTCAGCTACGATGATTTAATGGCGTTGGACAGCGTTCCAGATTGGCTTTGAGCTAGGGAATTACCTCGTAATGGGGTCCTGACCCGTTTCAGGAATTTGGCTTCCTTTCCAATTTGTCACATAGCGTGACGGTCGTAACACTGGTCAAATGGCCCCCGTGTGTTAGTCTTTTCACGTTAGTTCAAATGAACCTGAATTTTGGCGGGGCTGAAAGGTCTGAAACCGAATGGCAGTCGACCACGGAACAACAATAGTCAATGGTCTGTCTCAGCGTATCTCCAATCTGGTGCGCAGAGCAAAACTTGTGCTGTTTTGGGAAGTGCTTTGGCCCGCGTTTTTACCTTTGCTGGGCGTTGTTTCTGTATTTTTGATCATCTCCTGGTTTGGCCTCTGGCTTGGTCTGCCAACCGCCTGGCGCTATGTCGGACTGGCCCTTTTTGTCATAGCGGGCTGTGTGGCCGCGTGGCCACTTATGAAGGTGCGATTTGCCGATAAAGATCAAGCGCTTAAGCGTATCGAGGATGTTTCAGGTGTCAGCCACCGACCATTGTCCAGCTTTGAGGACAGCCCCGCTGATATTGCATCTGATGAAGCCTCCGGGAGCCGGCTTTGGGAAGCGCACCAAACCAGACTGTTAAACTCGATTGAAAGGTTACGGACCGGCACGCCAAGACCCACGGCCCATCGCGTTGACCCTTTCCAATTGCGAGCACTAGTTGTTTTACTGTTGGTGGTTTCATTTGCTTACGCTGGGACTGATCGTACGCGACGTCTGGCCGCGTTAACCGATCCGAAGATCGAGGTTGCACCGGCGCTTGCCCGCATTGACGCTTGGATTACGCCTCCAGCATACACCCGACGCGCGCCGATTTTTTTGACCAGAAGTTTGGAGGTGCAAAGTAACCAGCAAGTGAGAGTGCCCACTGGAAGCGTATTTTCGCTGCAAAGCGATTCTCTTGAAGAACTACACGTCACGGTTAAAGCCGATGGGGCTGAGCAAGCTCTAGCGTCCGGCCACGATGAATCGCTGGCGGAGATCAGTGATGATCCTGTGGCATTGAACCAGTTTGAAACATTACTGGATGCACATACCGAGATAGTAGTTACTAGTAATTTTGGCGAGCCGAGATCCTGGACCTTTGAGATTCTTCCGGACAATCCGCCTGAGATATTGTTCGATGGGCAGCCTCAAGTCGCACGAAGTGGCGCTTTGGAATTGCGTTACAAGTTGAAAGATGATTACGGCGTTACCAGCGCGCATGTCGTATTTGCTCCAGTGGAAAAACCAGATCCGAATGCGCGACCGCTTTACGACGCACCGGATATGGATCTGTCTTTGCCCAGATCTAGGGTGAAGGAGGGCAGCGGCAGGACCATCAAAAACCTCACAGAGCATCCATGGGCAGGTCTGGAAGTGTCAATGACGCTTCTGGCTGAGGACGAAGCAGAGCAGCAAGGTAAGTCTCCACCAGCTGAATTTGTACTTCCAATTAGATCGTTTAGAAAACCTCTCGCCCGTGCTCTGGTTGAGCAACGTCAAACACTTGCATTGGACGCAAATTCAGTACCGAAAGTTGGTGCGTCGCTTGATGCGCTTTTGTTCGCGCCGGAGAAATTTATCAATGATGCGTCCAATTATCTAGCGATGACAACTGCTAAGAGACGCTTGTTCTCGGCTAGCGATGATGATCAACTTCGCGATGTAGCAGATCTGATATGGGAAATTGCCTTGTCTATTGAGGACGGTGATTTGTCTGATGTGGAGCGAGATTTGCGCGCCGCGCAAGAAGCTTTGCGCGAGGCCTTGGAAAATGATGCGTCAGAGGAGGAGATTGCAAGGCTAACCGAAGAATTGCGCCAAGCGATGAGCGAGTATCTTCAGGCGTTGGCGAGACAACAGCAACAGAATCCGTCCGCTCAACAACAAATGCCGCTTGATCCAAACATGCAAATGGTAACTCCACAGGATTTGGATCAAATGCTTGATCAAATCGAGAACCTTGCCCGAAGTGGGTCCAGAGACGCGGCTCGTGAATTGCTTTCTGACATGCAACAAATGCTGGAAAGCCTACAAAACGGCCAACCGCAAATGTCTGAGCAGCAGCAGCAAATGCAGCAGATGATGCGTGATCTAGGAGATCTGATTGAACGTCAGCAGAGCTTGATGGATCAGACATTTGAGCAGCAGCAACAGCAGCTTCGGCGCCAACAATTGGAGGGGCAACAACAGGGCCAACAACAGCAGGGTGAAATACAACCGGGACAGCAGCAAGACCAAGGCCAACAGCAAGGTCAACAAGGTGAGCTGTCAGATGCGGAGCGCCAACGTGCGATGCAGGAGCTGCAACAAGGTCAAGCAGATGTGCATGATGGTCTGCAGCAATTGATGGAGCAGATGCAGCAAAATGGGCTGCAGCCGGGTGGTCAGATGGGTGAAGCAGAAGGCGCTATGGGTGATGCTACTGAATCGCTCGGTGGCGGCCAGCCAGGCCAGGCGCTTGGCGCCCAATCTCGCGCGTTACAAGCGCTGCGGGACGGTGCGCAGGAAATGATGCAGCAATTCGCTCAGCAGGGCCAACAAGGACAACCGGGTGGGCAGCAACAAGGCCAAGGTTTTCAAAATGGCCAAGGCCAGCAACAAGGACGACCCGGTGGCATGCAAACCGGAACTGATCCGCTTGGTCGCCCGCAGCGCAACCGCGGTGCAGACGACGGGGACAGTGTTAAGGTGCCAGGGGAAATCGATATTCAACGGGCGCGTGAGATTCTGGATGCTATCAGGCGCAGGCTCGGTGATATTGAACGCCCCGAGCTGGAACTTGATTATCTGGAACGCTTGCTTCCTAGATAGAGCAGCAAACGGTGCCTCAGGCGGCGATTTTATCGGTCAGAGCGCAATTTACAGCCGTACGGATATCAGCAAGGGAAAATGGTTTCGTCACCACATCCTTAATAATTTCCTCCAGACCTTTCGCCCGCTCGCGCTGGTCCGCATAGCCGGTCATGATAAGGATGGGCAGCGTCGGCCAATTTTTTGATGCGTGATGGGTCAGCGCAATGCCATCCATGATTGGCATTTTGACATCTGTCAGCAGCAGATCGAAACGCCCTTCGTCCTCAGTCAGGACGTTGAGGGCTTCTTCTCCATCTTCAGCCATTACGATATCATGGCCATCAAGCTGCAGAGCTCTGCTTACAAATGTTCGAACGGCAATATCGTCTTCAGTCAGTAAAATCTTGGCCATTGGTGTTTCTCCAAACGCAATACATAAGAAACTTGGATAATTGAGCTGTTTTGTAGCTCGCTATTCTTCGACAACCATGCCCACAAAAGGCAATTCTCTAAAGGCGTGAGCAACGTCCATGCCGTAACCCACAACAAAATAATCCGGACATTCAAAGCCTACATAGTCTGCTGTAATGTCAGTGGCGCGCTTCCCAGTTTTATCCAATAATACAGCAACTTCGGCGCTTTTTGCGCCGCGTTTCATCATCAGTTCTTTTGCAAAGGAAATTGTTCGACCGGATTCCAGAATGTCATCGATCAAAAGCACATGGCGGCCCTTTACATCTGAATCGATGTCTTTGACTACGCGCACGGTTCCACTGGATGACGTGCCATCACCGTAGCTGGAAAGTGTGATAAACTCGATTTCAGGAGCAAGCCCTGCCTTGTGCAAAGACCGAACAAGGTCAGCTGCAAAAATAAAGCTGCCCTTTAGGACCGCAATTACCAATAGATCTTCATGCCCGCCATTGGCAATTTCTTCCGCCAATGCGTCATTCCGAGCGGCAAGAGTTTCCGCGTCGAATAACGTATTGATCTTCCGGTTTCTGATAAGTTTCAAGTGTTTACTCTCTCAAAAGGTAAAAGCTAAAGGTTGTTTAAACGGCTATTCTTGTTGAAAAATCTCACATGTAGCTGGTCTGCTACGTCAGGTGGTGAAGCCAGCACAGTTCTGAATTCTATTCGCTCTCCGCTCGGTAGCTGATCGGAAGCGGTATTGTCTTGCCAAGAATAGACTTCCCTGTTTCGGCCGCTCAAAATAAAATGCAGTTGCGGAATTTGCATAGTCTCGTTTGTAATGTTGCGAATAGCTCCTTCGACTACAAGAACAGCAACTCCATTTTCAGGCCTTCTGACTGTACGAACATCTTCGAAAGTCAACCCTTGAAGGTTTACATGGATGCCAACGGCATCATACAGGCTCGCCAGATCTGGAAACTGCGATACCAGGCGATCACGCGATACATAAATACCACCCACTAGGACAAGCGGCATAAGCAGCCCGGAAACAACCGCGACTTGTTCTTTCCAATTCAAGCCTTTGAGCCACAATAAGGCGCGGAGTATTGAGTCCGTCGCCGACTTTGTAGCAGCGACAGCCCGGTTGAGAATGTGTCTCAGGTGGCGTTTTTCTTTGGCTTCATCTGCTGTTTCATAATGCGATGCCGCCTCGCTTGACGCATTTTGTGCCGCAGATACCTTTTTCGCATCTTCGGCGTCTTCCCAGGCTAAATCCTGGTCCCATTGTTTTTCATCCCAATTGTCCGGCACTGTATCTTCGTCTGATACTTGGGCTGCAGTAAATGTTTCCTGTGCAGGTACATTCGGTTCAGCTTCTTGTGGTGGCAAAGCCAACCACACATGCTCGCATTTGGCACATTTCATTTTCCGACCGGAATCGCCCAAAGCTTGTTCTTTGAGTGAGTACTTTGTGCTACAATTTGGACATGCGATCTTCATTGGAAACAGGACTTAATAAGTTCAGGTCAATTTGCGATTTATTGATCTAATAATATTAATGACGTGACAATAGCGGGTTAACATTGCTTCACAGTTCTTCGAATTTTGTGCTGACAGGCAAACAACGTTAATGAAGTGACAAGAGACTGCACGATATCAAGGTTTTACTTTTGTGAGATGTGAGGCAGACAATTGATCCGGTTTGAAAATGTCGGCTTGCGCTATGGCATGGGTCCGGAAGTCCTGCGCGACATTAGCTTTCAGATTGCGCCGCGATCATTTCAGTTTTTAACCGGGCCTTCCGGTGCCGGGAAAACGTCTTTGCTACGCTTGCTTTTTCTCTCGATGCGCCCTTCACGCGGACTGATATCGATTTTTGACAAGGATGCTGCCAAAGTCAGCAATGATGAACTACCGGAAATTCGTCGCCGCATTGGTATCGTGTTTCAGGATTTTCGGTTGCTCGACCATATGACAACCTATGAAAACGTTGCATTGCCTCTACGTGTGCAGGGCATGGATGAGGCACGCTATAGGTCGGATGTGGTTGAGTTATTGGACTGGGTTGGACTGGGCGAACGTATGCATGTATTGCCGCCGGTACTTTCCGGTGGGGAAAAACAACGTGCCGCCATTGCGCGTGCGTTGATCAGCCGGCCGGATATTCTTCTGGCGGATGAGCCAACCGGCAATGTGGATCCGCCCCTGGCAAGGCGGCTTTTACGCCTCTTCATAGAATTAAATAAGCTGGGAACTACCGTTGTCATTGCAACCCACGATCTGAACCTAATCGATCAGTTTGATACCCGACGTTTTGTCTTGAAGGATGGGCGGCTCCAGATTTATGACTAATAGCGATCCTTCCACCGACAATCTTGATTCTGGAAAACCCAAATCGGCACTGTCTTCCGTTGTCAACTTCATGTTGGCAGTTGTGCGTCTCTTTGCAAGATGGCTTGGTGGAAATCGACTTCCAAAATCAAGCCCAATTGTCCCCCCTCAATCTGTGGCCGGAACCGCGCTCATGGCCGTCATTGCGATCATGAGTTTTCTAGCTTGTCTCACCTTGGCCGCCGTCACCATGGTGTTTGAGCAAGCTCAACTTTGGGAAAGTGACGTGAGCAGCGAATTGACAGTCCAAATCAGACCTTCAGAAGGGGTTGATATGGAGCTTGAGATAGAGCGTGCCATTCGTATTACAGAACAGTCACCGGGCGTTGGCCGTGCGGAGGCAATTACAGAAGATCAAAGCGCAGAGCTGTTGGAGCCGTGGTTGGGTGCTGGTCTTGATTTGTCTGAACTCCCGGTTCCTCGGCTTCTTGTGGTTGAGATCGATAATCCGGTTGTGTTGGATATTGCCAAACTGCGGAAATCTCTAATTGAGGCGGTGGCGGGTGTGAGTGTCGACGATCACGGCATTTGGATAAACCAGCTAAAACGAATCGCGAATGTGACAATTGCCACGGGTATCGGGATTTTTCTTCTGGTATTGGCCGCTACTTGCCTCAGCGTCATTTTCGCCACTCGCGGTGCTATGGCAGGAAATCAGGTTGTGATTTCCGTGCTGCATTTCGTTGGGGCGCTTAACCGCTATATCGCGCGAGAATTTCAGGGTCGCTTCCTCCTGATCGGTCTTCAAGGCGGTTTGGTGGGCTGTTTTGCCGCAACTGTTTTCTTTGTTGTCGGAGGCATGTTACTAGGTTTTCTGGAAGGGCCTTCCGGGGGAAGCCCGTTTCAAGCTTTGTTTGGTGGATTTGCACTTACGCCACTTGTATTTGCAGGATTCGTCTTTGTTCTCATTCTTGTGAGTGCTTTGACCGCCATGACGACACGTATGACTGTAGAGCGTTATCTTGCTACCGTTCAGTAGTCTGGAAAGGACCGTTTTTGGTTTATCTGCGTTCTTTGCTGTTTAATTTTGCCTTCTACGGTTTTTTGATGCTCTTGATGGTATTTGCCTTGCCAATTTTTCTACTGCCTTGGAGGTGGGTTTGGTGGGTGCCAAGGACATGGGCCAGAACATCACTTTGGCTGTTGCGTGTTCTGGCGGGAGTGCGATTTGAGCTCCGTGGCATCGAAAATAAGCCACATGATGGTGTACTGATTGCCTCAAAGCACCAATCGACCTGGGAGACATTCGTCCTGCTCTCTGTCGCCGAGCGACCTGCGTATCTGGCGAAACGCCAGTTGTTTTTCATACCATTTTTCGGTTGGTATCTTTCTCGATTCCGCCAAATCTCCGTCGATAGAACGCGGGGGTCCAGCGCCCTGAAAGCGATGATACCGCAAGCTCGAGATGCTATTAAAGACAATCGTGATGTCGTTATTTTCCCCGAAGGCACACGGCGCGCTCCTGGCGCACCGCCTTCCTACAAATTCGGTGTCACCGCACTTTACAGAATTTTGAAAGTGCCTGTCGTTCCGGTGGCTCTAAATGCCGGCGTTTTTTGGCCGAGGCGCACATTTCTTCGTTATCCTGGTACAATTGTTATGGAAATACTACCGCCGATTGTGCCTGGCCTTCCAGATGAAGAGTTCAAGAGCATCTTAATTGAGAGCATAGAAACGGCTTCCGATAGGTTGCTTTTGGAGGCGCAACAAGCATCCACGGCACGTTGAGTCTTTTTTTGGATTGACATAAATGGAATTTGTTCTATTTTTGTTCTCATGACAAGATTCTACAACATGCCAAAATTTGCAGGAAAAACCGGCGATGCAATCGGCGGGCGCTTTGCAAAGTTGTGCAGCGCATCGGGTGTAAATTATGTTGTGACGGAAGTACCTGCGCAATACGTTTCGACATTTAGAAACTGTATATTGATTGCTGAAAAACATCGTGCTGTGGTGGGTGTCTGGCACAGTACGGCCGATATAGCGTTTGTGAGTGGAAGCGCCCGTATATCCGATGTTGTTTCTGAGTTTAGCAATGATATCAGATGGTTCATATATTTTTTGGGTCTTGATAGGTCGGGAGTCGTTGCCGATCTGGTTCCTAGTCGATTTCAATACGCAGAGGAATTTGTTCAAGACGTAAAAATTGCAGCCTAGTTAGCGAGCCGTTCGCAAATCCACTCCAAAGCTGCATCTGACGCGCCGCTGCTGACCAAATGCTCTTGCGTGTTCAAGACGTATTCCGTGTTTGGACCAGAATTTCCATGGCTATGCGTCACGATCTCAAGCTGTTCTTCGAGCGGGAGGCGTCCTGCATATTGTGTATGGTCTGTATCAACAAGGTAGCTGAGTGCGTTAACCGTGTTGCCGCCAGCCAGTCTGACTTTTCTGATTGCTTCCCTGTATACCATTGTAGCCTGTTCCCGTTCCCGCAAGTAAGCAAGGGTGGTGGCCCATTGCTCCTCTGCCACGCAGAAAGCCATTCCTTTGCAGGTGCCACCTCGGTCCAAACCCAATACAAGGCCCGGCTTTTCCGGCGTTCCACGATGAATATGTGAATAGACACAAAGACTTCTATGGGCCCCGTAAAGAAGGGCAGTTTCGCATTTTGTGTATAAAAAGCCGGGCTTCCACATCAATGACCCATAGCCAAATACCCAAAAATGGCGCATATGCTCTCCGCAATTGTAGTGTTGATGGTATTCTAGACTGTATTTGGTATCTGAAACTACGTGTGACGCAAAACTCGAAATTTTACCAGATGCTTGTGCATCAAAATCGGATGAATGAATGGCTAAGAAAGTTAAATGGGTATTGGTGGCTCTTGTGGCCATCTGTCTCGGTTGGTCGGCGCTTTGGTATACAGCAAGCTTTGCGGCGGGCGCAGGCCTTGCCAAGATACAACAACGAAGTGCCGCGTCAGGAACGCCCGTCAGTTGCAGCGAACAGCAGATATCCGGCTATCCGTTCCATATGCAGGTAAGTTGCGAAAAGGCGGTTGTTGCTTCAAAACGCGCCGGACTGACCGCCGTGGTGGATTCCGTGAAAAGTATCGCGTTGCTTTACAAGCCCGGTCACGTGATTGCTGAAGCTGCTGGACCTGTAAGCATTCAACTGCCGCAGGAGCGACTGCTGGGCGCTAAAATTCTGGGCAGCTGGAAAAGCGCACAGGCAAGTGTCTCAGCGGGTTTGAGTGGTTTGAAGCGCGCCTCAATTGTTGGGCAGGATTTCGACTTTTCATTTGAAAAAGACCAACCGCAAAATCCATTGGATAGTGTAACATTGGATGATGTGCAAATGCACGTGCGCCCCAATGAAGAGACCGCATCCAATTACGATATCGCACTGAGCGCGAAAAACATCGTTGTTAGCCGATCTGATAGATCGCTTCCCTCCATCCAGCTTTCACTTCTGGCCAGTGCCCTGAGTGTTGGCGAAGCAATTGATTTTGATGTGGAATCACTGCTTTACGCGTGGATTAAAAGCGGCGGTGCGATGGATATTCAGTCCGCTCAGTTCGACAGTCTGGGCTTCACGGCAAAAGCTTCCGGTCCTATAAATGTGTCCGTGGATGGACTGTTATCTGGGAAAGTACGTGTTGAGCTGTTGAACTTGGAAAAGTTGCCGGATTTGGTATCAGAAGTCTCTCCACGCTTCCGCGCCAATGCTGAACAATTAGCAACTACGCTGAAGGGTTTCACAACCGGCAACCCGGGTGATCCCGTTGTCGTGACACTGCTTATTAACAAAGGTGTTGTGAGTGCGGGCATTTTACCAATAGGTCGAATTCCAGCTTTATTTTAGACTACTCATCCTTTGAAATTTCTGTTGTTTGGCCGACATTTTGTCGGCCAAAGTCTGCTGCGTCGACCTCTTGGCCTGCATCGATGATGGCGCGTCGAATGCCGCGCGTGTGTGTAAACAGATCAAACAGTTGATCGCCTTTGCCCCAGCGAATGGCGCGTTGAAGCGCTGATAGGTCTTCAGAAAACCGAGACAGCATCTCCAACAAGGCATCCTTGTTGTAAAGGCATACATCGCGCCACATGGTGGGATCAGACGCCGCCAAGCGGGTAAAGTCGCGAAAGCCACCGGCGGAATATTTCAAGACTTCCGAACTCGTTACAGTTTCCAAGTCATTGGCAGTGCCCACGATGTTGTAAGCGATCAAATGGGGCAGGTGGCTGGTGATCGCCAAAACCAAATCGTGATGATCCGGCTCCATTTGCTCCATGTTTGATCCGCAACCTTGCCAGAAAGTGGAAAGTTTGTTTAACGCGTCAACATTCGTGTTTTCCAACGGCGTTAAAATGCACCAGCGATTTTCAAACAGGCTGTCAAACCCAGCATCAGGTCCGGACTTCTCGGTGCCGGCGACCGGATGAGCAGGGATGAAGTGAATGTTAGTGGGCAAATGCGGTTGCATTTGATCGATCACGGCCCGTTTGACAGACCCAACATCAGAAACAATTGCTCCGCTTTTAAGGGACGAACCGATGTTGCGCGCAATGGTCTCACTTGCACCAACTGGGACGCATGCAATAACGCAGTCGGCATCCACTACGGCGTCTGCCGCATCCTGGTAATAGCTGTCGCCTAGCGCAAGCTCTTCGGCTCTGACTAATGTGGATTCGCTGCGCGAAGAAATTGAGATGTGGGATGCCAGATTGTTCTTGCGAGCTACCCGCGCAAGAGAAGACCCAATAAGTCCAATACCAATCAGTGTGAGTTTTTCGAAAACCGGCTTTGTCTCAGTATGTGCCATAAATTTCTAATTTCTATTCGCTCTGGAAATCTTTAAGCGCCTTCAGGACAGCCTCGTTAGCCTCGTCAGTTCCGATACTGATGCGCAGCGCATTTGGGAAGCCGTAAGCACCCACACGCCTGATAACACATCCCCTGCTTTGTAGAAATTGATCAGCAGCTTCCGCATTTTTTTCGCTATCTTCTGGGAAATGCACCAGAACGAAGTTGCCAACGCTCGGTGTCACGCGCAATCCTAGCGTTTCAAATCCCTTGGTCATTTTAGTCAGAGCGGCATTGTTGTGAGCGATTGATCGCGATACGTGATCACTGTCCTCTATCGCTACCTGACCTGCCGCAATGGCTGCCCCGTTTACGTTAAAGGGCCCGCGAATTCTGTTAATTGCATCTACTATGTGTTCCGAGCCAAAGCACCAGCCAAGCCTCAAACTGGCAAGACCGTGTATCTTCGAAAATGTGCGGGTCATCACCACATTTTCATTCTGCCGAACAAGTTCCATTCCAGCCTCATAATCGTCTTTATCCACATACTCCGCATATGCCGCATCCAACACAAGCAGGATGTCTGGTCGCAGGCCCTTATGGAGTCGCCGAACTTCTGATGATGAGAGATAAGTACCTGTCGGATTATTTGGATTTGCGAGGTACACCATTTTGGTCTTTAGCGTAACAGCATCGAGAATATTGTCCACTTGCGCGGTTTCGTTTTTCTCTGCAGTGGCGATTGGTGTTGCACCAGCAGCCAGAATTGCGATGCGATACACCAGAAAGCCGTGCTCGGAATAAATGGCTTCATCGCCATCGTCCAGATAGGCGTAGGCCAGCAGTGACAAAAGCTCATCTGAGCCGGAGCTGCACACGATTTTGTCAGCATCCAATCCGTATTTTTTTGCAATTGCTTCGCGCAATTTCCGCACACCGCCATCAGGATAGTCTTCTAGATGGTTCATTTTAGAAACTGCCGCTGCCGCTTTTGGACTTGATCCCAAGGGGTTTTCATTTGACGACAGCTTGAACACTTTTCCACTGCGAGGATCGACACCTGAGGCGCTGCTCTTTCCGGGCACATAGGCAGCAATTTTCATAACGCTGGCACGCGGCAAGGGGCGGTTTGCAGTTTGTTCATTCATGTCGGAAATTCTCATTGTACCACGGGAACGCTGTATATGCGTTTATTGTCATTGTTTACCAGACATCTTTAATGATGAAATGGCCTTTGGCATCAGCACAACATCGCAAAGACAAATCTGTTCCGGTGCCGGATTTCTCATTTTTCCGGCGGGAATGATCGCTCTCTTGTGTGCTGATCTCGATGCCTTTCTTAATGCATGCCCTCCCCAAAAATCAAAGAAAACATTGACACTCAAATAGGGCTGACCGTAGCTATCCGGTGAAATGAGAAAAAATGGGTGTTAAGCCAACGCATATGACGCAATCCAGCCAAACAAACGAAGTCGTTTCTGCCGCTTTGAAAGAAGCCAGAGACCCAAGCAGCCGAATTGCGATGTTCGAAGCGCAAGATGGCCTTGGCATGGCTGGTGGGGCGCAACTTTCTCCGTTGCAAATTGCCTATGAAACTTACGGAACGCTGAACGCGGATAAATCCAACGCGATCCTCATTTGTCACGCATTGACTGGCGATCAATATGTTGCATCTGAGAATCCGGTGACTGGAAAACGCGGTTGGTGGGAAACAATGGTCGGATCCGGATGTCCAATAGACACAGACCGGTACTTTGTCATTTGCAGCAATGTGATTGGCGGATGTATGGGGTCAAGCGGACCTGCAAATAAAAATCCAGAGGGCAATCCCTACGGTTTGAATTTCCCAGTTGTTACCATCAAGGATATGGTCAACGCGCAAGCAAAGCTTGTAGATCATCTTGGTATTGATGTTCTGTTTGCTGTTGTTGGCGGCTCCATGGGCGGCATGCAGGTGCTGCAATGGGCAGCTACTTATCCGCAACGTGTGTTTGCGGCGGTCCCTATCGCGACAGCCGCGCGACATACCTCTCAAAACATCGCGTTTCACGAAGTGGGACGACAGGCCGTTATGGCAGATCCTGATTGGCACAATGGGGACTATTACGGCTTTGATATTCGCCCGACAAAAGGGCTTGCTGTTGCGCGCATGGCGGCGCACATCACATATTTATCTGAAGGCGCGCTTCACCGAAAATTTGGCCGCAACCTTCAGGAAAGAGATAATATTTCTTTTGGGTTTGAAGCGGATTTTCAGATTGAGTCTTACCTGCGGCATCAAGGCATGAGCTTCGTCGATCGCTTTGATGCCAACAGCTATTTATACATGACACGGGCGATGGATTATTTTGATCTTGCTTCGGAGTTTGATGGCAAGCTTGCAAACGCCTTCATGAAAACGGAAACGCGGTTCTGTTGCCTGTCATTTTCCAGTGATTGGTTGTTCCCAACATCAGAAAACAGGGCCATCGTGCACGCCTTAAACGCCGCGGGCGCAAATGTATCCTTTCTTGAGGTTGAAACTGACAAGGGCCATGACGCGTTTCTTTTGGAGACGCCAGAGCTGTTCGATACAGTGCGGGGCTTTATCAGTGCTGCAGCTGATGAACTCGGATTGGCGGACAAGCCATGAGTGATAACGTATCCTATTCGAAAATAGACCGGACGATGACGGCAGACCCCAACCGGGTTGACTATCGCATCATCTCTGATCTTGTTCCAGCAGGCTCCAAAGTGTTGGATGTTGGTAGTGGTGATGGCGGCCTTATGGCGCTGTTGAAGAACAGCAAGGGTGTCGATGCGCGCGGAATTGAGATCAGTCAAAAAGGTGTCAGCTACGCTGTTTCCCAGGGAGCATCGGTCATTCAGGGTGATGCTGATACGGACTTGTTCCACTACCCGGATAACGGATTTGATTTTGCCATATTGTCTCAGACAATACAGGCTACGCGTGTGCCAAAAACCGTATTACAGGAATTGTTGCGCATAGGAAATCAGGCCATCGTGTCATTCCCTAACTTTGGGTATTGGCGCATGCGTTCGCATCTGCTGTTAAAAGGCAGAATGCCAGTTACTGAAGATCTGCCGTACACTTGGTATGACAGCCCCAACATACATTTTTGTACCATTCGAGATTTCTTCTATTTGTGTGACGAGGTGGGCGCTAAGGTGGACCGCTACATTGCGTTGGGCGGTAATCGACAGCCTCTAAATCAAAATTATCCACTGGCGGTGAAAAATTTTTTGGGCGAGCAAGCTGTCTTTCTTTTGTCCAAGGACCACAGATAACTAAGATTGTTGGTTGGTGGCCGCCGGAACCAATACCGGATTTGTGCGTTTAAACCCTTTTGTTTTGGCTGCAACTGGCAGGCCTTGGTAGAGCCGCTTTGTTGCTTCCGCCAATATTACGCCGGAGAAGACCGGCCACAATCTTTGCCCGGTACTTTCCAACGCTCGTGAGGATTTCATTGCTATGCGAGATGTTGATGGCGGCATGTAAAGCGCGCCGTCCCACTTTTCAGGAGAAAACAAAGCGCTGCGCAATAGCTTTTGCAACTGGCCTTTGCTAAACGGTCGTCCGAAGCCGAAAGGCGACGTGTCAAAGCGCGCCCACATGCCACGCCTCGATGGCACGACGATAATAACGCGGCCGCCGGGTGCCAATACTCGCCATGCTTCATGCAACATAGCTAGTGGATCGTTCACCATTTCCAGTGCATGCACCATGAAAAGCCTGTCTATGGACGAATCGGGCAGGGGAAGACTTGTTTCATCGACAAGAGCTGCGGATCTCTCTCCAGTTTTGGGCCAAGCAAAAATTCCCTGACCGGCGGGCATGAATGCAAAGACACGTTCGCTGGATGGCACGAAGGAGTTTAAAAAGGGAGTTGGGAAGCCAAGCCCAACAACTCTGTCCTGTTTGGTATCCGGCCATAGCATTGACAGTTTTGCGGATATGCTTGCAGCCGCCAGTCGTCCTAGCGGTGTGCGGTAAAATTCAAGAAGATCGACAACATCCAATTGCATGGCTTACATATAACTCTAAAGGCGCAATTTGCGACACCATTGAGGTAAAAATGTCTGAACTCATAATTGAACAATTTATGTGCCGAAGCGATAATTTTGGTGTTTTGGTCCACGATCCGGAAACGGGTTTGACCGCTTCCATTGATGCGCCAGAGGCAGAGCCAATCCTCGAAGTGCTGGAACGGAGGAATTGGACTTTGAGCCATGTGTTTCTGACACATCACCATGCGGACCATACTGAGGGTCTGGCACTGCTTGGTGATCGCTTTAATTTGAAATTGATTGGTCCCAAAAAATCCATGGATAAAGTTGGCGGAATTATGCTGCCGGTCGCTGAAGGTAACGTTATTGAATGGTCAGGTCATGATGTAAAAGTGCTGGAAACGCCTGGCCACACTCTGGACCATGTATCCTACTGGTTTAGTGACGATGCATTGGTTTTTGCGGGCGACACACTATTCGCACTTGGCTGCGGTCGGATTTTTGAAGGCGATGCCGCGATGATGTGGGAATCTTTGGAAAAACTGAGTGCTCTTCCTGATGCTACTCAGCTTTATTGCGGTCATGAGTACACACTATCGAATGCTCGATTCGCGATTTCTATGGACCCGGAGAATGCAGAACTGAAAGTCCGCGCGGAAGAAGTAGCAAGGCTACGTCGGGACAATCTGCCAACTTTGCCTAGCAGTATTGGCGTGGAACGGCGCACCAATCCATTTTTGCGGGCGGCGTCGCCGGAGTTGAAAAATACTCTTGGCATGTCAGATGCCAGCGACGAGGCGGTTTTTGCTCACTTGCGTCAGGCGAAAGACAACGCATAGGAAATTTAGATATTGGTGACCCAAAAATGTCACAGAGTGCGTTTGAAATTATTGACCTGTTGCAGTTGGAGCCGCACCCGGAAGGTGGGTTTTACAGACAAACTCATGCGGGACCGGAAGATGGAAACGGGAGGCCGGATTCAACTGCAATTTACTATCTTTTGGCCGCAGGAGACTGCTCGGCGTGGCACCGTGTCGTGGATGCTGAGGAGATTTGGCACTACTATGCTGGAGGGCCGCTTGCTCTAACGATGAGTCAGAATGGCCATGATGCAGAATGCCATCATCTTGGCCCAGAGCTTGTAGCGGGGCAACGACCTCAAATTGTGGTGCCAGCGAATTGTTGGCAATGTGCTGAATCTTTAGGTGAGTGGACTCTGGTGGGGTGCACCGTTGTTCCAGGCTTCTTGTTTTCGTCATTTGAAATGGCACCGGTAAATTGGCGCCCGACACCCCGGAAGTCGGAGGTTTAATTTTGGTTGTTGGGTTGCAGGCTAAACTTTGGAGCGGGTTACCCATATCTTGCGAATCAAGGCTGAAAAGCAAACGCTGGAAAATGTCATTTCCAGCGTAAGATTGTGAAAAGAATTGTGTCTACTAGTGCAGCGTGTTCTCCGTTCGGAGTCGCTCGATCTCTTGTTTGAGGACAAGTTTTCGGCGTTTCATCTCGGAAAGCTCAAGAGAATCAACAGATGGGTGTTGCGATGCAGTTGAAATTTGTTGCTCAAGTGTTGCATGGCGTTCCTGCAGTTTTGATAAACGCGCGTCCAAACTCATAACTAAATCTCCTTAGCTTTTCCAGTTTACGTTGTAAGTGTCGCACACGTAAATTGTCCTGTCGAATGGATCAGTAGGTGCGGTGCAACAGCATTGCAGGCATATAAGAATTTTTCGCCTCGCATTTCTGCCCGTTGGTAGGATATGATAACGACAACCTGTTTGTTGTTAGGCTGCCATATGTCGAGTGAAGACAATCATGATCCCGAGGAAATTCCTCAGCTAAAACTGCGCTCTCAGCTCGCGCTGCTTCGGCAGGAGCACCGGGATTTGGACGCTGCCATTGAGGCGCTTTTGCAAAGCGGACGTCGTGACCCGCTTCAACTACAACGGTTTAAAAAGAAAAAACTGGCGCTTAAGGACAAGATCGCAAAACTGGAAGGTAGACTTTTACCTGACATAATCGCGTGAGGCAGGCCCTTTCTGGAGTTTTTGACGTGGGCGAAAGGCCCCCAAAGCTTGCAATTTTTAGAACAGGCGCGTAGGCAACCCGCTTCCCGGGCACCTTTCCAGATAGGACTATTTATTTGTCATGGTAGCAAACAAAGCTGAAACTCAGAATGCCTCGCCAGTTGCCATTATTATGGGCAGCCAGTCTGACTGGCCAACTATGAAAAATGCTGCCGATACTCTGTCTAAACTGGGTGTGGGCTTTAATGCTTTGATTATTTCCGCCCACCGCACGCCCGATCGATTGGTGGAGTTCTCCAAATCTGCGCGTGACAAGGGTTATAAGGTCGTTATCGCCGGTGCAGGCGGTGCGGCACATCTTCCTGGAATGTGTGCCTCCATGACGCCATTGCCTGTGCTTGGCGTCCCGGTCAAGTCCAGCATTCTGTCGGGCGAAGATAGTTTGCTATCCATTGTACAAATGCCAGCCGGTGTTCCCGTTGGAACGCTTGCTATTGGTGATGCGGGGGCGAAAAATGCAGCATTGCTGGCTGCGAGCATTCTAGCGCTTTCGGATTCAGATATTGCTGCTGCCTTGGATAACTGGCGCATAGCCCAAACAGAGGCCGTTGCGATGACGCCGAAAGATGCAGTCTAAATGTTTGATGTGTTAGCGCCCGGCGCGCGGCTCGGTATCCTAGGCGGTGGGCAATTGGGCGCGATGCTTGCAAGTGCGGCAAGTGAAATCGGATTTAAGCCATATATATACGCTCCGGAAGCAAACAGTCCCGCTTTTCAGAGAACAGGACGTTTCATGTGCGAAGCCTATGAAAACGCAGAGCGGCTGGCAGAGTTCGCTCGCTCCGTAGACGTAGTCACTTACGAGTTTGAAAATGTCCCAATTGATCCGTTAGCAGCTATTGAAACTATTGTTCCGATACGCCCTGGCGTGCGTGCGTTGGAAACGGCTCAGGACCGCCTTGTCGAAAAACAGTTTCTTGCCGCAGCCGCTGTGCCGCTTGCCGCATTTGAATCTGTTGGTAGCCAAGATGAGTTGGTTGCCGCGGTGCAGACTATTGGTTTCCCATGTGTGCTGAAAACACGGCGTTTTGGATATGATGGCAAAGGCCAACTCATTTTAAGAAGTCCGGAACAACTGGAAGGTGCCTTTGATCAATTGGGTGGTGGCACATGTGTTCTTGAATCATTTGTTCCGTTTTTTGCAGAAACCTCACTTATCGCCGCTCGGGGTTTAGACGGAACGATTTCATCGTATGAGATGGCTCTCAATTCGCACGAGAGTCATATTTTGAAGACAACAGAATTGCCCTCAGGGCTTCCTGCGCAAATTCTGGATCAGGCCAAATTGTTCGCCAACTCAATTCTGAGCAAGCTGGATTATGTTGGCGTCATGGGGATTGAGTTTTTTGTTTCTGGAACGCCGGAAGAGCCAGAACTGCTGGTCAACGAAATTGCTCCTAGGGTGCATAATTCAGGGCATTGGACTCAGGATGGTGCGCTGGTAGACCAGTTTGAACAGCATATTCGCGCGATTTCCGGCTGGCCGCTGGGTGATGGATCTCGCCACAGCGATGTGACCATGCTCAACCTGATTGGTGATGATGTACATAACTGGCAAGTTTATGCCGCCAATCCGAATTTCCGAATACATTTGTACGGCAAAGAAGAAGCACGCCCAGGGCGTAAAATGGGGCACGTGAATTGCCTGACAAAGCCTGTATAAGAATGCATGTTTTGCGATATAAATCCGCTCTTTGAATGGTGGACAAGACTGGTTACCTCTGCTATTGAGCCGTTTCATTCTGAACAGTTTCGGAATTTTTTAATCGTACCCAAATTGTCTTATGACCTGGATTGGGTGGATTGATGAATTTCACCAGACTAAGGGCGGCCCGTTATTGGGGCCAGTTGCTAACAAGAAAGAGAGACGAGCTACGTGCTAGTATCCGTTCGTGACAATAATGTTGATCAAGCGCTTAAAGCGCTGAAAAAGAAGCTGCAACGCGAAGGCGTGTTTCGTGAAATGAAATTGCGCGGCCATTTTGAGAAGCCATCTGAGAAGCGCGCACGCGAAAAAGCTGAAGCTGTCCGCCGTTCACGCAAGTTGGCGCGCAAGCGTGCTCAACGCGAAGGCCTGCTGCCGAAAAAAGCACGCCGATAGTTATTTATTGGCATGCGTTGCGCATGCACAGCTTAGATAGATTTTGGAAGCGGTCGGCATTCGCCGGGTCCGCTTCTTTTGCGTTGTGCAATCATCTGCAATAATCTTTGAAAAGCCCGATTTGGCTGGTATCCAGCGCCGAAATACAAAAGCAGAATTTTGGAAATCCCTATGGCTACTGTAGCAAATTCAGTCCGCTTCTGGCGCACACGTCAAAATGCGCTATCGCTGGCGGGTGTTCTTTTGCTTGTTGGTGTGCTGGCAGGATGTCAATCTGCGAATCTGCAAAATCCTGAATTCCAAAATCAGAGAGCGCAAGCTGGCTCTTCCGCAAATCTTGAAAGCCTGACACAGGTTGTCAATCGAACGCCGAATAACCCGAATGCCTATAATATTCGTGGCTCCGCATTGGGAAAAGCTGGGCGTTACAACGAGGCCATTGAAGACTTTAATCGCGCAGTTCAGATCAATCCGCGTTTTTCACAGGCCTATGCGAACCGTGGTTTGGTATTCCGCCTTATGGGCGAAGATATCAAAGCCCTTAACGATTACAATCGCGCGATCCAAGTCGATCCAAATTACTCAACGGCCTATGTGCGACGTGGTAATGTGTATCGCAGGCAAAACCAGCTTGCACGCGCGTTGGAGGATTACAACAAGGCCATTCAAATACAAAGCACGGACCCGGAAGCATTCCACAATCGTGGGCTGGTCTATCAGGCGCAGAAGCTTCACAATTTTGCACTCGAAGATTTTACCACTGCAATCGGTTTGTCGCCAAATGCTGCCGCTCCCTATAATGCACGAGGTCAAAGCTATATCGCGACGGGTGACGCCCGGTCCGCCTTGGATGATTTTAATGCGGCTGTAAGCCGAGATCGTAAGAATGCTGGAGCTTGGTATAATCAAGGTTTGGCGTTGCGTGCCTTGAACAGGAATGGCGAGGCTGCCTCCGCTTTTCAGAAGGCTTTGAGCATAAACCCATCATACCCGCAGGCGCGTGAAGCGCTTAATGAGGCTCGGCGCGTTAGTTAGTTTGCTGTTTTGGCGCGCCAGCGACCTAAGATTTTCTGATCGCTTTCCTTTGCATCTACCCAGTTACCGGCACTGCCTTTTTGCGGATGTTCTTTCTTCCAGAAGGGAGCCTTGGACTTGAGGTAGTCCATGATGAAATTCGCGCTATCAAATGCAGCGTGACGATGTGAGCTTGCAGTCGCAACCAATACAATATGCTCTGACACTTCAAGTTTTCCCACCCGGTGCACAACAACAGCACCCTGCAAGGGCCACTTTGAAAACGCTTCTTCAACAATCAAATGAAGCTCGTTCTCGGCCATTCCTGGGTAGTGTTCCAACTCTAGAGCTTGTAGTGAGTTATCCTGTCTACAAATGCCGGTAAATGTCACCACGGCGCCCACATCCCGTTGATCTTTGGAGAGAAAATTTATCTCCGCCTGAATATCAAATGGCTCGGTTTGTATGGCAATTCGGATGCGTTTGTCAGACATCGTATTTTAATCTAGCCGCCGGTCATGGGTGGAAAAATCGCTATTTCTCGACTGCCAGCAATTGGGGCATCTGTCTCAACGTGCGTCTGGTCTAACGCCACGCGAAGCGTTTCCATATCACTGAGCGCATTTGCGTATGCGTCACCACGGCCCGCCAACCAAGTCAATAATTCGCGTACCGTGGTTACACTGGCCGGAATATCAAGTTCTTCACTTTGGGTTCCAATACGTTCACGGACCCATGCAAAATACAAAAATTTCGTCATGCTTTGCCTACTGAATTAGGAGTCGCTATCAATCAGGTGACGTATGCCGGCACGGAAGTAATCGTAGCCGGTATATAAGGTCAGAAGCGCCGCAATCCACAACAGGAATATGCCAATTTCGGTGTTGAACGGTAAGATCTTGTCGCCCGCCGGCGCTGCTAACAGAAAGCCCAATGCCACCATCTGAAATGTTGTCTTCCATTTGGCAAGTTTCGTAACCGGCACGCTGACCCGTAATTCAGCCAAAAACTCACGCAACCCTGAGACAGAAATTTCGCGCATGAGAATAATTGCCGCTGCCCACAGAGAATAACCCGAGATAATCTGGTTGGAACACAATACGATAAGACAAGCAGAGATTAGTAATTTGTCTGCAATTGGGTCCAACATACGACCGAGAGCAGACTGTTGGTGCCATGCACGTGCCAAATAGCCGTCAAAGAAATCTGTAATGCTTGCAGCGATGAAAATGCCAAGGCACAGCCAGCGTCCAAAGTCGCCCTGTACAAAAGCAGTGGCAACTACGGCCGGCACTGCTAAAATGCGGCCATAGGTCAATATGTTAGGAAGACTTAAAACCGTACTTCGGGCGTCTTTGGTCGGGTGTTTTTGCTGTGCGTTCATGTGTGCAATGCAACACGGCGCATCGGGTCCGTCAATGCTAAAGACGACTTACATGCAGTCTAATACTGCGAGCGTGGATATTATAGTGCTTGAACAAAACCAGTGGTTGGATTTCTGACAGCTTCAGGCGCTCTATGTGACACTCAGCCAGCGTCTTTTCCGGTGTCGTGAAAGAAATCAAAAATGGTTTGTGCCATTTGCGCTGATACACCTGGAACTTTTTCAAGGTCAGACAGGCCGGCCTTGCTGGCGGCTTTTGCGGTACCAAAGTGATGCAAGATTGCACGTTTGCGCGTTGGCCCTACGCCTGGAATTTCATCGAGTGGATTATTCGAAATATCTCGACTGCGACGTGCGCGGTGTGAGCCAATGGCAAATCTGTGTGCCTCATCGCGCATGCGCTGGATAAAATAGAGCACGGGGTCACGCTCAGGAAGCATGAAAGACGCTTTTCCGGGGACAATGAATTTCTCCCGGCCTGCATCTCGCTCCGGTCCTTTGGCAACACCAGCAATTGGCATATCGGGTATACCCAACTCTTCCAGCACACCTTTCACTGCATTTATCTGTCCAAGCCCACCATCGATTAACAGCAGATCCGGCCAAATTGCTGCATCCACAATATCATCTTCATCTGCATGGGTTGGCCCATCGGTTTCCTTCAAGAGACGAGAAAACCGACGCGTCAGCACCTCGCGCATCATACCGTAGTCATCGCCGGGAGTAATGTCCGTCGATTTGATGTTAAACTTGCGGTACTGGTTTTTCAGGAAACCGTCGACACCCGCCACGATCATTCCGCCAACCGCATTGGTGCCCATGATGTGGCTGTTATCATATACTTCAATACGGGTCGGCATTTCCGGTAGGTCAAACACATCCTGCAGGCCGCGAAGTAATTTTTGTTGTGAGCTCGTTTCAGCCTGTCTGCGGCCAAGTGCTTCGCGTGCATTGGTCATCGCATGGCCAACCAGATCGCGTTTCTCGCCACGTTGGGGTTTTGAAACCAGCACCTTTTGTCCCATACGCTCGGTTAAAGCAGCTGACAGGAGTTCATGTTCTTCTCCCAAATGCGAGATCAAAATCTGGGATGGTGCTGGCTTATCATCATAAAACTGCGTCATGAATGATTCCAAAATCAAACCCGGATCGAGGGTCTCATCAGCTTTTGGGAAGTAGGCCCGATTGCCCCAGTTTTGCCCTGTCCTGAAGAAAAAGACCTGAATACATGTCTGGCCTTCCTGCTGGTAAAGCGCAAATATATCGGCCTCTTTTACGGTTTGTGGATTAATGCCTTGCTGTGACTGTATGTGAGACAGAGCGGCGAGGCGATCACGGTATATCGCCGCCGTTTCAAAATCCAGATTGCAGGAGGCAGCCTCCATTTTACCAGCTAACTCCTGTTGGACATTCCGGCTTTTACCAGACAGAAATTCCTTTGCTTCGTTAACAAGCTCTCCGTAAGCTTGTGTAGAAATTTCACCTGTACAAGGAGCAGAGCAGCGCTTGATCTGAAATTGCAAGCAAGGGCGGCTTCGGTTTTCGTAGTAGGAGTCGCTGCAATTGCGCAGCAAAAATGCCTTCTGTAACGCCGTGATTGTGCGATTTACCGATCCTGCAGAGGCAAATGGACCAAAGTAACTGCCCTTTTTTTTGCGTGCGCCACGATGTTTGAGCAACTGAGGCGCTTCATGGTCTTCAGCGATGTGGATGTAAGGAAAGCTTTTGTCGTCGCGTAGAAGCACATTATATTTTGGCCGGAACCGTTTGATGAGATTTGCTTCAAGGAGCAGCGCTTCTGTCTCGGTGCGCGTGCTGACAAATTCCATACTGGCAGTTTCGGTGATCATGCGGGCGATGCGGTTGGTCTGCCCCATGAGACGGGTATAGTTGGTGACGCGCTTCTTCAGACTGCGGGCCTTGCCGACATATAAAACTTCTGCCGCTGCATTGTACATGCGATATACGCCCGGACTGTTTGGAAGTTTTTTAGCAAATGCCGAAATAACATCCGGCCCTGTATTAACTTCAACAGGCGAGGTCATTGTTTCAGAAGTGGATGATGGCTGCTCGTTCATTCAAAGGAACCTACCACATCGGGTGTCTCCCAAGCCAGATGTTGACCACTATCCAACGCAATCATTTGACCGGTCATGGAAGGCGCATTGCGGATAAAGTCGATGGCAGCTGCTATTTCTTCAAGTTGCGGCTGCACTTTAAGGATTGTGGCGTCAACCTGGTTTTGAAAATCTTCGCTGGACTGGCGGCTGTTTGACAAAGTCGGTCCAGGGCCAATGCCGTTGACACGAATGTTGGGTGCCAGCGCCTGGGCCAATGTCTGTGTCGCACTCCATAGCGCAGCTTTAGAAAGAGTATAAGACATAAAGCGTGGTGTCAGAGCCCAAACGCGCTGATCTATGAGGTTGATGATCAAGCCCTTTCTATCAGTGGGGAGGCGAGCGGCCATGGCCTGCGACAAAAAGATAGGTGCTTGCAGATTGGGCTTCAGGTGATGGTCCCAGGTCTCAGTGGTAATTGTCCCAACTTCATCATTCTCAAACGTCGATGCATTGTTCACCAGCAATGTCACGGGACCGAGTGCTTCTGCCGCATTCTTTTCCAAGTTTCGAACGTCATCCATATCTGAAAGATCAGCTTTGATGGCCACCGCTTGCCCGCCGGTGTTTTCGATTTCCCGCACTACTTCATCAGCTTCCTGCTTGGATGTATTGTAGTGAATCGTAAGTGCATAGCCTTGTTTGGACAGATGCAGTGCCAGCGAACGTCCAATACGCTTTGCGGCTCCGGTGACAAGTGCATGTTCGGTCATAATTATCCGTATTTCAGTTCTTCAGTGCGGTATCAGTGCAGAGCGGTAAAGACATAACCGAAATAGAGCACAATCATTACTAAGCCAGCAGGCCGCGTAATTGATTTGCGAAAGAAGATAAACGGCAGCAGTGCAGCTGATGTCAGCAGCATGACCCACATGTCAGGGATGAACAATTCTTTTGGTACCGGCAGAGGAAAAATGAGATTGGTTGTCCCCATAATCGCCAGTAAATTGAAAATATTTGAGCCAATCACATTGCCAATCGCAACTGCGCTCTGGCGATGCCAAGCGGCCATTATCGCCGCGACCAGTTCAGGCAAGGATGTGCCAATTGCCACAACTGTTAGGCCTATTGCGGAGTCTGAAACACCCCAACTTCGAGCAATTTGTGTGGCACCGTAAATTGTCAGATTAGCGCCGATTGGCAATCCAATGAGGCCCACAACCAAAAACCCCAGAAGCAAAGCTGGTGGCTTTGTTCCGATGTCTCCAAACTCGTCTTCCAGTGCGCTTTGAGCTTGCTCGCGGTGTCTTCGGGCGCTGCGGTAGTTATCATACAAGAATACGCCAAGCAGTGAAATCATAACAACAGCATCAAGGCGGCTCAACATGCCATCACCTGCAAGCGCAATAAAGCCAAGCGTGATAGCCACCATAAACAGGGCATTTCTGCGCGTGCCTGTGCCATAGCAAGCGGTTGCAAAAATCAGTGAAGGGGCGCCCAGAACCAGCAATACATTTGCGATGTTTGAGCCAACAACATTACCAATTGCCAATCCGCCAGCATTTTCAGCTGCCGCTTTCATGGATATGACCAGCTCGGGTGCTGATGTCCCGAAAGCCACGATGGTCAAGCCGATGATTAATGCTGGAATCCCCAATCGTTCGGCGAGGCCTACCGCACCACGCACCAACAAATCACCAGCAAAGACCAAAACTATGAGACCGGCAATGAGTGCCAGATAAGTTAGCATTATGGGAGTTGGTCCTTGGTTGACGCGAGCCTGAATGTGATTGCAGGACTGTGGCATCGTAGCACAGGTCCGGTTACCTATATAAGCCAAAGATTTCAGATTTGAAGCGATTGACCTTTTTTGTTTTGCTGTAGGGAAATCCAGGCAAATTAACGGTTTCGACCCGGAATCGGCACAATTGATCACACAATCATCAGAATTCCCACAATGCAGTGCCTTATTTGAAAGGGAATGTGCGGCTCGTTGCGCTCAACGTGTGCTGCGGCATGCGTACAAAGAAAAGAGCGATCAGTATGAACCAGTAAGGAGTAATCTGAGGATGTACGCACCTATGAAAAAACGTTGCACTACGGGCTCTATGCAACGCCGCAGGATTGGATTTTCTGGCGTTGCAATCGCCGCCCTGCTGGCGTCCAATGCTGCACGTGCAGCAGACCTACCGGTGGAGCCGGATGTGTTCACGCCAGCGCCCTATGAAGCAACGGCCTATGATTGGTCTGGCGCATATTTGGGGGCGATGTTGGGCTACCAGTGGGGGGACTTTGACGTTCAAGGTCTGGGTGATGTTGAGGCTGATGGCTACGTAGCAGGTGGTTATGTTGGTTATAACTTCCAGTCCGGAAATTTGGTCTTCGGTATTGAAGGAGACCTCGCTGCGACCGATCTCAAAGAAACAAGCGGTGGTGTCACGCTGGAGTCCGATCTGACAGGCAGTATCCGTGGTCGTGTGGGTTATGCATTTGATCGGATTCTTGCTTACGGTACCGGTGGTGTTGCTTTTGCTGACGTGAGTGCAAGCGATGGAACCGTAAGTGACGATAATTGGCACTCTGGCTACGTTGTTGGTGCCGGTATCGAAGCTGCTATGTCAGAGAATGTCCTGGCACGTGTGGAATATCTGTACACCGATTTCGGCGACGAGACATACAATCTGACAACAGCGACTGATGCAGATCTCAGTTCACACACTGTACGTGCTGGTATTGGGTACAAATTCTAACTCAGCTACATATCAATATTCGAAAAGCCGAGGTGTTCCGCACATCGGCTTTTTTCTTTTCGGCATGATTATGGCGAAGAAAACGTCAACATATCAAAATTTTAACCATGTCCTTTAAGCGTTGATTGTGGTTTCCAAGAGATAAACAAGACAAGCCGGATTTTACCGGATTGTGTAACTTATCTTGGAGCAGAGACCATGGTTTTGCGTTCGTCTCTTCTGGCAGCCGCCACTATTGGTGCGTTTGCAATATCAATGAATATCGGTCATGCCGCTGATTTGTATGACAACAATGATTATTCCAATACCTATCAACCAACTTACAGCTCTCCGCCGCCTGCAGATTGGACGGGATCCTATCTTGGTGCGATGCTTGGCTACAATTGGGGAACCTTTGATCCGAACACCGGAGCGAAGGTTGATGTCGATGGCCTGTTGTTCGGTGCATTCGCGGGCTACAATTTCCAGGCTGGTGCATTGGTCTTCGGTGGTGAAGTCGATGTTGCGATCACTAGCATGGACGGAACAGCAGGTGTGAATGATGCCGACGCTGACTGGGTCGGCTCTGTGCGTGGCCGTTTGGGTTATACTTGGGACCGCCACATGATTTACGGTACTGCAGGCGTTGGATTTATGAGTGCTGATGTAGGACTTGGTGGTGTGAACGATGATAAAACACACACTGGTCTGGTCGGTGGTGTAGGCTTTGAAAGCATGCTAAATAAATCATTCAGTGCGCGCGCTGAGTACTTGTACACTGCTTATGGTGACAAAGAATATTCCAACATTGATACCGACGCTAACAGCCACGCTGTTCGTGCTGGTCTCGGTTATCATTTCTAAATTCTGGACTACAATTTCTTGAGGCCCCGCGCATGGTTCGCGGGGTTTTTTATGTGGAGATTTTTGTTTCTTCAAAGCCAGGCACTAGTGCGCTGAAATTCTCCAACCAGGCCACCAGATGCGGATAGTTTTTTCGCCAAGCGCCCTCAAAACGCAAATCCTGATAGCCAAGCGCACAAGAAAGTGCGATGTGCCCCACATGTAGTTCCTTGGCGGAAGTCAACGGAGGTGGGCAAGCTTCGAATGAAGCCATGCCGCGTCTTACCTTATCTGCCTGATAATCCATCCAGTCTTTCGATTGCAGTTCTTCAGGGCGGAACCGCTTTTCGTAGACTTGTATCAGCGCGGCATCCGCGATGCCATTTGCTAGGGATTGCGTCGTATATGCTGCAAACTTGGCTTCACCAGCAGGCACAATCTTTTCGCCGCCAGCCAAATGATCCAGATAGTCCAGGATTACGCGACTGTCATAAAGCGCCATGCCTTCTTCGGCTATCAAGACGGGGATTTTGCCGAGGGGATTTTGCCCGCGCAACGTGTCTTCCGGATTGGTTGTGTCGGCCACTTCAACGGATATCTGTTCCATAAGACCAAGGTGTTTGGCGGCCAATTTTACCTGTCGTCCAAATGGCGAAGGTGGTGAGCTGCGTAGTATCATCATTGCAAATATCTCCGTTGGTGATGTCAGCTTAGTGCGTTTGGGTAACCCGCAACCAATTCAATTTATCAATAAATGTATCAGCCCAGTAAGGTAACGGAAATTTTAGCTGCGTGTTTGAAATCCTCACGTTAGCTTACGTATAGAGGGGCAATTTCTTATGATGAGCCAGACACATGTGTTGCTAAGCGCCGCGGCGTTTACGCAGCCAGATAAACCCGTTCGCAATTCCGCCGCCATTATTGGTGCGATTCTGCCTGACGCTTCCATTTATCTGATGTTCGGTCTGATGCAGATACAGGGCGTTCCATCACAAAAAATCTGGCGTGAAGTTTATTGGCAGGAGCCTTGGCAGTTTTTCAGCGCAATCTCCAATTCCTTTCCCCTGTTTGCAACAGTGTTTGTTATTGGCCTCTTTCTGCAGCGCCAAGCCGGAACGCGGTTGTGGGAATTTACTGGTGCTTTTCTGGCGGGTCTTGGACTATCTGCCATGTTGCATCTGGCATTTGATTTCCCGGTACATGCCGATGATGCACACCGGCATTTCTGGCCCGTGACAGATTGGCGGTTTTTCTCTCCGTTATCATATTGGGACAGCGGCCATTACGGGGATTACGTACGTCTATTTGAAGGTTTGTTGGGAATCGGTATTTCGCTCATCTTACTGCGGCGTTTCAAAGATTGGTGGGTGCGACTAGCGGTTGGTATTGCGCTTCTATCGTATCTGTTGGTGCCCGCGTTTTTCCTTTGGTCGCTTGCCAGCTAAGTTGTTTTCTCTGATTGTTTCGCTTGCAAGCCAACATTTTTCGCAGCTCTGACCTGTAGGAATATCACCGGAGACATGAGAGCCAAACCAATCAGCATGGTGGTGAGGCCGGGCGCAATAAACAGAAACGAGACTATGGCGATCCACCATCGTTCCAAATTTCGCAGCGGCGCCAGAAGGTAACCAGAGAATGCAGCACCCAGACTTGCAATACCCAACATAGCGCCTAGAAGTGTGATCGTGAATGCTGCCCATGTGAATCCATCGGCAACAAGCAAAAGCGCAGGCGAGTAGACAAAAACAAATGGCACAAGCGCTTTTGCGATGCCCAATCTGAATGCAGTGTTACCGGTCTTGAATGGATTGCTGCCCGCTATGCCCGCTGCGGCATAGGCGGCCAAAGCCACAGGCGGAGTGATATCCGCTAGAACGCCATAGTAGAATACAAAGAAATGAGCCACCAAAGGCTCAACTTGCAACTGCGCCAACGCAGGTGCAGCGACGGCGACCAGAATGATATAAGTTGCGGTGGTGGGAATGCCCGCTCCCATAATTATGCAGGCTATTGCAATGAGAATGAGCGAGAAAAATAAGGCCCACTGAGTCACAGTGAACAATGACAGCGGCCAGATAGCGCCGATTGTTGTTCCCAGTTCTGTCGCGGTTTGCACAACAACATAGCCAAGCCGGAAGCCAACGCCAGTCAGTGTGACAACCCCTACAACCACACCAACAGTTGCGGCAGCAGCGCCAACCGCTAGTGTGCTTCTTGCTCCTGATGCCAGTGCGTTCCAAAGGTCCTTCGGCGTTAGACGATTGACCGGATTCAGGAAACCCACCACGACGCAGGCAATGATGCCGTACACTGCTGCAAAGTCGGGCGTTCTTCCAGACAAAATCAAATAAACCAGAATTGCCAACGGTATAATCGACAGCCAGTGCTGGCGTAGCACAATGGCGGCTTTGGGTAACTCTTCAGCACGCAAACCGCGCAAGCCTAATTTGCGTGCCTCCAGATGCACCATGATAAAAATGCCAAAGTAGTGCAATAGCGCCGGGAATAGGGCAGCAGCCAGGACATCCCTGAGCGGGATTTCCAGATATTCAACCATAATGAATGCTGCGGCTCCGAGGATTGGCGGGGTGATTTGACCACCTGTAGAAGCCGTTGCCTCAACCGCGCCCGCAAAGTGCGCAGGGTAACCGATACGTTTCATTGCCGGAATTGTCAGCGCACCTGTTGTGACTGTATTCGCAATTGATGAGCCGGAAATTGTGCCCATGAATGCAGAGGAGAAAATTGCGACTTTGGCCGGGCCACCTGAGTATCGACCTGCAATTACCATCGCCAAATCAATGAACAACTGACCCAGGCCAATACGCGTTGCCAGAACTCCGAAGAGAATGAACAGGAAGACGTATTGAGCCATCACGCCGATTGCAACGCCGTAAATACCCTGATTGGTCATGTAGAGATGATTTATCAGGCCGAGCCAACTCGTGCCGCCATGTTTGAGTGCGCCTGGCGCAAGAGGGCCGAAAATTGCGAATAGAATGAAAAGTAGAGCAATGATCGGCAGCGTGGGGCCAACAGATCGTCTAGCTGCCTCCAAGGTCAGAATAAGCAAAGCGGTGCCCATAAACACATCGAACTGTGATGGGTTGCCCACTCGTTCTGCAACGATCTCCGGAGGAAGAAGCGGTAGGTACATGGCTGCGCCTACTGCCAATGCAGCGAAAACAATGTCGATTATTGCGACGTTATCAAAGCGAAACCAAGCTTTCGATGAATGGTCTGTTGTAGCAGTGCGACGGACGCCAAACAGCAAAAACACCAGGCCCAGAACAAAAGATAAATGTATTCCACGATGGAGGAGTTCGCGGATCAGGCCGAATCCGGAAGCGTAAAAATGATAGACGGACATGGCCACCAGTGTGATCGAAACAATTGCAGCAATCACTGGCCCAGTGGGACGAAATGCAGTTTCGGGATCGAACTTGCGCTCGATCTCTTGAAGCTCCTCTGCCGTAAGTTGATCAGAAGCCATCAATCATTCCTCCCCCAGAATGAAGTAAAAAGAAAACCCGGATGATTTTCATCCGGGTTTTGTCGTTCTTATGGATTTATTTTACGAGTAGCAGGCCCGCTTCTTTGTAAAAGCGCTCAGCGCCTGGGTGCAAGGGAACGCCGACCCCTGCAAGTGCTGTTGCTGGTGTAATGGTCTTGCCTTTCGCATGACCAACATCCAACAATTTGCGGGACTCATCGTTCCAAAGTGCTTTTGTGATCTCGTAAATTAGATCATCATCTTCTTTTGCGGAAGTGAACCACTGGGCGCCAACTGCAACAGTGCCGGTTGCATCAACGCCTTCGTAGGTCCCGGCGGGGATTTCACTTTGGGAGAAGAAGCCATATTTGTCCGCAAGTGCTTTTGCACCGCCACCGTCAATCGGTACAAGCTTGATGTCAGCAGCGGACGCCAGCTCAACAAGTGACCCTGTTGGATAGCCAGCCACGACAAAAAAGGCATCTATCTTACCATTGCGAAGTGCTTCTGAAGCCGCGCCACCTTTCAGTGCTTCCGCTGTCACATCATCAACGCTCAGGCCGTTTGCTTCCAGAATAAGGTTTGCGTCCACATATGTACCAGAGCCTGGCTCATCCAGTGATACTCGCTTGCCTTTAAGATCAGCAACGGAGTTTATGCCACTGTCACCCAGTGCGACCAGATGAATATGCTCTTCGAACAACGCAGCAATTGTACGCAGGTCCTTCGCGGGTTCTTTTCCTTCCATCGTGCCAGTTCCGGTGTAGGCCCAGTAGGCGACGTCTGACTGAGCAAACCCTGAATTGCGAAGGCCAGAAATGATGGCGTTTACATTGTCCACAGATCCACGAGACGACACTGCGGATGCGATCAAATTATCAACTCCGCAGCTGCCGCCCTTGCCACATTCACGTGATCCGGGAGGCTTTGAAATCGCATTTGCGATGACGCCACCAACAGGATAGTAAGTGTAGGCTGTGCCGCCGGTACCTATAGTGAAAAATTTCAGATCTTGTGCAATGGAAGGTGCTGAAAAACCTCCGACGACAATCGCGCCGACAGTCACTGCCTTGGCGAATTTACTTAACATACTCATTTTTAGTTTTCTCCCTCATATCCACCGCCAAATCAAAAAGCGGCTCAGTCTTGTCGTATTAGATAAACAAGATGAGGGATCGTTGCAGAGACAACCATTGTTGACAAGCTAAACTGTTGAAAATGAGGCGAAAAGTATCATTTTTTTTAAAATTTTGATGATTGGATTTTGCCCCATCTTTTGGAATTGATGGCGAGACAATCCCGTCTCTTTAAACAAAATCCGCTAACTCGGCTGGCGATTGGCCGGTGTTCCATACTGTTTTCTTTGATGGATTAAAGCTTTTCAACCACGCTTCATCAATCTTTGCCAATTCTCCGTAATGGATGTGTTCCATGTGCCGCCAGTAATCTCCACTTGGAACAGTGCAATTTGTTTTCTGCTCCAAACGCAATGCTTCTGTTCTTGCAATGGTATTGATGCCGCGTTCCACACTTTGGGTCATCGCAACTTTGGTGACTGACATATCATCAGAAAATTGCTTTATCGCCAGCCTGGGAAATGTAAGGCGGCTATCAGGAAGCTCGGACAAGTTTACACAGAGGCATTCTTCCTGAAGTGCAAGCAATAACAGCCGGTTTGCCTTGGCTTCAAGGCTCTGCAAGGTTGGGTCCTTTCTCAGTGGATCAGCTTCACCTTTGCCATAAAAGTGTGACTGACCGTCCGGCTGGTTGTAGACCATATCGCATCCACAAAACGCGATTATGTCTGGCGTTAATGTTTTCAATGCCCAGTATGCAGTTGTAAATGCCATTGTTCCGCCGGCATAAACAATGCCACCAAAGGCGTTGTTTGCGGGCACATAGCTTTCATAGGAAACGATCTTTTGATCACCTTTGGCGGTGGGCTTGCTGTCACTAGGGAAGTCGCCAGCGTGCACCAGATGCGTCCAGTCATCTTGAATTTGCCAGGCATGATTTATGGCAACGGTTGCGCTGAAAGCCGACATGTCGAAATTCCGCGCGCGAACCGCGTCGGGGGCGCTGCCCAGAACGAGAACCGTTCTTGTCATAATTTGGGTCCGTTTCGCACCACTCCGGGTGAACTGCCTGTTTTCAATATCTTCAACCTAGCAATTATGCCGAGTTGAGCGCCAGTCAAGCAGACGGGCCAAATTGCCACAGTTTTATTTCCGAACACCGCGGACGGGAGGCATAATAAGACGGCCACGCTTGCAACCCTTTAGATCAACGCTCGGGCAATCTCTGAACTTGAGATCTTTTGTCATGCAAAGCCGCATTTCCAGAACACGGTTGTTGCCACAGGAAACACTCATTTCCTCGGGATCCAGACCTTTATTGAACTTTGAAAAGGCTGCTTCCAGAGCCAGAGGATCAACTGATACTTTGCGGTTCAATTTGCGCAACACCGGCGGTATGATGACTTTATTGCGTGCTTTACGCGCCAAAGCGAAATAGGCCTCCTGATCCAATCCGGAGCAAACGCCGTGTTTGCGCCACTGATGACCAATTAGTCCGAAGCTTGGCATAATGTCTAAAGTATCACGCGCCAAACCGTCAGGCACCCGTTGTGGCTCGTTTCCACGGCAAAAGGCTGGCCAGTCGCCATCTTTGTATTGCGGCCAAAGCCCATGTACGACGAATGCAAATGATTTGCCCCGTCCGCATTGTTGGCGGTTTTCGGAGGCCGTTCGTTCATCTTCACAAAAGCTTGGTGACCAGGAGAGTGATAGGACATAGAAGTCGAATTCGCCCGGTCGTGCACCTCGAATTTCCTTTGCGTAGCTGATTGATGTCAGAAGCAAACCTGCAAGGCCTATCAGGCATAGGTTAAGGCAAATGAGACGCTTCATGTCTTAGCGCAAGGACCTGCAGTGCGCTCCGTAGACACGCCAGCGATCATATCCAGCAACACAGAATTCGACTTTCCATGAAATGCTGGCAAATCCCATACGCTCTTGAATCATGTAGTAGATGCGTGGATTTTTACCATTGGAAAGTGAAGCACGTGCATTACAATGACGATGGGTAATCATCGATTTGGTATGGTCCAATTTGTAACGCTGTTTGATATGGCGAATGTGATCTATGCCAATGCTGTGGGTTCGGTGCGAAATGTCGGACCATGTGTTCTTATCGGCCCAAGAAAATTTGCTCTGAATGCGACGTAGAACCTTCGGATCGTCGCATGATGGGATAGCGCCACGTCCAAAGAAGCGGTCACGCGGGTCCGAACCCATTCTCAAATTTGTATCATGTGCAAATGCGCTGTTCGCCTGAAAGTAGTTGGCACTGACAAGCAATGGGAGGCTGAGCAAAACGGCAAACAGCATACGAAAACGGAAAAGGCGGAACATGGGGAGCGATTCCTTGTTGCAACGAAACACAATTATAGTTTGCGGGAGCGGCCCGTTATAGGCAAGCGATTTTGATTGGCTAGGTAAGACGTTAAAGGGTTTCCAAGACCGTTTTTTGAAAGCGTTCCGTCTTCGACGCTTGTTGAAGAATGCGTTGCAGGACTGGAAGCACTGTGTCCAGCGTGTTGAACAGCGTGTAGGGCGGATTGACAATGATCATGCCAGTACCGTTTAACTGCGTGTCATTGTCTGGTGCGCGGACATATAATTCACTGCGCAAAATTGTTTCCACACCCATTTCAGGTTTTCGTTTCACCAAAAGTTTTGACCATTTATCAGCTTGATGGCGGGCTTTTATCGGATACCAAAGTGCATAAATACCGCCAGAAAACCTTTTGGTACCAAGACAAATAGCATCAAGTGCGCGCTCAAACTCGTTGGGCTGCTCAAACGGCGGATCCATCAAAATCAGACCGCGCTTCGGTTCCAGGGGAAGCAACCCCTTTATCTCTTTCCAACTGTCTATGTTGCGTGTCAGAATCTGTTTATCACGTCCGAACAGACGGTTCAGCTTTTCATATTCTGATATGCGAAGCTCGCATGCGGTGATGCGATCAGCGCTACGCAGCAGCTGTTTTGCGAGAAGCGGGGAGCCCGGATAGGTTTGTAGCTGTTCCCCTGTATTCATTGCAGATACGACATCTAGATAAGGCGCAAGAACCTCATCAATCTGGGAGTTGATCAGAATTTTGCATTTGGGGTCCATATTCTCGAACAGACGTAAAATGCCTGTGTCGGCTTCGCCCGTGGCCTGAGCTTCTTTTTCAGTCAGTTGGTAGATGCCAGATCCGGCGTGTGTGTCCAGCAAACGAAATGGCGTATCCTTATGCTTTAGGTATTCGATGATGAGCGTCATCGTCAGATGTTTTACAACATCGGCAAAGTTTCCAGCATGGTAGGCATGAAGATAGTTCATAGCCCGCTCTCTACGTGTTTGAACAATTCGAGGCAAGCCTTGGGTTGCCAACCCAACGCCGCAGAATTTATGAAAATCATGTGTGCATTTTCACTAACATGTGTTCTTAATCGGAGCTGATTTGGTGCGGCTACTGTACGCTTGCCAGTTATGAGGTGATTTATGAACGGCGCGGAAACTCTTGTGGAAACTCTTCTTGGCAGTGGCGTCGACGTTTGTTTCGCAAATCCGGGTACGTCGGAAATGCATTTCGTTGCTGCTCTGGATAAGTATCCCGACATGCGCTGCGTCCTGTGCCTGTTTGAAGGAGGCGCGACCGGTGCCGCCGATGGATACTATCGTATGAAAGAAAATGTTGCGGCGACGCTGCTGCACCTCGGTCCGGGCCTAGCCAACGGGGTTGCTAATTTGCACAATGCCCGCAAGGCAAAGAGCGGTGTGGTTAATATTGTTGGGGACCATGCAGATTACCATCTGAAATATGATAGTCCCTTGAAAGGTGATCTTGCCGGTATCAGCAATGCGATTTCTCATTGGACACGTGCTGCCCCTGATGCCCTATCGGTCGCGCAAGATGGGGCCGTTGCTGTTCAGGCAGCCAGATCAAATGGTGGTCAGATTTCAACATTGATCCTCCCCGCTAATACGGCGTGGAATAATGCCGAAGGGCCTGCGACCTATCTTGCGCCCAAAATACTTCATCGCCCCTCAAATGAAGAAGTTGTCAGCGCAGCCAAAGTGCTTAGCCAACCAGATGCCTGCCTGTTTTTGGGTCATAAAGCTCTTTATGGAAAACTCGCTCAGCTTGCGGGCAGAATTGCAGCTAAATCGGGTTGTGAAATTGTTGCCGATTTCCTGGTGCCGCGTATCGAACGCGGGCAGGGTGCCATCCATTTAACGCGTATGAACTACCCAATTGCCGAAAACCTTGGCATCTTGAAACATATTAAACACATGGTGCTCTGCGGGTCCAACCGTCCGGTCGCGTTCTTCGCTTATCCAAACATGCCCAGCACGCCTGAGCCCCATGATTGTCATATAACGGAGCTATGTGCGCCTGATATGGATTATGCTTGGACCTTACAGGCATTAGCTGACGAGTTGGGTGCCGCACCAAAGCACAAACCAAAGCTCATTGAGCTTGACCTTCCAGAAATACCCACAGGTGCCATGAGTCTGGAGAAGGTTGGGGAGGCCCTTGCAGCAATTTTACCCGAAAACGCGATAGTGGTGGACGAGTCTGTGACAAGCAGTGGACCGCTGGTGGAAGCGACGAAATCCGCGCGCAATCAGGATTGGATGCACGTTGTTGGTGGTGCAATAGGGCAGGGCCTGCCTGTTGCTGTGGGCGCTGCAATAGCCTGTCCCGGCCGAAAGGTCGTGAGCTTGATGGGAGATGGTTCGGCTATGTATACGCTGCAGTCTTTGTGGACCATGGCGCGCGAAGAACTTGATGTCGTCAATATTATATTCGCCAATCGTGGCTACCAGATTCTCCACCTTGAATTGGCGAATGTGGGTGTTCTAGAAGCTGGCAGGAATGCCGGACGCATGTTCGATGTCGATAACCCTACTCTGGATTGGGTCTCTTTGGCGAAAGGGCATGGAGTATCTGCAGAACGTGTCACCGATGCAGATGAATTTGTTAAGGCATTGCGCAAGGGATTGGCGACCAAAGAACCGTATCTCATAGAGGTTGTTTGCTAGGCCCAATTGCTGATCTAAGTCGCCGAATGGGTGTATCTCTAGTGGTAATTCAAGCTTCGCTAGTCGGAACATTGGTTATTTCATTCAGATGCATGATTGACTGTCTGAAGCGATTACAATTTGCTCAATTGCATTCAACTGGAATTCAAAACAATGAGAACTATCAGCTTCGTTTATAAGGCCCGTTATTGGATTGGCGTGCTCATCGGAAACGCTGCCATTTTCGCCACTTTGGTTCTTGCTCAGATCAATTCTGCCAACGCTTGCGCATGTTGCACCGAGGTAGGGCAGCGGCACGAAGGGGTCAGGGAAATTGACGATATTCAACGTGACGTACTGCAATCGATCAAGTTCGCTTCAAGAGCTGAACTTATTGGCAATGAAGATGATGTGAAGGGGCTGGCCCAGCGGTCTTTTGACGAGCCAAGGGTCTCATTTAAGTATGAACTGGCAAGTATTGTTGAGCCTCACCTTTTGACGTTGGAATTATCTCAAGACGGTCACGAGCAAGCTACTATCAGTTTCCCTCTTCCCGCAATAATGACAGTTTTTGAGGTCGATACACGTGATACAGCGAGCTCCGAAAACCTTCTCGGTCCGCTACTTTATCGTGAGTGGCAACTAGCAGGCGAGGCAATACTGACCGGCATGGCTGCAGAAGGCGCGCGCAGGGCTCGCATCCGCCTCATTCTGCAGGGGCGCGGGAACTCCTGTCCCAATTCACAGGATTTTTCACACTGGGCTCTCGCCGCTGAAGGAGACGACATTCATTTCGAACTGATTGGTGAAATGAAAAAAAGTTACTAAACAGATTGTCTTTTAGATCAGCCGGCTCTCAATTTTAACCGCAACCTCTCTCAAGTCTTCGTCAAAAAATTGCAACACCATAGATAGGCTGGACTTGTCTGGAAGAATTGAAAATTCAGAACGAGTCCAAGTACACGGCGAACACCCGAAATAGCTCTGCTGAGGCGTGTTAAGGTTAAAACAGATAAAGACTGTCCTTTGCACGTGAGACCAATTATCAACTATTTAACAAAGTGTTAACTTCAGAGTCCGTGTTAGGTAAGTGACAATGACGGCGGCTACCGTGAATTCCGGTAAGTTTGAAAACCTTCAGGCACTTCGTGCATTTGCAGCTCTAAGTGTTGTTTTATTGCATGGTCTCGAGATAGCAGGATCATATGGCCAAACTCCTCAAATACTGGGCTTGTTTGGAAAATGGGGTAACTGCGGAGTTGACCTTTTCTTCGTGATTTCTGGCTTTGTGATGATCTACGTCCACTCTATTCGTCCTCGATCACCATTCGCGTTCCTGACAGCTCGGATTTCAAGAATTGTTCCAATTTACTGGTTCATCACGCTGTCCCTTGCAATTGTATCTCTCGTCTTGCCGTCTGCATTTCGGACGTTGGAAATTGATGCAGCTCATCTCACCTCGTCTTTGTTTTTCTTTGCAAGCGCGACATCTGATCTGGAACCGGTTTTGGAAGCAGGCTGGACGTTGGAATATGAGATGCTGTTCTACGCCTTGTTTGCAGTGGCTTTGACGTTTCGGAATGAGTTGGTCCTATACCTATTGCCTATTGTCGTTCTGGGAGCACTTGCAATCTCTGGCTTGGCGGATTGGATTGTTCTGGAATTTATTATTGGTATGGGGCTTGCCAAATTCTTTGTGAACGGTGGGAAGATCAGCCATCCGCTCCTGGTTTTAATTGCGGGCGCTGCTTTTTTGTTTGCAAGTATTCCATTCGCTGCTGAGGCAGAACATGTGCGCGTTTTGGTCTGGGGCATCCCCAGCGCCTTGATAGTTTTGTCGGCCCTGTATCTCCCGCAGCTAAAAAATCCGCTCGTTACCTTGCTTGGAAACGCGTCCTACAGCATTTATCTTGTCCATTTTGTTGCATTGACAATCATATACAAAATTATTGCAATGTCTGGCTTGGGCACCCGCATCAATGCAGATGTCTTACTGGTATTTACGCTTCTGGCGGCAACGGTTGGCGGGGTGGTTTTCTACGCGCTTATTGAGACGCCGATTGGTTCCGCGATCAAGAGGCAATCACTCTTTTCGCCGCAATTAGTTGCGCGGTTAGGCTCAAGCTTCGTTTCACGTTTTAATCAGGTGCAACACCACCGATAAAGCCGCCAGACTGGCGCTGCCATAAGCTGGCATAGAGTTTATCATCTGCAATAAGCTCTTCGTGTTTGCCGTTTTCCAGAATGCGACCACCCTCCATGACAATGAGCCGATCCATTGTTGATATCGTTGACAGGCGGTGTGCGATCGCAATCACGGTTTTGCCCTTCATTAAGTTGAACAGCTGCTCCTGAATGGCTGCCTCAACCTCGGAATCTAGGGCTGAAGTAGCTTCATCTAGAATGAGAATCGGTGCGTCCTTTAAAAGAACCCGTGCTATTGCAATGCGTTGGCGCTGGCCGCCAGAAAGTTTCACACCACGTTCTCCAACATGGGCATCAAAACCTCTCCGTCCTTTCGGATCTTCCAGGTCTGCAATGAATTCGAGTGCTTCTGCTTGTCTTGCCGCAAGTATCATATCATCCTCACTCGCATCTGGCCGGCCATAGAGAATGTTGTCGCGCACTGAGCGATGCAAAAGAGATGTGTCCTGAGTCACCATAGAAATTTGCCCGCGCAGAGAATTTTGCGTTACATCCGTGATGTTGTGGCCGTCGATGAAAATATGCCCGCTTTCCACGTCATAAAGACGCAGCAGGAGATTGACCAAGGTTGATTTTCCAGCACCAGAGCGGCCGACAAGCCCGATCTTTTCACCCGGGGCAATGTCGAGTGTGACATTGTGGAGAACACCCTTTGCAGGAATGCCCGTGTCACCGAGCTTGCCATAGTGAAAACCAACGCCGTCAAAGTTGATTGCACCGGTGACAGGCGGCAGTATTTGAGCGCCGGGTTTGTCCAACAAGTCCGGTGTTTGTGATACCGTTTCCATGGAATCCTGAATGGTTCCCAAATCACGAAAGAGGCCGGAGATTTGAAACATCATCCATCCCGACATGGTATTAAGCCGCAACACCAATCCCAAGGCCACTGCAATACCGCCAGCGGTAATACTGTCCACTTGCCACATGATCAGGCACAGATATCCGGCAGATGCCATAAATACGCCGTTCAGAAGTGCCAGGCAAAAACGCACGCGGGTAATGGCGCGCGTTAGCTCGCGAACGCTTTCCAGCATCCAGACAAGGCCTTCCTCGGCGAATTTGTCTTCCTGGCCACGGGTGTCGAACAGTTTAATTGTATATATATTCGAATAAGCATCCACGATGCGTCCATTAAATACAGAGCGCATATCAGTCGACTTTTTCGCAGCATGACGTATTGCGGGAACGAGCCAGGCTGCCATTCCGAAGTAACAGGCAAACCAGATAAAAACGAGCGTTGCCAGACGCCAGTCCAGTCCGGAAAATACTCCGATGGTGGAGACGCCAATAATGATGAAAAACCAGATTCCCTGCATGATATTGATGAGAAAATCACCTACAGCCTGACCTGATTGCAGCACTTTGGTTGCGATTCTGCCGGCAAAGTCATTCTGGAAATAGGTCAATGACTGACGAATTACGGATCTGTGAGCCTGCCAGCGCACCAAATTAAAGAATCCAGGCACAATCACCTGCTGTTCAAGAATCGCTGCAAGCATGAGTATTGCAAACCTGCCGACGATAATGACTGCCGCCATTAACAAGAACGTTCTGCCATGATCAGCAAACAGGCTGGATCGGTCAATTTGGGTTTCCGGCGCATTCAACAGATCAATGATCTGGCCGATGAACTGAAACAGCACGACTTCAATACCGCCAACAAGAATTCCTGCTAACAAGAAAAGAAAGAATGGCCATTTCGCTTGTTTTGCAAAATACCAGATGAAGGCCAGTACACCGCTTTGCGGCAGGTCTTTTGCCGGTGATGGCGTGAGTGGATCTATTATGCGTTCAAACGGTCGCAAAATATGCTTTAACATGCGGCGTAATTCTCCGACGTTTCAAAAACGCATTTGGCAATAAAAGGTGTCTTTTATAGATGGCGCTATCGCTCGCACTTTACCAGCCTGATATTCCACAAAATACCGCGACGTTGCTGCGCACGGGCGCCTGTCTGGACGTGCCAGTGCATGTTATTTTACCCGCCGGATTCGCTATGAGCGACAAGAATTTCAGGCGTGCTGGTATGGACTACCTGGATAAGGCTGCGCTGACTCAACACATCGATTGGCCCGCATTTCAGGCATTTTGTAGGGCAGAAGGAAGGCGGATTATTCTGTTGTCGACCAAGGCATCACAGACCTACACTTCGTTTGAATTTCGGGACAATGATGTTTTGATGCTTGGACGGGAATCTGTTGGTGTACCGGATGAAGTTCACAATGCCGCCGATGCCCGCGTTCTCATCCCCATGCTGTCTGAAGCCCGTTCTCTCAATGTTGCGATTTCCGGTGCAATGGTATTAGGCGAAGCATTGAGGCAGATCAGCCTGTGAGAGTAGTGCAAATTGCATTCTTAAAAAAATAGCTACAGATTAGCCCCCATCCCAACAATATGGATTTTGCAGTGACAAACTCAGCTTCAGCTAGAACCAAACCGACGCCCGGGCCAATTCCAGATCAAATTGATGAAAAGAAAACCCAGGCATCTGTGTGGTTTCGCGAGTTGCGAGACGAGATATGCACTTCGTTCGAGGCGATTGAAGATGAGATACAAGGTCCCTTGTCTGACCGTCCTGCCGGGCGGTTTGTGCGCACTGAGTGGGAGCGGACAGACCACAGCGGGGCAAAGGGCGGCGGTGGCCAAATGTCACTTATGTCTGGTCGGGTGTTTGAAAAAGTTGGTGTCCATACCTCCGCAGTATATGGAGAGTTTGCACCTGAATTTCGCGGTCAAATACCGGGCGCTGATGAAGACCCCAGGTTTTGGGCCAGTGGTATTTCCCTGATTGCACATATGCAGAACCCACATGTACCAGCGGTGCACATGAATACGCGGATGGTGGTAACTTCCAGGCAATGGTTTGGTGGTGGCGCGGATTTGACACCGGTTTTAGATGCGCGACGGACGCAAGAAGATGCAGACACGCAAGCATTTCATGTCGCGATGCAAGTGCCTTGTGATGCGCATGAAGTTGCGGATTATCCGCGGTATAAGGAATGGTGCGATGAGTATTTCTATCTTCCGCACCGCAAGGAAACACGCGGCGTTGGGGGCATTTTCTACGATTATCTTAACTCGGGAAACTGGGATGCGGATTTTGCCTTTACCCAGGATGTCGGGCGGGCCTTTCGTGACATTTATCCCAAATTGGTACGCGCCAATATGGAAACACCTTGGAATGATGCTGCCCGTGAAGAGCAGTTAATCCGACGTGGACGGTATGTGGAGTTCAATTTACTGTTTGATCGCGGCACTATCTTCGGTCTCAAAACGGGTGGGAATGTTGCATCGATTTTATCGTCAATGCCTCCGGTCGTGAAGTGGCCTTAGCCGTTCTCAAGCAAACGCATCCAACCGGATAAAGAAAAAAGCCCACCGATTTTTGATCGGGAGGCTTTTTGAGTTGGAGCATTTGTCTGATTTCCGGGCCATATTTTGTTGTTGTTTTTAGCGGCCTCTTGATCGGACGTTGAGCTCAGATCCCGCTGCAGGGCTTAGGGGCGAA
>JBDWQA010000007.1:0-90838 GCA_039986835.1 Hyphomicrobiales bacterium
AAAATCAAAACGGGATGTTTCACGACCTACGAGAATGTTCTCGCCGATTGTGATCCATGCATCGCCAAGCTCAACTTCACCTTCGTTGGAACCGGAAATAGCGAACTGACCAACAACCATGCCAACTTCTGTCATGGAAGAAGCGTTTACAACGAGCTCAAAGTTTGAGTTCAAGAATGACTCATCATCTTTGTCGTCATCATCATCGTCATCACCAACGCCGATTTCAGCGCGTACACGGCCAGAGAACTTGAGGCAAGTTTCTGTACCTGGGATGTAATGGAAACCAGCGCCGAATGCGTCACAAACTTTAACGTAATCAACTGGCTCTACAACTGGCAGATCAGCAGCTTGTGCGCCGGATACGGCAACAAGGGCAGCAGCTGAGCCGAGCAAAATGCTCTTTTTCATAATATGACCTCCAAAGTCATTTAATATCTGGACTAAAGCTGCTGGCTCGCAGAACCTTTTGCTTTAGCCCCCTAAGGCAGGAGCGATTGATTATCTTGGAGGTTTGCCCGGAAGGTGTTGCCCAAACGGTGTGCCTGTAGATGAATCGCCCCAAACGCAAAAGCAACATCGCGGAACACGCAGAATACATCAACGGTAAAAACGACAATGTATGATGTGTCGATGCTCTTGAGTTGGCGGTGTTGCATTCCGGACACAGATTCAACAGGTACCATTAAGATTCACGTTAGACATATTAACAAGGCGTTGCTGGAAATCCGCCAGTTTCCTTGTTTTTAATGGTTGTACGCTGGCTTTTGCCTTGAAGTCGTTACACACCCCCCATAAGACACCACAAAACAGCTCACCGTATATATTGAGGAATGTCCGCTATGAACGTCACTATGATTGGCACCGGCTATGTGGGTCTGGTTTCCGGTATATGTTTTTCAGAGTTTGGATTTCCTGTCACATGCGTTGATCTCGATTCGGCTAAGATTGATTCCCTAAATACAGGGCACTTGCCTATCTATGAGCCTGGGCTCGACCGGCTGATGGAAGAGAACCGCCACCGTTTGACATTTACAACAAATCTGGATGCAGCTGTTTCGAACTCGGATGTTGTCTTTATAGCCGTCGGCACTCCTTCCCGGCGTGGAGATGGTGAAGCGGATCTGCAATATGTTTACGCAGCCGCACGGCAGATAGCCAAAGCCATGAAGCCTAATACTGTGATTGTGCTCAAATCCACAGTGGTAGTGGGAACCAGCGCGGCGGTTCATAAAATCATCTCAGAGGAGCGACCCGGTGTTCCCTTCTCCCTTGCGTCCAACCCGGAGTTTCTGCGCGAAGGTTCCGCCATTGAGGATTTCATGCGCCCGGACCGTGTGGTGGTGGGCGTTACAGATGACCATGCGAAAAACGTGCTGCAGCAATTATACCGCCCTCTTTATTTAAGGGATGCCCCAATTGTATTTACAACACCGGAGAATGCCGAGCTGATTAAATACGCCGCCAACGCGTTTTTGGCGATGAAGATTACCTTTATCAACGAGGTCGCAGATTTATGCGAGAAAACCGGCGGCAACGTGCAGCAGGTGGCCAAGGCAATCGGGCTGGATAATCGTATTGGCGGAAAGTTTTTGCACGCAGGCCCAGGTTTTGGCGGCTCTTGCTTTCCCAAAGACACGCGCGCTTATGCCGCCACGGGCCGCAAATATGACGCCCCACAAAAACTCATAGAGAAGGTTGTGGGCATTAATGAAGATCGCAAGATAAAAATGGCAGAAAAAATTCTGGCGGCGCTTGGGCCGGAAACTACGGGCAAAACGGTCGGCATTCTGGGGTTGGCTTACAAGCCCAACACCGACGATATGAGAGAAGCTCCAAGCCTGACGATCATTCCATTGCTGGAAGCTGCTGGCGTCAACATAAAGGCGCATGATCCGCAAGCGATGAAAGAGGCGGGCGCGCACTTGCCATCTATCAAGCTTTGCGAGTCTCCCGAAGACACGATTAAAGATGTCGATGTGGCCGTCATATTAACAGAGTGGAACGCTTACCGGGCTTTGGATATGAAAGCGTTGGGTAAGTCCATGCGCGGCAATACACTAGTTGATCTTCGCAATATATATCCGCCAGAAGCAATGGCTGATGCAGGCTTGCGTTATATCTCAGTTGGAAGAACGCACGCAAGCTGATACACCCACTCAAACTTTCAGCATTTCCCGGTGAGAACATGAATCGCGCAGAGAAACGACGCCAGGCCAAAAAAGCGGGCATTCCAAAAACGAGAGCGGCGCGGCAACCCGCAGGTTATGGCACCACCGCCAATCCGCAACAGCTTTTGGCCATGCTGACGCAAGCCCATAAACTGTTTGAGGCCGGCGATATAGAGCAGGCACGTATTCAATACCACTCTATCTTGCGTATCGATAAAAACTTCCCAGATGCCAACAACTCCCTTGGCATCATAGAAGCTGAAGCTGGCAAGCAGGATCTGGCCGAGCGTTGGTTTGAAAAGGCGGCCAAAGCAGAACCGACTCGGCCAAGCTTTCACAACAATCGCGGTCTGGCGCTACTGCAACTGGAACGTAACAAAGATGCTGCAGACTGCTTCCGGGCCGCTTTAGATGCTGATGCAGCCTTCGTGCCTGCCCGCGTCAACCTTGGTAGAGCGCTAAATCTTTTAAAAGAGCCTACTGAAGCAACCGAACATCTAAACAAGGCGATTTCCGCTGCGCCCGACTTTGTCGATGCACATCAGGAACTGGCAACGGCCAAGGGTGAAGCGGGAGATTTGGAAGGTGCTATCGCGGCGATAGACGCTGCATTGAAACTGCGCCCAAATGATACTCGTTTTCTGACGCAAAAAGCTGGTTTATTTGTCACATTTGGCAAGCTTGAAAACTCTGAAATTGTCCATCGCGAAGTTCTGAAGCACCAACCGAATTCCATTGCTGCTTACAATGGCATCGCTCGTGTCAAGAAATTCGAAACCTATGATGATGACATGAAAAACATGGAACGCCTTTACAAGACGATTCCGGATGTAGACTACAACAAGGTCCTGCAGGGCGAGAAAGACGACGATAAGCGCGAAGATCCCAAAATGAACCTGGCCATGTCGCTTGCCAAGGCGTTCGAAGCGATCAAGGATTTTGATCAAGCCTTCTATTATTATAAGGAAGGCAATCGCCTGAAACGCAAAAAGTACTACTATGATCAGGCTGCGGATTTTGGAGAATTTGATCTACGCAGAGAACTGTTTACACCTTCGCTGGTTTCAAAATTCAATGATGCTGGCTGCCCCGATAAAACGCCAATCTTCATAGTTGGGATGCCACGTTCCGGCACTACGCTTCTTGAGCAGGTCTTCCATGCTCATAAGGATGTCTTTGGTGCAGGCGAACTTGCTATCATGGCAAAGTTGGTGCGCGACCAGTTTCAGGGTATGCGTGAATTTGAAAAAAAGCTCGGCAAAGGTAAAGTCACCGAGAAGACCTTCAAGGATATGGGCGCGGCATATCTTGAAAACGTGCGAGAAATTGAATCTGACAGTCCATTTATAACCGACAAAATGCCGCATAATTTTTTGCAGGTTGGCTTCATCAAGCTGGCTCTTCCGAATGCGAAGATCATTCACAGCTATCGCAACCCGATCGACAACGCCTTTGCCATTTTCAAACAGATATTTGGTAATGATGGGCACCAATACGGCTACGATCTCGTTGAGCTTGGGCAATACCACAACAAATACCGCGAACTCATGGCGCATTGGGATGAATTGTTTCCCGGTGAGATTTTTGAATGCCGCTATGAAGATATGGTGGCAGACCTTGAAGGGCAGACCCGCAAAGTGTTGGACTTCTGCGGGCTGGACTGGGATCCGAATACGTTGAATTTCCACAAGGCAGAACGCGCTATCCGCACAGCCAGTGTGACCCAGGTTCGTCAACCCATCTACAAAGGCTCCGTGGAGAAGTGGCGCAAATACGAAACACAGCTTCAGCCGCTTATTCGTGTTCTGGAAAAGGGCCTGCCGTTTTAGTAGCAAGCCTTTCGCCTAGGCGGATGCCAGAAGCGATGCGTTTCCGCCGGCGGCTGTGGTATCAATACAGACGTGGCGTTCAATCAAGCATTGGCTGAAGTCCGAATCTGTGATGAGCGGAACAAGTGGCCCGTTGCGGCCAGCTAGTGCGGCTCTCATCTGTTTCAGCGTGTCAGGACCGGCCCAGGAAACGACAACATCAAATCCAGCTAGTTGCTGTAAACACTCCGCCTGAATTCTACCATCCAGAGCCCCCTCTCCCGAAAGTTCAGGCGCAATTGCGAGCGTTGAGCACCCAAAACCTTGTGCGATTTTTGCTTGCTCTAGTGCATCTTCAGCTGTTGGGCCCAGGCACAGCACCTTACCTCGTGAGAAATGACTGAAGCGATTCGATTCGCCAGTAGGACCGTGCATGTCCATCTCTTCAAGGCATGTTTGTATAAAGGTGACATTCTCCAGAGCTTGTTGGATGTCGTCTTTAGACAAGATTGTCCCTGCTTCAACTTCCACTGTTTCTGGATGCTCCTTTGGTTTTATAAATCTCTGAACGTAACTAGGCCCGCCAGCTTTCGGACCAGTGCCTGACAGCCCCTCTCCTCCAAATGGTTGTGAGGCTACAACAGCACCGATTTGATTGCGGTTGATGTAGATATTGCCGCATTTCACTTGGTCAACAATAGCCTGAACCCTATCATCAATGCGTGTATGAAGGCCGAATGTCAGACCAAAACCTCTGTTGTTGATAGCCCTAACAACACTCGAAAGTTCCTCCGCGCGGTACGTCGCGATATGAAGCACCGGACCAAAAATTTCATCCGCGACGTCCTCAATTCCAGATACGCGTATAAGCGCGGGACCGACAAATGTCCCGCCACCCGTGGGAGTATTCAACTGAAGGATGACGCGTCCCTGCCGGTTTGCATCAGAGATATGTGTATCGATTTTCTGTTTCGCCAGATTGTCAATCACAGGCCCAATATCTGTGCCAATATTTGACGGATCGCCTACCACTAGTGCTTCCATCGCACCGGTCAGCATTTTCAGCAATTTGGGTGCGATGTCCTCCTGCACATATAATACACGCAATGCCGAACATCTTTGGCCAGCGCTTTGAAATGCCGATGCAACAATATCCCCTACCGCCTGTTCCGGTAGCGCGGAGCTATCAACAATCATCGCGTTGATACCACCTGTCTCTGCAATAAGAGGTGCAGATGGATCTGCGTGTTTAGCCATAGCACGGTTAATTGCCATTGCTGTTGGTGTAGACCCGGTAAAGCAAACGCCTGCCACGCGCCGATCAGATACCAGTTTGGCGCCAACTATGGCGCCTTTTCCGGGCAATAGCTGCAAAACCGCTTTGGGAATACCTGCCTGATATAACAAGTCGACCGCATAAGCAGCGATTAGAGGTGTTTGTTCTGCAGGCTTTGCCAGCACAACGTTTCCAGCTGCAAGTGCCGCGGCAATCTGCCCGGTGAAAATCGCCAAGGGGAAATTCCAAGGAGAAATGCAAGTGAACACACCACGCCCCTCAAGCACTCCGCGCTCTGACAAGCGCTCGACTTCATTTGCGTAAAAATACAGAAAATCAACGGCTTCTCTCAATTCGGCCACGGCGTCAATTGCAGTTTTTCCTGCTTCCTGGCACGCAAATTTAAAGAGTGTTTCCGCGTTCAGCTCATAAAGTTTCGCAGCCTTCCGTAATATCTCAGCTCGTTCCGATACTTGTTTCATCGACCAACTCTTACGAGTAGAGAAAGCATCCATCAGCGCCTGCTCAACCTCTGCATCGGATGTGTCTCTGGTGTAACCAGTGATCTGGTCTGGATTTGCGGGATTTCGCCGTTCGACACCCGTTTTTCCACCACTAAACGCGCGTTGTGCCAATAAAGGGTCTACGTGTTTGATGGAAATTGGCTTACTGATCGCTCGTTTGATAAAATTCTGGTCTAGAATATCTGCAACATCCCAGCCTTTGGCATTTTCACGCGTCGTGCCAAATAACGCACTAGGAAGGGCAATGTTTGGGTTGGTAGTTTCACTCAAGATTTTCTCGGCCGCCTTGAAAGGATCAGCAATGATCTTTTCTATTGGGACATTCTTGTCGACGATTTGATTGACGAAAGAACTGTTTGCGCCGTTCTCCAGCAATCGTCGCACCAGATACGCCAGAAGGTCCTCATGTGCGCCAACTGGTGCATAAATTCGGCAAGATGTATTTTCACTACCCATAACCGCATTGTGCAATGCCTCTCCCATGCCATGCAGCCTCTGGAATTCAAATGCAGGGTCGCCTTCGCTTTTGGCAATTGATAAAACTGCCGCAATTGTATGAGCATTGTGGGTGGCAAATTGTGGATAGATGCGACCGGCATTTTTAAGGAGCTTTCGCGCGCAGGCAATGTAGCTGACATCAGTTGTTGTTTTACGTGTAAAAACAGGAAATCCGGATAAGCCCAAAACCTGAGCGCGCTTAATTTCGGTATCCCAATAAGCACCTTTTACCAGACGCACCATTATGCGGCGATCCAACTTTTCTGCAAGTGAAGCAAGCCAATCAATCACATAGGTTGCGCGCGGTCCGTAGGCTTGGACGACGACACCAAAACCATCCCAATCAGCGAGAGCTTCATCCGACAAAACCGCTTCAATTACATCCAGCGAAATATCCAGCCGATCCTGTTCTTCGGCATCAATATTAAAGCCCATGTTGGCTGACTTGGCCAAGCTGGCCAGTGCAAGCGTTCTGTTGACAAGCTCAGGGGTTGTTTTTTCAGCATGCGTTGCTTCGTAGCGAGGGTGAAGCGCAGAAAGTTTTACCGATATGCCAGGGTTTTCACGAATATCATCGCATCGGCACGCTTCAGAAATAGCACTAATCGCCTTGGAATATGACAGGTGGTAGCGCTTGGCATCTGCATGTGTGCGAGCCGCTTCCCCCAACATATCGTATGAATAAGTGTAGCCCATTTGCTCCTGCTTATTCGCTCGTTCCATCGCCTCGCCGATATTGCGTCCAAGCACAAATTGCTGCCCCAATTCGCGCATTGCCTGCGCCACCGCTCTACGTATAACCGGCTCGCCAACGCGCTTTACCAATGTGCGCAATGTGCCTGCAACACCTTCATCTTCCTTCAGAACCTTTCCGGTCAGCATCAAGGCCCATGTCGATGCATTCACAAGTGAGGAATTTGATTGTCCAAGATGAGAACCCCAATCTGAAGGAGAGATTTTATCTTCAATCAGGGCGTCAATTGTGTGGCTGTCGGGTACACGTAACAAAGCTTCCGCCAAACACATGAGAGCCACCCCCTCCTTTGTTGATAGCCCGTATTCGGCAAGAAAAACCTCCATAAGGCCAGGGTTTTTGGCATTCCGCACTTCTCCAACCAGCTTCGTCGCGGAAGTAGCTGCTTCCGCGGTCTCTTTCGACGTCATTTCTGCGGTTTGGATGAGTCCATGCAACGCTGTGCTTTCGTTTGGCAGCGCACTAGCACGCATGGCATGGCGAATGGTACCTGTGTTGTCTAACAAGGAAGTCTCGTCTGGCATGGCACATCCCTACGAATCTGAAAGTGTTGGCGCGAGCAATGGCACCACTTTTCCCTGCACCATTCCCGTCTTGGTTAAGGTAGTTACACTTTTTCCCTTTTTTCTCCCGAAATCGCATTTTCTAAGTTATAATCTCCCGATAGGCGAGCTCATTTCAGGAAATTATCCTTATGAAAACGAAGATATTTGATACCGATGGTCTCGATTCCTTTGATGAAAAAATATTAAGCGCGCTTGCGCGAGATGGTCGGATCACCATCACGCAGCTTTCCGACGATATCGGATTGTCAAAGTCTCCCTGCCAGGTCCGCCTCAAGCGCTTAGAGGCAGAGGGCTATATTCTAGGATACAGAGCAATTTTGAACGCCAAGAAACTGGATCGGGCTCATATTGCTTTTGTCGAAGTTAAACTGAAAGACACCCGGGAAACTGCCCTTAACGCATTTAACGCTGCCGCACGTGAGGTCTTGGAGATCGAAGAATGCCACATGATTGCAGGCAGTTTCGATTATCTCCTAAAAGTGCGCACCAAACAGATTGCGGACTATCGCCGCATTCTTGGTGAAACCATCTCAAGCCTGCCAAATGTGGCACAGACAAGCACACATGTGGCGATGGAATCGGTGAAAGACCGTGGTGCATAGAGAGCAAGCTGTAAGGAAATAAGACGCGCTGAATCACCAACAAATGGCGACTTCAAACCGGTCCTATGGGCCATTAACACAACCGCTACTGTTTAAGCGATAAGGCTAGTTGCTACCGGCCAACAGAATGGAACGCCCTAAGATAGCGGTGCGTTAAAAAGCGTTAATTCATCTTGTTTTTTATGATAATTGATCCAGCGCGCCTTGAAAGAAATTCTCACTTCCAAAGTTTCCTGATTTAAGTGCTAAGGCAATGTCGTGCCCATTTGACCGCGCGAAAGTCCAGGGCACGCCTGGGGCAATTTCTGGTCCGATGGTCAATTGAGATACACCCAATGCATTGGTGACAGCACCTGAGCTTTCTCCACCTGCAACAATGAATCTGCGGTGGCCATTCTCGCGACCGCAACGGGCTAAGGTGGCAAGTGCATGCTCAACAATTGCGCCCGCTTTGTCGCGCCCCAGCTCCTCCTGCGCCTGTTTCACATCTTCTGGGTCGGCGGTTGCATAGATTAGCTTTGGAAGACCGCCACCTTGCGCTTGCAGCCATTCTTTTGCCGCCTCCAGAGCACCAGCGTCTTTTGCCAACGCCATAGGATCAAGTCGATAGGAAGGGTTTTCCTTTGCAAATACTGATACTTGCTTCCTAGTCATGGCAGAACAACTGCCGCTCAAAATCAAAGAGGAATCGTCAACTGCGAAACTAATTTTTGTCGGAGCTTTTCCGCGCGTTTTACCAGATAAAACCTCTACCAACGGCAAAGCAACAGCGCTTCCGCCAGTCACCAGCAAAAGTTTGGCACTTGCTGCTCCAACCGCTTTCAAATCATCTTCATCAACGGCATCTAGGACAACATGGCTTACGCCCTCTGACTTCAAGGCATTCAGCCTACTTTTTATCGCTTGCGGCCCTTGGGAAACGATACCCTTTTCGATCAAACCAACAGACCTGATGGTTTGTGGATTTAGCAATCTTACGAGGTTCGAATCCGTCATCGGTGTTAATGGATGATTTTTCATTGGGCTGTCGCTCAGCAGCTCATTGCCTACAAACAGATGCCCATGAAAAACTGTGCGCCCGTTCTCTGGAAATGATGGGCAATAAACTGTTTGATCTGTACCCAATTGCACCATCATGGCTTCTGCAACCGGACCGATATTCCCTTCTGCTGTCGAATCGAAGGTAGAACAATATTTCCAAAAATACCTTTCAGCACCAATGGCTTGCAGCCAGGATAGAGCTTTCTTTGCCTCAGAAACGGCCTCGTCGACAGGCTCCGTTCTGATTTTCAGGGCGACGACTTCACAATCAGCGGCCGGTCCTGTTCCTAGCTCCGGCACACCGATGCGCAGTGAAACACTTAATCCGCTTCGCGCCATAAGCGCAGCAAGATCTGTTGCGCCCGTAAAATCATCGGCAAGAGCGCCAAGAAAGACTCTTTTTGTCATTACTTTCCAACCTTGGGATCGGCGTGTAAAGCCACAACTCTATCGTCGTCGGAAAAGACAGACGGATAGATACACCTTACAAGGGGATCATGCCCAGGGATGACATGATCTTTTCCGCCGGAGAGGTCTTGAATTCGTTTAAAACCAATCAGCATATCTTCCAGATCGACGACAATAGGGAATGGTTTTGCCGACTGATAGTTTTCATAGTAGTGAGCGGCATCCGAAGCCAATACCACCCAACCTCTTTGTGTATTTACCCGCACACATTGCAATCCGCGGCTATGCCCGCCTATGAGATGCGTTTCCACACCATCTGTAATAGTCGCGCTACCAGATGAAAAATGTACCCGGCCGCTGTAAAGCGCCCGCACCATGTCGCAGATATGCTCTCCGGTGAAAGGGGCACGCAAATGATCATGACACATGCAAGGCCCTGTCGCATATGACATTTCTACTTCTTGCACATGCAAAGACGCGTTTGGAAACGCCTTTAAAGTCCCGGCATGGTCATAGTGCAAATGTGTGATGATGAGTGTATCGATTTCCTCGGGCTCAATCCCGAATTGCCGAACCATGTCCACCGGTGATGTTTGAATTGGACGGTTTCGTTTTTCGCCTTCTAAGGTGTCATATCCGGTATCAACCAAAATTGTTTTGCTGCCATTTCGTAAAACCCATATGAAGTAATCCATGTCATGTTGATGGTCATGGTGGGGATCGGAAATAAACGACTCAGCACGTGTTCTGCTGTTTCTCTCTGCATATTTAAGCGCAAACACCTCCCAGATATCACTCATTTTAAAGCTCCTAAAGGTGGTCTAAACTGTGACGGGTGATAAGATCTACCAACATATTCTTTGCGCTTTCCCGGTGGTCTCTGTGTAGTTGACGCGCACCCTGCCAATCGCCCTTATCCAGCAGATCAACAAGCTTGCGATGATCTTCATTGGAACGCGATGGCTTTGGCCTTAGGGTCAAAGTGGCTATCCGCGCGCGATGCACCTGATCCCAAAATGTTGCAACCATGCGTGACAGGCGTTCATTGCCAGCCAAACGAACAAGGTGCATGTGAAAGGCTTCATCGGCATCTGCCCATTGAACCAGATCGTTGCGATCCAGCGCCGCTTCCATTGCATGAACATGCGCCATAAAAGCTTCACGCTGATCATCAGACAATCCATTACGTGCCACACGTTCTGCTGCGTAAGGTTCAAGCTCGGTCAGAAGCTCATAAATTTCGGTCATATCTTCGATGGATATTGGCAGTATAGTAATGCCGTGGCGCGGTCGAATTGATAAAAAGCCTTCGCTCTCTAGCTGAAGTGCAGCTTCTCGAACAGGCGTTCTGCTCATGCCCAATCGGTCTGCCAGTTCAGCTTCCAGGTAAGACGCGGAAGGCTTTAGGGTGTTATCCATAACCAGACTTTTTAAAATCTGGTATGCCTGTTGGGTTCGCGTGTCACCTTTGCGTTCCGCTATTGCCATTCAGCCACTCCCCTTACCCAAGAGCGATATCCTTACCCCGTCCTTTGCCGCAGCGTAAATGTCTTCTTGAACGCGAAGATTCTTAAGATATTCCGTTGCCTCATTCTCTAAAACTGCACCTTCTAGCAGATGGTCTCTTACGTGCCGCTGGAAATGGAAAACACAGTCTCCCCCAAAATCTACATCATGAAATTCGTAAGTATGTTTGTGCCATTCATTACTACCAAACTCTCGCAACTTGATTTCTCCGTCACCAGAAAGGTGCAGGCTTGCGTGGCGGCCCTCAACTAGAAATTCACCCATTGTAAGGCGACGGTTTTCGGCAGGATGATCTAGGGTGCGATTTCCATCAAATTGAATGCGTGCCCCGTTCGCCATTTGAAAAGTGAATGTACCACTGTCTTCGCCCGCGATAACCGGGTTTGTACGAAACAAGTCCGCTGACAGAGAAACAGGTTCTCCAAACAAGAACCGGAAGACATCCACCCAATGGACACCTGTCTCTCGAATGAGGAATTTTTCCATGTTGCGAAAATATGGCTGCCTGTCGAGATATGCATCTGGTGCCGCACCATCACCAGGCCTCATTCTAAATTGCGCTTGCACCACCCGGCCCAGCCTGTCCGCATCAATAAGGCGTGCAATTTCTCTATACCATGGCTGAAAGCGAAAATTTTCATGCACAACCAGTTTTGACGTGCTGTTCTCCGCAAGGTTGGCCAGCTCTTCCGCTTGAGATAAGTTCTCACAAAAAGGCTTTTGGCATACAATGACCGGAACTTTGCCCAGTTGCGGTTCAATCAAGCTCAAATGGGTCGTCGAAGGTGTTGCGACATCCAAAAGGTCCAATTCCTGCACATCAAGCATCTCATCGATGCTTTGAAAAACCGTGAGGTTGGAAGCATCAATTTGCGCTGCTTTCCTGCGTTCAGTGGCGGTTTCTGCCAGTCCAACAAGTTCGACCCCTTCCATTCGTTGCCATGCATTCAAGTGAAATCGGGCGAAATACCCATAACCAATCATGCCAATTTTTAGCGGAGGCTCTTGCACGCTCAAGCAACCCTTTCGGTGCCTGCGAATGCTTCAGCAAGCTTTTGGATTCTGACTATCACTGTATTGGCGCAAGTTTCCGTATCGGCAGAGCCACCCAGGTCACCGGTCAAATCCTTCTTGGCAACAACAATTTCACCAACAGCGTCGTCGATTAATTTTGCCGCTTTAGCCAGTTCTGGATCATTGTGCTCAGCGGATAGCCAATCCAGCATCATGGCGGCAGAGAGGATCATCGCCAGGGGATTGGCAATTCCCTTCCCAGCAATATCTGGCGCGCTTCCGTGGCATGGCTGGAACACAGCCGCGTCGTCACCAATGTCAGCGGAAGGCGCAAGACCAAGTGTTCCCATGATGCCGGCTCCCAAGTCTGACAAGATGTCTCCGAACATGTTCTCTGTTACCAGTACATCAAAGTCCCAAGGCTTTTGCACCATCCACATGGCCATTGCATCGACATAGGCACTGTCGGCAGTAACGTCAGGATAAGCCTTGGCCTGCTCCAGGAAAATACTTCTGAAAAACCAGAACGCCCGAAAGACGTTGGCCTTATCGACGCAGGTCACACAGCCTTTACGGCCAAGTTTTTTCGCCCGCTGTTGTGCCAACCGGAACGAGAAGTCAAAAAGTTTCTCACTTATGTGGCGTGTAATCCTAAGGGTTTCGGTCGCATCCACATCGCCATTGATCTGGCCTTCATGCATATGCGCAAATAATCCTTCCGTGGATTCCCTTATGATCACAAAGTCAATTGCTTCTGATCTTGGGTCCGCAAGGGGGGTGGACTGGCCGGGATAAACCTTAACCGGCCGCACTCCGGCATAAAGCCCCAATTCAAAGCGCAGATCAATTTGCGGCGTAATCTCAGTACCATCATCTTTGCGTATGGAAGGAAGCCCCATGGCAGAAAGCAACACTGCATCCGCCTCGCGCGCTGCATCAATCGACGCTTTTGGCAAAGATTCTCCAGTATTTTTGAAATGCGTAGCGCCAGCAGGAACATGATTGAATTCAAAATCGAACGAGCCAAGCATGCCGGCAACTTCTGTCAGCAATCGTAGCGTGGGCGCCATAATTTCTGGCCCGATGCCATCACCATCAAACACGGCAACCTTGTAGGTTTTTCCTTCGCTACTCAAAATAATATCCAATTCATCTTGTTTTGCGGTCACGTAATAATGGTCCGATTATACATTAGTCGCATAGTCATCGGTTTGACGTCGGCCATGCCACGTGTTTTCATCAAAAAATGACAAAGGTTGACGACGCCGAAGTTAATGTATACGTTAATTAATGTAGACACGCAAAGCTAACTCACGTCAAGCCCACTTATTCAAACTGGTAAAAAAACATTTCCAGTCATGAGTTTAACTTTGGCTTTGATGCGGTTTTGGCTTGATTTGTCTCAATTTTTGCCTAAACGAGGCTGTAACTGGTAAATTAAACTTGCCAGTTATGCAATTTGCTCGTAAACCGGAGCTCAGTTAAGCAGTGGTCTGCTTTGAGCTTTCAATCTGTCTGGGAGGACTTTATGAAAAGATTTACAAAACTCGCACTAGCTACCGTTAGTGCAATCGGGATTATGGCGGCCCCAGCTGTCGCGGAAAAAGTGCGCATGAAAGTCGCTTCTTCCTATCCTTCTTCGCAGCCACTCATTGGCTCCGCTGGCGTTGAATTGACCAAAACAGTTACCGCGATTACCGGCGGCGACGTAGAAATGCGTTTCTTTGAGCCAGGTGCTCTGGTCCCTGCATTTGAGGTATTGGATGCAGTTGGTAACGGAACAGCAGACGCAGCTTGGTCAAACCCTGGATACCACACATCCAAAGACATTGCTTTTGCGATGTTCTCAGCCATTCCATTCGGCCCAGGTGCTGGCGAATATGGCGCATGGATGTTCTATGGTGGTGGCGCAGAACTGATGAACGAAAAACTTTATAACAAGTTTAATGTTCACTCAGAAATCTGCGGCGTTTCACCACCGGAGACATCTGGTTGGTTCCGCCAGGAAATTACATCTCTGGACGATATGAAAGGCATGAAAATGCGTTTCTTCGGCCTTGGCGCACGCGTTATGCAAAAGCTTGGTGTCGACACACAGCTGCTCCCAGGTGGCGAAATCTACCCTGCCCTTGAGCGTGGTACAATTGATGCCACTGAGTACTCCATGCCAGTTGTGGATGAGTCAGCCGGCTTCTATCAGCTTGCTAAATTCAACTACTTCCCAGGTTGGCACCAACAGTCCACACTTCAGGATCTCCTGATCAATCTGGACACATGGAATGGAATGACGGACGCTCAGCGCTTGGCAATCCGCACAGCTTGCCGCGCAACATACACAAACATGCTGACAGAAGGTGAAGCAATCAACGGTGCAGCACTTACTCGCCTGCGTGACGAAAAAGGCGTAAACATTCGCAATTGGAACGATGAGCAGCTTGCTGTTTATGAGGAAAATTGGAACGTTGTTGTTGAAGAGCTGAAAGCTGAATCAGAGACTTTCGCTGAAGCTTGGGCTGCTCTTAAAGAGTTCCAGAAAGGCTACGACGTCTGGAAAGAAAACGCCTACCTCAAGTAAGTTGATCGAACTAAACATCTTAAGCCGCGCCCCAATTGGCGCGGCTTATTTGTATCTGTTACCAGTTAGGCACCAGTAAAGATTCGAGTCGGCGCCTCCGGCCATCCAAATTCAGGAAGATTGGCACTCAATGAATAAAACCGCTCTTTCTCCCATCTACAACTCGATCGACGGGTTGCTGGCTTGGGTTGCGCGCCTTGGCGCAATTGCAATGGTCGCTCTCGTTGCAATCACAATGTACGACGTGTTGACACGTTACTTCAGCATCCCCAAATTTCCTGGTCTCAACTCAACCATGGTTCAGGAATCTGAATATTGGGCGCATGGAATTCTGTTTGCCCTGCTTATGGGGTACGGGCTGACGCGACAAGTTCATGTTCGTATCGATCTTGTACGAGACATGATGCCGAAGAAAGTCAAATATGCCATGGAGATCTTTGGTATTTTGGTCTTCTTGGTGCCGTTTTCATATATTGGGCTGATTTATTGCTATGACTACGCAGTGAAATCCTTTGTTGATGGCGAGGTTTCCCCCTCAACTATAGGCCTTTCAAATATCTGGATATTAAAATCGACTTTAGTGGCCATGTTTGGCCTGCTCATTCTGGCTGGTGTTTCACAATTTCTGAAAGCTGTTGACGGGCTTCTTGGAAATCTAACAGTGCAAGATGAAGAGCATGTTCTTGGGGGTGGTCACTAATGACCCTTGTTGAAGCACTTCCGCTGCTGATGTTTGCAGCGCTTGCTGTATTTCTGTTTTCAGGCTTCCCAGTTGCCTTTGTCTTAGGCGGTGTTGGTCTCAGCTTTGCATTTATCGCAATTCTGGTGGATCCATGGCTGTTTGACTGGCCACAATTCAACGCCATACCTGCGCGAATTTATGGGGCCATTTCAACTAATCTGATCCTCACAGCGATACCCATGTTTATCTTCATGGGAACCATGTTGGAAAAATCCGGCATTGCACGGGATCTTCTGAACTGTCTTCAGGTGCTTTTGCGCCGTGTTCCCGGCGGGCTGGCACTTTCTGTTGTAATGATGGGTACGATTTTAGCGGCGACCACCGGCATTATTGGTGCATCCGTTATCATGATGTCATTGCTGGCGTTGCCCGTGATGATGAAGCGGAATTACTCACCATCTTTGGCATCGGGCACTATTGCCGCTTCAGGCACATTAGGCATCCTTATTCCGCCATCTATCATGCTCGTTATCATGGCAGATTTGCTGAGTAAGTCTGTTGGAAACCTGTTTGTGGCCGCGATCATCCCCGGCTTTATGCTAGCCTTCTTCTACATGATCTACATCGTAACGCGCTGCTACTTCAATCCTGCGCTCGCACCCAAGCCGGAAGCTAGTATGGGCCCTAAAACGACAGCGGGTTACATTGGAATGATTATCCGATCATTCGTCCCCCCTGTTCTTTTGATCATTATGGTTCTGGGTTCCATTCTTGGCGGATTGGCAACCCCAACCGAAGCGGCCTCTGTGGGAGCATTTGGTGCAATATTGTTGGCCGTATTGAACCTGATCATCCTGCCAGGTCTACGTGTACCCGAAATGCACTTTGAAGGTGAAGCGCAACTTGAAGACGACAAACTTCAAGATGGCGAGGGGCTCATTGGCCGCTTCTGGCGCATTTTTAAAGATGTGGTGATGCGTTCCGCGCTGACCAACGCAATGATCTTTGGTATCTTCATCGGGGCCACTCTCTTTTCCTATGTGTTCCGCCAAATCGGCGGTGAGGAAGTGGTCATTCACATCTTTGACAGCTGGGGCCTTGGGTCATGGGGCATTTTATTTGCGCTTATGGTGCTTGTGTTCCTGCTCGGGTTCTTCTTTGACTGGATTGAAATCACCCTCATAGTGCTTCCAGTGTTTGCTCCCATTATCACCAAACTGGACTTTGGTGATCACGTTGCAGCAATTGATACCGTCTACTGGTTTGCGATTTTAATGGCAATCAACCTGCAAACTTCATTCCTGACACCGCCCTTTGGATTTGCATTGTTTTATCTGAAGGCAGTAGCACCGCCGGAGATAAAAATTCAGCATATCTACGCAGGTATTATACCGTTTGTGATGCTGCAGCTAACTGGCCTGTCACTCGTGATGTTCTTCCCTGAACTTGCGCTTTGGTTGCCAAGATTGCTGCTGGATTAACAAGGACGATAGTTCATGTTCGTTGTTACGGTTGCTTGGAAAGCAAAACAGGATCAGGCAGAGGCATTTCGCGATTGCCTGATCTTGCAAGCCGAGAATTCATTGGCGTTGGAGCCAAACTGCCTGCAGTTTGATGTTTCCAAAGACCCAAAGGACGAAACCCGCTTCTTCCTTTACGAAATATACCGGGATCCGACCGACTTTGAGCTTCACCTGAAATCTGCCCACTTTCTAAAATTCGCGGAAAACACAGCAAAGATGGTTGATGACAAAACTGTGGAAACCTTTCACCGTATTGAACCGGACAAATGATCCATTTCCTAAGTATTCTAGAACTTACAATCCCATTTTTTGCAGTTGTCGGTCTTGGATATGCAGCAGCCAAAACAAAAATGATTGATGCCGGAAGCGCCGGTGCGATCAATGTGTTTGTGTTTTACTTTGCGATGCCGGCCTTGGTGATTGGCACATTGGCTAGGCAGGAAATCACGGCAATCTTGGATTGGCGGTTTCTTGGAGGCTGGCTTGCTGCGGCATTGACCTTGTTTGCCTTGGGCATGCTAGCTGCACGAATCTTCTTTAATGCCAATAGACGTGAAATGGCGCTCTTTGGGCAAGGGTCAGCCATCGCCAATATCGGGTTTTTGGCGATCCCAATTGCCGGCGCAACTTTTGGTGCAGAAGGTGTTCGTCTGTCAGCTGCCGCTCTGATTATCGATCTGATGATCATGATCCCCCTATCGATAATGATCATAGAGTCTTCTGGTGGAGGTAACATTGGGGCATCCGTCAAGCGAGCTCTATTTGGTGCCATTCGAAATCCATTTGCCGTGGCAATTTTGGTGGGTGTGGCACTTTCAGCCAGCGGCCTTGGTCTTCCAGGGGCCGCAGCAACCTTCAGTAATTTCTTGGGCAGTGCCGCTGCCCCCACTGCCCTGTTCGCTCTTGGCATGTCGCTGTCGCAACGCAGCCTTGGAGAAGACATCAAGCCCGTGGTTACACTCAGTGTGTTGAAACTGTTTGTGCACCCCGCAGTCACAGCTGTTGTTCTATATTTCGTGGGCCTACCAACAAGCCTCGTTATCATTGGCACTGTGATTGCCGCAATGCCAGTAGCGCAAAATGTATATGTCTTGGCTGAACATTACGGCACCATGGTGCGCCGCGCTTCGGCTGCGATTTTACTTAGTACCGTTGCTGCAATTTTGACGATTTCTCTTATGTTGTATTTGCTAACTGGACCTTAGCGGCTGGCACGTGTCGCAAACGAAAGCGCGGCGCGTGGCCATCTCAAATTTTCGTACTTGGCCATCGCATCTTGGACATGTTTCAAGATTGAAAATATTGACTTTCTCACCATAGCGTTTGTTTGATTTTGTTCCACCATCCACCGTGATGATAGCATTTTTCTCAACACCTATTTCCAACAGATGACAACTATCCGCCCATAGAGCGTCAAACGCCTCTCGTGTAAGTGCATTACCTGGCATATCTGGATGAATACGCTGACGCCACAACACCTCCGTCCGATAAATGTTGCCAATCCCGGCCATAACTTCCTGATTCATGATAAGGATCCCAATTGGCGATCTGCTTTTAACGATCCTCTCATAGGCCCGGTTAGGGTCTGCATCCTTGCGCAACACATCCGGGCCGATGCGCGCAAACAGCGCTGCCCGCCCTTCCGGATCGAGAATTTCGCACCTATTGGGTCCGTTGATATCCACGCCATTTTCTAGGGCCTCAATACGCACTCTTACGGCACCTTTTGGTTCCAACATTGGCTGTTTCTGGGTTCGAATTTTGCCGTAGAGCCCCAAATGTATGTGGAGGGTATCTCCCGACGCAAAGCCATAGAGTAAGTGCTTGCCTAAAGCCTCAATGGTATCACAGCGCTGGCCGTTCAGGCGTTCTGCGCCCTCTAGAAAGCGCCCTTGTGGCGACGATACGGCAAGGGTTTTGCCCGCAAACTTTGGTTTTTGATCACGGGCAGAGCGATGAATGGTGTGGCCCTCAGGCATAAGTCTCCTTCGTCAACACTTGGCTGAAAGGAAACCTACTCAGCAGCCTCTCGCACAAGTGCCTGAACTTTTACAGCGCAGAACTTGAATTCCGGAATTTTGCCAAATGGATCAAGCTGCGGATTGGTCAAGGCGTTTGCAGGCGCTTCTGCATAGCAAAATGGCACAAAGACCAAACCTTGCGGTAGTTCCCAATCCTGTCTCAGCTTCAGGGTAATTGTACCGCGACGCGTTGCAACCTGAACCATTTCTCCCGGTGTTAATTCCATCCGCTTGATATCGGTGCCATTCATACTGACAACAGCTTCTGGTTCAAGGAAATCCAGAATCTTGGAACGCCGCGTCATGGAACCTGTGTGCCAGTGCTCAAGGAGACGCCCGGTTGTCAGTACCATTGGATATTCATCATCCGGCATCTCATGCGGCGGCACGAGATCTGCGGGCACAATGCGCCCTCTCCCACTCTCTGTCGGGAAGCTGTCTGCGAAAACAATAGCCTGGCCTGGTTCATCCGCATCCAGACATGGATAGGTAACACTGTCTTCTCGCTGCAGACGCTCCCAACTAATATTATTCAGGGATGGCATGATTTGCGCCATCTCATTGAACACGTCTCTGATATGCTCGTATTTCCAATCCAGATTTAAGGCATTTGCCAGATCAACAATGATCTTCCAGTCCTGCCTTGCTTCGCCCGGAGGTGAAACAACAGGCCTGCCGATCTGAACTTGACGATTGGTGTTTGAGAACGTGCCCTCTTTTTCCGCATGCGCAGTCGCTGGCAAGATCACATCAGCAAACCATGCTGTTTCTGTCAGGAAAATATCTTGCACAATCAGATGCTTGAGCTTTGCCAATGCAGCACGCGTGTGATGTTGATCAGGGTCGGACATGGCCGGGTTTTCACCCATTACATACATGCCTTTGATTCCGTCTGCATGAATGTCGTTGACGATTTCCACCACGGTCAGCCCACGCTCTCCGCTAAGCTCTGTACCCCAGAACTCTTCCATTTTTTCTTTAACATCCCCATTTTCAACGGAGATGTAGTCTGGATAGAACATTGGGATCAAACCTGCATCAGATGCACCCTGCACGTTGTTTTGACCACGTAGAGGATGAAGGCCTGTTCCGGTTCGACCAATCTGACCTGTTAGTAGAGCAAGTGCGATAAGACATCTTGCGTTATCTGTCCCGTGCACGTGCTGCGAAACGCCCATGCCCCAGAAAATAATTGAGCGAGGTGAATTTGCGTAGGCTAAGGCCACGTCACGGATTTCTTCGGCCGGTATTCCGCAAATATCCTGCATCTTTTCGGGCGTGTAGTCTTTGACTTTAGCTTTTAACTCATCAAAGCCCTCAGTCATCGACTGCACATATTGTCGATCATAGGCTTCTTCCTCAATGATCACATTGATCATAGCATTGAGAAGTGCAACGTCCCGTCCAGGCTTAAACGCGAGATGCTTCCAGGCAAGCCGGCTCATCTCGTTCCGACGTGGGTCCATAATGACCAGTTTGGCACCGCGTTTGGCAGCAGACTTGAAGTAAGTCGCCGCAACAGGGTGATTAACAGTCGGCCGCGCGCCAATGACGATAATGCAATCCGCATCATCAGCCGCGTTAAATGGCGCAGAGACCGCACCGGACCCGACGCCTTCCAGAAGCGCGGCCACTGAGGATGCATGGCATAGCCGGGTGCAGTGATCGACATTATTGGTGCCAAAGCCGGCACGCACGAGCTTTTGAACCAGATAAGCCTCTTCATTGGAACCTTTTGCTGAGCCAAATCCGCAGGTGGCATCGGGTCCATGCTCATCCAAGAGCGCACGCATGCCACTGGCGGCTTTTTCCAACGCCTCTTCCCAGGTGGCAGGTCGGAAATAGTCATCGATGTTTTCGGGTTTAATCTGGAGATCGCCAGTTTTGGGCGCATTGTCACGACGGATAAGAGGCTGCGTCAGGCGCCCATCGTGGTGAATATAATCGTAGCCGAAACGGCCTTTGACGCAGAGGCGGCTGTCATTTGCCGGACCATCACGCCCATCCACATGCAGTATTTTGTCGTCTTTGACATGAACCTCTGTCTGACAACCAACGCCGCAGAACGGGCAGAGTGTGTCGACGGATGTGTCGGCATATTCCGTTCGAACACCATTATCATTGACGAGGCTTTTCTCGATTAAGGCACCGGTGGGGCAAACCTGCACGCACTCGCCACAAGCCACGCAAGTGCTGTCACCCATAGGGTCGTCGAAATCAAATACGATCTGAGAGCCGTGCCCTCTATAGGCCATACCAATCACATCGTTGCTCTGAACTTCACGGCATGCACGCACACACAAATTGCAGCCAATGCAAGCGTCCAGATTTACGTGAATTGCGCCATGACTGATATCACGCGGCACATCCTTAATCTTCGGCAGCCGAGTGTCATCGGCCCCTACTGTATCTGTCCATTTCCAAAAGCTGGCCTCTGGGTCCGGGTGCGCAGCGCGTTCCGGCTGATCTGCAGCAAGCAGTTCAAATACCATTTTGCGTGACTTTTCCGCGCGAGCAGTTGCCGTGTTTACTACCATGCCTTCTGCCGGGGCACGCACACATGAAGCAGCTAGAACTCGCTCACCCTCAACCTCAACCATACAAGCACGGCAATTTCCGTCTGCGCGATAGCCCTTTTGCTCGCTGTGGCACAAATGCGGGATTGAAGTCCCAAGCCGTTTGGCCACCTGCCAAATGCTTTCGCCTTCCAGAGCCGTTACGTCTTCACCGTCGAGTTTGAACCGGATTGGCTTTACGTTTTTCATCAGCCCAAAACCTCTTCAGGAAAATGCTTCATGACAGATAATAAAGGGTTTGGTGCCGCTTGTCCCAACCCGCAAATGGATGCATCCATCATGACTTCGGACAGGTCTTTCAATGCATCAACATCCCACGTTTCACCTTCCATCAGCTTTACAGCCATAGATGTTCCATTGCGGCATGGCGTACACTGACCACAGCTTTCGTCTTCGAAGAATTTCATCAGATTCAGGGCCACACCGCGCATATCGGTTTGGTCAGACAGAACCACGACAGCGGCGGATCCAATAAAGCAGTCATAGGCCTGTAGCGTATCAAAATCGAGCGGTACGTTAGCAAGTGATGCCGGCAATATGCCGCCAGATGCGCCACCGGGAAGATAGGCTTTCAATGTGTGCCCATCCAGCATTCCACCGCAATATTCATTGACGAGTTCATCAAGTGAAATGCCTGCCGGGGCGAGTTTTACACCCGGATATTTCACGTGGCCCGATACTGAAAACGATCGCAAGCCAGTTCGCCCATTGCGCCCGTGAGATGTGAACCAATCCGCGCCTTTTTCAAATATTTCGCGAATCCAGTAAACTGTCTCAACATTGTGAACCAGTGTGGGGCGGCCAAACACACCGTTTTGAGCAACATAAGGCGGACGATGACGTGGCAGGCCGCGCTTACCTTCTACAGATTCAATCAACGCGGATTCTTCGCCGCAGATATAAGCCCCTGCTCCGCGGCGCACCTCAAGCTGGCCTGGCGTTGCAAGACCTTCGCTTTCCAATCGTGTAACTTCATTGCGCAACATGTCCACAATGGCGGGATACTCATCGCGCATATAGATATAGCATTTATCTGCACCAACCGCTTCCAGCACAATCAGCGTACCTTCCAAAAAGCGATGTGGATCACGGTCAAGATAGTGCTTATCCTTGAACGTACCCGGCTCGCCCTCATCTCCATTGATACACATCAATCGTGGTGCAGGTGCGGAGCGTACAAAGCCCCACTTCTTTGCTGCGGGAAAACCGGCTCCGCCAAGCCCACGCAATCCAGATTTCTCAATGACTGAAGAGAGATCTTCAAAGCTTACCTGGCCATCTCGAAAGCGTTTCAAAAGCGCATAGCCATTATCCGCGACATATGCATCAAATGAAATAAAAACCGGCGCAGAGGCGTGCGTGTCTTTTGCCGCAACCATTGCCGCGACGCTTTCTTCGGTGGCGCTAGTGGCATGGTTGTGGCCAACTTCCGCCACAGGCGCAACATCGCAGCGCCCCATGCATGGTGCACGCAACACACGCACATCCTGTCCAAAACGCTCTGACAGGCCTTCAAACAGCTCCTCTGCGCCATTGAGCGCGCAACTCAGGCTCTCACATACACGCACTGTAACTTCGGGAAGTGCAGCTTCATCATCTTCAAGAACTGTGAAGTGCGCATAAAATGTTGCCACTTCATAGATCTCCGACATGGACAGGCGTGTCCATTCTGCAAGACCGCGCAAATGACGTGCATGAAGGCAACCATAAGTATCCTGGATAGCATGAAGATATTCAATGAGCAGATCACGTTGCGGTTCTTCTGAAAACAGATTCTTCACTTCGCCCAACGCAATAGGATCCAGTTGTCGACCTTTGTTATAGGCGTGCGCCTTGCGACGGCCGGAGCCAGGATGAATCCGGTTTCCGGTTCCTTTTGCTCCTGTATTTTCAATCAGCGTAACAACCATACCGCGATCCTAAACCACCCATTAATTTTGCAAAGCTAACAGAGTTCTCATTCATTGCCGTCGTTTCCCCGACAATCATAGCGGAAAAATGCGACGAAAGAGATGGGGCCAAATGCTAAATCGCTATAAGGCAGAATTAGCTCCAACCATTGCCTTGTATATCAAATTATCAAAAATATCTGCTGCGCCAGCTTTGGTTCATGGTAGCCAATAAGAACATGATTCACGCGATTCTCGGCTCCTGATGCAGCAAGCACACAATCTGCTCAAAACTGTCTTTGGACATGACGAATTTCGTCCTGGCCAGGAAGAAATCGTGTCGAGCGTTTTGTCTGGTGAAGATGTTCTGGCGATTATGCCAACCGGTGGAGGGAAATCTCTTTGTTATCAACTGCCCGCACTTTGCAGTGACGGTGTAACGCTTGTTGTTTCGCCATTGGTGGCGTTGATGAACGATCAGGTCGCTCAATTGCGCCAAAATGGCGTGGAAGCGGGCGCACTGACCTCAAACAACGATCCGGACGAGAATGAGCGTGTCTTTAACGCTTTGGATGACGGTTCGCTAAAGCTACTTTATATGGCCCCAGAACGCATCTCCACGTCTCCCGGTCTTTTGAGTCGTCTCAAAATAAACCTACTGGCTGTGGATGAAGCACACTGTGTGAGCCAGTGGGGACATGATTTCCGCCCCGACTATCTTGAAATTGGAAATTTGCGGGATGCGCTCGGCGGCGTTCAGGTTGCCGCATTTACGGCGACGGCGGATGAGGAAACGCGCAACGAGATTATTTCCAAGCTTTTTGCCGCGCCGCCAAAACAGTTTTTGCGCGGCTTTGACCGACCCAATCTGTTTCTTGCATTCGAACCAAAGAACAATCCCAAACGACAAATAACGGATTTTGTTGCAGCAAGACCAGACCAATGCGGAATTATATATTGCTCATCTCGGCGCAAGACTGAGGACCTGGCGGACCAACTTGCGAGCAAAGGCGTAAATGCCCTCGCCTACCACGCTGGTATGGACGCAGAGCGCCGCCGCACAAACCAAAGCCGTTTTTCGCAGGAAGACGCCGTTGTCATGGCGGCAACGGTTGCGTTTGGAATGGGTGTTGATAAGCCCGATGTTCGTTTTGTGATCCATGCGGACCTGCCGAAGACCATGGAAAGCTACTATCAAGAGATAGGGCGCGCAGGGCGCGACGGTTTGCCAGCAGATACTTTATGCCTTTATGGGGTCGATGACATCAAACTGCGACGGCGGCAAATTGACGAAAGCGATGCGCCAGATGCACGTAAGCGCGCGGACCATCAACGCCTTAACGCATTGCTCGCCTTGGCTGAAGCGGCCCTTTGCAGACGCCAAACACTACTTGGTTATTTCGATGAGATTACTGAGCGCTGTGGCCATTGCGATTTATGTAAGAACCCGCGCCAGACATTCGATGGAACCCAAGCTGCGCAAAAAGCCATTTCTGCCATGCTGCGGACCGGTCAAATTTATGGTCTCGAGCATCTTGTCAGCATTCTTGTTGGCGAAGAAACAGACCGCATAAAACAACAACAACACGATAGTCTTCCGACTTTTGGCGTGGGCGGTGAGTTTGACAAAAATCAATGGCGCAGCGTTTTCAGACAGCTTTATGCAGCCGGTTTTGCCAACGTCTCTATTGCACAAGGGTCCTGGCAAGTATGTGAAAAAGCTCGCCCGGTCCTACGTGGGGAAGAGAAACTCGAATTGAGATTTCCAGATAAACAGGCAGAGCGCAAACGATCCTCATCGCGCTCTGCTCCCATTGAACTTCGCGATGCTGGCGATCAAGAATTACTGAAAGCACTAAAAGAATGTCGCACAGACTTTGCCCGTACACAGAATGTTCCGGCATATGTCATTTTTCCAGACCGCACATTGATTGAAATGGCGCAGCACCGCCCACACTCAATGGATGGCATGATGCAACTCAATGGTGTTGGTGCCAAAAAACTGGAACGTTATGGATCTGAATTTTTAAGAGTCATTTCAGACCACTGACTCAACTTCTTGAAGTTCTGAATCAGATTTAACTACTTAGCTCCATTCGAATAAGCACTTCGTCTTAGTAATTTACATCAATGACTAACTTGTAAGGTGGCTCTATAAGTTCATCAGGGTGTCAAAATAAGACCAACAAGGACCGCAATTTCATGAAGTTCATTATAAACCGCTCGCAGGCTCTATTGTCTCTTTTTGCGGCACTGATATTCTTCTCGATTTCTGGTGCGTATGCATGGCAATTCAACGAAGTGGAAGAAGACTGGGGACCGGCTTGTTTTGCGTCGGAACCGCACAAAAGCGGCGACGTGATGTTGTTGAGCGCCCAGGGAGAGCTCGCTCCGGTGATGCTTGTCTCCTTGCAAACATATCCCAGGAAACAAAACAATATGTCGGTGTCCTTGGACTTCCACAACGGCAACAATTTTCAACTCAGCGGCTTTGTTGATGACTACTACGGGAATGTTTACGTAGACATCAATCGCGACATTATTGATGAAATGCAACGCGGTGGTAAGCTAACAATCCGTATTAATCGGGGCATACGTGTTTCAGTCTCCCTGAACAATGCGACCTCAACTTTGAACCAGTTCTTGATTTGCGCTAATGCTAAGGATGTAGGAAACACACCTGCCTCAACACCGACAGGCCATTGGGCGTCTTTGACAGATATCGGTCCAGGCTGGCAGCCGGGACCAAACCCTATTGACCAGATCGAATACCGAATTTCTGATCGCGGCTATGTTGAATTAAGGGGGCGTCTGTACCTTGAAAATGTGCAACGCGCAGAACGTCGAGGCGGTAACAAGATTTATCGAGTTTTACTGCAACTTCCCAAATTGTCGGGACAAAAATACAGCTTCTACTATCATGACAATGTGCGCACGGAACGAGAAGGTGTCGGCTATGGCCAAGCACATCGGATGGAAGTTCAAGTGTTCGATAATCAGCTGGTCTTTCCGCATACGGAGACACAAAATCCAAGTAATGGGACACCAGAAAATGTGCTGTTGAACGGTTTGCGCATTCCAATCGAATAAACAGGACAATAGTTTAACGCAAAATCCAATTGAAAGGCCGTGTAAACGGCCTTTTTTGATGCTGGGAACCCTCCCTCACCGATATGTGACTGGAGCGTTACAGGGAATGTCGCTAACTATCTAGCTGACAGAAAAGGAACCCAATAATGTTCAATCCATCAAAGCTTTTGCTCTCATTGGCAATGACCTCCTCAATTCTGGCAGTGACAGCCTTAACTGCACAAAATGCCAGTGCTGATGTGATGACTAAACCAAAAGCAGTTGTTGAATTGTTTACCAGCCAGGGGTGCTCCTCCTGCCCGCCTGCGGACAAAGTTGTCGGTGATCTTGTGTCAGAAGGCGATGTGCTCGCTCTCACACTTCCTGTCGACTATTGGGACTATCTGGGTTGGCGCGATACCCTGGGCAAACCAGAACATTCTGAACGCCAACGCGCTTATGCAAAAGGCCGACAAGATCGAAATGTCTACACTCCTCAGGCAGTCGTTAACGGTCAGGTTCATGTGGTTGGCAGTCGCCGTGGACGCATCGATAGTTCAATTGCAAATTTGCAGCAGAGCGGCGCAGCTTCAGCTTCTTCCCTGCCGCTGGATGTAACACTCACAAAATCCAACGATGCATTGTCAATCAGTGTTGAAGGCAGTGAAACCTCGAGTAAAAACACCACAATCTGGCTCGTCTTCTACGATCGGGCTCATACAGTGGATATCGGTCGCGGTGAGAACCGTGGAGCACAGGTAACATATCATAATGTTGTACGTGAGATGCGGCCCATTGGTATGTGGAATGGCAATCAAACCGAAATGACGTTGCCACTCAGTGAGTTAGCAAAAAGCGGTTATGACAATTGTGCTGTTCTGGTGCAGGCCACTATAAATGGAAATCCCGGCGCCATTCTTGGGGCAGCGACATTGAATGGACTCTCAAGTTGAACATCTAAGGTGCAAAGCAACTGAGATTTTGAAAGGCGGCTGTTTTTGACAAGCCGCCTTTTGATGTTGTGGCGCTACTCGAAATTTCGTGTGTTTTTGTGTTTTGTTGCGCGCTTGATCATTTTTGCAAGCGCCCGGTTTTTCGTGTGTTTGCCAGCAATACTCCGGGTGTTCCTTAACTCTTCGGCTGCCAACTTTTGCCAACTTTTAAAACGATCCAACTGTAGCTCACCTGCATTCAAAGCAGCCTGCACGGCGCACCCAGGTTCGTTTTTGTGTTGGCAATTACTGAAACGGCATTGTGTAATCAGCTCTACAATATCGGAAAAAACCTCATCAATTCCCTCTTTGACATCGGTTAACTGCAGCTCTCGAATACCGGGTGTATCCAACAACCACCCGCCAGTTGGGAGTTGATGAAATGTGCGGTGCGAAGTGGTGTGTTTTCCCTTGCTGTCGCTTTCGCGCACAGACTGCGTCTCCGCTTTCTTGGTGCCAGACAGGGTGTTGACCAGCGTAGACTTGCCCACACCTGAAGAGCCAACTAAAGCAACCGTTTCACCGGTGCCACACCAACCGGCCAAATGGGAGACGCTCTCAGGATTACGGGCATCCACAATTTCCACCAATAAATCAGGCGATAGTGTTTGAGCTTCAAGTAAATAGGTGTGTGCACCACCCTCGCAGAGGTCTGATTTCGTCAGGATGACAATAGGTAAAACTTCAGCCTCTTTCGCCAGAGCAAGATAGCGTTCAAGGCGCGCCTTATTGAATTCATGATTGCAGGAAGTAACGATGAAAAGTGTGTCGATGTTTGCAGCGATCAGTTGCAGTTTGCGCGCTTTTCCAGGCGCACGCCGCTGAAATAGGCTTTTACGCTGTAACATCCGCACCGGCCGCGCGGACGCACCGTCCAACAGCAACCAATCGCCCGCTGTCGCAACAATCTCATCATCACCCTCGCCGGAGCTGAAGCGTGGAATTTGAAGATCGATTTCCGGACCAACAACACGAATACCGCTGCGGTGCACCTCCACCACACGAACGGGCGCAAAGTTGCTCTCAGTCTCTTGAATCTGGCGCGCGAAAAAACTTTTCCAGCCCCATTTCTTCAAATCAGAAATAGGATTTCTCATCTAAATGGCACGATACATGTGAGCCAAACGAGCTCTCAATCCATGTGCAATGCTGGAAACGTTGATCAATCATAAACTGACTTATGAGTAAGCCAGTTTGTAAAGTCAATAATACTGAGGTCTGCCAACACGCTAAGCTGCCGGCAGATCACTGATAGATCATTGTTCAACGGCAAGTAATGTGCGTACTACATGTTCGGATAAACCGGTCCTCCACCGCCTTCCGGAACAGTCCAGTTGATGTTCTGGTTTGGGTCTTTGATGTCGCAAGTTTTGCAATGAACACAGTTTTGATCACTGATAACAAAATTGGGTTGATCGCCTTCTTCCACCCATTCATAAACACCGGCTGGACAATAACGGCCAGATGGCCCTGCAAACACATCATACTCGCTAGACTTCTGCAGAGCTTCGTTTTTGAGCTTTAAATGTGTCGGCTGATCTTCTTCATGATTGGTGTTTGACATAAACACCGAAGACAGACGATCGAAGCTGATGACGCCATCAGGCTTAGGATACTCGATCTTCTTGTGTTTAGCCGCTGGCTCCAAACTGGTGTGATCGGGTTTGCCATGGCTTCTTGTGCCAAACAGAGAGAAACCAAGCGTGTTGGTCCACATATCCAATCCACCCAGTGCGATACCTACCATCGTGCCAAAGCGAGACCAGAGCGGCTTTACGTTTCTGACCTTCTTCAAGTCTTTGCCAATATCCGTGTCGCGCCACGCTTCTTCGTAACCGGTCAATTCATCCTGCGCGCGCCCAGCGCTAATGGCTTCGAACGTGTGCTCCGCGGCCAATTTACCGGACAGCACTGCATTGTGAGACCCCTTAATGCGGGCAACATTTACAAAACCAGCCGAACAACCGATCAATGCACCGCCGGGGAAGCAAAGCTTGGGCACGCTCTGCCAACCGCCTTCTGTTATGGCGCGAGCACCATATGACAGCCGTTTTCCACCTTCAAAGGTTGGTGCAATTGCCAGATGCGTTTTGAATCGTTGGAACTCCTCAAACGGAGATAGATAAGGGTTCTTATAGTTGAGATGCACAACGAAGCCGACCGCTACCTGATTGTCTTCCAGGTGATACAGGAAAGACCCGCCGCCGGTTTTGTTGTTAAGAGGCCAGCCAAACGAATGTTGCACAAGACCCGGCTTGTGGTTCTCCGGTTTGATCTCCCACAATTCCTTAAGACCAATACCGAATTTTTGCGGCTGCTTATCTGCATCAAGTTCGTACTTGTTGATGAGTTGCTTCGCGATAGAGCCACGCACACCTTCGCCAATGAGTACATATTTGCCCAACAGTTCCATGCCGCGCTCGTGTGACGGCTTTGGCTCCCCATCCTTACCAATACCCATATCGCCCGTCGCAACGCCGCGTACCGCGCCATTGTCATCATAGAGAACTTCTGCTGCTGCAAAGCCTGGGTAAATCTCCACGCCCAGCTCCTCCGCCTTTTCGCCAAGCCAGCGCGTTACGTTGCCCAGTGATACAACATAATTTCCGTGATTATTCATAAGAGGCGGCATGAGGAAATTGGGCAGGCGAATTGCGCCTGCAGGCCCCATGAACATAAACTTGTCTTCTGTTACTTCTGTCTTGAGCGGATGCTCCTCATCCCGCCAATTTGGCAAAAGCGCATCAAGTCCAATTGGGTCTACAACGGCGCCGGACAGAATATGCGCGCCGACCTCCGCACCTTTTTCCAGAACAACAACTGAAAAGTCGTCATTGCCAGCATTAATTGCCAATTGCCGCAAGCGAATAGCTGCAGAAAGACCGGCAGGCCCTGCTCCAACGATTACCACATCAAACTCCATACTTTCACGTGGTTCAGCGTTTTGTGCAGCAGTTTCAGTCATTCGTCTTGCCTCTTGAAGGGCCGCAATGCGGCGCGTTTCGTATCAAATGTCTTGCGGTACCATCTAGCCAGAAATTGTTCCGATTTCCAACAACATCTGTTGCTATATCACGACATCCAGCGTGAAGTGCTCTATAAAGATAATAATTGAAGCCAGACCGTAGCGTAGCAAATGGTACAGACTGAATCCCTGAAAGATGTATTGCAATTCTACGCGGATGCCGGCGTGGATATTGCGCTTGATAAAAACCCACGCAACCGTCTTGTTGCAGCGTCTGTCCCAGCTCCTCAACCCATCCCTCAAAATTCCCATCAGCCCAACGATACTCTCTCTCAAACCACACAAACTGTGAGGAGCCAGAAAGCACCGATTGGTGAGCCAGCTCAACCCGCCCAATCTTCAGCAAAGATTGCAGTTCCACATGAGAGCGGTGTGCAAGAAGCACGTGAACATGCAGCTTCGGCCAACTCGTTGGACGAATTGAAGGAATTGCAAAAAGCATATGATGGCTGCGGATTGAAGAAGACAGCTAAAACTACTGTTTTCGAGGATGGCAATAGAAAAGCCAAGATTATGCTTATCGGTGAAGCGCCCGGTCGTGATGAGGACATGCAAGGCAAACCATTTGTGGGCCGTGCCGGTCAATTGTTGGATAAGATGCTGGCAGCAATTGAGTTGGACAGAAATAATGTTTACATCGCAAACATTTTGCCCTGGAGACCGCCAGGAAACCGCACTCCAACTGTCGCGGAGATGGAATTGTGCAAACCCTTTATCATCCGACAGATTGAGTTGGCAAAGCCTGAACTGCTCGTGTTTCTGGGCGGTTCATCGGCGAAAAACCTGCTGGAAACGACCGATGGAATTTTGAAGCTACGCGGAAAGTGGCGCGCATATTCCACCGCGCAAATTCCGGCACTCCCAACACTTCATCCGGCATATTTGCTGCGCCAGCCCGCACAGAAGAGACTGGCTTGGCGTGATCTTCTCAATCTTAAGAACATGGCGCGGGAAAAAGGCATTTTCCCAGATGCCGATCCATAAAGTCAGGAAATACTATGCTGGGATTGGACATGTCCAAAAGTTTTGTTCCGTTGAAAATTGCTATTCTGACAATGTCCGACACCCGCTCATTGGCAGAAGACCGATCAGGCACAGTACTGGTGAAGCGTCTGCAAAAGGCCGGCCACTTTTTGGCTGATCGTGCCATATGCAAAGATGACATTGAAGAAATTCAGAAACAGGTTTCCAAGTGGATCGCAGATGAGAGTGTCGATGTGGTAATTACCACGGGAGGAACAGGGTTTACAGGGCGTGACGTGACGCCTGAAGCTTTGACGCCATTGTTTGAGAAACAAATGGATGGGTTCTCACACGTTTTTCATCACGTGAGTTTTGAGAAGATTGGCACATCAACCATTCAATCCCGCGCCACAGCCGGGGTCGCAAACAGCACTTATATTTTTGCCCTTCCCGGTTCCTCCGGTGCCTGCAAAGACGCGTGGGATGAAATTCTGGTTTATCAGTTGGATTATCGCCACCAGCCCTGCAATTTTGTGGAAATCCTACCCCGTCTTGACGAACATCTGAAACGCTCCAAACTTCAAAGCAATTGAAACTTAATATCTTTTTAAGAAAATGATCCTCTTTTTCATTTTGTTCTTGTTTTGTTCTTATTTTGCACTATTTTGGACCCATGCGAAACAGAACACAAATCATAGGCTTGGATAGCCATCGAATTGGTGTCCAAATGGACGCCCAGAAAGGGCGTGGTGCTGTTAGCAATGCCAGTGGCAGGTTTGAGCGTTATAAGCATGAAGCGTTCGACGATGGTTGGGATATTGAAGGCGTTCCGGAAAAGCTGAAAACTCAAGTTCAAGTAGAGCATCCCAAGCGTATTATTACCCGCAATCAATCACCTGACATCTCTTTTGACCGCTCTATCAACCCATACCGTGGTTGTGAACATGGTTGCTCCTACTGCTTTGCGCGGCCGAGCCATGCTTTTATGGGTCTGTCCCCCGGACAAGATTTTGAAAGCCGTATCTTCGCAAAACCCGAAGCCGCTGCACTGCTTGAGGAAGAGCTGGCAGATCCGAAATATGTCCCCAAAGTAATTGCGCTTGGCAGCAACACAGACCCATATCAGCCCGTCGAGAAAAATTGGCGGATTACGCGTGCTATTCTTGAAGTTCTTGAGCGAACAAATCATCCTGTAGGGATTGTAGCTAAATCCTCCATGGTTCGACGCGATATCGATATTTTATCGCGCATGGCCAGGAAGGGCTTGGTGAAAGTAGCGGTTTCCGTGACGACGATGGATGCAAAACTTTCCCGTAGCATGGAGCCAAGGGCTGCAAGTCCGGCAAAACGACTTGAGACGCTGCAGTCCCTTCACGATGCAGGCATTCCAACGGCAATGATGGTCGCGCCAATCATTCCAGCGTTGAATGACAGCGAGATTGAGAGAGTTCTTGAAGCTGGCAAGGCGGTTGGCGTCGATCAGGCAGGTTATGTGATGCTGCGCCTGCCCTTGGAGGTGGGCGATATATTCCGCCAATGGCTTTTGACCAACTATCCCGATCGGTATCGCCACGTGATGTCACTCATAAAATCTATGAGAGATGGCAAAGATTACGATGCCACTTGGGGCCGCCGCATGAGGGGAAACGGGCCTTATGCATGGATGATTGGTCGCAGATTTGAAAAAGCGTGCGATCGCCTGAAAATTGGCATCAAACGGGTCGAACTTCGGACGGATTTGTTTGCCCCTCCGTTGAAGAAGAACGCTCAGTTATCTCTGTTTGATATAGCCTCTTGATAGGCTCTTGATGAGGAATGTCTTTGTGCCCATTGTGGTCGGATGAGTATTAATTTGTTCGATTCTCCCTACCGCGCATCTGCCAAGAGAAACATGTCTCGCGGGCCTGACATGACGGTCGAATGGTTGGCCTGTCGTCAGCTACTGCTGCAGGAGCGCAATGGCAAAGCGTTTAACTTACCGCTTTTTGGTGAGGTATCAAAGGAAGACATTCAGCAGGCTAAACAACGTTTTTCAATTGCCGGCGTAGATGAAGCCGGACGTGGGCCATTGGCAGGCCCGGTGGTCACTGCTGCTGTTGTTTTAAACAAAAAATACATCCCGAAATCGCTCGATGATTCTAAGAAACTATCGACCATACAGCGTGAAGCATTGTTCGAAGTTCTTATTGAAAAGCACCACATCAGTATTGCCTGGGCGACTCCTTCGCGAATTGACAACATGAACATCCGCGCAGCAACTCTTTGGGCAATGCGACAAGCTGTCAGGGGCCTGCCCTTCAAGCCTGATGGTATCTTGATTGATGGTCGTGATATTCCAAATGGGCTAACAAGCCCCGCTGGCGCTGTGATCAAGGGTGATGGATTATCGAAATCCATTGCTGCTGCTTCAATTGTGGCAAAGGTCGTGCGAGACCGAATGATGCAGATATGCGAGCAAGACGTTCCCGGCTATGGCCTTGGCACCCATATGGGATATGGGACCGAAATGCACCGACAGGCAATTGTTGAAAAAGGTGGCACACGTCATCATCGCAAGAGTTTCAGACCGTTAAAGGACCTATCGACTCATTGATGCGTATCCAACAAACTAAGGCTTGCGGTACGATATTTCAGTAGGTTAGCTGTTGCAAAAAGCCTCGTGTTTTCTGCGCTCAGTCTGAGCCGATATAAATGTTCAAAAATTTGAATATTCGCAACTGCTTGAGAGTTCTCTCACTATAGCCGTTTGGTTCATGCCATCCTTTTTCTGCCTCTATCTCAAGGGGACGCATAAATGCCGACACGGCATGTGGCCCCACCCCCCAAGTCCAAAATACAAAAAACCCCACTACCCCTAATACCCATAGACCCATGCCAATATATTGAGGAATTGTTGGGCTGTCAGCGCCCGTCAAAATAACTGGGTATGCGAATGCAAATATTGCAAATACAACCATCGGTAGCAGTGCAAATTTTAGGATTTTTTTGTTGGTAGAACGCTTCATAAACTATCATTTACCAGAAACTGTCAGGAAGCCTAAATCATCGAACTGTTGTCGCAAAAAGGATCGAATCCGCACTTAAGAAATTCAGTACATCACGCACAAAAAAACCGGGCATTGCCCGGTCTTCAAGAACCTCAATATCGACAGATCAATTTAGCTTTGCGGCCACATCCTTGATGCTTTTGCCAATCAACGTATCGGCAAGTTTACCGCTTACCTTGTCTGCAATGATTGCCTCAGCTGCAGCAATTGCAACATCTGCGGAGCGTGAGCGCACGTCTTGTACCGCTTGCGTCTCCGCTTGACTGATTTTGTCTTCAGCCTGTTTCTGTCGGCGAGCGACATAGGCTTCTAGCTTTTGCTTTGCCTCCGCAGCCATTGCTTTCGCTTCACGCTGCGCCTGAGACACGATGTCTTCTGCTTCGCGTTCAGCTTCACGCTGCTTGCGCTGATATTCCGCCAAAAGTGCCTGAGCTTCTTCACGCAAACGTCTGGCTTCTTCCAGCTCTGTACGAATGTCGTCGGCGCGTTTGTCCAAACCAGCGGCAATTTTTCCAGGGACCTTGATGTAGATAATCAAAGCTATGAAGAGCATTAGGCCAACAAAGGCCCAGAATGATGCATCAAACATAATCTTGCTCCTATGCCGCTTTTTCAGCTGAAGAAATGGCTTTGGTGAGCGCGGCCTTGGTTGGCTTAGAACCAATAAGTGTTGTCACCAATTCGATGGTCGTTTCTTCGGCAATACCTGTGACTTCAGCCATCGCTTTACTGCGTGTTTCAGCAATCGCGGCTTCAGCTTCAGCCATTTTGGCGTTTAGATCCGTATCAACTTTAGCCTGCTCGGCGTCCACTTCGGCTTGCGCTTTTTCACGAGCGCCGAGTGCAATATCGTGAGCTTTCTTGCGCGCTTCCGACAAAGCCTGTTCATAAGAAGCAATTGCCTCCTCAGACTCGTCTTTCAAACGCTGTGCTTCATCAAGATCGCTCATGATACGATCACGACGAACTTCAAGAATGTCACTCAGACGCGGCAATGCGACTTTAGACATCAACCAGTAAAGCACACCAAATGTGATCGCTAGCCATAGCAGCTGCGAACCAAATGTCGATGGATCAAATGGCGGAAATGATCCTGCCGCTTCCGCACCGTTTTCTGCTGGCGTTGAGGCCACGGTTTTCTACTCCCAAAAAGCTCATTAAGCGGCGGGCGAACCCGCCGCGCAACTTGTCTTTGCTTACGCGAAGAGAAGCAAAAGAGCGATAAGCAGGGAGAAAATGCCGAGGGCTTCAGTCACCGCAAAGCCAAAAATCAAACGACCGAACTGGCCATCTGCAGCTGATGGGTTGCGCAGAGCGCCGGAGAGGTAGTTACCAAAGATCTGGCCAAGGCCAATAGCTGCGCCACCCATTCCGAGGCATGCGATACCAGCGCCGATTGCTTGTGCTGCTGCAAGTTCCATTTTGATGCTCCTTAAGCTTCTAGTTAGTTACCGGCTGCCTATGGGCAACTGGAATTCAGGTTGAACTTAGTGTCCTGGATGTACCGCGTCGTTGAGATACATGCAGGTCAATACTGTGAAAACGTAGGCTTGCAGGAAGGCTACGAGAAATTCGAGACCGGTCAGCGCGACTGTCATAACAAGCGGCAAAATTGAACCGGCGATGCCAACGGCGCCCATGGCAGTCAGACTTGTTACAAAACCGGCGAACACTTTCAAAGTGATGTGTCCAGCCAACATGTTGGCGAACAGACGAACTGAAAGGCTGATCGGACGCGAGAGGAAAGAGATCACCTCAATCGCGATAACCAAAGGCATTAGAACACCGGGAATTCCGCTCGGCACGAACAGTTTAAGAAAACCGATCCCATGGCGCATAAAGCCGTATCCGACAACGGTCAATATTACCAACATAGCCAAGGCAAAGGTTACGATGATGTGGCTGGTCACTGTAAAGAAATAAGGAAACATGCCAAACAAGTTGGCGAACAGGACAAAAACGAACAGAGAAAACACCAGCGGGAAAAAACGCATGCCCTCAGATCCGGCAGCATCTCGTAACGTTTTGGCGACAAATTCGTAGGTCATCTCAGTCATGGACTGCCAACGACCAGGCACCAAGGAACGGCTGCCAGAGCCAAAAATAAGGAATGCGGCGACAGCCGCCACAGTCGCGATCATAAAGACCGCAGAATTCGTCAAGGCAAATTCAACGCCACCAACTTCGCCCAAAGGCGCTAGTTTGGAGATTTGAAACTGATGAATAGGATCGTTTGCCACAGATCTCAGCCCTTAACTTGTCTATTTCGTTGCTCAGGCCGCCCTACTTAGAGCCGCCTCGCGGTTTTTCAAATGGTTTTTCCACCGCGCCAATTGAACGCAGAACGTTCATGACTCCAGCGGCAAAACCAAGGAGCAGAAAGATAATCAAACCAAACGGCGAGCTGTCGAGCCAACCATCGATCACATATCCAAGCCCGGCTCCAACCAGAATGCCAGATACAAATTCCGCACCTAACTTCAAACCTTGCGCCAACTCCATTTTCCCGGAGCTCGACTCTTCAGTCTGTTTCTGGCTTTTGCTGTCCTCGCGTTCTAGCCGCGATTTCAACTGTTGTAACCGTTCATCAAGATCACCTGGCGCGCCCTCGCCCGTTTCTTCAGGGCGATTTTGCTTGCTCATGATGATCCCACAGATTTTCTGCCAAATTCGAGCGCAACATAGTTGTGCCCTCTGCCGGTGTCAAGCATCAGCTTCACTCCATTAAGCCTTTGAATTTTATGTATTTTCTTTATTTTGGCTCGACTTATACTACGAATGTTGTGCTGCAATTGCGAAGGACGCTGTTCTTTAAACAGCAAATTCGACTGTTTAACTTGCTTCCAGGTACTGTTCTGCGGTCTGTAAATCCACTGAAACGAGCTGGGAGACACCTCTTTCGGCCATGGTTACTCCGAAAAGCCTGTCCATACGGGCCATCGTAATTGGATTGTGGGTGACAATTACGAATCGTGTTTCAGTTTGGCGGCTCATTTCATCTACCAGTGAACAAAAGCGCTCTACATTCGCATCATCGAGCGGCGCATCGACCTCATCCAGCACGCATATCGGCGCCGGATTGGTCAAAAACACAGCAAAAATTAGCGACATCGCTGTCAGAGCTTGCTCGCCACCGGACAGTAAAGTCATGGTCTGAGGCTTCTTGCCTGGAGGTCTTGCGATAATTTCCAGGCCTGCTTCTAGCGGATCGTCTGATTCCGTCAGTTTCAATTCCGCCTGTCCTCCACCAAACAGATGTGAGAAAAGATGCTGGAAATGTCCGTTCACAACTTCAAAAGCTGCCAGCAAGCGTTCCCGCCCCTCCCTATTCAAGCTTTGAATACCAAGACGCAGGCGTCTTATCGCCTCAATCAAGTCATCCCGCTCTTTAACCAACCCTTCCAGTTGTGTGTTGACCTCATTCGCTTCTTCTTCAGCGCGCAGATTGACACCTCCCAGACGTTCACGTTCAGCCTTCAGGCGCTCCAGTCTAGTTTCAATAGCAGAGACATCGGGCAACTTCGCATCCACGTCCAATCCGGTTTTTTCGCGAAGCTCAACGGCACGGCATTCGATCACATCAAATATTCTGGACTCGATATCTGAAAGGCGTTCTTTCGCAGATGTGTTGCGCTCTTCCGTGCGCACTTGTTCTTCTCTTGCGCTCGTCAGCGTAGATAGCGCTTCCTTTGCCAACCTGTCTGCGTCACGTAACTCACTTTCACCAATGGCTCTTGCATCCGATGCGCCTTTACGGTTGGTTTCGGCCTTTTCAATTTGCGACATGAGATATTGGCGTCGGTGCAAAAATGTGTCTGGCGCTTCATCGAGTAGTTTTTTCTCTTTATCACTCTCTTCCAGTCGATTGCGCAGGGTTTCTATCTGGCGTTTTGCATCATCAAGTCGACGCTCCCAGTTTGCTTTTTCGTTTGCAATGGCATTGAGGCGCTGTTTGCGAATCTGCGCATCACGCTCTTGCCCTTGCAGCGATGCACGCGCTTCAGCCGCTGCCGCTCGCGCTTCCACGATTTGCACTCTTAGTTCGCGCAGCTGCTCATCCCGCGCATTGTCCTGAGGCAATGCCACCAGCTGTTTGCTCGCTTCATCATACTGCTTCTGCGCATCATCAATTGCCTGATCAAGCCGTTTCAAAGCCTCATCGAGCGCTGCTTTTCTATTGGTATAGCGGCTTCGCGCCTGCTCTGCCTTTGCCAATTCATTTTGTGCTGCCGAATGAGAGTTGCGCAACTGTCTGAGCTTTTGACGTAAGGACTGATCAGTCTCCTCAGCTTTACGTAACTGCGCAGCGATGTCCTGCCACTGAGTATGCAAACTCTGTACTTTGCGCTCGCCTTCTTCTGCTTCTGCTTCCAAATCAGCTAGGCGGTTTTTATTTTCAAGACGCAATGCAGCGGCAGACGGTGCATCGCTGGCCACAACGAAGCCGTCCCACCTCCATAAATCGCCTTCGCGTGATACCAACCTTTGGCCAGGTTTTAGCTGTTTTTGAAGCGCCGAACCGTCAGCCTTTGCGACAAGGCCAATCTGACGCAAACGCCGGGTTACAACGTCCGGCCCTTTAATATGTGACAGCAGGGCATCGACACCGCTTGGTAGTTGTGGATCAGAACTTGCTAGTTCCTTATTATCCAAATCTCGCCAATGTGTGGGTGCGTTCGCATCAAGTGGCACGTCAATGTCATCACCTAACGCCACACCAAGAGCCGCTTCCAGGCCCGGCTCTACAGACAAAGCATCGACAAGAGGCGGCCACATATCACTTTCATCAACCTGGAGCACGCGTGCTAGCGTTTTCGCTTCGGTTTGCAACGCGCGCAAATCTTGTTCTGCCTGCCTTAGCGGTTTTCGACTATCGCTATCTGATTGACGTAAATCGCGCAGTGTCGCCTCTGCTTTTTCCAGCGCAGATTCCATATCGCCGACGTCTTGCAGTCTCTCTTCAAGGCTTTTTTGTAATTCAGTGAGGGCGCTGTCGGCATTCAAATGCGCATCAATACTTTCCAATTCCTTGGCAACTGAGTGCTTTTGCATTTTGTTCTGCGAAACTGCGCGCTCTGCATTGGAAATGGTGCGTTGCAATTGGCTACGTTCAGCCTGCACCGACGCCTGAGCTTTATTGATATCTGCCAAAGACTGTTCATGGACTTGCAAAGCTGATTCTTTATCTTCGAGAGTCGCTCTGAGATTGGCAGCTAAGTCATGCTCACCTCCGCCAGCTTCGACAAGCTCAGCTTCTTCCTTGGCTAGAACTGAGATACTTCGATCATTGTCAGAGATGAGTTGCTCCTCTCGCACCAAATCGCGCTTCAGTTGCTCAATTCGTTGACCCAGTTCAATTTGACGACTTTTGGAGCGGGTTTCCTCAGCTTCCAGGGTGTCTCTTGCAACGTGAAGTGTCTGCAATGCTGCGCCGGCTTTAGCTTCTGCTTCCAGCAGTTTTGGCATTTGGTCACGTGCAACACCCTCATTTCGCGCTGCAGCGGCTTGTGCCTGCGTCTTTTCAGCCATTGCAAGGGTGATAGATTTATGCGCTTCGTCAGCTTTTTGCAGTGTTTCCTTGGCAGCAAGCCATTGTAAATACAGCAGAGTCGCTTCGGCTTTTCGGATGTCACCAGAAAGGTTTTTATAACGACTTGCCTGCCGAGACTGGCGTTTCAATCCATCAAGCTGGCCCTGGATTTGGGTTAAGACATCATCCAGACGGTCAAGATTGGTTTCAGCTGCCTTTAATCGTAACTCCGCCTCATGACGACGAGAGTAGAGCCCGGAAATACCCGCAGCTTCCTCAAGGATAGCCCGTCTGGCAGTAGGTTTTGCACCAATCAATTCGCCGATTTGCCCCTGTCTAACCAACGCTGGAGATCGGGAGCCTGTGGATGCATCCGCAAATAGCAATTGCACATCGCGTGCACGCACATCCTTGCCGTTGATTTTGTAAACCGAACCTGCCTCACGTTCGATGCGCCTGGTCACTTCCAGCATATCGCTATCGTTAAAAGCTGCGGGTGCCGTGCGATCCGCATTATCCACAAAAAGCGTTACTTCGGCTGTATTTCGGGAGGGCCGGTTGAGCGATCCGGAAAAGATAACATCATCCATACCGGAGGCACGCATGTTTTTGTACGAGCTTTCACCCATTACCCAACGCAATGCTTCGACCAGATTGGATTTGCCACACCCATTGGGACCAACGACGCCGGTGCGGCCATCATTGATTAGAAATTCTATTGGATCGACAAAGGATTTGAAGCCCAAAATTCTGAGCTTGGTGAACATCATACCGTACACCCCGCGAAAGACAGGACCGGTCGACTGTTTAAAGGCGCTTCATAGAAAATGCGGCGCGCGAAAATTTGGCTCGCGCGCCCGAATGGAATGCGAGATTTAAAGCAACGGCTGGATAACTTCGTCCATCTGCTCAATCGTCATCGACCCTGTCTGGCGGGTTCCATTGAAGAAGAAGGTTGGTGTGGATGACACCTTAAACTCTTCGGAAGCCCGCTTTCTTACCCAGTTGACTCCGTCAAGAACCTCTTGATTAGTCAAGCACTCCTTGAATGTCTCCTGTGTAAAACCAAGCTGAAGAGCCATTTTCTGCAATTCTGCTACGACGTTTTCCTTAAATGCCCACTCACGTTGGCGTTCAAAGAATGCATCCACAACTTCAAAGTATGTGCCTTCAGGTGCACAGCGGGCCAGCATTGCTACGGCCATGGCAACCGAATCTAGCGGAAATTCGCGGAACAGAAACCGAACTTGGCCTGTATCTATATATTTCTCTTTGAAGGGCTTGTAGGTGTTTTTGTGAAAGTTAGCGCAATGACCACAGGTCATGCTCGCATACTCAACCACGGTGACAGGCGCATCATCAGGACCAAGTGTCTTTTCACCAAGTGGTCCTGCGATCATAAGCTCGTCGACATCAACTTTTACTGTTTGAGCAAAAGCTGCGCCCCCAAGTACTGAAGTAGCTCCAATGCCTGCGATGAGGCCGGTACCACTTTGCAAAACGCGTCTGCGGGAAATCATAAAACGTCTCCTTCCATGAGATTTGAAGCGAAACGAGCCGCCCTTACTACCCAAACAGGTGCCATGATGCGGGTTTTGAACGCAAATGAAATTTTCGTCATGATCCGCCCAAAACTGCAGAATTTCAACGTTTTCGTTAAACCCGAGGGTTATTTCTTTGCCGTCAGGATTGCCGTACCCAGTTTTTTCAACGATGCCTGCAATTCCTCTGGGCCTATATCGCTGATTTGCGCGTTCAATGCTTCCTTTTGCTCATCGCTCATTTCCCTCGCTTGCAAGCGCCTGGCGGTATCTGGCAGCTTGATTTGTCCTTGAACGATGCGCAGTCTTCCAATCGCCTGATATCCTAAAAACTGGTTGATGCGCTCCAACACTTGAGGAACTTCATGTTGAAAAAACAGTGCTTGAGAAGGAAGCACGCGGACCGTTAAGACGGCAAGGGCAGCGTCTGCTCCTCGCTGGTCATGACGTTTGGGCCAATGGATCGATTCCGGAAAGGTGGACTTTTCATAGTCAACACCAACAATATCCGGCCACCAAGACAACAATGATGCGGAACCGAAGCCGCGTTTTGCGCAGATCGGGTCCAATGTCGCACCAATCAAGTCCGCCAATGGGCGAACACCTTTGCGGTGCGGTTTTTTCGTTGAGTTTTCGGTGTTGTTGACCATGTTCTTAAGATCGGTGATATCGTCCGTCACTGCAACACCGTATTCGGAAATATATGTCCAAAGCCCAAACCGCTGGTGCACTGCCCAAGCAACTTAGCCATGTGCTCCTGAATTGGTACGACAAGCATGGCCGGGAATTGCCGTGGCGGGTGCGGCCGATTGACGGCACGCAAGCGCCGACTGATCCATACAGTGTCTGGTTATCGGAAATCATGTTGCAGCAGACAACGGTCGTCGCAGTGAAGCCTTACTATGAGAATTTTTTGAAGCTTTGGCCAACAATTGCCGATCTTGCTGAAGCTGAAGATGAAGCAGTTATGGTGGCTTGGGCCGGCCTTGGTTACTACTCACGTGCCCGAAATTTGCTGAAATGCGCCAGAATAATTGTAAGTGAACATGATGGAGCCTTTCCTGAAACGGCAGCAGACCTGAAACAGCTCCCTGGAATTGGGCCCTACACATCCGCTGCGATAGCCTCGATTGCATTTCGTGACCCGGCTGCCGTTGTTGACGGCAATGTGGAACGTGTGGTGACCAGGCTCCTATCCATTAAGACGCCGCTCCCAGAAGCGAAGGAAATCGTGCGCCACGCACTCCTGCCAATCATTCCTACGAACCGCCCTGGCGATCTGGCGCAAGCATTTATGGACCTTGGGGCAACACTCTGTTCGCCAAAGCGCCCCGCCTGCAGTCTTTGCCCACTCAATGAGAACTGCTCGGCCTTCGCAGAAGGCAAACAAGAACTTTTTCCTGTAAAATTGCCGAAAAAGAAAAAACCAACCAGGCGCGGCGCCGCCTTTGTTTTGATTCGAGATAGCAAATACATTTGGCTGCAAAAACGACAAGCGACAGGCTTACTGGCCGACATGACAGAAGTGCCAACATCCGACTGGACCTCAAATCAGGACGGAGCCACTGATAGGGGCGCATCACCCATTAACTCGGATTGGAAAGAGGTGGGCATAGTGCGCCACACCTTTACTCATTTTCACCTCGAACTCCTTGTTTTTAAATCAACTTCAGGTAGTTCATGCTCTCCTACGAAAGAAATGCTCGATGCGAAAGGTCGCTGGGTGAGTATCGATAATTTGGTAGATGAAGCGCTGCCGAATCTGATGAAAAAAGTGATTGCTATAGCCACTCCTTAAGATTGCGCTCAGCCTCTAATTGCAGATTTTTACCTGATATTTTCGACAATAGAAAGCCTACAAAAAGAAGGGTATAAATTCTTCTTTACTTATTGATTTTTTAGGTTTTTTTATGGCTCGATTTTTCTGCAGCCTTTTGCTTTTTTCTGCATTAGTTACCAATGCAAACTTGCAACTTGCCCATGCAAATAATTTTGAAATCAATACCCCAACGATGGGCCAGTTTTCCTTTCCGTCAAGCGGAGATGAGTTGACCATTACCAACTCAGGCTCAATTACAGTCAATAATAATGCAGTCTTTGCAGCGAATACTGTAAACAATAACATTGTACGCATCTTTGGAATGATACAAACCGGAGGCGCTAATGATCACGGCGTGTTTTTGCGCGATTTCGCCGACGTATTTCTGTCCGGCATAATCACGACTTTTGGAACTGGCTCTGAGGGGATTCAAGTCGCAGTAAATGGAACGGTCAACGTTTCCTCCACGGGACAAATCGACACCTCCGGCCTCAACGCCGAGGGTATCGTCGCAGGCACCCAATCCAATATTTCAAACGCCGGATCGATAGTTACCTCGGGCAACAATCAGGCACATGGCATCGCAGTGGGCACATTTTCCCAGGTCACGAACTCTGGCTCAATTACTACCACTGGAAGCCGGGCAACTGGTAACCAAGCTCCTAATGGAATTCGTGCAGGTGACAATGCAAATGTGTTCAATTCCGGGTCGATTGTCACTTCTGGCACGAACGTAACAAACCCTGGGAACAGCTCGCACGCTATTCGTGTAAGAGACAATGGAAGTGTCACCAACACAGGTGATATCAATACAAGCGGCGCAGATGCGGATGGCATCTTTTCCCGAAATGATGCGGTCATAAGTAATGGTGGTAACATCAATGTAACTGGAACCGATGCAAATGGCATTGTTGCCGCAACCCGCGCAACAATATCAAATTCGGGAAGGGTTTTTGCCGAGAGAAACGGGATAGTGGCTACTGCGAATGCCGAGATTACAAACTCAGGTACAATACGAGCTCTGCGAAATGGCATTGTGGCAACTGCGAACTCAAATATCCGAAACTCTGGCTCGATAATTGCCGATAACATTGGGATCAATCTCACCTCCGGAAACGGATCCAAATCGGTGGTCAACTCTGGACGAATTGAAACGACACTACCGGTTACCAGCAGTGCGGCAACCACGGGATACGCATTGCGTTTCAGAAATAACAATGCTGATGACACTCTAACCCTGCAGGCAGGTTCGCGTATCATTGGTCGCATGGATATGGGCAACCAGGGAGGCAATGACACAGTCATTTTGGACCGAAGCGGCGGTGACATTGCTTGGCGTTGGACGTTTGAGGATTACAACCCAAATGGCAACGACACCTTGGACGTAGTAGGTGGGCCGTTTGTTGTTGACGTTATAGGCGACAGCTTAGGTAATGGAGCAACAGTTACGGTGGGCGACACCAGTTTGCAGACATCTGCAGGAGCCCAGCTCAGTGATTTGTCTGCCTCGCAGAACAAGCTCGCGTTAGATCGAATTTCCGAAGCATGGGCTTTGGATGACGGTGGCGCAAATGACGCTGGCATTGATCAGACCAGACCGCAATGGCACGCATGGACGCGTGGATATTTCGCGCTTAAAAATCGTGACGCTGCGGCATCCAATTCCGGGGACATGGCTGAAAGTCAGCATGCATTGTCGGGGGTTGCTGCTGGTATTGATCGTGCAATGGGTGACCATGTGCTTCTGGGAGCTTTCGCTTCTTCCACACATTCTACCTATACCTTTGAAGGTAGCGGCCAGACATTGACGTCTGATATGATCACAGGCGGAGCATATGGACGTCTGCAGGCCATGAATGGGGTGTTTGCAGATTTCGCTCTGACCGCCGGATACATCAACGGCGATGCTGGTGCGCGGCTGCGAGCAAACAACCTGGTTGTGGGAGGAATTGAAGAAATTGAGGGCGGCGAAGTTGATGGAGCCTATGTTTCTCCTACTTTGCGTTTCGGAGCGGAAATCGCTGTCGGTTCATTCAAGTTGATGCCTACAGCAACAATTGGCTACTCCGCTCAATGGCGCGAAGGTTACTCCGAAATAGGGGATACGGTGCAAAGCGTCGACAAGCACCTAGTAGAAACGACATCAGGCCGATTGGAATTGGCCGCAGTTCTTGAACACAATGGCTCTATCGCTCGATTGCATGCTGGAATTTCTGCTCAAAAGGACATTTCCGGCACTGCTGATTTCACCCTCGGAAGTCAATCTTTTGATATAGACACCGCGGCCGCAGAAGCAGAATTTGGAACATTTGCCGGTTTTGCCTTCAATTGGACCATGAACAATCGATGGGCGCTAAACTTGGACGCTGAAGCCTCACTTGCCGATATTCCAAACGATCTGAGCTCTGATACGCTTGATCTTGTCGGGGTGAATGCTGGAGCCGGTCTGCGACTCAGCTTCTAAACTGCGAGGCCATTCCACAACTATTTTGCTGGATAGTTGTTGCTTTAACGTGAACCGGTAGATGACACCTTGCCGTCTGTGATAAAGCAAAAAAATGTTCGGACAGCTTTTTCCCATTATGGCCCTGATCTCCGGCAGCGCATTTTTAATGCTTGCGGGAGGTATAAACGGTCTAATCCTGCCCATTCGCGGATCAGCGGAGGGGTTTTCCGCATTTTCGCTTGGTCTGCTGGGTACCGGCTGGGCGTTGGGTTATGTTGTTGGTTGCCTACAGGTCCCGCAAATCGTTACTCGTGTCGGTCATGTGCGCTCGTTTGGAGTTATGGCAGGCGTTGCTGTTATTTCTGTCCTCCTGTCTCTTCTTATCGTGCATCCGGGTGCCTGGATTCCGCTGCGTGCACTTGCGGGTTTCAGTGTAGCAGGCGCTGCAATGGTGGTGGAGAGCTGGATTAACGAGCGGACAGAGCCAGCCTATCGCGGGCGCGTTTTTGCGACTTATACCATGGTAAATCTTGGCGCCATCACTGCAGGCCAATTGATGCTGATATTTGGCGATTCAGCAGGTTATTTTTTCTTTGTGCTCGCTGCTGTTTTCTACGCCTGCGCCTTGTTTCCAACAGCGCTTTCTACATCCGCGGCCCCTCGCCCCCTTGTGAAGCCAAAGCTTGATTTGAAGGAGTTATGGCGCAACTCGCCAATAGCCGTGGTCGCCATTTTCCTTGTGGGGATGACAAACAGCAGTTTTGGGACATTGGCGGCTGTGTACGGGCAACAAATCGGGCTGAATGTATCATCTATTGCTTTGTTGGTTAGCCTTTCCATTTTGATGGGCGCGCTCTTTCAACTTCCTGTTGGCTGGTTATCGGACAGAACAGATAGACGGGTTGTCTTGATTGGTCTTGCATTGATTGCCGCGGTTGTGGATCTGTTTTTCCTTATAAATCAACCACGTGATGTCGCGACGGTTTTGATTGGTTCCGCAATTTTCGGAGCAATGATCTTTGCGATGTATCCGGTTGTCATTGCGCACGCCAATGATCATGCGGACCCAGGTTCTTTCCTGAAAATCAGTTCGGGCCTGCTGTTGATCTTCGGTGCAGGTAGTATCACAGGGCCACTCTTGGGTGGTGGTTTAATGGCCTTGTCTGGTCCGGATAGTCTTTTTGCTGCAACGCTCCTTTCTCACGCGGGAACCGCAGCCTTTGCTGCCTGGCGAATGACAAAACGGGCAGCGGTGGCAGATGCTGACAAGGGTGACTTTGTTGCGATTTCTACTGTCCGTATCAATACGCCGGAGGCGGCTTCATGGGACCGCCGCTCTGAGGAAGAAGAAGAAGAAAGCGAACAACCATAAATGTCCAAACCGTAGAACCGCCCTTGATGCAACACTGACTAAGCGCCATTTTCTGCTTCGGCGAAGTATTTCCCAGGCGTCATACCCGTTGCTTTCTTAAACATCGATACAAAAGCGCTCGGTCCTTCATAGCCCAGAGAATGGGCGACATCCCCTACCCTCTCGCCGCCAGACAATTGCGAAATAGCCTCCATTAGTTTTGCCTGCAGCATCCATTTTCGCCAGGTTAAACCGGTCTCCTTTTGGAAATGCCTTTCAAAACTGCGCACACTTAGCCCCGCCTCGTGCGCCAGGGTCGAAAGCTTGGGCGTATTACCAATATCGGCAATCAGCGCATTTGCTGCTTTCTGCAAGGATGGCGTTTTTGGCTGGGGCAAATGCAGTGGCATAACAGGCATGACACGCAGCTCCTCGACCATAATTGCTACCAGATGCTTCGCAATCCCGTCTTCATCGTAAAAGCGCGGCAAGCTGAGAAATGCAAGCAGACACTCGCGCATCAAAGGGGTCATATGAATGACAGTGACCTTGCTTGGCAGCCCACTGTAAACATCTGGATCTAAATATAAAAAACGCGTTTCCGCTTCAGTTAGGGACTGGACGGCATGTTCTACATTCGATGGCATCCAGACGGCTCTTTCCGGTGGTACAATCCATGTGCCAGCGGTCGAAATCACCTTCAGGGATCCGGAAATTGCGTAAATCAACTGCCCCCGCCAATGGCTATGTGACGGGTTCATTGCCCCCCTTACGCGTGCACAGGCGTAGCCGATTGCAGCACGGGGTAAATCATGGTCAGTCTGTAGATACATGTCAGGATGAAGCATGATACTCATTGGCGTTTTAGAGATATATTTTGTCAAAATAGCGCTAACTCACCATTGTAGCAACACGGTATAGGCTTGTCTCAACAAGGGAAAAGTTATGACTAGCAAAACCGCTTCAACATCTGATGCCCATTTGGACCGGACCGCGGATATTCAGAGCTCTGTTTCAAATTCTACACGCAAGACAGATGATGACTTTTATGCCGAGTTCACCGGTTGGCGCAGCCCATTTGTGCTACTGGCATTAATGTCGGCAGCTATGTGGCTATCGTTTTCAAGCTGGTGGGTTCTGATAAAGAACTTCGCTGTGGATGGCATTGGGGTGACCGGCCGTGAAATTGGGTTTCAGGAATCGATTAGAGAGATTCCCGGATTTCTGGCCTTTCTGGCTATATATGTCGTTTTTTTTATACGTGAGCAGACCTTTGCGATTATCTCACTACTGCTGTTGGGACTTGGCGTCGCAATAACAGGCTACTTTCCTACAGTTCTGGGTCTTTATATCACGACCTTTGTGATGTCTGTCGGCTTTCACTACTACGAAACAATGAACCAGTCGCTCGCTCTGCAATGGCTTCCGAAAGACAAAGCACCACATTTGATGGGTCGCCTTGTTGCAATTGGCGCAGGTGCGCAACTGGCTGCCTATGCAATAATTCTCGCCAGTTGGAAGCTCTTTGATCTTTCCTTTGAAACCGCATTCTTGATTGCAGGAGCAATCACAATTCTGATAGCGACTATGGCTTGGCAGAAATTTCCAATGTTTCCGCAAAAGACCACCCAACAAAAGAAAATTATCCTGCGCAAGAGATATTGGCTTTACTACGCACTGACATTTATGAGTGGCGCGCGGCGACAAATTTTTATGGTCTTCGCTAGTTTTATGATGGTCGAAAAATTCGGCTACGAAGTCCACAGCGTTGCCGGGTTGTTCCTGATCAACTGCCTGATAAATATGACTTTTGCCAGCAAAGTTGGAAAACTCATTGGTATCATCGGCGAAAAACGAGCACTTACGTTTGAGTATGTTGGATTGATAGGCGTGTTCGTTACCTACGCATTCGTTACGTCCGCTCATTTGGCAGCAATACTTTATGTTGTTGATCACGCATTTTTTGCGTTTGCCATCGCGATTAAAACCTATTTCCAGAAGATCGCGGACCCTTCAGAGATAGCGCCGTCTGCGGGCGTTGCATTTACGATCAATCATATTGCAGCGGTAGGTATTCCGGCGGCTTTCGGGCTCATTTGGCTGGTGTCGCCCAAAGCTGTTTTTCTTGCTGGAGCTGCTATGGCCTGTGTATCGCTAATCCTTTGTCGTTTCGTGCCTGACGAACCACGTGAAGGGAATGAAACTACGTTTTCTGCGCAAAGACTGAACGTTAACGCCACTGATTGATTTTCTGGAATTTTAAGTATCCAACAAATATAAATTTCAGATTTTTAGTATTAAAGTGATCTGGTTGTTAATGATTTTTGCTGTGCATTTGGCAAAATTCGAACAAGGTTTTTCACGCCAAAGGTGTGCCGGATCACCTTGCCAAAAGCAAAACGGGAATTATGACTTCAACCTATTCCGAAGTCATAATTCCAATTGTCTTACAGGTGGTCCATCGAGCGGAAACACATGGTGTCCCATATGGCCTACATCTTTTCTACTTTCCGATCATTTGCACCGCTGGCTGCGGCCGAGATGATGTTTTTAAAGACATGCTTAATTCTGCAAATGCTTTTCAATAAACAGCTATAGAGAGTTCAGATTAACCTTGGCGCTCAGGTACACTGACCTTCAGCCCGTTCAGGGCATCAGAAACGCGAATTTGGCAGGAAAGGCGACTGGACGGACGCACCTCATAGGCGAAGTCCAGCATGTCTTCTTCCATTGGTTCCGGACTTCCAACTTTCTCTACCCATTCATCAGCCACATACACGTGACAAGTTGCGCAAGCACAGGCGCCACCGCATTCCGCTTCGATTCCGGGGACTGCGTTTTTGATCGCAGTTTCCATTACGGTCGAGCCGTCGTCGCCCTCAACATCGAAGGTCTGATTGTCGTGCGTAACGAATGTGATTTTAGCCATGTTTGGGATCGATTCTCGTTTAATTGAACTGTCTTTGAAGAGGTTGTTATGGTGTTGTTTAGTGCGCCCATCCACCGCTTTCAAGTGAGTCTATATTGAAATCGGTTTTGATCGGATAAATGGCCAAATGCGGCCAAAAAGTGGAACAAATCAGGAATCCGCTTTGCTTTTGTTAACCATAAAGCGAGTTTCCACAATTCCTATTTAGAGTCTTGGTCAAGTAAGGTTTGAATCTTGTTGGAGTCAAAACACGCTGAATTCTGCCGCTAGATTGTGTTTTTATTTCAAATTGGCGGAATTTCAACACCTAAACAATGAGTCTTGGCGTTAACAAATGCCGCTAATTGCTTATTTTTTTTGTTGTCTTGCCCCCTCAAAGGGCTACGATATGGGCACGGCAGGAAGAGTTGAGTCCTATGGACCGCCCATTTGTTAAAATTTGAAGAAATTTGAAACAATTGGATAGGCATCAGGGCGTTGATGGTGTGTTGTTGGCTTTGAAGGCCTCAACCGCCCTATTGGCGCCAAAGTGCTGGGCAAAATGGACGAGACTGTGCGGTGCTGCTGATGTGACTAGGTTTTGGTGGATGTTCATTGAATTCTGGAAACTCAGGGCATCGATTTCTGCATTTGTTCCGAAGGGGGCACAGGAACAGTATTTGTTGCATGGCCGGCGTAGAACGGTCGATGAGAGTGTACAGATGCGTTTCAAGGCCGGTGATTATGTCCGGTTGTGCCAAGGTCGAGAATGTTTTGAGTACGAACGCGAGGCAATACGATGGCTAAGAACTCTCCGAAGTCTAAAGGATCCAATGATCCGGCGGTATCGGCTGTGGAAGAGGCTCTAAAGATTGATTTTGGTGCAGAAGACGCAAAGAGCGAAGGCACTTCACGCCGTCGCTCTCGTCGTTCTCGCCGGGATGAAGAAAATACGGCGGCAGAGAGTGAACGCCCTCGCGCGGCCCGTGGTCAAGGCAAGGCATCTCGCGCGGCTGACGCTGCAGCGAACGATGCCGCCGCTCCACGCCGGGAACGTCCCACAACACGCGGACGGGCGCAACGGCCTGCCAATGATGATCGCCAGTCTGTTGGCAACATGCTTTACGCCATCAACCGCCGCCCATCACTTATGCCATTCTGGGGCGCCCTCGCAGCCTCTGCCCTTTGGCTTCTTTTTGGCGGTATTGTTGGCAGCGCAGCCTTTGGCAATGACATTTCAAACCTGAATGGCCTCTCAGGTTTGAGCGAAGCCCCTCATCTCTTCGCTTATTTTGTTAGTCTCATTCTGCCAGTTGTATTTTTCTGGGTATTCGCGCTGATGATTTGGCGCTCTCAGGAAATGCGCATTGTAGCAAATGGCATGACAGAAGTCGCTTTGCGCCTGTCCGAGCCGGAAGACATTGCAAAAGACTCTGTGTTGAGTGTTGGTCAGGCCATCCGCCGCGAAGTTGCGGCAATGGGCGATGGTATTGAACGTGCGCTTGCACGCGCAAGTGAGCTGGAAGTGATGGTTCACACTGAAGTGGCTGCTCTTGAACGAGCTTACTCTACCAATGAAAGCCGTATTCGCTCTGTCGTTGATGAGCTTGTTTCTCAACGCGAAGCGATTGTGCACAACTCAGAGCGTTTGCGCACCGCAATTGGTGGCGCACGTGAGACACTGTCGGAAGAGCTGGCAAACACCAGTGATGCCATCGCAGATCGCGTTTCAGAATCCGGTCAACGGGTTATTGCGTCCCTCGGTCAGAAGGGTGAACAGATCACCGTTGCGCTCGGCACGGCTGGCGAAACAATGATTCATACCCTGTCCTCTCGCGGCCAGGAACTGGTACAGAACTTGTCAAACACTGGCCAAGAAGTCACTGCTTCCTTACAGGAAACTGGCTTGCAGGTTTCTGACACAATATTGAAATCTAAAGATAATTTGACTGCTACTCTTGTTGAACGTTCCAAAGAAGTTAGCGGCTCACTTGATCTTGCCGTTGAAAATGTCGTCAATCAATTTTCTGAGCAAGGCAACCAGATCGCCGCTCGTATTGATTCAACTGGCAAGGAAGCTGGCGATTCGATTTATGCACGCGGTACACACCTTGCGGACCGACTGGAGAGTGCAACATCCAGACTTTCAAAAGCTGTGGATGGACAAGGTCAGGAAGTTACGGACCGTCTGGTACAAACCAGTGAACAAGTATCCTCAAACCTTGAAAACAAAACTGCAGAATTCAAAAGTACATTGGATCAGGGCGCTCAGACAGTACGTGATGCACTGAATGTAAATGGCACGCAACTTGCGACCCAAATAGCAACCGTTGGTACAGAAGTCGCCAAGGCGATTTCCACACGTGGCAAGCATTTGATGAGCGAAGTTCTTAATTTGAACGATCAGATCAATGTTACTTTGAGTGACAAAGGTAAAGAGCTCAGTGAAGCACTTGACGGACGTTTGAAGTCTCTGGACGCAACCATTAATGAAAATGGCGCTGCCCTCACCGCAGCACTGGGAAGTCGTTCAAGCGAAATTGAGCAGCTCTTCTCCGCGCGTATTGCGGACTTGGATGGTTCCATCTCCAAACACAGCGCCGCCATGCAGAACACCATGGCAGATCATCTGGATAACTTCACAACTTCCGTCAGTGCTGCAACAGAGAAAGTTGGAGATACACTGGCCGAACGTACAACTGTGATGGAAGATGTGTTGGCAGGTCGTCTCAACACATTTGAAGACAGTGTTGGCGTTCGCCTGGACAGTGCAGCCAATGTGATTGGTACAAAAGCAGAAGCGTTGTCCGACACGCTTGAGCAACGTGCAAGTATGGTAAGCGAAGCGCTTGATATGCGCACCACCGAGATGAATGAAGCGCTCATTGAACGTACTCGTGAGATTGCCCGTGCATTCGGTGAGGGACAAAACGAAATCAACGCAACGCTCGAAGGACGCTTCCAGGAAGTTAATGAAGCGCTTTCCAGCAAGACACGCGAAATGTCGGAAGTTGTTTCTGAGCGGATCGCGGAAATCAACATGGCGCTTGGCACTAAAGTCTTTGAGGTTGCCGAAAACCTGGAAGAACGGACCGGCCTACTGCAGAAATCTCTCTCTGCAAGCATGGAAGCAATTGGTACGGAGCTTTACGAGCAAGGCGAGAAAGCAAACTCAAACTTTGCGGTCAACGTTGAGCAAGCCAACAGCCTCTTCCGTTCGACTATTACTGATGCCAGCGAAAGCCTCCTTTCAAATATGGAGCGTGCATCAACCGGCATTGCGACGTTGACAGAAGAGCTTGACGAAAAACTCGTCAACCGCCTGACTCTCGCAACCGATAATCTGTCCAGTTCCACTCTGCAGCTGAACGATACATTGGGTACACGTACAGCCGAATTGACAGAAATTTTGGACAATAGCGGTGGATCTCTAATTTCTGCTCTGCAGGAAAAAGGCATGGACTTGTCCACACAGCTACGCTCCGCTGGAGCAACCGTGGTGGAGAGCTTTACCCAGCAAGGTGAAGACATTGCAGCCGCAATTGCCGCCTCCAGCGAGAACGCGCGTATCCGTCTTCTCGACAATAACAACGAGCTGATCAGCAATATTGAAACGCAAAGCGGTCAAGCTGTCGAACGCCTTACTGAAAGCGGACGAGCTGCACTTGAGTTGAGCGAACAGGCCCGTGAGCGCATTGCGCAAGCAAATCAGGAACTTGTTGAGACACTGCAAAGCCATAGCGAACAGGCTGCGGTGCGCTTGGATGAAAGCGGTCGTACCGTTCTTCAACTCAGCGAACAAGCGCATGAGCGTTTTGCATCTACAGGACAGGAACTTGCTTCTGCCCTGCAGCAACAAAATGACGCAGCTACTGAACGTCTTGATGAAACAGGGCGTATTGTTCTGCAATTGAGCGAACAAGCACATGAACGCCTAACCGCTTCTGGCCAAGACCTTGCAAGTGCGTTGCAGGCTCAAAATGATGCAGCAGCAGAGCGTTTGGACGAAAGCGGCCGCTCGGTCCTTGAACTGGCTGATCGTGCACGCGAGCGCATGACAGAAGCCAACTCAGAATTGGTCACGACCCTGCAGTCCTTGAGTGAGCAAGCGGTCGAGCGTCTTAATGAAAGCAGTCGTGCGGCTGTTGAACTTAGCTCTGAAACACGCGACCGTATTGCAAATAGCAATGAGGAACTCGTACAGGCCCTGGCTTCGCAGAGTGAAGAGGCTGTTATTCGCCTCGATCAAAGCGGTAAAGCCGTTGCGCAACTGGCAGAAGAAGCCCGTGCACGGATGCTGGAAAGCAATGAGGAACTTGTCGCCGCACTCAAATCGCATGCCGAAGAAGCTGGCATACAGTTTGACGAAAGCAACCGCTCCATCGCAGAACGTCTGGATGAAACAAGCCGCGGCTTGCTGACAGCCTTCGAAGATCGCGGTAGCGAGATCGCAGGCATTATGACAAGCGCGACATCTGACTTCATTGCCAAGATGACAGGACAATCTGATGAAGCTGCCAAGCTTCTGAGTGAGAGCAGCCATACAGTTCTTACGGCACTTGATACGCAAAGCAGTGAAGCTGTTGAGCGTCTTCTTGCTGCCAGCCAGAACACTGTTGCAAACCTGGAGCAGAGCTCCATGGAGGCCGCAGAGCGTGTGTTTAACAACAGCGAAACAATGGCCAACACTCTTAACGAGCGCAGCCGTGAAATTGCTGATACGATCTCCGCCTCTTCAGGTAATCTTGTTGAAATTCTGGAAGGGCGCAGCTCAGAGGCTATCAGCCTTCTCAGTAATGCAAACGAACGTCTGCGTGACGATGTTGAGGGGATGGTATCTCGCCTTGAGAACGCCAATTCTACACTGCAACAGGTTCTTGCGTCAGCGCATGAGCAAATGGGCACTGTGGAAGACGGACTTGGTGCACGGGCCGAAGAATTCCGCAGCACGCTTGCTAAAGCTCTGGAAGAAAGCCAATCCTCAACTGATGCTATTACCGGTCAGGTTGGCATTCTGCAGGACGTTTCCACCAATGTTCTTGGAAATATGGGTGGACTGGCTGAGAAAATCGAAAGCCAGATCTCGTCTCTTGCAAGTGTGTCGGAGCGTTTGGACAACAGCAACAATACTATCGAAGATACCTTCCAGTCGCGCTACGCAGTTCTGGAACAGGTTGCTCAGGGCATCATGCAAAAATCTGAGGATGTGGAAACACGCATGCGTGCGTTCTCCAGTCTGATTTCTGAGACACTTGCTGGGGCTGAAGACCGTGCCGAACAGATTGGCATCAATCTAAGCCGCAATGCTGAAAAGGCGACGCGCGGTGTTATCGAACAGTTGGCTTCAATGAGTACCGCAGCCGGTGCTGAAGGTAACAAAGCCTCTGAGGCCGTACGTTTGGCACAGGCTGAATTGTCTGAGGGCATATCCAATGCGATTTCTGACGCGACATCGCGCTTCCGGGATGCCACAGTAGAAATGCGTTCAACAACAGAAGCCATGCAGGCTGAGTTGAATGCGGTTCGTGCGGATCTGAAAAAAGCAACGGTTGAGCTGCCTGAGGAAACTCGCGAGAATATGGCTACTATGCGCCGTGTCGTTGCCGAGCAAATCCAAGCGCTGTCTGATCTGTCAGAGATAGTAACGCAGCATGCCAAGCCAAGTGCATCAGGTGCACCTGCGGCAATCGCAAGTGCTGGCTCACGGAAAGCGACACCACGCCCTGCCGCAGCAAAACCTGCGGCCCCTGCTCCTGCAGCTCAGAAAGCAACCGAAGAACCAGCAGAAGCTCCTAAGAAGAAAGATGGCTGGGTGAGCAGTTTGCTTGAACGCGCATCTTCTGATGACGAGCGGGAAGTTGGTGAGCAACTTGGAAAACGAGAAGAGCGTCAAGAACCAAAAGCTGAGGCAGTAAGCCGTTCAGAACCTGACATGGTTGAGTCCCTCAATTCGCTTTCTGCCGATATTGCTCGGGCGATTGATCACTCAACGTCAATTGAGTTGTGGGAGCGCTACAATCGCGGCGAGCGCAACGTGTTCACTCGCAGGCTCTACACAATTCAGGGACAGAAAACGTTCGATGAAATCCGCCGCAAGTTCCAAAATGATAGTGAATTCCGTTCAGCGGTAAATCAGTACATTGAAGACTTCGAGCGTCTTATGGGTGAAGTATCCGACAAACATGGCGATACCGCGCTGACAGAGAAGTATCTCACATCAGACACCGGAAAAGTCTACACAATGCTGGCTCATGCGAGTGGTAAACTCAGCTAGTCGTCTTTCAGACTGAGAAAATTAGAAGGCCCTTCTGTTTCAGGAGGGCTTTTTTGTGACGTGCAATAGGGATTCATTACCCAGTTCGTTGAACTAGTCATCAACAGCACGGATGATGCGGGCTGGGCTGCCCACAGCGACGACTCTATCGGGCAGCGACCTGGTAACAACCGAACCTGCCCCAACTACAGTCCCACATCCAATAGATACACCTGGCATTAGTATGGTTCCTGCACCAATCCAGGACGCAGCCCCTAGGGAAATTGGCTTTGCTATGCAAGAAACCTCAAAGGGTAGAAGGCTATCGCTACTATCTGGCAAGGCCTTAAAGCGTTCCTCCGGCTTCACTGGGTGGGTTACAGTTAAAAATTGAACATTCGGACCCACGGCAACATGGTCGCCAATAGTTACATCGCTTGAATCCAGAAAGGTTGCCCCCTTGTTTATAAAGACATGTTTTCCAAGGTGGATGTGAATCCCATACTCAACAGAAAAAGGCGGAATGATAAGGCTTGAGCCATTCATACTGCCAAACAGAACATTTAATGCCTTTTGTTTGATTTTCATGTCGCCAGTTAGCGCAGCCTGAAACGCCAACATCCGTTCCTGGGCTACCATCTGCAACTCCAAGAGCACAGGGTCCGCACCATTGTATGGCTCGCCTGAAATCATTTTTTGGTAATTTGTTTTTTCCACGTTGCCCCCTCAATTACACACGGATGCAGTGGAATGACCTTTCCTATTTGGCGAACCTGCTTAGCAAAGATCACACAAGGAGCGCAGTTAGATCTTACGCAGTGTCCACCGGACCATTGCAGATATCACTTCGTCCATTGCAGCATCCAACGCAAATACAGCATCCTCAACGCTATCGGACGCAGCAACTGAGTTGGCGGTGAACTCACGAGTGCCAATGACCCTGCCTGAACGATCATCAACGATCTTCACAGAAATATCGACGATGGCTGACTGTTGAACAGCATCAAACTCAAAAGCACGCAGACTTGAGAGTATCTGATAGTCAATTACAAGGCCGTCGCCGGGCTTTCCGATGGCGCGCGTGCGCCCGGTCGCTTCAAACGATTCTTGAATTTTTGCCTGCAGCAATCGCGGTAGATTGTCTGCCCATTGTGCTTGAGGAAAGTAATTCAACTCGGATGCTGAAGGCCGCACAACAATACCGCTGCCAGCTAGCGCCTGCAGCGCGCTAGGCTCCACTATGAGCAACTGCCCAGCGCGGCCGCTCAATTTTTCGATATTCGTTGGCGCAGATAGGTCAAAGGTTCTTGCGGGCGGAGGTGCAATCAGAATGCAAGCTGACAGGCTGGTGGCGAGCGTGAGCCCGGCCGCGAGTTTTAATCCGGCAGCTACGGCAGACTTGACTATGCGAAGCTTGTCACACGATGGCAAATGGGCGCCCTCTCTTACCAATGCCAAAATGTCTTCCTTTGAACTATAAAGTTATGTGCTTAGTTTTTGACAGAGATAGATCAAAAATCAAGTATTTGCATGCGATTCCATATGAAGTGTTGCAAGAAAAACCCGCCTATAAAATGTATTTCTAACGTCTCGGACGCCCATTATATTCTGGCAGACCACCACCGCCTGATATGAACTGACGTGGATTGCTCTCCAATTGTTGTAGAACACTGTTGAGACGACCGATGGCGCGCCTGCCATCTGAAATCAATCCCTCAAGATTGCGCAGACCTGTACCAGAGAACCTGGACACACCATTTGAAATTTCACCTATGCGCACTTCAAAAGCGCTGGCAGCCCGGCGGAATGCTGCCAATGTCGTTTGCACTTCTGCCATCAAAGTAGTGCTGCCGTCAGAACTTAGCATACTATCCAAACCGTCAAACAAGCTATCAACACGATCAGATGCGGACTTCAGCGTTTCCGATAAAGCAGCGGCGTTTGTTGTTATCTGGGTGATCCGATCACCTTCTCCTTCAAGCCGCTCTGCAAGGTTCTTGAAACTGTCACTACCGTCTTTGGCGTTAGACAAAATGGTATCAATATCGCTACCACGAGTTTGCAAATTCTTCGCGAACGTACTGAAATTGCTGAAAATGGCCCTAACATCATCCGGTGGTACAGCAGAGACGATAGCGTCCAATTGGCCGAGGCTCAGGTTCAGCGATGCTCCAAACGTATTAAACACCGATAGCGTTTCACGAGATTCGTTCACCAAGCCCTGAAGCGTCAGTGCCGTTTCATCCAAACTGCTTGTAAATCGCTCGATGTTTGAAATTGTATTTGTGACCTGCTCAGGATTAACCGCCGAAATGAGTGTGTCCGCCTTACCTGCCAACCCCTCCAGTCGCACGGAAAGCGAACTTATTTTCGTTGCCGCGTCCGATGTTGTTGCCAAAAATTGATCAATTCCATCAGCGTTGTTTGCCAAAGCTTGAGAGAAAATTGCGGCGTTCTGGATGGTCTTTTCGATTTCACCGCTGTTGGTTTCCACTAGTTCATCGACACGTCTCACAACACGATCGACGCGGCCCATCATATCTCTGGCCGCCTGTAGAAGATCATCCATGGAAGAACCGTCAGCCATGAGTTGAGGAACCGTTTCCTGCGACAGAAGGTTTAGCTTGTCTTTAGAACCACCGCGCAAGTCCACATAGGAAGCACCGGTTAATCCGGTGGTACCAAGTGTAATTGCTGTGTCTTCTTTCAATGGCGTCGCATCGTCGATGTCCACATCAACCAACACTGCCTCTGGATTTTCCGGGTCTAGAGAAAGACTACGAACAGTACCCACACGTATGCCATTAAAATTTACCGGGCTGCCTGAAACCAATCCTGAAACAGCACCTGGAAATGAAATCTGCACTGATTTCGCGGAGCCAGCCTCATCAAGCCGGCCGACCCAATAGATCATACCAACAGCAATGGCGACAACGATGAGCGTGAATAGCCCAATCAGCCCGTAATTGGCTCTGGTTTCCATGTATCAAACACCCGCTTTCATCGGTAAATACATCCGTTCACCATTCCAAAACTCTGCCCTTTTGCTGACAAATCTATTTATCATGCGACTTCAGCATCATTGAGTCGGCGGGCTCTCTTGCCCTTGAAGTAGTCTTGCACCCAAGCATCATCAAAGGCCAGCATATCCGATAAACCACCTTCAACCATCACCTTTTTTCTCCCTATAACGGCAATTCTGTCGCAGGCAGCGTAAAGGCTATCCAAGTCGTGCGTGACCATGAAGGCACTCAGCGCCAAAGTTGAGCACAACTTTTTGAGAAGATCGTCAAATTCGGCAGCGCTGATCGGATCCAAACCAGAAGTTGGCTCATCCAGAAAAACGATATTGGGGTCCAATGCTAGAGCACGCGCCAAACTTGCGCGTTTGATCATACCGCCAGATAGCTCAGAAGGAAACTTGTCTGCCGCATCAGGTAGCAGGCCAACCATATCTATTTTGATGCGCGCCAATTCGTCCATCAAGTCTTCCGGCAACTTCAAGTGCTCGCGCATCGGAACCTGGATGTTTTGCTTGACGGTGAGCGATGAAAAAAGCGCGCCGTTTTGAAACAAAACGCCCCAGCGGCGATCCACGGCCTCGCGAACCTCGTCCTCTGCTGCGTCGTAATCTTGGCCATACACTTTTACTGTGCCGCTTCTGCGTGGCAAAAGGCCAACAATGGATCGAAGCAATACCGATTTACCTGTCCCAGACGCGCCAACAACACCCAACACCTCGCCAGCCCTGAGATCAATATCGAGATTTTCCAAAATCGATACATCACCGAATCCAACCGTAATGCCCCGGGCTTCTAAGATAACGTCGCCACGGGTAATCGGTGGAAAGGATGCTGGTGATTGTGCCATAGGAATTTTACTAAGGAATCCGCATTCTGTGCTTATTTGTTATGCTGGATTGTCCTGACGAATGCAATGTCGCCATGATGGATCATTTCAGACGAATACCAGAAGAGCCAAGCAGATAGGAAACACAGTGAAAACGAAACAATTGGGAACCACCGGCCTTCAAATCTCCGAACTTTGCTTTGGAACCATGTCCTTTGGGGGAGATGCAGATGAAGCAGAATCTGGAAAAATGTTTGGGGCATGTAGAGATGCTGGTATCAATTTTTTCGATTGCGCAAACGTCTACTCCAACGGCGCGGCAGAGAAAATTCTGGGTAAGCTCATAGGGCCAGAACGCGACGACTTGATTATTACCTCAAAGTGTTTTGGACATATGGGTGAAGACATCAACTCGGGCGGCGCAAATCGACGTCACATATTGAAAGCTGTTGAAGAGAGCCTGACACGATTGGGAACAGATCGGCTGGATATTCTGTTTATGCATCGATGGGACGAAACCGTGCCATTGGAAGAGACACTTCGTGCACTGGAAAAACTCGTGGCCGATGGCAAGGTGCTTCATTTGGGCGCGAGCAACTACGCGGCGTGGCAGGTCGCCAAGGGGTTAGGAATATCGGAGCGTCAAGGCTGGCCACGATTTGATGTTTTGCAACCTATGTATTCGCTCGTGAAGCGTCAGTCAGAGGTGGAGTTGTTTCCACTCGCTCTGGCTGAACGATTGGGTGTCATGAGTTACTCCCCTGTTGGCGGAGGGCTGCTTAGCGGCAAGTACACTGCAAAAAACAAACCTTCACAGGCCCGCCTGTCAACAAATAAGATGTATTCTGATCGGTATGGCCAGCCCTGGGTTTTTGAGACAGCTGAGAGGTTTACAGCGCTTGCTGAAGCACAAAATATCCATCCAGTTTCATTGGCTGTTAAGTGGGCCGGCTCGCACACGGCGGTGACCTGCCCCATTATAGGGGCCAGAAATCTGGAGCAGCTGCGGCCCTCCCTGTCTTCTGTAGAGATCGATATGACCGAGGAGCTTTACCAGCACGTTTCTTCACTTTCTGTAAGGCCTGCACCCGCGACAGACAGGTTGGAGGAGCAACAAGGTTGACGGAACCACAACCCAAAGACGCGCAAATGTCATATTTTAAATTTAAAGTGACATCCTGAGGCAAGGTAGAAAGCATCTATTTGGGGGGTAATGTCATGAAAGTGGTGAACTGGAATATTGAGTGGATGAACCGCTGGTTCTCGGGGAACAACGCTCCAGAATGGGGTAGCGCGTCACTTTCTGCAGGCGATGCTCGGATCGTCGCACAAAAAGTGGCGAATGTTATCACGAACCTGAACCCGGATGTCTTGTGTCTGCAGGAAGGACCAAGCGCACTAGCTGAAATGCAACTCTTCATCTCTGACTTTCTAGCAGATACCAATGGCGATCCACTCTACGAAATCTTGATGGGCAGCGATGGCGGAGCTCAGAAATTGTATGTTTTGTATAAAACAAACGGTCTGGTCGCATCTGCTGACTACGCCACAGACGCCCCCACAACCGCGCTTCAAGACACATGGGATGCAGATGTAAATGGCGACCTGATGCTGGAACCTTACGACTTCACGCGCCAACCATTGGTGGTTGATGTTGATCCAATCGGTGGACAGCCCGTCAAGATAGTTGTCCTCCACACAAAGTCAAAATATGTTCACAATGGTGAAGCGCTTTTTTCCAATGAGGCAACGCGTCAGATCTTCATTGCTCAGGCCATGCTTGCCCGGCGCAGAATTTCTGCGGAGGCATTCCGCTTGCGCACCTATTTGGATAACATGCTGCAAGCAGACCCTACGGCCCGCATTATCGTCACCGGCGACTTTAATGATGGCCCAGGTCGAGACTTTTTCGAGCGTTCATATCTGACCCATAATGTGACTGATATTCTATTGGGAAGCACATTCTATCCGAGTTTGATTTTCGACCATCCCATTCTTCGTTTTACACCGGTCCCGGCGCAATTTACGGCACGCTTCGATGATTATGTGGACAATGTTACCGACCGTCCTTTGCTGCTGGACCACTTTGTCATTTCGCCGTCATTGGTGGACTATGTGCAAGACGCTGGCATTGCCCATACAGAGTTTGAGGCCGAACTAAGCGGAAATGGTTCTGGCGGACGAACAACGCGGCCCAGTGATCACCGACCGATATGGGCGACCCTTTCTGCGGCTTTAACCAGCTAAAAGTGATCGACCTTACTCCGAAACGCGATCTATTCGCCCGGAAAAACAGCCCTGTTTGGCGTTGTGAGCGTGAATATATGCAATATTGGGGTTTGAGAAGAAACGATCGATGAGGTTTGCGACCCGATGTCCATCGATGACATCAGCTTCAACCATCATGTGCTCTCTATCAAAACCACGCAGCGATAGAAGCCTTGTTTCCATCACCTGAGGTACCTTGTTAATGCTCGCGTAAGGTTTGAGTGCGCCTTCAAGTACAAAAATAGCATGGCTCGCTTTATAGGGTGTGTCAGCTGGCTGACAAAAATGATTGAGCAACAAAACCGTCTCGCCTCGCTTTGCATCTCTCATCTCAATGCGATCTGGAAAGCCAGTGTCCTGCGATACATGATATCGAAGCACGCCAAAGTCCTTCAGTGCTTCATCACTTAGACCGTATAGATGCTTAAAGGGTTCAGGTGACAGACCTGTAATTCGAAATGCCATGTTGAGGTCTCCTTGGTTTTGGAGACTTTTGGCCAGCCTGAGCGCCTGTGCCACCCGTTTCTTGTTTTGTTGCTAGTAACCTATGGCGGCAAAGAACATTGCGAACAAACCGTCCATAACAATCACCATGAAAATGGCCTTCACTACCGATGCCGTTGTTCTGCGACCCAGAGATTCGGCACTGCCCTGAACAGCAAATCCTTCGGAACACGCAATGACAGCTATGATCAGCGCCATAAAGGGCGCTTTCATAAAGCCAACCAGCAGAGTTGAAAGCCACACCGCCTCCCTCAGCCTTGCGATAAACTCCTGAGGTGGAATGTCGGCATAAATCCAGGCGACTAGGCCGCCGCCAAGAAGCGCAAAAATATCTGCCAAGACGGTCAGAAGTGGCAACGCTATGACGAGCGCCAATACGCGTGGCAGCACCAAAACATCTGTGGAGGACAACCCAATAACACGAAGAGCATCAATCTCTTCGCGCATTTTCATTGAGCCAATTTCAGCTGTGAAAGCGCTGCCAGAACGGCCCGCCACCATTATTGCGGTCAGCAAAACGCCGAGTTCGCGCAATACCAGAATGCCCACGAGATCAACCGTGAACACCTCTGCCCCAAAGTACCGCAACTGGTAGGCAGATTGCTGTGAGATAATTGCGCCGATCACAAAAGACATTAGCGCAATGATAGGTACAGCCCTCAATCCGGCTTGATCCAAATGATGGATGATAGACGTTCCGCGCAAGCGTTTGGGAGATACCAGAACGCTGATGAAGCCCAATACCACACGGCCCAACATGTTTACTTTTACTGCAAAATCATGGCCCACATCAGCAACCGCCTTGCCAACGAATTGCAATGGCTTCCACGGTTCCTGGATTACGCTGGCTTTATTCAGCGCAGCAGAACTTTCAACGACTTCATCAATCAGCACTTCACGCTCTGTTGTCAGCCCTTCAATGGAAACGTCTTGTCCACCGGACTGGAGATTATTGCGCAGGCGAACCAGCAACCAAGCGCCAGATGTATCCATTTTACCAATGGCGGATGTGTCAACAACAACCGCTTTGGCTTTTTGTTTGCTCACTTGCTTTTCAATGTCATCGAGCAAATCAGCGAGGAAGGCAGCATTTTCCAAAGTCCAGTCACCGGAGGTTGTTGCCACAACCGAGTCTGTGCTGTCCTGTAAATTTATCATTTCTGCCACTTGCTTATTGCTCACATATTTTCCATTGCGGAACACAAGAATCTTTCAGACAGTAGCTGAAACCCCCGTGGGTGAAAATGCTGAATGCGATACAGGTGAGAAATGGAATTGAAACGCCCCTACCTCCTATTTCTGGGTGATGTGCCGGACGCACTGGCAGCCAAGACGGCAATTGGCATTGTCGACTGGCGAAAAGACTGGTGCGTAGGACAAATGCGACTTCCAGGCTGCAATGCTGATACGGGCCTTGCCGACTTGGATCTTGGGCAGGCAGCAGATGCGGGCGCCAAGACACTTATCATTGGTGTTGTGAATGCGGGCGGGGTTCTTCCGGAGCACTGGATCGGTAGCATTGTCGCTGCATTGGATGCGGGAATGGATGTAGCCAGTGGATTGCATCTACGCCTTGAAAGCATTCCCCAAATTGCAGAAGCCGCCAAACGAAACGGACGCCTTTTGCACAATGTTCGCCAAACAGACCAAAGCTTCAGAACTGGCCAGGGTACCAAACGCGACGGGATGCGACTTCTGACAGTTGGCACCGATTGTTCCGTCGGTAAAAAATATACAGCGCTGGCGATGGAAAAAGGCATGCGAGAGGCAGGCCTTGATGCCAATTTCTGTGCAACTGGGCAAACTGGGGTTTTCATTTCCGGACGCGGCCTGTCAATTGATGCCGTGGTGGCTGATTTTATATCCGGGGCCGCTGAATGGATTTCACCGACGACAGAACCAGACGTCTGGCAAGTGGTGGAAGGGCAAGGCTCGTTGTTTCACCCCTCTTTCGCTGGTGTTTCGTTGGGTCTTCTCCATGGATCGCAACCGGACGCGTTTGTTGTTTGCCATGAAACGACACGCACCAAAATGCGCAATGTTCAACATCCACTTCCCACCATTCAGGAGGTCATTGACCACACAATCGCTTGTGGAAGATTGACCAATCCCCAAATTCGCTGCGTGGGAATTGCGGTGAACACACATTCATTGAGTGAAGATATCGCTTCAAAGACTGTCGCAGAAATTTCGGACGCACATGGTCTTCCCGCTGTTGATCCCATCAGAGATGGTGTCGCCCCAATTGTTTCCAGATTGAAACAAGAGTTCTCGCTATGAGCAGGACAATATCAATCACAAGAGATATATTTCCTTTAGCGGTCTCCTTCAACATTTCCAGGGGAGCCAAAACCGAGGCACATGTTTTAACCGTTACAATCCAAGAAGACGGCAAAACTGGGCAAGGCGAATGCGTCCCATATGCACGCTACGGCGAGAGCCTAGAAAGTGTGACCGCACAAATTGAGTCTATCGTTCCGCAATTGCAAAGCGGATTGGATACAACGGGACTTCAAACAGCCCTTCCTGCGGGTGCGGCTCGCAACGCTGTTGATTGTGCGCTTTGGGACCTGAGAGCGAAACAGGAAGGCGTGAGCGTTGCGCATTTGTGGGGTATGTCACCGCTGCATGGTGTAGAGACGGCTTATACACTCAGCCTGGATACAGCAGAACTCATGGGTCAGGCGGCACATGCAGCAAGCCATCATCCGATACTGAAAATCAAACTAGGCGGCCGAGGCGATCCAGACCGTGTGAGAGCGGTTCACTCTGCCGCGCCACACTGCAAAATTATCGTAGATGCGAACGAAGCTTGGACTCCTGACACTTTGATAGAAAACATGTTGGCATGTGCAGATGTGGGCGTTTCCCTTATCGAGCAACCATTACCTGCCAGTGATGATGCAGCTCTTGCATCAGTGCCTCATCCCGTACCCATTTGCGCAGATGAAAGTGCACACACCAGCGAGACGGTGTCGACGCTAAAAAGCCGATATGACGTCATCAACGTGAAACTGGATAAGACAGGTGGCCTCACCGAAGCCATGAAACTGGCAGCACGCTGCCGCTCTGAGGGTTTTGGCGTTATGATGGGTTGTATGGTCGGGTCGTCACTGGCAATGGCGCCTGCAATACTACCGGCTCAAATGGCAACATTTGTCGACCTGGATGCTCCACTTCTTTTGTCGAAAGACAGGCAGCACGCGTTGCACTATGTGAACAGCATGATTGCTCCACCACCAGCAGCTTTGTGGGGTTAGTGCGTTACCTTGGTGGTTGTGGTTTTACTTCGGAATGCATCATAGAACGCATCCAGATCCACAGTACCAAGCCCACAGCACCAAAGGCGGCCATAATTCTAAATCCGTCGCCCGCGTAGTTGACGTAGAGCTGACCGGATAAGACAGTCACAACTGCCATTAGAACACCAGAAATAAAGAAATAATTCGCTTGAGCACGGCCGGTTTGTGCGTCCGGCACACGCTGTGAAATGGTGTGCATGACACCAAGATGCGCAGCGCCGAAAGTCGCACCGTGCAATATCTGCAGCACAAAATAGCCCGCAAATGACCAGTGTATGGGGAAAAGCAACCAGCGCAACACCACAGCCATAGCACCCAGAACCAGCAGCCCTTCCGGACCCAAACGGTTTAAAATCTGCTTGGAAAACCCAAAAAGCACGACTTCGGCCAGAACACCAACCGCCCACAATGTTCCAATCTCAAGTCCCGAAAAGCCAATATCCTGCCAATAAAGGCTTCCAAAGCCATAAACCATGGCGTGGCTCGCTTGGCACAACGCACCAATGGAAAGCGCCAAGAGCAAAACCGGATGCCGGAATGCCTTTGCGGAAAAAACAGAATTGTCTTCAGATTTCTCCTCATTTTCCACTGTGTTCTTTGGCAGCCTGATGGTTGCACATACAACGGCTCCATAGACTAAGAACAATATTGGCAGAACAACATTGCCAGACATGGCCCCGATCAACGCACCTGCAACCACATTCGCCACGATGAAAGCAACGGACCCCCACAGCCGAACCTGACCATAATCCATTCCGAATTTACGTACACCCGACAGGGCAATTGCATCTCCCAGCGGCACAAGCGTGTCCCAAAACACCGCAACCAGCACGACAACTGCAATGATTTGCCAAAATCCATTTGCTAAAAATAGAAGGCCAAGAAGCCCAAATGCGATAGACGCATATCTGATGAGAATGACCCGGCGGTCAGAGACCCGGTCGCCAAATGACACCATAACTGGTGTTACAATTGCGCGCACAGCCATGGGGATGGCCAGCACAATTGCGATTTGTGCCGGAGAAAGAGCCTTTGCTTCCAACCACAACGGAAAGAAAGGTAGATAGATGCCAACCGCCGCAAAAATCGCGACGTAAAAAATTGCAATACGCGGCGCAAAAGACGTTGGTCCGGTCAGTCTGGCGATCAAATTAGGTACTCACAGGCGAATAAGCTGCATGAAATTAGGGATTCAGCATCTTATTGTTAAGAATCACACGGTATTCTTTAGGGGAATCGAATTTTGTCCGAAGATCGGACACTATCAGAAATTGAACACGATACCAGACTGAGAGTGCAATGGCGACTTCTACAAATACGCCCACCGAGCCCACTGAAATCCTCCCACAGGAAGACTATAACGCCATTGAAGGCGCCGTTATGGAAACGGCCAGAGGAAGATGGTTCCTTGCAGAATATGCTCGACGACACCGGGCCGCGGACACCGAAATGCTGATGGGCGCTATTGCGAAGTTGGAACGTAGCCTTGCTAACCAAACGATTTTGCCGGCATCCAAGACAGATACGGATTTGCTGACTGATGAAAGCACTGCTCCGGAACCAAATGACAAAGCCCTGGAGAAAGTGCTTCTTGATGTTGCCGAGTTGTCTGCTGCGATTCAGCTGACACGCCAAGAAATTGAAGAGTTGGGCAGTAAGCAGGCACAGGATGGTGGATTTGAGCAGGCGTCAAATGAACTTGATGCAATCGTTTCCCATACAGAGCAGGCAACCGGCGAAATTTTGACTGCCGCCGAGGCCATTCAAGAAGCTGCCTGGCAATTGCGTGACCAAGGGACGGATCCAGAAGTCTGTGACAAACTCGATACCCACGCCATTGAAATTTACACTGCATGCACCTTCCAGGATATTACGGGACAGCGCATCGCCAAAGTCGTATCATTGATGGGCTTCGTTGAGGGACATGTTCAGTCGATGATGGGCATTTGGCACGAGGGCGAAGCTGCGGCACGAGCTGCAAAGGCATCTCCTGACGACACAGAGAATGCAGACGAAACCATTTCTGAAGATGCAAGCGATACGTTTGACGAAGCAGATTTACTCAACGGCCCCGCCCTTGAAGGCAGTGGTCTGGATCAAGGCAACATCGATGATCTGCTCGACGGTGGGTTTGATTCCATCGAAGTTGAGGACACTGCAGAAGAGGACGAAGCAACAGCTGATGCAGATGTATTTGCTGAGGCGGAAGTGGAACCGGAAGAGAGTTCAGCGCAAAGTGCTACGGTCGAAGAGACGGACGGGTCGGATTCGGAAGATGCAGACGCCGATGATGAACAGGACCCATTTGCCGGTCAGGACGCTTTTGAATCTACAGAAGAGACAGTTCAGCGCGCCAACGAGAAATGACTATGAACGCCTCGCCAACGCCCGGCGAAATACATTTTCATCTATATTTCCGCCGGAAAGCGTAACGACAATGATCTGACCTCTAAGGTCACCCAAGTGCGCCTCAAGTTTCCCGCTGAGCAGTGCAGCCAGGGTTACAGCCCCACCTGGCTCGACGACCATCCGATGTTGCTCAAAACAAAAGCGCACAGCTTCCAATGCTTCCTGATCGCTGACGGTTAAACCACCAGCCAGACGTTTGCGGTTGATTTCAAATCCGATATCACCTGGCGAGGGTGTTAGAATTGCGTCGCAAACGGAACCGGATGTTTGCGCATTGCGTTCCATTTTTCCTGATGCGAGCGAGCGAGCGTAGTCATCAAAGCCCTCCGGTTCTGTTGCAAATATGCGTGTAGCAGGAAAAGCAGAGCCGCATGCCAGCGCAATGCCGGCTGTTAAGCCGCCGCCGCCTGTGCATACAAGAACATTGTCCGGCACCAGATTCTGGGCCTTTAAATCTTCGACAATTTCCATGCCGACTGTACCCTGTCCTGCAATAACATTGGCATTGTTGTAAGGATGGATATAGGCGGCACCGGTTTTTTCTATTTCGAGTCGGGCTCTTTCATCCCTGTCATCGGTTTTACGATCAAACAGAATTATTTCCGCACCGCTCGCTTTTGTACGGGCAATTTTAACGTCAGGTGCATCTGACGGCATGATGATTGTGGCAGCCACTCCCAACAGTCGTGCAGCCTCGGCGATTCCCTGCGCATGATTGCCTGAGGATGTCGCTAGCACGCCTCGTTCCCGCTCCATTTCAGTCAACTGAGACACGGCGTTGTAGGCGCCCCTGAACTTGAATGACCCTGTTCGTTGCAAATTTTCAGGCTTCAGAAACACCATCGCATTCATTCGCTCAGACAGTGTATAAGAGCGAATGAGAGGCGTTCGGACCGTCATACCCCGCAGACGAACCTGCGCTTGTTTTATGTCTTCTAAGATTGGAATTTTCATGGAGCTTTTATCGGAGCGCAGCCAAGCAACTGTCAAGCAGGATCATGCGGCAAATTGCGTTGTTGCACCCGAATTTACATTGCGGACATGTCCGTAAAATTGGGCCGCCGACGCTTCCCATGATTGTGCTTCGGCAAATGCACGGCATTTAGAGTGTGACAACGTCAGTGCCCCTTTAATTGCCACACCCAGATCCTCGTCCAAAACGGCAACGTCTTTACCAAAAACACCTGCGTTCTGAACACTCGGGCCGACAACATCTATCGGGCCAGTAACTGGAAAGGCGGCAACTGGCAGACCACATGCCAGAGCTTCCAGTAAAACAATTCCGAACGTATCAGTACGGCTTGGAAATACGAACACATCGCAGGACGCATATGTGTCCGCGAGCGTTTGACCTTCCAGCTTCCCCAAGAATTGCGCATCGGGGAATTTGCGTTCCAACGAGAGTTTGGCAGGTCCATCCCCAACCACAACTTTTTCGCCAGGCACATCAACTTCCAAAAATGCTTCGATGTTTTTTTCGACCGCTAGCCTACCAACATATAGGAAGCGTGGAATTGCTGACGTGTTCTTCAAATCCGGATTTGGCTGAAATTGCTTGGCATCGACGCCGCGTGACCAGCGAACAACATTTTCAAAGCCCCTGCACTCCAATTCGTCTTGAACGTTTTGGGTAGGAACCAAACACGCGCCGCCGATGCCGTGGAACTTCCTCAAGATCGGATAGATCCATTCTGGACGCACCGGAAGTCGCGCGGCGATATAATCGGGAAACTGAGTATGATAGCTTGTTGTAAACGGGTGGTTATTCGCATTGCACCAACGCCGCGCCTGCCATCCCAAAGTGCCTTCCGTAGCAATGTGAATGCAGTCTGGTGCAATCTCTTCAATCTTGTTGCAGACTGTTTTGAAACGACTAACAGACAAACGTATTTCAGAATAACTTGGCAGCGCGATTGTTTTAAATAGACCAGGATGCATGACACATGTGTCAAATCCGAATGCACTACCCATTTCAACCATGCGGTTAAGAGACCGAACAACCCCATTGACCTGTGGGTGCCAGGCATCTGATACGATCAATAATTTTCGGTCATCAAATTTCGTCATGCAGCTTCCGGGCTTTGAATTTCCTGCGTCTCTTCAAACGTATGTTCCCTTGCCTCCCCAGCCAGCTTGGTCCAGTGAATGACTTCCATATGGCCGTCATGATGCTCTACAATTGCGGTGCAACTTTCAACCCAGTCGCCGGTATTGATATATTCAATTCCAAAGTCAGCATGCATTGCAGCGTGATGAATGTGGCCACAAACAACACCGTCAACCTCCGAGCGTTTAGCTTCGTTGCAAAGGGCCTCTTCAAAAGCCCCGATGAAATTCACCGCATTTTTGACCTTTAGTTTTGCCCAAGCGGACAGCGACCAATAGGGAAAACCCAGGTTGCGGCGAATTTTGTTCACCCAAGTATTGATCCATAGAGCAGATACATATGCCCAGTCCCCGAAGTGCGCAAGCCACCTCGCGTGACGAACCACGACATCAAACTGGTCCCCATGGATGACCAAAAGACGCCGTCCGTCGGCTGTCTCATGAACTTTCCGTTCAACGACTTCCACACCACCAAAGTGCACACCAAGATAGTTTCGCAGGAACTCATCATGATTGCCCGGCGTATAAATTATTTTTGCGCCTTTGCGGGCTTTACGCAGCAATTTTTGAACGACGTCATTATGAGCCTGTGGCCAATGCCACCCTTTTTTCAGTCTCCAGCCATCGACGATATCGCCCACCAAAAACAGAGTTTCAGCGTCATGATATTTCAGGAAATCCAACAGCAAATCCGCTTGGCAACCCTTGGTGCCAAGATGAATATCGGAGAGAAAGAGGGTCCTGAAGTGTTTTTGCAAAGGCTGTTCCTGCAAATCAGGTAGAGCATTCATAAGGCTGTCACCGTTGACCAAGGATGCAGACAATTTTAAATCGTTAGGGTGCTTAAACCTGATTCACGCATCGGTTTTATGACAAGAGCGTATTGTGCTTTCCCATCAACGTTGAGAACACTATGGTGCGCTTGGAAAACCCGATTGGAGACACTTTATGAAACTCGGCATTTCAGGCAAAACAGCCATTATTTGCGCGTCCAGCAAGGGCCTTGGAAAAGGCTGCGCCATCGCATTGGCACAAGCCGGTTGCGACATCATCGTAAATGGAAGAACCAAGGAAACCCTTGAGGCAACAGCTCAGGAAATTCGCGAGCTAACAGGTGCAAATGTGACCGCTGTGGCGGCGGATGTTTCGACTGTGGAAGGTCAGAAAGCACTTCTCACAGCGTGCCCGCAACCAGACATTCTGGTGAACAATAATGGCGGGCCACCACGCAAGGATTACACACAACTGGATAGAGAAGCGATGTTGGAAGGTGTGGTTCAAAACATGATCACACCGATAGAGCTCATCAAGGCCGTCACGCCATCTATGAAAGACAAAGGCTTTGGAAGGGTGGTCAATATCACATCCTTGTCAGTGGTCAGCCCCATTGAAGGCCTTGATTTGTCTTCCGGTGCCCGCGCAGGCCTCACGTCGTTTCTGGCTGGTGTTACCAGGCAGTTGGCTCCACACGGCATAACCATCAACAACGTGCTGCCCGGCAAGATGGATACAGACCGTTTGCGTGGAGGCCTGCGAATGTCAGCCCAAAATGCCGGTATCTCTGAAGAAGAAGCGGCATCGCTTCAGCAAGCTGAAATCCCGGCGCGTCGCTTTGGAAACCCCGAAGAATTTGGAAATGCATGTGCGTTTTTATGCTCAGCACATGCCGGTTATATTACGGGTCAAAATCTGCTGATGGATGGCGGCCTGTTCGCCTCAGCGTTTTAGTTTTTCAAAAAATCCGAACAGCAGGCTGTCGTGCGCCTGCTGTTCGCTTGCTCAGTGATCTACGTTGCTTCTCGTGCGTTAAAAAATGCGGCTTGCGACACACGTGACCACGGCCCAAGGCGGTCTTTGGCGGCTGTCATAGATGCGTAGATGCGTGCTGATAAGTCATCTTTTGTTGTAAACCCATCCATAACGACCTGTGACGCTTGTCGAGCTGCATTGAGTATTTCTTCCGGATAGGGTCGCACATTCACCTGAAACTCTTCGCTTAGTCGTTTTAGCGCAGATGCGTTTTGCCATTCGGATTCCGTTAATGCGAACGCGTTCTCAGCACGGCATGCATTTTCGACAATGGCTTTCAGCTCGTCATCCAGCGCATTCCAAGCATCTATGGAAATCAGCGCTTCGCCGGTGCCATTTGGCTCATGAAACCCCGGCCAGTAGTAATGTTTGACTGCTTTGTGGAAACCCATAGCCATATCTGAAAAAGGCCCAAGAAATTCGGTGGCGTCAATGACACCCGATTGCAAAGCCGGTAAAATCTCACCGGGAGCAATTGTAACAGGTGCCGCGCCCAGCTGCGACATGATCTGCCCCCCTAGCCCTGGCATTCTGATTTTCAGGCCTTTGAAATCCTCAACGCTGTTGATCGGACGTTTGTACCAGCCACCCATTTGAAACCCGGTATTGCCGGCCATAAACGGCTTTAATTTAAACGGTGCATACAATTCGTCCCACAATTGCTGTCCGCCACCATGCTCAATCCATGCCATATGCTCAATTGGCGCCAATCCAAAGGGTACGGCAGTGAAAAATGGCGCCGCGGCTACTTTGCCCTGCCAGAATAAAGCGGCAGTGTGCGCCATCTCGGCAGCACCGTTTGAAACAGCATCGAAAACTTCAAGCGCCGGCACCAACTCGCTGGCTGCAAACAATCGAAGCTTCAGACGTCCATTGCTCATGGCATCAATACGTTCTGCAAGGCGGCGCGCAGTAACACCTGGACCCGGTAAATTTTTTGGCCAGGACGTTACAAAACGCCATTCCACAACGCCGCTTGCCAATGCGGGCGTCGCCAGAGCAGTTGTTGAGACCGCAGTTGCTGCCGTTGCTGAAACGAATTGGCGGCGTGTGAATGAATTGGCTTTGGTCATAGCGATCCTGTGGCGTTAACGTTTCCAAGTTGCAAAAAAGTGATGTACGGGGCCAGCCCCCTGCCCGACCTGCAGCAAATCTGCCTTCTCAATAGCTTGGGATAGGTATACTTTCGCTGCATCAATAGCGTGCGTCATATGTTCTCCTTGCGCCAAATAAGCAGCAATCGCAGACGATAAAGTGCACCCGGTTCCGTGAGTGTTGTCTGTCTGGATGCGCGGCGCTGAATACCAACGTCCTTGCGATTTGCTGACAAACAGATCTTCAGCCGTGGGCTCGTCAAAATGTCCGCCCTTCAAGAGTACAGACTGTGCGCCCATATCCAACAATGCCGATGCTTGGCGTTCCATATCGGTCCGGGTCTGCGCCACTTCGCAATTCAGTAATTCGGCAGCTTCAAAAAGGTTAGGCGTGATGACTTGCGCCAACGGAATAAGGACTGACTTCAGGCTTTCGACAGCATCGCGCGCCAACAACAAATTACCGGATGTTGTGACCATCACAGGATCCAGAACGATGTTCTTGACTTTGTACTTCACCAAACCATCAGCAACAGCTTCTATGACAGCCGGCTGCGATAACATTCCAATCTTGGTTGCATCGACGTCCAGATCGTCATACACGGCGTCCAATTGAGCCGTGATAAAGTCTGGCGGCACGTCGTGTATTGCAGTCACGCCCAAAGTGTTTTGCGCAGTCAATGCAGTCAGTACACTTGCGCCATAGGTTCCAATGGCGGACATTGCCTTAAGGTCGGCCTGAATGCCAGCACCGCCACCTGAATCGGATCCAGCAATCGTCATAGCTATGGGTGTTTTGTGCGAATTCATACGCGCTGTGCATCCTCAATTTTCATCACAAACTCGCGCGCCGCTCGTTGAACATTATCTTCCATGAACAGTGCAGAGATCAATGCGACACCATCTGCTCCCGCCTTGGTGAGTTCTTTTGCGCCGTCCAAATCAATTCCCGCAATGGCGCCAATTGGCATTCCTGCAGGTAGCGTTTTGCGTGCGATTTCGGCAAGTTCTTTCCAGCCGTCAACACCAATGCTTCTGTCATTGTCCTTCGACTGTGTGTCGAAAACGCCGCCGATACATATGTAGTCCAGACCATCGGGCAGGTTCCGCGCTTCTTCTCGCGTTTTAACAGATAGTCCAACGAGCGCGTTCGCACCCATCAACGCTCGGACATGTGCAACCGGCATATCATCCTGCCCCACATGCACACCATCGGCCTTTGCCACCATCGCGACATCAACCCGGTCATTAACCAAAAATGGAACCCTACCGGCAGCCGCTTCAACAATGGCAGAAGCACGTGCAATCATGTCACGCGTTGTGCCCTTCTTATCTCTGAGTTGGAGCAAGGTGCAGCCACCTGAGATCGCTTCATCAGCTAGACGAGCGAGATCTCGCCCCAATGATCTTTCCGGGTCAAGAATACCGTAAAGCGTCAAATCGATCTCATTCATGACAACCGTCCATGGGTCTCTATATCTATCCGGCGAAGTGATGCCAATTTGTCGATAAAGACAGGCACAAAACTGCCCGGCCCCAGCGCTTCTTTCGCTGCAATTTCACCGGCAACTCCAAATATTAGCAGCGCACCAACTGTCGCCACTTCAGGCTGTTCCTCGACGGCAAAAGACGCGGCCATTACGGCGCCCAGCGCGCAGCCCATTGCGGTTGCTTGTGCCATATATGCATGTCCGTTGTGAACGGTGATATGCCTGCCATGCGCACGCACCAGATCATCTGATCCCGTTTCCACCTCAATGATCAGGTCTCTTTTGAACGACAACTCTCGCAGCTCTTCCGCATTGCCGCGAATAGCGGTCGGACATAGCTGTACTATTGTTTCTGCAAGTTTCTTCCGGGTCGGAGATCTGTGCGCAAACACGGGATCAAGCACAAATGGCTTGCCCAAACCCGTTGCTGTTTCTGCCGCAATGATTGCGGACGCCCGGCGATTCTGATCCAGCGTACCAAGGTTGATCAGGGCCGCGTCTGCGCCCTCAACAAAGGCACCCATTTCTTCGGGCGCAATCGTCATTGATGGCTCTGCGCCCAATGCGAGAAGCGCATTCGCGGTCAGCACCTGCGCAACAGAATTCGTCACGCAATGGACACGTGGAGACAAGGTTCGCAGTTTGCATAGCAAACCAGCAGCGTCGTGCTTCAAAGTATCAGTTGATGAATTCGCGTCCAACAATCCTCATTCCCTCCGCCAGCATGATCTGGATCAGGTTGTCAGAGTTGGCAACACGCCTCTCAGCCCGCCACGAAGCAGGCACCCCTATGAGCTGAGGACTGTTTACCACAGTAGACGCGATTCGCAATGGCAAGCTTGGTACGCAAAGAACTTAGGTGAACAAATACATTTTCAACCAAAACCACCTAGCAGAGGTTCAATTACTGCCAAAAGCGTCCCGACTAAATCAAAGCCACATGCCTCAAAACAGAACCAATTCCAGACTAGCTATTCAGCTTGCAATTTACATAATTTTAACCATAATGCGACCCATATTGCCGCAGTTTATTTTACGTCTTTTTATTATTTTTTTCGATCGGCTTTTTCATGCCAAATTTATTTCCAGCGCTCCTTGGCGCGACAGCTTTGTGTACTTCAATTTTCCAATTCAACGGGGCAAACGCCCAAATAGTTGTCTCCAACGGCACGACTGTTGGTCAGCAGACTTTGGGGGTGAGCGGGCAAATTACCGTCGATGCTGGAGGCACGGTACAAGAAACCAACAATAGCGGCATAATTGGAACCGCATTTGGTATTTCGGCGATCAATAATGGCGACATATTATTTGATTTGCAGACATTAGGAGCCAATGCTGTTCACGGAATAGAAATCTTCGGAGATAGCGCCACTGTTGAAAATAGCGGCACAATTACGGGGCACCTACAAAACGTAGTTACTGGCGTAGCTGGGATATCAAACGCGGCTGTAAACCTTACTGGCAACAATGCCGTGCTTAATAATGCTATTGGCGGCGTTATCGAAACCTTCATTGACGCAGTCCCTACCATCGCCAACACGCCTGCCTGCCCCATTGTTGTTCAAGCAAATGACTACTGTATTGGCACGCCAGATACACTTAACGGAGAGGTAGACCCACTCAGCGCAGTAGTCATAAATGGAAATGGGGCCATGGTCGAAAACGCTGGCATCATCAGCTCGACGGTTTCCCGATCAGTTGCAGATCGGGTAGACACGATTTTACTGGCTGGCGACAACGCCGTACTTCAAAATACGGGAACAATATCATTATTGGTAAACGCCGAGACTGATGAATTACTAGACAGGCCAGCATTTTTACCGCCAGACAGGTGGCGTTACAACAATTTGGCTGCAGATGGCACTTATTTTTTGCCAAATGGCATGCCATTTGCCACTGTGAGAATGACGGGAAACGACGGTCAAATTCTAAATGACGGCACAATCGTTTCGCAAGATAACACACTAGTCGACACTTCTTTTGCAATAGATGCGTATACAGCTGGTGGCACCGGAACATATATCGAAAATAACGGACAGATCTTGGCTACTGGTTTTGCCGTAATGCTGAATAGCGGCACGCTTGTGAACAATGGTCTAATCGAAGAGCAACCGAGTAACAATATTTCCGCTACTGATGTACAAGAAGCCTTATTTTCATTTTTGCCAGTGGCTGGAGGTTTCGATCTTAATTTTTCACAAGGCTTGGTAATTGCTTCAAATTCTCAGATGATAAATAACGGTACAATAACCGGCTTCTCTGACACAGTAACATTTGAAGACCCGCTGGATTATAATCCTGTAAGTTCCTCATTTTCGGAGTTTACCAATAATGGTTTGGTGGAAGCAACTCGATCAGGCAGCGGTATTAGAACAGAAGAAAGTTTGCGCGTTATCAACAATGGCTTGGTAACCGGAGATTCAGGTGTTCGTAACTCTTCTGGCGATTTAGAAATAATAAATAACGGCAGTATTTTTGGTCGGCGTCGTGGAGTTGTGGGAGAAGGTCCCGGCTTTACGACAGTTTCAAATTTCGGTGAGATATTTGGTACCGATTTTGGAATTCAAGTTGTTACGAACAATTCCGGAAATGCTCCAACCATCTTTTTATACAATTCTGGATCCGTCTCTGGTCAGACCGCAATTGAAACACTAGATGATGCCTTATTCTTAGACAATAGTGGTTCAATATTTAGTACGCTCGGGCCGATTGGCACCGCAATTGTAACGCAATCGTCGGGACTTACTTTCGGAGATAGCTCTGACGACACAATTATATTTCGGGCAGGAACAAGAATTATAGGCCGTATGGATCTCGGACCAGACCCCTTTATGTTTGGGTTTTCAAACGGCAACGACACCATTGTCCTTGACCGAACATCACCAGACATTGCCTGGCGTTGGACGTTCGATAATTTTGACATTCCTGGCCAGAACCCCATTGACCAGACCGGCTTTGGTGACAGCCTCTCCATCCTCGGCAACAATGTTCCTTACTATATTTGGAACGGCCCGGTCACCGGCGACTATGGTCCCTTCCCTTCTGACGATGGCATTACTGTCTATATCCCCAACATCTCTGGTATCTTTGCTGCCAATGGCATCATGGAAGATATTGCGCGCACAGTGCATGGCGGTATTCGCAATCGGTTGAATGAGGGGTGGGATCATGAGAACCTGCCGCAAAACCTGTTCTATCGCAGCGAAGACGACATTGTGTTGCGCGATGGTAGCGATTTGATTGGCGCGCCTCTGGAAGCATTGGACCCAGCAGTATTCCGCAAGGCCCCTCCACTCACTGTTTGGGCCAAAGGCTTTGGCGGCATTCGCAATGCATCCGGCACCGCAAACTATGGCGACTATAGCCACCTTTGGATGGGCGGGATGGCAGGTTTGGATTTAAGAAGCTCGCAAGGTGATGAGAATGATGATGGTCTGCGTGACACGGAAGACGATGATCATTGGAATATCGGTGTCCTTGGTGGCTACGTACAGTCTGATTTGAGCTTTGCCAGCGGGTTCAAGGATATCCAGAGCGACTTCTTCTTTGCTGGCGCGTATGGCCGCCTCGTACGTGATGCGCTCTATCTGGATGCCAGTATTATTGGCGGTTTTGGCGGCATGTCAGAATATGGACCCATTGCAAACAATCTGGTTCCAGGTGGCATTGAAAACCCAGGCGAAGGCTATTCAACAGATGGGCGTTTTATTTCCCCATCTGCGAGCATCGGCAAGCGGTTCTATATCACGGACTCAATAAGCTTCACGCCCGAGGTCAACGCGACTTATCTGGCGCAATGGATTGATGGCAGCACATCCCCGCTAACCCTTTCCATCGAAGATCGCTTTATCGACACCGTCTTTGGTCATGTTCAGGGGTCGGTCAAGAAAGTCATCAAGCGCGACAACAGCACCATCATTGGCGAGCTACGCGGTGGGCTTTACATGAGCCGCCAACTTCATGGAGATGAGACAAACCTATCGGTTGTTACAAACCAATTCACCATTGATACAAGCCGTGAAGATATTGTCAGCCCCTATGTTGGCCTTGGCGCCACATGGGAGATTGCGGACAATTTCAAGTTATCGGCTGATGGTGAAATGGATTTTGGCGATCTGGATGGTGGCCGCGCGCGGTTTGGTGCAAGCCTGAGCTTCTAGTTCAAGTCAGCTACCACAACAAAAACTGCCCGAGTTTTAAAACCGGGCAGTTTTTATGCCTTTTGCAAAGCTTCCCATACGCGCAGGGGTGTTGCAGGCATATCTATGTGCGTGATGTTGGCATAGTGGTTCAAGGCGTCAACCACAGCATTCATGACCGCAGGACATGAGCCAATGGAGCCAGCCTCTCCGGCGCCTTTAATTCCCAATGCGTTGGTTACTGACGGGACATTTCTGGTTTCGAAATTGAAGTCCATAATATCGTCGGCACGTGGCATGCAATAGTCCAGGAAGCTGGCTGACAACAACTGGCCATCTTCGTCAAACACCGTGTGTTCCAACAGCGCTTGGCCGATGCCTTGCACCACACCTCCGTGAACCTGCCCCTGCAAAAGCATCGGGTTCACCGTCACGCCAAAATCATCCACAATTGTGTAGCTCAGAATTTTGGTAGCGCCGGTATCTGGATCAATCTCCACTTCGACCGCATGGGTACCATTTGGATAAGTCGCTTCGTTTTGTTTGAACTCTTCCAGAGCGAACATTTGCTCAGGGCTTTTAGCTGCAATTTCTGCAAGTGTGATCTGACGATCAGTTCCCATAATTCGGACCGCCCCGTCCATCAGTTCCAAATCTTGTGGGGATGCTTCCAACTCGTCAGAAGCCTTCTCTTTGATCTGTTCTGCGAGTGACTTAGCAGCCCATTCCACAGACACCGCACCCAATGGGATTGATCTGGAACCACCCGTTCCATCGCCATTTTTGACGCGATCTGTATCGCCCTGGATCACATTGATTTTCTCGTATGGCAAACCGAGGTGTCCGGCGATGAATTGCGCATAGGCGGTTTGGTGGCCCTGACCGTTGGATTGGGTTCCAATTAGAAGTGTTACTGTGCCATCTTCATTTAACTCAATACGGGCTTCTTCCGATCCTGCAAACGCACAGGCTTCCACATAAGTGGCAAAACCGAACCCACGATACTTACCATTTGAAAGACTTTGCTCTCGTCTGGTGGCAAACCCTTCGCGGTCAGCATTCACTAATGCGGCGTCCATTTGACCAGCAAATTCACCAGCATCATACATACGCCCGCCTTGCGTGTGATACGGCATCTGATCCGGTTTTATGAAATTTCTACGGCGGATTTCCGCTCTGTCAAGGCCAGTGATCCGCGCAGCTTCATCAACCAGCCGTTCGATGTGGTAAGCGGCTTCCGGTCTTCCTGCACCTCGATATGCATCGACTGGAACCGTGTTCGTGTAGACGCATTTGATGGTGTAATCCATCACTGGAATATCGTAACATCCGGTTGCCATCGTCATTCCTAGATGTGGAATGAATGGCGCATATTGCGACAGATAAGCGCCCATATTGGCCGTTAAGTCGACTCGTAACGCCAGAAATTTGCCATCCGCGTCCATTGCCAGTTCAGCTGTCAAAACGTTGTCGCGGCCGTGTGCATCTTCAATGAAATGTTCCGAGCGATCTCCAACCCACTTGACCGGTACACCCAAGGTTTCGCTTGCCTTGATGACCAGCGGATACTCCCTGTAAACAAACGCCTTCGTGCCAAATCCACCACCAACATCGGGCGTGATGACACGCATTCTGGATTCGTCAATTTTCAGAATATCTTCACACAGAATTTCTCGCATACTATGGCCACCCTGTGTGCCCATTGTAACAGTGAAACGCTTGGTTTCTACATCATACTCAGACAAGCAGGCCCGCGTTTCCATGTAGTTGCAAATCAGGCGATTGTTGACGATGTCCAGTTTTGCGATTTGAGCAGCATTGGCAAACGCGGCATCCGTCTGGTGCTTGTCGCCTCTGTGCATGAGGTTTGCCATATTTGAGCCAAGCTCTGGCCAAACTAGTGGAGCATCAGCATCTAATGCTTTCGATGTCTCAACGATTACATCCAATGGCTCATAGTCGATTTCCAGCAACTCAGAGGCCGCCTGTGCGTTTGCCAACGTGTCTGCCACTATAAACGCCACTGCATCGCCCACATGACGAACCGTATCCTTTACCAGAACCGCATGCTCGGTCTTTGCGGGCTTGGTTCCATCAGGCTGCGTGCGCAGCTCTTTACAAGGCACCGCCCCCAAATCGGCGACATCATTTGCCGTCCATATCAGCTTCACGCCTTCGGCAGCCCTTGCCTCCGAAAGGTCACCGATTGTTACCGTTGCATGTGCAATGGGCGACCGAACCACATAGGCAAAATGGCAGCCCGAGGGTGTAAAGTCGCTCGTGTAAGCGCCCTTGCCCTGAATGAGCGCAGCATCCTCTTTGCGACGGACGTTAGCGCCCATGCCAAACTTCGTCGGAGCCATTTGATTCATGACGTTATCCAATTTGAACAGAAGGGAATCTATTTTGTGGCACGGTTACGGTTTCAAATTTCATCATATAAATTAGGCAAGTCCGCATCATATGTCTATGGTACGGTTTCAACCATCATGAAAGACCTCCCCTATGTCTATTCAGCCAGGTTTTCTGGATGCTCTTCGTGAGCGATTGAGAACATATGGCCAATTGATAGAGCAATGGTGGCTAAAGAAGCCTGGAAATGTGCGCGGTGCGCTCTGGATTTTTATTGCAGCTCTCTTCTTTTCAATCAGTGTTGCGTTCATAAAGGAAGTTGGGCAGCGATTGCATGTGACACAGATTCTATTTGTCCGGCAAAGCGTAATGTTTCTAACCGTTCTTCCGGTGCTGGTGAGTGGATTTCCCGCAATTTTGAAGACGGATCATTTTCCGATCCATATGGCACGTGTCAGCCTGGCGCTAATTGCCATGCTGGCAGGGTTTTCGGCAGTCATTCACATTCCCCTTGCGGAAGCTACTGCTATCAGCTTTGCGAAAAGTTTCTTTGTGACGATCTTTGCCATCTGGTTTTTGAAGGAGAAGGTTGGTGTACGGCGCTGGACAGCCACCGCAGTGGGTTTCATCGGAGTATTAATCATGGTGCGCCCGACCGGAGACGGTCTTGATATCTGGGCAGCGGCGGCAGTTCTAGGGGCAGCAGCAGCTGGCCTGGTCATGATTATTTTGCGCTATCTCTCCCGCTTCGAAAAACCGGTCACGATCTTGTCTTATCAGGTTATTTTTGTCGGTATTTTGATGCTTGCACCAGCGCTCTATTTCTGGAAGGCGCCAACCCTGCATGAATGGGTCTTGTTACTGCTGATCGGAATCACATCCTTTTTCGGCCAGCTTCTGAACATAAGGGCGTTCCGCGTGGGTGAGGCAACAGCAATCGCGTCGCTAGACTACACCCGCTTAATTTACGCAACATTGCTGGGTGTAATTCTTTTCAATGAGTGGCCAACCGCTGAGACCTTACTCGGGGCGAGTATAATTATCGGTGCATCGCTTTATACGGTTTGGCGAGAAGCACAACTTGGCCGCAAGCTCGCCAGATCTGCAGAAGGCAGAGGCTATAACAACTAGATTCTGCGTACCTTATTCGTCCAGATACGCAACATCCTGAGGGCCTAACTCGCCAATCGTCGCTAAAAGCACGTAGGCTGCATAGTGACGATCATATTGAGCGGTTGCCAAATCTATGTCGGCGCGTACCACACGCTCCCTTGCGTCCAAAAGGTCAGATACATCCTTAGTACCGGCATCGTATTCGCGGCGCGTACCGTATTCTGCATCTTGTGCCGCTTTCTTACGGGATTGCAGCGCCGCCAGCCGTTCTTTAGACGTTAGATAGTCACCCCAGGCAATATCGGCCGCATAAAGAACGCCGATTGACGCGTCTCGGGCCTCGTAGTCTCTCTGTCGGCTGAGCGCGCGGCTTTTGCGAATGCCCGCATATGTTTGCGGTGCAAACAGAGGAATTGAGACCGATACACCGATGTATCCGTTTTCTTCTCTGTCAGAGCCGCTGATTAAATTGTGTTCCCAATCATAACTCGCCGTTAAATCCACGCTTGGCAATGCCTCACCAAACTTGGCCTTTGCAGCGTGCCGTGCTGCATCCGACAACGCCATCGCAATTTTGATCTTCGGGTTTTGGCTCTGCGCACGATCACGTACTTCTGCAGCGGTTTTGGGCAACAGATGATGCAAGGCGACAGGCGCTGCCAAATGCATCGCAGATGTGCCGGTTATGCGCTCGTAAGTAAGTTCGCTGGTGTGCAATTGCCCTCGTGCACGGCTCAACTCCGCGCGCGTCAATTCAACCTGGACCCTGGCAAGGGCAATATCTGTACGGGTGCCCTCGCCCAATCTGAAACGCACCTCTTGTCCGTTGCGAATTCCGTCCAGAATTCTCAAATTCTCAGATCGCAAGCGGCTAATGGAGCGATCGCGGACAACACTCAGATAGGCGTCTACTGCTTCAAGTGAAATTTCCTGCTCTTTGTCAAACCGCTCCAATTTGGCAGCTTTTGCAGAAAATTTAGCTGATTTTAGCCCGTGAACATGCTGACCGCCTCGAAAAAGCGGAATTGAAGCCGTTACACCGTATGAGTAATTCTTTGCAGAACTTTGACTCGAGAGACCACCGGACTCAGCACGTTGGCTTCTGTGACCATAGGAAAATCGGGCCGCCAGATTCGGCAAAAAAGCAGCTCTCGCTTCGTCAACCCCCGCTTCCGCGCCCCTTTCCCGCTCTTCAAAGGCGGATAGGGCATCGCTGTTATCGAGCGCCTGGGACAATATCCCCGTGAAATCGTCTGCCTTCACCAAAGAAGGAGACAGAATTATGCTCAAGCTGGAGATGCCGCTAAGCAGCAACTGGCGGCTTCGGCGCCCAATTCCAACGAGTAGTAAACGCGACATACGATCCTGTCCCAACAAGGATTGTTACAGGTCGCATACTCCGTATTTATGCTTAATTTACACTTAACTTTCTGAGAAAGCTCGTTCCAAAGAGCGATAAACAGGACGTAAAAAATATCGAAGCATTGTTCTTTTTTCAGTTTGGATTCTTGCTTGTAGTTCCATGCCGGGGCGCAGTTGCGATAGATCGGCCGTCTTAACGCCTTCGATTGCCTTCAGAGCCACGTTTACCTCGTAAAACGTATTGCCAGATTCGTCGGTTGCGGTTGTCGGGGAAATTTTTGATACGCGCCCCTCGACCTCTCCAAACGTATCTGCGTTGAAAGCAGTCAATGTAATAAGCGCTTTGTCATCAACCGCAACGGTTCCCACATCTTTGGGCAACAGACGCACGGAGGCATAGAGCTTGCTGCCAATTGGAACAATTTCGCCAATTGGTTCACCGGCGCGCACTACTTCGCCTTCTGCCTTCGGTAGCAGTTCCTGAATACGGCCATCAAAAGGAGCTCGAACAGCAAGGCGGAAAAAACGATCATCCTGCTGCCTTACCTGCTCTTCAAAGTCTTTTAGCTCAGCGGTCACTTTGCTTAATTCTACGGACCAGCGCGCTTTGTTTTCAGCTTGCTGTTGAGCAATAGATTCTTTGGCTTCTACCAATGCTTCCTGTGCGCTTTGAATGCGCCCCATTGTTTGAGAAATCTGCCCTTCGGCACCAGCCAATTCAGCTTTGGCCTCCAGCAGCGAACGACGTGTTCCGTAACCTTCTTCAACAAGTTGTTTCCGCATTTCGGCGAGTGATATGTATTGCTTGCGCTCCTCTTCCAAACTTTCCAGTTGTGTTTGCGCAGACTGAAGCTCGGCTTCGCGCTGGGCTACACGGGCTTCCAGAACGGCCCTGGACTTGCGGGTAGCCCTACGCTCCTGAAAGAACGCCAGTTCTTGCCCGCCAATAAGCGCGGCATCAGCTGAATGGAAGTCTGGCTTCTGTCCATTGATCAGCGCTTTCAATCTAGTGATCGTCAGCCTTGCGTCGCTCGTCCGAACTTTCAACTGTTCCTGCTCTCTCTCTGTTTGAAAAGCGCGCAACTGAATGACCACATCACCCTTTTTGACGACATCTCCAGCGCTGACAAAAAGTTTTTCAACCACTCCGCCTTCAGCGTGTTGAAGCGTGGACGGGCTTTGCGTTGGCACAATACTGCCAGATGTGAGAGCCACTTCGCTGACGGGCGCGATCGCAGCAATGCCAAGCAATCCCAAAAAGAACAACGATAGAGATATCGCGACGCCACGGAACAATCCGTTCCAGCGCTCGCCTTCAATTTCTAACGGTGAGGTTAGCCTTCTAGGATCAGCCGCCCAATCGTTTTTTGATTTAGACATTACAATGACCCCAACAGTTCGCACTCAGGCGGTTTCGAATATCTCTTACCCAAATTTTCATTACGCAATGCTCTTCAAAACTTCTTCAGGTGCGCCATCAGCGACGATTGCACCCTGATGCATTCTCACTAAACGGTCGCATGCACGCATCAGACCCGGCCGGTTCGAAATCAGTATGAAAGTTGCTTCACCACGGATAGATTGCATGTACTTTACCAGATGCGCATCGCCAGCACGGTCCAGATAGGCGCCTGGATCATCCAAAATGTAGAGGCGACTGCGTTTCAGATATGCGCGCGCCATGCAAAGCTCCATGCGAAGACCATCACTCAACATCGCACCATTGTGCCGGATAATTGTATCCAATCCTTTAGGAAATTCGTGCGAATTCAAATTTACGCCGGCATCTGCCAGTGCCTGTTCAATGACAGAATCTTCCACACCCGGACTGGCGAGCGTGAGATTTTGCCTCAATGTGCCGTAGAAAAGCTCCGGTATTTGAGGAACATAGCCAATATCGGCGCGAATATCGCCGACATCAAGCTGACGGATGTTCAAGCCATCAAGGAGAACACTCCCCGCTTGTGGTTGGTAAAGACCAGCAATGAGTTTGGTAGCCGTTGTTTTGCCGACACCGGTGTCACCGCAGATGCAAATCAACTCACCCGGACTGATCTCCAACGACATGTTTCGTATTGCGGGTTCAACCCCGCTTGAATGGCGGAAGCTGACGCCCTGAAACGATACGCCGCCTGCCAAAGGCGCATGCAACCGGGTTCTGATCGCAATCCGACGCTCAACTGGCAGACGCATGAGCGCGTTTACCTGCTTAACAGTGTCCTGAAACTGTGAAATTCTATTTAGAGACAAGAATGTGGTCTGGATTGGCGATAGTATACGCCACACGACCATCATGATGGCAATAAGCGCACCAATTGACAGATCACCATTGATGACCTGAAGGGCACCCAGCCCCAAAGTGGCAATCCCCGCTATTGAAACAAGGCTTTGGGAAAACGTGTGCATCATTCCGTCAAAGAATCTGGCTCTGAAACGCAAAATCGTATCTTCACGCACAAAACTTGCAAAGCGACGATGCCAATAAGGCTCCGCGTGCAATTGACGGATCGTGGAAATTTTGTCCAATGTCTCGTCAATGAAATTGCTAGATCGACTGCTCGCTTTGCCGCCGTCTGTTGTATTTTGTTTTGTTTTTGGTACTGAGAACAATGCAACACACACGAATACGATTGCCAAAGTGACGGGCACGAGCGCAAGAGTGCCGCCCAGCCAGAAAACAAGGCCCAGAAAGACTAGTGTGAATGGTAAATCCAGCATCGCAGATGTGATATGCCCTGTGAAAAATGCACGAATTGTTTCGAACTGCCGGAATCTGGCCAACTGAGCGGAAATTGCAACATTTTCAAGCATGGGGATCGGCAAACCTAGAATTCTGTCCAAGGCCTGATTACTTAGAATATTATGAAATCTAGCACCGATGTAAGCGATCAGATTACTGCGTTTCATGCGTAAATACAGTTCGAAACCGACAGTCAACGCAATGATCGCTAGAAAAGAAACCAGAGTCTCGGGCGCCTTCGCCCCCACCACCCTGTCATAAACTGACATGACGTAAAGGGGTGTCGCCATTGACAAGATATTCGCAAAAAATGTCAGTACGAAAACACCAAGAATGGGTTTGATGAATTGAAACAGGGACTCGCGGAACCAATTTGACGCTTTCCCTGACACTGGTATTTTGGTTTGCGCATTTTCTACCAGACACACTTCAACCTGGCGCTTGGTAGTGGCAACTATCCGCGTTTCCATTTTTCGGCCATCGTATATCTCAATACGATTTTTCTCCGTAAAGCGCAGTAAAACGCAAGGCGCACCTTTGATTATCGCAAGGCATGGCAGGGCTTGCGGATTCAAATTCCTTAAGGAAATGCGATGGAGTGCAGTCTCAAAGTCAAGCCTTGATAATACAGCCCGCATTTCGTTCAGATCGGCGATTGGCAACAAGTGCGGGCTTGCTTCTAAAATCCGGCGCTCTGAGCCAGGCCAACTCCGCTCATTCAAAAACTTGCGCAGCGTAGCTTCCCACTCACCGTCTTTTTCTACGGCATTGCGATAAGAATGCTCACTGTTAGAGCCAAAGGCGCTTTCTAGCCGGCCGAGGTTTCGATGAACAGAATTCTGGCTGTCAGTCTGGCCCGGCAGTTCATCTCCGGTCGACAGTTTTTGGGTCAGGTCGCTCATGCCACCGCACCTTTTTGTGCAACCTGCGCAGCGGGTTTTTGCTTATTTTGTTGACGACATTTACCATCCTTGAGGTTGAATATTTTGTCAGCCACTCGCAGATAAGATGGGCGACTTGTGACCATGATAATGGTCATTTGCCCGCGGAGCTTTTGCAATCCAGAAATTACATCCCTATCTGAATCGTAGTCGAGGAATGCCTGTGGTTCATCGAGGAATAAAATCGTGGGTCTTTGTGCCAAAGCACGCGCCAAAATGATCCGCTGGATGAAGCCACTTGCCAAAGGTGTTGCATTTCCAGATCCCACCAACGTGTCAAATCCAAGTGGCAATGCATTCACAGATTTTTGTAAACCAACCAGCTCAACGGCCCAACATGCATCATCAATAGATGCACCTTCACCAAAGAGTGTCAGATTTTCCAGTATTGTGCCGTTGAATAACCCTTGGCTGGCCGCTGCAAAAGAAATTTTTCCGGCCATGGTATTTTTATCATCAGGTGCCAATCCATCGATTTTTACAACACCATTGTCAGGTGGTATTTCTCCCGCCAAAACACGCAACAAGGTTGATTTTCCCTCACCATCCGCTGCTTGAATGCCAATGAGAGACCCCGGTTCTATCATCAGATTGAGATCATTCACCAACGTCCGTGAGCCCTTCACAATAGAGATGTTTTCCGCGGTCAAGCTGGAGGGTCTGAAGCGTTCTTCTTCTGATACAACTAGATCGACCTTTTCAAACTTGGGATCAGTGGTGCCAAAGAAAAGTTCCTTTATGTCTTCAAGTGAAATTGCTGTCCGTTGAAGTTCGTTCCAAATGCCTGCAACTTTGACAACCGGCTGAATAGTTCGTCCAGCAAGCATAGTGCATGCGGCAAGGGTGCCAACTGACATGTCCCCAGTTACAGCCAACCATCCACCTGTAGAAACCATTGAAATAATGGTGATATTTCCGAACAGACCCATCATAGTCTGGCTATGCGCTGACACCTCAATGGAGCGAAAGTCTGTGACGCTCCCGGTCCGCTGCAACCGCTCAAACCGCCGCAACATTTGCGGCTCCATAGCTGCTCCCTTGATAGTATGAATGCCGCCTAGCAATTCGGAGATGAAGTCGTAAATTTTTGTATCTTGTTGTTTCCGCTCTTCCAGTACCCGGCGAAAACGGCCCGACAAAACCAGGACCATTATGGAAAAGATGGCAATGACAATAACAGGCACCAAAGCCAACCATCCACCGATCATTGCCATGACCGACATGAACAACAAAACGTAGGGCAGATCAACCACAGCCAACCGGGATTGACTACCCATAAAGTCTGCATAGCGAGACACAGCTTTTAGGCGCTCTGCCTGCTTCACTGCCGGGACCGAGTTGAGCGACTTGTAATCGACAGTCAAAATACGATCGAGGGATTGGATTGTCGTTTGCAACTCGAACTTTGCCGCGGACCAACCCAAAGCGTAGGCACGGCAAACTCTCAAACCTGCTTCCAGTAAAGCAAATGATATGAGCAAGGCGGCCAGAACAGACAGGGATTCGTATGACGCGTTGGGAACAATTCGATCATAAACAATAAGAATAGACAGCGGCAGCGCCATGCTGAGGATATTGATGACCGCTGAGACCAGAACTGTCGCAGGACCAATCTTCAAACTGTTGCCGGCAACAAGCCCATATTTCTTCAAGCGGGGACTCAGCAGAATAGACCCTGCTCCCGCTTTTTGTTTCTTGTCTGCCATTAGTTGCCGCTTTACTAAAAACTTGTTGCGCCAAAATCTGTGACAAACCTCTACTGACTTATCACGAGTCGACTTTGCGCGATTTATCCTTAAAAAATAATGAAATAGTTCGGAATACTGACAAGGATTTAGTTACCAAGTTATCATTATCTGTACCCATCCAAGAGATCCGCCTTGCGAATATGGGCATTATTAACTCCGTCTTATGGATGAAACTGCTGTGAGTTTTCGTAGCCGCTTTGTGGCCGCGGTTAACGGAGACTTTCATGAGTACAAGCAAACCAACTAATTCCGATGTCAAAGCCAAACCGACCGATGGTCAAGGTAATGTTGGCTCCAAGGAATCAAGCCGTCTCAGCGACGATGCTCATGACTTTGTTTTGAAAGATACGCCGGTTGACGGTGCCAATCAGAATTTAGGAAATGCGCATGAGGGCAACTATAATTTTGCCGCGCGCATGGGTAGCTCTTCGCAAATCGGGGAGAATGACAAAGATGCCCTGAATGACACCCGGCCGTTCACCGAAACAAGCTCCAGCATGTTGTCAGACCAGCTTTTTGATTCCAATGCAGCTTCCTTGGAACCTCAAAACAGACAAGATCATCAAACCGCAAACGCTGCTTCAGAAAATGAGGCCTCACCACAATCCATAAACACGCTGTTTTCACAAGATGCTGCTGCATTCAGTACATCGCCAATCCAGGTAGCGCACCTTTCAAAAGGAGCAACCAGACCATCCGATCCAAATATAATTACCGGCAACAGTGACGTTACTCCGGTCGACACTCCAAATGGCGGTTCATCAGGCGGCGGTGAATCGCCAGAAGAAGAAAACTCTGCACCCATTGCGCTTGATTTGTTTGCAAGCTCTACGGATGAAGATACCTCACAAATCATTACTCAAGAAATGTTGCTCACAACATTCCAGGATGCCGATGGTGACACTCTGACAGTCAACAATGTCAGCGTCGGCGGTGGAACCATTACCGACAATGGCGACGGCACCTGGACGTTTACCCCTGATCCAGAATTCAACGGTGACGTTTCAATTTCCTTTGATGTGTCTGATGGACAGTCCACAACACCAGGCACCGGCATCATAAATGTCAAGCCGATCAATGATGGTCCTGCAGCGGGCAATGTAGATCTGGGTGCAACCGCTGAAGATACGTCTGTTACTTTCTCCGAAGCTGACCTTCTGGCTAACTCATCTGACATTGATGGCGATACGCTCAGTGTCACATCCGTCTCTGT
>JBDWQA010000008.1:0-18787 GCA_039986835.1 Hyphomicrobiales bacterium
TCAATCTCATCATAAGCCTTGAAGTCACCAAAATATTTCGTAATCGCTGCCGTCAATGTCGTCTTGCCGTGGTCAACGTGACCAATCGTGCCAATGTTCGCATGCGGCTTATTGCGTTCAAACTTTTCCTTGGCCATCGGAACTTCTCCGTATTTCGAGCCACCTTAGTGGCAATTTCTGATTTTCGTTTATGTCAAACAGCGTAAGAGTTACGCGTATTTTTCCTGAACTTCTTTAGCAACCTGCTGTGGCACTTGCTCATAGTGATCAAACTGCATGGTGTACTGCGCACGACCCTGCGATGCAGACCGCAGATTGTTCACATAACCAAACATGTTTGCCAGCGGAACCATTGCACTCACGACTGTCGCGATACCGCGGCTTTCGGAGCCAGTAATCTGGCCACGACGTGAGTTCAAGTCACCAATAATGTCGCCCATATAATCTTCCGGTGTCACAACCTCAACAGCCATGATTGGCTCCAAAAGAACCGCTCCGGCTTTTTCAGCACCTTCACGGAAGGCAGCACGGGCTGCGATCTCAAAGGCCAGAACGCTGGAGTCAACATCGTGGTAGGCACCATCGACAAGCGTCGCTTTAATGTCGAGCATTGGGAAACCAGCAACTGGGCCCGCAGACATGACACTACCAACACCCTTTTCAACGCCAGGAATATATTCGCGAGGAACGTTACCACCCACAATCTTACTTTCGAAGACGTAGCCGGAACCAACTTCACCTGGCTCAAAGACAATCTTGATGCGAGCAAACTGACCGGAACCACCAGATTGTTTCTTGTGGGTGTAATCAATCTCAGCAGCGCGTGTAATTGTTTCGCGATAGGCAACCTGCGGCGCGCCAATATTCGCTTCAACCTTAAATTCGCGTTTCATGCGATCAACGATGATATCGAGGTGCAATTCACCCATACCAGCGATGATTGTTTGACCAGATTCTTCATCCAGCTTAACGCGGAAGGAGGGGTCTTCAGCTGCCAGACGGTGCAAAGCTGCGCCCATCTTCTCTTGGTCAGCCTTAGTTTTTGGCTCAATCGCAATTTCGATAACAGGCTCTGGGAATTCCATACGCTCCAGAATGACCGGCTTCACTGGATCGCAAAGTGTATCGCCAGTTGTCGTATCCTTTAGCCCAACGATAGCTACGATATCGCCGGCGTATGCAACCTTGATCTCTTCACGTGAGTTAGAGTGCATCTGTACCATACGGCCGATACGCTCACGCTTATTTTTCACTGAGTTCAAAAGTGTAGAACCAGCTTCCAATTTACCGGAATAGATACGGCAGAACGTCAAAGAACCATACTGATCATCCATAAGCTTGAATGCGAGCATTGAAAGAGGCTCATCATCACTGGATTTACGAGTTGTTTCTTCTTCAGTCTTAGGGTCGATACCTGCGATCGCAGGAACTTCAACCGGGCTTGGAAGGTAATCAACAACCGCATCAAGCAAAGGCTGAACACCCTTGTTCTTGAAAGCAGTTCCGCAAAGGATTGGAACGAATAGGTTCTGAATTGTACCAGTGCGGATCAAAGACTTGAGCTTTTCATTGTCAGGTTCATCACCCTCCAAATAAGCTTCCATTGCAGCTTCATCAGCTTCAACAGCAATCTCGATCAGTTTTTCGCGATACTCAGCAGCCTGATCAGCAAGATCAGCTGGAATTTCACCGTAAACGTATTCAGCACCAAGCTTTTCTTCTTCCCAAGTGATGCTGCGCATTTCTACCAGATCAACAACACCTTGGAACTCGTTTTCCGCGCCAATTGGCAGCTGAATTGGAAGAGCAACAGCACCCAAGCGCTCCTTTACCATCTCAACAGAGCGGTAAAAATCAGCACCAATCTTGTCCATTTTATTGACGAAGATCATGCGTGGAACTTTATACTTGTCAGCCTGACGCCACACAGTTTCCGTCTGAGGCTCAACGCCGGCATTCGCATCCAGCAGGGCAACAGCACCATCAAGCACACGCAGGGAACGCTCAACCTCAATCGTGAAGTCCACGTGACCCGGAGTATCGATGATGTTCAGAAGCTTGTCGTTCCAGGAAGTCGTAGTCGCAGCAGAGGTGATTGTAATACCACGCTCCTGCTCCTGCTCCATCCAATCCATAGTGGCAGCACCATCATGAACTTCACCAATTTTGTGACTTTTACCGGAATAGTAAAGCACACGCTCAGTGGTGGTCGTTTTACCAGCATCAATGTGAGCCATGATGCCAAAATTACGATAGTCTTCTAATTTATGACTGCGGGTCATAGCGACAATCTCTCAAAAATTACCAGCGATAATGGGAGAACGCTTTGTTAGCGTCTGCCATCTTATGGGTGTCTTCGCGCTTCTTAACAGCAGAACCACGGTTGTTGGCCGCATCAAGAAGCTCGCCGGACAGGCGATCAATCATTGTTGTTTCGTTGCGCTTGCGTGCAGCAATGATCAACCAACGGATCGCGAGCGCTTGACGGCGCTCATTACGAACCTCAACAGGAACCTGGTAAGTTGCGCCACCAACACGGCGGGAACGAACCTCAACCTGCGGCATGACATTTTCCAAAGCCTGATGAAACAGAGCAATTGGATCCTGGCTTGTTTTTGCGCCCATGATATCCATGGCACCGTAAACAATACTCTCTGCGGCAGATTTCTTGCCATCCTGCATGATGTTGTTCATGAATTTTGACAGAACAACATCACCAAACTTTGGATCAGGAATAATTTCGCGCTTTTCAGCTCTATGACGACGAGACATATCTATGCCCTCTTATTTCGGACGCTTAGCGCCGTATTTGGAACGACGCTGCTTGCGGTCTTTAACGCCCTGGGTATCCAGAACACCGCGAATTACGTGGTAGCGCACACCTGGCAAATCTTTCACGCGGCCGCCACGGATGAGCACCACGGAGAATTCTTGAAGGTTATGGCCCTCACCTGGGATGTAGCCGATAACTTCAAAACCGTTGCGCAAGCGGATCTTTGCAACTTTACGAAGAGCCGAGTTCGGCTTTTTAGGAGTAGTGGTGTACACGCGTGTGCAGGAACCCTGTTTCTGAGGGTTCGCTTCAAGTGCTGGAACTTTGTTCCGCTTCACTGGCGCCTTGCGTGGCTTCCGGATCAACTGGTTAATCGTTGGCATGCCGTCTCTCTCAGCCGTTCGGCTTAAAATCTCTAACAATTGACCAAATTTCAGGCTCAACACCGGCATGCGTACAAACATACACAAAAGCCCCAATCCGCCTGTTAGAGCAGAAGGAGCCGGTAAACCAGAGGACCACAGCTAAAGGCCGCGGTCATGAACCCGTATTTTCAGTCGCTTACAAAAGACAGTGTTTAAAACTTTTATCCTTGGCGTGTCGCCGCAGACGCGTTGTTTCACGACCTGTCTTGTGATGGCGCGGAACATATGGCTTGTGCCGTCACGCGTCAACCCTCTTTTGAGGACTTTTTTAAGACAATTAATTCGGTTGAATCCTTGTCTTTTCCTGCGTTTGAGAGCTGTTCAATTTTCGAAAATTGCGTCAGTTGGATTTGTTAAAAATTTTTGCCCATCAATGTGAAGAATCGTCAGCCATTTTCCTGGTTCAATTCAAAGAAAAAGAGACTCGGTCAAAAGCCTATCCGTTGGATACATTAACTCTCAATCTGTATCATCGCCTGAAGAGGCATAAATAATTGCTGCAACATCACCTTGCTGCGCGCGCTCATATGCTTCCTCAATGTCTTCATCGATATGAGTGTCATCAACAATGCCGCCCTTTTGCCATTCAATACCCTGCCAACCTTCGGCCTCAAGGTATTCGGCAGCGACATCAACTGCTTCATCCAGGTCTTCCGCTTGTAAAAAAACTTGAAACTCATAGGCTGGCCGGTCCTTTGGGCCAGCTTCACCAATCAGGGTCATATGAATTCCACCCTCACCTACGACCACGAAGATCTCTTTGCTCATTTTACTCTCAATTATTTTCGGGAAATTCCAAGGTGCTTCTAGTCGCAGGGCGCATCAATTTCAACGCCGATGATTTGGCCTGGGTGTTCCGAGAATGCCATAATGCGAATTGCCACCTTCTATCCATTTGGATGAAGTAATTTTGGCTGGCTTGGTATTTTTTGCGGACGTGTGTCGGAGAGTATCCATCCCACACATTCAGCAATAATCGACCCGCCATCGGTGCTCGTCCCTAGGGCGCATCTCGTGATTGGAGTTTAGTTTGCACGAACAACTGCTATCAGCCATAGAACAAATATACGACTGTGTTGGTGAAACCTTTGATGTCACTCGAGCGCTGGGAGTTTATAGTGAGATATCAGACCAGAGTGGAATTTTCCTTACTGATATTGGCCCTGATCAAAAGTCGTTCCTAAGCTTTGACTCTCATAATATACCAGAAGATTCAGTGAAAAGGGCATCCTCCCTATTCAATGATCCTGCCGAAAACACGATTCTTCGACTATATCCTCTGTTGCCAAGGGGCGTGCCAACAATGGGACGCGCATTTTACAGCTTTGAAGAATACCAAAATACAAAGATGTACCAACTGGCCTCGAAGCCATGGGGCCTGCATAGCGAATGCGTATGTGTACTAGCTAGAGAAGTAAGTCATGGACGTGCCGTTGGGTTTGTTCGGCACAAGGGTCAAAGCGAAATAGACCCAGAATTACTTAGCATTCTCGCAATACTTGGAAGACATTTACAAAAAGCAATGAGTTTCCAAAAGCGTATCGACAAACTCGAAAGTATGATCATTCAGTCCACTAACGTTATGGACCTAATACAATTTGGTTTGTTACTCTTCGACAAGGATCGCAATTTGTCTTATGCGAACCTTGCTGCCCAACACATCCTGAACAATGAAGATGGCATCCGGCTGAGGGGTGGTGAACTGATGATTGGGCATCGTAAAACTGAGGAAAAAGTCCACGCATTACTAGATTCTGTCTTTCAGATTGACGCTTCTCTTGAACAATTGTCAGGCGGTATTGTAACAATCCCTCGCCTATCACACGCAACACCTTACAGCTTAATCGTGGTCCCGATGGTCGCAAGCAAGGTCAAGCTGGGCAAGAAGTCAGTCGCAGTTTTCATATTTGATCCCGATGCGCGCAAGACCACGGCAATTGATCTATTTGTTGCTTCTTATGGACTAACTCCTTCAGAAGCTGAACTTGCGCATGCTTTAGCATCAGGAGACAAACTAGAAACGATTGCTTCCAACAGGGGAGTCACACGCAATACAGTGAAGTCCCAACTTCATTCGATATTTTCAAAAACCAGCACGTCCCGGCAATCAGAACTTGTCAGCCTACTGCTGCGGTCTGTTGCCGGGTTTCACCTATAAACCCATTTCGGGGACGGATCAGTAAGTTAGATTGACACCTAATCGCCATAAGTGAACATCATCAGGTTCAAATTGCACCTGCATAGGAGTGGCAGTTGCTTGGTCGATTATCGTGTCCGTAGTAATGCTGCCACCAAAATGCATAAACAAATATTCTGCCTTGATAGAGATACCATGTGTCACCAGATACTCTAGTCCTGCGCCCAAGGTGTACCCACCAAGCCAATCAGCTTTCTTAACTGCATTCCCAAGATCATCTGGGTCCAACGGTATGCCGCCGAATGCACCAACTTCGTAGTGACCAGCAGCAAAGCCAGCAGTTACGAAAGGAAGGAATCGCTTTTCTTCCCCCATTGCATAGCCCAACCGCGCCCGCGCCGTCAGAATTCCATTGAGGTCAGCTTCAATGTACTCTCCCGACGTCCCATTTTTGCGGCCATCTATGTTCGCAAAAGCACCGTCGAGCTCTATGCCCAACACCCAATTATCGTACATCTGAAAATTTCTGCCGATTGTCAGTCCGACAAGACCACCTGATAAGTCAAATGTATTGTCAAAGAAGCTGGTTGAAGCCAGTAAGTCACTGGTATCCATGGAGCCATAGCCAAATCCGGCAATAAGCCCGATGTAGTATCTATCCCAGGGAAACTCGTAAGGCACTTCTGTGTAGGCCATATCTGGTTCGAAGGGTTGAACAGGTAGCGGTAAGTCTGCTGCAATTACCGCAGATGAAACTGCAAAGACTCCGGTACAAAATGAAACCGCGAGGCTGGGAAGAACGAACACAGGTTTGATCATTTTCATTCCTAAATTTTGCATCCAGGACCAGAATCGATCGGGCCGTGGCTGGACTGCATTGCGAAGATGAAATGAAAATAAGTCCTTCTGAGAAATGCGTGCATCATCCACATGGATGATCATCTAAAATTGTATTCCCTATGTAGTAAATTTCTCACATTTATTAGTGCTTCAAATACAGAAAAAGGCCGTCAAATAAATTGACGGCCTTTTTCTGTGTTTAATTTTTTGAGGCGGTTCAGAGGCTCTCTGGAGCCGGCTCCGCCGGAACCTCAGCAGATGCCAAAGACGTTTTCTTACGATCATCCAGAATAAGATCATCGCGACGACCAGCAATGGACTTCATACGGTTCATTGCCCCGCCAGTACCCGCTGGGATCAAACGACCCACTATGACATTCTCTTTCAAACCTTCAAGCGTATCGGCCTTACCGTTGACCGCAGCTTCAGTCAGCACACGTGTTGTTTCCTGGAAGGAAGCAGCTGAAATAAACGACTTGGTCTGCAAGCTGGCTTTGGTAATCCCTAGAAGAACAGGTGATGCTGTCGCTGGTGTTTTGCCTTCTTCGACCAATTTTTCGTTCGATGTCTCAAACTCGATCCGGTCAACTTGTTCGCCGTTCAAATAGTCAGCGTCATTGGCTTCAGTCACTTCGACTTTTTGAAGCATCTGCCGGACTATTACTTCAATGTGCTTGTCGTTAATCACAACACCCTGCAGACGATACACGTCCTGAATCTCATTGACGAGGTAGGAAGCAAGCTCCTCGACGCCCTTGATCGCCAGAATATCATGCGGCGCAGGAAGGCCATCCATGATGTAATCACCCTTCTCAACTACGTCACCGTCCTGCAAGTGGAACGGCTTGCCTTTTGGAATAAGATATTCCGTAGGCTCCATAGTCTCATCCAATGGCTCAATCACAATGCGACGTTTGTTTTTGTAGTCACGACCGAAGCGGATAGTTCCGCCGATCTCTGCAATAATCGCATGATCTTTAGGACGACGTGCTTCAAACAGCTCGGCAACACGTGGCAGACCACCTGTAATGTCGCGGGTTTTAGCACTTTCCAGAGGAATACGGGCTAAAACGTCGCCAGCTTTAACTGTTGAACCTGGATCAACGGACAAAACCGCATCCACGGACAGTTGATAACGAGCCTCGCGACCACGATCCAGCTTGTGAACTTCGCCTTTCTTGTCCTTAACGGTCATGGCAGGTTTCAAATCGGCACCTTTTGAACTGCTGCGCCAATCGGTAACAACACGTTTGGTGATGCCGGTTGCCTCATCAGCATTCTCAGAAACAGATAGACCGTCCACAAGATCTTCGTACTCGACCACACCTTCAACTTCGGTGAGAATTGGACGTGTATATGGATCCCATTCAGCAATACGCTGGCCGGACTTGATCATGTCACCATCATCGATGTGAACACGGGCGCCATAGTTGATGCGGTGCACCGCAACTTCAACGCCCTGGTCATCGGTGATCACAACAGACATGTTGCGACCCATTGCGATAAGCTTGCCATCAGAGTCACGGACAACATTGCGGTTGCGCAGCGAGATCTTACCGTCGAAGTTACTTTCGATGAAAGAGCTATCCACAACCTGTGCCGTACCACCAATGTGGAATGTACGCATCGTCAGCTGTGTACCAGGTTCACCAATAGACTGAGCTGCAATAACACCGACCGCTTCACCCATGTTCACCGTTGTACCACGTGCAAGGTCACGGCCGTAACAAGCACCACAAACACCGACTTTGTTTTTACAGGTAAGAACCGAACGGATTTTAACGGACTGAATGCCAGCCGCCTCAATCAGATCAACTTCTTTTTCCTGGATTAGGGTATTTGCAGGAACGATAATTTGGCCATCGCCTGACACAACATCAGCCGCAGCTGTACGTCCCAGAGTCCGCATGCCTAACGTGGCAACAACCTGACCAGAATCCACAACAGCCTGAACAGTTAGACCATCATCGGTGCCGCAATCTGCCTTGGTAATGATGCAATCCTGTGCAACATCCACAAGACGACGTGTCAGATAACCAGAGTTAGCAGTTTTCAGCGCCGTATCCGCAAGGCCCTTACGAGCACCGTGGGTGGAACTGAAATATTCCATCACCGTCAGGCCTTCTTTAAAGTTGGCAATAATCGGAGATTCAATAATGGAGCCATCCGGACGGGCCATTAGACCGCGCATACCAGCAAGCTGTTTCATCTGCGCGGGTGAACCACGAGCACCTGAGTGAGACATCATGTAAACGGAGTTCATCGGCTTCTGACGGCCAGTTTCTTCATCCATCTGCACGGATGAGATACGCTTCATCATCTCATCAGCCACTTTGTCAGTACACTTCGCCCAAGCATCAACAACCTTATTGTACTTTTCGCCCTGAGTGATCAGGCCATCATTGTACTGTTGCTCATATTCCTTGGTAAGCGTGCGGCTTTCTTCCACAAGACCTTTTTTGGTATCGGGAATAACCATGTCATCCTTACCAAAGGAGATGCCGGCTTTAAACGCATTGCTGAAACCGAGCTGCATAATGCGATCGCAGAAGATCACACTCTCTTTTTGACCGCAGTGGCGATAGACCACATCGATCATTCCAGAGATTTCTTTCTTGGTCATCAAACGGTTGCAAGTGTCGTAAGGAACTTTTGCATCTTTCGGCAGCAAGTCACCAATCAACATGCGCCCAGGAGACGTCTCATGAATACTGGAAACCTTGTTACCATCTTCATCAACTGTGTTGAAGCGACCTTTGATTTTAGAATGTAGCGTTACAACACCATTGTCCAAAGCATGTTGCACTTCAGCAATATCGCCAAATACCATGCCCTCGCCTGGCTCATTATCAGCCTGCATAGATAGGTAATAAAGGCCAAGAACAATATCCTGCGACGGCACGATGATTGGTTGACCATTCGCAGGGTGCAAAACGTTGTTCGTAGACATCATCAACACGCGCGCTTCAAGTTGGGCTTCAAGGGATAGAGGCACGTGAACAGCCATCTGATCGCCATCAAAGTCGGCGTTGAAGGCAGCACAAACAAGCGGGTGCAGCTGAATAGCCTTGCCTTCGATCAATACCGGCTCAAATGCCTGAATGCCAAGACGGTGAAGTGTTGGCGCACGGTTGAGCATGATTGGGTGCTCGCGGATAACCTCATCGAGAATATCCCAAACCTCCGGTCGTTCTTTCTCAACAAGCTTTTTCGCCTGTTTCACGGTTGAAGAGTAACCCTTCGCATCAAGACGTGAGTAGATAAACGGCTTGAACAGCTCAAGCGCCATCTTCTTAGGCAATCCACACTGGTGAAGTTTCAGCTCAGGTCCAACTACGATCACGGAACGTCCGGAATAATCCACGCGTTTACCGAGCAAGTTCTGACGGAAACGACCTTGTTTACCTTTCAACATATCGGAAAGGGATTTCAAAGGACGCTTGTTTGTACCTGTGATGACGCGGCCACGACGACCATTGTCGAACAGCGCATCCACAGCTTCTTGAAGCATGCGCTTCTCATTGCGGATAATAATGTCAGGCGCACGCAATTCCATCAAACGCTTCAGTCGATTGTTGCGGTTGATCACACGGCGATAAAGATCATTCAAATCGGATGTGGCAAATCGACCGCCATCAAGCGGCACCAGAGGACGCAAATCCGGCGGAATGACTGGAACAACAGTCATGATCATCCACTCCGGGCGGTTACCCGACTCGATGAATGCCTCGATGACTTTCAGGCGTTTTGCCAGTTTCTTAGGCTTCAGTTCAGTAGTTGCTTCAGCAATCTCGACACGGATTTCTTCGCTGAGGCGCTGCAGATCAAGATTCATCAGCATTTCGCGAATGGCTTCGGCACCAATCATCGCTGTGAATGCATCTGGACCATACTGATCCTGCGCTTCAACCATTTCTGTCTCGGACAGAAGTTGGCGCTCTTTAAGAGCGGTCAAGCCTGGCTCAATCACCACGTAGTTCTCGAAATAGAGAATACGCTCAAGGTCCTTCAGCGTCATATCCATCAGCAAGCCAATGCGAGATGGCAAGGATTTCAAGAACCAGATATGTGCAACGGGTGCTGCAAGCTCAATGTGGCCCATGCGCTCACGACGCACGCGAGAAAGCGTAACTTCAACGCCGCACTTCTCACAGATAATACCCTTGTACTTCATACGCTTGTATTTGCCGCACAAGCACTCATAGTCCTTGATTGGGCCAAAGATACGTGCGCAGAAAAGACCATCGCGCTCCGGCTTGAATGTCCGATAATTGATGGTTTCTGGTTTCTTGATTTCGCCGAATGACCAGGAAAGTATTTTTTCCGGGCTCGCGATAGAAATCTTGATCTGGTCAAACGTCTGTGCCGGCGCCTGAGTGCCAAAAACGTTCATCACATCCTGATTCATGGATTTCTCCTTTAGAGTGGCCAGTTGGTGTCTCTTGCACCAACCGACCTAAAAAACGGTATGTCCAGCAGTTAAGGTCGGCGCAGCGGAATTATTCCGCCGCGTCGATCTGCGGTTGTTCGTCATTCTCAGCGCTTAGATCATCAAGTGTGTTTTCCAACTCCACATTCAATCCAAGCGAACGCATCTCTTTTACGAGCACATTGAAGCTTTCCGGTATGCCGGCTTCGAACGTATCGTCACCGCGCACAATCGCCTCATAAACCTTAGTACGCCCAGCCACGTCATCCGACTTAACAGTCAGCATTTCCTGAAGGGTATATGCCGCACCATAAGCCTCAAGTGCCCAGACTTCCATCTCACCAAAGCGCTGTCCACCAAACTGTGCCTTGCCACCAAGCGGTTGCTGGGTAACAAGAGAATATGGTCCAATTGAACGTGCGTGGATCTTGTCATCGACTAAGTGATGAAGCTTCAGCATGTAAATGTAACCAACGGTCACCTGCCGATCAAACTGCGTACCGGTACGTCCATCATACAAAGTGCTTTGACCAGAACCTTTCAGCTTGGCCTTTTCAAGCATGGTCACAACATCTGGCTCACGGGCACCATCAAACACTGGCGTTGCCATCGGCACACCGCGTTTCAGAGTATCGGCAAGCTTGAGAACTGATTTATCATCCAGATCTACAATGTTGTCGTTTTGAGCATTCTCACCATAGATGTCTTCCAGCGTATCGCGCAGAGGCTTAATGTCGCTGGATTTTTGATAATTGCGAACCTGCTCACCAATCTGGATACCAAGACCTGCGCAGGCCCAGCCAAGATGGGTTTCCAAAATCTGACCCACATTCATACGACTTGGCACACCAAGCGGGTTAAGCACGATGTCTACCTGAGTCCCATTTTCAAGATATGGCATATCTTCGATAGGTACGATGCGTGAAACAACACCTTTGTTACCGTGACGGCCGGCCATCTTATCACCAGGTTGAAGCTTACGCTTCACAGCTACAAAGACTTTGACCATTTTCATCACGCCCGGCGGCAATTCATCGCCACGCTGAAGCTTGTCGATTTTGTCGAGGAAGCGTTGCTCCAGTTGCTTACGGCTATCGTCATACTGCTCTTTAAGAGCTTCCAACTCACCCATGAGCTTGTCGTCATCGACGGCAATCAGCCACCACTGCGAACGAGGGAACTCTTCCAGAACTTCATCAGACACTTCAGTGCCTTTTGCAAAGTTCTTTGGACCAGCCACACCTTTTTTACCGCGGATCATATTCGCGAGACGACCATAAACGTTGCGGTCCAAGATAGCTTGCTCATCGTCGCGGTCTTTTGCGAGTGTCTCGATCATTTCACGCTCGATTGCCATCGCGCGTTCATCTTTTTCAATGCCATGGCGATTGAAAACACGAACTTCAACAACAGTTCCGGTCACACCTGGTGGCAAGCGCAAGGACGTATCACGAACGTCAGATGCCTTCTCACCAAAAATGGCACGCAGAAGCTTTTCTTCCGGTGTCATTGGGCTTTCACCCTTCGGCGTGATCTTACCGACTAAAATATCACCCGGATCAACTTCAGCACCGATGTAAACAATTCCGGCCTCATCGAGATTCTTCAGCGCTTCCTCAGAGACGTTCGGAATATCGCGAGTAATTTCTTCTGGCCCCAGTTTCGTATCACGTGCCATCACTTCGAACTCTTCGAGGTGAATAGATGTGAACACATCATCACGCACAATGCGCTCTGAAATCAGAATGGAATCTTCGAAATTGTAGCCGTTCCAGGGCATAAACGCGACGAGCACGTTTTTACCAAGCGCCAGATCACCAAGCTCAGTAGATGGACCATCAGCAATGATATCGCCCTTCTTGACCCGCTCTCCAACTTCCACAAGTGGACGCTGGTTGATGCAGGTGTCTTGATTGGAACGCTGGAATTTCATCAAGCGATAGATATCAACACCAGACTTGGATGGATCCAACTCTTCAGTTGCGCGGATAACGATACGTGTCGCATCAACCTGATCCACTATACCTGTTCGGCGTGCAGCGATAGCAGCGCCAGAGTCGCGCGCCACCACAGATTCCATACCGGTGCCGACAAACGGTGCTTCAGCTTTCAAAAGCGGCACAGCCTGACGCATCATGTTGGACCCCATCAGGGCACGGTTCGCATCATCGTTTTCCAGGAATGGAATAAGCGCAGAAGCCACGGAAACCAACTGTTTCGGTGACACATCCATAAGTGTCACGGCATCAGCTGGCATTGACAGCACATCACCAGACTTGCGGCATGTAACCATCTCATTAAGGAAACTGTTGTCATCACCCAATGGCGCATTTGCCTGGGCCACAACATGCTTTGCCTCTTCCATCGCAGACAGGTAGATCACATTGTCGGTAACCTTGCCATCTTCAACAGTCCGATAGGGACTTTCGATAAAGCCATATTTATTCACACGCGCAAAGGTCGCCAGTGAGTTGATCAAACCAATGTTTGGACCCTCTGGTGTTTCAATCGGGCAGATACGACCATAGTGCGTTGGGTGCACATCGCGCACTTCAAATCCCGCGCGTTCGCGCGTCAGACCGCCAGGCCCAAGTGCGGACAAACGGCGTTTATGGGTAATCTCAGACAATGGGTTCGTCTGATCCATAAACTGCGACAGCTGAGATGAACCGAAGAATTCGCGTACAGCTGCAGCAGCAGGCTTGGCGTTGATCAAATCCTGAGGCATCACAGTGTCGATTTCGACCGATGACATGCGCTCTTTGATCGCGCGCTCCATCCGCAGAAGACCAACACGATACTGATTTTCCATCAGCTCGCCAACAGAACGCAGGCGACGGTTGCCGAGATTGTCAATATCGTCGATTTCACCTTTGCCATCGCGCAGACCAACAAGGGTCTTTACAACTTCCAGAATGTCTTCCTTGCGAAGAACACGAACCGTGTCTTCTGCATCCAGATCAAGGCGCATGTTCATTTTCACACGGCCAACAGCGGACAGATCGTAACGCTCAGAGTCAAAGAAGAGCGACTGGAACATAGCTTCCGCGCTTTCCATGGTGGGCGGTTCACCCGGGCGCATTACGCGATAAATATCAAACAGCGCAGACTCTCGACTTTCGTTCTTGTCAGCAGCCAGTGTGTTGCGGATGTAAGGACCAGCATTTGCATAGTCGATATCGAGAACGGGCACATCATTATAGCCCATTTCTTCCAGCAGAACGAGGCTGTCTTCAGTGATCTCATCACCGGCTTCCATGAAAATTTCACCCGTTTCCATGGAAACGATTTCCTCGGCGATAAACTCACCGATCAAGTCTTCATTGCCAACCTTAAGTGCCTTGACACCCTTCTCTTCAAGTTGACGTGCAGCGCGTGCAGTCAGCTTTTTGCCAGCTTCAACAATCACTTCACCGCTATCTGCATCAACCAGATCTACAACAGCTTTTGTGCCTTTCATCTTGGACGCATCGAAAGGCTTACGCCAGCCATCTTTGATGCGACTAAATGTAATGATGTTGAAGAACGTGTCGAGAATTTCTTCGCTGTCCAATCCAAGAGAATACAACAAGGTTGTCACTGGGATCTTACGGCGTCGATCGATACGTGCGTGAACAATGTCTTTCGCGTCGAATTCAATATCGAGCCATGAGCCGCGATATGGAATGATACGTGATGCGAACAGCAATTTACCAGACGAATGGGTTTTGCCTTTATCGTGATCAAAGAACACACCTGGCGAACGGTGCATCTGAGACACGATAACGCGCTCGGTACCATTAACGACGAATGTACCATTGCCAGTCATCAATGGCATGTCGCCCATATAGACGTCTTGTTCTTTAATGTCTTTGACGGACTTGGCACCTGTATCCTCATCTATATCAAAGACGATGAGACGGAGGCGTACCTTCAAGGGTGCAGCGAAAGTTATACCGCGCTGGCGACACTCTTCCACGTCATATTTCGGAGCTTCAAATTCATACTCAACAAATTCCAGAAGCGAAGATCCCGCAAAATCGGAAATCGGAAATACCGATTTAAAAACTGCCTGCAGCCCTTCGTCAGGGCGTTCACCTGGCAGGCCATCTGCCTGAAGAAACTGATCGTAAGATGCTTTTTGCACCTCAATCAGGTTTGGCATTTGCGCCACTTCGCGGATGGAACCAAAGAATTTACGAACTTGTTTGCGACCGGTATATGTCTCAGTCATTTGGCACCTCATGTCGTCCTAAAAACACATGTCTTCTCAGACAGCTGTTCAAAAATCCCGCTTCAAAACGCAACAGCGCGGGCCTTCAAAACAAATGTCTCTCCAACACAATTTTCCAAAATTTCGGAACCCTGTGCCAGAGACGCGTGAAAGCGCTTTACGAAAAAGCGCTTTCAAACAGTTCGGATCCGGGTCGAGAATAACCCGGATCCAATAGATAACCGTTGAACTTACTTAAGCTCGACAGTTGCGCCAGCTGCTTCCAGCTTGCCTTTGATTTCTTCAGCTTCAGCTTTAGCTGCACCTTCTTTAACTGCCTTAGGAGCAGCTTCAACAAGGTCTTTAGCTTCTTTGAGGCCCAGGCCAGTGATGGCGCGGACTTCTTTAATCACGTTGATTTTCTTGTCGCCAGCAGAAGCGAGAATGACGTCAAATTCGTCTTTCTCTTCTGCAGCAGCTTCACCACCGCCACCACCAGCAGCAGCAACAGCTACTGGTGCAGAAGCAGAAACGCCCCACTTCTCTTCGAGCATTTTGGAAAGCTCAGCAGCTTCCAGAACGCTAAGGGAGGACAGGTCTTCTACGATTTTTTCAAGATCAGCCATTTTAGTATCTTTCAAGTTTGTTTTGGTTTGGTTTGAACCAATAGAGTTGAGTTGCGAACGGCCCTACGCCGCTTCATCCTTTTTGGCATATGCTCCAAACACACGAGCCAGATTACCGGCTGGTGCGTTGACGACCTGCGCGATGCGAGTAGCAGGTGTATTGATCATACCCACCAGTTTCGCACGCAGCTCATCCAGCGACGGCATGGAAGCAAGAGCTTTCACACCAGAAGCATCAAGAGCTGTGACACCCATTGAACCACCAAGAATAACGAGCTTGTCGTTACCTTTGGCGAATTCGGACGCCACTTTCGGCGCTGCTACCGGATCTTCCGCATAAGCGATCAGGGTTGGGCCCTGAAACAGATCCGACATCGATTCAGCGTCGGTACCTTTAAGAGCGAGCTTAGCAAGGCGGTTTTTTGCAACCTTGACGGACGCACCCTGTTCACGCATCTGACCACGAAGGGTCGTCATTTGTGCCACGGTGAGACCGGCATAATGAGCAACGACCACACTACCTGATGTGCTAAACACATCGCCGAGTGTGGATACCATTTCGGTTTTTTCCGCTCTATCCACTGCGTCTCTTCTCCATTTGACCTCCAAGGCGAATTCACCTGGGGGCCGGTTACGTTTGTCGAACACAAGAAACATTAGTTGCTTGCGGTCGACGCTAGTTCCTGCCCCCTTGCAAAGATCGAATGACCTTTGCTAGGTCCGTTGGTTCAAACCGCCATGGCCCGAAAGCCTGAATGTCGGTTATTCCCTATCTGTGCGGGCGAATTTTAAACCGCATCGTTCAAAACGAATTGGCACCAGCAGTCTTGGACAGGTCGCCACCTTTACCGGGTGACTAACCCCGCCGGCAAACCGGCGAGGAATTCAGTTAACGCTTTAAGCGCTTGTCATACTCGTTGGATCAACATGGATACCAGGACCCATGGTTGATGTAATCGCAACACGTTTTACGAAAGTTCCCTTGGCACCCGAAGGGCGTGATTTGGAAACCGCCTCAGAAAATGCCTGAATGTTTTGAAGAATTGCTTCCTCAGAAAACGATGCCTTGCCAACACCAGCATGCAGAATACCGGCTTTTTCAACACGGAACTCAACAGCACCGCCTTTGGCCGCACCAACAGCCGCTGCGATATCCATAGTCACTGTTCCGACTTTCGGATTTGGCATCATACCGCGCGGGCCAAGCACCTTACCGAGACGACCAACAAGTGGCATCATGTCAGGTGTCGCAATACAACGGTCGAAATCGATGTTGCCCTTTTGGACAGCTTCCATCAAATCTTCTGCGCCAACAACATCAGCGCCAGCAGCGCGTGCTTCATCAGCTTTTGCATCTTTTGCAAACACACCAACGCGCACATTACGACCGGAGCCATTTGGCAAATTACAAACGCCACGAACCATCTGATCAGCATGACGTGGGTCAACACCCAAATTCATCGCAATCTCGATTGTTTCGTCGAACTTAGCGTTTGCACGCTCTTTGAGCAGCTTAACAGCTTCTGACAAATCGTAGAGTTTGTTGCGATCGATACCCTCAACATTGTTGCGGGTTCTTTTCCCTTTATTAGCCATGTTCTTACCCTGCTACCTCTAGACCCATGGAGCGCGCGGAGCCGGCAATCAATTTCATTGCTGACTCAACATCATTCGCATTGAGGTCGACCATCTTAACTTCGGCAATAGCGCGTAAATCGGCTTGAGTAACCGTTCCAGCAACTTTCTTACCAGGCTCAGTAGAACCCTTTTGAAGTTTAGCAGCTTTTTTAAGCAAGAATGACGCAGGTGGCGTCTTCATCACAAACGTGAATGATTTATCCTGGTAGATGGTCAGAATAACCGGAATCGGCTGTCCTTTTTCCATCTCACCTGTCTTGGCATTAAACGCCTTACAGAATTCCATAATGTTCACGCCGCGCTGACCAAGTGCCGGCCCAATTGGTGGGGACGGGTTAGCAGCACCAGCAGGCACCTGAAGCTTCAGGTAACCGGCAATTTTCTTCGCCATAGTTCACTCCATATCTTGCCAGCATATCTGGCGTTGGGTGTTCGTGGTCCGAAGAGTTCCAGTGTGGCGCACCAGCCCCTCCTCCCACGGATTAATCAGGTAAGACTAAACTTTCTCCACCTGAGTGTATTCCAGCTCGACCGGCGTCGGTCGGCCAAAAATTGAAACTGCAACTTTAAGTCGCGAGCGCTCCTCATCAACTTCTTCAATATGACCACTGAAAGAAGCAAGAGGCCCATCGGAAACGCGAACCTGTTCTCCAATTTCGAAGCTGATGGAAGGTTTCGGACGCTCCACACCTTCTTGAACCTGCTGCAAAATGCGCATGGCTTCCGCTTCTGGAATTGGCATTGGCTTGTTTTCAGAACCAAGAAAACCGGTCACTTTCGGCGTATTCTTTATCAGGTGAAAAGCTTCATCCGTTAGATCGATTTTTGCTAGAATGTAACCCGGAAAGAATTTGCGTTCCGCATCAACCTTACGGCCACGGCGCACTTCCACTACAGTCTCTGTGGGAACAACAACCTGCTCAAATTGATCTTCCAGACCCGCAGATGCAACTCGCTCCATAATTGCAGCGGCCACCTTATTCTCAAAATTTGAATAAGCCTGAACGATATACCAACGCTTCGCCATGAACTAAACCTCTCTTAGCGGCCCAAAGACAGGAGTTGACCAACACCCCACCCTAGGATCTGATCTGCTACAAAGAAAAAGATCGCAGCTACAAACACCATGATGAACACCATGATGGTTGTAATGATCGTCTCACGGCGAGACGGCCACGTAACTTTTGAAACTTCAGAGCGGACCTGCTGAAGAAATGTAAATGGGTTCGTTCTTGCCATAAATCGTGCTCAAATAATTCGAGCGCGCGGGCATACAGCCAGCGCGCTGATGTCATGACTAAAGTCAACGTTGATGGCCGCCATATAAGGCAGACATAAAAAAGATACAAGCGAATAATGTTAACAATTTATAGTCAACACCGTCCGCTTGCACCCAATGAAGTGGCAGGGGCAGCAGGATTCGAACCCGCGACCTACGGTTTTGGAGACCGTCGCTCTACCAACTGAGCTATACCCCTTCAGATTGACCGCTTTCGCGATCCTGCTCCTGATACCCCCTAAGCCCTTTTATCGCAAGGCCTTAAGAGGAAAAGCTGCCGGATCGAAACCCGGCAGCTTAAAATCGAATTATTCGATGATGGAAGCGACGACGCCGGCGCCAACTGTGCGGCCACCTTCGCGGATAGCGAAGCGCAGGCCTTCTTCCATGGCGATCGGCACGATCAGTTCAACGTCAACAGAGACATTGTCGCCCGGCATCACCATTT
>JBDWQA010000009.1:0-66831 GCA_039986835.1 Hyphomicrobiales bacterium
ACACATTCACATCCCGTTCAGAAACACAAAAAACTACTCCACAAGACAGAAAAAACAACAAATACAAAGGGATAAACAATAGAAAAAATACACAAAAATCAAAAACAACAACAATTTGAGGACCCTAATCCTCTGGTAACAGATTTCACATTCGCAAGTGCCGGAAAATTACAAAAGTTTAAGCCCACTGACAGCGCGCGGTAAGGTGACAGTCTCTATCTCATTCCTCAACGGCGACAATCGCTGACGAGCTAAGATGAGGAGCATCACACATTATGTCTCAGTCAAAACACACACAATCACCTGCTGAAGCACACAGCAGACTGCGCACCAATGCATTGCGTGCCGGTGTTGCAGCTCTTGGAATTTCTGGTGTTCTTGCAACTGGCGCCCTATTAAATGGTACGTCGACCGTGCAGGCAGACCCAGTACGGGTAGAAGCCGCTGCGCCTGTGAACTTCGCAGATGTTGTCGAGCGCGTTCAACCCGCTGTCGTGAGTGTTAAGGTTCGCGGCAAAGCGCGACAGGTATCCCAACGCAGCGAACGTGGCTTACCGCGTGAGTTCCGCGATCTGCCGGAGAATCATCCTTTCCGCCGGTTCTTCGACCGTCGTCAGGGTGGGGACGGCAATGACCGCGCGCGCCCTCGTCAGGCACAATCTCAGGGTTCGGGTTTCTTCATCTCCGAAGATGGTCTGCTGGTTACCAATGAGCATGTCGTAAATGGCGGCGAAGAGTTCACCATAGTGCTCAATGATGGCACTGAATTAGATGCAGAACTTATCGGCGCAGATCGACGTACAGATCTCGCCGTATTGAAGGTCTCCGAAGATCGAGACTTTACCTACGTGAAGTTCGCCGATGCTCCATCTCGCGTTGGTGAATGGGTCGTGGCTGTTGGAAATCCATTTGGTTTGGGTGGCACGGTGACAGCAGGCATTGTGTCGGCCAATGGCCGCGACATTGGTGCGGGTCCTTATGATGACTTCATTCAAATTGATGCTCCGGTCAACCGTGGCAACTCTGGCGGTCCGGCATTTAACATGAATGGAGAGGTGATTGGTGTAAATGCAGCGATCTTCTCTCCTTCCGGCGGCAATGTGGGGATCGCGTTTGCTATTCCAGCATCAACTGCAAAAATTGTTGTGGCCGATTTGCAAGATGATGGCGCTGTTGAACGTGGTTGGCTTGGTGTTCAAATCCAACCGGTGACCGAAGAGATAGCTGACAGTCTTGGTCTGGAAATGGCAAGCGGTGCTCTGGTTACCCAACCGCAGGACAACAGTCCTGCCGGCAAAGCGGGTATCCGGGCAGGAGATACCATCCTGTCAGTAGATGGCACCGAAGTAGAGGGTCCTAAGGAATTGGCTCGCCTCATCGCCGGCTATGCGCCCGATGCAACAGCCAACCTCACGATCTGGCGCAATGGCAAAGAGATGGATGTCTCCGTGACTTTGGGCAGCCTGACGGAATCAGATCGTAGAGCCGACACAGGCTCAACGCCTGACACCATGGTGAAGCCAGCGTCTGTAGATGATCTTGGTTTAACGCTTCAATCCAACGAGAATGGTGTTGTGATTTCAGAAGTTGATCCGGACAGCCCGGCCGCTGAAAAAGGACTTGGCCGTGGCGATGTCATCCTCAACGTGGATGGTGACCCCGTAGAAACGGTTAAGGATGTCGCGGCGAAAGTTGCGAGTGTCAAAGAAGATGGCCGCAAGGCTGTATTGATGCAGGTCCAGAGTGAGCAGGGCGTACGCTTCGTCGCTGTGCCATTTGCAAAAGCTTAGGACCGCAATTGAATAGGATGGCTTGACCCCCTCCCAGGATTCTGGGGCCATCCTATCAAACGGCAAAAGACAATAATCGTGTCGCCCCGATTGTCTTTTGCCCATTGGTGGCGGGGTGCGTAATTGCCCCGTCGCCAAGCCTGCAATAAAATCAGGATATGATATGACTTTGAGCGATACATCTGCTGGTAACACAAATCGGTTTGCGCTACCTTCCCGAAACGCTCATGAAACCCCCAAAGAACATATGAAAATTCTCATTATTGAAGACGATCAGGAAGCCGCAAAATACCTGGTTAAAGCGCTTACGGAAGCTGGACATGTGGCGGACCACGCTGCAGATGGCGACACAGGTGCTCACAAGGCGCTTGTGTATGATTATGATGTGTTGATCGTTGATCGCATGTTGCCAAAGCGTGACGGACTATCGATCATCGAAGATCTGCGCGAGCGTGACAAGCAAACGCCGGTAATGATTTTGTCCGCACTCGGACAGGTGGATGATCGGGTCAAAGGCCTGCGGGCGGGTGGCGATGACTATTTACCAAAGCCTTATGCGTTTTCTGAACTTTTAGCGCGTATTGAAGTGCTAGCTCGCCGTCGCAAACCTGAAGATGTCGAGACGATTTACACCGTTGGGGATTTGGAGCTGGATCGCCTGTCACACACCGTTGTACGCGCTGGCCAGAACATCATCTTGCAACCACGCGAATTTCGCCTGCTTGAATACCTCATGCGCCATGCAGGCCATGTTGTAACTCGTACGATGTTGTTGGAAAACGTGTGGGATTATCATTTTGATCCCCAGACAAATGTCATCGATGTGCATATGTCCCGTTTGCGCGGTAAAGTAGACAAGGAATTCGATAAACCTCTGCTGCACACTGTGCGCGGCGCTGGATATGTAATTCGTGACGACAATAGGTAAATTCTTTCGCACGACTGCGATTAAGCTTTCTCTTATTTATCTTGCAGTTTTTGCCGGCTTTGCTGTGTTTCTGGTTCTCTATTTGAATACGAACACAGCAACCTTGCTGACACGCCAGCTGAACGATACCATCAATGCAGAAATCAAAGGCCTCGCTGAGCAGTATGGTCAGAGAGGCCTTCCAGGCCTCATTGCCCTTGTTGAGCGCCGCTCACGCCAGCCAGGCGCGAATCTTTATTTACTTGTGAATGAAAGCGGCAATGTATTTGCGGGCAATATCGCACGCATCTCTCCCTCCTTGTTTCAAAACGTCAATTCAGAGCCAAAGGAAATCCGCTACCGGCTTATTGAAGAGGGGACCGTCGCGGAAGGGCACACTGCACTTGTGCGTGTATTTGAGTTGCGTGGAGGGTTTAAAATTCTTGTAGGGCGAGATGTAGGTGAACGTGAAGCTTTGCAGGAGGTTGCCCGCCAGACCTTTGCGATTGCTGGTGTGCTTCTCGTCATTCTTGGTCTGATATCGTGGGTTTTCGTGTCCCGCCGGGTTTTGAAACGTATTGACGCGGTGTCGACAACCACTCAAAGCATCATATCAGGCGATCTGTCACGTCGTTTGCAGATCACTGGCAGCGGAGACGAATTTGATCGCTTGGCGATTGGCCTCAACGCCATGCTGAGCCGGATTGAGGAGTTGATGCATGGGTTGAAACAGGTTTCTGATAATATTGCGCATGATTTAAAGACGCCATTGACGCGTTTGCGGAACCGTGTGGAATCAACTCTGGCTGAGGAAGGTAAGTCAGATGGGTATCGCGACGCTCTGGAGATGACAATTGATGAAGCGGATCAGCTCATCAAGACGTTTAATGCACTGTTGTTGATCGCCCGTGTGGAAGCAAAAGCCCCTGGCGAGGCCATGGATGATCTAAATCTGTCGCAAATCGTGGATGATGTTGCCGAGCTATATGAGCCTCTCGTTGAGGAACAGGGTATGTCATTTGTGGTGAGCACACCAGACAAGGCGCCCGTATATGGCAATCGTGAACTTATAAGCCAGGCGCTTGCGAATTTATTGGACAATGCTCTGAAATACGCGCCGATGGAGACCTGCGAAACAGAAGGGACCTCTGAAGCGTCCAGCAAGGGTGCAGCAAAAATTGAAATAACAGTACAAAAGAACCAACTGGGTTCTTTTCTAACTGTGTCTGACAATGGACCGGGGATTGATGAAGATTCACGAGCACGTGTCTTGCAGCGCTTTTCCCGGCTGGACAGCAGCCGTTCTCAGCCTGGGTCTGGCCTTGGTCTAAGTTTGGTTTCGGCTGTGGCCGGGTTACATAATGCAAAGATCACCTTGCAACATACCAACGCATCGTCAATTGATAGTTCCGATAAAAGCAAGCCACGTGGCTTAAGTGTATCCATACAGTTTCCGGAACAAAGAGCGACAGCGAACAATGCAGGCGAGTTGGCAGATATTAAGTAAGCAGGACGATTCACTCACGTCACTATTGGCTGACATCGCCGATCCCAAGCCGGTACCTACTGAAATTGAAGCAGACCTTAAAGCTGCTTTTGAAAGGTTAGACACGCACGTTCAATCATTTCTTTCCCTCGTGGCACAACATGCTCCGCATTTGCGGCAGTTGATGATACAGGATGCAGCACGACTGCATCTGCTCTGCAATAGTGGATTTGACGAGTTTCTGCTCGGCGCAACACGCAGGCTGCATGAAGATCTTGCTGAAACGCATGACGATATCGCCGCGATGGCTGCTCTGCGGCGCTACAAGCAGAGCACAGCGCTTTCTATAGCTCTTTGGGATCTGGGTGATGTCTTGCCACAAAAGGCTGTGCTGGAGGCACTTAGCAAGGCGGCTGAGATAAGTGTAGAGCAAGGCTTGCGATATCTTGTAACCCAGGAGGCCGCTTCCGGGAAATGCACATACAACCTACCGAATAGTGGGCTTGATGGGTTGGGTTTTGTGCTTCTGGGTATGGGCAAACTGGGTGGATGGGAGCTGAACTATTCCAGCGACATTGATCTTATCGCGCTTTACGATCCGGATGGTGGAACACTTGCGGATGGTCAGGAACCTTCTGTATTTTGGGTGCGTTTGGTCAAGCGTCTTGTGCGATTAATGCAGGAACGGACCGGTGATGGGTATGCCTACAGAATGGATTTACGTCTGCGTCCTGATCCTGGTTCTACACCTCTGGCTGTTTCGGTGCCTGGTGCCCTGCAATACTATGAGGGCACAGGTCAAAACTGGGAGCGTGCGGCGCTCATCAAAGCGCGCCCCATCGCGGGTGATATACCGGTTGGTGATCAATTCCTTGCAGATATCATCCCCTTTATCTGGCGCAGATATCTTGACTATGCGGCGTTGGAGGACATCCATGCCATAAAACGGCAAATCCATGCACATAAAGGCTTTGTGGATATTCGTAGTGCTAGTCATAACATCAAGCTTGGCAGAGGCGGTATTCGCGAGATCGAGTTTTTCGTTCAAACCCAGCAATTGATAGCCGGTGGACGTAACCCAAGGCTGCGGAACCGGAAAACGCTTAAAGGCCTCAATGCGCTAATGGAAATTGGTTGGGTGGAAAAGCCCGTTCTGGAAGATTTGTCATCGGCGTATGAGTATCTGCGTCAGGTCGAAAATCGCATTCAGATGATGGACGATGAGCAGACCCACATCGTGCCGGAAGACGATGGCAAACGGCACGCGCTTTCAGTTTTATCAGGCGCTGCGACGTTGGCGAGTTTTGACGAGAAACTGATTAAGACCTTTCAGACCGTCCAACGGCACTATGCGGAATTATTTGAGGAAAATAGCGGGTCAGACACAGTCGCTGGCAACTTGGTATTCACCGGTGATGCTGATGACCCAGCGACGCTTGAGACGCTTTCGAATATGGGGTTTCAGCAGCCGTCACTGGCCGTCTCCACAATAAGCGGATGGCATTTTGGTCGCATCGCAGCAACGCAATCTGAGCATGCACGCGCCGTATTGACTGGGCTTGTTCCTAGTCTGCTGCAGCAATTCTCACAAAACGGACAACCAGATCAGGCGCTTGCAGGTTTTGATAAGTTTATCTCCGGTTTGCCAGCAGGCCTTCAATTGTTCTCTTTGCTCAAGTCAAACCCGGAATTGCTGAGCCTTTTGTCACTGGTGCTGGGTGCTGCGCCCAGACTGGCGAATACCATCACGCGGCGTCCGCATGTATTAGATGCATTATTGGACCCCGGCTTTTTCGGTGCTGTCTTTACAGTGGAGGACATGACAGCGCATTTGCAACAAACTCTGGCGCAGGCGCGTGGCTTTGAGGATGCGCTAGACCGGGCGCGCATATTCTCGCAAGAACAAATGTTCCTCATAGGAGCTCGCATACTAACCGGCACTTTAAACGCCAAAAAAGCAGCACTTGCCTATACCGCATTGGCGGAAGCAGTGGTGAATGAAATGCTGCGTGTTACTCAAGAAGATTTTGCTGTCCGGCATGGCAAAGTATCAGATGCGCGAATGTGTATTTTGGCCATGGGCAAGCTTGGCAGCCGTGAGATGACGGCGACATCGGATCTGGATCTGATGTTGATTTATGATTTTGACGATGCAAACGCACAATCTGATGGCGTCAAGCCTTTGCCAGTGTCGCAATATTTCATGCGCTTGACGCAGCGTCTGATTACAGCGCTTTCTGCGCCCACGGGTGAGGGGTTGTTATACGAAATTGACATGCGGTTACGTCCTTCAGGAAATGCAGGCCCGTTGGCTACTCAGCTTGAGAGTTTTGTAAGCTACCAGCAAAGTGACGCATGGACGTGGGAGCGCATGGCGCTGACAAGGGCGCGACCGATTTCAGGTGATGATGGCTTGTGTAACACTTTACGCAAGGCCGTTCTAACTGCGATACAACAACAGGCTTCCAATACCTTGAAAGCCGATGCTGCAGACATGCTGGCCAAGATACACGAGGTCAAGCAACCTACTCATATATGGGATGTAAAAACCTCACCCGGTGGAGTTGTCGATATCGAGTTTGTGGCTCAGGTTCTGCAATTGCAACATGCGCAAACATACCCAGACGTTCTGCAAGGCCATACGCGCAAAGCACTTAGAATTGCTGTAGAGCAAGGTCTATTGCCAAGTAATGAAGGGGACATTCTGATTGCAGCACATCGAACTTATGAAGCCATACAACAGATTGTTCGAATGGCATTTGATGGTGGTGAGAGCAAACTGGATTTTCTAGAGCAGCGCGGGTTCGCACCCATTCTCAACAAGACCTGTGAGTTGCCGGATGTAGAAACCATTGAGGCGGAACTGAAATCAATGCAAACCGAAGTAGTTGAAATTGTAGATGCATTTTTTTCAGCTTAACCGTCTGCTTCAGGCCGAAATGCGATTGTCAGCCACAAGGTCTTGCGGGGGCTGCACGAGCGGCAGACAGACAGTAACCGTGGTGCCTTTGCCTTCCTGAGAGGCAATCTTCATGTGTCCGCCATGCATAGCGACAAGGCTCTGGGTTATGGCAAGGCCGAGCCCAGAACCCTTGTGATCCTTTGTAAATTGATTTTGAACCTGTTCAAACGGTGTGCCAAGCTTGTTGATGGCGTCGTTTGGAATGCCAATGCCTGTGTCCGCTATGGACATATAGACACCATAGTCTCCTGATTGCAGCTTGACCTCGATAGATCCACCTTCCGGTGTGAATTTCACGGCATTTGTCAGCAAGTTCAACATGATCTGCTTCATCGCACGACGATCTGCTTCAAATCCGATTTTCTCAATGCTGGTCACTGACAGCTCTAGGCTCTTGCGCATCACTTCAACATTCATGACTCGGATGGATTCTTGTACGATTTCATCCAGGTCAACAGTTTCGAAATTCAGTTGATGGCGACCGGCTTCGATTTTTGACATCTGCAGAATATCGTTGATGACTGCCAGCAGAAAGTTGCCACTGTGGTGAATATCATCGCAATACTCTGAATATTTCTCTGATCCAAGTGCGCCAAATACACCGGACCGCATAATTTCCGAGAACCCAATGATCGCGTTTAGCGGCGTGCGCAGCTCGTGCGAAATATTCGCCAGGAATTCAGATTTGGCATTGCTTGCCGCTTCCGCTTTTTCTTTCTCTAGCGCGTAACTTTCAGCAAGTTCCACCAGTTGATGAGCTTGAGTTTCCAGTTTTTGACGAGAGTTGCTGAGATCGCGAATGAGCGAATTCTGGCGCTTTTCGTTTTCTAGCATCTTTTGTTCATGAAGTTTTAGCGTGGTGATGTCTGTACCTACGGAGACGAATCCGCCGTCCTTGGTGCGCCGTTCACTAATTTGCAGCCAGCGATTGTCTGCAAGGGAAGCTTCGTAGGTGCGCGCTGCCGCATGCTTGATATCGCTTGGCAACACAACCGTTGACACAATGTCTGGATTGCTTTTGGCGGCAATAGTATCGTAGGGCGTGCCGGGCCGCACATCTTCCGGGTGAAGTTTGTGAAGTTGCTGGTATTTGGAATTGCACATAACCAGGCGGTTCTGATTATCCCACAACACAAATGCCTCTGATGTGGTTTCAATGGCATCACGCAATCTGATATCAGCCAAACGCGTACGTTCAGCCAGTGCGTGCTGTTCTGTGACATCAGTGGCGATGCCCACCAATTGACGACCCGTATCGTTATTTTTCAGAATTTCACCACGCAGGCGCAGCCAGATCCACTCACCATTCGCATGCCTGACACGCAGTTGTTCGTCGAATCTCTGGTCATCTGTGGTCAACAATCTGGCTTGTAGATCAGACAGGTTTGTGTCTTCGGGATGAACAATTCCGTCCAGATCCTGCATTGAAAAATGTAGATCTTTTCCTTTGCTACGCGCCGGATAGCCAAGCAACTCAGCCATTGAGCTTGACCAGATCATCGCTCCTGCGTTCAAATCCCAATCCCACAATCCCGATCTGCCATGGATCAAGGCCATCTCTTGGCGCTTGTAAGCGTTGGCATAAATCGCATCTGCTTCATGTGCTCGGGCAGATTGCGCGTAAAAACTGTAAACCAGCACCAGTGAGAGCAGCATCATGGCCACGAAGATCAAAATGTCTTGCGTGCGCTTTGCGTACCAGCTGCTGAGTGCTGAGCGATGGGGCTGTATAATCACAAGAGAAGAGAATGGCGCTTCCAGTTGGTGGGATGTGATGAAGATTTCTTCATTGTCTGGCGCTGACGCACGGAACACACCCGCTTCGCTTCCGAAAATAGTTAGGGGTTGAAAGTCACCCAATTGGCTAGCGATATTTTCGACTTTCAATGAATGGGTTTCGCTAGCTTGTGCCAGCACTTCGCCTTGGTTGCCAAGCAAGAAGAAACGCCTACCGTTGCGCAATGCGCCTTCCGGTAGAATATTTTCAATCAAAGCTTTGTAGTTGTTGGTGCTTGGTTTGTTGGCAAGCGCATTGACTTCACTGCTCGTGGCCATCGCAAGTGTCTTGAGCGTAAGTTCTGCTTCTTGAGTGTAGGACTTAAGGTCTTGGGACAGGCTGTCCATGCGGATTACGGCAACGATACCGAGAGACAGGATAACGACAACAGGAATCAAAAATTTGAGAAGGGGATCCAGCCCTAACAGTTTCCGATCCGCTGGACGCACCAGCGCTCTGAGACTGTTAAAGAGATGAGTCCGGCCGCCACTGGTCGCGGATTCTCGCCCAGCGGTCGGCGCGTTGGCGGTTGACACCCGCGCCATATTACTCCTCAAACAAAAAATTAAATCAGCGGCACAAAATAGCCGAATCACTTTCATTTGAATCGATGCGAATCAGCATGTCTAGTGTCAAAATGAAAAAAATGGTTAACGGCCGACATCGTGAAATCGATGTCGGCCGTTACCACGGTTGTACTAGTGTTTGTGCGCGGTTTGAGGCCAGATAGTGAGATCTAAGAACCCGAACCAACAAGGCGGTTTGCGATGTCGGAAACATTGGATGACAGCCCATCAGTATCACGCAGAGTAGTTAGTGCGATTTTTGCGAGCTGTCGTCTGCCATCTTCCAGTTTGCTCCAGGACCGCATGGCTTCGAGTAAACGGGCCGCGATTTGCGGATTGCTTTTATCAAGCACAGCAACCTGACGTGTGAGGAATTGGTAGCCCGATCCGTCTAGGCGATTGAATTGGGGGAAATTTGCGGAATACCCGCCAATAAGCGAGCGAACTCTGTTTGGGTTGTCCATGCTGAAAACCGGATCATGCAAAAGTGCCCGAACAGTGCTGAGCGTTTCGTCCGTATTGGTCTGCGCCTGCAACATTAGCCACTTGTCCATGACAAGACCATTTTGGTCAAAGCGTTCATACATAGCAACGAGGGGCTCTGCGCGTTCCGATCGGCCTTGGCGACATAAAGCACCTAATGCGCCCATCCGATCTGTCATTGTGGCCGCATCCATTGCCTGAGTTGCTGCCCTTTGCGCCTGTTCATCCTTATCCGTCGCAACTAACAAATCGAGAGCAGCATTCTTTAGCGCACGCCGCGCTGCCGCGGCAGCCTCAGTGGATAGGTCTCCCGGTTGATGATTGTCCTCATATAGCGCAGTCAAACCATCTTCGAGACTCAGAGACACATATGCTCGCACATAGGTATGTGCACTTGCGATTGCATCTGGATTAAAACCTTCACCCAACGCTTCAGCTAAGCTTTGCTGTTGCGGCAATTGGAGACACTGGGACTTAAAGCTGGAATCCAGTTCCTCATTCGTTAGAAGTGAGCCAAGAGCTGATACCAGAGCCAACGGAGGCTCTGGCTTTTCAGCCGAAAGAACCGAATTGTTAACATCCTGAAGCGCTTTCATTGCCAGATTTTGAATCGCCTGCCAGCGATTAAATGGATCAGCATCGTGCTCGGCCACGAATACCATGTCCTCAGGACTTTGATTCTGGTCCAGAACGATGGGTGCAGAAAAATTGCGATTGATCGAAAGGCGCGCATTTTCCGGCACATCATCGAAACGGAAGCCTTGTGTTCGCTCTGATAGAAGCAGGGTGCCGTCTTTGCCCTGCATACCGCTGATTTTGGCGTCAGTCCCGTCAGGTCCAACGTAACCAAACTTCAGTGGCAGCGTAAGGGGCGGGCGATCCAGTTCAACATGTGGCAGTTCAGAATAGCGCTGTGATATAGTGAGGCGGCGGCTGTTGCCCCCAAGATCAACCTCATCCACCCGCACAATTGGAGTGCCTGGTTGATGATACCACTGTGAAAACCCCGTCAGATCGGTTTCGTTGGCTTCTTCAAAACATCCTAGAAATGCTTCAATTGTCGTGGCCTCGCCATCATGACGTTCAAAGTATAAATCCATGCCGTTGCGAAAACCTTCTCGTCCAAGAAGTGTCTCCAGCATTCGCACAACTTCCGCACCTTTGTTGTATACGGTTGCGGTGTAAAAATTGTCGATCTCTTCATATTCATCAGGTCGAACCGGGTGTGCTAGTGGCCCCTGATCTTCCGGGAATTGTCGCGCTTTCAAAGATCGAACGTCGCCAATGCGTTGGACTGGTGCGGAGCGCATATCGGCGGAAAACTCCTGATCTCGATAAACCGTCAGGCCCTCTTTCAGGCATAGCTGGAACCAATCGCGGCACGTAATCCGATTGCCAGTCCAATTGTGAAAATACTCATGCGCTATCACGCGCTCTACACCGTAATAGTCCATGTCGGTTGCTATCTGCGGATCTGCAAGCACATATTTATCGTTGAATACGTTAAGGCCCTTGTTTTCCATCGCGCCCATGTTGAAGTCTGAGACTGCGACGATCATGAAAATATCCAGATCGTATTCCCGGCCAAAGCGCTCTTCGTCCCAGCGCATGGATCTTTTAAGAGCGTCCATTGCGTAGTCGCATTTATCTTCGTTGCCGTGTTCTACGAAAATCTGCAAAACAACGTTTCGGCCACTTTGTGTGGTAAAATTGTCTTCCACCAATGCCAGATCACCAGCCACAAGTGCGAAGAGGTAAGATGGTTTGGGGAACGGGTCGTGCCAAACGGCAAAGTGCCGTCCGGAAGCACCAGGATTATCATCAGATTCAAGAGGGCCACTGTCAATCTTATTTCCATTTGACAGCAGATAATGAGCTTCAATCAGGTCGGCCTCAATACGTACTGTGTATACGCTCAACACGTCCGGCCGGTCATAGAAATAAGTAATACGCCGGAAGCCTTCTGCCTCGCACTGCGTACAATAGGCTGAGCCCGATCTATAAAGACCCATGAGCTGCTTATTGGCTGTCGGGTTGAGAGTTGTCTCTATTTCCAGAACAAAGATTTCTGAGGGCGGTGTATGAACAATGAGCTTGTTCGGTGTCGCGGTGTAAGCATCCTCGGTCAGAGTTACACCATCGATCTTTAGACCGGCCAATACCAGCTCATCACCGTCAAATTCTAAAGGAGCGCCACTTTTGGCTGCCGCCCTTTTTTGTATTGTCAGCGTTGCTACAACTCGCGTCGCCGTTGCCCCAAGATCAAAAAGCAGATCAGTTTTTTCTATAGCGTAAGGAGTAGGCTTATAGTCTTCCAGACGGATAGCTTCTTTGCGGCGATTTTGTGTGCTCATGTAAGCTCCAGATTGGTGCGACGGGTTCAGCAATTGATATAAGTGGAACGGGTATATAGTAGAACCTGTTATCGTGAAATTAGTGCCTATTTCCGTAATGGCTAAGTATTAAGTGGCGATGCTGTGCTTTCACGTACGATTAATTCTACCGGAAGAACGATGCTTCTTGCAGCATCCTTGCCGTCGAGAACCGCAAGAGCTGCCAAACGACCTTTTTCGACCGATGGTTGATTGATTGTGGTGAGTGGCGGATCGCTGAAAGCTGCGTCTGGCATATCATCATAGCCAACTACGCTTAGGTCAGAAGGAATATCAACTTTTTGAGTGCGAGCATGATCGATCACGCCCGTAGCGATAAGATCGGACATGGTGACGATTGCGGTTGGCGGGTTTGCAAGGCTAAGCAGATATTGTGCACCTTTTGCTCCGGTTTCACGGCTGTTGCCACACTCAAATATCAAGTCGTGCTCAACAGGGATATCCGCATGCCGCAGTGCCGCCGCGTAGCCCGTCATGCGTTTGCGGCTGACGGCATAGCTGATATTCTGCAATCTATCGGGTGAGGGGACACCGCGTGTGCCGTCGCCTTTCAAATTCAGCGTTAGAATGCCTATGCGGCGATGCCCAAGAGACAGAGCATGCTCCATCGCAAGTCGTGCACCGGCTTCATCGTCTATTGTAATATGGCTGACACCAGATACCACTTGAGCGTCAACCACTGCGAGTGGCAAGTTTCGATTTTGCGCCAATGCCACCAAGTGGGCGTCATCTTCCAGGCAATGCACCACAAACCCATCTACCAAAGCGCTGCGGATCGTTTGCGCTGCTTTCGTCTCGTCTCGGGCGGTGACCAGCGTGATTCCAATTCCTCTTTCATCACATACACTTGCAATCCCGCTCATGAATGATCGAGCAATGGGATCGGTGAAAAAATGGCTTAGAGGATTGGAAATCAAGACACCAATGGTATTGGTTTTTCCGGCCCGAAGCAGGCGCCCTACGGGGTCTGGTCCTTTGTATCCTAGTTGTTCTGCCGCAAGAAAAACACGCGTCCGGGTTTCTTCGCTAACCTGTTCCGGTTTGTTGAAAACATTCGAAGCGGTGCCCTGGCTGACATGTGCCAGCATGGCGACATCTATGAGCCGCACGGAGTTTTTGGAGCTTGTTCTGGACTTGCTAGAAAGCGTAGCTTTCAAGGGTTTGTTCTCGCATCATATGGCTATCTATCAGATATGTGCGCTGATCGCACTTGTATGGCAAGGTAAACCGGATCAAAAATTCATCAAAGTGCTTCGACAACGCGCAACGCGATGCAAATTTAGAGCATTAGACAGTTGGTTGAGACTAGGCCAACTCCGAGGCCTGCATGCTTGTTAACCAGTGGTCCATTATGATTTGTGAAAGACGGCCGCGTCCCTGCCAGTCACTTGACTTGGACATGCTCTCATTTGCCCCCAGTTCAACGACCTCTTGTAGAGTTTCGCTATCATCTGCCGTGGTCAGTACAACAACCGGTATGTTGTCAAAACGCCTATCTGCACGGAATTCAACCAAGAATTCCTTACCGTTCATGATTGGCATGTTCAGATCAAGAACAATCATTTCCGCTGGCTGGGTACCAGTTTTGGGTGGGTTGCAAAAGTCTTCAAGGCACAGTTTGGCATTTGTATATTCAACGATAGCCAGCCTTTGTGGCACCAGATCAAGTGTGCGTTTGATAATGAAGCGATCATCATCATCATCATCAACCAATGCGATGACCAAGTCGGCGTGCTCCCTGTCAAAAATTGGCATTATGCTGCAACCTCCCTATTTTCTGTCTCTGGAACGATTTTGATGACGTCGCTGGCTGGTATAATAATATCAAAGCTTGCGCCCACACCTTCTTCGCCGTTAGCGACTATTTGCCAACCGTGCTTCTGTATTATGCTGGACACAATGGATAGACCAATTCCGGAGCCGGCAAATTCCTGCTTGGTGACAAGTCGTGTGAACGGCTCGAAGATCGCCCGGTTTTTCTCCGCGTCAAATCCAATGCCAGTATCGGTTACAAACAAACGGTATGTATCGCCATCGTTTTCCATTCCAAGATGAACTGCATTTGGCCTGTCCGGCGCGGTGTATTTAACCGCATTGGAGATCAGGTTCTGCATAACAGATTGAAGCAGCGCATCATCAGCATTTACGGACACATTCGGAACTTCGCTTGTGAATGTAACATTCCCGCGAAATTCACTGACTTCCAATTGTTCAAGAATGGGTTCCAGGATTTCTTCAATTGGATAAAATGCCTTGCCTAGTACGCGATCCTGAAGTTTGGCAAAGCGAAGCAGGTCACTCACAAGGTTACGCCCGCGATTTGTTGCTTTGCTCATGACGTCATAGCACCGCGTCTTCAATTCAACGTCGCCAACACTGTCAGCTTCTTGCAAGACATTCAGATAGTCCCAGATTTGCCGCAGTGGCTCCTTCAAGTCATGTGAGGCGATATGAGCAAAGCGCTTCATATCAGATGCATAACTGGCGATTTGAATTTCATGTTGTTTTTTCAAGGTGATGTCGGTTCCAACTAGGATGTACCCGGTTGTCACACCGCCATCATCAACGATCCTTTGACGGTCCATACTCAACCACACAACCGAGCCTTTTTTGGTGGTAATGCGGCTATCAAAGCGTCCGGTAGAAAGGTCATCTTGTTTGGTTGCTGTTTCGGAAATTGCTTTGGCGGGGTCGCGTTTGCCCAGAACTTCGTCAAGCTCCGGTGTAACAAGTGATTCAAAGTGAAAGAGTTTCTCTTCCACTTCGGATGGCTGATAACCAGTTAGCTGGCAAAAAGCATTGTTCACCCAGCGCACCCTCCGATCAGCACCTTTTAGCATGACCATATTCGATGTTATCTCAGCGACTCCGGCAAGTTCATCAATCTTTTTCAGTTGTTCTTGGGTGACACTCGCTAGATTGCTGTTTTCATAGCGCAACTGAAGGATGTTTTCTGAAATTTTAGCAAAATGACGGCGGTCCTCTTCTAGTTTTCTCATTTGTCTCCTATGGATAAGAAACATTCCAAAAAGGACCGATCCGAGAGTCAGGGTATTAGCCAGAATAGTGCTTGTTTCTTTGTTCTGGATCAAAGATTCCTGAGTTGAATTTCGCAACTCACTGATAATTCCATTCAACTCCTGTTTCGCAGTGATGTATTCAGGCTCTTGGGCTCGGCTTTTTGCGCTGGCAAAGTCGCCCAAATTGCTGAAGTAGAAAATTTCGTCATGGGTTGCAGTCAGCGTTTCTGAAATATCTTTAAGTTGGGCTCTGAATTTCGTTTGGTCAGGTGCCATTTCTTGCAGGTTGCGAAGTTCTTGTCTAAGCACAGGAACGTTCTCACTGCGTATAGTGCTCCATTTCAAGTCGTTGGAGCTCGTCGCCTTGGCAACCGCATCAAGAACTTTGGCCTCTAACACTTCGATTTTGTGGACGGTTGACAGAGCATCTATCAGTTTGTCAGCGCTGTGATTCAGCGTGTATTCATGCCCGATACGCAATGCGAGGACAATAACCATCAAAAACGCAATCATGAAGAAACTGTCACGAATGCGGTGCTCGGCTCGTTTAGTCAGTGTCTCTGACACATTGTTCGGCATTGGAAGAGGCCTCAAACAGGGTTTCTTCCAAAAAATTACGAGAAAATCGCCAATAAACAGTAAATTATGCAACTCGTGATGGAGTGTGCGTTATTTTGACACACCTTGATACGCTGTTTCACCCCAGAGCCGCTTTACGCGTTTGTCACGGCCACATGCACGACGATAATAATTATAGCGTGCTGAACTCTTTTGATAAAAGTCTTGGTGGTATTCTTCTGCAGGCCAAAATTCCGATGCGTCAAGGATGCGAGTTTTGATCTCTTCACCAAGTTCTTTTTCGGCATCCGCTTTTGAGGATTCTGCAATTTCACGTTGTTCGTCATTCAATACAAAGACAGCGGTGCGATATGAATTGCCGCGATCACAGAATTGACCCCCATCATCCACCGCATCAATGGTGCGCCAGAATGTATCAAGCACTGTGCGGTAGTCTGATTTCGTTGTGTCATAGGAAACGCGCACCGCTTCAAGATGGCCATCTTTCCCGTGGTTCTTGTACGTGGCATTGGGTGAGTTTCCGCCAATATAGCCCGATGTTGTTTCAGTCACGCCATTTACGTGGTCAAAATCCTTTTCAACACACCAGAAACAGCCGCCCGCCAAAATCGCTATTCCTTCATCTGCTGCTGCTTGCGACACGAGTGCTGGGCTTGTCATTAAGCCGAAGCCGAAAAGCATGGAGGTTACTAAGCGCATGGTTTTGTCTTTCTGCTATGGGCCCCAGTAGAGACCCTAAAGTGAAACGTGTTTGAACTGGTCTACATCAAAAAGGCCTTTGTCAGTTATTTTCAAGTGCGGGATTACCGGGAGAGGCAGGAATGCCACTTGCAAAAACGGCTCTGCAAGGCGGCAACCAAGGCTTTTGGCGGCGTTCCGAAGGGGTATCAAACCTTCGTGAACCTGTTCGTGAGGTAGCTCACTTATGAGCCCCGCAATGGGTAATGCGAACTCTGCGAGCACTTCACTATCGGCCACAACAACAAATCCTCCTTGCAAGGCAATGAGCCTGTTAACGGCGACAGCCATATCCTCATCACTCACACCAAGCACTGTAATGTTGTGGCTGTCATGGCCCACAGAAGATGCAATAGCACCTTGTTTCAGACCAAAGCCTTCGACAAACCCAAGTCCTTCCAAGGGAAGCGTCGGTTTCGTTTTACCATGCCGTTCAACAACGCCGAGTTTGGCAAGGTCATTGTCAGGCACAGCTATGAGTAAGCCATCCTGTTCGGTAACGAACCGCTTATGGTGTTGTGTCAAAATCAGTCCGGCTTCAACTCCGATGACAGGGATTTCGCGGGATGGTCCAGATATTTGAAAATGTGCTGCCTCAACGGCTGAAGCTTTCACACTTCCTTGCCCTACTGGTGAAATATGGCTTCTGGTCTCGAACAGCTTAGCATTGACCAGGCGGCCGGCAGACAACACATGTTCGACATTGCAGCTTTCTAATGACGAGACGAGCGCGATATCAGCACGATAACCCGGTGCAATCAGGCCGCGATCCCAAAGTCGAAAGGCCTTTGCGGCAGACCAACTCGCCAGTCGATAGACGTGATGCAATGGGCGGCCAAGCGCAATCGCGGTTCGGATCATGTAATCCAAATGACCTTCTTCAGCAATTTCCATCGGATTTCGATCATCTGTACAAAAGGCCAGAAAACTCGATGTATTTTCGTCAATGATCTCTGCCAAAGCATGCAAATCTTTCGAGACGGACCCTTCGCGAATGAGAATAGTTAGCCCTTTGCGAAGCTTTTCCCGCGCCTCTGCAGCTGTAGTGGCTTCATGTTCAGTGGCAATGCCGGTTGCGGAGTAGGCATTCGCGTCTTTTCCGGAGATCAGCGGTGCATGACCATCCATTGGTCGGTCGGCAAACAGGTCCAGTTTTTCCAACATATCCGGTGTGCCAGCTAGTACGCCAGGAAAGTTCATGACTTCTGCCAGGCCAATTACCTTTGGATGGTCCATAAAGGGTCTTAGATCGCCGGCTCCCAATTCGGCCCCGGATGTTTCAAAACCAGTCGCCGGTACACACGAGGAGAGCTGAATACGTAAGTCCATGATTGTTTGTTCCGCACAATCCACAAAGTATTGAATGCCTTCAGCGCCCAACACATTTGCAATTTCATGCGGATCACAAATTGCAGTCGTTACACCATGGGGCAGGACGCAGCGATCAAACTCCAGCGGGGTGACCAATGACGATTCAACATGAAGGTGCGTGTCTATAAATCCCGGCACTGCGGTCAGCCCGGTGCCATCAAGCTCAATTTTACCGGTATAACTCTCTGCCACACCAACAATCGTGTCGCCAGTAATCGCAATATCGCCCTCAAAAGCCTGACCTGTAATGACGTCGAGAGTCTTGGCGTTTTTTACAACCAGGTCAGCTGGTTCATCGCCTTTAGCCTGTTGGATTCTTGCTTTCAGGTGACTTGTCATAAACATGTGCCTTGGCTAGTGATGTGTGGTGGTAATGATGCCGTTTCACAGTTGCGCCTGCAAGATGCCTCAGCGCGCGCCGCTTCATTGCCATACGCGCTACGCCATGTTTTGTATCCCTCTTATTTGGGCGAATTCAGGAATATTCTTATGTCAGACACGCAGATTATCAGCGGCAAAGAACTTGGAGAAACGGTTGTCACCATCGTCAAGGCAGCTAGCAACAAGCTGGTGACTGAAACAGGCGTAACGCCAGGTATTGCTGTTGTTATCGTCGGGGAAGACCCTGCAAGCCAGGTCTATGTGCGTTCAAAGGGCAAAAAAGCTGAGGAATGCGGCTTTCTGTCTCGTACTCATAGAATGGCTGAGGATACCAGCGAAGCTGATCTGGTAGCTTTGGTAGAAAATCTCAATCAAGACAAAGACATTCACGGCATCTTGGTGCAACTGCCTTTGCCAAAACACATCTCAGAAGAGCGCATCATTGAGTTAATTCTTCCGGAAAAGGACGTTGATGGATTTCATCCGATCAATGTGGGCTTGTTAAGCGCTGGGAACCGTGAGCGTGCGATGATCCCTTGCACACCTGCCGGTAGTCTGTTGCTAGCGAAACAGGCCCGTGGAAATAATTTGAGCGGCCTTAACGCCGTTGTGGTGGGCCGGTCGAATATTGTTGGTAAACCCGTTGCCGCATTGCTTTTGCAGGAAAGCTGCACAGTTACTATCGCCCACAGCCGCACGAAGGAAATTGAAGCATTGTGCCGCACGGCGGATATTCTCGTGGCAGCCGTTGGGCGCCCCAAAATGATCAAGGGTGATTGGATCAAGCCGGGTGCAACTGTAATTGATGTGGGCATTAACCGAATAGACGCACCTGAAAAAGGCGAAGGTAAAACGCGTCTGGTTGGTGACGTGGATTATGATGATGCATTGGCGATCGCTGGAGCCATAACTCCAGTGCCTGGTGGTGTTGGACCTATGACAATTGCCATGCTGATGGCTAACACAGCCACCGCAGCAGCGCGCGCTGCAGGACGGCCTGACTTAGAACCCGAGTTCTCGCTATAGGTAGTATCTTCTAGTCATCACATTGGTGGTGCCGGAGTACAATTTTTGAATTTCGGCGCTTATGGATAGAGCTCTGAAGTTAGGGGCAACTCGCAATCGCCAGCAAGAAAACCATTGAAGTGGTTGACCCAATAGTTCCGGGTGTAAAGGCAAGGCTCCTGGCCCCGCTCACCTTGCAAATACGTGCTTTCTTCATTTCAGATCATGCGGCAATCAAACGGCACGCGAACTTATTGGAGCCATGATTAGCGAACGATAGTCAGCGTTTTTGCGGCTCGTGTGATAGCGGTATAGAGCCAGCGTTCTCGGTGTTCACGGAAGGCAAAGCTTTCATCGAAGAGAACAATATTGTCCCATTGCGAACCTTGTGCCTTATGAACGGTGAGCACATAGCCAAAGTCAAATTCATCAGACTTGCGTCGTTCCGGCCAAGACAAATCACCTTCCAGGCCCTGAAAGAACTCCGGCCTGACGCGCACACGTGTTTGGCGCGATTTTACACCGGTAATCACAGGAGCCGGGTCCGGCAAAATTCTAAGATCATATAGCCCGGCACGACCCTCCTTGGCGGAAACAACGACCCAAAGGCTGCCATTCAGAAGGCCCTTTTTCTTGTTGTTGCGCAAGCAAATCAGGCGTTCACCGGGATGTGGCATTGAGCCGTCATAAGACTGCAGCGCGCGCATGCGGGCATTGTAGTTCATCCGCGTGACATTGCGGCCAACGAGAGCCTGATCAGCTTCCAACATCAACTCTGAATCAATGTCGCGTTTGGAAATAACCTGACTGTCGCCATATTGGCCGAAATCCAGCGGCAATCCTTCACGAATGCGCATGGACATTTCTATGATCGGGTTATCACGAGCCTGCCGATGTACTTCAGTCAGTAAAAAATCCGGTTCATGATCGGTAAAAAAACCGCCGCCTTTAACAGGTGGCAATTGTGCCGGATCGCCCAGGACAAGTACCTTGGTTCCAAATGACAAAAGGTCATGTCCAAGCTCTTCATCTACCATTGAGCATTCATCAATGATGATGAGGTCTGCTTTACCGGCGGGGCTGTCACGGTTAATCGTAAATGTGGGGTCTGCGCCTGTTTCTTCGTCCGGACGGTAGATCAGGCTGTGAATCGTACCCGCATCATCGCACCCCTTTTCCCGCAAAACTTGCGCGGCCTTTCCTGTGAATGCGGCAAATTCAACCGGGCCCTCAACACCTTCCGCCAAATGCCGGGCAAGGGTGGTTTTGCCGGTCCCTGCATAGCCAAACAGCCGAAATACCTGCGATGCGCTATCGCTGATCCATTCTGAAACAAGGGAAAGAGCCTGTTCTTGCTCCGGCGACCATAACATCAGCCTTCAATCTCCTCGCGTAGCATTTCCAGCTCTAGCCATTGCTCTTCCTTTTCAGCGAGCGATTTTTGTGCCTCTTCCAGATCCTTGGCAGCCTTTGCAAACTTATCAGGTTGCATTGTGAAAAGTTCTGGGTCTGCCATCAATGCTTCCAGCGCGCTGATATTGGTTCCAAGCTTTTCCATGTCTTTGGGGAGTGTTTTCAAGGCGTGTTGCTGATTGAAGCTGAGCTTCGCTTTGTTTTTGGGCACCGCAGCAAGCTTGTTGGCTTTGCGACTTTTTGCTTTGCCTCCAGCAGCCTTTTCGGGACGTTTGCCGCGCTGGGACAGCATGTCAGAGTAACCACCGGGGTAATCCTGCCAGTTGCCATCGCCGTCGCTGGTGAGTGTGCTGGTTACGGTGCGGTCCAGAAAATCGCGATCATGGCTGACGAGAATAACGGTGCCTGCATAGTCCGCAATCAGTTCCTGCAAAAGATCAAGCGTGTCCAAGTCCAGATCATTGGTCGGCTCATCAAGTACCAGCAGGTTCGATGGCTTTGCCAAGGAGCGTGCCAACAATGCTCGGGCCCGTTCACCACCAGACAGTTTGCCAACAGCGGTGCCAGCTTGCTCCGGCGTAAACAAGAAATCTTTCATATAGCCGACAACATGTTTCTGCTGGTCTCCAACCATCAGCATGTCGCCACGACCGCCGGTGAGCACGTCTTTCAGGCTTTGTGTGTCATCCAGTTGCTCACGCTTTTGATCCAGCGTCAGCATTTCAATGTTCGAGCCGAGTTTAATGCTGCCTGTATCCGGCTCCAGCTCACCAATTAGCATTTTTACAAGTGTGGTTTTGCCAGCGCCATTTGGACCGACAATACCAATTCGATCGCCGCGATTAATGCGCAATGACATTTCTGAAACCACGGTTCGACCGTCATAAGTCTTGGAGATGCCCTTGGCTTCGATTACCCGTTTCCCGGAGGATTCAGCTTCAGCTGCCTGCATGTCAACAGAGCCCGTGGGCTGTCGAAGGTTGCGTCGTTTGTCCCGCAAGGCGTGCAATCCATCCAGACGCCGCACATTGCGTTTGCGGCGTGCTGTCACGCCATATCGCAGCCAGTGTTCCTCGCGTACAATTTTGCGGTCCAGCTTATGGCGCTCGGTTTCTTCTTCTTCCAGAACTTTATCGCGCCAACCTTCAAAACTGGCAAAACCCTCATTAATGCGGCGGCTGGTGCCCCGGTCAATCCAAACGGTTGCCGAAGTAAGGCGCTCCAAAAAAGCTCTATCATGGCTGATAAGGACAAAAGCTGAGCGCAGGGACGACAACTCGCGCTCAAGCCATTCGATGGTTGGCAAATCCAGATGGTTGGTTGGCTCGTCAAGAAAGAGAATATCAGGCTCTGGTGCGATAGCCCGGGCCAAGGCGGCGCGGCGCGCTTCACCACCGGAAAGGTTGTCGGGGGTTTCAGTTCCATCAAGGCCAAGTTCATTCAGCAAGTACAGCGCGCGGTAGTTTTCATCACCTTCAGTAAGCCCCGCTTCCACATAAGCCAGCGTGTTGGGGTAACCGGACAGGTCTGGTTCTTGCGGCAAATAGCGGGTGGTGGTGCCAGACTGCATAATTGGAGTGCCCTTGTCGGCCTCCATCAACTTTGCGGCTATTTTCAAAAGCGTAGATTTACCCGATCCATTTCGGCCTACTAGCGCTATCCGCTCGCCTTCATGAATGAGCAGTTCCGCACCTTCTAAAAGCGGTGTTCCGCCAAAGGTCAAATGGACGTCTTGAAGGGTCAGGAGAGGGGCTGCCATCGGTATCCGGGAATCATTGAAATGAATATATTGCCTATATGAGGTATGTACCCAGTTGATGCAAAACTATTGCGAAATTGGTTCCAGAGACCTGAATGCAAAAGGGCGACCCGAAGGCCGCCCTAACTCGTCACATAACCCAAAGGTTTGTGAGGTTTATTTCATCATCATGGCTTTGTCGATCACGGCGTGAGTCCAAGCGCCTTCAGGCTCTTTGGAGATAACCGGATCAGAACCGCCAGCAAGCAGCGTGTCGATTGTGCGCTGGTAGTCGGCTGGGTCCAGCTTACCGCCTTCATCACCAAGAAGTTTAGCGATTTCGCCCATCATCCGCTTTTGATGTTTTTCTGTTTGAGCACCGGTTTCATCGTAGTCGAGGATGATACCAGCAGCCTCATCTGGATTGTTTTTTGCCCATTCCCAACCCTTCATGGAAGCAGCTACAAACCGTGCCATTTTGTCCACAAATGCTGGATCCTGCAATTTGCCTTCCAGAACATAGATACCGTCTTCCAAAGTGGAGACGCCCTGGTCTTCGTATTGGAATACAACCAGCTCATCTTCTGGAATACCTGCATCCAATACTTGGCCATACTCATTGTATGTCATTGTAGAAATACAATCAGCCTGCTTCTGAATGATTGGATCCACATTGAAGCCTTGTTTCAGAACGGTCACGCCATCTGGGCCACCATCGGTGGAAATTCCCAGCTGGGACATCCATGACAGGAACGGATATTCGTTGCCAAAGAACCAGACGCCGATGGTTTTACCTTTGAAGTCATCCGGGCTTGTGATGCCGGTTTCTTTACGGCAAGTCAGCATCAATCCAGAGCGTTTGAAAGGTTGTGCAATGTTCACCACTGGCACGCCGCGCTCGCGGGCGGCCATAGCGGATGGCATCCAGTTCAACATAACATCCGCACCACCACCGGCAAGAACTTGCGGAGGAGAAATATCTGGCGCGCCTGGTTTGATTGTTACATCCAGATCGGCATCTTTATAAAAGCCTTGATCCAGCGCTACATAATAACCGGCAAATTGAGCCTGTGTAACCCACTGCAACTGCAGTGTTACCGGATCAGCTGCTGAACTGGCTGATGCCGACAGGCCTATGCCTGCAGCAACCCCAAGAGCCATTGCCCCTTTAAGAAGTGTCTTCATTGTTCTCTCCTCGTTAGATGCGCCTCATAGGCGCTGTTTGCTTCTACAGCGAATTTCATCAGCCCCGTGCAGAAGGATGCCAAAAGGTCACTTTGCGTTCTATGAGCGCAATGAAACCATAAAACGCGGATCCAGCAAGGGCTGCCACTGCAATGGTGGCCCAGACTAAATCGGTATTCAAGCGGCCAAACTCCGTATTAATGCGAAAACCCATGCCAACTGTGGGTGAGCCGAAAAATTCAGCAACAATTGCACCGATTAACGCAAGGGTGGAGTTGATTTTAAGAGCATTGAAAATAAATGGCATCGCATTGGGCATGCGAAGCTTTTGCAGTGTCTGGCCGTAAGACGCAGCATAGGTGCGCATCAGATCACGTTCCATACTCCCGGACGCGGCAAAACCAGCAACTGTATTGACCAGCATGGGAAAGAAAATCATGATCACGACAACAGCGATTTTCGAGCCAGGACCAAAACCAAACCACATAACCATTATTGGGGCTACGCCGATGATGGGTAGGGCTGAAGCCATATTGCCGACGGGCAAAAGCCCGCGTTGCAAGAACGGAATTTTGTCCACCAACACCGCCACCAGAAACCCTGCTCCGCAACCGATTATGTAGCCAGGCAAGACACCTAGAACAAAGGTCTGGTAAAAGTCGGCACCTAAGGTGGGTAGGGATTCCGATATGCGTTGACCAATCTGACTTGGTGGTGGCAACAGGATGGATGGCACACCTCCACCGACTGTTAGCATTTCCCAAAGGATCAAAAGCCAAGCGCCAAAGATCAGCGGAATGAGCAGATTAAGTGCCAGTTGCCAGCGTCCATCCGCCTTACGAGATGAAAGACGGGAGACGGTTTGCCAGGCCAAAAACCAACTCGACGCTAGCAGCAGCCAGAACCCCCAACCGGCAACTCCGGCATATGCGGGTAACATAAATAATAAGATTCCAACAACCAAGTGCGTGGCAAGAAACAGCAACCCATCGCCAAGCCAACTTTGAAAGCGGACAGAAATAACTGCTCCTGCAATAAGCAACACACATAGCCCGGCTGGTGTGCGCAATGGTTTGGCAACGCCGTCATCGCCTGCAAGAAATGCCAACGGCAGAAACAAGGCTGTTACGGCACACAAAATTGCCAGCCAAACAAGCGGCTCTCGCCACTCTTGCGGCAGACTAAAGCCGGGCGATGTTGTGGTTTGAACACTCATGGCCGTTGCTCCGCTTTTTCACCCATGCGTTTGCGGACCATTTTATCTGCCACACCAACCAGAGCCACGAGCATTGCAGCGCAAAAAGCGGCCATCAGCAATGCAGACCAGATCAATACGGTTTGCCCGTAGTAAGATCCGGAAAGAAGGCGTGCCCCAAGACCCGCCACTGCACCCGTTGGCAGTTCACCAACAATGGCACCCACCAGTGAAATCGCGATGGCGACCTTCATGCTGGTGAAAAGATAGGGCAGGGATGAGGGCCAACGCAGCTTCCAAAACGTTTGCCATTTATTGGCGCTGTAAGTACGCATCAAATCCAAATTCATTTTGTCGGGTGAGCGCAAGCCCTTGACCATTCCCACGGTAATTGGGAAGAAAGAAAGATAAGTGGAGATAAGCGCTTTTGGCAAAAGCCCACGTACTCCAACGGCGTCCAAAACCAAAATAACCATTGGTGCAATCGCCAGAATAGGGATGGTCTGAGAAGTGATTACCCACGGCATCAGGCTTTTTTCCATAGAGATGACATGGACAATGATCGTCGCCAGCAAAATGCCAAGCGCAGTGCCCATAAGAAAGCCAAGCAAAGTAGAGGAGAGCGTAACACCGGCATGATACACGAGGCTGCGTTTTGATGTAATTTTCTTGTTGAAAACCGTATCCCAAATGTTCTCCGCTACCTGGTGAGGAGACGGAAGGACGGGACGCTCCTGATTAAGCGTGGAGTCTATAAACTCTATGGTCGTGGGCGTAATATTGGCTCGTTCGTCTAGCCCTCTTTGAAACTTCGCATTTAGAGAAACTGCGCCGACATACCAAATCAAGATGATCGCGGCGACGATGACCAGCACAGGTAAGAACGAACCAGAAAAGGCTCGTTTAACAAGGTTCGGTCTATGTATTCCAACTGTTTGAAGCACCGCATCAGTCATCGTAAGAATGCCCTGCGCGCAGGCCCTCGCGGACCCGGTGAGCGATCTCCAGAAATTCAGGAGTCTCCCGACTATCAAGCGAGCGATCTCGCGGCAAATTGCAGTCGATGACGTCATAGACGCGGCCCGGCCGGGGTGACATCACCACTATTTTGGTTGAAAGGAATACCGCTTCTGGAATGGAGTGGGTCACAAAAACAACAGTTTTGTTGGTCTTGCGCCAGAGTTTCAGCAACTGCTCGTTCAAATGGTCGCGGACAATTTCGTCCAGCGCACCAAATGGCTCATCCATCAGCAGCAAGTCTGGTTCCACAGCGAGAGCGCGGGCTATGGATGCACGTTGCTGCATACCTCCGGACAATTGCCATGGGAATTTTTTTTCAAAGCCGGTCAGGTTCACCAATTCCAGGTTTTTTTCAATACGCACTCGCTGCTCGTCCTTGGAAAGGCCCATAATTTCCAAAGGTAGCGCTAGGTTCTTCTCGATTGTACGCCATGGGTAGAGAGCTGCGGCTTGGAAAACATATCCGTAAGCCCGCTTCAAACGAGCTTCTTCCGGCGTAAGCCCGTTCACCGCAATGCCGCCGCCTGTGGGTTTCTCCAAATCTGCGATGACACGCAGAAGGGTGGTTTTCCCGCAACCTGATGGACCAATGAAAGACACAAAGTCACCTTCGGAAACCGTCAGATCAATATTGGCCAAAGCGTGAACTGGGCCATCATTGGTTTCAAAGGTCAAAGACAGATCATCCACCTGAATTACCGATTTACTTTGCCCCTTTGGGTCTGCCGGGGTGGTGGTCTCAACGCTGTTCATTCTTTGTCCTAATATTCCAAGGTCTTACCGAAAGCTGGCCTTGTTTGTTACGTTCGGAAAGGTTGCGCGCCATTGAAGCGGCGCGCAACTATCTGATTTTGCTATACGCCGCTGGCTGGAATGCCGCTGCGCTCAACTTTGCGTGGGTTTGTAATGCCTTTCCAGGTGGAAAGTGCCTGATTCACGGGTGCATTGGCTTCACGTTTAATGAAGCGTCCACGGCCCGTGTCGCCCATTACATCGCCTTCTTTGTAAACAACGTCGCCGCGGTTTAGCGTCATGACCGGCAGGCCAGTCACTTCGAAACCCTCAAATACATTGTAGTCGATGGCTGATTTCTGCGTGTCGGCTTTGATGGTTTTGGTCGCTTCCGGGTCCCAGATCACAATATCTGCATCTGCACCGGGTAAAATCGCACCTTTTTTCGGGTACATGTTCAGAATACGAGCGATATTTGTTGAAGTCACCGCCACGAATTCATTCATTGTGAGACGGCCAGTGCGAACGCCTCTGCTCCAAAGAACCGGCAAACGATCTTCCAGACCACCGGTTCCGTTCGGAATTTTGGTAAAGTCACCAACGCCAAAACGTTTTTGTTCTGTTGTGAATGCACAGTGGTCGGTCGCGACAACCTGCAGGCTGCCAGACGCAAGACCTGCCCACAGGCCATCCTGGTTCAGTTTGTCTCGGAATGGAGGAGACATGACCCGGCGGGCTGCGTAGTCCCAATCTGCATTCTGGTACTCACTCTCATCCAAAGTCAGATGCTGCACGAGTGGTTCTCCATAGACCCGCATGCCTTTCTGGCGGGCACGACGGATTGCTTCATGAGCCTGCTCGCATGAAACGTGCACGATGTAGAGCGGTACACCTGCCTGATCTGCAATCATGATGGCGCGGTTAGCCGCTTCGCCTTCGATTTCCGGCGGGCGTGAGTATCCGTGTGCTTCCGGGCCATTGTTACCCTCTGCCAGCAGTTTTTGCTGCAGTTGAGCTACAACGTCACCGTTTTCAGCATGGACCAACGGCATTGCACCAATTTCTGCGCAGCGGGAGAAAGATGCAAACATCTCATCATCATCCACCATCAGAGCGCCTTTGTAAGCCATGAAGTGTTTGAAGGTGTTGATGCCTTCCGCCACGACTTTGGGCATGTCATTGAAGACTTTTTCACTCCAGCCGGTAATTGCCATGTGGAAGGAATAGTCGGTACGGGCTTTGCCAGCCTTTTGATACCATTGCTGTAATGGGTCCATAAGACCACCAGCGGGGTCCGGTAGGCAGAAGTCAACCACCATGGTAGTGCCACCAGCGATAGCTGCGGCAGTCCCGCTGTCAAAATCATCGGAGGAGTGGGTGCCCATGAAAGGCATTTCCAAATGGGTGTGCGGGTCAATGCCGCCAGGCATGATGTAGCAACCGGATGCGTCAATGGTTTCGGTGCCTTCCAGATTGTCACCGATAGCAACAATACTCTCACCATCAATCAGCACATCCGCCTTATACGTGCGATCTGCCGCAACAATGGTGCCGCCTTTAATGACTTTGGTCATGACTTTGCTTCTCCGCTGTTTCTAACGCTCATTCTTCGGGCGTTGCATCCTCAAGTTCTTTCGCTTTCAGCCTTTTGCCAGCTCTCCACCGCAGCCAAGCCGCGAATGCCAGTGCCGCAAGAAACCAGATAATCGCATTGCCTATTACCAACGGCCAAGTGATTTCAGATATCGATCCTGTGACCCAACGCTGTAAAACCGTCTGCAGAATTCCTGCAATGGCTCCCCAAATAATGCCAAGCGCCAAAAAAGGCGTCCATGGCATCTTTGTCGCGGTTTCACTCACTCCACAATCTCCGCTGTTTCCACCACTGCATGAAACAGAACATCTGCGCCGGCTTTGGCCCACTCCGGCGAAATTTCTTCCGCTTCATTGTGTGACAAACCATCGACGCATGGGCACATGACCATGGCGGTTGGTGCGACCCGATTGATCCAGCAGGCATCATGGCCGGCCCCAGAGATCAAATTACGATGACTGTAGCCTAACCGTTCCGCGGCGTTACGCACCGCTGTCACACACTTTTCGTCGAAAGTAACTGGGTCAAAACCGCCGACTTTTTCAAAAGCAACCTCAAGGCCCATCTCGTCGCAGATTTTTTTGGCGCCATCTTTGAGACGTGTTTCCATGTCTTGGATAACCGCGAGTTGTGGTGAGCGCAGATCCACTGTAAAGACGACCTTGCCCGGAATAACATTGCGACTGTTCGGGAACACATCAATATGCCCTGCCGCGCCGACGGCATCTGGCTTGTGCGACCATGCAATTTCATCAACCAACTGCAACACGCGCGCCATGCCAAGTCCGGCGTTTTTACGCATTGGCATTGGGGTTGAGCCGGTATGGCTTTCCTTGCCGGTAATTGTCACTTGCGTCCAGGAAAGGCCTTGGCCGTGAGTGACAACGCCAATTTCCTTGCCTTCCGCTTCCAATATTGGCCCCTGCTCAATATGCAGCTCAAAGAAAGCATGCATTTTGCGGGCGCCAACTTCTTCGTCTCCACGCCAGCCAATGCGTTTCAGCTCATCGCCAAAGCTCTTACCTTCAGCATCTTCACGCTCATAAGCCCAGTCCTGCGTGTGCATGCCTGCAAACACGCCGGAAGCAAGCATGGCAGGCGCATAGCGTGTGCCTTCTTCATTGGTCCAGTTGGTGACCACGATCGGATGCTTGGTTTTCATGTCCAGATCATTCAACGTGCGAATGACCTCAAGTCCTGCCAGAACCCCCAAAACCCCGTCGTATTTTCCGCCTGTTGGTTGGGTATCAAGGTGGGAACCTACGTAAACAGGCAGGGCGTCCGGGTCTGTCCCTTCGCGGCGCATGAACATATTGCCCATTTGGTCGAGGCCCATGGTCATACCTTCAGCGTCGCACCATTTTTTAAAGAGCTCACGTCCTTCTCCGTCTTCGTCCGTCACCGTTTGGCGGTTGTTGCCACCTGCGATTCCAGGACCGATCTTGGCCATCTCCATGAGCATATCCCACAGACGGTCGCCGTTGATTTTTAGATTATCACTTGGAGCTGCCATGGTATCTGCCTCACTTAGATAGTCGGGAATGTAAATACAGCGCCGTCTTTAATGCCATCAGGCCAACGGCTGGTGATGGTTTTCAAGCGCGTATAAAAACGGATGCCCTCTGGACCATAGATCGAGTGATCACCAAACAGCGACCGCTTCCAGCCACCAAAGGAATGGTAGGCCACAGGCACAGGTATTGGAACGTTGATACCAACCATGCCAACTTCAATACTATCCGCGAAGGAGCGTGCTGCGTCTCCATCGCGAGTAAAAATAGCGGTGCCATTGCCAAATTCATGATCGTTGATCATGCTCGTGGCGGTCTCAAAGCTGTTTGCACGAACTACTGAGAGGACCGGACCAAAGATTTCCTCCTTGTAGATCGTCATATCTGTGGTTACACGATCAAAGAGCGTGCCGCCCACGAAGTAACCGTTTTCATAGCCTTGCAGGTTCAGTCCACGGCCATCCACGACCAATTCCGCGCCTTCTTTTTCGCCAGCATCAATGTAACCAACAACCTTGTCTTTGTGTTGTTTGGTGACAAGCGGACCCATATCTGCCTGCGCATCAGTTGCTGGTCCAATCTTTAATGATTCAATACGCGGCTTCAGAGCTGCAACCAGCTTGTCGGCTGTCGCATCACCAACCGGAACCGCAACAGAAATGGCCATACAACGTTCGCCGGCTGAACCGTAGCCGGCGCCCATAAGAGCGTCAGCTGCCTTATCGATATCCGCATCCGGCATAATAACCATGTGGTTTTTCGCGCCGCCCAGCGCTTGCACACGCTTATTGTTGGCAGTACCGGTGTGGTACACATATTCTGCGATCGGCGTGGAACCAACAAAAGATACTGCCTTGATATCCTTGTGAGTGAGGATGGCATCCACAATTTCTTTGTCACCATGAACAACATTGAGAACGCCAGCAGGCAAACCTGCTTCCATGAACAGCTCAGCTACCAGATTGGCAGCGGACGGGTCTTTTTCAGATGGTTTCAGAATGAAGCAGTTGCCGCAGGCAATCGCCATTGGATACATCCAAAGGGGAACCATGGCAGGAAAGTTGAAGGGTGTAATGCCTGCCACGATACCAAGCGGCTGCCGGTCGGAAAAACTGTCGATTGCCGGACCTACATTGCGGGAGAATTCCCCCTTCAAAAGGTGTGGAATGCCACACGCAAAATCCACAACTTCCAGGCCACGCTGTACTTCACCCAGAGCATCGTCATGGGTCTTGCCGTGTTCTGAAGAAATCGCTTTCGCAATCCGGTCAAAATTCTGCTCAACCAAATATTTGAACTTGAACATCACATTGGCGCGCTTCAGCGGCGGCAGGTTTGCCCAGCCGGGAAGGGCGGCCTTGGCAGCATCGACAGCCTTGTCCAACTCAGAGACCGTGGACATGCCGACTTCACCATTTTGCTCACCGGTGGCAGGATTAAAAAGCGGCATCGTCCGCCCGCTTTCACTTACGTGTTTTTCGCCACCGATAATATTATCAACGCGTGCCATTTCCTGCTTCCCTTAAGCTGCATCTTTCAACACGCCAGAGAGCGTATCGACGATTTGGTCTATTTGTGTTTTTTCAATCATTAATGGGGGGGACATAGCTATGATGTCTCCGGTGGTTCTGATGAGTAGATTGCGATCATATGCTTCAAGGAAGCAAGAGAATGCGCGTTTGGTTGGCTCACCTGCAATAGGTTCCAGCTCAATCGCACCAATCAATCCAATGTTTCGAATATCGATGACATGAGGCAGACCTTTCATGGAGTGCAGGGCATCTTCCCAGTATTTTCCAAGCTCGGTACCGCGTTCGAAAAGGCCTTCATCCTCGTAAGTATCCAGCGCACCAAGGCCGGCTGCACAGGCCATGGGGTTTCCTGAATAGGTATATCCGTGAAAGAACTCAATCATGTGAGGAGGACCTTGCATGAAGGCCTCATAGATGTGGTCTTTTACAAATACGGCACCCATTGGAATAACACCGTTTGTCAGGCCTTTCGCCGTGATAACGATGTCTGGCGTTACCCCAAAATGCTGAACTGCAAATGGAGAACCCAAACGACCAAAACCTGTAATCACTTCATCGAAGATCAGCAGAATGCCATGCTGGTCGCAAATATCGCGCAGGCGCTGCAGATAGCCCTGAGGTGGTATTAGAACCCCTGTGGAGCCAGCAACAGGTTCGACAATAACGGCAGCAACGGTGGAGGGATCATGCAAAGTGCAAATCCGCTCAAGTTCATCAGCGAGATCCGCACCATGGTCTGGCGTTCCCCTTGTGAAGGCATTTTTAGAAATGTCATGGGTGTGCGGTAAGTGGTCAACGCCAGTCAGCAATGTGCCAAACATCTTACGGTTTGCGACGATGCCGCCTACTGAGATGCCGCCAAAGTTCACTCCGTGATAACCGCGTTCGCGACCAATCAGGCGAAAGCGCGAGCCGTCGCCGCGTACGCGATGATAGGCGAGAGCAACTTTCAGCGCCGTCTCCACTGATTCTGAGCCGGAATTCGTGTAAAGCACATGGTTGATGTCGTCTGGCATATACCCAACCAGCCGCTCTGCCAGTTCAAAGGCCTTGGGGTGTCCCATCTGAAAGGCAGGCGCATAGTCCATCTCTGCTGCTTGAGCTTGAATCGCTTCAGTGATTTTGGGGCGGCAGTGACCAGCATTCACGCACCAAAGACCGGCCGTGCCATCAAGCACCTCGCGTCCGTCCGCAGTTGTGTAGTGCATGTCCTGTGCGCCCACGAACATGCGCGGATTTTCCTTGAACTGCCGGTTGGCCGTAAACGGCATCCAGAAGGCTTCAAGGCTATTGTTCTTATTTGGTGTCTGAATGTTCATGACTGAATAGTCTCCCGCAATTCACACATTGGCTAGAAATACACCCTCTCCAAAGCGTATATCAATCAAAGTCCCAATACCTTTTTGGAACGTTGGTTTGACTTTGTGGCGATCACGTTCTTAGGTGAAGAGCACAATTTCTGACCAATTGGTCAAATGAGAGGTTAGACACAAACTGAAATACTCACAAGCCCTTTCCCATTCGACATTCGGTGGGTAGAAGGGTTCACATAGAAAAAAGAACAAGAGCCGACAAATTTCGGCAACAGGGAGAGCGGTTTCGCGCAAAGAATGGATTTGGGAGAGGCAAAACCTGAAGAATTAGGTGAAGCGTTAGGACGCAAGCCAACACGCATCCAATTGCGCAATCAAGAACGTATCCTTGATGGTGCATTGACGGTTTTCGCATCCAACGGTTTTCGTGGTGCTACCGTGGACCAACTAGCCAAAGCTGCAGGCATGACCAAGCCAAACCTGTTGTATTACTATCGCAGCAAAAAGGATCTTTACATCGCCGTTCTTGAACTGGTTCTGGCCCGCTGGCTGGATCCTTTGGAGCGTCTTGATCCGGATGGCGACCCCGCCGAACAAATCCTGACTTATATGCGAGCAAAATTGGCGATGTCGAAGGAGCGGCCAGAAGATTCTCGTCTGTACGCCAATGAAATTTTGAATGGTGCACCGCTGCTTGGTGAAGTCTTGACCGGCCATTTGAAAGAGCTCGTTGAACAGAAAGCAATTGTCATTCGACATTGGTGCAAAACAGGCAAATTAAATCCAGTTGACCCGCACCATCTCATCTTCATGCTTTGGGCCACGACCCAGCACTACGCCGATTTTGAAGTTCAGATTTCCGCACTGCTGGGAGAGGAAAAGCGCGATACCACTTATGCTGATGCACAGAGCACTCTGGAAAGGGTTCTGATGACTGGGTTGCTACCTAGGTAGGACTCTTGTGGTATCTACATCAATCCTTTTCAACACTGCCCAATGATACAAAACTTGTGTTGGTTTGGCTCTTGACCACTGGTGCCGGATATCACAAAAGCTTGAATACCTCTTATCTTGTCGTTTTTAACACCAGGCTCCAACACCGGAATTCGTGAATGCGCCGAGCCTTTACCTATCTTCTCAGTGCGCTGCTGGCGTCTATTTTTCTCTATCTTTGCTATTTTGTGACGCAAACGATCTTCGGAATCGATTTAGCCGGGTTGAAGAACCTCGGGCACTTGCAATTCTCAAGTTATGTCGCAACGTTTCTATTCACAGGCCTGCCGTTGCTCTTGCCGTATTACTGGCTTTTGAGTGGTTGGAAATCTCTAACGGTGAGTTGTGTTTGGAGTGTTTTGCTACACGCATTGCTTTTCCCTGCAATTGTCAATGCGGCATCTGTTAAAGCAATGCTTGAAAAGCAGCTGGGTGCAAACCTAATCGGAGTGTTTTTCCCATTTTCCTATGACCTCGGCCTGTCACTCAGTCAGCATGTGACATTCGCGGCATTGCTGGGCGTTTTATTTGGAGTCTTGTGGATTTTCTCCTACCGAAACAATTAGGCGCCCAAGGTGTCTGGGGCGCATTTGCCAGCTAGGCCGGTTCCCATAATTCTATTGGATTGCCCTCTGGGTCGTAAAGTCGGGCAAATCTGCCATTGGGTTGGGCATCCGGGTCCAGTTTGACATCTATCCCCGCCGCTTCCAGCTGCAGAATCATAGCATCCATGTCTGCAACTCGAAAGTTGATCATCCATGTCTGTTCATCGCGCCCAAAATAATCTGTGTCAGAGCTAAATGGCGCGAAAACTGTTGTCCCAGCTTGGGTCTGCCAAGGCACCGTATCGTAGTCGCTTGGCACGACATCCACCCCTAAATTATCGCTGTACCAACGCGCCAGAGCAGAAGGCTCCTTTGCTCGAAAGAAAATGCCTCCAATGCCCGTGACGCGTTGTTTGGTCATAATTTATTCCGCCGGCTCAGTAATGGATGCTGGAATGAAATTTGGCGAACTTGGATTGTTCACGTGTGTTGTCCAATTTGCATAGTCTTTGGAAATTGGAACGTCTGTACGTGGATCAACACCTTCGTTCATTTCTTCCATTGTTATGCAGTTTTCAACCGGGCAGACGTTAACGCACAAATTGCAGCCAACACATTCCTCGTCGATCACTTCGAAATGCCGTTCTCCATCTAGCATGGAAGTAATTGCCTGATGAGACGTGTCTTCGCAGGCGATATGACAACGACCACACTTGATGCATGAATCTTGATCAATGACTGCTTTGGTAATGTGGTTGAGGTTGAGGTATTGCCACTCAGTTACGTTTGGAACCGCTTTGCCAACCAGCTCATCAACGCTGTTAAAACCTTTGCTGTCCATATAGTCGGATAGGCCGTCAATTATATCTTCGACAATCTTGAAACCATAGGTCATGGCGGCAGTGCAAACCTGCACATTGCCACACCCTAGCGCTATGAATTCCGCTGCGTCGCGCCACGTTGTAACGCCGCCAATACCGGAAATCGGAAGGTTAGCTGTGGCTGGGTCCGTTGCAATTTTCGACACCATGTTCAGCGCAATTGGCTTTACAGCCGGGCCACAATAGCCGCCATGTGTCCCTTTGCCATCAATAGTTGGCTCTGGCGCAAAGCTGTCCAGGTTAACGCTCATAATGGAAGTGATTGTGTTGATGAGAGAAACCGCATCAGCACCACCATTGTTTGCCGCGTTTGCAGGACCACGAATATCAGAAATATTCGGAGTCAGCTTCACGATCACCGGCATGTTTGAGTGCTGCTTGCACCACCGCGTAACCATCTCCACATAATCTGGAACTTGGCCAACCGCTGCGCCCATGCCCCGTTCTGACATGCCATGCGGACAGCCAAAATTCAATTCGATGCCATCTGCTTCAGTGTCTTGAACGCGTTTCAGGATGTTGATCCAATTAGGTTCTTCACACGGCACCATAAGTGACACGACCATCGCCCGATCTGGCCAATCGCGTTTGACTTCTTTGATTTCGCGCAGATTTGTTTCCAGCGGACGGTCTGTAATCAGCTCAATGTTGTTGAGGCCGATCAAGCGACGATCATTGGACCAGCTCGCACCATAACGCGGGCCATTTACGTTAACTATTGCAGGGTCTTCCCCCAGCGTTTTCCAGACAACGCCGCCCCAACCGGCTTTAAATGCACGCACGACATTATACGCTTTGTCAGTGGGCGGCGCAGAAGCCAACCAAAACGGGTTAGGGGATTTAATGCCGACGAAATTGCTACGAAGATCTGCCATGGTCTTGTCTCCTTACCCTTTTAGGAATTGATTGATGTTTTCGGCGGCTAATTTGCCGTCTTCAACAGCCACAACCGTCAAGTCGTTGCCATCTGAAACGCAGTCACCGCCTGCCCAGACATCCGGCAGACTGGACCTACGGTCTGCATTGACTTTGATACGGCCGTTTTCCAACTCAATTTTGCCAAAGTCGGGACCAAGCTCGGCGCCATGCAGAGTTTGGCCAATTGCCTTGAACACCATATCCGCTTCAAGCGTGAAGGTTTCGCCGGTGCCAGAAAGCTTGCCGTCTTTTTCTTCTACATTTTCAAATGTAATCGCGTTGACAGCGCCATTGGCAATGAGTGCCTGGGGTGCAGCATAAGTTCGGATAGTAACGCCTGTGGTTTGTGCAAACTTTTGCTCTTTTGAGCTAGCATTCATGCGATCCTGACCGCGACGGTAGACGATTGTTACATCATCTGCTCCCAGACGTTTCGTCTGGTTTGCAATGTCAGTTGCCGTCATGCCGCCACCGATTACAACGACCTTCCGACCTACAGGCAGGGTATCCAATTGGTCGGCTTGACGCAGATCTGCAATGTAACTGACAGCATCCAATACGCCGTCAGCATCTTCACCATCCATACCAAGCGCGTTAACTGCGCCAAGGCCAGCGCCAATAAAGACCGCATCATAATCATTGCGCAGTTGTGATAGTGTCACGTCCCGGCCGAGGGCCTTTCCTGCTTCAACTTTAATGCCGCCAATTCCAAGCACAAACTCGACCTCATTTTGTGCGAAGTTCTTGGTCGATTTGTAGGCCGCGATGCCATACTCATTGAGACCACCAAGTTTTTCATTGGCATCGAACAACACAACATCATGCCCATGAGATGCGAGCCTGTGGGCGCAAGAAAGACCAGCAGGGCCAGCACCAATAACAGCTACTTTCTTACCAGTAAGAGCAGCCCGTTCAAACGGTTGGTCCTTGTGAGTCATGTAGTGATCGGTCGCGTAGCGTTGCAATTCGCCAATCTTAACGGGCTTGCCTTCCGCCACTTCGCGCACACACATTTCTTCACATAACTGTTCCGTTGGACAGACACGTGCGCACATGCCACCCAAAATGTTTTGCTCAAAAATAGTTTTGGCCGAACCGTCTGGGTTGTCCGTAGCGATTTGCCGGATGAATTGAGGGATATCAATCGAAGTCGGACACGCTTGCACGCAAGGTGCATCATAGCAAAAATAGCAGCGCTCTGCTTCTACAAAGGCTTCCCGCTTATTGAGTAGTGGATAGGCATCTGAGAAGTTTTCCAGGTAGTCATCTGCTTCAAGTCGTCCGGATTTAATATCCGGCACACGCATGTTTTCCGCCATTTTTGCATCTCCGTTTTGCAAATTTTTACCATTTGGACAAATTTTTTTGGACTTGTCTAGTGGTAATAAGGGATTTGCGAAATGGCATCTGTGGCAAAGAGGCCTCAAAATACTAAATTCCAAGCGGTCTGGCACAGAGATTTGTGCTTTTACTTGTTATCTTTCCGCAGCTTGGTTAAACCTCCAAAAACCACCATATGTCAGGCGAACAATGACTCAATTTTCCATTCAGAATTCTGCCAAGTTTTCGCGCCGTACCTTATTGCTTGGCTGTGGCGCAATGGCTCTGGCAGCATGCACGCCTGATGGTTTGAAAGTAGGCCTGCTGGATGACGACTATTACGCCACTGCATATGGCCCCAAACCAGAAGAAGAGTTTCCACTTGATGCGCTGGAAGTTGCCAAGAAGGCGGACAAAAGGCTGTATCGACAAGTGGTAAAATACCAGACGAAAGAGCGCCCTGGTACAGTCGTTGTCGATCCGGTTAATCACTATCTCTATCTGGTCCATGAAAACGGGTATGCCATGAGGTATGGTGTGGGCGTGGGCAAGGCAGGTATGGCATGGTCGGGCAACGCCTATGTAGCTGGAAAGCGCAAATGGCCAACTTGGCGCCCACCTGCAGAAATGATCAAACGCCGCCCAGAACTTGCAAAATATGGTCCTGAGGGCATGGCTGGTGGATTGGACAACCCACTTGGCGCACGCGCTATTTATCTGTTTGAGGGCGAAGTAGATACGCTTTATCGCATTCACGGAACAACCGAGCCAAAGTCCATTGGCAAATCAGTGTCCAGCGGGTGTATCCGCATGTGGAACCATGATGTGATCGATCTGTACGAACGCGTTAATAAGTACACGCCAGTTGTTGTGCTTGGGGCTGAAACAGCCAAGAAGATGGCTGCATGAGCAAAGCAGATGCTTTGTTGAGAGCCATGTTCGACGCAGCTGTTGCGGCGGCAAATCCGGACCACGTGGTTCCACCTTTCCTGCCGGAAAAACCAAAGGGCAAGGTCATTGTACTTGGCGCAGGTAAAGCGTCTGCTGCTATGGCCAAAGCTGCGGAAAACGTGATTGTCAGCAATTGGGGCATCAAGCCAAGCGGCTTGGTTGTCACTCAATACGGCGCTGCTGTCGTTTGCGAATACATTGAAATCGTCGAAGCTAATCATCCAGTGCCAGATGCAAGCGGCTTGGCCGCTGCGGAGCGCATATTGGCGTTGGCACAAGCGGCCGGCCCCAATGATCTGGTTTTATTTTTGGTTTCAGGTGGCGGTTCTTCTTTGCTACCGCTGCCGGGCGAAGGCCTTTCACTTGATGATAAGCAGGCCATCAACAAGGCCTTGTTGAAATCAGGCGCTGCCATTCACGAAATGAACGTTGTGCGCAAGCACCTTTCTGCCATCAAAGGCGGGCGCCTTGCTGCAGCAGCTTATCCGGCGAAACTGGTAACTTTGGGTATTTCCGATGTGCCGGGTGATGATTTCGGAACGATCGCCTCAGGTCCAACAATTGCAGATCCCACGAGCGCTTCGGATGCTGCGGACATTCTTGCACGCTATAAGATAGACCTGCCAGACCATATCAACAATTTCCTCAAACAAGATGCTGCCCAAACGCCCCATCCATCAGATGCCTGTTTTGCAAACGCAAAAGCCATCATGGTTGCCAAGCCGCAAGCATCATTGGAAGCCGCCGCAAATGTTGCTGCAGAAGCGGGCTATACTCCACTTATTTTGGGTGATGCCATTGAAGGCGAAGCGAGCGATGTCGGCCTTGTCATGGCAGGAATTGCAAAACAAGTGCGGGGTTACAATCAGCCGGTTTCTGCCCCTGTTGCATTGATATCAGGTGGAGAAACGACCGTAACAGTGAATGGTCCAGCCGGTCGCGGTGGGCGCAATACTGCATTCTTACTGAGCTTTGCCATCGCCATGGATGATATGGCCGGCGTTTCAGCCATCGCGTGTGACACGGACGGCATTGACGGTTCGGAAGACAATGCAGGTGCTGTTTATCTGCCTGGTGATATTTCCAGAGCAGGTGATGCGGAGCGCCGGGCTGTGGACTACCTTACCGGTTTTGACAGCTACAGTTTCTTTAATGCTGCAAACCGTCTTGTTATGACTGGTCCCACACGCACAAATGTGAATGATTTGCGTGTTGTTTTGGTCGATCCAGCTTAGCGATATAACTTAGAGTCTCTTTGAAGGAAAACCATCAAATGGATTGGATGGTTTGCTGTTGATCTTGTTCCTGCTCCCCAATACGTTGTGCGCTCAGCTATAACGATTACGGGAGTGTCCGAAGATGCCGAATGGCACAGGTGGCAATATGGGAACAGCCGGTCCGACTTATCTAGGGCTTGATATTGGAACGTCCGCTGTAAAGGCGGTTTTGATTACCGAAGATCAGAAAATACTGGCGAGCGAAAGCACATCTATGGATGTGTCGCGGCCACATCCTGGTTGGTCAGAGCAGGACCCTGAAAGCTGGTTGGAAGCTACGCGGCAGTCCATGGCCAAACTGAAGGCTGTTCAGCCGGAGGCCTTATCACGACTTGCGGGCATTGGTCTGTCGGGTCATCAGCATGGTGCAACGCTAATCGGTGCTGACGGGAAGCCATTGCGTCCTTGTATTTTATGGAATGATGGCCGAGCCTCTATTGAGTGTGGTGAACTGGAAGCCAGCGCAGACTTCCGTGGCATTGCCGGAAACATTATCATGGCCGGTTTTACCGCGCCGAAATTAGCATGGGTCGCAAAACACGAGCCAGATATTTTTGAGGCCACCAAAAAGGTTTTGCTACCAAAGGACTATGTGCGCTTGTGGCTGACGGGCGAATATGTATCAGAAATGTCTGATGCTTCCGGCACTGGTTGGCTGGATGTCAAAAAACGCGATTGGTCTAAAGAGTTGTTAGCTGCATCCGGACTATCGCTCGAATATATGCCTTCGCTCGTCGAAGGCAGTCAGAATTCTGGCAATTTGCGAAAAGAGCTTTGTGATGATTGGGGCCTGACCGGTAACATTGCGGTTGCTGGCGGAGGCGGAGACAATGCCGCATCTGCATGTGGTCTGGGGACCGTAGTGCCCGGTTCTGCATTTGTGTCCCTGGGCACCTCCGGTGTCGTGTTTGTCAGCAATGATGCATTCCAACCGAACACTGATGGCGCTGTGCACGCATTTTGCCACGCCTTGCCTGATACATGGCATCAGATGGGCGTCATTTTGTCAGCGATGGATAGCTTGACTTGGCTTTCCGGTATCACTGGAACAACTGCTCCAGACTTAACCAGCGCATTAGACGGAGAAATGACCGGGCCGGCTCGTGGAATGTTTTTGCCATATTTGTCTGGCGAACGAACTCCACATAATGATGCAGGCGCCCGTGGCGCATTTATTGGTATTGACCACAGCACAGATAAGACAGTTTTGACGCAAACCGTATTGGAAGGCATTGCGTTTGCATTTTGTGACAGCGTGCGTGTGCTGGCTGATGCTGGCTCAAAAATGGACAGAGCGCTGGTTGCCGGAGGTGGAGGACGCAGCCGTGCCTTGTTGAACATCCTGTCCACCGCTTTGGATATTGAATTGCTGATGCCGGAAGCTGGCGATTTTGGTGGCGGCTTTGGAGCCGCCCGTCTAGGTCTCATGGCGGCGACAAGCACACATCATGCGGAAGTCTGTACGCAACCGCGTATTGTGGAGAGCGTTTCTCCCAATTCCGCTTTTACCGCAGCCTATAAAGAAAAATACGAAACATATCGCGCGCTCTATCCCGCGATAAAACCACTCGTGAACGGTTAAGGAAATAAACATGAGCACTGGCTTTTTTGGCGACATTGCGCCGATTAAATATGAAGGCGCAGACAGCGATAACGATCTGGCATTCCGCCATTACGATGCGAGCGAAATGATCCTGGGTAAGTCTATGGAAGACCATCTTCGTATGGCAATTGCTTACTGGCACAGCTTCTGCTGGCCGGGTGGTGATCCGTTTGGTGGACAGACATTTGAGCGCCCGTGGTTCAATGAAACTATGGACGGTGCGCGTCTAAAGGCAGACGTTGCATTTGAAATGTTCGACATTCTGGGTGCACCGTTTTTCTGCTTCCATGACCGCGATATTGCTCCAGAAGGGAACACGCTGGAAGAGAGCAACAAGAACGTCAGCGACATTGCGGATGTATTTGCGCGCAAAATGGAAACTTCAAAAACGAAGCTTCTCTGGGGCACGGCAAATCTGTTCTCCAACAAGCGCTTTATGGCAGGTGGTGCAACCAATCCCGACCCAGCGGTATTTGGTTATGCCGCAGCGCAAGTGAAGCACGCCATGGATGTTACTCATAAGCTGGGAGGTGAAAATTATGTGCTTTGGGGTGGCCGAGAAGGTTATGAGACACTCCTCAACACAGACATGAAGCGCGAGTTGAATCAACTTGGTCGCTTCTTGAGCATGGTCGTTGATTATAAACACAAAATCGGTTTCAAGGGTGCGATTCTGATCGAGCCAAAACCACAGGAACCAACTAAGCATCAGTATGATTTTGATGTGGCCACCGTGTATGGTCTGCTGAAAGCCCATGGCCTTGAAAACGAAGTGCAGGTCAACATCGAAGTTGGCCACGCCGTGCTTGCCAACCACTCATTTGAGCATGAAATTTGTACAGCGCTCGCACTGGGTATTTTCGGCTCTGTAGATGCCAACCGCAACGACTACCAATCCGGTTGGGATACCGACCAGTTCCCCAACAATGCGCCGGAAATGGCATTGGCGTTGTATTACATTTTGAAGGGCGGCGGCCTGACGAAAGGTGGCTTCAATTTCGACAGTAAATTACGTCGTCAGTCTCTTGACCCATCCGATCTGATTGTATCTCACATTGGTGGCATGGACACATTGGCTCGCGCACTCAAGGGCGCTGCCGCCATGCTGGAAGATGGAGCATTGGATGGATTTGTTGAAGACCGGTATTCAGGTTGGTCTAGTCCAGAAGCGGCAAAGATGCTGGATGGTTCCTACAAGCTTGAAGACATTGCAAGCTGGGTGCACTCTGCCGGTATCAATCCTGAACCAAAATCTGGTCGTCAGGAATATCTGGAAAACCTCGTCAACAGATACGTGTAAGAGAGCCCCATGAACAAAATCAAATACGGTATGGTCGGTGGCGGACAAGGTGCCTTCATTGGCGCCGTGCACCGCATTGCTGCCCGCATGGATGATCACTTTCAGCTAGTTGCTGGTGCTTTGTCATCAACGGCAGAAAAATCGAAGGCGTCCGGAAAGGAACTTGGCATTTCCGAAGGCCGTGCATACGGTGATTTTTCTGAAATGGCACTTGCTGAAGCTGCGCGTGAAGATGGCATTGAGGTTGTCGCTATCGTTACGCCCAACCATATGCACTTCCCAGTTGCCAAAGCATTCTTGGAGGCTGGCATCCACGTCATTTGTGATAAGCCAATGACAACTACCGTGGAAGACGCGGAAGAGTTGGCGGCACTCGTGGAAAAAACTGGCAAAGTGTTTGTGTTGACCCACAATTACTCCGGCTACCCAATGATCCGCCAAGCCCGCGCTATGGTCCAAAGCGGTGAGTTGGGTACAATTCAACTGGTGCAGGCAGAGTATGCGCAGGATTGGTTGACCGAAGCACTTGAGGGCACAGGCCAAAAACAGGCCGCGTGGCGCACAGACCCCAAACAATCCGGCATCGGTGGCTGTGTGGGAGACATTGGCACCCATGCATTTCATCTGGGAAACTATGTCTCTGGGCTGAAAACTGAAAAGGTTGCGGCGGATATGACCACATTTGTGCCAGGTCGCGATCTGGATGACAACATCCACGTTATGCTGCGTTATGAGAATGGCGCCAAGGGAATGATCTGGGCTAGTCAGGTCGCACCAGGCAATGAAAACGCCTTGAAGCTGCGTGTCTATGGCACAAAGGGAGGCATTGAGTGGGAACAGGAAAATCCAAACATCCTGTATTATACTCCATACGGTAAACCAAAGCAGGTTCTGACACGCGGCGGTGCTGGATCAGGTGAGGAAGCGGGCCGAGTTTCCCGGACACCTCCAGGGCACCCTGAAGGGTATCTGGAAGGCTTTGCGAATATTTACAGCGAAGCTGCCGCTGCGATCAAAGCGTCCAGAACGGGTCAAATTCCCGATAAGGAAGTTCATTTTCCAACGGTAGCGGATGGCGTCGAGGGCGTTCGCTTCATTACAGCTTGTGTCACCTCTGGCCACGCAGATGCCGAATGGACACAGTTGTAGTGCAATCAAAAAAAGGCTGGGGTGTGTACATCTCAGCCTTTTTTGCCGAGAGCGTTTCTATAGATTTCTAGCCTGTTCCATAGTGTTTTATGCAGGGCTGTATCAAACCTTGTCGCAATCACAATAACAACACTGGCAAATTTGGTTTATCCCTACTTCGGAAATCTGATGCTTTGAGGGGTGACATGCAGACCACAGCCGCGCTTTGCCGGGAATTTGGAAAGCCTCTAAATATTGAGACTCTTAGTTTAGATGCACCTGCCGCAGAGGAAGTGCTGGTAGAGGTGGCTGCCTGCGCCATTTGCCACAGTGATATCACATTTATGGACGGCGGTTGGGGCGGTAGTTTGCCTGCTGTTTATGGTCATGAGGCATCGGGTATTGTGCGATCTGTCGGTAAAGATGTGGGTGGCTTGAGTACGGGCGACCATGTAGTTGTAACCCTTATCCGCGCATGTGGTGATTGCCATGTTTGTAATGCTTCCCATCCTGTGCGTTGCGAGGGGGTGAACGTGCAGGGTGTCAGTTCCCGACCTTTGGCAGGTGAGAAAGGGGAGGCGGTTTCTCAAGGTATGTTGACCGGAGCATTTGCCGAGCATGCGCTGGTACACCACAGTCAGATTTGTAGGATACCTGAAGATTTTCCGCTGGATTTAGCCAGCCTGTTGGCATGCGGGGTCATCACCGGCCTTGGTGCTGTGTTCAACACAGCGAAAATTGAACCAGGTGCACAGGTAGCCGTTATCGGCACCGGAGGTGTCGGTTTGAACAGCGTGCAAGGTGCTGCGCTTGCCGGTGCAGGTACTGTGACAGCCATGGACATTTCGGACGGCAAATTGAAGGTTGCGATGTCTTTTGGGGCCACACACACAATCAACGTGACGAGTGAAGAAGTGGGCCAGCAAGTCGCGGATATCACTGATGGGCGAGGATTTGACTATGTCTTTGTCACTGTTGGCGCAAAGTCCGTTATGGATGCCGCCTTTGATCATCTGGCTTTTGGTGGTGCGGTGGTCATTGTTGGTATGCCCGCAAGTGGTGTGATGAGTGAATATGACCCCGGCATGTTTGCTTACAAAAGCCAACGCATATTGGGATCACGCATGGGAAGCGCATTAATTTCACGAGATATTCCCATGCTGATTGAGCTGTATCGGCAAGGCAGGCTAAAGCTAGATGAGTTGGTGACAGGGCGCTACAAACTGGCCCGGATCAACGAAGCGATAACGTTAGCCAAAGCGGGGCAGGCCTTACGCAATATAGTTGTAATGCCCAACTCTGAACATTTGCTGAGGTAGAATATCGGTCCTGAACCGGTCTCTAGATTGATTTCAAACCCTTGTAGGCTTCATAGGTTTTCGGCCCGCTGGTGCCTTTCAAATGCTCCCAGGCAGCCATAATTTGTTCACGGCTGGCACAAGAATTGGTTGGATCAGCACGAAAATCGGTTATGAAGTTATTCATGCGCGCGGAGGGAATTTGCGGCAAGCGTCCTGCAGTTTGCATCAATTCCAAAAGCTTGTTTGCAACATCTTGATAGGTAAAGCTGGTCTTGGTTTCCTGCTGCTTACGACGCCAGTCATTAAGCCAATACCACTGACCAGATTTTGCTTTTACGTTTGGGTCTTCAGCTTTCACCAATTCGAGCAGAAAGGCCTTCGTCTTTTTGTCACCAACGTAGTTGATCACTTGCTTTTCTGACGACAGTTGATCTCTAGATTGTCCTTGCTTGCGGGGTAAAACTGGTTGCGCATCCGGTATGTTTCCTAAAGCTAGAAATTCTCGGATCAAGGCTTCCAACTCGATCTTGCGAAAATTGCCAACACGTATTCCAAGCGTTTTTGCGAACACCTTGAGGTCTTTTGCATAGAAGTATGCACTGTCGAATTCGGATACTGACATGCTGGCTGATAAAGATGGTTTTTGTTCACTCATTTGGTTGTATTAACATTCCTGCTTTAACAAGCGCGGATTGTGGCCTTTTTCGCTCATCAGATTGTGGATACCGGAACATGCGGTTGCATGTTCCGGTGAGCATCTTGGTGCAATATGGTGAATATCTTCAACTGCCTTTCGGGCGTTTTGTGCCTCTAGTACAATAGAAGTCACATAAATTTCAATCGCCTCTTGTTCCCGTGGACTGTTGTAAAAACCGTCTCTCAAGTTTCGTCTCATCCAACGGCATCCAAACGGTTGCGCAAGGCACTCTCCAGAAGATGAATGCGTTGCTGCCTGATCTTACAAAACACCGGAACAAGTTTTAAAGTCCATTGCATTTGGCGTTGTTCTGATTTCAACTCTGTTTATGAAAATACAAAGCTTTGAGACATTTGTTGTTGGCAATCCACCGCCCTCATTCGGAGGGCGGTATTTTGTTTTTGTAAAACTGGTCACCGATGAAAATATTGTTGGCTATGGCGAGATTTACAGTGCCACCTTTGGCCCCAAGGTGGTGGAAGCAATGTTGGCGGATGTTATGGAGCGCCACGTGTTGGGAGAAGACCCACACGATATTGAAAAGCTATATAGGCGCTGCCATTCTTCCGGTTTTTCGCAGCGCCCAGACCCGGGAATAATGGGAGTTTTCAGCGGCATTGAAATGGCTTGCTGGGATATCATCGGCAAGTCTGCAGATAAGCCAGTTTACAAATTGATTGGCGGCCAGCTGCATGATCGGTTGCGCGCCTATACCTATCTATATCCAAGCGATGGGCAGGATGCGGTGGAGTTTTACAACAGTGCAGAATTTTGTGGAGCGTGCGCTGGTGAAATGGTGCGGATGGGTTTCACCGCAGTGAAGTTCGACCCTGCCGGACCGTACACAATTTATGACCCTCATCAGCCTGCGCAATACGACATTGCACGCTCTGTGAATATCCTCGCGGAGATCCGCAGTGCGGTCGGAACCAAAGCAGATATTCTGTTTGGAACCCACGGTCAGTTTTCGCCAGCTGGCGCGTTGCGTATGGCGGCGGCCATCGAAAAGTATGATCCCTTGTGGTTTGAAGAACCAACGCCGCCGGAAATGCCGGAAGCCATGGCAAACGTCGCACAAGGCACGTCTGTTCCCATTGCCACTGGAGAGCGACTGACCACGAAATATGAATTTGCCCGTGTGCTGCAAACCGATGCTGCAGCGATACTGCAACCTGCACTTGGAAGGGTGGGAGGCATTTTGGAAGCCAAGAAAATTGCGGCCATGGCAGAAACCTACTATGCGCAAATTGCACCACACCATTATTGTGGACCGATTGCGGCATTAGCAAATATTCAATTGGCAACCACCTTGCCGAATTTTCTGATTATTGAAGCTATCCAGAACTATGGAGGAATTCACGCGGAGTTATTGTCAAAACATATCCACTTGGAAGATGGACATATCATACCGCCGACAGAGCCGGGGCTGGGAGCAACCTTAAACGAAGAGGTCGCAAGAGCTCACCCCTACAAGGGAACACAATTACATCTTGAGATGCAGGATTCAGCGTTGGATTATAGCGCTGACAGCAAATTTGGTGGCGGCTAGCGAATTTGAAAAAACGCTGTCAATCAATTGCACCAGGCAAGTGTAAGCCATCAAATTCATCAGCAATAGGAGCAACGCATGGCAGTGAAACGCATCGTCCCAGATTTCGCATTTGAAAACCCAGAAGATGTCCGTGCGTTCTATGAGAACGTACTTGGCCTGAAACTGGTTATGAACCAGGGTTGGATCGTGACCTTTGCGTCCGATTTGCCAACGACAGCTCAAATCAGCATTGCCAGTGAGGGCGGTTCGGGTGCGCCCGTGCCAGATGTTTCCATTGAAGTGGACAATATCGACGAGGTCTACCGAAATGCAAAGGCAGGAAAGTATGAAATTGCTTATGAGCTCTGCAATGAACCGTGGGGCGTTAGGCGATTTTTCGTGCGTGACCCCACTGGCAGGCTCCTAAATATATTACAGCATATCGGATAGGGTAGGCTGCATCCGTACAGCAGCAAAGTTCTCCAATGCAATAAGCATCAGAAGTAGTCTATTTTGGGTAATCTTGCAGTCTTTGCGCGTGCTCTCACAGGAGATGCTTGCTGAAAGACACTTGAGGCGTTTACAACAGTGACCATGACAAGACAAAACATGCGTAACTGGGAGAAACTCATGAAGAAAACGCTTTTGGCGGCAACGACTGCTCTTTCATTGGCAGCGCTTTCGCCGCTGGCCGTATCAACGGCACAGGCTGACGTTAAAGTCGGCATGATTACGACTTTGTCCGGCGGCGGGGCCAGCTTGGGTGTTGATGTTCGGGACGGCTTTCAACTGGCACTGAAATTGGCGGGAGATCAGCAGATTGAATTGTTGATCGAAGACGATGGACGCAAGCCGGAAAACGCGATCAAAATCGCAGACAAGTTTATCTCCAGCGATAAGGTAGATGTTCTAACAGGTATCATTTGGTCGAATCTGGCAATGGCGGTGGTGCCAAAGACCGTTCGCGGCGGTACTTTTTATGTCAGCCCGAACGCAGGTCCGTCAGCACTTGCTGGCAAAGGATGTCATCAAAACTACTTCAATGCAGCTTGGCAAAACGACAATTTGCACGAAGCCATGGGCAATTATGCAAATGATACAGGCTACAAGAACAGCTTCATCCTTGCGCCAAACTATCCTGCCGGCAAAGACTCTTTGACAGGCTACAAGCGTTTCTACAAGGGCGAGTTGGCTGGTGAAATCTATACCAAACTTGGCCAGACTGACTACGCAGCGGAAATTGCGCAGATTAAAAATTCTGGCGCAGACAGTGTCTTCTTCTTCCTGCCTGGCGGGATGGGTATTGCCTTCATGAAGCAGTATGCTCAGTCAGGAGTTGATATTCCTGTGCTGGGACCTGCATTCTCATTCGATCAAGGCATTCTAGGCGCAGTTGGTGATGCTGCTTTGGGCGTAAAAAACTCATCTCAGTGGTCGAAAGACTTGCCGAACGCGGCGAACAAAGCTTTTGTTGCAGCCTTTCAGGCGGAGTATGGACGCCTGCCATCGCTCTATGCGAGCCAGGGGTTTGATACGGCGAACCTGATCATTTCAGCGGCAGCAAAATCCGATCCGTCCGACAAGGATGCATTCCGCAGTGCTTTGAAAGCTGCCGACTTCGAATCTGTTCGGGGCAAGTTCAGCTTTGGGTCTAATAATCACCCAATCCAGAACATCTATGTCCGCGAAGTTATCAAGGAAGGTGACGTGCTGACAAACAAGATTGTTTCTACTGGTTTGGAAGATCATCAGGATGCTTACGCAGCCGACTGCAAAATGTAGTCGCTAATCAAATCGACAGCCCGGCTTCAATGGTTCGTTGAAGCCGGGTTTTCTATGTTTATGAGGCTTTATGTCTACGCTTTTGATCGTTGAGCAAGTGCTGAACGGGCTACAACTTGGCGTCACCTTGTTCTTAATGGCAGCCGGGCTGACATTGGTATTTGGCGTCATGGGCCTCATCAATCTGGCTCATGGGTCATTGTATATGATCGGTGCTTTTTGCTGCGCATGGGTGACCGTGGAAACAGGGTCGTTTTGGCTTGGCCTGTTTGCTGGCATGGCTGGAGCTGCTCTGGTGGGGGCAATTTTAGAAGTCGTTGTCATGCAACGTCTCTACGCACGCGACCATCTGGACCAGGTGCTGGCAACGTTCGCTCTTATTCTCATTGCATCGGAAGGCACACGCTGGCTATTCGGCGATGTGCCGCTGTTTCTGGATGTCCCTGATGCATTTTCGGGCACGATGGAATTGGTCGGCGGGCTTACCTATTCAAAGTATAGGCTGCTGATAATCGGCGTCGGGTTGCTTGTGGCTTTGGGCCTTTATTGGCTCATTGCCAAAACACGGCTTGGTATGCGTATTCGTGCTGGTGAATCTGATCGTGAGATGATTGCCGCACTCGGCGTGAATATCCGCCTGATCTACACCATCGTTTTCGCCCTCGGCGCAGGCCTTGCCGGGCTGGCTGGTTCCATGGTGGGTGCTCTTTCATCGGTGCAGGTGGGAATGGGTGAACCGGTTCTCATTTTGGCATTTGTGGTTATCGTCATCGGAGGGATCGGATCGATAAAAGGTGCACTGATTGGTGCTATTCTCGTTGGGTTGGTGGATACGTTGGGCCGTGTGTTCCTCCCAACTTTGTTCGGGCTTTTCATGGAGAACTCAGACGCTACCACAATCGGCTCATCACTGGCTTCTATGGCCATTTACATTGTTATGGCAATTGTTTTGGCGGTGCGTCCGCAGGGGCTATTTCCGGCAACCGGTTCCGGTCACGCTTGAGATGACGAGAGAGGGCTGGATAAACCTGTTGATTCTTGTCGCGCTGCCGGTAGCGGCACTTTTTGCGCATATTAATGGCGAAGACTATTTGACTAACCTTCTGTCGCGCATGGTAATTCTAGGTCTTGCCGGTATTGGTTTGAATTTCGCACTGGGCTTTGGTGGCATGGTCAGCTTTGGTCATGCGGCGTTTTTTGGTTTAGGCGCTTACGTTGCAGGCATTGCCGCGTTTCATGCCTTTGATGGCAGCTTGTTTGCATCCATTCCTTTTGAAATTGGTGGAACCAATCAAATGCCGGCTATTTGGCTGGTGGTGGCGCTGCTTGTTGCTGTTGTCGCTGTCTTGATTGGTTATATTTCGCTGCGCACTTCCGGTGTCTACTTCATCATGATTACTTTGGCATTTGCACAAATGCTGTATTACTTCGCCATTTCCTGGCCTACTTATGGCGGCGAAGATGGGCTCTCTATCTATCTGAGAAATGAATTCCCAGGTGTGCCAGTCGACAGGTCATTCTCCTTTTTTCTTGTAAGTTTCGGATTGCTTCTGGTTGGTTTGTTCTTGTCCTGGAGATTTGTAAACTCAAGGTTTGGAGCTGCTCTCCAAGGCGCGCGTATGAACCCGATAAGGCTTTCAAGTGTTGGCATTGCTCCGTTTCCGATAAAGCTCACAGCCTTCGTAATATCTGCTGTCATCGTTGGTGTTGCGGGAGCATTGTTTGCAGATTTAAACGGATTTGTAAGTCCGACGACGTTGAGTTGGCATATGTCTGGTGAGCTCATAATTTTCGTTATCCTGGGCGGTGTGGGCCGTCTTTTAGGGCCTCTTATTGGCGCCGCAATGTTTGTATTGCTGGAAACCTATCTGGGTGGGATAACCGACCGATGGCAGTTTTTCCTGGGCTTGATACTGCTGTGCACCGTATTGTTTGCGAATGGCGGCATAATGGGACTTCTGGCTGGAAGGGCAAAGCATGATTGAACTCAATCGGAAAGATACCAGCCAGCCAGTTCTGTCCGTTAGCAACCTATCAAAGAAGTTTGGTGCGCTGGTCGCCAGCGATGATGTTTCGCTGGAAGTTTATCCAGGACAACTTCATGCGCTCATTGGCCCAAATGGTGCCGGAAAATCCACTTTGATCGGCCAAATTTCCGGTCTGTTAAGTGTTGATTACGGCGAAATTTCATTGGTTTCGACAAATATCTCGAACTTCTCTCCTGAACGTAGGGTGCATTTGGGATTGGGTCGAAGCTTTCAAATATCAAATCTCATGCTCGAATGGTCAGCAAGACGTAATGTCATGTTGGCTGTGCAGGCAAAGCAGGGAGGAAGTTTTCACTTCTTCCGCAATGTGTGGAAAGATGAAAGCCTGCGTGCAGCGGCGGATATCGCCTTGGCCGAAGTCGGACTTTTGGAACGCGCTACCGTTCGCGCTGACGAATTATCCCATGGAGAACGCCGTCAGCTAGAGTTTGCATGTGCGTTGGCTTTGCAGCCAAAGGTGCTTGTGCTGGATGAACCAATGGCGGGTCTGGGACCAGAGGGCACGGCTGCCATGACTGAATTCCTGGAGCAATTGAAATCCCGCATACCGATTTTACTGGTTGAACACGATATGGATGCGGTATTCCGTTTAGCAGATACTGTGTCCGTTCTGGTTTACGGTAAGATCATCGCCTCTGGAACACCTGCTGAAATTCGAAGCTCGCGATCTGTGCAGGAAGCCTATCTGGGGAATTCTGATAGTGCTGCTTAATGCCCAATCCATTACCACTAGTTATGGTGCTACACAGGTGTTATTCGGTGTTGATCTGAACGTAGAAGAAGGCGAAGTGGTTGCGCTTCTTGGCCGAAACGGCATGGGAAAATCCACCAGCATCCGCGCCATTTGCGGGTTGAACAAAGTAAGTTCTGGCGCAGTAACTTTCGACGGATCAGATATAACCGGGCTTCCATCTCATAAAAGCGCGCAGATGGGGCTTGGGCTTGTACCAGAAGGGCGACGTTGTTTTCCAAATTTGACGGTGGGTGAAAACCTGCTTGCGAGCGCAAGGTCGGGTCAATGGACTATCGAAGGTGTGCAAGAGTTATTCCCTCGACTTGAAGAGCGGCAAGCTCAAATGGCTAACACACTCTCTGGTGGGGAGCAGCAAATGCTGGCTATTGCCAGAGCACTCATGACAAATCCCAAGTTGCTCATTTTGGATGAAGCCACAGAAGGATTGGCTCCCGTCATTCGAGACGATATCTGGCGGGTGCTCAAGACGCTAAAGGATAAAGGCCAGGCAATCCTGCTCGTCGACAAGTCGCTGCGTGAAGTGATGAGCATTGCAGGACGTTGTGTCTTGTTGGAGAAGGGAAAGACGGTATGGTCAGGCCACTCAAATGAGTTGAAGGCTGATCTTCAGCATCGCTACCTCGGCGTTTAAGACCGACGCTATCTAAAATCTAATTATTTGTAGAATTGATACAGGTCAAACAGAGTATCGTGATCCAGGTGTATGTATTTGACGTCAAAAGGAGACGGTTATGTACAAAAAAATTCTGGTTCCCATAGACTTAACAGATACAGATCACGGCAAGGAAACTCTGGCCATTGCAGAGCGGTTGCTAACCGATGGTGGTGAGATCATAGCATTGAATGTTGTGGAGGAAGTGCCTGGATATGTTGCGGCGGAACTTCCTGGAACGGTGTTTGATGATACGTTGCTGCGCGCACGCAAAGAGCTTGAAGATGCGGTCGTTGGCGCGGAGGTAAATGTGCTGGCAGAGATCAAACGCGGCTCCCCAGCCAGCGCGATTGTTGCGACGGCAGAGCAGGAGAATGTTGACCTCGTCATTATAGCCTCTCATAGGCCTGGGCTTGCCGACTATTTCTTGGGTTCGACAGCAGCACGTGTTGTACGCCACGCAAAATGCCCGGTTCTGGTTGACCGTTAAAAGGCGGGAGAAGAAAAGTGGATAGCGCAATTTTTCGATCAAAGCTCAATCTTAGACGTGAGGAATTGACCAAGCGTTTGCATAAAATCGAGAACGATCTTGACCAGCCGACAAATGCGGATGTCGAAGAGCGTTCCGTTGAGCGAGAAGACGATGAAATGCTCGAAAATCTAGGTCAGTCTGGCCTGGAAGAAATTAAGCACATTGATTTGGCTTTATCACGGATTGACGCAGGAACTTACGGTATTTGTGCCACCTGCAAAGAGCCAATTTCGATTGCTCGACTTGAAGCCGTTCCCACGGCGTTGCTGTGCAGAAACTGCGCCAGTTGAAGACACGCCCGCAAATTTGAACAAGCACCATCAAACAGGAGTAAGACATGTATCCCAAAGCAATTTTGGCTCTGCACGACGTTGATGCACCTAACGATGTACTCATGCCTGCCATACATTTGGCAGCAGATATTGATGCGCACTTAACCGTCCTCGTGCTCGGCTTGACGCCTCAGCCACCCATGTCTGCTGGCTATGGTGCGGGCGCATTTGAAGTCTGGGGCGAGGATTTCAGTCGCCGATCGGGCGTTGTTGGTGCTAAAGTTCAGGACCTGGAACAATGGGTCCAAGCGCAAAAACCATTCGAAACAATCTCATATGATGTTGCGAGTGAGTATAGCCAGTCAGGCACCCTGTCACGGGAAATCAGCAGACGTGTCCGCTATAGCGATATGTGCATTATTGCCGGCCGGTACAAAGCGGACAGCGTGTTGTGGCAACAAGCAATGCGAGGAGCATTATACGACACTGGTAGGCCTGTTCTACTTATGAATGATCACACCTTATCCATCTCCAGTTTGGAGCGCGTAATGCTTGGATGGGACGCCGGTGTGCAGTCATCCATTGCTGTAAAACATGCTATTGATTTGCTGGCAACCGCCAAGGATGTTCATGTCGCGATGGTGGATCCACAAGCTGCATCAGAGCGGTTTGGCGATGAGCCCGGAGCAGATTTGGCCACATATCTTGCACGGCATTCAGTTCCAGTTTCGGTGTGTGCCTTGGCAAGCATGGACAAAAGCGTGGCCGATGTGCTCAATCAGCATGCAAACGACATGGATGCACAATTGGTGGTCATGGGTGGCTACGGACATTCCAGATTGCAGGAATGGTTTTTGGGCAGTACCACCTCTCACATGTTAAATTTAGCGGATAGACCTCTTCTGCTGGCACACTGAATGTGAAAGCCTTATAACCCGGTTCACGTGCTCCCTGCAACGCAGGGCCCTTCGGGATGCGATGTGAGGCAAGAATGCAGTTTTCCAAAGTTAATGGCGTCAATATCCACTATCAGGTCATCGGTGCGCCTGAAGGATCACCCCTATTGGTGTTCTCAAACTCGCTCGGAACCGACTTCCGCATCTGGCGCGATGTCATCGTGCGTTTTGTGGGCGAGTGCGCCATCCTGACCTATGACAAGCGTGGCCATGGGCTCTCTGAGCTGGGTGAAACGCCTTATAAGATGTCGGACCATATTGACGATCTGGAAGCGCTTTTGGACGAGTTAGGGCAAAAGCAAGCCATCATTGTTGGCCTGTCTGTTGGAGGCCTAATTGCACAGGGTCTTTATGAAAAACGTCCTGATCTCGTCAGGGCGATGGTGTTGTGTGACACAGCTCACAAGATTGGAGACGACACGCTTTGGAACGATCGCATTGCAGCTGTGTCGGAAGGTGGCATTGAGTCGCTGGCTGACGGCATCATGCAACGCTGGTTCTCAAAGGAATATCCGCTGGAACAGGCTGCAGCCTATGATGGATATCGTGCCATGCTCTCTCGGCAGTTGGACGCCGGTTATGCGGCAACATGTGCTGCTATCCGCGACGCTGATTATACGGAGGCCACCGCAAACATAAAGATACCAACTATGTGTGTCGTGGGTGATCAAGATGGCGCAACACCGCCTTCGCTGGTGGCAGAACTTGCCAAGCTCATCCCAGATGCAAGGTTTGAGGTGATCAAGAATGCTGGCCATTTACCCTGCATTGAACAGCCGGAAATGTTGGCGGAAATGATAAAAGCTTTTTTTGATGATGCTGGTCTGTGGCCAAAAAAGTAAACTTACTTCGATTCTGAATTGTCGTAGCCTGTCATTTCAAGATAGCCGACGCCATTGTGGCTTCCCGATACATTAATCGGCCCTTCCCAGTAGCGGATTGATGTATCCATCCAGCTATCCTCATTGAGGGCAGTGGTCTCGATATCAAGTTTCTTGGACGGCACTTCCAATCGCCATTGCGTCGGCACGTCGACATCTCGAGCACCGGTGCGTTTCAATTCCACAAAGCTGATTGATTCAGGTGGTAGAGTTTCGGTGTTTCCACTCTTAGAAATCCAGGTTCCCGAATAATAGTCGTCAGCGGCCGTGTCCCGCAACCGAAACAACATGACCTTGTCACCGTTATCCAAATGAATTGAAAACCAGTCCCAACCGGATTGTGTCGTGGACAAGGGCTGGCTGCTCCATTCGCGGTCAAGCCAGGCCTTTCCACTAACATTGATGTCAACGCCGCTAACATTCAAGGCGCCGGATACGTCATAAAACGGCTGACTATAGTAGTAGGATGACTGGCCTAATTCGGACTTTGTGCTGACACCGGACTGCCCGTGAAAGATCAAATTTTTATCAGTATTTAGTGTCAGTGCATAAGAAAAATCGGCGGTACTGGCTTTTAGTGTAATTGACGAAAGCGCGTCAGTATTCGCACTTGCAATGGAGGTAAGGCTCCAATCATCAATCCATGCTGCCAGCGGTCCGGTAGTTACACCAGCTTGTCCCGTCAATCCGCGCGCCACAGTTTCTCCGCTAAGGTGTATTCCTGGGCTGGATAGGGCAGCATGACCAAGCCATACCTGCTGACTGCGCCAGCCATCCAATTGCGGCGGAGGCGTCATAGCCTGGCGAAACAGGGTCCATTGAACACCGTATTGTATCCCTGCCTCGTCTTTCAGGTTTGCTGTTACATACCACCACTCGATGCGAAAATCTGGATGCGCGCCATGATCCTTTGGGTAGTCGAAAGCCTTTCCTGGCGTCACTTGTGCATAGTCATCGCCTTCGATGCCGAGGCCAGCAAAGCCTTGCCCATATGAAACGCTGGTGAACAGATGAAACAGTGCCGCCGCAAGAGCGATTTTAACGTTCATTTGCAAACACCTTTAAAAGTTCACTCGGAGGTGTGTTTCTCAATTTGTATGCAGGGTATGCCGCCGCCAAAATGGCTGTGAATAAGGCTAGCAAAAGCAGACGCACCCAATCCCACGGGAAAAGTGAAATTGGTATTCGCCAGCCAAACGCCTCTACATTAATGACATCGAGTAATATCCACGCAACTAATAAGCCCAAGGGCAGGGCTAGAACCGTGGTGAGCAGAGCCAGGGACGCAGCCTTGGCCAACTCGATTACAGACAGTCGTTTTCTCGTGAGGCCCATGGCCCAGATAGGTGCCAATTGGGGAAGTCGCATTTGTGACAAAGTCAATAGGTTGGTCAGCAAAGCAATTCCAGCCACTAAAAGGGTAAGAGCGTTAAGCGCAAGCGTAACAGCAAACGTTTTTTCAAAGATCGATTTTGATAGCGACTTCAGAGCATCTTGGTCAATTAGTGCGCCTTCGCCGAAGTCAAAATTATCTGAAAGCGTATCAATGATGGCGTCTTTTCGTTCTGGCTCTACCTGCAGTCCAAATCGAGTTTTTCTGGCGGAAGGCCAGTTTTGGATCAGTGTTTCGACTGATACCAATATCTGGCCAATTGGATTGCCATAATCAGAATAGATGCCCGACACAGACAGACTTAATGTTTTAAGTTCCGAGCCTAACTTAACAGAGGACCCTGGCTTCAGATCAAACCTATGGGCCAATTGCTCACTGACGAGCACATGCGTACCTCCCGCAACAGCGTCCCATGCATCAGGGGAGTGCGCTAACAACGGCCAATGGTCGCGATAAATTGCGTGGTCTTTAATGCCATAAATTTCTATGGGCCAATCATTAAGGTCTCCATCTATATTCCAGATGGGCAGTATCGCTGTAACCCCTGGTTCGCTATTCAAGTAAGCCAGAACTTTTTCTGATTTTTCTTCAGTGCCGGTGTTCAGATAAATGTCCGAGGCAAGTCTCTGATCAAGCCAGCCGATGAAGGTGGTTCTAAAACTTTGAACCATAGTTCCAACGCCAATATTTATCGCAAGCGCCAAAAGCAGCGCCATCAATGCCAGCGATAAGCCAGACATGTGCTGTACACTGTCTGCCCAGAACCATTGGGAAATTGGCTTTTTAGCGCGTGTTTCGAATAGGGATAGAATACTGGCCAATGCACTCGGTAGTGCCAGCGCTGCAGCCAGCAAAACAGCGCCCATGAGCATGAAGCCGGCCACCAATGAGCCGCCAAAGGCATAGGCCCCAAGCGCGACCAGACATAGGAACGTGGCAATTCCAATTTGCCATCGACGCATACGCCGACCTGCTTCACGCCAAGCAAATGGATGCGCATTCGACAGTATGGGCATACGAACGAGTTTGATGAGATTTGACCCGGCGGCAAAAAGTGCTCCCAATATAGCCATTAGAAGACCGCTGGCCCACCAATACCATTTTAGCGTGAGCGTTCCAGTGACTGAGGCCCCGTAAAGCCCTTCAAGACTTGCAGACACGTTTGGAAGCAGGGCCGATGCAATGAGATATCCAACAAGAACGCCCACACCACCAGCAATGATTGCAAACAACAACAGTTCCGCTAGCAGCGCAAACATGAGTGTCTTAGCCGATACGCCGCAGGCTCTAAAGGTGCGCACCATGGACTTTCGATGTTCAAATGCCAGGCCTACAGCCGAATTTACAATGAACAGTCCGACTACGAATGAAAGAAAGCCAAAGGCGGTTAGGTTGAGGTGGAAACTGCTCGTTAACTTGTCCAATTCGCTGTTTTGTTCCGGTTTCTTAAGGGTCAATTCGTTTGGGATGGTGCTCTTCAATTGCTCTGAAGACAATTTCTGAAAATCATCAATAATTAGTCGGGAAATCTGTCCTTCCTTGTTGAGCAACCCTTGTGCAATACCGATATCCGTCAGAATAGTGCGCGGTGGCAGGCCCTCCAGCACAGCAAGAGGTGGAAGCCTGTCTGTTTCCAATCCACCGTCAAAGATTGCTGGACTGACAAAGGCCCGGTAAGGCGGCGTTAAAAACGCAACAAGATCGTTGTTTGATTTCGAGAAATCGGACAGCCAGTCATTTTGGGTTGTCTGTGGGTCTGGCAGAGTGACCGGATCAATGCCAATGATTTGAAAGCGTTGCCCTGCTAGTCTTATGCGGCCCTCCAGCACAGGTGAAACGCGCCACCCCGCGCGCCTCAATTTTACAAACAGGGCTTGCGCAACACTACTACCGAAACTGGGAATGAGCGATTGAAACTGATCAGCGCCAAGGGTTGAAGCCGCCTGATCGTAGCTTTGGCGGGCTTCAGCATTTAAAGCCTGCACACCGCTCCAAAGAGCAGTGGCCACGCCAAGACCAACAATCAGAGTGACACAGGAAAGCGGATTTTTCCGCCAGAAGCTTAGTAGCCCGACAAAGGTCCAGAAAAAGTTGCGCAATCCCTTCACTTAAAAAATGTGCCCATTGCTGAGTTTTACCTGTGCATCCAATTGCTCGGCCAATCGGCTGCTGTGGGTAACCAAAAGCAGCGATCCTTTCGTATCCTTTATGAGCTCAAGCGTCAGGGCTAAAACATTGTCTCCGGTTGCTTCGTCCAGATTTCCCGTGGGTTCATCTGCTAGTATTAAATCCGGTTTGGCAGCAAGGGTTCGGCCAATCGCAACCCGTTGTTGCTGACCGCCAGACAATTGTTCTGGATATCGTTTTTCTAACCCGGACAAACCAAGTGTTGTCAAAAGATGTTGCTGCCACTCAGCGTCCAGACAGCCTGCTATGCGTGCCTGAAACGAAATGTTTGCTTCAACACTCAGGCTGGGTATCAAGTTGAACTGCTGAAAGATGACCCCAATTTTCTTTTGCCTCAGATCAGCGCGGTCGGAATCTCCCAAAGTCGCAATGTCTGTATCCCCAAGACATATGCTGCCGCTATCCGGCACATCCAGACCGCCGACCAAATGCAAAAGCGTACTTTTGCCGCTGCCGGATTCTCCCATCAGGGCAAGGCTTTGGCGCGTTTCAAGCTCCAAATTTATACCGTCGAGTATCGTATTCACGCCCGAGGGCGAGGTGTAAGTCTTACTCAAGTCTCGTATTTTAAGCATGATAACACTCTGGAAATGCGCGTGTGCTATTGATGTAAGGCACGCGGGCGATAGCGCCAACATAAAGCGCTTTTGTCGAAATTATTGTGGTGGTTGCAAATTCAATTTTGTTGTGACAATTTGCTACCACGAACAAGTAGCAAGAACGAACGATGACGAACACCGGATTCAACAGCGCAGCTTTAAAAGCTACAAGCGAAGAGCTATCCGCTCAGCGCGCGTTGTGTCGTGCACTGCTACCACTTCTCCTTATCAACCCCTGAGCGTAGGCAGTCCAGCTTTCTGGACGCGCTCTCAGGGGATTGCAAATTCATCAAATTCAAAGAATAACGCGCAGCACTGTGTTTGCGCATATTTTAGCGCAAAGCGCTGAGGGGATGTACAAAATGAACGAAATGATCAAGGCGAGAGCCAGCACGGCAAACAAGGGCGCAGCAGGGGATGACAAAGATCATGTATTGATCTTTGATACGACACTGCGTGATGGCGAGCAATCGCCCGGTGCTTCGATGACCCATGATGAGAAACTCATGGTGGCAAAACAATTGGATGAGATGGGCGTCGACATCATCGAAGCTGGTTTTCCGATTGCATCGAATGGTGATTTTGAAGCGGTTTCTGAAATTGCACGTCAAAGCGAACACGCTGTAATCGCCGGATTGGCCAGAGCCATTCCGGCAGATATTGATCGGGCAGGGGCTGCTGTAAAGCACGCAAGGCGTGGTCGTATCCACACCTTTGTCTCAACGTCCCCCATCCATCTGGCCAATCAGATGAAAAAGACACAGGAAGAAGTGCTCGAAATTGTCGCCAAGACGGTTACCCAAGCGCGTAATCTGGTTGAGGATGTCGAATGGTCCGGAATGGATGCAACTCGCACCCCAATTGATTATCTGTGCAAAGCGGTGGAGACGGCAATCAATGCCGGTGCGACAACAATCAATATTCCAGACACCGTGGGCTATATGGTGGCCGATGAATATTACGATATGATCTCTGCTATCATCAATCGTGTTCCAAATTCCGACAAGGCGATTTTCTCCACGCACACCCATGACGACCTGGGTGTAGCCGTTGCAAACTCGCTGGCAGGGGTGCGCGCGGGTGCACGTCAGGTGGAGTGCACCATCAATGGCCTCGGTGAGCGTGCTGGCAATGCAGCGCTGGAGGAGATCGTGATGGCTATACGCACACGCGGTGACATTTTTCCATATCGCACCGGCATTGACACCACAGCCTTGTTGAGAACGTCCAAAATGGTTTCAACAGTCTCTGGTTTTGCAGTTCAATACAACAAGGCCATCGTTGGCAAAAACGCATTCGCCCATGAATCTGGAATACATCAGGATGGTATGCTGAAAAACGCTGAAACGTATGAAATCATGCGTCCCGAAGACGTTGGCGTTAAGGAAACGTCGCTGGTCATGGGTAAACACTCTGGCCGCCATGCGTTTAAAGAAAAACTGATCGAATTGGGCTACGATCTGGGCGATAACGCATTTCAGGATGCGTTCAATCGCTTCAAAGATCTGGCCGATAAGAAAAAGCATGTTTATGACGAAGACATCGAAGCGCTTGTCAGTGACGAAGCAACCATTGCTGGAGAGAACATCCGCGTTGTTGCGCTGACTGTTATTGCAGGCACCAGCGGCCCGCAGAAAGCAACCATGACGTTGGACGTTTCAGGCAACCACATCACCAAGGAAGCGGCTGGCGATGGCCCGGTAGATGCGACATTCAATGCCATCCGGATGATTGTACCCCATGAAGCCAAGTTGCAGCTTTATCAGGTAAGTGCTGTTACAGAAGGTACAGATGCGCAAGCTGAAGTGTCAGTGCGTTTGGAAGACGATGAAATCATGGTGACGGGCAGGGGCGCTGAAACCGATACAATGGTGGCGTCAGCCAAGGCCTATGTCTCTGCCTTGAACAAGTTGCTCGCCCGCCGTGGTCGCACGCATGCACAGGCAATGCAAGCGGTTTGACTAGCCAGCATTTTGAGTTGAAAAGGGCGCCGTATTGGGCGCTCTTTTGTTACCAGTTGATCTGTTCCAATTGCTGGAAATCAAGCTCACTGCCATCATCCAAGGTGATCGTACCTGAAGCATCTTCTGACAGATCGAGCGTGCCTTCCGCCTCATTGACAACTGAACCGCTTGTCAGTTCCAGCGTCCAGTCTGCGCCATAGGAATCTGCAGAAAAGCCCTGAAGTTCAATAGCATCGGTCCAGCCGCCGCCTGCGCCCCCGTAGACCGTGTCAGAGCCATCGCCTATTTCATAGATAAAGATATCACTACCGTCGCCACCGCTTAACTGATCATCTCCGCCACCACCTTTTAGGGTGTTATCACCGGCGTCACCTTGAATTACGTCGGCGTATTCCGAACCAACCACGTTTTCTACATTCACTATTGTGTCGCCTTCGGCATCTCCACCTTCGCCGTATTGCTTCTCCAGACTAACAGTTACGCCTTTGGTGGATGTGGAATAGTCAACCGTATCGATACCATCACCGCCATCAATCGTGTCTTTTCCGTCTCCACCATTAAGTGTGTCTTCCCCTTCACCACCATACAATTTATCATCACCAGCATCTCCAAACAGGATATCATTTCCTGCATCACCGTTGATAGTGTCGTTGCCTTCATTGCCATAGACTGTGTCTTGTCCGTCTCCACCATTCAGGTTGTCGTCCCCTCCAGACTGAAGTTCGGCTGTTCCCGAAGTGTCAAATGCTTCTTTGATTTCATCGCTGCTCAGAGGTGAATCGAATATGGCAACCTCGTCAATACTTCCATCGAAATAGTTCCTCAGGTTGTTGGCAACATTATCTCCGCTCCCCTGCTGGCTGGCCCCAATTGTCCATGGCTCGTTGTTACCCTCAAGACTTAACGATTTGCTTGTGGTATCAACCGCTTCGCCATCAATATACAATGTCGCACCAGTGCTGCCCCATGAGTAGGTTAACATGTGCCATTCTCCTGGCGACACAGCGTCACCCGCCGAAGAATCCATATAGGCGCTTTCGCTGGATGTTTGATGCCTAACATCAATGTAGCCATCAGACGCAACACTGATGTCTAGATGCCCACCTCTGTCATATCCGCTTGAGTCTCTGGAAATGATTGTTTGTGTGCCGTTCAGTTTATCTACTTTGAACCACACATTGACGGTGCCATTGGGAATTTGGAAGTCGCTTGATGATGGTATTTCCACATAGTCATCTGTGCCATCAAATTGAGCTGAGGCATCACTGTCTCCCTCAACGTTCCCAGCACCTCCGCTGCTGGCGCCATTTTGGTAGGTGCCATTGTGGCCGTTGCCTGTCTCATCAATAGCTTTTGAATCACTGTCGCTCAGCTTCAAGTAAGCCAACGGTGAATGCTGTTCGATAACGGAGGTGTAGTCTTTTGATGAACCCGTGTCAGAATCGCCGTGAATGACGTCATCGCCTGCATTGCCATTGATTGTATCTCCACCGCTCCCTCCAACAAGGACATCATCGCCGTCACTTGTTTTAAGCGAGTCTGCGCCGCCGAAACCATAAACTATGGCACTATTGGAGTTGGAGATTTCAACTGATCCGTCGCTGTTTCCTCCAAAGAACAACGTTACATCTTCTTCATAAGTGCGACCATTATTGTCTTTTGCCTTTACGGTAATGGTGTCAGCTGAGTCACCTGGGCTCGCGTCCCAATTGATGGTGAGTTCGCCGGTAGATGAATTGATGCTGTACTTGCCGGAATCATCGTCTGTTAAGGAATAAGTATGACTTGAACTTCCAGGGTGCGCATCAAAATTTGCTGTTGCGATCACATCACCCGAACTTGGTGTCGATGACAATGCAGTGTTCGCATCGAAAGAAATGTCTGCTTCGTACTCATCGACAACGTTAACTGTAAGTGTTTCTGTATGCGTGTTGCCGCCATCATCTTTCACACGCACGATCAATTCATGTTGCGTATCTGTTTCGTAGTCAATGACGGCATCTGAGCGCACTTGAACTTCATTGCCAACAATTTGAAAGTTGCTGTCTGAAACGACATTACCTTCGGCATCCACAAATTCGTAGGTGAATACGCCACCTTCAGGGTCCGTGGCGGACAGTACCGCAACCGTTCCAGAATCTGAATTCTCACTGATGGAAACAGTCTCTTCACTTTGATACTCCAAAGCTGCGACAAAATAGTCGCTTGTGTTTCCTTCACCAGTTCTGCCACCGCCGTAGTCCAGCGCTGTGAAGACAATTTGATCAAATGTACCGCCATCTGATGCTGTAACACTGAGCTCGGTTGTCATCACTTCGCCTGAATTGTCGATGTGACCGGCACCGACAATTTCGCCGTCGCGATAAACCTGCCAAACGCCTTCTTCTCCGCCGCCGCCTTCATTGCCGTATAAGCGGTCGATATCAACAGTTACGCTCGTTTGGGCAGTGTCAAAATCAAAAATCAACTCTTCTGATTGATTGGTATTGGTGTTGTATTCCAGTTGATCTGTTTGACTGCCAGACCCGTTGTCTACGCCAAAGCCTGTATTGGTTTGCGTGACATAATCAGCTGAGGCTTTTGTCAGGCCGCCTTCGGAATTAATTGATTTAGCTGTGACTGTAACTCCATTGACGGTGCCATAGTTAGACGTTGTTACCGTGTTTGTAGTGAGGAACTGTATATCTGTCGGCCCCTCATTCACATCGCTTACAACAACGTTGAAGGTCTCAGAATAAGTGCCGTCGCTCTGGTCCGTTGATGTGACTTCGACCGACACACTGCTTTCAGTTTCATAGTCGAGACTAATGCCATCTTTGAGCTTCAATTGCCCTTCAACAACTTCAAAACGGTCATCCGATACAACGTAGCTATGGGTATCACCTGTATCCACATCAGAGCTGGTCAGATTTCCAATTACACCACCCGAAATATTTTCGGAGATGCTGCTATTGTCGAGCGCAATATCATCTGGATTATCGTTTACCGCGGTGATATCCATCACAGCTGTCGCACTGTCAGTTGTTGTGCCGTCTGAGATTGTGAAGGAGAACGGCACATCAGTGGCGTTCACATCATCAGCTGGCTCGAATGTATAGGTACCATCGCCATTGTCGGTGAGAGAACCGTAGTCTGCTGAGACGGAGACAGAGGCCACACGTAGGCTGTCGCCATCAATGTCAGATGAATTGGCCAGCAGATCTGCTTCGGAGAATGTGACTGTTGCGTCTTCAGCGGTTGCACCCAGATCTACATTGCCCGCTTGAGGACCGTCATTGACCGCGGCAACCTCAATTGTCCCAGTGGCAGAAGTGTTGAACTCACCATCATTGACATCATAGGTGAGGTTGATTGAGCCGTTAAAGTCATCGGCGGGAGAGAAAGTCCAGGTTCCGTCACCATTGTCGGTCAGATCACCACCTGATGCTGCCAGGTTTTGAACTGAAAGATCATCTCCGTTTACATCCGAGGCATTCTCAAGAAGCTCAGCTTCAGTGATGGTCAGAGTTCCATCTTCTGCCATGCTAAAGCTGGTCGGACCAGACACCACAGCAGCGTCATTGACCATATCTTCCGCACTAACGGTTCCATCGGAAAATTGGAAATTCTCAACATTATGGACAGTATCTGTCCCATCTGGAGAGCTCGGGCGGTCATCGCGTATTGTGAATGAATTGGCATATTGTGTGATGGTATAATCAGAGTAGTTACCTGAGAAAATGGCTGTATCATTTCCGCCTTCACCGTTTATGTAGTCATCTCCAGCGCCGCCGGTAATCGTGTCGTCGCCATCTCCGGTGTAAATGATGTCATCACCAGCGCCAGCATCAACAACATCATGCTGATTTGTATGGCCCTGATTGTTATCAAATTTATCGTTTCCATCACCCATAACAGCAACCGTGCCGTCATTGGAACCATGGACGTAGTCATCATGATCCGTAGCAATAACATTCTCGATCGAAACTAAAACGTCGCCTTCTGCATCGCCGCCAGAGTTATTTCCGAATGGGATGCTAACTGTCACACCCTCAGAGCTATCGCTATAATCCACGGTGTCTATGCCATCGCCACCATCAATATAGTCAGCGCCTTCACTGCCCATGATTGTATCTTGGCCGCCGCCAGCATAAACAGTATCATCACCGTCGCCGGAGGCGATTGCGTTGTCTCCAGCGTCACCAGTTATCGTGTCCTCTTCACTGGTGCCTTTAATGGAGCGACCAACGGCATCACTGGTAAAGTTACCTTCGTAATCCTGGACTTCAATAGTGACTGTCTCACTGTAAGACTTCCCGCCACTATCCGTAACCTTGATTGTCACATCGTGGGAGCTTTCACTCTCCCTATCAATGACGCGTCCTTCTTTGACACGGACTTCATTTCCGACAATTTCGTAATGACCTGATGGATCATTTGAAATTTCATAAGAGAAAGTATCACCGGAATCTTCATCGGTCGTGGATAGGACGGCAACTGTAGAGCCTGATGGATCATAAGGTGTGCCAAAGTCCCCACCATCAACTACGGTTTCGTTGACCTTGCCGCCCGTAAAGGTAATATCAGTCGGACCCTCATTAAGGTCCTTAACCGAAATTGTGAACTCTTCTTCGTAGGACAGACCACCCTGGTCAGTCGTTGTGATTGTCACTTTAACGGCATCGGCTTCTTCGTGGTCCAGGCTGACACCATCCTTAAGCATCAATTTGCCATCAACGACCTCGAAACGCTCGTCAGAAACAGCGTATGAGTGCTCGTCGCCTGAATCAACATCAGATGTTGTCAGAGTACCAACGACCGCACCGCCCTCATTTTCAGAGACTTCGATGTGAGACAGGTCAATATCATGAGCCGCATCATTGACCGCAGTGATATTCAGAGTGGCTGTAGACGTATCTGTCGCAATTCCATCTGAAACGGTGAATGAGAATGTGACATCGTCCCCATTTACATTGTCCGCAGGTTCAAACGTAAATGTACCATTTCCGTTATCTGTTATCGTGCCAAACGCTTTGTCCACCGAGATATCGGAAATAGTCAGCTTGTCGCCGTCAATGTCTGTAGAATTTGCAAGGAGATCACTCTCCTTGAAGGTTACGGAAGTGTCTTCCTTGGTCTCTCCAAGTTTAACAGAGCCGGCTGTCGGCCCATCATTTGCTTCTTCAACATTTATCCAACCGCCACCGCGGGTAGATACTGTGCCATCAGATACATCATATTGAAGTGAAATTGAGCCGTTGAAGTCTTTGTCTGGCGCGAAAGTCCACGTGCCATCGCCATTATCTGTCAGCTTGCCACCATCGGCCCTAATATTATCAACAGACAGTGTATCGCCATCCACGTCGGATGCGTTTGCGAGAAGCTCTGCTTCGGTAATGGTGATGGAGCCATCTTCCACCATGTCAAAGTCGACGGGTCCAGACACCACGGCCGCATCATTGACGGCAGTGATATCCATGACAGCTGTTGCGTTGTCTGTTGTGGTTCCATCAGAGACAGTGAATGAGAAGGGCACATCGTCTGCATTGACGTCCGCAGCTGGAGCAAATGTATATGTGCCATCGCCATTATCGGTGAGAACACCATAGTCAGCCGAGACAGAGACGGATGTGACACTGAGCGTATCGCCATCAATGTCAGATGAGTTAGCCAGAAGGTCAGCTTCGGAGAAAGTA